>NZ_JAKJHW010000018.1 GCF_021646685.1 Pseudalkalibacillus salsuginis | reverse complement strand
AGAGGTCACACCCGTTCCCATGCCGAACACGGAAGTTAAGCTCTTCAGCGCCAATGGTAATTGGGGGTTTCCCCCTGTGAGAGTAGGACGTCGCCGGGCCAAAAAACATTTTTCTTCTCTATGAATTATTCCACAGTAGCTCAGTGGTAGAGCTATCGGCTGTTAACCGATCGGTCGCAGGTTCGAGTCCTGCCTGTGGAGCCATTTGCTTCCATAGCTCAGCAGGTAGAGCACTTCCATGGTAAGGAAGAGGTCAGCGGTTCGAGCCCGCTTGGAAGCTCCATGAAAAGATATATATCGGCCCCTTGGTCAAGTGGTTAAGACACCGCCCTTTCACGGCGGTAACACGGGTTCGAATCCCGTAGGGGTCACCATCCATATGGAGGATTAGCTCAGCTGGGAGAGCACCTGCCTTACAAGCAGGGGGTCGGCGGTTCGATCCCGTCATCCTCCACCATGATGCTGGCCTAGCTCAATTGGTAGAGCAACTGACTTGTAATCAGTAGGTTGGGGGTTCAAGTCCTCTGGCCAGCACCATTATCATTTAACATCAGACGTTATAGTCTTTTTTTATTGGAGGGGTAGCGAAGTGGCTAAACGCGGCGGACTGTAAATCCGCTCCCTCCGGGTTCGGCGGTTCGAATCCGTCCCCCTCCACCATTTTAAAAAAGACCAAATTGACGATGATGATAATAGTTCTGTGAAATTGTTCTGACGTAGCCAACAACGGCAGTTTGTACAACAAGAGGAAGAACATAGGGTAAAAATACAATGCGAGCCATTAGCTCAGTCGGTAGAGCATCTGACTTTTAATCAGAGGGTCGAAGGTTCGAGTCCTTCATGGCTCACCATCTCGATTCTGAATTTAACAATACTATTTTGATCATGCGGGTGTAGTTTAGTGGTAAAACAAGAGCCTTCCAAGCTCTGGTCGTGAGTTCGATTCTCATCACCCGCTCCATCGGGGCCTTAGCTCAGCTGGGAGAGCGCCTGCCTTGCACGCAGGAGGTCAGCGGTTCGATCCCGCTAGGCTCCACCATCATACATAAATAATGAAAAAACTCTCTGGACCGAATGGTTTGGAGAGTTTTTTGCATATTAAAAACAATGACCTGGAACGCGGGTTAGATACCGAATTCGTGTAAGCGCTTCATATTTATCCATGATTGACAGGTGATCCCCTGTTAAACCGCATAAGTATACAGAATCTTGTCCAGTTGAACCAGAATATGATAAAGCCCTACAATAGGTGATAGATTGTCAATGAGGAGGAAAAACATGAACAAGAATGTTGGAATTTTAGGTGTCCCGATGGACCTTGGGCAAATGCGCCGTGGTGTTGACATGGGACCGAGTGCAATGAGGTATGCTGGTCTTATCGAAAGGCTTGAAAACCTTGGCTACGATGTGGAGGACCATGGTGATGTCCAAATCCCACAAAGGGAAAAAGTTGCAAGTAAAGAAACGAACCTCAAAAATTTAGATGGGGTTATTGAAGCGAGCAACTTTCTAGCGGAAGGTGTCAATAAAATCATCGAAGATAATCGTTTTCCATTAGTGCTCGGCGGGGACCACAGCATTGCAATCGGGACGCTTGCTGGTGTGTCAAAGCATTATAAGAATTTAGGTGTCATCTGGTATGATGCCCATGGCGATTTAAATACAGGAGAAACTTCACCAAGCGGAAACATTCATGGTATGCCCTTAGCTGTAAGCCTTGGAATCGGACATGAGAAACTGAAAGAAATCGGGGGTTACAGCCCGAAGGTCAAACCTGAAAACATCGTCATCATCGGTGCGCGTTCACTGGATGGAGGAGAGCGTGAATTGATCCGTGAAAAGGGAATTAAAGTTTATACGATGCACGAAATTGATAAAATGGGTATGACAAAGGTTATGGAAGAAGCGATCGAATACGTTTCGAACGGAACAGATGGTGTACACTTGAGTTTGGATCTTGATGGATTAGATCCGGCAGAAGCACCCGGTGTAGGGACTCCAGTCCTAGGCGGTATCAGCTATCGTGAAAGCCATTTGGCGATGGAGATGCTTGAAGAGTCGAAGATCCTTACTTCGGCGGAATTTGTGGAAGTCAATCCAATTCTTGATGAGAAGAACAAAACAGCAACTGTTGCGGTTGCGCTGATCGGTTCCCTTTTTGGTGAAAAGTTGATTTAAAATAGACATTCAAAGACCTATCGAGTTTAATTCTCGGTAGGTCTTTTTTAGAATAAGAAGGTTTTTGTTTCGATGAATCACTTCAGTCCTCCTGCGACGGGACAGCCTCCTCGTCGGGCTTCCAGTGACCTTCGTGGCTGGTCAAGGGCGTTTGCGCTTTTCTTGATGTCTAGCTCCAACGCCCACCCACTTGGATCACTTCAGTCCTCCTGCAGCGGCGACAGCCTCCTCGTCGGGCTTCCAGTGACCTTCGTGGCTGATCAGGGCGTTTGCGCTTTTCTTATGTTAATAAGAATTAGCAACTCTCCAGGTGGAGAGCTGCTTTTCATGAGACATTTATCATTTCACTCTTAATGGTATCGTATTGATTAAGTAGATAGTCGAGATATTGGCTGATTTCTACAACTTCCATAGAAAACAAAGGCTTTTCTTTCGCTAGGATTAACATTTTCTTTCTTGAATTTTCAATTTCCTTCAAAAGAAAACGCTCTTCAGCTGACATGCTGCCCACCTGCTTTCGCCTAATAGTTGTTAAACATAATACCCGATAATTAAGAAAATAAACCTATATTTAACAAAATTAATCATCACTAGGAAGTTGTCTCATGTTAGAATAAAAAAAGAAACAATCTACTCCATAAGTAGTATTTTTAAACACTGGAGTCTCGGGGGTTCCTATATGGATATAACGGTTAAGCGCTTGGTCCGCTCTGTGAAAAAAGGGGATCAAAAAGCCTTTGAAGAACTTGTAGAAATTTATAAGGATAAAGTATACCATATCGTCTACCGGATGTTAGGTAACGTACATGAAGCAGAGGACATAGCTCAGGAAGCCTTTGTACGGGCTTATATACATATTGAACGTTTTAATGAAGCACATAAATTTTCTACTTGGTTATATCGGATTGCAACCAATTTGACGATCGATCGTATACGTAAGAAAAAGCCGGATTATTACCTTGATGCAGAATTAGGCGGGGGAGAAGGTTTGACCCTCTATTCTCAAATAGCAGTCGCAGAACAATTACCAGAAGAAAAAATTGAAACCTTTGAGCTTCAGGACCGTATACAGAAGGAGATCCTGCATTTGCCTCCGAAATACCGATCAGCAATTACGCTAAAGTATTTGGAGGAACTGTCTTTAAAGGAGATTAGTGAGATATTGCAGATTCCAGTTTCAACGGTAAAAACGCGTATCCATCGCGGTCGGGAAGCACTTCGCAAACGATTGAAAGATCTGGATTGTTAGGAGGATAAATGGAAATGAAATGCGATGGTAAATATTCAACCTATATGCATAAATGGGTCGATGAAGAAATCGAGCCTCTCGAAAAAATAGAATTGCTTCAACATGTAAAATCATGTTCAGTATGCAAGGGAAAATTTGAAGAGCTCAAAAATGTTGACCAATTACTGCATAACCATCATCATATAAAAGCACCAAATGGTTTTACTTCAAAAGTTATTAACCAATTACCTAGGGAAAAAACCTCATCGAAAATGAGAAGGTGGTTTAAACATCATCCACTGTTGACAGCTGCTGTTCTCTTCCTTTTATTGATGTCGAGCTCCATTTATAGTGAATGGGGAAGTAATAAGAGTAATCCGATCTCCGTATCAGCAAACGGTGCACAGGTTAAAATAGATCAGGAAAATGGAAAGGTCATCGTTCCTGAAGGCGAGATTGTAAAGGGTGACCTGGTGGTTAGGAATGGTGATGTAGAAATTGCCGGAAAAGTAGAAGGGGACGTTACGGTCATCAACGGGAACCAATATCTTGCCTCAGCAGGGCATATTGCGGGAGAGAGCCAAGAGATCCATAAGATAACAGAATGGGTCTGGTACCGATTGAAAGATGGAACCAGCACAGTAAAGGAATGGTTCACTTCAGAATGACAAAGCTAAATGGATCTTCATATGATGTAGTGGTCTTAGAAACATTTCGGACAAGCCGGGGTGTTCCTGAGATCACTCTCTTTATTGTTTTTGCTTTGCCGATCGGCGTTCGTCTTCTGCTGCCTCAGAAATTTTTTGGCTGCATACGGAGTGTTATTGACGGAACCTTACGAAAAATAGATATAGTGCCAAATTATGATATAATAGAGAAGTTACATATGGTAACAAACTGAGCATATTTGGAAACAATGAAATTGAGTGGATCAGTTTGGAGGATGCGTATGTTTCCTATCGGAGACTTTGACTTTAATATATTGAATTACTTGAATGATATAATTGATATCCTCTTGGTCACCTATGTGATCTATAAGCTCATCATGCTGATAAAAGGCACCAAAGCAATCCAGCTGTTAAAAGGGATTACTGTTATCATAGCGGTTTGGTTTTTCAGCGGAATTTTCAAGCTGAACACATTATATTTCCTGATGAACCAAACACTGCTTTACGGTTTCCTGGCCATCATTATCATCTTCCAGCCCGAGCTTCGCCGTGCGCTTGAACAATTGGGTCGAGGTAGATTCTTTTCAAGAGGCATGATTGCAGAAGAAGAGGAAAAGAGAAATACGATTGAAGCGATGTTAAAGGCGACGAATTATATGGCTAAACGTCGTATAGGTGCTCTCATAACAATTGAAAGGGAAACGGGTCTCGATGATTACGTAGAAACCGGCATCCCGATCAATGCTAATCTGAGCTCAGAACTCCTGATCAATATTTTTATCCCGAATACACCGTTGCATGATGGAGCGGTCATCATCAACGATAATCAGATCCTGGCAGCTGCAAGTTATCTCCCTCTTTCGGAAAGCCCGTTTATTTCGAAGGAACTTGGAACGCGGCACAGAGCTGCTTTAGGTATATCAGAAGTAACAGATAGTTTGACGCTGGTTGTCTCTGAAGAAACGGGAAATGTTTCTCTCACAAAAAATGGTGAACTCTACCGCAATTTAGATGAGGACATGTTACGAAAACTGTTAGAGGCTGAAATTATGACAAAATCTAAAACGACTTCCTCATCAATGTGGAATTGGAGGGGGAAGAAAGATGGATAGACTGCTCAAATCTCCATGGTTTGTCAAAGTCACGGCTTTTCTTATCGCTTTGATGATGTATACGACTGTCCATATCAATGACCAACAGGCGAATGAGGAGGATCAAGCCCTCCCGACTAATGCAGAGGAGTCATTTAAAACGGTTAACCTTGATGCTGAATTTGATAACGATAAGTATGTTTTATTAGGGAAGCCTGACACAGTAGGCGTCAAGTTCCAGGGATCCAAATCGGACATTATGAGATTCAACCTTCAACGGACACCTAAGGCTTATATCGATTTAAGGGATAAAGGGCCCGGTCAATACGAAGCAGAAGTGAAATTCGAGAATCTTCCTAACGGTATTGAAGCGTTTCCGAGAGAAAATACGATCGATGTAACGTTACACGAGAAGAAGACAGAAACCTTCCCAGTGACGGTACAACTCCTTGGGGAGAATGAATTGCCAAAAGGCTATGTTACCGGAACACCTCAGCTTGAAAGAGAAGAAATCGAAATTACCGGAGCAAAGGACATGATTGATGAAATCGCCTATGTCAGAGTCTTTGTCAATGTTGCAGATGCGAAGGAAACCTTTACACGAGAGGTTAAAATCCAAGCACTGAATAGAAGCTTCGACCCAATAGATATCAGTATCAATCCAGAAACAATGAATGTAACTGTACCAATTGAAAATCCGAGTAAAGAAATTCCTGTTTCAATTGATGAAAAAGGATCTCTTCCAGATGGGTACGAGCTTAAATCGATTACTCCAGAAAAAGAAAAGGTGGCAATCCATGCACCACAAAATGTACTTGATGAACTGGATTCCATCGTGTTGCCTGTTGATTTAAGTAATATCACCGAAGACGAAACGATCGAAGTGGATGTTCCCTTACCAGATGAAGCCTTTTACGCCACACCTGGCAAAGTGAAAGTCAAGGTGGATGTTGAACAGACCGAAGAGGATACATCTGCTGAACCCGACAGTGAAACAGCAAGCTCAAGGACTTTCAATAATTTACCGATCAAAATCATCGGATTGGATAATAACGAGGAAGCGACGTTCAATGCCCCCACTAAAGGGACAATGGATGTTACAGTCAATGGGAATGAAAAGGATCTGGAAAAATTATCTGAAGAAAATATAACCGCTTTTGTAAATGCAGAAGATTTGTCAGAGGGACAACATGATGTAAAAATCAATGTTGATGTTCCTGAACAATTTACATTTGAAAGTCAACCTACAGAAGCGACCTTAACCATTAGCAAAAGAATGGCATAATGTGGAATAGGGAAGAAGGAGCGATTTATTGAATGGGTAAATATTTTGGAACAGATGGAGTCAGAGGAGTAGCAAATACTGAATTAACACCTGAATTAGCGTTCAGATTAGGGCGCTATGGCGGTTATGTTCTGACGAAAGAGACCCAAAAACCGAAAATCATCATTGGTCGGGACACCCGAATTTCCGGTCATATGCTCGAGGGCGCGATGGTTGCAGGGCTGCTCTCTATAGGAGCAGAAGTCATGCGGTTAGGTGTCATCTCAACTCCTGGTGTTGCTTATCTGACCAAGGCGTTAGGCGCTCAGGCTGGGGTCATGATCTCAGCCTCCCATAACCCTGTGGGTGACAATGGAATCAAGTTTTTCGGGTCGGACGGGTTCAAGCTATTGGATAAGCAAGAAAAGGAAATCGAGGAATTATTGGATCTTGATGAAGATGACCTCCCAAGGCCGACTGGAATGGAACTTGGTTTAGTTAGTGATTATTTCGAAGGCGGTCAGAAGTATATCCAATTTTTGAAACAGACAGTGGATGAAGACTTTTCAGGGTTGCGCATTGCATTAGATTGCGCGCATGGTGCAGTTTCATCACTTGCACCTCACCTTTTTGCTGATCTTGATGCTGATATCACGACAATCGGTTCTTCACCGAACGGTTTGAACATCAATGATGGCGTAGGGTCCACTCATCCTGAGAAATTAATCGAGCTCGTAAAAGAAAAGGAAGCCGATGTAGGCTTAGCTTTTGACGGGGATGGGGATCGATTGATTGCAGTCGATGAGAATGGAACGATTGTAGATGGTGATCAAATCATGTTCATCTGTGCTAAGCATATGGCAAACGAAGGCAGGTTGAAAAAGGGTACAGTCGTTTCTACGGTCATGAGCAACCTTGGATTTTATAAAGGGCTTGAAGCTGCAAAAATCGCCTCCGAGCAAACAGCTGTTGGCGACCGCTATGTCATGGAACGTATGAGGGAAGGCGACTACAATCTTGGCGGAGAGCAATCCGGACACATCATATTCCTTGATCACAGTACGACTGGAGACGGCCTCCTATCTGCGTTACAGCTCGTCAATATCATGAAGTTGTCGCAAAAGCCATTATCCGAGCTTGCGGGTGAGATGAAAAAGTTCCCACAATGCTTGAAGAATGTAAAGGTTACCGATAAAACGAAAGTGATGGAAAACACAGCAGTAAAAGAGGCAATTGAAAAAGTAGAAGCTGAGACAAGCGGAAATGGACGTGTCCTTGTACGTCCTTCAGGGACCGAGCCCCTTGTCCGGGTGATGGTAGAGGCTCCTACAGAAGAGCTTTGCAAGCAATATGTCGAGGAAATTGCGCGTGTAGTCGACCAAGAGCTAGGGTATGTAGAACAATAAGGACAGAAAAATACGGTGGTTACGAATACTATGCAAGGGCAGCTCCCATACACAAAACGAGCTGTTTTTGCATAAGTTTAAGTGTAGATCAATGCTGAAATATAGGCGTTGACGATATACCATTTCTAGTGTATGATATTTCCATTCGATTATAGAAAGGAGTATAGAAGAGCAAAATCTTTTAAAAAGCGCCTGGACTATTTCTTCGGTTGATTCCGACACCGCGGCGGTGACTGAAATAGTTGACGAGGAAAGAGGTTTATCGAATCTGATCGGCGGATGCCTCTCGGTCTTACATCACACCGGAAGTTCATGCAGAAACCACTGAGGTGACTTGGTGAACAAAAGCATGAATGCGATGTAAACTAAAATTTTGTACGTTGGGGGTAAACAGGACCCCTTATGATCACTTGGAGAAATTTCGGTATAGGTGATAAGGCAGTTTGCCCCCCAACAGGGAGGTTTATTTCAATGTGTGGAATTGTTGGTTATGTTGGAACAGAAGATACAAAGGAAATTTTATTAAAAGGACTTGAAAAGCTTGAATACCGTGGTTATGACTCGGCTGGTATCGCAGTCAAGAATGAAAAAGGCGTTCATGTTTACAAGGAAAAAGGACGCATCGCAACGTTAAGAAAGAACGTTGATGAGAACGAGGATGCTACCATCGGGATCGGACATACCCGTTGGGCGACACATGGAGCACCAAGTAAGGTCAATGCGCATCCTCACCAAAGCACGACTGAACGGTTTACACTTGTACACAATGGGGTCATCGAAAACTTCATTCAAGTAAGAAAAGAGTTTTTGAAAGACGTTGAACTGAAGAGTGAAACAGATACAGAGATCATTGTCCAGCTCATTGAACAGTTTGTAAAAGAAGGCCATGAAGTTGAAGAAGCTTTCCGTAAAACGTTATCGTTATTAAAAGGATCATATGCGATCGCCCTTTTGGATAATGAAAATAGCGAAACGATCTATGTCGGAAAGAACAAAAGTCCGTTGCTTGTCGGATTAGGAGATGGCTACAATGTCGTTGCGAGTGACTCAATGGCTATGCTTCAAAAAACAGATCAATTCGTTGAGTTGATGGATGAAGAAATCGTCATCGTCACCAAAGCGGATGTGACCATCAAGGACCTTGACGGAAAAGTGAAGGAACGAGAGCCATTCACAGCAGAGATTGATGCTTCGGACATTGAAAAAGGTACGTATCCACACTATATGCTCAAGGAAATCGATGAGCAGCCTATTGTCATCCGTAACATCATCAACCAGTATCAAGATCAGGATGACAATCTAAAGTTGGATGATGATATCCGGAAAGCGATGAAGAAAACAGATCGGATCTATATCATCGCTTGTGGCACATCCTACCACGCAGGGCTAGTTGGAAAAGAGCTTATTGAAAAAATGGCTCAAATACCGGTAGAAGTTCATATTGCAAGTGAGTTCTCATACAATATGCCGATGCTTTCCGAGAAACCATTATTCATCTTCATTTCTCAGAGTGGGGAAACAGCGGATAGCCGTGCTGTTCTCGTTCGGGTTAAAAAACTTGGGCATAAAGCATTGACGATTACTAATGTACAGGGCTCTACCCTTTCTCGTGAAGCGGATTATACGATGCTTCTTCACGCAGGTCCTGAAATCGCAGTGGCTTCAACGAAGGCTTACACTGCACAAATCGCAGTCCTTTCTATTTTAGCCGGTGATACAGCGAAAGCGAAAGGGGTAGAGTTGAGCTTTGATCTGATCAAGGAACTGAGTGTCGTCTCAAATGCAATTGAAGCACTCTGTGATCAGAAAGAAGATTTCGAAAAAATTGCACGTGAATATCTGGCCGTAACACGAAACTGCTTCTTCATCGGACGTGGGATGGATTATCATGTTGTTCTCGAAGGGGCTTTGAAGCTTAAAGAGATCTCCTATATCCAAGCAGAAGGATTTGCAGGCGGAGAATTGAAACACGGAACAATCGCGTTGATCGAAGAAGGAACACCAGTCATCGCGCTTGCAACCCAGGAGCATGTGAACTTGAGTATCCGTGGAAACGTAAAAGAGGTAGCTGCACGTGGTGCTTATACCTGCACGATCAGTACCGAGTCCCTGCAGGACGAAGAAGACAGGATCGTCATTCCGGATGTACATGAATTGCTGACACCATTAACCAGTGTCGTGCCGCTGCAATTGATCTCCTACTATGCAGCACTGCACCGGGACTGCGACGTCGACAAGCCACGTAACCTGGCAAAATCAGTTACTGTGGAGTAAATTTAAATACAGGATTGTGTTCACATGTAGATTTAAAATAAAGTCGCGATGTTTATAAAAAAGATGCGAAGCTTTTCCATGGTAACTAGGAGGAGCCGTGTGCGTTAATAGCGCAAGCACGGTTCTGAGAGGTTCCCTTCTACTCGACTAGCTTAAGTACATTTCTACACAAAGTAGAAAAAGCTGATCTTCCGAATTAGGAAAATCAGCTTTTTTATTACCTATCGCCTGAATAACATCAAAAAACGCAATTAAGATGGTGGGGTATTACAAGCCGATGAAGACTTTGCTTTTGTTCTTTCCGCCAGAGTAGTAATCGACTCAATATCTTGTTCGGTTAATAAATCTAAAAAATACTCGCGTATTGCCATGGAAACGACAGGGCGGGCATCTTCCAATGCGGATTTTCCCGCCGAAGTAGTGATTACCTGGACTCCTCGTTCAGTTTTTATTGGTTCCCTTAAAACAAGTCCCCGTTTTTCCATCCGCGTTAAATGATGGGATAACCGACTCTTGGTCCAATCCATTGAGTCTGCTAATTCCTGTTGGCGTAGCTTACCTTTTCCAAAAAGATCCAATCGGTCTAATATACCAAAGTCACCCTCCGATAGCCCAGTTTTCTCGAACATGTCTTTTACTACGCGACCAAAAATTCTCTTATAAGAGCTTTTCCACATATGCCATATTTGCATTTCTTCTTCACTTATCATTTTTTTATTCATAAATGGAGTATAGCAATGTTTGTTGATATGTCAACGACAGGTAGTGAAGTAAATTTTGGTTGACGTGTCAACCAAAAGATGGTAAAGTGTACTTTAGTTGATGCGTCAACCAAAGTGGAATGCATGGCATGATAAAAGAATTTATCTGCAACGACAAAAGTTGCATGCAGAAAGGGGAGTTTAACAATGCATAATAAACCAGTCGCTTTGGTTACTGGCGCCAATAAAGGAATTGGTCTTCAAATCTCAAAGGAACTTGCGACACACGGGTTCACTGTCCTTGTTGGATCACGAAATTTTGAAAAAGGGAAAAAAGCAGCAATTAGCGTTGGGGCAGATGCACGTGCCATCCAGCTTGATGTTACCGATCAGCATTCTATCGACGCAGCAGCGGCGTATCCGTAGCGAGCTAGGTCGTCTCGACGTACTTATCAACAATGCGGGTATATCGCATGCTGGTGAACCTGGAAGGAAGCTTGAAGAGGTAGGTAAGTCAGGCAAACCAAGCGTTGCATCTATCGAAGAGGTACGCACGGTGTTTGAGACAAACGTATTTGGTGTAATTGCTGTCACACAAGCTATGCTACCGGTTCTTCGTAAAGCACCTACTGCACGCATCGTCAACGTATCTAGTGGTTCAGGATCACTGACACTCAACGCTGACCCGAACAATTCGCATCGTGAAATGTTTGGTGTAGTTTATAGCCCTTCAAAGACTGCCCTTAACGCCATCACGCTTGCTTTTGCTATTGAACTTGAATCAACAGGCATTAAGGTCAATGCGGTATGCCCGGGCTTTACTGCAACTGACCTCAACAATTTTGAAGGGACAGGAACCGTTCAGCAGGCAGCTCGTCATCCGGTGCCTTGCTCTTCTTGACGAGAGCGGTCCTACAGGCACGTTTTCGAATGAGAGACGTCAACTTCCGTGGTGATGATGGGAGTCTCTCGCTGATTTAAAAAGATAATCATTAATTTTTTGATATATTACAGAGGGAGTGAGTTATACAAATGGAATATAAAAAACTTGGAAAGTCTGGTTTGGAAGTTTCAGAACTATGTCTTGGAAGCATGAGCTTCGGAATACCTGAACGAGGAAATACGCCATGGTCACTAAATGAAGAAAAGAGCAGACCAATCATAAAAAAAGCCTTTGAATTAGGCATAAATTTTTTCAGTACAGCTAATATGTACTCTGATGGCACAAGTGAAGAAATTCTTGGACGAGCATTAAAGGACTTCTCTCACCGTGACGAAGTTGTCATTGCTACAAAAGTATTCGTTCCGATGCGTAAAGGCCCAAATGCAATGGGACTTTCCCGCAAAGCGATAATGACAGAAGTTGATAATAGTCTAAGACGGTTGGGTACAGACTACATCGATTTGTATCAAATTCATCGATGGGATCCTAACACACCGATTGAAGAGACAATGGAGGCACTAAATGATCTAGTTAAAGCAGGCAAGGTAAGGTATATCGGAGCATCCTCCATGTCAGCTTGGCAGTTCGCGAAAGCTCAACATGTGGCAGAACGCAACGGTTGGACTCGTTTCATTTCCATGGAAAATAGACTTAACTTGCTTTATCGAGAGGAAGAAAGAGAAATGCTTCCTTTTTGTAAAGATGATGGAGTTGGCGTTACGCCATATTTACCTTTTGCTGCAGGTCGGTTAACCCGAGATTGGGATGAGCAAACCTCTCGATCAGAGAATGACCAAGTAGCTAAGTCCCTGTTTACCAAGACAGAAGAAGCCGATCGCAAAGTGGCGGAAAGATTGGCAGTGGTTGCTGCGAATCGTGGTATTCCACGCGCACAGGTCGCACTTGCATGGTTGTTACAAAAGGAAGAGGTCACAGCACCTATTATTGGGGCGACCAAGATGAGCCATCTCGAAGATGCAGTGTCGGCGTTATCAGTTAAATTGACATCTGAAGAGATTAAGAGTTTAGAAGAACTTTATGTACCACATCCATTGGTATAATTACACAACTGCGCTTAGGGCGAACACTTAAAAGGTGGGGTACATTCTTGTAGCTAGTTGCTCCCACGGTAGCGGTGACCCTTTGTATATCAAATTAAGTCTCACACGAGCCAAAGTTTTTCATATATATCACGATGATCTTTCCAAAGTTCAACTAGAAGAAAACCTTGCTTCTTTGTTTAAGAGTGCAATAATTTAACCAATACGGAAGCTGCTCAACTCTTCCACTTACAGGTACGATTCTTCAAAATAGAATGATCGCTTTTCTCATTGAGCTAACGAAGCAGCATTCCTGTAACAAATAACTGTTAACAAAAAAACTTTGTGAATTAATGTACTTAAAGTAATGGGGGCGTTAACACAATTACCAAAGATCAATTTTTGAAGTCTTTTTTAATTTTTGGCTCTTCACCAATCGGGCGCGATTAGAGTAACACCATTAGAAAATGATCAAACTTTTTTATAAAATCGAAGCTTAGACCAACTGATAAAGAATCCATTTTGATCAATCTTTTTTTCAAAATGGATTCTTTTATATTATCGTAAAATGCCGGTTTGTGAGATCTTTTTGATCAAACTTTATTTCAATGCAACATCACATACATTAATGATGGTAACTAGACATTATAGTTGGTAACCATACATTAATGTTGGTAACCATACATTATAGTTGGTAACCAAGAAAATGAGATAAATACCCAAAAACGTGATCTGGAAGTCATAAATGACAGCCAGGCACGTTTTTTATTTTGTTGATCATAATAAACGTTTATACAATACATCTAGGTTAGAGTGTTTAAAGGTGTATATTGAATTCGTATTTTATTCCAGAAAAGAGTCAGTGATTGTGGAATAAGGAAGGTAATTAGATTGTTCATCTTGAAATTGTAAGTTATTCCAGAAAGGGCAGGATTGTTGAATAAGGACATATAATCTATAGATTTAAAGTAATTAGACAAATGGGGTGATTAAATGGAACAGGTAGGCTTTTATTGGGTGAGTCTCATTTTTTGGCTATTAATTGGAGTTGCATTGCTTCTATTTGTATGGGGTCTTTGGAAAAAATCTTGGATAGCACTACTAACAAGTGGGATTGCACTTTTACTACCATCTTTATATTTTGGTGGTGCTGAGAATTGGTTTAGATTACTTGTCCTTCTACCACTGATTCCTTTCGCTCTTGCTTATAAACACAAAAAAACGAAACAAGTTTAAAATTATTATTGCTTAAATACGAAAAGGCCATTTAATGGAAGAAGACATCAAAACAAAACTGATTATTTATGATAAAATTTGCATGAGATTGTGAAGAAATGTACTTAAACTAACGAAGCAGTTTAGCTCAACAGAAAGGTGAATAAGGTTAACATTACCAATTAGATGTACTAGTATAAATTTAATCGTTTAGAAGAGGTGAGTATAGTTGAGTAA
>NZ_JAKJHW010000017.1 GCF_021646685.1 Pseudalkalibacillus salsuginis | reverse complement strand
ATCAATTCTTACGTCAATCTTAGAGAAACCGCCGTATACGGATCCGTACGTACGGTGGTGTGAGAGGTCGGGGGTTAGTCACCCCCTCCTACTCGATTATCGGAAATTTAAGGTTTTCGGGATAATTTTCGAGTTGTTGAGATAATTCTTAAGTTGTTGGGCTTTATTCAGATTTGTAGCGATTTGGTCCTTAGTTGCAGAGATAAGGAAGGTTGCTCAAGGTTTTTGAGGTCATTTGGATTTCTTTGTGAAGGCTTTGGAGTTAAATAATGTGAGATCTAAATTCAACCTATGCCAGGTTTACCGAAAACACTCACTTTAGACGTATTCAAATGAAAAGCCCTCTCATATGCTCAATACTTCACAAATTCGTTTGGGATTGTTAGAATGATAATCATGACAGACTTTGTGATGTTTGTCACAAAATTTTTCGCTTAATCAAAATGTTTTTGTAACATCTATTTGGTGTTTTCTGTTTGTTACTGTTTACAATATGGGTAAAGTAATAATAGTTGCATTCAGCATTTTATAGGGGGATTGTCATGCCAGAACTCGATAGCGCTATGCTCAGTCGTTTGTTGACAAGTTTGACTCTAGGATTTCATATCATATTTGCGACCCTCGGTGTCGGGGTTCCGTTATTGATCAGCGGGACAGAATGGATCGGGATCAGAAGGAAGGACGATCACTACCGGTTGCTTGCCAGACGCTGGACAAGAGGGTTCGTAGTGACGGTTGCGGTCGGGGTTGTAACGGGGACTTGCATTGGATTGCAGCTCTCCTTGCTCTGGCCGAGTTTTATGGAAGTCGCCGGACAGGTGATCGGACTGCCGTTATTCCTGGAGACGTTTGCCTTTTTCTTTGAAGCGATTTTCTTAGGTATTTATCTGTATACCTGGGACAGGTTCAAAAACCCCTATTTCCATTGGCTGATCTCTGTACCTGTGGTGATTGGTTCAACATTATCAGCTTTTTTCATATCCACTGTCAATGCGTTCATGAACGCCCCTAAAGGTTTCAAGCTGGAAAATGGGGAGATTATTGAAATCCAGCCATTAATTGCAATGTTCAACCCAGCTACACCGACTAAGGCTACCCACGTCATTTCATCCGCTTATCTGACATCGGCATTTGTTTTGGCGGCGATCACAGCCTTTATGATCTTGAAGAAAGGGAACAATGAGTATTATAAAAAAGCCTTGCATTTCACTATGGTATCCGGATTCGTATTTGCGATTTCAACCGCCATTATCGGAGATTTTTCCGGTAAGTATTTAGCTGAATATCAACCCGAGAAATTAGCAGCTGCAGAGTGGCACTTTGAAACAGAGGAAGGAGCGGACCTAATTGTCGGTGGTATACTGGACGAGAATGGAGAAGTGAAGTATGCATTAAGGATGCCGAATTTCTTAAGTATCCTTGCCCATGGGAATCCAAATGCAGAGGTCATTGGTTTAGAAGAGTTTCCTCCGGAAGAGACAGCACCGTTATTCATTCATTATCTGTTTGATTTGATGGTCGGTATCGGGATGTTTCTTGTTGCTTTATCGGCGCAATATCTTTGGTCATATAAGAGAAAAAAGGGGAATCCCTATTCCAAATATTTGCTGATGCTGATTGTTGCGTCAGGTCCGCTCGCCATGCTAGCCATCGAATTTGGTTGGATATTCTCTGAAGTCGGACGGCAACCGTGGATCTTATGGCATGTAATGGAGACGACAGATGGAGCGACCACGAGTGAACACGTCGGATCAATGTTCCTATTATTCTTCGGCCTTTATGTCGTCCTGGGATGGATCTGTACAGCGGTACTGCTGAAAATGTTCAGGGGTAATCCAGCAGAAACTGAATTTGAAGAAAATCAGCGGTGAGGAGGGTTTGAATGGAGATACAATTAATTGGGATCACGGTGCTTTGGATCTTCCTATATGGATATCTGATTGTTGCCTCGATTGATTTTGGAGCAGGATTTTTTGCTTATTATGGTAAAATCACGAAACAGGATCATATCATCAACTCGATCATCAGTCGCTATCTATCCCCTGTTTGGGAGGTTACGAATGTTTTCTTCGTGTTCTTTTTCGTCGGGTTGGTGGGCTTTTTTCCAAGCACAGCCTATTATTATGGGACCGCACTGTTGGTACCGGGAAGTATCGCGTTGGTGCTGCTCGCCATCAGAGGATCGTTTTACGCATTCGGAAATTATGGAGCAAAGGACAGTAATGTCTACACCTTTCTATACGGGGCTACAGGATTGTGGATTCCAGCATCGTTATCTACAGCCCTTACCATTTCAGAAGGTGGTTTCATTTCAGAAGAGGACGGAACGGTCGTATTCCTAGTAAAAGAATTGTTTACAAGCTTTTATTCATGGTCCGTCGTGTTCCTGGCCATAGTAAGTGTTTTGTACATCAGTGCAATGTTCCTCTGTTTTTACGCTGATAAAGCGAAGGACTGGCCTGCCCTTGAAATCGTAAGGAAGTTTGCCCTTTTTTGGAGCCCGCCGACAATCCTTGCAAGCTTTCTGGTGTTTTTAGCTTTACGTGGTCATAACCTTGAGCATTTCAATAACATGCTTGATTATTCATACATGTTTATCCTCTCATTTATTTGCTTTAACATAGCTGTATGGTTGGTTTATAGGAATAAGCGTTATGGTACGGCATTCATTTTCGTCATGCTGCAGTTCTTTTTCGCATTCTTCGGTTACGGGGTTTCCCATTTACCTTACATTTTGTATCCTTATATTACGCTGGATACTGGTTTTACAAATGAAACGATGGGGATTGCCCTGGTCATCGCTTTCATTGCTGGATTATTCTTATTGATTCCTTCATTAATTTTATTGATGAGAATGTTTTTGTTTGATGCGAATTATGTACAGGGAAATCGAGAAAAATAATCTGAAAATATGGTACAATGTGGTGAGATTGAACGTATAGGCTAAATGGAGGAATGTTTGTGAAGAAGCAATTTGCTGTAATTGGGTTGGGTCGGTTCGGGGGAAGCATATGCCGTTCATTAAGCAATAATGATATGGAAGTACTCGCAATTGATATTGATGAAGATCGAGTCAATGAATTTTCTTCGATCGCTACTCATGCTGTCATAGCGGATTCTACAGATGAAAGTGTCCTTAAAAGCTTAGGTATAAGGAATTTCGATCATGTGATTGTCGCGATTGGTGACAATATCCAGGCAAGTATCCTTACCACCTTGATTTTAAAAGAGCTAGGGGTTTCGCATATCACTGTAAAAGCTCAAAATGATTACCATGAAAAAGTAGTCCGTAAGATCGGGGCTGATCGAATCGTCCATCCAGAGCGCGATATGGGGCAAAGGATCGCGCATAATATCATGTCCAACAATGTACTGGATTACTTGGAATTGTCTGATGAGCATAGCATCGTCGAATTGATCGCAAGCGGAAAGATGCATGACAAGACCTTGATCGAATTGGATATCCGTGCGAACTACGGTTGTAACGTCGTTGCGATCAAGCGCGATGAGGAAATCATCGTATCACCCCAGGCGACCCAAACGATCGTAAAAGGCGATATTTTGATCGTTATTGGAGCGGATAACGACGTCAATCGTCTAGAGAAAAAATTATTGATGGATTGAACTTAAGGGACTGACCATTTGCGTCAGTCCTTTTCAATTGCACTTAAAGAAAGTATAAAATACTTTCTTCAGTGTAAGTGCAACTATGACTCAGCCTACGCCCAAGGCTTGGCTCTGCCAAGTTTTCTTTAGAATTGGCTATGTTAAAGTTTGTTGTTGGTAATTTGACTCAGGGGAACCAATGTTCTATAATCGGTTTACCTATATAAGGATTGGTGATAAACCGTGAGAGCTATTGAGATTCTTAAAGTCATTCAAAAACTTAATCCAGCAGAGAAACATCGATTACGGGAGTATTTAATTGATACTCTTACCGCATCATCCTCAACAGGAACAGTTCTTCTAAGAAATATCTGAACGGAAAAATAAGAGCGGTTATCACTGTCCTGATTGTGAGTCGAAGCATATTGTTCGGTATGGTAGTTACTCAACTAATGTTGATGGCAATAAAGTGTTAAAACAACGATATCGCTGTAAAGCCTGTAAAAGAACATTTACCGATTTCACCAATACTGCTTTATATCGAACTCGCCGCCTTAATCAATGGATTAAATTTGTTGAGTGTATGATTGAAGGGTATTCTTTACGTAAATCTGCTGTATTGGTCGGTAATGTTTCTCACGTCACCTTATTCTACTGGAGACACAAGCTATTATCTTCATTAAAACAAATTGAAATATCGAATTTTGAAGGTATCGTTGAAATGGACGAGACCTATTTCCTATACTCAGAAAAAGGACATAGAAAGATTGAAGATAGAAAGGCTCGCAAACGGGGCGGTTCGGCAAAGAAACGCGGGATAAGCAATGAACAAGTATGCGTTCTAGTTGCGAGGGATCGTGACAAAATGACTTTCTCGCAGACATTGGGTATGGGGAGACTAACAAAAGAACAATTAGACAAAGCTATCGGGCATAAACTTTCAGCTGAAAATGTATTATGCACCGATTCTTGGCGTGCCTTTAAAACCTATGCTACTGAAAAAGGTATGAATATTTATCAGTTTAAGTCTGATGGAAAGATTCGCACAAAGGGGCTTTATCATATCCAGAACGTTAACAATTACCACCGCAGGCTCATAGGCTGGATACAACGATTTAACGGAGTTGCCACGAAATACTTGAACAATTACCTCACCTGGTTTCAGGTATTAGAAAGCATACACCACCAAAGAAATGAAATTACCATAAACGATTTGATTATAAAAGGGAATTCAATACAAAATATGGAAACCTATGATACACTTAGATTATCAAGGTTCAACACATAAACATTTTTTCTGGTTCCACGAACGGGGCAATATTGTTCAACTAGAACTGTTGATATCACTTTAATGGAGGGATTTTTTGAAAAAAGGTATTCTTTTTTCGATGTTGTTAGTTTTTCTATTACTCATTGGTTGTTCAAATTCAGCCGACAGTGACAGTGGAAGTAAGGAACTTGAAGATAAAATCAAAGATGAATTAAAAATTGAAGCTGTTATTCCTGATGAACCATTTGAAATGTTATCTGTTATTAAGCACAATCCTCCCATTGATGCAGGAATGAAGAAAGTAACAATCAATTACGGGATAAAAAAAGGAGATTTAAAGCCTGAAATTGATTCGCAAAAAGAAAAGGACCAATGGGAAGAAACAAACAATGCTGAAATTTGGTATGGCATTTACCAGGGAGAGCCGCGGGTTGAAATGAATATTTCAGATTTTACTGTGGAGAATGCTAACACGCAAAAAGAAACTGAAATAAGTGGGTACAACGTACAGATGAGCGAAAAGAAGTTAAGTACGGGAGATGTTTTGTTTACAGATGTAAATTTAGATAAAGGCTCTTATTCATTCACCTTTTATTTGAACAAGGATTTCACCAAAGAGGATGCAATGGAGTGGCTTAGAGCGATGCTTGAACAATTAAGAGAAAAGTAAGGGGCTAAGAATAGATTTTTGTTTTACTACCTGGCTGTTAGTTTACAATGAACTATCCATAAGAAAGGAGTGAATTAGTATGTGGTGGTTTGCAATTATGGTTTTAGGAATTTTGGCGTTTGCTTTATTTATTGATTGGAAACGAAAGAAGAACAATAATAATCCCCATAAATCAACCAATCCGAACGCTAAGCAGGGAGAAAGTTCAAACTATATGATGGGAGACAATAGGTATACTGGTGGAGGGAGTAGTTAAAAAACCCCCTTGCACTTAAGGGAGCGTTAGTTGAAGAAGACTAATATAACAGAACAGAACTTCCATAAAATTGGAAGTTCCTATTTTATGTTCTTAAACAACACTAAACTTTAACATAGCCTTAGAATAAAAAGAGTGATCCGCGATTGGATCACTCTCCTGAATGTTAAATTTCCATGATAATCGGTAAGATCATCGGGCGACGCTTTGTTTTCTCATATAAGAAAGGAGCAAGTACGTCAGTGATTTCATTTTTGATTTCAGACCATTGTGTCGTTCTACGCTCCATCATGCCATTCAAGTGTTTGGACAGGATGCCTTGAGCATCATTGATCAAGTCCTCGGATTCACGCATATAAACAAATCCGCGTGATATGATGTCAGGTCCTGATACAATTCTGAATTCCTTCATATTGATGCTTACCACGACTACGACCAGACCTTCTTCGGACAGGATTTTCCTATCCCGTAAAACGATATTCCCGATATCACCAATTCCGTTTCCATCAACATATACAGAACCGGATGGGATTTTCCCAGCAATAGATGCCTCTTTTTCACTTAACGCAAGGACTTCTCCATTGTCCATGATGAAGCAGTTCTTCTCTTCAACCTCACAATCGATAGCAAGCTTTGTATGCATTTTCAACATACGGAACTCACCGTGGATCGGCATGAAGTATTTCGGCTTCATTAAGCGGAGCATAAGTTTTTGTTCTTGTTGGCCACCGTGTCCTGACGTATGGATGTCATTCAATGAACCGGCGATGACATTCGCACCTGCACGATGCAGTCGGTTGATGATACGGCTGACACTCAATGTATTCCCCGGAATAGGGGAAGATGAGAAAACGACTGTGTCACCAGGGATGATTTGAATCTGACGGTGTGTTCCATTAGCAATCCTGGATAATGCTGCCATTGGTTCACCCTGGCTTCCTGTACAAAGAATCGTCACTTCGCTATCTGGAAGGCGATTGATCTGGTTCGCTTCGATGAACGTATCCTTCGGTGCACGTATATAGCCAAGCTCTTGACCGATCGAAATTGCCGAATCCATACTTCGTCCGAAAACGGCTACTTTCCGGTTGTACTGGATTGATGCTTCGACAACTTGTTGTAGACGGTGAATGTTCGAAGCGAATGTAGCGAAAATGAGCCGTCCTTCTTCTTTTCGGAAAATATCCTGGATGCTTTCTCCTACACGGCTTTCAGACATTGTAAATCCAGGCACTTCACTGTTTGTACTGTCTGAAAGAAGACAAAGGACACCTTCTTGGCCGATTTGGGCCATTTTGCTCAGGTTTGCTGCCTCCCCAACAGGAGTGAAGTCGAATTTGAAATCTCCTGTATGCACGATGTTCCCGGGTGGTGTTTTGACGACGATTCCATAAGAGTCAGGGATGGAATGAGTCGTTCTGAAAAACGTTACAGATGTTTTTCGGAACTTGATGATATCGTCTTCTTGAATTTCGTGTAATTTGGCTCTGCGAAGAAGACCATGTTCCTCCAACTTGTTCTTGATCAAACCGAGGGCAAGTTTCCCGCCATATATCGGGATATTGATCTGGCGAAGCAGATAAGGGATTCCTCCGATGTGGTCCTCATGTCCGTGAGTAATGAATAAACCTTTGATCTTATCTACATTTTTCACCAGGTATGTGTAATCCGGAATGACGTAATCGATTCCTAGCAGTTCATCTTCAGGGAATTTGATCCCTGCATCCACAAGGATGATTTCATCTTGAAACTGGATACCATACGTGTTTTTACCGATTTCGTCCAGTCCGCCTAGCGCGAACACTGCTGTTTGGTGATTTTTTACGAATTTCATTTGCTATCTTGTCTCCAATTCAAAATCTTCAGATTGTTGCTCATATTCCAGGTGAGATCCTGTTATTTCCTGAACGAATTCGATATTATACTTCCGATCTGCTAGAAATGAACGTACTGCTTGTACGGAGTCTGCTTCAACATAGAGGCTTTTCGTTTCTTCACGGACGGTTACCTCTTGAAGGTTCTCCTGATAAAATACTTTGTAAATCATACTTAACTCTCCTTACCGTTTTCAATTAGAAGCATCTTCGTTTATTATAAATGAATTCTATCTGTTTTTCATGTTTTTTTGATTCGATCATTCAATCAGGGAGAAGGTGCCTATGTAAAAAAGGTATCTGAATACATAAGATACCAAATTAATGCCTTTAAAACAAATATGATAAACATCAAAAGTTCGGTACACGTTGTTTGATACCGAATAAATCTCTCCAGTTTTGCTTGATCTGATCTCTCAATTTCCTCAACATTATCTGTCCCTTCTTTCTGCCCTTGAATTGAATATCCGGATGTGAACTCATAAGCAGCTCCAATCAAATTTTTCACCTGTGGTGTTATACTTAGTATGGAAACAGAAGCACTTAATTTTTCGAGGTAATTAGTGGTATAGGTTTGAAGCAGGAATATATTGGCTGCAAGGAAAAGGTGAGAAAGATGAAATTATACGCTGCATTGATTACCCTAAGCTTGATCTGGGGAATGTCTTTCTATTTTATCAAGGTGCTTGTCGATGACTTGGGACCCTGGGGAATCGTGTTCGTAAGATGTTCCTTAGGGGCTTTGACTTTATTGTTCATTCTTCTTTTGCAGAGAAAACGGTTCTCCTTAAAAGCACTTCCATGGGGATCACTCTTGTTGGTCGGTTTCCTGAATGCGCTCATTCCATGGGGATTGATCGCAATAAGTGAGACGAGGATTTCAAGCAGTATGGCATCGATTGTCAACGCCACGACACCGATATGGACGAGCGTCATCGGGGTATTGTTGTTTTCAATTTCATTAAAATTAAAACAATGGCTTGGTGTTTTGGTCGGTTTCATTGGCATATTGATTTTGATCGATTTGAACGTGACACAGTTGTTCCGTCAAGATCTCATCGGGATGGGGACGATGATTGTTGCTACACTTTGTTATGGCTTTATGTCCCAGTTTACCAAGAGACATTTGCAGCAGATCAGTGTTATGATGATATCGTTGTTCACCTTGATTACAGGGGCGATCGGAAGTCTGGTGATCATGGGTGTGACTGGTTCATTTTTCAGTTTTGAGCATGTCGTGTCATGGAACTCTGTGGGTTCGATGGTTGGGCTTGGTGTGTTCGGTTCGGGTTTAGCGTATTTGTTATTTTATTATATGATACAAGAGGGAAGTGCTGAATTTGCTACGTTTGTTACCTACCTTGTCCCAATCACTGCAATGTTCTGGGGATGGTTCTTATTGGATGAACACATACCAGTACATGCCATCGCAGGGCTGGTATTGATTTTAGCAGGGGTATATCTCTCCACAAGAAAAACCGCCAAGGATCAGCCTGTTGCAGCTAGTGCAATAAACAGCAAGAGTAAAGGGGTATTGTATGAAAAATAAAATTGTTTTTTTTGATATAGATGGCACATTATTAGACGATCAAAAGAGGATACCTGCAAGCACAAAGCTTGCCATAAAGGAACTGCAGGAGCGACAGGTACCAATTGCGATTGCAACGGGCCGAGCACCCTTCATGTTCCACTATTTACTTGAAGAGCTTAA
This sequence comes from Pseudalkalibacillus salsuginis, assembly GCF_021646685.1. Taxonomy (GTDB): domain Bacteria; phylum Bacillota; class Bacilli; order Bacillales; family Fictibacillaceae; genus Pseudalkalibacillus; species Pseudalkalibacillus salsuginis. The sequence continues at coordinate 16,310 of NZ_JAKJHW010000017.1, read as the reverse complement.
GATCAACGGATTCGTTAGCTTCAACGGCCAGTATGTTTGCTACGAAAATCAAAGTATTTATGAAAATCCGCTTGAAGAGAAGTTCTTACATGAATTAGTTCTCAGGTCTAAGGAACACGACCATCCGATGGTATTTTTGAATACTGAAACAGGCAGGACCACGCATAATTCGCATCCGTATGTCCAAAAATCCATGGACGACCTGAAATTAGTGCATCCTGAGCATGACCCGGAATTTTACAGAGGCCGTTCAATATACCAAGCATTGCTGTACTGTGAGAAAGGCGAAAAAGAAACACTATATCGGAATATGTACAATGACTTCAACTTCATAAGATGGCACCAATACTCAATGGACGTATTACCGAAAAGAGGATCGAAAGCAATCGGGATCGGAAAGATGATTGCCCATCTCGGTTATCATCAAGAAGATGTCATTGCTTTCGGTGATGGCTTGAACGATCTTGAAATGTTAGAATTCGCTGGAACAGGCATTGCAATGGGGAATGGTAAAAAAGCAGCCAAGCAATCTGCAGATTTCGTGACACGGGCAGTAGATGACGATGGAATATTGCATGGATTGAGGAAGATCGGACTAATAAAATAGAAATGTAAAAGGCGGATCCGGTACATCGTTTAGACGATGCAGGATCCGCCTTTTTCTTTAGGGTGAGTGCAACTCAGGCAAGGTTTTCGCCAAGGCATGGCAAAGCCCGAGTTTTATGAGATAGGAAGCATATAAGGTCATTCGAGTGTGAAAAACCGGATGTAAGTGCTCTTTAAATGCTCTAAATGGACATTCGAGTACGCAAACCCGAATGGAAGTGCTCTATACCAGCTCTATGCGGACATTCGAGCACGATAAATCGGATGTAAGTGCTCTATGAACACTCTATGCGGTGTTTTCGTTCAATGAAGGAATGTCCAGCTTCAACGCCCAACCACTTGGATCACTTCAGTCCTCCTGCGGCGGCGACAGCCTCCTCGTCGGACTTCCAGTGACCTTCGTGCCTGATCAGGGCGTTGCGCTTTTCTTTACCTTCCGATTGAGATCCCATCAGGTCTTTCAAAAGGATCTTCTTTATTAATATGGTCATAGAACATGACACCGTTTAAATGATCGATTTCATGCTGGAAAACGATCGATGGAAGACCTTTCAGGCGAAGCTCTATTTCCCTACCTTCAATGTCGAATGCTTTTACTTTCACCTTATAGTTACGGGGGACAAAGCCTGGAACGTCGCGATCAACAGACAGACAACCTTCGCCACCTTCTAAGTATGATTTTTGAACCGAATGGCTCATAATACGAGGATTGAACAATGCATAATCATATAATTGACCATCTTCATCCTCAACCAAAACGGCGATCATCCGTTTACTTACTCCGATTTGCGGTGCGGCAAGGCCAATACCCGGACGGAGGTTATATTTTAAACTCAGCTCCGGATCTTGACTGTTAACTAGAAATTCGTGCATTTTTTGTAATGTATCTTTATCCTCTTCAGAAGGAGGCATAGCGACACTTTCAGCACGTTCGCGAAGGATCGGATCCCCTTCTCTGACAACATCCTCCATTGTGATCATATATTCAACTCCTTAATCTTGCTGATTGATTCATTTGTAACGGGCATAAAAAGCATTGTGATTATTTTAACATAAGTTCTTTTTTAAAAGAATATGTACCTCGTGATGATCTTGTTCTAAATCGATTGAACTGGTCATAATTTACTAATAAGTTTGTCCAGTATAATTTATCTTGTATAGGTTTCAGGAAACGTATATCATAAATAACTAGAGAGAAAGGGGCAGGGGAAGCTATGTTGTACGGCAAGAAATTTTTGTTTTTCGCAAGTTTTTGTTTTTTGATAATAGCCGCTTCAGGCTGTACGATCGGTGAATCACCGGCCGAAAAAATGTATGAGCATCTGGAACAAACCGTTTCTTTGGAATCCGGGTTTGCTGAAGTGCAAGAGCCGCTTATTGAGGCAGAACAAAAAGAACAAAAACTTTTCAATGAGATGCTGGGAATGAGCATGAAAGAAATAGATCAGATAAAGAAGTTGGCTGATGAAGCGATCAGGATTGCTGATTCCAGGGAGGTATTGATAAAAAAAGAAGAAGAAAGCATTGATTCAGCCTATGAAGAATTCAAATCAGTAAATCGTTTAGTGAATGAAATCGATGAAAAGGCATTGAAGACAAAAGCGGATGAACTCGTTAAAACAATGGAGAAACGCCATGAAAGCTACGGTGAATTGCACGAAGTCTATATGGAAGCGTTAAACATGGATCGTGAATTGTATAAGATGATGAAAAAAGAGGATTTAGCGATCGAAGATTTGAAATCACATACAGAAGACCTTAACAAAAAATATGACGAAGTACTGAAGTCGCAAGACACATTCAATCATTTGACTGATCAATACAATGAAAAGAAGAAGGCATTTTATAAGGAAGCAGGCTTCAGTACGACCGATAAGAAAAAAGCTTCATAAATTCTTCACACTAAGAACAAGGATTTTAAATGTCCAACTGAAAACCAAGTACGACAAGCTGGCCTGTTTCGATGGTCAGCTTGTTGTTTTATTTCAAGATCACTTAAGACCTCCTGCGGCGGCGACACATTGATTTAGGGCGAAGTGTTTACCCACGCAGAACCGAACTTTGTTTGGTTCGAGCCTCCCCGTCGGACCTCCAGTGACCTTCGTGGTTGATCAGGGCGATTCCGCTTTTCTTGATAATAATTATTCTTATTGTATTAGTACAGTGTTTGCTTCTATACTAATACAGTTTGGGTTTTAGTGGTATGATGATTTGACTGAAAACCTTTATTGACACAAGATAATTCAATAGGATTGACGTAATTTTATATTGTAGTGTACACTAAGAAATATATTGAGTTGTATCACTGTCAATCCACTCTTAACTAGTACAGTTTAATGGGTTCTCTTTTGCCAAAGCAGAATGAGAAGGTTGACGATTATCTAACCTTGAATAAGGGTAAAACATGATGTAGTCATTATGTCAAAGCATAAAGTCACATTCAATAAACAAAGACGATTTAGACATGCTTTAAACCAAAAGTGGACAATCTAAATATTGTTTATATAATTGTCTGGCTTAGGACTCTGACACATCATTCAATTTTCAAATAGGAAAGGAAGAGGTGACCTTCATGGGTACAAAAACCCTGACACAAATCGAAGAGGAATTTGAAACTTTTCAAATCCTGAACGAAGAAGGCGAAATCGTAAATGAGGATGCAATGCCTGACTTGTCAGATGAAGATTTACAAGAGTTGATGACACGTATGGTTTATACAAGGATTTGGGACCAACGAGCGATTTCACTTAACAGACAAGGACGACTAGGATTCTATGCACCAGTTGCTGGACAAGAAGCATCTGCGCTGGGAAGCCAGTATGCTTTAGATAAGGAAGATTTTATTTTACCTGGTTACCGTGATGTGCCACAGATTGTATATCATGGACTCCCATTATACCAGGCATTCTTGTTCTCCCGTGGGCATTTCCAAGGTAACCAAATACCAGAGGGTGTAAATGTGATATCACCTCAGATCATCATCGGGGCTCAAATTACGCAAGCTGCCGGGGTGGCACTTGGCCTTAAGAAGCGTGGAAAGAAGAATATCGCAATTACGTATACAGGAGATGGCGGAGCCTCACAAGGTGACTTCTATGAAGGGCTTAACTTTGCAGGTGCTTACAATGCTCCGGCAGTATTTGTTGTTCAGAACAACCGATTTGCCATATCGGTACCTGTCGAGAAACAATCTGCTGCAAAAACGATTGCCCAAAAAGCGGTTGCAGCCGGAATTCATGGCGTCCAGGTAGACGGTATGGATGTACTTGCTGTTTACGCAGCTACACAACAAGCTCGGGAGCGTGCGGTCAACGAGGAAGGTCCAACATTAATCGAAACACTTACTTACCGTTATGGACCACATACGATGGCTGGGGACGATCCGACAAGATACCGTACAGAAGAAATGGATAACGAATGGGAAAAGAAAGATCCATTGGTACGTTTCCGTAAGTATCTTGAAAGCAAGGACCTCTGGTCAGAAGAGAAAGAGAATGAAGTAGTTGATCAAGCAAAAGAAGACATCAAAGCTGCTATCAAGAAAGCAGATGAAGCACCGAAACAAAAGGTCACAGATTTGATCGAGAACATGTACGAAGAGCTTCCGAAAAACTTACAGGAGCAAATGGAAGAATACAAAGAAAAGGAGTCGAAGTAAGCGATGGCCCAAATGACGATGATTCAAGCGATCACTGATGCGATGCGCATTGAACTTAAAAATGATGAAAATGTTCTGATCTTCGGGGAAGATGTCGGTAAAAATGGCGGCGTATTCCGTGCTACTGAAGGTCTTCAGAAAGAATTCGGGGAAGATCGCGTCTTTGATACCCCGCTTGCAGAGTCAGGGATCGGTGGTCTTTCAATCGGTCTAGCCTTGCAAGGATACCGACCAGTTCCTGAGATCCAATTCTTTGGATTCGTTTATGAAGTGATGGATGCGATTTCTGGTCAAATGGCGCGTTTGAGATACCGTTCAGGTGGTGTCTATCATGCACCGATTACGATTCGTTCTCCTTTCGGCGGGGGCGTCAAAACACCAGAATTGCATGCAGACAGCCTAGAAGGTCTCATGGCACAGCAGCCTGGCTTGAAGGTCATAATCCCTTCAACTCCTTATGATGCAAAAGGTCTTTTGATTTCTGCAATCCGTGATAATGACCCGGTCATTTTCTTAGAGCATATGAAACTATATCGTTCTTTCAGAGATGAAGTCCCTGAAGAAGAATATACAGTGGAAATTGGAAAAGCAGACGTAAAGCGTGAAGGAAAAGATATCACGATCATCACTTATGGTGCTATGGTCCATTCTTCTCTTAAAGCAGCGGAGGAGTTGGAGAAAGAGGACATCCAGGCAGAAGTGATCGATTTACGTACTGTAAGCCCGATTGATGTTGACACGATTATCGAATCTGTCAATAAAACCGGTCGTGCAATTGTCGTTCAAGAAGCACAGAAGCAAGCTGGTATTGCTGCAAGCGTTGTAGCAGAAATCAACGACAGAGCGATCCTATCTTTGGAGGCGCCAGTTCTGCGTGTAACTGCACCGGATACAGTATTCCCATTTTCTGCTGCTGAAGATGTATGGCTTCCGGACTATAAAGATATCATGGAAAAGGCGAAGCAAGTAATCAACTTTTAATAGTACGTAAGAACACTCCAAACTCACTATATAGAAAACAAGGAGGCGAATCCTGTGGCGTTTGAATTTAAACTGCCAGATATCGGTGAAGGTATCCATGAAGGTGAAATCGTAAAATGGTTTGTCAAAAAAGGCGATGAAGTTAAAGAAGATGACATTCTTCTCGAAGTACAAAATGATAAAGCGGTCGTAGAAATCCCTTCACCTGTCGACGGAACGATAAACGAAGTGAAGGTTGACGAAGGTACTGTTGCCGTCGTTGGTGATGTGCTCGTTACGATCGAAGCTGAAGGCTATGAAGGTGACAGTGAAGAGACAGAAGCTGAACAACCGAAGGCAGAGGAAGATAAGGAGCCTGAAGCTGATAAAGCGAAAGAAAACGACAAGAAGGAAGAGAAAGACGCCAAAGAAACAAGAGTGACAAAGGAAGAAGACGAATCAGAAGTTGAAGATCCGACCAATCGTGTTAAGGCAATGCCGTCTGTTCGTAAATATGCGCGTGAAAAAGACGTCAACATCAAGAAGGTAGAAGGTTCCGGTAAAGACGGTCGTATCCTGAAAGAAGATATCGATGCATATCTTGAGGGAGGACAAGAAACTGCTGAAGCTGAAACAGAAAAACCATCAGCTGAAAAAGAAGCGCCAAAAGCAGATGAGAAAGCTAGACCTGCCGCTGCAGCCCAAGAGCAAGCAGAAACACGCGAGAAGTTTAAAGGTATGAGAAAAGCCATTGCCAAAGCGATGGTTAATTCCAAGCATACTGCTCCTCACGTAACTCACATGGATGAAGTGGTTGTTACTGATCTTGTGGCACATCGTAAACAATTCAAGGAAATGGCATCTGAAAAAGGAATCAAACTGACTTACTTGCCATATGTAGTGAAAGCACTTGTTTCAGCACTTCGCGAACATCCGATCTTGAATGCATCCATTGATGATGAGAACGAAGAGATCGTGCATAAGCATTATTACAATATTGGAATCGCTGCAGATACAGAGGCTGGGCTTGTCGTACCGGTCATTAAAGATGCAGATCGTAAATCCATTTTCTCATTATCGAATGAAATCAATGAACTTGCTAAGAAAGCAAGGGATGGTAAATTAACTTCTGACGAGATGAAGGGCAGCACTTGTACGATTTCTAACCTTGGTTCTGCTGGCGGACAATGGTTCACACCGATCATCAACCACCCAGATGCTGCAATCCTCGGTGTTGGCCGGATCCAAGAAAAACCAGTCGTTGAAAACGGTGAAATTGTAGCAGCTCCCGTATTGGCACTTTCAATCAGTTATGACCACCGCCTGGTCGATGGCGTTACAGCACAAAATGCGTTAAATCATGTCAAACGACTCTTGAACGACCCACAACTTTTAATAATGGAGGGGTAAAAATGGTAGTAGGCGATTTTGCAGAAGAAATAGACACACTGGTTATTGGATCCGGGCCAGGAGGATATGTAGCAGCAATCCGTGCAGCACAAATGGGACAAAAGGTGACGATCGTTGAAAAAGGCGATATTGGTGGAGTTTGTCTTAACGTAGGTTGTATTCCATCTAAGGCAGTCATCCATGCAAGCCATAGATTTGAACATGCTCAACATTCGGATGACATGGGAATCACTGCTGAAAATGTAAAAGTAGACATGGGGAAAGTCCAAGAATGGAAAGCTAGCATCGTCAAGAAATTGACTGGCGGTGTAGAAGGTCTTCTTAAAGGGAACAAAGTTGAAATCGTGAAAGGTGAGGCTTATTTCTCTGATACGAATACAGTACGTGTAACGAAAGATGAATACACATCACAGACCTATAAATTCAAAAACTGTATACTGGCGACAGGGTCAAGCCCGATCGAGCTCCCATCTTTCAAATGGAGTGACAGAGTCATTTCATCAACTGGTGCTCTAGCATTGACTGAGGTGCCGAAAAAGATGGTTGTCATCGGTGGAGGATACATCGGTATCGAATTAGGTACCGCGTACGCAAACCTCGGTACTGAAGTGACGGTCCTTGAAGGGGGCAAGACGATCCTCCCAGGCTTCGAAAAACAGATGAGTACACTCGTATCCCGCCGTCTAAAGAAAAAAGGTGTAGAAATCATCACCAATGCAATGGCCAAAGGCGTTGAAGAGTCAGATGACGGTGTTAAAGTCACTGCTGAAATAAAGGGTGAGGAAAAGACATTTGACGCGGATTATGTGCTAGTGACAGTTGGGCGCAAACCGAACACTGAAGAACTTGGTCTTGAGCAAATTGGTGTGAAACTTGACGATAAGGGCCTTATTGAAGTAGATAAGCAATGTAAAACTTCTGTTGATGGTTTGTATGCGATTGGCGACATCGTACCAGGTCCTGCCCTTGCTCACAAGGCATCCTACGAAGGTAAAGTTGCAGCAGAAGCGATCTCTGGAGAAGCTGCAGAAGTCGACTATCTTGCAATCCCAGCTGTCGTTTTCAGTGATCCTGAACTTGCTAGCGTAGGATATTCTGAATCTGAGGCGAAGGATGCTGGTTTCGATGTTAAAGCTTCTAAGTTCCCATTCGGAGCGAACGGCCGTGCACTATCATTGAACGATGCTGAAGGATTCATGAAGCTAATTACCCGTAAAGATGACGGACTTGTTATCGGAGCTCAAATTGCGGGTCCAAATGCATCGGATATGATCGCTGAATTGGGGCTGGCTATTGAAGCTGGAATGACTGCTGAGGATATCGCATTAACCATCCATGCACATCCAACACTAGGTGAAATCACAATGGAAGCAGCAGAAGTTGCAATCGGACTCCCTGTACACATTGTAAAGTAGCACTAAACTAAAAAAGGGGCTGTCCCAAAACAATAGTGTCAGACACCACCACACAACATTTTGTTTCAAAAACACATTTTCTCAAAATGTTGCTAGGGACGGTGGGGGTCAGACACTAATGGGACAGCCCGATTTTTGCTTAAAATCATTAGATAGTAGTTATCCAAGTATAGGAATGGATGTCATGTTTTAAGTGTTCCATGAAGCTGTTACGAGTACCACAAAATCCATATTTTTTCAAACTACCCCTTTTTCCCACAGATAACGGCTCCTATGCCCTCTTAAAAGTTTTTTAATGAAGATTTGCTAATCAATAAAAAAGAGACTGGCGATTGCCAGTCCTATTTATTCGAATATACTTCATCCAAATGATTTTTGATATCATCCACTTCTTTTTTTCCTTCAAGCCTGACGATCTCATTCTTGCCGTCTAACACGATGATGGTGGGAAACGTGGATACATTATAATAATTGACGGCTTGTTCGTCTTTCTTTTTTATGATTTGGATGGAATTCAGCTTTTGAGGGTAATCCTTCTTCAATTGAAGAAGTGCATCATAATATGATCTTTCTTCTTCCTGGTTTGATTTTGATGAAAAAATGATTGTATTGAGTTCATCTGACTCCAAATCTACCGGTAGGTATCCATAGTCAGGTTCGAACTGACAGCTGCTCAGGAATGCTAGGATCAAAATTAATGGGATTGAAAGAAATCCAACAGATCGAACATTCATGGAATTCACTTCTTTCATTTTGTAATACATAAGTTGACTTGTTAACAACCTGAGTTGAGTTTACCATGAAAATCTGTCGAATCTTGAATCGTAAAAGAATTGTTACAGAAATGATATGTTGTGGAGCCGGGGTATTTTAAGTCGTAATCCACTTGTAACTTACATATGAATAATTGTAAGAAGTTGTCTAAGGAGGAGTGGCGATGTATACCATACTGAACCTCTCAGCTGTTCAGATGGCCATTTGGAGTTTTTATGCATTGGTTACTTATTTATCCCATCGAGACCCATCGATATTCGAATATATTCTACTCATCGTTTTTTGCTACTTCGGGTATTTATTTGGTGTGTTCCTTAAAAATCCAAAAGCCTATGCAGGTCTATCCAGTCTTCTGGGGGCGGGAACATATCTAGTCTTCAGATACTTTTCCTTCGGATCTTGAGACACTAGTAATGTAAAAGTGACCCCAAAAGGACATTCCATCCATATTGAGGCCACTCTAAACAATAAAATTATTTGTTTTTGAAGTTCAGGTTGTAATCCTCTTTCAAAGCTTTCACCGTTGCAAATACGATCGCGATCATAATGAAGGTGAATGGAAATGCAGCAATGATCGAAGCAGTCTGTAAGGCCTGTAATCCTCCAGAGTAGAGAAGGATTGCTGCGGATGCTGCGACGACACCACCCCATATGAATTTGATATAGTTTGAAGGGTTCAAGCTTCCGTTCGTTGTTTGCATTCCAAGGACAAAGGTTGCTGAGTCTGCAGATGTAATAAAGAAAGTACTGATCAAGAGGATCGCGATGATCGACATGATGCCTCCAAGCGGTACTTGCTCGAATAATGCGAATAACGCAATCTCAGTACCATTATCAGTCATGATCGAATATAGACCTGTCCCTTCCATCCGATCCATGAATACAGCTGATCCGCCGAATACGGAGAACCAAAGGGCACTGAAAATAGTCGGTACCAATAATACGCCAAGAACGAATTCACGGATTGTACGCCCTTTGGAAACACGGGCAATAAACATACCGACAAATGGAGCCCATGCAATCCACCATGCCCAATAGAATACCGTCCATGCTTGTGTCCAGTCCTGGGTTGTCTCGCTGTATGGTCCAAGTCTGAAACTCATGGTAGGCAAGTTTTGGACATAGGAGCCGAGCGTTTGTGTAAACACATCCATGATGAAATTTGTCGGTCCGGCAAATAGAAGGAAGAACATGAGTCCCAGTGCAAGTACGATATTGATGTTGCTTAAGTATTTGATCCCTTTGTTTAGTCCAGTAGACGCAGAAAGGATGAATAAAACTGTCACAATGGCAATAATTATCAATTGGGTAACTTGATTATTCGCGACACCCTCAAATAAGTAAGAAATCCCTCCGCTGATTTGGGCAGCACCGAATCCAAGCGACGTTGCTACACCGAACACTGTTGCAAAGACTGCAATGACATCAATCAATATTCCGATTGGACCATTTACACGATCACCGAGAAGTGGTCTGAAAATTGCACTGATAAGTCCAGGTGCACCTTTACGGAATTTAAAGTAGGCTAATGCCAATCCGACTACCGTATAAATACCCCAAGGATGTAAGCCCCAGTGGAACATTGCGTAACGAAGGGAAGCATTTGCAGATTCTACCGTTTCCCCGTTACCTGATGGAGGGTCGTAATAATGGAATAAGGGTTCTGCTACACCCCAGAATACAAGGCCGATCCCCATACCGGCACTGAACAGCATTGCAAACCATGTTACAAGGCTATAGTCCGGTTTGTCGTCATCTTTCCCTAACTTGATTTTCCCATATTTACTGAAAATCAAATAAATCGAGAAAATCAAAAATCCAGTAGCCGACAGGAGATAGAACCAGCCGAATTTCACTTGAAGGAAATTCTGGATACTGCCCGTAGCTTGCTGTAATCCTTTAGGATATAGTACGCCCCAAGCAATGAATATGACTGATATGACGAGTGAGATAATAAAGACTTTGGTGAATTTCTTCATTCATTGTTCTCCTTTCGCAAAGTTTATAACACCCTTCCCATTCTACAAGTAATCCTCATTGTATTTCAAGGATTATGTAGGAGATTCATCCTATCCATGCTCATTCTTATACCCTATTTTTCACTTAGGAAACAGATTTCATCCAAATTTTAGTCTTAAGGGCTCTTTAATAACATTTCTAGACATTTTATACTAAATTAAGGATTAAATGAAAGAAAAAGGGGAGACATCATGAGAAAAACAATAATGGGAATGTTGGTTTTGTTATTGGTTGGCTGCGGGGTTCAGGATACTCATCAAGATGAGCATGATCAGAAAGAAGATCCGCCGAATGCATCAGAAGAGACGAATCAATCAGGTGAAAAGAATACTGAGAACCAAAATCAAGATGGAAATGAAGACGATGATAAAGAACAGGACCCTCCAAAAGAACCTGAAGAACCTCCAGTCATTACATATACGATACACCCAGCAAATTGGACACTGAAAACAGACGTGGATACCGAAGATAAAGTAGTATTGTTGACGATCGATGACGCTCCAGATAAGCATGCATTGGAAATGGCCAAAAAGCTTAAAGCTATAGATGTTCCGGCCATCTTCTTTGTAAACGGGCACTTCATGGATACTGACGAAGAAAAAGATATTGTAAAAGAGATTCATGAAATGGGATTTGAGATCGGAAACCACACGATGTCACATGCGAACCTTAGAAACAGTTCCGAAGAAGAACAGCGATACGAGATTGTGACGTTGTCTGAGGAAATTGAAGCACTCACAGGAAAAGCCCCACGTTTTTTTAGGGCACCTTTTGGAATCAACACGGAATTCTCTAAGGAGCTGATTGAAGAACAGGGGATGCTTTTCATGAACTGGACGTATGGATACGATTGGGAAAAAGAGTACCAGACAGGGGAAAGTATTGCGGATATTATGGTGAATACTCCGCTTCTCACGAATGGCGCAATCCTATTAATGCACGATCGTGACTGGACGAATGAAGGCCTTAATGACATTGTTAAAGGATTACAGAATAAAGGATATATCTTCATACATCCCGATCAAATCGTTAAATAAGTAGAAAAGCCTGCTGCGATGTGTTGAACGCACCAGGTTTCTGCTTACTGCAATCAGCGTTTATAATAATACATGATTCTGCCGTTGAATAGATGAAGTTCTCCATCTAATTTTTTTGCAAGGAACTTACTGAATTCATTCGCTTTTCCTTTATCACCATGTGTGGAGCCTTCAGGCAAAACGATTTGTATGTATGTATTTTCTGCACCATCATCACTTCCGGCACCAATAAGCAAATAATGATATCCTTGCGTATTCCCTTTCAACAGAAAATAAATTTGTTCTCTGATTTTCCGTTGTTCTATTGTATATGGAAAGGAAGCTTCGCCATATTCCCAATTTAATTGTTTACCTGTCTTATTAGTGATTTCCATGTAATAACGAATGAACTTCTCCACTTCATCTAAAGTGATCGTTTGTTGTTTGGACTTTTCCACAAGCTTTACATATGCACTACTTGACACAATCATTCACTCCTGTCAGGCACACCTGGATTTATAATTAATTTTATCATCCAATGAGAAAAAATGACAGACTGTGTCATGGAGAATTGCGAAAATTCACAAACGTTTCTACTTCCAATTCAGTGTAAACTTTTATAGGCCAGCTCTTAAACACGAGAAGAAGAATCTAAAAAGATTGTCGAATGAGTTGTTTTTTCATTGCTCAGCAAGTATAATTAAATATAATATTCAAAAGATTCTGAAGGAGGGCGTGGTAATGGATCTTTTTGACAAACTCTACGATGAAGACGAAACGGTTAAAGTGAGGTTTGTAGGATTCACTACGGAGCATGTCCGATACGATTTCGGTATCGTTTACACCAACATGTTCTTCGGAAAACCGCTCGTCGTTTGCATGCAAACCGGGCGCTCGACTTTGATGGATGCTGCTGATCTTAGGAATACGGATAATATCCAAAAAGCGTTTAATATTAAAACAAAGAAAGAAGCGGAAGAGCTGTTATCTTTCTTTGAAGAATCACTTCCTTACTCTCCAATCGCAGAACAGTACGATTAAATAGTACGTGTAAATGAGGATTAACCTATAACGGCACACTGTCGTCATCAGGGTTAATCCTTTTTTTAAAGGATAAGAAAGTATAAATTTTGTTTCGATGAAGTGGTGTCCAGCTCCAACGCCCAACCACTCGGATCACTTCATTCCTCCTTCGGCGGTCGACACATTGATTTTAGGGCGAAGTGTTTACCCACGCAGAACCGAACTTTGTTGGTTCGAGGCTCCTCGTCAGACTTCCAGTGACCTTCGTGGCTGATCAGGACGTTTGCGCTTTTCATTATCGATTTTTAGTTAAATTGGCAGAATTATGTACATAAATTAATTAATGTGACATACAGATTAGTCTTGACATTATATATATGACATCATATTATAGATGTAACGATTAAATAAAGCGCTTACAGCAAGCGAAGGGAGAGGAAAGAACGATGGGAACAGTAGTTTGTGTAAATTGTAACACTACAATTGAACATTATGAATTTGAGAAGGTAACCACGTTATATTCCAACTGTCCTGATTGCAAAAACAAAAAGAGACAAGGGAATAAGACTGCCTAAAATATAAAGAAGAAAGAGGTTGACCAGACGCCATTCGTGCATGGTCAACCTCTTTTATTTTTTTTTAGTCGATTTATTTGATGGCTTTATATTCTTTGATCACTCGGATCATTTTGAGGGTTTCGTCTTCAGGCCCCTGAACAGGTAATCCTGCTTCAATATTTTCGAATATATAGTCAATATTTTCTTGGATAATGATTTCTCCTGGTATGAAGATTGGGATCCCTGGTGGGTAAACCATCACGAATTCTGCAATGATCCGTCCTGTTGATTCTTCAAATGGAACACTTTCTGTATCTGCATAGAAAGCGTCCCGGGGTGATAAAGAAAGTACCGGAATTTGCGGTACACTGACCGGAACAGCTTTTGTAACCTTGTTATCGGTTGTGCTGTGTATGTTGGAGAGTTCCATCAATGCTTCTATGAGTAGATCCACATCTTCTTCCCGGTCCCCGGCTGTAATAATACAAAGGATATTATAAAGATCTGAAAGTTCAACCTCGATATTATGCTGGTCACGGAGCCAAACTTCTACATCGTAACCCGAAATATTCAATTCTTTTACAGAAATGATCAGTTTGGTTGGATCGAAATCATAGGTTGCTGGTGTACCGACTATTTCTTTGCCGACGCAGTAAAGATTAGGAATCTCATTGATTTGTTTGCGGGCTTTTTCGGCAAGGTGGATGGATTGTTCTGCCAACTCAAATCCCTGGGTTGCCAGCCTTTTCCGTGCCACATCCAAGGACGCAAGCAAGATATAGGAAGTAGATGTAGTCGTCATCATACTTAAAATCGATTGGACTCGCTCTGGTGACACCAAGTTTCCTTTTACATTCAAAATAGAGCTTTGGGTCATGGAACCACCTAATTTATGGACACTTGTGGCCGCCATATCCGCTCCGGCCTGCATAGCTGACAAAGGCAAGCTGTCATGGAAATGAATGTGTACGCCATGCGCCTCATCTACAAGCACAGGAATACCGTAGGAATGTGATGAGTCGACGATTTCTTTTAAATCAGCACTGATTCCGAAGTAGGTTGGGTTGATGACAAATAACCCCTTTGCGTCTGGATGCTGAGCAAGGGCTTTTTTAACCGATTCAGTTGTGACTCCATGAGAAATCCCTAGGTTCGGGTCGATATCCGGGTGTATGAAGACAGGCACAGCCCCTGAAAAAATGATCGCTGACATGACTGATTTATGGACATTCCTAGGGACAAGGATTTTGTCTCCTGGATGGCAGACAGCCATGATCATCGCCATGATCGCACCGCTTGTTCCCTGTACTGAAAAGAATGTATGATCTGCACCAAACGCTTCTGCAGCGAGCTGCTGTGCTTCTTTGATCATGCCATGCGGGTGATGGAGGTCATCTAATGGACCAATGTTGATCAAGTCGATAGCTAATGCATTTTCTCCTATGAAGTCTCGGAATTCAGGGTCCATTCCGCGACCTCTTTTATGTCCTGGGATATGGAATTGAATTGGATTACGCTTGGCATGTTTCACCAGACCAGTAAAAAGCGGTGTTTCATTTTGAGACAATCATTACACCTCATTCAATGTATTTTAAATGTAAGCATGGTCATTTGTTATGATAAACTAATATAAAACAAGGAAAAGTATATCAAATATACTGCCGCATGCAAGCTTTTTTTACAACCAGCATCATATGCTATTCTAACATGTTTCACCAAATTCGAAATTCAGGCTGTACAAATTACATAGCTACTTATATTTAGCTGTCGGGGGGATTGTATGAATTGGGAAACTCGAGTAACGAAATTATTAGGGATTGAATATCCAATTATACAAGGTGGTCTCGCTTACCTTGCTTATTCCGAATTGGCAGCAGCGGTTTCAAATGCAGGTGGCTTGGGACAAATAACCGCTATGTCTTTATCTACGCCAGATGAATTGAGAGATGAAATCAGGAAAGTAAAAGAGAAAACGACAAAACCTTTCGGGGTGAATTTTGCCATCGGACAGCACGGCAGACCTTTTGCAGATATGCTACAGGCAGCGATTGATGAGGAAGTACCAGTCGTCTCGATGACAGGTGGAAATCCGAGTCCCGTTTTCAAACAACTAGAAGGAGTGCATGTGAAGAAACTTGTGCTCGTAGCAGCTAAACGGCAAGCGGTCAAGGCTGAACAGCTAGGGGCAGATGCAGTGATGGTAGTCGGACAAGAAGGTGGTGGGCATATCGGAAAAGATGACATCAGTACGATGGTCTTGACCCCGCAAGTAGTAGACGAGGTTTCCATTCCTGTCATTGCGTCCGGAGGAATAGGAGATGGAAGGGGACTTATGGCCGCATTATCATTAGGTGCTGAAGGAATTGAAATGGGAACAAGGTTCATTGCCACGAAAGAATGCACACATGCCCATATTAAATATAAAGAAGCCCTGGTTGCTGGGACTGAAACTGAAACTTCTGTCATTAAACGAACGATAGGAGCACCTGGTCGGGTGATCAGTAATAAATGGGCGGAGGAAATCCTGGCGATTGAAAATGTGAATCCGACTTATGATGCCATCAAAGACTATATTTCTGGTCAAGCAAATCAAGCTTTTGCAAATCAAGGTCTGTTTGATCAAGGGTTTGGCTGGGCTGGTCAGGTCATAGGGAGGATCAAGGACATCCCTTCTGTGGATGAACTATTTGAAAGGATGATTAATGAAGCGGAAGGAATACGAAAGAAATGGTCTATTTAGAGTTAAAAAAGAATGAGCTGCTTCCTATGCGAGCTGCACATAGCCCTGTCAAGTAGACAATTATAAAAAGAGCACTTTAAGCTGCGGCCTTTTCACGATATTCAATCGGGGAAAGGCCGTTAAATTTTTCTT
>NZ_JAKJHW010000016.1 GCF_021646685.1 Pseudalkalibacillus salsuginis | reverse complement strand
CAGTTCTTAGAAGACCGTGGTATCGTCTATTATTTGATCAATCCAGTACTCTCTCACGAAGCGAAAAAGATGAGCTTAAGGAAATTGAAAACGGACGCGATCGACGCTTTCCGATTGGGAGAACTTTATTACCAATATGATGACCTACAACCCTTTCAGAAGAAGACAGTCGAGCATATAAACTTACGGAATTTAACACGGCAACATGACTCACTGACTGAGAATTATGTACAAGTCAAACTCCAATTCCAGACGACGTTGGATCAAGTCTTTCCTGAGTTTAAGACGGTTTTCGGAGCTCTGTATTCGCCAACTTCATTATCGACCTTACTCCACTTTCAAACACCTCAAGGTGTGATGGCTGCAACTGTTGATGAAATAGCTGAAGTGATTTTTAAGCAAGGAGCTAAACGCTCTTACAAATGGTCTTTAGAGAAGGCTCATAGGCTTAAAGAGGCAGCAGAGAGAGATCCTTTTACACGTAATATATACACGAGTCATATTGTCAGTCTAAAGATGTACATTGTTTCACACCGTTTATCCTCCGTTTTTTCATTGACTCGTCATATTTACTTTTAAAAAATTATCTATCTTCAGAACCATCCTTAAACTAGAAAATTATAAGACTTTTATTTCAAAGGCTATTTTCTATGAAATGTTAATTTGATTTATTTTTAAAAGTAATAAATTCGCTGTTTTGAGACTTATCAATATTAAAAAGTTGATCCTGTTGGTTAACGAAAAAGTTAGCACTAGCTGGTTTTCCACCATTGGTGGTTAGATACACAACAAAAATATTTTTACCGATGGTTGGGATCGATAAGCGCTTATAGTAGTGATGTACATTCTTTGCAATTATTTCGTGAATACTATCTGAATTAATGTTTTTATTTAGACCCGCTATTAATTTTTTTATTTTAGTCTCAATGTTTTGCCGGATGAAAGGATTGGCTCCTATGGAAGTAAGGTAAGTTGCTTCAGTTAGGCACTCATAGTCATTAACCTGTGGGTCAATATGAAATAATTTAAATTTTTCGCTACTATTGTTATATTGGGCTAACATAATTGGTCCAACAGGGTGATAATTTACTTCTTTGTAAATCCCATTTACCTTCTTGTATAGTTCAAGAACATTTTTATTTATGGATTCAATTGAGCTTTTATTATACAAACAGTTACGTAAAATACGTGCAGCATAAAAGGTGCTTTCTGACCCTGCTGTTGCTAGATAACAGAAGGGTGCAATATTTACAATTTTTCTTTTTTGGTCACTAGTAATATTACCTTTTAAATCCGTTTCTCTGGTGTCGCTGATAATTAGAACACCTTTCGGCAATTATATCCCTACAATTAAAGTCAAAATAATCCCCTCCTACTTGTATATGTGGTTAAACCCTTTTTCATAATTCCCATTTCTTAAATTCCTTTACCCTCAATTAAATTTATAATTTATCCAGTTCTGCAACTTCCATAAACAGTTTTAATAAATATTCAGCAATGTCATCTCCGCCACAATAAACAGGGGATAATGCGACAGTTATTAAGTCCCATTTACATAAGTGGAGGAGAAATGATAGCTCAGTCTTAATTTCAGTTTCGGTTGCTAACTCAACGGAAAATGAATCTCCTGCTTTATTAAAATAATCCAGATCTATATCTAATATTCTACCTTTATTCTTTATTGTGTTTTTATACGTAGATAAATGTTTTTCTTCAAACTCCTCAAGAGAGAAAGATCGATAGACATTATTAAACTTTTCTTTTGGAATTAACTGTAGTATTTCATCTCTTGTTAAATCGGTACTTTCTTGTGAAGAATTAACTTTTTCCTCGCGCAATACCCATTTTGCTATATCCGGTAGGTTTTGAGGTGCTATAACAAACATAGAACCGAGGGTCCCTCTCGCGAAAGATGGCCAAATAAAGTTATCAATATAAATTTTATGAGTGTCTAATATTCCATTGTTTATCTCTTTTCGTGTCCGGGTTAATCTAAACAGTTCTTCCTTTGTACTTGCTGTTAAGACACCATCAACTAACAGGCCGTCTGGTACGTCATCTAAGTGATAATCAAAGTGTAATAAAACAGAATCCGGTAAAAGATTCCCTTTTAATCTTTCAATCTCCCAAGCAGCAAATGCCCAGGAATGATCTTTCATTATGTACATATTTTTCTCTGGAATCTGAACTTTCCAGTCAAGATCCTTATCAAAAATGTCCAATTCAAAACACTCCGATTCATAATATAGGGTTAAGTAAAATTATACCATATATTTATATTCGTTAAATTGGTATTTAACGCAAAGTTACAAGTATAATTTTAAAAAGGACAGAGTGCTTATCCCTGCCCCTTAGTACGTTGACCAAAAGTGTATACATATAGGAATCAAAACTGTATACATAACTCTTTTGGTTTAAATTCTTCCGTTAGATCTCTTCTAATACCATTTCGTTTGTGAACCAAAAGTACATACATAACCACCAGTAATGAAGGAAATGTGTATACATAATTTACAGGTTTGAAGTTAACTTCTTCACAACATTCCAAATGGAAAATATTATATATATATTTGTCTACCTTAAATTTGTATGATTTAACTAATCCCCCATGAAAGGAAATAATTATTTGGATCATACAAAGTTCCCTTGGTATGTAATTGAGTACTTTAAAGCGAAGGATTATCCTCTTCTACAAGGAAGATTTACTCTCGGAATTTGGAGGTCTTTTTTAATTGGTTGATTCAAGAGAAACATTGTGATTGTTATACAAATGATATTCCTTTATCTTTGTTAGACGCTTTAACAGTCTTAGATATTAAAAAATATAAACGGTATTTAGAAGTTTACTTTAGTGATAATTCCCATGCAAGAAGTGGATTGAGTGAAGCAAGTGTTGCACACAAATTACTCGTCATAAAGGCAAAAAACCAGAATTCCAATCTGCACAAGATTTGAGAAACAAAGTAATAATCTTTAAAGAAGAAAGTAATTTCAATATCATTTAGTTTTTTTGCAATTTTTATAAACTCATCAAACTTGTAATTAACCAATATATAAGAGGGTTCTTTTTAAGGCTTTTTCATATTGTAATCCGATCTATAAAAAGAAAGGTACCCCTAAAAATAAACCTGCGGAAATTACACCGGCTACAAGATTATAAGGTGTCATTGCTTTTACATATCCCATATGGTCAGCCTCTGCAATTCCCGCTGACATAGCAGTCATTCCTGAAACTGGTGAAGTGACATCCCCAAAGGTCCCTCCTGAAAGAACTGCAGCAACTGTGATCGGCATAGATCCCCCTGTAATCACTGCAAGCGGTATTGCGATAGGCATCATTAATGCCCATGATCCCCATGATGAACCAATAAAATAAGCGATAGCTCCTGTAACAATAAAGACAAGAACAGGAACAAATACAGGATTAAGAGATCCGCCTAAGGTTGTTTGAATCAATTTCGATATTCCTAGGTCCTGCGAGACGTCGGAAATCGGCCAGGCAACCGTAAGAATGGCAATTGTTACAATTAATTTGTTCCCACCTTTAAAAAATCCGTTCACCATTCTATTAAGTCCGAGACCTTGAAGAAGATAAAGTACCGCAGTTATGGCTGTTGTTGAAAACAACGCAATCAACATGGACCTTGATGGATCTTCACTATCCCACATTAAATAAAAACTTAACGGGATTAAGATGACTAAGGGAACAATGAGATTGAATATTCTAGGTTTAAGTACAGGATCTACATCATCATGATCGTGCTCCATCGACATCTCATGCTTATGCTCATGGCTTTTTTCCTTCATGGTTACACCAATTTGATCCTCACCCGTGTTTGCTTTATGGGTATTTTTATATTCTTCAGCAAATTCCATATCATGTGCCATTGACTGCTGTCCCATTTTCTCATTCGTTTCTTTTATTAAACTCTTCATACGACCGATATTAATAGCCGGTATCAAAGAAATAAGTGCTATCAATATCGATGTAAAACTGAAAAAGTGAAACGGAAGGGAATTGATGAACAGCTGCAATGACGTCCCTTCTACCCTAGCAACATCCATCCCCTTGGTTAACACCCCAAGGATATAACCGATAAACGTTGTAGCAAAAGGGATTAAAACAATAACCGGGCTAGCCGAATTATTAAGCATGTAAGCTAATCTTTCCTTGGAAACAGAGTATTTTTTCGCTAAAGGTTTTATAATGGATCCTCCTGCCACAACACGGAATCCACAATCGATAAACGTGATTGGAAGCAGCACCCATAGTGCAATCAACGTTTTTCTGGCACTAGTGATATACTTGTCTGCCAATTGAGTGAAGGCTTGTATGCCTCCTGAAAGCTGAATCAAAGCAACTAAACCACTGAATATGTATAAAAAAAGAAGTACATTAAGATTACCTGAATCCGATAATACCCCAACGATATAATCAATCGTCTTGCCGATCGAACCAAATAAAGATTGTGTTAATAACAAACTTCCCAGCCAGAGCCCGATCAACAAAGATGGAATAACTTGTTTTGTCCACATTGCTAAAATAATAGCTGCTAAAGGCGGAAGAAGTGATAACCAAAATTCACTCATTTTTATACCATTCCTTTCGTAATTCCTATTCTTAAGTATGTACGTATATTAAATAAATAATATAATCAATCATTTTTTTAAAGATTACATTACTGATGTCTAGGACACACACACCTTGTTAATAATACCAAAGACCTTTTAGGGTTTTTAAATACAATTTGGTTAAAAATATTAAAAATTAACCAAGGTGCCTGAACCGCCATGTGCAGCCAGCTAAGATGGCGGTCATTCCTACTTTCATACTAGTAATAGGAAGTATGAATTGCATAACTATTAACGGAACATATAATTATGAGCTAACCGTTGTTATTGAACAAAAATTAATACAGTATTTGATAAAATCAAGTAATTTACAGCTCTGAAAACCAAGTTGAAAATGTTGCTCTTTTTTAAAAAACGATTTTGATCTTCATTTTCTTCTTAATGTTTTTTTGTAGTAAGAAAATTACTTTTTACCCCAAAAACGATTAAATTTATTAAAGATATTGACAATATAAAAAAACCACCACTCAGACTTTAAGAATAAAGATTATGGTTCTTAAAATTGGTGTGAGGTTATTTAGGTTTTGTAATTAAGGGGGTTATTAATTAATGGATTGGAATTCTTTATGGACTGGTCGGACTAAATTAAATCCGTTGGAGATTTTCTTAAGAGTCTCTATCCTTTACTTCTGCATTTTGGTTATGACCCGTCTAATGGGCCCTCGCCAAGTGGGAATTGTCTCGGCATTTAATTTTATCACCCACGAAATTTTTTTATCCGTAAGTTATGTATATAACTTTGATTCAATTTAACACTATGTATCCACTTTTGCTTCACAAAAAAAATGAACCAAGGTTGTATACATTAATTGAAACTCACGCTTAATTATGCCTTGGTCTTTTATAAACTTATTTAAAACAAAACCAACATCTCTTTCAGATCTCATTCCTCGATAATTGAGAGCTGTATCTACGAAGTTAATACCATTCAGAAAACAATATTCAATTGCTTCACGATAGAGATTAGAAACCTCATCGGTCATATCCCCTAAGTGTGTTCCTAAGGCAATGGGTGAGGTCTGGAACCATGGTGTTTTTCGATTAGGAAAGTCAAACTTACTTAAGTATTGACACGTGTGATTATAAGTTGCATAACCTTTAATCATAATTCCCCCTCCAATTCTGACCTCAGCATACAGGATAAATTATCCAAATATAAGTCTGAACTTTTATCTTTTTCTATGGTATAGTAAAGGTATAAGATAAAGAGAGAACCAAGATCCTAGGACCTTGGTTCTTTTCTTTTGAAGCCTTACTATCTTATAAATTAATCCACCCTTTTATAAAGCAAATACTCCTTCTTAAAGAATTGCCCCCTGCGTAATCCAATAATGCCCCTCGAGATAGGCTTTCCCAAGGGGCGATAGAAGTTCTTCCAACCTTCGTACCGTTTTCGAAACGGTTGAATGGTCAACACCCCATGTCCGACTGACCATCCTGATCCCACAATTACATAATTAGAATTTCTTGGCCTGCGAACAATCCTCTCTTACGAAGCATTTGTCCAGCCAATGCGTGGTGGGAACGTACCAAAGCAAAATGGCAACACTAACCGGATACTGATCTGCCGCACTCAATTCCTTATTTTCTTTGTTATCTGATGCATTTCTTGTCTGTTCATAAGATACCCTTACCTTTTCTGTTGCTTAATAAAATCACACAACTATCGATTCATTATACATTAGCACCTTTTTCTTCTTAAACAAATGGATCCCATCCCGAATTTTTAACCCAGGTTGATAAATCAAGCAAATCGGGATGAACTTTACGTAGGGAAGGAATGTCAGCTTGATACCCATCCGTTTCTAACCATTTAAACATTTTATTTTTCTGAAATTGATCCCTGGCAGACTCCAAAACTTCACATGGTGTATTAAATACTTGACTAAACACTTTTGCCACTTCTGAAAGCGTCACTTCATCCCCGGCAATTTCAATGGCCATTCCCTTGTATTTTTCCGGGTTGTTAAAGGCAATTGCAGCAAACGCCCCAATATCTTGCACCGCGATGATTTGTAATTTCGTATTCACATCCATAAATCCCTGTATCATCAATTTTTGTTCATGAACTTGACTAAATCCTATAAAGTTTTCCATGAAACCAGTTGGACGGAGAATCGTAAAAGGTAAACCAATAGCACGTACATATTTCTCAACTTGCCACTTTGTTTCAAAATGGGGAACCCCACTATCTCTTTCAGCGCCGCCGGCCGAGCCGTATACAAAATGTGAGACGCCGACCTGTTTGGCAACATCCGCTACTCTTTTCCCTTGTTGGATCTCTTTTTCGAAATCCTTTGAATACAAAGGTTGAACACTATAAACACCGTAAACTCCGCGCATAGCGTCCAAGAGAGATTGCTGATTATCCATGTTCGCTTGAACGACTGTGGCGCCTTTTTTTTGCAGTTCTTGTGCAGCCGGTTGATCCGGGTGCCGCGAAACCGCGCGCACGGACCACCCATCAGCTAACAACTTCCTGGCAACTGCGCCTCCCTGTTTTCCCGTGGCACCCAACACTAAAATGGTTTTGTCTGAATTTTTCATGAAGAAATCCTCCTTCTATTTTGTATCCCAGCCTTATTGTTCCTTTTTATGAAAATGATCTGTGGTCGAATTTTACCTCCCTCCTAAAACTTAGGAGTTCAAGGGCAAGTTTTGTTATTAATTTATTAATCCCTACTAAGAGATCTTCAACAATCTGGCACTTTAACGGAATAAGGAATGATTATCTGTTCCCTTCCGATAGTTTTCTATATAATGAGGCTCTTGACACATTTGTAATTTCGCAAATTTGATTTACAGTCATACCCCTCCTTCTTTATATAGCTTTACTGCATAATTCATTCCTGCGTTTCTTTAATCGGCCTCTCTAGCAGGTTCTTTTACTTTCGGTTGTTCTAACTTTTTAGCAGTAGGTTTCAAAACGGACAAGCTCATTACGAGCAGGCTGATGAGACCGGTATAGCCTAATATGCCAATGCCGTCGTTCAAAGGGTTTTTATCGAAGAACAGGATATCTTTGAACGCCTCTACGCTGAACCGGAATGGAATCCAATCATACAGCCAGCTCTTTGTGATGTCTGGCAACATTTCAGGCGGTAGGGTCAAGACCGGCATCGAGAAGAAGAACAAGAGTATGAAAATCGGCGCTGCTGCATATCCAATCCAGTTCAAGAACGCTCCCTGAATGAAATAGAACATGAGACCGACGTAAAGCATTAGGATCAACATGCCGCCTTTGTCAGGGATCGCGACCTCCAGCACGTTGTTCGCCAACCAGAATACGAGACCCGTAATTCCGCTCACGAAAATGAATACGCCAAGCAGTTGACTGACAAGAGACGTCCATCGTAAGCCGATCTTTTTAACCACTGTATAAAGGATCATGGAACTGATGAACGTTGTCAGCCATATAATCTGGGTGAATACGGCTTGCGCGTTACCGTTTGCGGTATAACTTGGGACAGGGTTCAGTTTCTCCGTTTTTACAGAGATGGGTTGTGCGAGCTGCTGGGCTTGCTCTACACTTAACGGCATCTGACGCTCCGACACTTGCGTATATAAATTGGTTTGGACTTGTTGGTTCAACTTTGAGATGATTCCATTAGCCACTTGCTCTCCGATTGTGGCAGCTGGTTTGTTCAACCCCTCATTGATCAGAATCTCGACTTCAGCATTTTGCGGACTTGGACCTAATAGAGTAGGAATCTTTTGAGATAGATCGTTCGGAATGACGATAGACGCATAGAAGTTCTTGTCATTCATTCATTGATTGCTTTTTCGCGACTTTCCAGAATGGTCCATTCCACACTCTCATTGTCATTCTGCTTGATTTGCTCTTCTAACATTTCACCGAAGTTCAACTGCTCTCCTGTTGGGAGTGTCACACCTTCATCTTCCACGACGAGTGCTAACGGCATGTCTTTTGGTGTTGGATTGACGGTGGAACCCATGAATGAAAATGTAAAAATGGTGACAGCAATCAGGATTCCAGCGAACCCGCCCCAGAATAGCTTCTGCTTAAAGAAATTCATCCTATACACCCCCCTTAATAGACAAGTTTTTGATTAATTAACACTATGTTGTTTACAATGCCATTATAGAAGAATACAAGAAACATACAATAACCAATGTTTTACGATGTGTATGATAAACGACACCTGATTTAAATTTGTTGTGTATTTAATAAAAGAGGGATGAAAAAATGGCTAAGAAAACAGACCTACGAGTAAAAAGGACGAGGAAACTCATTAACGAAGCATTCTTGAAGTTTATCCAAGAGAAGGGCTTTGACACAATGACCATTCAAGACATCGCAGATGAAGCGTTAATCAACCGCGCAACTTTCTATCTTCACTATGATGACAAGTATGACCTTCTGGAAAAAATGAGTTCTGATGTCATCCAGGAATTGATCAGCGTCATCAATCCGCCTTTCGACCAGGCAGATCAAGAAGTGAACATTGAGAGGTTAAAAGGCAGTGTCACCAATGTTTACCAATGTATACAAAAACATCAGATGTTCTATCAAGTCATGTTCGGTAAAAATGGAATCACTGGTTTCAGGAACAATTTAGAAGAAGTGATTCGTGATAAGTTCGACAGGCACATAAAAGAAGTCGTGAAGGATCCAACCCAATTCCAAATCCCGAAAGATCTCCTTCTCCATTTCATCAGCGCTGCCTTCGTAGCTGTCATCCAATGGTGGTTAAACCAAGAGGAGAAGCCTACACCTGAAGAGATGGCCAACCAGCTCTCCAAACTCATCACCCAAGGACCAATACAAACTGCCGGCTTCAAAATCGAATGATAGTATTTTTAAGAAAGAGTCAGGTATCGTTTCAGAAGCATTGATAATCGTACAATCCTAAAAGGTGCCTAACACTTTCGCTGTTATGGTAAAATGAGGTAAAAGATGGGAAATGGGGTAAAATGATGGAGGTCTTCAAGGTGAAAGTGCTCGAATATCGTGGTAGCTCTTATCAGATTCGAGCAGGGGAAGCAAATAGAAACAAAGAGGCTGCTTTGGATGATGGAAAGTATACAGAAACCAATCGATGTGACCGAAACGACGGCGGTGTCCAAAAGTTTTGCTCCACATTACTGGGATGGGATTGACTGGAGACCTTACATCGTTTGGAAAAATCATTTTCATATTGATCATGTTTATAGGTAAACTTGGTCCGTTGACATTAGCATTTTCATTAGCTAAACAGAAAACGGGGAAAATATTAGATATCCAAGAGGAGATATACTAGCGGGTTAATAAGTAGGGCTTGCTGAGTAAAAAGAAATTTAGATGTAACAAGGGTTCTGAATGCTGAATCTTGAAGTCATGTGCAAGGATATCTGAACGGATTGTATAAAAACCGTGCACATGGAGGGTACTTTAATGTATAAATCGAATGAACACCAACTTGTTTTACCTCATGAGTTTTTCTTGCCATTTGACGGAACATTAAACCCCAAAAATTGTTGGGAATACAGCAACGGAAAAATAATTATTCTAGGGCGGACATCTTATAGATTTTCGTCTTTAATTATGTTTTGTTTACCTTTTTCTTTTATCTTCATCGTAATCTCTTAAAAAAGGGCACACTTACAGAATTTTTGTATAACAGTTTTCTATGCTGCAGTCACGCTTTCCACCAAGGAATCAAGTTGGCCAGTAACACCGTCTGAAGCAACGCTTCCAAGCAAAAATGATGTTTTATCTTCTATCGATAAAGCCTCTGCAATTTTATTCCGCAGCAGCTTCAGCAGCAATCGTGTATCCATGTATATTTTCCTCTAGAGGTTGGTTAAGATCCTCTGGTGACATTTTATTAACACGGGTTAACTGGTCTTTAAGAGTTGCAACAAGCTGTGATAAAAGTGGTACCTCTCCATCCCATTTCGAGGGATTGGTACCAGGGCTGAAAAATCCATTGTATCGTAATGGGATTTGTACAGGATTGCAAGGGAGCTCGAACATAAAATATTCTGTTTCCGTGATAATATGACCAATGTGCCATCTGATTGTATTGTTGAATCCATCTGGTTGAATATCCACAACTTCTTCTGAGAGATCTTCTACTGCTTGATCATCCACTTTCTAATTCTATTAAATTGATCTAAAACTAGATTTGACATGGCTTTCGCTCCTCTATAGGATATTTACCTCAATAATAATTGCTCCTGGAAGTCATCAATCCCTTTTACAAATTACCTCCAACGTAAAGAAAACCGAGTCCCTCCTAATTGATTAGGAAGGATTCGGTTGTATATATGAATTTAAGCAATGTGTTCATCTTTCGGAACGTTGTCTTTATCTGTTTTCACATAGTACTTTCCTTTTGAGGCAACGGCAAGGACGATCGTAAATAGGAATGATAGGATCGCCGCAAAGAAGGCTGCGGTGTTTTGAAGGAAGGTTCCCATTACCCCGAATGCTGCCATCGTTCCAATGGTGCTCGAGACGATCAATGAAACGACACCGACCGGGTTCCATTTATACAATTTTTCCTGTTCATATTCGAAGTGCATTGGACCGATTCTTAAAGCTCGTTTCACGACGAAGGCATCCGCAATGATTGTGGCGGCCCAGGCGAATAAGAAGACGCCCTGGAAGGTTAGCAGCGGCCCGAGATAGTCGAGTGCGCCAGCGAGCATCGCGATGACAGCAGTGACCGCAGTGAATACGACCCAGAATGTACGGCCTGGAGTGAACTTGAATACATTTTCAAAAAAGTTTGATAGAGATAGTGATCCGCTGTATAGATTGGTGATATTGATTCTGATCTGAGTCAATATTGTGAACAATGCCCCGAAGATACCGATGATATGCACGAAGTACACACCAGGGTTGTCTTCCATGAAACGAACACCGAACCAGATTCCGATCAGACCCATGATGAAGAAACAAACCAATTGCGGGATGAATCCGACAGCGAACACACCTAATTTGAATTGTTCAGGTTTGATGAATCGCGCATAATCCGAGATCAATAATGCCATGATACCGACAAGACCATTGATGATTCCGATACACGTAAGTAAAGCTGTACCGCCGACTTGTGCGCCTTCCGGCAAGTAGGACCATACATCACCGGCATACGTCGGTGCCATATTGGCTGCAGTGATCATTCCAGCACCTAATAATATGATGAAGATCGGCAGCGACCATTTTTGTAGCTTGTCCAATTGTTTCATGCCGAACCAGTTGAACGGGATGACGGCCAGTCCGAAGAAGACCATCAAGATCCAGATCGGAATGACTTGTACATATTCATAGACGGCATAGGCCATGATCGAACCTTCGATTGCACAGTACATGATGAAGTTAATTGCATAGATGAACGAAGTAATCGAAGCACCAATATAGCCGAATCCTCCTCCTCTGGCGAGCAGGTTTACATTCATCCCATGCTTTGCGGCAAGATAGGCGATCCCGATACCCAGGACACCTGCGATGACAGTTGCATAGATTTCAGCAATCAATGCATTCATAGCTCCATAGGATACCGCCATCAAACTCCCCATCTGCATGAAGACCATTGCTGTCGCAACACCGAGTGCTACGTTTGTGATGCTCCACCATCCCATCCGATAATGTTTTGGAACTTTCTCAAGTGCATAATCCTCTTTCTTTTCTTCCTTAGAATTTTGGCTTACCTGAGGATTTAATTTTTCTGCCATTGTGTTTCTCCTCCTGTCGTAAAATTTATAATATTCAGACTTTTTTATTGCACGAATCTTTCGTTATTTTTATTTTAAAACCTTAGCGGAGGCAGAATCCCATGTTGAATAGGATTCTCCCGCTTATTGCAATTGTTCGACCAAGTCATTCAACTGTTTCTTTTGCTCTAAACGGAGCTGCGTTGCCTGTTGGACGGTAACAGCATGGAAACGGACGGATGATCCTGGCCTCGCCTGTGCAAGGAAGCTTAAATCCGGACTGATGACGGTACCCGCCATGACGAACCCTCCTCCCACTGTTGCGTCATTCAACAAGACGATGACTTCTTCTGTATTCGGTACGAGGATCGCTCCGATTGGATAAGCGAAGTCGACCACGCCTCCTGCGCTGTTCCCGGAACCGAATGGCGGTTCATAATCTTTGTACGGAATCGTTTCCCCGTCGAACCGATAGGCGACCCGATTGGATTCAAGGTTCACCTCCCATTCGTTATTCAAAAACTTCGTAATGCCTTCGTCACTGATTTCATTACCCGAAATACCCATTACAGCATGGACATCGACTTTTTTAGAAAAACGTGGGATATAAGGGGCCTCGACGCTTTTCCCGACTCGATTGAAGGCACCTGGTAATGGTTCACTGATCGGGATGGCATCACCTTTTTCCAGCTTCCGGCTTAAAAATCCACCGAAATCGCCTAATGTATAGGTCGAGCGGCTTCCTAAAATTTCAGGAACTGTGATACCGCCAGACACACACATGTACGTGAAAACACCTACCGCTTTTGTCGAATAGGAAATGGATAATGCATCGCCTTTTTTAACCTTGAAGACTTCCCACATCGCCATCTGTTTTCCATTCAGTGTCACATTTGCCGGAGCCCCGGTAACCACAATGACCGTGCTTTTCTCGAAAACCACAGTCGGCCCCGTTAATGTGATTTCCAAACCGGCACTGAAAGGCGGATTACCCAATAAGAGATTGCCGATCTGAAACGACAGCTTGTCCGCCGCTCCACAAGGAGGCACACCGAGATGATAATAGCCGTTCCTGCCGCCATCTTGAATTGTCGCTATGAATCCAGGCTCGATCACGTTAATCAATTAAAAGTCCTCCATTAACTCGGAAAGGTACTTCTCTTCCTTCCGGATATATTCCTCAGCTGAAAAGTGGACATCTTTCATTTTATAGCGGTATGTGCCATCTTCTACTTCTTTCGTAATGGAACGGTATTCGCTTTCATCAATCGTCCGGTACTTCCACAGGTCGCCTGGACTCGCGAGGAAGATCGAATCCTTGAATGCCTCTAATCGCTGTTGGTGCTCATAAACCGGTACCGCTGACATCCCGATCAACTGGTAGCTTCCCGGAGATTGCGTCGGATAGATCACCGAAAACGCACCGCCGATTCCGATCGCAAGCTTTGGTGTTTGCGTTCTTGGACTCGTGTATTTGGGTGCACGGATGATTTCTTCTCGCGGTATGCCGAGCGGGTATGTCCATGCTGTGCCGGGCGTGAATCCGAGCATCGTGATCAGATGCGGGACTTTGGAATGCGCATCGATGAACCGGTCTTTATCCTTGAATCCGTTCAGCTTCATCACGAAATCGAAGTTCGACTCGGTAATCTCTTTATTCCGTTCGTTAAAACGGATCGAGTACTCTTTGGTGACCGGATCATCATACCAGATCGGGATCTCGACGATCTTGCATTTCATGTTCAACTCGGATTCATCGCTTTTCGTGATATCGATTTCCTTCAAATAGTCTAATAAGCTGAATGGCGACAACGCCTCGGGATCATATCGGACAAGATAAGAGGCATTTGCGGGATAGATTTCGATGATCCCCGGAATGTTCCGCCGACGTAATTCATTGGTGATCGCGATCGCTTTGAAGTTGCTTTCTGCGCTCATGTCATTTGTAATCTGGGCGAAGATATACTCGTCTCCGCAAAAATCGAACCGTGTCTCCGGTAATGAAAGCATGCCCTCACTCTCCCTTTTTCAAGAGGCTATTCATTCTCCGGCTGATGGTCGCCGGGCTGACCTGCAGGGCTTTCGCCGCTTCGGCTGCTGTACCGTATTTCTGCAATGCCAATGAAACCAACTGTTCTTCTAAATCCTTTACGGCATCCTTCAATGGGAAAACCTCCGAGACGAAAATCTGGGAATCACGGTCTGCGGTCGCTTTGTCATATAAAATCTTCAGCACATTTTCTTGTTCGATCACCGGATTTGTCGTCGTGACGGCGAGCCTTTCGATGACGTTTTGCAATTCACGGACATTCCCCGGCCAACTGTAGCTTTCCAGCAGCAGCAATGCTTCCCTTGACAGGCTCTTTTCCTTTTTATACGTGGTGTTGATTTCATTCATGAAATGCAGGGACAGCGAGACGATATCTTCTTTCCGTTTCCGCAGCGGCGGGATCTGGATCGGGATAACATTGATTCTGTAATAAAGGTCTTCTCTGAACTTCTTTTCCTGGACCATCTTCTTGATGTCACGGTTGGTCGTCGCGATGACCCGGACATCGATCTTGATGGTCTTGACGCCGCCTACCCTGACAATCTCAAGCTCCTGAAGGGCACGCAGCAATTTCACTTGCATGTTCAATGGAAGTTCGGTGATTTCATCCAGGAATAGCGTCCCTTTATCCGCTAGCTCGAACAGCCCTTTCTTTGTCGAAACGGCCCCTGTGAAGGCTCCTTTTTCATACCCGAACATTTCGCTTTCGAGCAGGTTTTCCGGGATCGCCCCGCAATTCATACTGACGATCGGGTGATCCTTCCGTTTGCTATGGCTGTGGATATATTGGGCAAAGACCTCTTTTCCGACACCGGACTCACCGTATAGAAGCACAGTTGAATCAACCTCTGCGATCTGTTTCATTTCATTCACGAGATCCGAGATCACTTTTGATTTGTAGATCAGCTTTTGTTTTGGTTCGTCACCATTTTTAAGGTCA
Organism: Pseudalkalibacillus salsuginis; assembly: GCF_021646685.1. Taxonomy (GTDB): domain Bacteria; phylum Bacillota; class Bacilli; order Bacillales; family Fictibacillaceae; genus Pseudalkalibacillus; species Pseudalkalibacillus salsuginis. The sequence goes on along the minus strand of NZ_JAKJHW010000016.1, from coordinate 11,283 downwards.
TCTCTATGTTCAGGAGTCCTTTTTCCATCGAGCTTGTCCTTGGATGAAATGTCCCGTGAAATGACGACGATCTTCTTGATTTTCTCCCCGTCGAACACTGGGGTTGCTGTCGACCAGACTTTGTTTCCATCCTTCGATTCTTGGACAAGCGAAAGCTTTCTTTTTTCAGTCAAGCACTGATCGAATATATTTGGCCGGAAGACGCCTTTCTCCTCCAGCTTATAGACATTGGAGCCGATGATCGTGTCTTTATCCAGCTCTCCCCAGAACGCTTCTAGAAAAGTTCCTGATATTCGCTGGATGTCACCTTTTCCATTTACGACCAAGATCTGCTCGTTGGATGCAGAATAAATTGCTTTCAAATCTTCGTTTAGTTCTCTTACAAACTCCAATTCTTTCGCGGTTTCTTCAAAACGCTTCTGCAGGTGGAAGATATGGACGATGCCGATGACCTTCCCGTTTTCGTAGATTGGAGACAGATGCCCCGTCATATTTTTAAAATTGAAGGAAGTCGTCACATTCATGAGCTGGGCACCTTCCAAAACCCGGCTGATGTCCTGATCGATGCGGATCAACTGCCGGTAATGCCGATCGACCAGGAAGGCTCTCGAAATACCGAGAATCTCTTCAGCTGTTACATTCATGAAGGTCACTTTATAATCCGTATCCATCGTCACGATTCCGATTTCGGCGCTATCAATGCTTTTGTTGATCTGTTCGAATTTCATTCCGTTCACTTTATGAAGCACATCGGTCTGTGTGATATAACCGATGAAACCGTCCGTCACAGCCAGATAGACTGAACAATTGAAGTAATACTCGATAGGGGCTTGATATGGAATGATCAGAATATCGTCTTTGTATTCGATGGGGGTTTCAAGATCCTTGGAATGGCGGATCTGGTTAAGAAGAACGTCTTTATTGACGTACCCCAATACTTGATCACCATCAAATACAAACGCGATGTCACTGTTGTTTTCAGTAAAAAGGTCCAACACTTCAGCTATTGTTTGATCGATTGTAAGTTTTAGAGAAACAGGTTTAAGGACATCTTTCCATAAAATCAAATTCAAGCCCCCCTCGAAGGCGTTAATCGAAATAATTGATATGCCAGCAAACGGCATTTGCTTTGCTGCTTGTTATAGGGGCATTATAGCAGAAAAGCCTTACTGTCAGGTTAGATGATGTTTCGGACATCGGTGATTTCGACATCATTCCTCTCCAATGCGTCGCGGATCGCTTTTGCCAGTTTCGGAGCACCCGGTGTATCGCCATGGATGCAGACCGTTTCCGCCTTCACATCTGCTGTTTCATTGAGGTGTGTTTCGACTTTCCCGTCTTTCACCATGCGGACAACCCGTTCTGCCATCTGATCATAATCCGTAATGGTCGATCCTTTTCGGGTGATTACGATCGAACCGGTGTCCGTGTGTTCACGGTCCGAGTAGACTTCCTTTGCAACGCGGATCCCCATCTTCCTACCGGCTTCGACGGCTGCTGAATTGTTCAATGCATAGACGATAATCTCAGGATCTACCTTCGCTAATCCTTCGAGAATCGCTTTGGCGATGCCCTCATCCTCCATCGCCATCATGAACAGTGCACCATGCGGCTTACAATGCTGGATATCGGCATCATATAACTTCGCAAATTCCCTTAATGCACCGAGCTGATAAAGGACATAATCCCGAATCTCACTTGCTGTCGCAGTCATGTGTCTCCGCCCGAATCCGATCAGATCCGGGAAACCTGGGTGAGCTCCGATTTGAACCCCATGTTCTTTTGCCAGCATCACGGTCTTACGGATCGTATGAGGATCACCTGCGTGATAGCCGCAGGCAATATTGGCTGATGTAATGTAGCGCATCATTTCCTCATCGTTGCCCATTTCGTATAACCCATAGCTTTCTCCCATGTCACAATTCAAATCTACTTTATACACAGTTCCGCCTCCCCATCTCTTTATGCTTTCTGTTTGGCTGCTCTATTTTCTACAAACTTGGTTGTGAAGTTACCATTCTTGAAATCTTCATCGATGACGATGTCTTCTAATAGCTCCAGATTTGTCGTGATCCCTTCGACTTTCAATCCACGCAATGCGTTATCCATCTTTTCAATTACAGCGTTGCGGTTGACATCCAACGCAATGATTTTCCCGATCATCGGATCATAGAACGGTGATACAGTGCTACCTTCTTCCACTGCAAAGTCCAGTCTGACGCCGTCGGTTGGGACATCCAGTTTTTGAATCGTCCCAGGTGAAGGGAAGAACGTGTTCGGGTCTTCCGCATATAAGCGGACCTCAATCGAGTGCCCTGACTTCTGGATATCCTTTTGTGTTAGACCGAGCTTCTCACCTGACGCGATCTTAAGCTGTAATTCTACCAGGTCCAATCCTGTGATTTCTTCTGTAACGGGATGTTCAACTTGCAGCCTCGTATTCATTTCTAAAAAGTAATAGTTTTGATGCTCGTCGAAAATGAACTCCATCGTCCCGACATTGGTATAATTGATGTTGCAGACACCTCGAACCGCCGTTTCACAAAGGTCTTTCCGCACCTTTTCATCCAGGAACGGTGACGGACTCTCTTCGACGATCTTTTGGTTCCTGCGCTGGATCGAGCATTCCCTTTCGAATAAATGAACGGCATTCCCATGCTCGTCACAGGCTACCTGCACCTCGATATGGCGCGGGTTTTCGATCCACTTTTCAAGGAATACCGTTCTATCCCCGAAGAATGAATCCGCTTTTTGTTTTGTGGAAGAAAAGACTTTCTCCAGTTCTTCGGCATTTCGCACGAGTTCCATGCCGATACCGCCGCCTCCAGCACTCGCTTTCAGCATCAATGGATAGGTGAGTTCATCAGCGATTCGCAGAGCCTCTTCGACTGTTTCGATGTTTCCGCTCCAACCAGGTACGACTGGAACGCCCGCTTTTTCCATCTGCTTTCGTGCTTCGATTTTACTCCCCATCAGACTGATCACTTCAGGTGTCGGGCCGATGAAGGTGATCCCTTCTTCTGTACAGCGTCTAGCAAAGCCTTCATTTTCAGATAGGAATCCATACCCTGGATGGATCGCATCCGCATTGGTTTCTTTCGCCGCCTGGAGCACCTTGTCCACCTGAAGATAACTCTGCTTCGCTTGTGAGGGCCCGATATGAACCGCCTCATCAGCTTCTTTTACAAAAGGTGCCTCTTGATCAGCATCTGAATAGACTGCTACGGTTTGGATCCCCAGCTTCTTGCATGTACGCATGATCCGTCTAGCAATTTCCCCACGGTTTGCAATTAATACTTTATTGAAATATGTCATAACGATCCTCTCCCTTAAACACGGTTGTCTGTTTCTTTATTTTGGCTCGATGATCGCGACTTTTTGTCCTGCTTCAATGATTGCTTCATTTTCAACAGAAAACGAGACGACTACACCACTTTCGGTTGACGTGACTTCATGGAAGTTCTTCATCACTTCCACCAGACCGATGACGTCTCCCTCTTTCACTTCATCGCCTTCGTTCACGTATACATCTTTATCTGGACTTTCTCTTCTGTAAAACACTCCTGGAATTGGTGATACAACTGGGATTTTCTCTGCCATTTTCTCATCCTCCAATAGATACTGTTTTAATGGTTTCTTTGACCTTGTCCAATTTCCCATTCAATTCTTTTCGAGCTTCTATCGCTTCATCAAGTGAGACCTCGATGAATTTCACTTTGTCATTGGACTTAATTTGACCCATTTTGAACAAATCAATACTGATGATTGTCGCGATCGTCGCATATCCTCCACCTGTCACAGCATCATTCAACAGAGCGATCGGTTCGATTCCAGCTGGTATTTGGATGGATCCAATCGGATAGCCTAGATCCGTTACATTCGAAGGGTCACTTCCAGCACCAAATGGCTGTTCACGTTCAACAAATTCGAGTGGTTCGCCTTTGAAGCGATATCCTACCCGGTTCGCATCAGGCGTGACGGTCCATTCAATGTCAAAGAACTTCTTTTTGCTTTCCTCCGTCAACCTGTAACTGCACAACCCCATGATCACCCTGATTTCATGACGGTTGCCGTATTTCGGAATCAGTTCTTCTGATAGAGTGATTTCTGTGCTTGCTGGAGGATTGCTAGCTTCACCGGTTTTAAGCAGATCGCCTTTTTGAAGAGCACGTCCTTCAAAACCTCCGATACCGCATAATGTGTAGGTTGAGCGAGATCCCATTTTGATTGGGACATCGATTCCACCAGCGACAGCGATATACACTCTGGTTCCGCTTTTCACAAAATTAAACGAAAGGACATCTCCTTTTTCCACATGCACAGGTTTCCAAAGTCCGAACGGTTCACCATTCAATTTTGGAGGGATTTCCCCGCCTGTGACTGCGATCGTCGTTTCACAGTCGAATTCCAGCGTTGGTCCGAGATACGTCGCTTCGAGTACGGCAGCGTTTTCATCATTTCCCACCAAAAGGTTAGCGACAATGAATGAATACTTGTCCATCGCACCTGATGGAGGCATACCGAAGCTGTAATATCCGTTTCGTCCATTATCTTGAACGGTCGTCATAAGTCCTGGCTCTTTAACGTTGATCATCGTATAACCTCCTCATCACCTTGCTTGCGAATTCTTCCGGATTTTTCATAACATCTTTTGGTGTGAACGACATTTCTCTCGTACGGTAACGGAACGCCCCTTCTTCAACTTCTTTCCTGATCCTCTCGTACTCGTCCATCGAGATGCTTCGATATCTTAAAATGTCACTCTGTCTGAAATACACCATTGATTCTTTGAAATCTTCAAGCTTCTGTTCTACATCTAAAATTGGCGCAGCTGCTGTCCCATACAGTTGATAGCCTCCTGCCCCCTGGACCGGGTAGATGACGGCAAATGCTCCGCCGAATCCAAATGCCCGTTCTGGCGTGAAGGTTCTTGGTCTCACATATTTTGGGACCTCGATCTGCTTTTCTTGTGAAGTCAATTGGAACGAAAAAGGTAAACCTGGCACGAAACCGACCATGGAAACGAGAAACGGAAAATCGTTGATGTTCTGGATCAGCTCTTCCTTCGATTCGAAATCATTGATCCTTGCTGAATATTCCAGGTCTGTTGAATCTGGATCCTGGTGGTTAACCCGGAATTTCATCAACGCTTCATACGTCCATGGATCCTCGAACAAGATCGGCACATCCACAAGTCTCGAGTGAATCGTCGTCTCTTCGTAATCGGTTAAGGACGCTTCAATTTCTTTCAGTACTGAAATCAACTCATCCGGATGCAATACCTCAGGATCGACTCGAATCATATACGAGGCATTTCCTGGACAAATATCGATGATGCCTTCTCTATTTTGTTCTGCAAGTTTATTCGTGATTGCCATTCCTTTGAACATTGCCTCTAATGTCATGGACTCTGACAGCTCTACGAAAACAAATTCATCTCCGCCATATTCATATCTAGTTTGTGTCTTTGTTTCTGCTGACATCTTGTTCACCTCTTTTAATTGGAATTTTCACACGATTAAAATGCAAGTATCATGCCAAAAAATTCAGAAATCATTCTTAACCCTTTATTGGCAGAGATTAGAGAATTTTTTTATAAAGGTATATCTGCATGACTCTTTAACACGTTATCGATTAAAGTCTTAATCTTTCATTTTTGAAATTAATTCTTTCGATTTTGAAATTATGACATGTGCAAAAAAGCCGCACTCCGAAGAGAACGACTTTTATCGATGATCAATTTTTATTTATGATGACGAGTTTCATTTCTGATAACTCATCGATTGCATATTTCAATCCTTCACGACCAGTACCGCTTTCCTTGATTCCGCCATACGGCATATGATCGACACGGAATGTCGGGATATCATTTATCAGAACGCCGCCAACCTCAAGCTCATCCACGGCATCCAGACCGACGCCGATATCGTTCGTATAAACCCCTGCCTGCAGTCCGTATTTCGAATCATTCATATAAGCAACCGCTTCTTTCACAGATGAAACTTTGTTGATCATCACAATCGGTGCAAAGACCTCCTGACAGGAGACTTTCGTATTTGGATCGACATTAACGAGTACAGTAGGTGAAAGGATATGGCCATGGATACTGTACCCGGAAGCAAGTCCGGCACCCGCTTTGATTGCCTCCTCAATCCAGTCTACGCTTCGGGTGACGTCATCTTTAGAAATCATCGCTGAAATATCGGTGTCTTCATCATGAGGATCACCCAGTCGGAGTTGTTGTGTTTCCGCTGTAAACTTCTTGATGAACTCCTCATAAATGTTTTCATGCACATAGATCCGCTGTAAAGAAATGCAGACCTGTCCCTGGAAGGCAAACGCACCCTGTACGGCTCTTTTGACGACTTTATCCACATCGACGCCCTGATCGACGATAACCCCGGAGTTAGAACCGAGTTCAAGTGTCACTTTTTTAAGCTCTGCATTCCGCCTGATAAGCTTACCGACTTCCGGACTGCCCGTGAACGTGACCGCTTTGATCCGAGGATCCTTCACGAGCGCATCCCCGACCGTTTCACCTTTCCCAGTGACCACGTTCAAACCACCAGCTGGCATCCCGGCATCTTCTGCAATTTCAGCGAGAAAGTAAGCCGATAACGGTGTCTGTTCAGCCGGCTTGAGAATGACGGGATTGCCGGCAGCGATGGATGGACCGACTTTATGGGCGACCAGATTCATCGGAAAATTGAAAGGAGTAATTGCTGCAACAATCCCGACTGGTTCCCTGATTGTATATGCGATCCGGTTTTCCCCGCCTGGTGCTGCATCGAGCGGTATCGTCTCTCCGCCGATCCGTTTCGCTTCCTCTGCTGCGAATTTATATGTTTGAACAGTCCTTGCAACTTCTCCTCTTGCAAATTTGATCGGTTTTGCAGCTTCGGAGGCGATGATTTTCGCTGCTTCTTCACTCCGCTCGTCAAGTATGCGGGCAATTTTTTCAAGGATTGCCGCACGCTTATGAGCCGGCATTTTTCTCAAAATCAGGCGTGCCTTTTCCGCCGCTTCCACCGCTTGATCGACATCCGCTCTAGACGCTTCTGCCACTTCTGCAATCTTCATTTGATTATAGGGTGAATAGAGAGGGACGTAGTCATTGGTCGCAACGTGTCCCCCTCCGATATATAAGTCTTTTTTCACTAATGTTGTATTCATCACTTCAGGCCACCACCTTTTTACTTAAGTTAAATCATGAATGACTTCTTCAATTACATCTAGTGCTTCGGTCAGCTGATCATCGGTGATCACAAGCGGGCTCAGGGTACGGATGACATTGCCGTATAACCCTGCCCCTAGAAGGATGACACCTCTGCGATTGCATTCTGCGACGATTTTACCAGTGAGTTCTTTATCGGGCTCCATCGTATTTTGACCCTTGACGATTTCCATCGCACACATCGCCCCGACACCTCGTACATCTCCAATGTTGCCATACGTTTCCTGCAGGCTCTGAAAGCGCTCTGTAATCATGTCTCCGATGTGATTCGCCCTTTCAACCAAGCCATCTTCCTGTAAGGACTTGATTACCTCTAAAGCCGCCACACATCCTAAAGGACTTCCACCATACGTGCCTCCGATTTCACCCGGATTTGGCGCATCCATCACTTCTGCTCTCCCGGTAACAGCGCTGATCGGCATTCCGGCTGCGATCGATTTTGACATGGTTATCAAATCAGGATCGATATCAAAGTGTTCAGAGGCGAACATCTTCCCAATTCTTCCGAAGCCTGTCTGTACTTCGTCGGCGATGAACAGGATTCCATGCTCCCTGCAAATCTCCCGTACTTTTTGCACAAAGTTCTTGGATGGTTCGATAAATCCGCCTTCCCCCTGGATTGGTTCCATGATGAATGCCGCAATGTCTTCTGGCGGCACTTCACCTAAGAAAAAGTCGTTGATCTGATTCAAATACAGCTCATCTAACTCTTCATCCATCATACCTTGAGGCTTGCGGTAATAATAAGGATGGCGAAGCTTGTACGTATCCGTAGCGAATGGACCGAAGCCGTTTTTGTATGGTTTCACTTTGCTGGTCAGTGACATTGTCAACAAGGTCCGGCCGTGGTAGCCTCGATCGAACGACACGATCGCACGCCTTCCCGTATATTTACGGGCGATTTTCACCGCGTTTTCGACGGCTTCAGCACCTGAATTCAGGAAAAAGGTTTTCTTTGCGTGGTTTCCTGGTGTGATTTCATTTAGTTTTTCCGCAAGCTCGATATAAGGCTCGTACATCATAACGTGAAAACATGGATGGATATATTTTTCGACTTGTTCCTGGATCGCTTTTACGACATTTGGCGGACAATGACCGGCATTCAACGACCCAATCGCTCCGGCCAAATCGATCAACGTGTTGCCATCGATATCAGTGATCATTGCACCTTCCGCCTGCTTTATAAAAGCAGGAGATGTGTTGAACGGCCCCCGAGGAACATTTTCTTCTTTCCTCTTTATCAATTCTTGGGATTTGGGCCCAGGTAAAGGTGTCTTCAAGTTGATATACTTTTTTGTTGCCGCTTTCATAAATGCATCACTCCTTCTCTGTTTACCCAAAACAAATGCAAGAAGTGTGCCAAAACTTTAAAAATTAACAGGTGAAGGGAAGTTATTAAAAATTCTCAGGTGAGGATTGACTAGGAGACGTTAGGAGGAAATTAGCGGACACAGGGATGCTTACTTTACCTTTGTCGCAGATTGCAGAACATATATCCTCTAAATATCAGATAGACCAATAAAATGGGGACTGTCCAAAAACAAACTACCAAAAGAAAAATTCAGAGCTGAAATCAATAAACTCTGAACCTTTCTCTTGATATTTCAGTATGAGCTTTATTTTCCTTAGGGTTATTCACTCAAAAACGTCTTAAGTGGTTTCCAGTAATTTTCATAATAATATCAAGGAAATGAACAAATTAAGATAAGAAAACCCTTTAAATTCACCTGTAATTATACCTATTACTGAAATAACTACCACCAATGTTTCATTTATCGGACCAACCCTTGATTTTGTAGTGTATTTGACACTATTATTTAGAATTCCACTTTCTGATATTTTCTATTAAAATATCCACATTTTTCTTTAAGTCCAATGAAGACTCTAATTCTTCTTTAATGAAATATTGAGATATATCTTTAGCGAATTTGACTTTATTCCTTAAAAACCTCTTCCCTTCTCCCTCATTGATTGAATCTAAAAAGTTATCAATCAGTTCATATTTACCAAATTGCCTATCAATCTCTTTTTCATAAAAACTTTCTATGGTTGTTTTGGGTAAATAATTTTCTATTTCTTTTCCTTTTGTTATCCAACAAAATGAATTCACTTCATTAAACTCTTGCTTAATTCTTTTTTTTGTATCATTTATTGGTTGGTTAATATATCGTTTATCGCTATCTATTATTATAGCTGCATTTCTATTTGTAAGAAGCAAGTTTATTAAGCTTGAATTATTACCAGTAGGTCCTTGAAACTCGAGATGTGAGAGTAACCTTCCTCCATAGAATACAATTTGATAATCAAAACCTTCTTTGATTTCACCTTCACTAAAAATTTCAATCCACTTATTTAAATAAACTCGATCAGACAGCCCTTCAACCCATATTACTCCATTTGCTTGCAATATATCGCTTGCTCTTACGTCAAGATCATCCAACATAAGCCGGAGCCTCTTGGCGAGCAGGAATCCGGCTTTTTTATTAAAAAAGTGGCTTCCGCATTTTGTTGGCGGTCCCCTTGAAGAATCAAATAAAAAAAGTCAGTTCCCTTTGAAAACGTACAGGGAATTTGACTTTTTTAGTTTGAAGTTGCGCTTTGTAGCTTTTGGGTACTAAGCACAAAACTTACGATTGCTGCAACGCTACAAACATATGGAAGTAAAGAATATCCCCAAATAGATATGACAAAACCTCCAATCATTGAACCAATGGTAATACCAATATACAGAGCCGTATTATTCCATGCCATAACAATTCCTCGTTCTTTTGGATATTCCACAGCTAATCGTGCTTGGTATGATGTAAATCCTGCATACCCAACTAAAGCCCAAATAAAAAGGAAGAAATAAACCCAATCACCAGATGAGAAGAATATCCCTAAACAAATGAGTATTAGAATTAAGAAAATTAGCGTAGCCTTCGAAATTTTCATTTCTCCGAATTTATCTGTTAATCGCCCACTTGTAAGGCTCCCTAAAACAGCACCGACACCATAAAAAGTAATAGCTAATGCGATTTCTGATGATGAGAAATTATTTTCGGAGTAAAGAGCTGCACCTAAATAAACATAAAGGGTATACATTGAAATCGCCCAGATGATAGTAACACTTACAGAACAAAGTATTCTTAGCAGATTTCCTTCTAATAGGTTTCTTGTTAAATCATTTTTAGGAATATATTCCCATGTTTTAAAATTCACTACCGCCAATATGGCTCCTATGATTGCCATTACAACAAATACTGAGCGCCATCCAAGAAAATGCTCTAATAACGTACCGAATGGCGCTCCTGCCCAAAGAGCCGTCAAGTGTCCTGATACAACAATTGAAAGCCATGTTCCTCTTCGATTGGGTGGGGCGATATCTCCAATGATTGCGTATATCAAAGGAGTGATTGAAGCAACGGATAAACCAGCTAAAATACGGCTAACAATCATCCATAAAAATGAAGGAGAAAATGCAGTTAGCGTATTAGAAATAGCGAACAGCAATAAGCCAAATGTAATCAATGTTCTCCGTCCTTTTTTATCTGAAAGCCAACCGAAGAAAGGAGCCGAAAAAGCATATGTAACTGCAAAAACAGTTACCATCCATCCAGTGGTCGATGCACTAACTTTATATGCTTCCGAAATAAACGGTAATAATGGGGATACCACAAATAAATCAGTACCCATTAGAAACAAAGTTATCCAACCAACGCTTAAACTTATCCTCCCTTGCAACTTCATATAATCCCCCACATAAAAAATATTTTTACATGTATATTCTCTAGGGGGCATTAAAAGGACTTTATGTAAGTTTTAAAGGTTTTTTATTATTTTGTTCGTTTCACTTTCTAATAATTCCTTCTCTTCTCTTATTCAAGAATATGGACCTTATGTGGATTAAATATAGGAACCTCTTATTCCAGATAACTGCCCTTTCGTATTATAAGGTCAGCCAGTCATTCCTGGTTGACCTATTTAATTTAGGTTATTCTTTAGGTAGCCGGGGTAGGACGTAACTGCCCGTGGGACTTGATCCCGACCAGAATATTGTCCACCCCCTA
>NZ_JAKJHW010000015.1 GCF_021646685.1 Pseudalkalibacillus salsuginis | reverse complement strand
CTCTGAGGAGCAAGCTCCTCGTTGGTCCGCTCGACTTGCATGTATTAGGCACGCCGCCAGCGTTCGTCCTGAGCCAGGATCAAACTCTCCAAAAAATTGATTGGCGTTGAATTTCTTTGTCAGCATCGTCGGTCCACACCCTCATGTACAACCAGGTACAATCCGGTGTTCGCCTTCCTTGCTTCCTCAAACTTCTTGCCACTGAATTTTTTTGAGCATTGTTTGATTGCTCATTAAATGTAAATCGAAATTGATTTTGGGTTCTTTTTAAAAAGACCCGTTTCACGCTTGGCTTTTGTTCAGTTTTCAAAGAGCTGTATTGCCCATGGATGGGCAGCTTCGATATCGTCACAGACGTGACGTTTTCCATCGAAGATCTTTATCAAAAAGGACAAAAATAGATGTCTTTTATTGATGTTTTTTGTTGTCGAAGTCTTTAACAGCGACTTTTATAGAATATCATCTATAATCCCGTCTGTCAATAACTTTTTTTAAAACGAAATCCCGCCGCTTCCGCAGCGACGAGATATAATATACCATGTTCATTTAGAAAGTGTCAATAACTTTTTTGCTGTTAATTCCTAAACTGATACGTCCTATGAAAGATCCCTATTCCCTTCGTATCCTGTCGAATGACTTTGATATATTCCTTCTCGATCAGATGCTCCAACATGGCTCCTAGATCAATTTTATAATCTTCCATTTCAGGATGTACCATCAATTCATAAAACGACCAGGTTTCCTGACGCGTATTCATGATGTCTTTAAGATGACGTGATCCAAGTTCAGTTTTAGCGGACAATGAGAATTCATTCGCTAAAATCAGCAATTCTATTCGTTTATTGATCGGTTCATCGCTGGACGTAAGTTCTTCATATAACTTGTAAATCTCAGGTTCAATTTGTTTCACTTGATTCCACACAGTAACTTCCGGGTAGAAACCATGTTCGATGACGGAAAGACGCGCAAGATGATGGAGCGCATGGATGATATTGTTATATGCATCAAGGAAATGACCTGCATGGTACAATTCTTTTCCATCAGAGAACCTGCGGACCAGTTTTGCAAACTCTATACCGATTTTCTTCTTGCGTTCTGCGATCGGGAAATCATTTATACGTGTCTTTAACGAGTCCACAAATTCATTACGATCAAAAAGAACCTTGCCGTTCACTACCCAATCTACGACCCGCCGATGCGATCCAAGCATCAGCCATTGGTTCAATTGATGGAGTGTAACAACATGGAGAGCTGCTTTTTTATCTTTAAATTCGTAATGCTTTACTTGCCAGGGCGTATCAGCCTTTTCAACAATGATAAATAAAATCACATCAAAGTGATCAGTGGATGGACTGAACTTTTTATTTTTTTCAATTAACAAAACCCCAAGTGTTTCCTCATGACTTGCTCTTTCCTGATAGAGTGGCCGTAAAATATCTTCCATTGTACAATCATCTCCTGTGCGAATGTCCGTGGTTCGTTCCATTTTAAACTATTCAATATTATTTCAGTTTTTCCTCTATGTAAATGAAATGTTAAAAGATTGTTCATGATTTCAATTTCCATATTTGCTATACTGTGTGAAGGAGGAATGTATATTATGGAATTGAAATATACAAGCAAGATCAATAAAATCAGAACGTTTGCCCTGAGTCTAGTGTTCATAGGCATTATCATAATGTACCTCGGACTTTATTTTAAAGCAAGTTTTACAGTGATGACGATCTTCATGCTGATCGGTTTTTTGGCAACATTATCGAGCGCTGCGGTATATATTTGGATCGGAATGCTTTCGACCAAGGCTGTCCAGGTAGAATGTCCAAACTGCCAAAAGGTGACAAAAGTACTTGGCAGGGTGGATGCATGTATGTTCTGTAAGCAGCCGCTTACAATGGATCCGTCTTTGGATGGGGTCGAATTCGATGATAAATACAATAGAAGAAACCAAAAAGAGCAGTAAAAAAAGTGACCTTCATTTCGAGGTCACTTTTTCTGGTTGACCACGAAGGTCACTGGAAGTCCGACGAGGATGCTCGAACCAAACAAAGTTCGGTTCTGCGTGGGTATCACTTCGACCTAAATCAATGTGTCGACCGCCACAGGAGGACTGAAGTGATCAAGAGTGGTTGGACGGTGGAGCTAGACATCACTTCACCGCAACCAAAATTTTTATACTTTCTTATCCTTCAAAAAAGGGATGACATCGGCTTCAAAAGAAGCTTCAGTCATCCTCTTTAATGGAGCTTTTGGCATTCAGGACATGTTCCGTACACTTCCATACGGTGATTTACTACCTTAAAACCTGTTACATGCTTAGCAACATCTTCAACTTCGTCGAGGCCGGGATAGGAAAAGTCGACGATTTTGCCGCAGTCTTCACAAATGATATGGTAGTGATCGGTTGTCACACAGTCAAAACGACTGGATGAGTCCCCATAAGTCAGTTCCTTGACAAGTCCTGCACCTTTAAAGACGCGCAGGTTATTGTATACAGTCGCAACACTCATATTAGGAAATTTGTCCTCTAATGCTTTATAAATCTCATCAGCTGTAGGATGAGACATAGTTTGGATTAAATATTCTAAAATCGCATGACGTTGTGGCGTAATGCGAACTCCCGCATCCTTCAACGTATCAACCGCTGTTTGTAATCGGCTTTCTTCCTGTGTCATCGTCATGCACCTCTCTTCCGAAAGACATTCTTACTTTATAATATTTATAATTAGTGTACACGGGATTTGTGACAGTTGTCAATTGTAACCCTTATTTTATGCTACTTTACTCCTCATCATGTAAGATCGGTTCCGCTACATTCATTTTCTGATTCAAGTATCTCGCAGCCACGAATAAGAAATCGGAAAGACGATTCAGATAGGAGAGTACCAAAGGATTTACATTTTCAATCGCGACAGCTTGCCGTTCTGCCCTTCTTACAACGGTACGAGCAACATGAAACACAGAAGCAGCGGCCGATCCTCCAGGAAGGACAAATTGCTTCAACGGTTTCAATTCCTTATCCCAACGATCAATTGCTTGTTCAAGATAGGTTATGTCGCTTTCTTCCAATGTCCAGCCCACTTTTTTACCTGCCGGGGTCGCCAGCTCAGCTCCGACGTGAAAAAGGACAGTCTGGACTTTACGGACGTTTTTTTCGAATTCGACTTTCCATTCCCTTTGCGGCTCTTGTAAATGGCTCAACCCTAGTCCTATCATCGAATTTGCCTCGTCACATGTACCATAGGCTTCTACACGAGGATCGTTTTTTCCGACACGTTCTCCGTACACGAGCGAAGTTGTCCCTTTATCTCCAGACTTCGTATAGATCTTCATACATCAATACCCCCTGGTCAGATCGATTTTGTTCAAATAATCCCCTTCACCTGTCCGGTAAACCTTTAAATTCTCTTCAAATTGATCAATAGCCCGGCGCTGGTAAAGTGGTGTGATGCCTGAGAGGTGGGGAGTGATCGTTACGTTCTCCATTCCCCATAATACACTGTCCTCAGGAAGCGGCTCTTTTTCCATTACATCTAAAACAGCATGCGCAATCTGATTTTCTTGTAATGCCTCAATCAAACCTTTTTGATCGACGGTAGTACCTCTCCCGATGTTGATGAAAACGGCATGTTCCTGCATTTTTTCAAAGTGTCCCTTCTTTAAAATCGCACTTGTTTCTTCGGTTTTCGGTAAAACGGACACAACAAAATCAGCCTTTTGCAAAAGATCATCGAGCCGATCGAAGGTAACCATTTCGTCAAAATGTTCCACAGGGCGTCCGCTGCGGTTCAGCCCTTTCGTATGCATATTGAAGGCTTTTGCCAAACGTGCAATTTCAGACCCGATCGCACCCGCCCCAAGGACTCCGATCACCTTGCCATATAACTCACTTACTTGTAATTTACGATCCCACACTTTATTCTTCTGGTTTTCTTTGATTTTCGGGAATTCCCGGATCACTTGCAGCATCATGCCGATTGTATATTCAGCCATCGGTATTTTATGGATGCCTCTTGCGTTTGTAACCAATATATCTTGTGCTCTTATGGCTTCAAACGGCATTTTCTCAAGACCGGCAGACATCACATGGATCCATTTCAATCGGTGGGCCTTGTTAATGATTTCCGCGGTTAAATCTTCACCATATGTAAGCAGGATCTCTGCATCCTCTATATATTCCTTCGCTTCTTTTATGTTTTGACAGAACTGGAACCGTATATCTGGATACTTTTCTTTTACATCATCCTGGATCGAGTACCGGACTTTACCTGAAGATAGAATGAACATCTTGCTTACCTCCCTTGGTTTCCTCCTTTTATTAAACAACAATTAAATCAGAATCGTCCAATCATAAACGAAATCTTCTGAAGATTCAATTCCTGAAAGACAACAAATAGGACCGATCCAAAGGTGTCTCTGACACTTTTCTTTTGGATCAGCCCCATTAGGACAGTTAAAGATTTTCTTTTATATACTTGAGTGCTTCTGTCACATGATCCTTTACACGTACTTTACGCCACTCTTTTACAAGCTCACCGTCTTTATTGATGATGAACGTTGAACGGACGATCCCCATGTACTCTTTGCCGAAGTTCTTCTTGAGCTGCCATACATCATAGAGCTCTGCTGCTTGATGATCTTCATCTGCAAGAAGCAGGAATGGAAGATCATGTTTATCGATGAATTTTTTATGGCGGTCTACCGGATCTGGACTCACCCCAAGAATCACTGTATTCTGATCACTGAATTCACTGTAATGATCTCTGAAATCACATGCTTCTGTCGTACATCCTGGCGTCATGTCTTTTGGGTAGAAATACAATACAACATTTTTTCCTCTGAAATCTGAAAGGCTGATTTTTTCACCATTATTCGACTCTAAAGTAAAATCCGGCGCTTTTTCTCCTGTTTTAACAGACATGAACGAATACCTCCTAAATTAAAAAATCACTGTTCAAAAAGATGGCGAATCAGAAACATCACCGGTTAAAAACGTCACGTCCAGTGCAATCCGCCAGCATGCATTACTTACTTTTTGAACTTTCACTATTTTAAGAGTACCCAAACAGGCCAATTCGTACAACTAATCAGCATTCCACTCATTATCAATGACGGTCGAAAGCACAAAGGCTGCCGGTAACAAGTATCCGACCAAAGCTTCTATGATCGAGATCCATCTCCCGATCCCGATTGGTGTAATATCACCATAACCGACAGAGAGGAGTGTGACCGCACTAAAATAAGATACCGCCTCAGTCAATTCGGCATAAGTTCCATGGACAGGCGCCCCATCTTCCATCAAGACTGGTACACCTACCATCAACAGGCTGAAATAGATGGTCCCGAACCCAAGGATGATAATCGAATAGACGATGAATAGAGCGATCAGATCATCAAAAGAAATGAATTTCCGTGATTTTTTATACGGTTGGCGAGGATGTCTGAAGAAAATGATCAGGCTCTTTTGTACGATTAAGAAGACGGAAACGAAAACACAGACTACTATAAGAAGATCCATCTTATCCACCTCTTCACATTCCTATGCCGGAAATGGTAAAGATAGGACAAGATGGACCGAAACAACTATTGACTGGTTGCATCGATTCGTTTTATTTGTTGATCATCTGCTTCGATAATTTTAAAGGTGACATGTTCGTAGGTATATTCCTCATCGATAGATACTTCAGCGTTCTGGGTCAAGAGCCAGCCCCCGATTGTATCGAGTTCCGAGTCGTCAATATCGATATTAAAAACCTCGTTGACGTCGGAAATCAAAGCTTTACCATCTAAGATAGCATGGTTACGGTCGATTTTTTCAATCTGTGGTTTTTCTTCAGTATCAAATTCATCGCGGATTTCACCGACTATCTCCTCAATGATATCCTCTACTGTCACAAGCCCTGCAGTTCCGCCATATTCATCGACTAGGACCATCATATGGACCCGCTCTTTTTGCATTTGAACGAGCAGTTTTTTGATTGGGGTCGTTTCGATCACTTTAAGGACTGGGCGAATGAACTCGCTTAAAGGGCGTTCTTCTTTCAACAACAGTGAATTGAAAACTTCTTTAATATTGACAAGCCCGATGATATGATCTTTATCACCATCTGCGACAGGGTAGCGGGTGAATTTCTCATTGCTCATGATTGCTATGTTTTCTTCTATTGACTGATCGGTGAACATGCAGACCATTTCCGTCCGGGGAACCATGATCTCTTTTGCTGTCCGATCATCGAATTCAAAGATTTTATTGACATAATGGAGTTCTGACTTGTTGATTTCCCCGCTCTTATAGCTTTCTGATAAGATGATGCGTAACTCCTCTTCAGAGTGTGCGACCTCATGCTCATTCACTTGCCTGAATCCAAGCAATTTGATGAAAATCCTTGCAGATCCATTCAACATCCATATAAACGGATACATAATTTTATAAAATAAGATCAAAGGCTTAGAAAGCATCAGTGTGAGTTCTTCTGCTTTCTGGATCGCAATCGTTTTCGGTGCCAGTTCCCCTAATACAACATGGAAAAAAGTGATGGCAGAAAAAGCGATGACGAAGGAAAGCGTACTTGCAACCGCTTCTGAGATCGCAAACTCTTCAAACAGTGGATGAAGGATCAGTTCGACTGTCGGTTCACCAAGCCAACCAAGACCGAGGGCAGTGATGGTGATCCCAAGTTGGCAAGCTGAAAGGTAGCCGTCCAGATTATCAAGTACTTTTCGGGCTGCAACCGCTTTTTTATTGCCCTCATCGACAAGTTTATCAATTTTAGTTGAACGTACTTTTACGATTGCAAATTCTGCCGCTACAAAAAAAGCTGTCAGCGCAATCAGAATCGCAACCGAAAGGAGTTTGCTGATGATCATGGTTCGCCTTCCAATAGTGGAAGGCTTCACCTCCGTTACGTACTTATCGTTAATAGCATTCCTCTAAGTACATAAAACATAACACACCTTTAACTTCCCGCTCCCCGGTATTTTGTAACCCCGATGTTCCATAAGAATATAGAAAGAGAGAAAAAGAAGATCCCCATGACAGGTGTCAGGTATGCATAGCCGTACCATTCCGTTTTGTCTAGAAAAAATGCCGCTGGATAAACGCCTACAAAAGCAAAAGGTAAAATCCATGTAAGGACGTAACGGATGATTTGATTATAAATATCAACCGGATACCGGCCGAAGTTTCCGATATTGTACATCATCGGCATGATATCCGTCCGGCTGTCTGACCAGAAACTGATCGTGGCAAGACTGATGAAGATTCCAGCGTAGACTAATGCACCTCCAAGGACAAATAAAATGAATAGCAACGGATCATACCAGCTGATCGTCAATCCCAGGTTGCTTCCTGCATAAAACATGACAGCGAGGCCAGTGACAACACCGAACATGGACTCCAATTCCATGCGTTCAAGAATCACCTGGAAAAGACTATGGATCGGCCGGGTCAGTATCCGATCGAGTTCACCTTTGACGATATAACGTTCATTGAAGTCCCAGATATTGAAAAAAGTTGAAAAAAGCGCAAACGGAACCAGGAAAAAACCATAGATGAAAATGATTTCGTCCTTGCTCCAGCCGCTCAGCAAGTTGGTATGGCCGAAGACGACAAGGATGAAAATCAGGTTGACCGCCTGGAACAATAGATCAGACATGATTTCTACAACCATGTCAGAGCGATAGGTTAGCCTCGTTTTTATATATTGACCGACATATTGGACAAAAATCGATAAATGATTCATGTGGACTACCCTCCCTGTATGACCATTTGTTTTTTGGCAAGTACCCATAAGACCTGAATCGGTACAAGGAGCAGCAAGCACCATAACCCCTGCATCATCAAGGCATTCCATACCTGTTGCCCGACAAAACCTTCTGAAAATATCATGCTCGGTACATAGGAGATATACATGAACGGGAACCACTCCATACCTGATTGGGCCCAACCAGGATAGAAGCTGATCGGCAGAATCAATCCGGAAAACAGGTCGATGACCACCCGCTTCGCTCTCATCAGCCCGTCATTGTTAAAGATGAAGAATGTAAATATTCCCGTCATCAAGTTTATTTGCGTATTGATGACGAAACTGAACAAGATCGAAATACCGAAAAATCCCCACGTCGCAGGGTTTGCAGAAAATTGAAGCGGAAAGACGAGACTGACTAAGAACATCCCCGGTACTGAAAAAAAGAACAGGCGGAAGATTCCTTCCCCGAGTGCAGCCATCGTCTTCATATTGAGATAATGATAAGGCCTGATCAATTCGACTGCGACTTTTCCTTCTTTGATTTCAAGCGCGATTTCACGATCGATATTGTTGAAATAAAAAGCTCGGGCCATCCAGGCAACCGCTATGTAGGTGGTCATCTGAATGACGGATAACCCCTGGATGTCTTCTTTCGCTCCATAAATGGCACTCCACAGGAAGTAATAGGCAGCGATGTTGATACTGTAAATGATGATGCCGCTGTAGTAATTGGTCCTGTAAGCTAGCATCATTAAAAACCTGATCCGTATCATTTCAATATACTTACCCATGGATGATACCCTCTTCGTAAATATTGCGTATGATTTCTTCAGTTGAAGTCTCTAAAATTTTCAGGTCTAGTATTTGATGATTTGCGACGACTTCGCCAATGACTTGTGAAATGATGTCTTCATCATTCGTGACATTCGCTGTCCATGTGTTTTCATTTTCCCCCGGTTCCCAGACGACTAACTGCTGACCGGTGGAGCGGATCAGTTCATCCCTTGTTTTTGGTGTTTTGAAATGGAACTGTATCTGCTTCCCTTCTCCCCAGCTTGTTTTCAACTGACTGAGAGACCCATCATAGATGATTTTACCTTCGTCCAACATGACCACCCGTTCACAGAGCGCTTCGATATCAGAAAGGTCGTGGGTCGTAAGCATGACAGTCGTGTTGTATTGTTTATTGAGCTCTTTCAAGAACTCACGGATCTTTAATTTGACAAGCACATCAAGACCAATTGTCGGTTCATCAAGGAATAGCAATGGCGGATTATGAATAAGCGCAGCTGCCAATTCACAACGCATCCGTTGTCCAAGAGAAAGTTTCCGTACCGGCTTGTCTAGGAGAGGCGCAATATCCAATGCCTCGATCACCATCGCCATATGGCTGTTGTAATCTTCATCAGATACGTTGTACACCTTTTTAAGCAGCCGGAAGGATTCCTGTACAGCGATATCCCACCAAAGCTGTGAACGCTGACCGAAAACGACACCAATGGTTTTGACGAACTTCTCCCGTTCCTTATGCGGATTCATTCCGTTGATCAGAACGTCCCCTGAGGTTGGGGTGAGAATGCCAGTAAGCATCTTGATTGTCGTCGACTTGCCTGCCCCATTCTCCCCGATATAACCGATCATCTCCCCCGGTTTCACATCAAGAGAAATCGAATCGACCGCTCGATGTATTTTATAATTTCTCGTCAAAAGGTCACGGAACGCCCCTTTCAGACCAGATCTGCTTGAATATGATTTGAATTCTTTCGTCAGATCTTCAACATGTATCATCGAATTCATAAATGTTCCCCCCAATCTTGCCCCACTAACAGTTTATACAACCCAAACAACAAAACACAACTGCATTGATTCATGATATAGTAGGCAGTGCCAGGCACCGAAGCAAACCCCTTGGTACCGTTGAGGTTCAAAACGGTGCCTGGCACCATTTGAAAAGCTATACATACCAAGGGTTTACAAAAAGTGCCTGGCACTGATAAATAATAAAATCAATCATAAAATATTTTTAGGAGGGTTCTTATGAATAGGGAGATTTCTGAGCGGTTGTATGCTGATGCTCTTGAGCATATTGTCGGCGGTGTCAATAGTCCTTCCCGGTCATATAAGGCAGTCGGCGGTGGTGCCCCTGTCTTCATGGAGAAAGCGAAAGGTGCTTACTTCTGGGATGTGGACGGCAACAAATACATCGATTATCTGGCAGCATACGGTCCGATCATCACCGGCCACGCTCACCCGCACATAACCAAGGCGATCACAAACGCAGCGGAGAACGGAGTCCTGTATGGAACCCCGACCAGGCTTGAGAATCAATTCGCAAAAATGCTGAAAGAAGCGATTCCTTCTTTAGAGAAAGTCCGATTTGTCAATTCGGGAACAGAGGCAGTCATGACCACGATCCGAGTCGCTAGAGCATACACTGGCCGTGATAAAATCATCAAATTCGCAGGTTGTTACCATGGTCACTCTGACCTTGTCCTTGTTGCTGCTGGATCCGGCCCATCAACACTCGGCACCCCAGACTCTGCGGGTGTCCCGAAAAGTATCGCTCAGGAAGTCATCACTGTCCCATTCAATGATATCGAAGCCTTTAAAGAAGCAATCGACAAATGGGGCCATGAGGTTGCGGGTATACTCGTTGAGCCGATTGTGGGGAACTTCGGCATTGTGGAACCAAAGCCAGGATTTTTAGAAGCTTTGAACGAGATCGCCCATAAGGCAGGCTCTCTAGTCATCTACGATGAAGTTATCACAGCTTTCCGTTTTATATATGGCGGCGCCCAAAACCTTCTAAATGTTGAACCCGATATGACTGCTCTTGGTAAGATCATCGGTGGCGGTCTTCCGATTGGAGCTTACGGTGGCAAAAAAGACATCATGGAAAAGGTCGCCCCTCTTGGTCCAGCTTATCAAGCTGGTACGATGGCTGGAAACCCTGCATCCATTTCAGCAGGAATTGCATGCCTTGAAGTCCTTCAGCAGGAAGGGGTCTACGAACACCTTGATTCACTTGGTGAAAAGCTTGAGGCTAGTATAAGAAATCTTGCAAAACAATATGACATTCCTTTGTCGCTCAACCGTTTGGGAGGTGCACTCACGCTTTACTTCGGCTCAGAAAATAAAGTGACGAATTATGAACAGGCTGAAAGAAGTGATGGAGAATTATTCGCGAAATTCTTCAAGCTGATGCTTGAGCAAGGGGTCAACCTCGCACCTTCTAAATATGAAGCCTGGTTCCTGACAACAGAACATACAGACGAAGATATCGATGAAACATTAAATGCTGTGGAGCGAGCTTTCCAAAAACTTTAGAATAAATCCCAAGGGACTGTCATAAAAAAATGTAGACGACCTCACTTAGAATAGAATTTTTCTAATCTCGTTAAGAACGGTGAGAGTTAGGCACTTTGAGACAGTCTCTTCACGATCTCAAAATCCAACTAAAAACCCATTTATGGATACGAATATCCTGCATATCCATAAATTAGAAAATCCACTTCTTTTCTTATTGCTTTCTAATTTGTTTGGGTGTATAGTACGTTCATCAAACATGATTTAAAGAAAGGATTTTGATTAAAAACTATGAAATTCGGTGCTCGTATTTTAAAAACAGGAGTCGCGATTTCACTAGCATTATATATAACGCATTGGTTGAATCTCGAATCAGCGGCATTTGCAGCTATTGCAGCCATGTTCGCCATCCAACCGACCATTTATCGTTCTTACCAGACGATCGTTGAACAGGTACAAGCAAATCTAATTGGTGCTACTCTTGCCATCATAGCTGTACAGACACTTGGAAGTGAACCGATCGTCATCGGCCTTATCGGAGTATTGGTCATCGCGATCAATATCAAACTAAAAACCGAAAGCACGATTCCATTGGCAATCGTTACGGTCATCATCTTGATGGTCAACCCTGGAGACGATTATCTCACTTTTGCAATCACGAGATTTTCAGTGATCATGATCGGCGTCTTCTGTGCATTCTTAGTAAATCTCATTTTTCTGCCTCCAAAATATGAAACGCGTCTGTATCATAAAAACGTCAAAAACATGGAGCAGATTTCCCAGTGGATCCGTATTGCAACCCGAAATGATGCGGAGCGCAAAATCCTGAAAGAGGACCTTGCAAAAATCAACGAAAGTATGATCAAAGCGGATAATTACTACTTGATGTATAAAGAAGAAAGAAATTATTTCAAGGGATCGGAGTATACTAAGAATCGCAGACTCGTATTATTCCGGAATATGATTTCGACAACCTATAAAGCGTTAGCTATTCTAAAAAGCCTAGATCAACATGACCATAAGATCTATCAGATGCCTGATACCATACAAGAATTAATACAAGACCAATTGGATCATTTAACGAATTACCATCAGAGAATTTTGATGAAATACATCGGGAAGGTTCGTTACCAATCCCCAGATGATGTTGTAAATCGACTCGAAAACGATGAAAAAGAACTGACAGAGTATTTCATGAACCTTTATGACCATAAACAAGTGGAACGTGAGCAATGGATGAACGTTTTCCCGCTCATCGGTTTGATCATCGATTACAACCATCATTTGATCCATCTCGATAAATTAGTCGAAAGCTTCCAGACTTACCACACTTCTGAAAATGAAGTGAAAATTTCAGATACCTATCCTCAAGATGAATAGCCAACAAAGAGCTTGGAATCGCTCCAGGCTCTTTATTTTTGCGCCGAAAACATTTTAGTGGACACAAGAGACCTTATTTTAAACAAAACACCCCTTTTTGTCACAGGTAACAGACCAGATTTCCACTAAAAAAACGCAAGTAGTTTTATATCAACTACCTGCGTTTTAAGTATAGGAATTTTAGCTTTTCATTTTTGGATCCAACGCATCACGAAGGCCATCACCCATCAGGTTGAAGCCGAGAACGGTTAGCATAATCGCGAGTCCTGGAAAAATCATCGTCCACGGCGCATTTGTGATATAAGACCGTGAATCTGCAAGCATAGTCCCCCATTCTGGTGTAGGTGCTTGTGCTCCTAATCCGAGGAAACCAAGTGCTGCTGTCTCGATGATTGCAGTAGCAATCAATAATGTACCTTGTACGATGATTGGTGCTGTGCTATTCGGCAGGATGTGATGGAACAATATCCTTGAATCCTTCATACCGACAGCTTTAGCAGCCGCAATATACTCTTCTTCCTTGATACTCAACACTTTCGAACGTACCAATCTTCCGAAGTTCGGTATGTTGATGATGGCAATCGCGATCAGGGCATTTCTTAAGGAAGGGCCTAATACAGCAACGATTGCGATCGCCAGCAAGATACTCGGAAAGGCAAGCATGATATCAAAGAATCTGGAGATGATGGTGTCGACCCATCTACCATAGTAACCAGCTATTATCCCTAACACGGACCCGACGATGATCGAACCCATGACAGCGAAAAAGCCTACTGTAAGTGATATTCGGGCACCATAGATCGTCCTACTTAGAATATCCCTGCCGAAATCATCTGTTCCAAACCAATAATCCGAAGAAGGTGCTTCGAGCTTTGCATAATTGTCTGATGAAAGCTTTTGTTCATTTGTTCCTTCAGGGGCGATAATCGGCGCAAAAACTGCCATGATCACAAAGAAACTGACAAGACCCAATCCTAAAAGCGCCATTTTGTTTTTGCGAAAGCTCTTCCAGGCATCTCTCCATGGCGAAGCAGGCTTTTCTTCTTGCTGCCTTGGCTCTATTGGATTTTCGTTACGTGCAAGTTCCGCCATAATGTTCTCTCCTTTTAAAATAATAAGCCTTCAAAAAGTCGGCGAAATGGAACCATCACCGGTTAAATACGTCACGCTTTGTGACAAGACCGGTACTCGTACTTCCAAAACGCATGAAATTCGCCGTTTATCACTCGGTGACTTTTTGACTTCAGTTATTATTGATATTTGATTCTAGGATCGATTGCCGCATATAAGAGATCCACTAGAAGATTAATCGTTACAAAAACTAATGCAATGACAAGTATTCCAGATTGGATGACTGGGTAATCACGGAATCCGATCGCATCATAGATGTATCTTCCGATTCCAGGCCAACTGAAGATTGTTTCTGTAAGGATCGCTCCCCCTAACAATAGACCCATTTGTAGACCGATGACTGTTAAAACCGGAATGAATGCATTCTTCAATGAGTGCTTATAAACAACCCAGAACATGCGAAGACCTTTTGCACGTGCTGTTCGGATATAGTCGGAGCGCATGACTTCCAACATGCTTGAACGGGTCATCCTTGCAATGATCGCCATCGGGATTGTGGCTAATGCTACTCCTGGTAAGATCAGATGTCTCAAAACCGTTTGCAATTGATCGAAACGCCCTTGAATGATCGTATCGATGATGTACAGATTCGTTATCGAATCGACTGGATTCAATATACTTTCCCTACCAGATGTCGGCAGCATTCTCCATTCAACTGCAAAAGCCCATTGTTCCATCAAGCCAAGCCAGAAGATCGGCATGGACACTCCGATAAGTGCAAGCAGCATAGCGACATAATCAAACCAAGAATTTTGGAACCATGCACTGATGATCCCTGCGTTTACTCCGATTACTACAGCGATGATCATTGCAAATAGTGACAATTCCAACGTCGCTGCAAAATAAGGCCATATCTCTTCACTGATCGGTGCATGGGTTCGGATCGAATTCCCTAAATCACCAGTAAGGAGATCTTTCATATAAATAAAATATTGTGTATACCATGGCTCATCCAAGCCTAAAGAACCTCGTAATTCAGCTACTGCTTCTTTGGAAGCTTGCTGACCAAGAATAATTTGAGCTGGGTCCCCAGGAATAGCACGGATCAGAAAGAACACGATAAGTGACATTCCGATAAGAACAGGGATCAGCATTAAGATCCGTCGTATTGTGTACGCAAACACTTTTCTATCACCTCTTCAGCATACTGGCTTAATTTCGTAGGATCATAGCTGCTTATTCACTGGATAAGCCAATGCTATGTAAACCGGTTTAAATATAATATCTGTTTGCGAATAAGATAAATGATCAACAATCCGGTTCACAGAATAATCGAGCAGTTTTTTTCTAAAAGAAAAGGGGAGCGCTACACTCCCCCATCTCTTATTCGCTTAAAGAAACGTTTGTTAACTTGTCAGAACCAGTTGGGTGTGGCTTGAATCCTTCTACATTCTTAAGTCCTGCAAGTGCTGGCTCAGAGTGTACAAGCGGTACCCAAGGAGCTTCTTCATGAAGGATGACTTGAGCTTCTTTATAAAGCTCTGCACGCTTGTCTTCCTCAGGTGTTGATTGTGCTTCAATTAAAATATCGTGCAACTCATCGTTTGCGAAACGAGAGTAGTTGTTAGAACCGATCGTATCTTTATCAAGTAACGTGTAAAGGAAGTTATCCGCGTCACCGTTGTCCCCTGTCCATCCTAATAGGAACATAGGAGCTTCACCTTTTTGAGTCTTTTCAAGGTAAGTACCCCACTCGAATGATACGATTTCAGCTTCTACACCGATTTTAGCGAAGTTTGCAGCAATTGCCTCTGCAGCTTTCTTGCCATCTGGCATATAAGGACGTGGTACTGGCATAGCCCATAATTCAGTTTTGAATCCATCTTCATATCCAGCTTCTGCTAGTAATTCTTTTGCCTTTTCCAAGTCGAATGGATAAGGATCGATTTCATCATTATAGCCATTGATGACTGGAGGCATCGGGTTCTTAGCTGGCTCAGCTTGTCCTTCATAGAACGCTTTGATCAATGCATCCTTGTCTACTGCATGGTTCAATGCTTGACGTACTTTCTTGTCATTGAATGGTTCCATTTCAGTGTTGAATCCTAGGTATCCAACGTTCATTGACGGACGGAAGAATGGTTTCAATTCTTCTGCCTGTTCAATTTCAGCAACATCACTTGGATTGACACCATCGATCAAGTGTACTTCACCCGTTTTCAATGCATTCAGACGGTTTGAGTTATCCGGAATTGCACGGAAAATGACTTTATCAAGCTTTGGAAGCCCCTCTTTAAAGTAGTCTTCGTTCTTTTCTAATGTAATACGGTCATTACGCTTCCAATCGACAAATTTGAAAGGACCAGTACCTACTGGCTGTGTTTCAAGGTTGTCGAATTCACTAGGAGCACCGATTGAGAACGGTGTCATAGCTAAGTTCTTCAAGAATGGTGCTTGCGGACGGTTTAATGTGAATACAACCGTGTTCTCGTCTTTAGCTTCTACACTTTTGATAACGTGTCCTTCATCACCTTTAAATCCACCAAACATCGATGCGTAGTAAGCGAACTTACCAGCATCTCCACTGTTCATCCAACGCTCGAAGTTTTTCACTACTGCTTCTGCATTGAAATCATCACCATTGTGGAACTTGACTCCTTCACGGAGTTTGAACGTATAAGTAAGACCATCACCAGATACGTCCCATTCTTCAGCAAGTGAAGGATTTATTTCTGTATCTTGCTCGCCATATTCAACTAAAGTGTCATAAACGTTTTTGATGACTTTGAATGATTCTCCATCAGTTACTGTCGCAGGGTCTAATCCTACAGAGTCACCACCACGTCCGAAAATCAATGTTTGTTCTTTCTCGCTGTCTCCACTTCCATTATCACCATCGGATCCAGAATCAGAGTTACAGCCTGCCAGAGCTACTGACACGATCATGATGATGGCTAATGCCCATAGGTAACCTTTCTTCATTAGATACTCCCCCTTTAATGTTGTTTTTATATGGACTTGTCATCCTCATAGAGGTGACAAGCTACATAATGATTTTCTTCAACCTCTTGGAACTTTGGAACAACCTTATTACAGACATCCATCGCTTTCGGACATCTTGTGTGGAATGGACATCCGGATGGCGGGTTGGATGGACTCGGCACATCCCCCTGCAGCATGACTCGCTCTTTTTTATGATCGACATCCGGTATCGGTACCGCTGATAATAAAGCTTGCGTATAAGGATGCAACGGTTTTTTATACAGTTTTTCACTATCTGCTAATTCGGCAATTTTCCCTAAATACATCACCCCTACTCTGTCACTGATATGACGGACGACACCAAGGTCATGAGCGATAAAAACATAAGTCAGGTCAAATTCCTCTTGTAAATCTTGAAGCAGATTAAGCACTTGTGCTTGGACGGATACATCCAGTGCAGATACGGGCTCGTCCGCTATGATCAGTTTCGGTTTCACGGCAAGTGCTCTTGCAATTCCGATCCGTTGACGCTGCCCTCCACTGAATTGGTGAGGATACCGTTTAGCGTGATAACCGCTTAATCCAACTGTTTCGAGCAATTCGACAACTCGCTTTTTGCGTTTTTTGCTATCCTTTTCTATACCGTGGACAAGCATCGGTTCCTCTATTATTTTTTCAACTGTGTGACGTGGATTGAGTGAAGCATATGGATCCTGGAACACCATCTGCATATCACGGCGGATCTTTCGCATTTCCCCGCCTGAAAGCTTTGTCAGGTCTTTTCCGTTGAAACGAACTTCACCTTCCGTTGGTTCTAAAAGCTTTAACAGCATTCGTCCGGTTGTGGATTTACCACACCCGCTCTCTCCGACTAATCCGAGTGTTTCGCCTTCATTGACTGTAAAAGATACCCCGTCTACTGCTTTCACTGATCCGATTTGTTTCCCGAACACGCCGCCGGTGATCGGAAAATGCTTTTTCAAACCTTTGACTTCTAATAATGGCTGTGACATTTTTCGACCCCTCCTAGCTGTCATGGAGCCAGCAACGTACGCGGCTTCCATCCTCTTGTTCTTCTAATTGTGGTGTATCGGTAATACAGCGGTCGAAAGCATGCTCACAACGTGGTGCAAATGGGCAGCCCTGTGTAATCGATCCAGGTTTCGGCACCGTTCCTGGGATTGAATACAAACGATCTTTCTTCTGTCTCATATCAGGAACTGATTGTATCAGTCCTACCGTATATGGATGTTTCGGTTTTTTGAAGATCGTCTGTACATCTGCCTCTTCGATTACTTTTCCTGCATACATGACGACGATCCGTTCACACATCTCGGCAACCACCCCGAGATCATGCGTGATCATGATGATCGATGTATCTGTTTCTTTATTCAAACGTTTCATTAAATCGAGAATCTGGGCTTGAATCGTTACATCTAATGCTGTTGTAGGCTCGTCCGCAATCAGTACCTCAGGTTCACAAACCATGGCCATCGCGATCATGACCCTTTGTCTCATACCTCCTGAAAGCTGATGAGGATAACTGTCCATCAATTCTTCAGCCCGTGGAAGCCCTACCAATTTCATGATCTCGACTGCACGATTCCATGCCTTCTTCTTATTCCATGAATTATGTAACCGGATCGCTTCGATCAACTGATTCCCGATTCTATATACTGGATTCAATGATGTCATCGGTTCTTGGAAGATCATCGCGATATCATTTCCGCGAATTTGTCTCATCCGTCTATCTGTAGCTTTTGTTAAATCTTCCCCTTTATAAAGAATCTCCCCGCCTACTATTTTTCCTGGAGGAGAAGGAACAAGCCCCATTACTGAGAGTGATGTTACGCTTTTACCGCAACCTGATTCTCCGACAATACCAAGGACTTCGCCGCGCTTAACATGGAAATCGACATTATCGACAGCGGGCACTTCACCATCATCAGTGAAAAAATAGGTCTTTAACCCCTTAACGTCCAGGACTGGAGCATCCATCCGCCCCACCTCTCTTTCTGTCTCTAAATCTTGATGTTTAAAAGTTTACAAAACTGTTACGTTTCTGAACGTTTGTTCATAATTATGACATCACTACACTTGTTTGACAACACAAAAAATTTAGAAAAATGAAAATATACACCTAATTTACTATTTGACAAGCGGTGTTAAATTCCTTCTTTTTTCCTTTTTATCTTTCAAAAATAGGTATAAAACACTATTTTAAATTCATTAAATGGAGTATTTATCTATTAAAAAAGAGGCTGGTATAGGGATACCAACCTCATTGAAATATTACAAACGATTATTCACCTAATGCCTGTACAGTAAACAAATTGTAATAACTGCCCTTCTTCATCATCAATTCTTCATGGGATCCGGTTTCGGATATAACCCCATCTTCAATGACAACAATCCGATCGGCATGTGTGATCGTGGCCAACCGATGTGCCACAATAAAGGTTGTCCGGTCATTTGCCAAATCCTGCAACGATTCCTGGATAAGCTGTTCGCTTTCCAAATCCAGAGCAGACGTTGCTTCATCGAGTACGAGCAATGGTGGATTCTTGAGGAATACCCTGGCTATCGCAAGCCGTTGCTTCTGTCCCCCAGAAAGCTTCACCCCGCGTTCACCAATTTTCGTATCATATCCTTGCGGAAGTTTTATAATGAAGTCATGAGCATTCGCAGCCTTTGCAGCATTGATCATTTCTTCATCCGAAGCATGCGGATTTCCCATCTTGATATTCATACGGACAGATTCACTGAACAAGATATTATCTTGAAGTACCATGCCGATTTTATCTCTTAGCGAGCGGACTTGAAAGTTGCGGATATCTTGACCATCCAACAATATCCTGCCGCTTGTCACATCGTAAAATCTAGGGATCAAGCTTACTAAAGAGGATTTACCTCCCCCGCTCATCCCGACAAGTGCGATCGTTTCACCAGCTTTCACATCAAGTCGGATATCCTTTAAAACATGCTCTTCATCTTCATTGTATTGGAAAGTGACATGATCAAAGGATACGTTTCCATCCACATGCTCGAGTTTTTTAGCCCTCGGATTGTCTTCGATATCATATTCTTCATCCATGAAATCAAAAACACGATCCATGGAAGCGATCGCCTGGGTCAGTGTGGTAGAAGAGTTCACCAATCGCCGTAATGGATTATAAAGACGATCCATATAAGCAACGAAAGCAACCATCGAACCAACGGTTATTTTTTCTGTAATTGCAAAATATCCCGCGACCCCGATGACAAGCATCGGCGCAATATCCGTAATCGTATTGACGACAGCAAAAGTCCTTGCATTCCATGATGTATGATCGAGGGCACGATGCAAAAAATTCGAATTGCGTACATCGAACTGTTCATGTTCATAATCCTCGATGGCAAAGCTTCTGATCACCGTTATGCCTTGGACCCGCTCATGAAGGTGACCTTGAACTTCAGCTAATGCCTGGGAACGATCCTTCGTCAGCATTCTCAACCTGCTGTAAAAGTATTTAACTGACAACGCGTAAAGTGGCAGCAAGGAAATAGCCACAAGTGTCAGCCACACGTCCATCGTACTCATAATGATGATGGCGATGACAATGGTGAACATATCGAGCCAAACATTCATCAGGCCGGTAACGACAAATGCCTTCGTCTGCTCAACGTCATGGATGACCCGTGAAATGATTTCGCCCACTTTCGTATTGGAATAAAATTTGAGGCTGAGCTTCTGAATATGGCTGTACAGGTTATCACGGACATCGTATAAAATCTTACTTGCTGTCCACTGGGCATAATATTGACGGTAATACTCGATTGGCGGCCTTAATACGACAAATACAAAAAAAGCGCCGCCCAATACCCAGGACAAGCGGGATAACTTCTCTTCAACACTGATATTTGCATTGATGACATCATCAACGACATATTTTAAGATCAAAGGAATTAACAAAGGTATGCCAAATTTGAAGATTCCGATGATGACTGTCACGATGATCTGCTTCGTGTAGGGTCGGACAAACTTCATATATCGTTTTGTACTACTCGTAGGAACCACCTCCAGATGACTTATGTATATAGAAGGAGCTGACTAGTTTAATGTGTCAGCCCCTTTCTTTAACGGTATTCCAGGAATCGTTCATACCAATTTTCAATGAATTCAGGCTCAAAAGGCCCCTTTCGTTGATTGATCATCGAACATAATTCATCTAAATTCCGTTTCAAGATATCGTTGATTTCTTTCGGGTAATCCATTTCCTTACGATGAAGAGCAAATTCATCCTCATCCAAAATCGTATAGGTCATATCCGGAAATACTTTTACATCCAAATCGTAATCAATATACTTCAGGGCTTCATCATCATACGTAAAAGGAGTTCCTAAATTACAGTAGTAATGAATTCCGTGCTCCCGCAGCATCCCGATGACATTGAACCATTGTTCAGCATTGAAATAACAGATCGCAGGTTCTCTTGTCCGCCATTGCCTTCCGTCAGACTCAGTGACTATGATACGGTCATTTCCGCCAATTACTACTGAGGAAGTTCCTTTAAGCACAATCGTTTCTTCCCATACACGGTGCAGCTGCCCATTATGTTTGTAACTCTGAATTTGAATTGAACTTCCAGTGGTCGGAAAAGACATAAGAAACTCCTTCCTTGCATTTTGTATTGCTAAGGTTTTTTTCGCCTTCTAAAAATTTTCTCTTCCTATTATATCCTCTAAACCTGCAAATGAAAATGAATGTGCATTTTAGGAGGACACACTTTCTATACATTCAGGAACATCATTGCGAGGGGAGTTCACAATCGTCGGTACATCATAAGCCATCATTTTTGAGGCAGAAAATGGTTTCATCATTTCCATCAATGCTTCCGTCTCTCCGTCCCACTGAAGCCATTGAGCATAATCCTCTTTAGGTAAAATGACTGGCATCCGATTATGGATATCAGCCATCAGTTCATTAGGTTCAGTAGTAAGGATCGTACATGTATAGACCGGCGTCCCTTGATCATCCTTCCACTTTTCCCATAACCCTGCAAAGGCGAACGGTTTCCCATCCTTCATCTTTATGTATTTAGGTTGTTTATGTTTGCCGTCCTTTTTCCATTCAAAAAAACCATCAGCCAGGATGAGACATCTTCTTTTTTTGAAGGCATGCTTGAAGCTCGGTTTTTCAGGAACGGTTTCCGCCCTAGCATTGATCAACTTGTACCCGATTGAAGGATCTTTCGCCCAGAAAGGCACCAACCCCCACTTTAAAAATCCTGCTCGCCGTTTCTCGCCATTTGCAACGATGGCGAGTATATCTTGGGATGGTGCGATATTATATCGTGCAGGTAAATCAAATTCTGATGCAAACTCGTCAATTTTAAACCAATCCATCAGAAGATCGATCTCAGCTGTCAGCGTAAATCTTCCACACATTGGAGCTCACCCTTTCTTATTTCATTTTAGCCTGACGTTGTGGTTCTTTAATCATAATAAAGAAAGCATGGTAACACAAAATCATTTGCGCGGCGCTAAGCTAACAAGAAAAGCGCAAACGCCCTGGTTAACCAGAAGGTCACTGGAAGTCCGACGAGGAGGCTCGAACCAAACAAAGTTCGGTTCTGCGTGGGTAACTTCTTAAATAGTACTTCAATGTGTCGACCGCCGAAGGAGTGCCCTGAAGTGATCCAAGTGGTTGGTCGTGGAAAAGCACCCCCGACAATGTCGAGAGTGCTTTGTGGAAGATAACTATTTGTTACGCTGTTGTTGCTGTTGAGCTCTTTGTTGAGCCTGCTGGTTTTGACGACGAACTTCTTGAGGGTTAGTCTTCTCACTACCGAATTCAGCAGCGAATTGGCCAGCCTGTTGTTGTCCAGCTTGTTGCTGAGCACCTTGCTGTTGACCAGCTTTTTGTTGAGCTTGCTGGTTCTGACGACGAACTTCTTGAGCGTTAGTCTTCTCACTACCGAATTCAGCAGCGAATTGGCCAGCTTGTTGTTGTCCAGCTTGTTGTTGAGCGTTTTGTTGTTTCACATGCTGAATGTTTGTTCCAGCTTGTGTTTGTTGTCCTGGCTTTTGTTGTTTTGCCATGAGTCTCACCTCCACATGAGTTAATTTAACCATCACAGGGGTGTGTTATCCGGCAATTCAGGATGTACCATTTACCATACATAATTCGAGAAGTGAAGGAAAGATTAAATTCAATACGTACAGGGTAAACGTACATTAAAGCTATGGTACAAGGAGGAAAAATCATGTATGTAGGCAGGGATATGACGGAATTGACAACACTGTCGACCGAGGAATGGACTGATAAAGAATTGGCGTTTTTCCATCATTCGTTACAGCAAATGACTCCTTACTTGAACAGTGAAGGGACTTCAATCCATCAAGATATCATTGAAGAAATCGAAAGACGTGGCGGCTTGCACCGGGATGAAGCGGACTGGAGCCATGGGACACGCCCGAATTACGAATAAAGGGACAAACGGCTGTCATCTTTTGAGGAGACAGCCGTTTTGTTGAAAAGTGGGTTTTTACGGTCAAAATAGAGCCTCTATCGGTCAAACGACTGTAATCGAAGGGTTCTGCACTCCTTCAAGTTGTATAATTCAACTATTTGAATAAGATTGTCCGCCATCGACGTTAAGGGTCGCCCCTATGACCCAGCTTGCCCGTTCAGATGCTAAAAAGGCGACAACATCCGCGATTTCTTCGACCTTCCCAAAACGGCCTCCAGGAATTTCATTCTCTACAAATTTATTGATTTTCTCTGGGTTTTCACCCAGTCTTTTTTGCCAGTTTCCGGACGGATGAAGAATGGCTCCTGGTGCAATACCGTTTACCCGGATGCCATATGGGATCACCTCATCTGCTAATGCCTTTGTAAAACTGATCAAAGCCGCTTTTGAACTGTTATAGGTCGGTTTTCCCCCTGATTCCCGACCGTAAATGCTTGAGATATTGATGATCGATCCCAGGTTACGTTCCTTCATTCTTTGTAAGGCGAGCTTACTGAAATGGACAGCAGAATGAAAATTCAACTCCATTGCGTCTCTGAATTGATCGACGGTTGTTTCCCCAATGCTCCCGCCATTACTTCCGCCTGCATTATTTACCAGGATATCAATCGATCCATGGTCAGCGATGAAGTCTTCGAATATTTTTTCCCTCATACTCTCATCGGTCAAGTCTCCCTGGTAAATTGAAATACCTCCTAGTTCTTGTTTCACTTTTTCCAGATCCTCTTTTCCCCTGGCACAAATTCCAACCCTTACACCTTCTGTCAATAAAACTTCAGCTATTGCTTTTCCGATCCCTCTCGAACCGCCTGTTACAAGGGCTGATTTACCTTCAAGATTCAAGTTCACTAATCATTCTCCTTTCCATAGTGCAGCTATTTTTTGATGAGGTACAGGTAAGGGATATAACTCCAGCTGTTCTTTAGAGACGAGCATCCCTTCATCTAGTGATTCGTTTGCGGTAAACTTCCCGGAATAAACAGTGATTTTCCATGTTAAATGGGAGAAGATATGTTGGAATTCGAGTACCCGGTCGTTTAGATCAGCTTGAATAGGGTATTTTTCCTCTAAGTGAACCTTTAGCTGTTCTTTTTGGGGAAACGTATTTCCGTCTACTGTTTCATGGTTTGGAAATTGCCATAGGTTCGCAAGCAATCCTTTTTCTGGCCTTTTTTCAATGATCGTTTCGCCTTGTTGATTTTCAAGTAAAGCAACGGCGATCTTTAACGTTTTATTTTTAAGCTTTTTCTTTTTGACAGGAAGCTCAGCCTGCAAACCTTCATCGAAAGCTTTACAATAGGATTGCACAGGACAGAGCATACATGAGGGATTTTTCGGTGTACAAATGGTAGCACCCAGTTCCATCAAACCCTGGTTGAAATGAGATGGATTTTCTTTAGAAATAAGGATACGTACAGCCTCTTCAAAAACTTTGCGTGTTTGAGGCTTGGCGATATCTTCATCGATCAATAAAATCCTTGAGAGGACACGCATGACATTGCCGTCGACCGCTGGCTCTGGAAGGCCGAATGCAATGCTTGCAATTGCTCCAGCTGTATATGGACCGACACCTTTTAAAGCTTGGATCTCTTTCGGGCGATCCGGGACAATCCCTTGATATTTCTCTTCGACTTCGCGGACTGCAGCTTGAAGATTCCGGGCACGGGAGTAATAACCTAACCCTTCCCAGGCCTTCAGTACTTTTTCTTCATCTGCATTCGCTAGTGCTGTGACAGTTGGAAATAATTCCATGAACCGTTTGAAATAAGGGATGACCGTATCTACACGTGTTTGCTGAAGCATGATTTCAGAGACCCAGATTTTATATGGATCCTGATCCCTTCTCCAAGGCAGGTCCCTATGATCAGCTTCATACCAGGAGAGTAAATCAGTTTGGAAAGCATCTATATCTAATGTTATTTCAAAATCGTCATTTGATTTTATAGGCAACTTTAAACCTCCATCATGATAGTATATTGAAATATGTAGGCAGAAAGAAACACCATCATGTCCTAAACTATACTATAAACTACTGAGGATGATAAAATGATTTAAAGACAAGCGCAAGGGCCTGCTTAACTACGAAGGTCACAGGATGATCCAGGCTACCTCAGGAGGTCTGAAGTGGTCCAAGTGGATGGGCGATTGAGCTGGATATCACTTGAACTTGAATTTTTGGATACACTAAGGGCAAACTGAACCCGTTTGTAAAATTGTTTTTCTGAGGAGGCTTCATTAAAAGAATGGATACAGGTACACATATCGTTATGGGTATCGGGCTGGGTGGACTCGCCACCTTAGATCCAGTCATCGCGCAGGATCCCCTCACAACACAGGTTGTTTTGATGGGGACAATCATTGGGTCAAACGCCCCCGATTTTGATACGATATTGAAACTGAAAAGTAATGCAGTCTATTTAAGAAACCACCGTGGCATTACGCATTCAATACCGGCAGTAGTGTTCTGGCCGCTGTTGATTGTAGGATGTCTTGAAATGTTTTTTCCGGGTGCGAACATGCTGCATGTATGGTTATGGACTTTCTTATCTGTATTCCTGCATGTTTTCGTTGATATTTTCAATTCATACGGTACCCAGGCTCTGCATCCCTTTTCTAAAAAGTGGATTGCACATGGGATGATCAATATATTCGATCCTTTCATATTTTTTGCGCATATCGTCGGGTTCATCCTTTGGTACCAAGGGTTTAACCCTGGTTACACATTTTTGACGATTTATATCGTGCTGATAGGATATTATATTTGGCGTTACCTCTCAAAAAGGCAAACGATAAAGATGGTCAAAAAGGAAGTACCAGATGCGACGAAGGTTATCGTGTGTCCAACGATAAGATGGGGTCAAAAACACGTAGCCGTCATGAGTCCCGGGCATTTCCATGTCATAGAAGTGAAAAATGACAAGCTAACAATCCACGATGAATACGAGCGTAAACCGGTTCCGAAAAATCCGATCGTAGATGAAGCAGTCAAGGATTCGAACCTGGCTGCATTCCTGTCCTTCTCGCCTGTCTACCGATGGGAAGTTGAAGAGGATAAAGAGGAAAATGGGTATGAAGTCCGGTTCATCGATTTAAGATACCGATCTAAAGGCCATTATCCGTTCGTAGCTGTCGTAAAATTGGATGAAGAGCTCAACATCACCAGTTCTTTTACAGGCTGGGTCTACAGTGAGAAAACATTGCGGCGTAAACTGGATGTTGCTACTACCAATTAATGTGTAAATAATAAAAGGCTGTTCCGATCATCGAGAATCTGGAATCAGCCTTTTTGTTTGATGAAAATTAACGATATATTTCTGATTTGCACCGATATATTTTCGATCAGCACCGATATATCTCTGATTTGCACCGATATATTTTCGATCAGCACCGATATATCATTCGGCCCATTCAAGGTCAATGCTTCGGACTTTTTTTCAACAAGTGCTGGAACTTGGGATTGGCACTGAAATATTCATGGAGTTTACCTCCAAATCGTGTGATCCATTCACGGACGATCCGCTCAGTCACTTGCTGGCCTTCATAACTCCGGCCTGCACGTGCCCTGGTCGATTCGAAGTCTTCCCATAAAGCCTCTACCCAGCTTCGCGCTTCTTCATAAGTCAGATGCGGATTTTTTCTCCTTAATTGTTCAGCTAGATCATGAAAGATTTCTTCCATTGTGATTTCCTCGTTTCCATGTAAATAATTCCCCGACATATTGACCTGTTGATTATCCCATAATATAAATATCGTTTAGAAAGGAGTGTCACCAATGCGCAATAAAGCAAAGAACTTTCCTCATACCATGTCTCCTGATGGCGAAGCACGTGCAAAAGGAGAATATGCCTCTAAACGAACTGATGGCAAGACCCAGATTCAACCGCAAGAACGGATGAGTCGATCCAATCGTTCCTAAAGCTAGAGCTACCATGTGAGGAGGTGTCAACTCATGGCAAAAGACAACCGTGACAGGCTGCATCCTGCCTATGAAGATCCTTTCCAATCACCTCGAGCTAACCCAAAGCACTCTTTCCATCAGGTGAACGGTGAAACTGAACGAAGCTTACACAATCATGTATTGAAAGTGGAAACACGTAAGCGCTCTTAACAAGCTTTTTTAAAGGCGTTGACTCATCGTTGTTTGACGGAAGCCATTAATAAGGCAGACCGCCACGGCTTGAGTCACCCTTTTTACTCTCTACTGTTCAGCATTGAAATCGGAAATGCTTCAAGCTCTTTATTATCATTCCGATACCCCCAGGCAAAAACGCCATTCATATATGAAATTTCAAATGTACTTCCCGGGTCATTTTCTAACTCGTACACTTTACCTTTTTTATAATCTGATGGATCAAGCAGATAGCTTTTCGCCATGGCAATTTTTCGTTCATACACAGCTACTTCATTCACAATGCCATGTTGCTCCGCTTTCCGGGCTTTCTCTGTCAGATTTCTGATTTCTTCATGTATTTCAAATTCACTCATCTCGCTGAATAATTTACCCATTAACCTAACCTCCTGTATTCATCCTAAAGTATAAAAACATTTGACCTTATTTTGCCATTGGGAAAAGGTATGCTAGCATAATGGAGAAACCGATACCAAGGAGTGTTTTTTACCATGAAAAGCGTATTGATAACCGGGGCAGGGACAGGACTTGGCAAAAGTCTGGCTCTCCGTTATAGTACTGAAGGCTGCCATGTTTATCTTGTCGGCCGTACATTCCAAACACTTGAAAAAGTTGAAAATATCATTAAACAAACTGGCGGGAATGCAACAAGCATCGTTTGTGATATCACTGACTACAATGAAGTCCAAACCACAATCCAGTCGCTCTTAAAATCAGCGAAAATTGACATCTTCATTAATAATGCAGGGACAGGCTGCTTTGGTCCTCTGAACTCTTACACAAATGAAGAGATCGATCAAGTCATGGCTACAAATGTCAAAGGGACGATCAATATGACGCGTGCTGCCATTCCTGTATTGCTGGAACAAGGTGAAGGCCAAATACTTAATATCATTTCAACAGCGGGATTGCGCGGCAAAAAAAACGAATCCGTCTATGTCGCAAGCAAGTTTGCTGTCAGAGGATTTACAGAGAGTCTGATCAAAGAGCTTGAAGAAACCGCCATCAAGGTAACCGCGGTCTATATGGGCGGCATGGATACCCCGTTTTGGAAGGAAACCGATCATATCAAGGATCGTTCACGGCTTAAAAGCCCAGACGAAGTAGCCAAGTTTATTGTGGAACAGAACACCGGACAAGCGGAACTGTTTATTGATCGTTGAAGTTCTGGTTAGCATCGAGCCATTCCTCGATCATTTCTATCGGAAAACCTTTACGATAAAGGGACTGTTTCATTTTTTGCTTGTATTCCCACCCAGTGAATTTACCGTATTTCCGATGCGCTTTCTGGGCTTGCAGTTCCAACGCCTCTCTTTCCTCTTCTTCGTCTTTTTCAAGAGAGGCTTTTTCAATGGCTTGTTCAATTACACTCCACGAAAAACCCTTCTGCTGTAAAAATTGAGCAAGCTTTTGCTTAAGCGCATTTTCGCTTAGTTTTTTGTATTGCTTCACTTTTTTCTGGACTAGATTCGTTGCTTCCTCAATTTGCTCATCCTGCGGGTAAACCATCAATGCTTCCTCAATGGTTTTTCCGTCTACACCTTTTTGATG
Source organism: Pseudalkalibacillus salsuginis (assembly GCF_021646685.1). GTDB lineage: Bacteria > Bacillota > Bacilli > Bacillales > Fictibacillaceae > Pseudalkalibacillus > Pseudalkalibacillus salsuginis. The sequence continues at coordinate 7,517 of NZ_JAKJHW010000015.1, read as the reverse complement.
AAGCTCTTGTTTCAGCGCTTTTGGCCCCTTTTTTGTAGTCACGATCTTACTGCGGATGAACATTTTCGCAAAATCAAGATCATTCAAGTACCCTATCTCTTGCAGCCGTCCAATCACCGCCTTTCTAGTGACAGGATCTATCTCCCTTTTCGACAGGTATTGATCGACCTCCTGAATCGATCTCATTCGGTATGAAAGGAAATGCACCGCACTATTCAAACCCTTACTGAACTGGTCTTCTAGCAGAAGCTCTTCGATGTTTTCGTTCGTCAGCTCCATTCCCTTTCTGATACCCGACTTTATGTAGACTTCCTCGTCGATGCTGAAACCGAATTCTTCTCCATTACCGCGATCTATAAATACATTGAACCGGCTTTTGTTTTTCTTCTGGACTGTGATCTTTGCTATTTTCATCGGATCACCACCTCATTGATATTTTATCATATCTATTGATTAACCTGTCTTAAAAAGGGAAAACACAATCTATAGAGAACTATTTAGTATACTGGTTGAGGAGGGATATAGATGAAAATTGCCGTCTCAGGTGGTTCTGGATTTGTAGGACAAGCGTTGACTGATCATTTGACCGATAATGGTCATGACGTTTATATTTTGACACGGAATCCTGATGGGAAACCGGAAAAGGAAAGAGTGACCTACATTAAATGGCTTTCAGATGATCATCAACTGAACGAACTCCCGCGGCTTGATGCCATCGTGAACCTCGCTGGTGAATCAATCAACGGAAGATGGACAGAAGAAAAGAAAGAAGAAATCCTATCTAGCAGAATCCAGGCAACCCGTTCGATCTTAAACCTGATTAAGCTGCAGGAAACGAAGCCTGAAGTGTTGATCAATGCTTCTGCTGTCGGTTACTACGGTACCTCTGAAACTGAAAAATTCGATGAGTGGTCAGAAGAACCGGGTGGCGGATTCCTCGCTGAAGTAACAAAGCAATGGGAAAGAGAGGCATTGAATGCAAAGGAAAACGGGGTACGAGTCGTTTGTACAAGATTCGGTCTCATTCTTGATAAAGATGAAGGTGCTTTACCCCGTATGGCACTTCCATATAAGCTTTATGGCGGAGGTCCGATCGGTACAGGTGAACAATGGTATTCATGGATCCATATCCGTGATGTTATCGGGCTTATTGATTTTGCAATCCAAAACAAGCAAATTGAAGGGGCTTTAAATACAACATCACCCCACCCTGTCCAGATGAATGACTTTGGAAGACTTCTCGGACGCTGTTTGAATCGTCCCCATTGGTTTCCATTGCCTGGTTTTGTATTGCGTGTAACCTTAGGTGAAATGAGCTCCTTGATCCTGGAAGGACAAAAGGTTTATCCACAGAAAGCACTTGATCATGAATATAGGTTCAATTATCCAACCCTTTCATCTGCGTTGACAGCCATTTACGAATGATAAAAAATCTTCCTTAAAATGCATGTTAAAGCTATACTTGATTTTAAAAGCGGCCGTACCTGAGCCATTTTAAGGCGTGGGTTAAGCCCAAATTGAATATACTGGATCCAAGGACCAAGTTTGGAAAATTACGCGATCCAATCGTTCATTTATAGAAAGAGGTATAGCATGAAAACGTTATTCAAAAATGCAATTCTTTATCCCGTTACGTCTGCCCCATTTCAAGGGGATCTTTTGATTAAGGACGGGAAAATCAAAAATATGGCAGACAAGATCAATAGTGATCGCTACACAAAAGTGATTGACGCCTCTGGTATGCACTTGCTGCCTGGTTTCATTGATGTACATACTCATTTGGGTTTATATGACGAAGGAACCGGATGGGCTGGAAACGATGCAAATGAAACTCACGAGCCCCTCACACCTCATATCAGAGCAATAGATGGGGTACATCCTTTGGACATCGCGTTTAACGATGCCATCAAATTCGGAATAACAACAGCTCACGTTATGCCTGGAAGTGCGAATGTCATCGGCGGACAGACTGCTGTCATAAAAACATACGGCCAGAATATCCAGAAAATGATCATGAAAGAAAAAGCAGGTTTGAAAATCGCCCTCGGTGAGAATCCGAAACGTATTCACAGCGGGCGCCATAACGATTCGATTACCCGGATGGGGATCATGGGAATGCTACGGGAAGAATTTTATAAAGCAATCAACACAGATAACCCTGATTGCATACGGACTTCTCCGATTATTTCCGTTTTGAAACGGGAGATGCCAGTCCGTATCCACGCCCACCGTGCAGACGACATTCTATCTGCACTCCGATTCGCAGATGAATTTGGGCTGGATTTGCGGATTGAGCATTGTACAGAAGGGCATCTGGTCGCTTCAGAACTCATTGACCGTAATCTCCAAGTATCCGTTGGACCAACCTTGACAAGGAAATCCAAAATAGAGCTGAAAAACAAGACATGGCAGACGTATAAGGTTTTGACTGATCACGGTGTTACTGTGTCGATTACGACAGATCATCCTTATACACCGATCCAATATTTGAATGTGTGCGCTGCCATAGCGGTCCGTGAAGGGCTATCGGTTGAGAATTCGCTTGCGGGAATCACGATCAATCCCGCAAAAAATCTCGGCATTGACGACAGGGTAGGAAGTTTAGAAATCGGAAAAGATGCGGACATCACGTTATGGAATGACCATCCTTTCCATTTTTCAGCCTTACCGAATCTGACAATGATCGGCGGTCATATCGTGTACAAGAAATTCAATTGAAGAACAAGGCCGAGACGATTCGCATATGGCCTGAATACTTGTCCAATTTCATGTTGAAAACGAACGAATTGCGATGGAATAACATACGATATAAGGCCAAGTACCCTCGACAAAAAAAGATGAATTTCAACAAAAAATATTGGTTCCATTTTGGATATAAATCGATTATGATATGGTTATAAAGCAAGCGTGGCAAAGTCATGGCGCGCGTGGGATTCAGCCATGTTTTCGTCGTTTGGCAAAATGGAATCAAAACAGAATATTTTAAAGGTAAGGGAAGGCAATTGGTGCGCCACCAGTACATCTGGTCTTAGTGGGTTCGATTCCCACCCCGAATTAGAAATTTTAATTCGAGGGTAGAGTCGACTACCCTCTTTGGGAGGATGTATAACATGTTAAAGAAACGTGATCTTAATGAATGTCATGTTCTTTATGAATTGATGGCAGACCCGGCTGTCTTCCCCTTTGTGCGCCACAAAGCTGGATCCGTCGAAGAGTTCATCTTTTTGACAAAGCAGACAATAGAGGCGGAAGAGAATGGGGAACTGATCTCAAGAACAATTTTAGATGAATGGGGAAGCCCGATCGGTACGATCAACCTGTTCGATATCCAGGATAACTGTGGTTTTTTAGGAACATGGATCGGCAAGCCATACCACGGAAAAGGCTATAATCAAACGGCGAAAGAACTATTTTTCAATGAGTTGTTTTTCGAAAAAAACATTCAAACGATCTTCATGCGGATCCGTAAAACGAATCCTCGGTCAGAACGCGCGGCATTGAAGATACCATACGTTTCGCTCGCGAATGAAACAAGACCGGACATCTGCGAACAATTGAATGCGAAGGAAGATGTGTATAACCTGTTTCAAATTGAACGGGATACTTACTATATGTACACTGCACGCCAGTCTTCTCTTATCGAAGAAGCAATGGAGGCTTAAAAACGTATACTGTATGATGGATGACCTGGCCCAGGTGGGGTCAGGTCTTTTAATGGGCTCAAATAGATTTAGCCAATGGAGATTGATTGAAGGAATGAATCCGAGAATGTTGTGGATGGTATCGCCATTTTCAGGATTAGTTACACTATTATTTAAATTATTACGCGGACTTTAAGGATAATCGCGCAGACCAGGACTTTAATCATTAAAAATGTCTTGAGGTACATCAAACCAATCCAGTTATACACATGTGGATGACTACAATTTTTCACACGTTTACCCATTCTTTCCTCTTATAGTTCCCTGACGATTGTACATCATAATAAACGAGAGGTCATCCTCTCACCATTTGTCTAAGGAGGGTTCACTCATGGGAAAAGACAAACGTTCTCGCAACCAAGCACAGAACAAACAGAACATCGCACCTGATGGTCGTGATGTCGAGTTTTCCCAAGAGCTTGCCGACTCTGATGATCTGCAAGCGCAGGAGAGAGCACGGGCGGCTGATCGTCGCGCAAGACGTAAATAACCTCTGTAAGACTGAACAGGAGACTTGTCCCTTCCCCGGCAAGTCTCCTTTGTTTTGATTATCCCCTGTGGATGAATGTGGATATGTGTATAAACGTGTATCGAACATGTGGACAATGTGAATAAAAACGTGAATAACTTGTCAGACCTCATATCAATTTATCCCAACTGTGTGGATAAACTGTTGATAAAAAAAAGTGTACCAGGCACCGATCCGGAACCCTTGTGCCCCAAGGAGTCCCGATCGGTGCCTGGTACACATGTTACTTTCTTACTAAGGTGGCGATGGCTTCGACGTGTGCTGTATGTGGAAACATATCCACAGGCTGGAGTCGTTCGATTTTAAAGCCGCTGTGTTTGGTAAGATAGTCCACATCTTTCGCCAATGTGGATGGGTTGCAAGAAACATATACCATCCGTTTCGGTTGGATTTTTGCCACCGTCTTCAAAAAGGTCATATCGCATCCGGTCCTTGGTGGATCGACGACGATGACATCCGGTTTCCACCCTTCCTTCAGCCATTTCGGCAGCAGTTCTTCTGCTTTCCCGGTTACGTAAGTTGCATTATTAATTCCGTGACGTGCGGCATTTTCGTTAGCATCCTTGATCGATTCTTCAATGACATCCATACCGCGTACCTCCCCAGCACGTTCTGAAAGCCACAATCCGATCGTCCCAACACCGCAATAAGCATCGACCACCTTCTCTTCCCCTGTCAGTTTCGCTGCTTTCCGGGCTTCGTTATAAAGCTTGACTGTCTGTACAGGATTCAATTGGAAGAAAGCTCTTGCTGATAATTCGAAGGAAAGATCACCTAACGTTTCTTGAATCGTCTGATCGCCTTCTAAATGAATGGTTTCATCTCCAAATATCAGTGAGGTTTTCTGGCCATTGATGTTCTGGAGAATGGACGTGACTTCTGGAAGTCGCTTCTTCATTTCCTTTATAAGCAAATCCTTTTTCGGAATCTCCCGCTGAGTCGTGATTAACACGACTTGAACCTTTTCTGTCCTGAAACTTACACGGGTGACTATGGTCCTTACAATCCCCGACCGTTCCCGCTCATTATAAATTGAGATGTTCAAGTCCTCTAAAATCTTTTTTACCGTATTCGTGGCACTTGTTGTTTGTGGATGCTGGACCATACAATTCGATAGATCGATCAGTTTATGGGAGCCAAGACCGTACAATCCAGCCAGCACACTTGCACCTTTTTTAGCCACCTGGAACTGGCTTTTATTCCTGTAATTCCATGGGTCTTCCATCCCGATCGTATCTTTCAAAGGCAAGTGATGGGCGTCAAAATCAGTATATCGGCTGAATGCTTGCCGTACGATATCCTTCTTTTCTTTCAACTGCGCTTCATAACGTAAATGCTGAAGCTGACAGCCGCCGCATTGTTCATAAATCGGGCAAGGCGGTTTGACACGGTCCTTCGATCTCTTTTTGATCGATACCATTTCAGCTTCAATACGGTTAGGCAGTGGTTTCGTCACCCTTGCGATCACTTCTTCCCCCGGAAGCGCTCCTGTTACGAAGGTGACCTTTTTATTGTAAAAACCGATGCCTTCTCCGTTGATCCCTAACCGTTTGATGGCTAACCGGATGGTGTCTCCTGCTTTCAGCTTTGTTTCAGTTGATTTCATACATACACTCCGTCCTTTTATAATCGGACCTATTATATCACGGGTCAAACAGAAAAAGACAACCTCCGGAATGGTATCAAAGGCTGCCTCTGTTATTCAGTTTGCGATCGGGTCAGGAATACGGTCGTTCGCTACAAGATGATCCAGGCTTTTAAAGGAATATCCTTGCTTCCGCAAGTCATCAATCACCTTTCCGAGTGCTTCCGCATTATCTTTCGAAACCGAATGCAGCAATAAAATCGATCCCGGGTGAATTTGTTTCATGATGCTACGGTAAGCATAATCAGCACCTTTTTGCTGATTCGTCACCCAGTCCATATAGGCCAGTGACCAGAATACATTGATATAGCCTTCTTTTTCGGAAAGGGCTAAAGTACGTTCACTAAAAACTCCACGGGGCGGGCGCAGGTACATCATATCGTTCTGTCCTGTAAGTTCCTCGTATTTATTTTTTACTTTTTGAAGCTCCTGCTTCAGACGTTCATCACTTACAGTAGTAAGGTCAGGATGGTGCCACGAATGGTTTCCGACGATATGGCCTTCCGCTACCATCCGTTTCACAAGCTCCGATTGATCATTAAGATAATGTCCTGTTACGAAAAATGCGGCCGGAACCTTTTTGGCCTTTAATACATCAAGCACTTTTTCCGTGTACCCATTTTCATACCCGTTATCGAATGTGAGATAAAGATTTTTCTCACGTGTATCCCCGATATAATAACCATTGTACTTCTCAAGAAGATCAATGAATTTCTGATCGGTTGTAGCTGGCTGGTGATCCTTGCTTCTCTTGAAAAACCAATCATGCTTCTGGTTCGAATAAGCAAAAGCATCAAGCGGAACAGATAAAATAAAGCTTAAAATCAACATCAATATGGTAAACTTCTTCAACAGCACTCGACTCCTTTTTCTCTTCCTTCCATAGTCTTAGTTTGAATGAAGAGGATGTATCCATACGAGGAATCGATTACCATTTCATATGTACCAGGCACCGATCAGTATGTCTTGGCGCTGTTAGCTTCCTGATCGGTGCCTGGTACGTTAGCTGCATCGATGAAAAGCTATGCTTTCTTAACGTATAAAAGAAGGTATATCAAGGTTGACGAGTCTTTTTACTTTATAGAACATTAATGGAGGTATGCAGCTGACTGCAGATGTAACCCACCATGTAAAGCAAGGTCTTATCCAGGCACTTGGTGTATTTGTTGATACATTTGTTAATTGTAGCTGTACAGCATTCATTATTTTATTATCAGGTGTTTATAAATCTTCTGAATCTAACGGTATTGTTGTGACGCAAACTGCATTAAATGCTGAAATTGGATCTTGGGCAACTGTTTTTATCGCCATTATTATTTTGTTGTTCGTGTTCATTTCGGACATTGGATTTATAAAGACAAACAAAGTTTGTTTAACCCTTTATCGACTTGCCGTCATCGGTATGGTAGCTTTTGGATCGTTATCTTCGCTTGAGACCGTTTGGGGCTTAGCTGACGTGTTCATGGGCATCATGGCTGTTATTAACTTAATTGCGATTACCTTTCTTGGCAAAATTGCTTTTGCTGCCTTAAATGATTTCTTGAATCGAGTAGGAGGGGGTGACTAACCCCCGACCTCTCACACCACCGTACGTACGGATCCGTATACGGCGGTTTCTCTAAGATTGACGTAAGAATTGATA
>NZ_JAKJHW010000014.1 GCF_021646685.1 Pseudalkalibacillus salsuginis | reverse complement strand
GCCGCCAGCGTTCGTCCTGAGCCAGGATCAAACTCTCCAATAAAGTGTTTGATTGCTCATTAAATGTAAATCGAAATTGATTTTGGGTTCTTTTTAAAAGACCCGTTTCACGCTTGGCTTTTGTTCAGTTTTCAAAGAGCTGTATTGCCCATGGATGGGCTGGCTTCGGTTCGTCACAGTAAGTGACGTTTTCAAACGAAAATCCATTGCAACAATGACATAAACCCGATCTTTTATCGAAGATTGTTTAGTTAGGATGTCTTGTTGCGACTCTTAATATAATATCATCACACGCCTATTTTGTCAAAGGTTTTTTTCATAGAAATATAATGTGTTTTTTAAGAGCAGCAAAAATAACTATACCATCAGGTTGTTCACGATGCAAGCTTTTTTTACAAAGAAAAAAGAGCCGAATTTTGACTGGCTCTTTCATAGTTTTATAGAAAGTATAACGTCATCTTATAGTATGATTTTATGGATTGCTACTAGTGCAATCAACCCAGGTATGCCCAGAAAACCCGTAACAGAAGCTGTCGCGATGTTAATCGGGATGTGGATGTCGATAGCCGTTCCGAATGCATTGAGGAAAAATAACAACAACGCTCCGATCACCAGCTTGATGACACCTTGTCCGATCCATCGTAATGGTTTCAACGGGGCGCCGATGAATAATAACAATATAATCAAACCGCAAACGATCGCAAATACCCAGAACGGATCCATACCATATCCTCCTTACAGGTTGTCTCATAACTATACCTATGAGGGAGGATATAAAAAAAGAACGGGAAGCTTTAAAAACTTCTCGTTCTGAGATTACGGATTTTAGCTTCTCGAAGTAAAAAGAAATACTTGGCTTTCGCTAGCTTCACTTCATATAACACTTGTTCTGATGGCTCCAAACTGTTTTCGATCAACTCTTTCTTTGTGAGCCATTCTGCACGGACAGCTTCGATCGAATGCAACAAACGTTCATTGTATTCCATTCTGAGTCGGCCTTTTCGACTGAAAATCATGATTGAACTCGCCTCCATGGGCTATATTTCTCTGCGACCTTCCAGGGCACGAGATAAAGTGACCTCATCCGCATACTCGAGGTCTCCGCCAACCGGCAGACCATGTGCGATCCGAGTTATTTTGATGCCGGTCGGCTTTACGAGGCGGCTGATATACATAGCTGTCGCTTCGCCTTCAATGTTCGGATCCGTCGCCATGATCAGCTCTTGGACGGTATCATCTTGCAGCCGCTTGATAAGCTCTGCTACTTTTATGTCTTCAGGGCCAATTCCTTCCACAGGAGAGATCGCTCCGTGCAGAACATGATATAAGCCGCGGTATTCCCTCATTTTTTCCATTGCAATCACATCTTTGGAATCATGGACCACACAAATCGTTGTCTGGTCTCGGCTTGTGTCTTCACAGATCATACAAGGATCACGATCTGTAATATGATGGCAATTAGAACAATAGGTGAGGTCCCGTTTGGCATTGACCAATGCTTTCCCGAATTCGAATACGTCATCTTCCTTCATTTCCAAAACAAAGAAAGCTAAACGTACAGCTGTCTTCGGGCCAATACCTGGGAGCTTCATGAAGCTATCGATCAATTTTGAGATCGGTTCAGGATAATGCACTACAATTCCTCCTATAGAAAGGGATGACCTGGAGCACATCCGTGATCAGGTCATCCTTAAGAGCACCTCAAGGCTCTTGATGATTTAAATGTCCAAAAAGTCCCCGACAAAAATCGAGGACTGAATCAGGCATTCCCTTTAGAACATTCCTGGCAGGTTCATTCCTTTGGTGAATTGGCCCATATCTTTATTTACAACTTCATCAACTTTCTTCAATGCGTCATTTGTAGCGGCTAAAACAAGATCTTGCAGCATTTCGACATCATCAGGATCCACAGCTTCCTCTTTGATGGCAACGTCAAGGATCTCCTTATGGCCATTTGCAGTCACGATGACCATTCCGCCCCCAGCTGTTCCTTCTATTGTCTTCTCTTTCAACTCTTCTTGAGCTTTCATCATCTGTTTCTGCATTTTCTGCATTTGTTTCATCATACTATTCATATTACCCTTCATTTTACTTCCTCCTTTTATTGATCAATCTTCTATTTCTACAAATTCAGAACCGACAAGCTTGATCGCTTCATCTACGATCGGATCTTCCTTCTTTTGTTGTGTTTCCTCGTCAGGCTGGTGATCCGATTCTTCTCCAGGCTCAACAGGTTCTGACTTCTGTTGCTCTTGTATATAGGATTTTTTGACAGTTTCCCAATCTTCTTCGAGAATCGTCATCATCGTCATTTGGTGTCCCATCGTTTCAAGAACGACCGATTCTACACACTCGCGTATATTGTCCTTCACCGCCATTTGACTGTGAAGTTCATGCTGGAAAGCGAGCAGGAAGGAATCCTTCGAACAGGCGACTGGAGTGGCGTTTATCATCCATGCATGGGCATTGACCATCCGTGCCTTGATTCGTTCCATAATGTCTCCCCATTTTCCTCTGAACAGCTGGAGATCTTTTTTGGAAGCCTCTTTCAGCATTTCTCTTATACGACCCGCAGACACTTTCGACTTCGGTGTCCTTGACTGAAACGCCCGCTTCGGTACCTCTGATTCAGCCTGGTTACCTGCATGGCTGTTAGCGACCCCTTGTTCCTTTAATAGACGTAGTTCTTTTTCAAGATGCTCGATCCGGTTGACAAGCGGTTGTACATCTGTCGGAATGCCTTGTGAACCCGTAGGCCGGTTTTCTTCTTCTTGACAGAGTTTCACGATCGCAAGCTCCAGATGGATGCGAGGGTGATTCGTCCATTTCATTTCTTGCAGGGCTTTATTCAGAACATCAATGACTTGATATATCCAATCCCCTGGTATCTTTTGTGCGAAGGCTTTAAAATCTTGATCCACCTGTGCTCGATCAAGCACTTCCTCCAAATCAGGAGCCGATTGATAAAGTAGCATGTCCCGGTAATAGTAAATCAAATCGTTGATGAACCGTATCGGATCTTTTCCTTTTTCCATCAAATGATCGACATGCTTCAGGGCATCGATGACATTATTTTTTTGAAAAGCATCTGTCATTTCTGATAACAGCGATTGGGACACCGAGCCTGTAACAGCCAACACATCATCCGATGTAACTTTATCTTCACTATAAGATACGGCTTGATCAAGAATGCTTAAAGCATCTCTCATCCCGCCTTCTGCCGCTCTAGCAACGAGGTGGAGTGCTTCATCGTCGACTTGGACACCTTGTGAATTAATGACCGTCTTCATTCTTGATACGATGGCATGACTTGTGATCCTTCTAAAATCAAACCGCTGACATCTCGAAATGATCGTCAAAGGAATCTTGTGAGGTTCTGTGGTAGCTAGTATGAAGATGACATGTGCTGGCGGTTCTTCAAGAGTTTTCAACAACGCATTGAAAGCTCCGATCGTAAGCATATGTACTTCATCAATGATATACACTTTATACTGGACTTCACTAGGCGCATACTTTACTTTATCTCTAATATCACGAATTTCATCGACACCATTGTTAGAAGCAGCATCAATTTCGATGACATCAGACACAGAGCCTTTTGTGATGCCAATACATTCATCGCATTCGTTACACGGTTCAGCCACTGGAGCTTTTTCACAATTGACCGCTTTCGCGATGATTTTTGCAGCACTCGTCTTCCCGGTCCCGCGTGGACCACTGAATAAATAGGCATGGGATAGCTTTTGTTGTAATAAGGCATTTTGTAAAGTCTTCGTGATATGTTCCTGGCCGACCATATCCTGAAATTGTTGTGGTCGATATAATCTATATAATGCTTGATAAGCCATCCGCACGCCCTCCTTTTATTGAAAATAATCATCATCTTATTATACCGATTCCAACCCGGTTTTTCAAAGCAGAAACAGAAATACGTGAGAGGAGGTTTGAAGAGCGTTTATTGTAACAGAGGGTTGTAAAAGCCAATTGCACGTTTTTACAGAACCATTGCGCGAGAATAAAAATTTATTGCACGGTTTTATTGATTAATTGCACGATTTCACAGAACCATTGCGCGAAAAATGAAATGGAATACACCGACAGCAGAGGGGTTCCACTGGAATCGGAAAAGTGATTGGGGATTGGAGCTGGGCATTCCATCTTCGAAAACAAAATTTCTATACATTCTTACCTTTAAACAAAAAACACTTACCCTGAATTGGATAAGTGCTGTATTTATGTAAGTTTAACGCCGTGCACCTTTCTTCGATAGAACCTTCCTAAGCGGTACGCCCGCAGTTAGCTCGATCCAGGCGACCCCGCGGCACACGGAGAATACCCACTTACTGCTGCTTCCTTCCGGACCTGACAGGGTTCATGGGGTTCCGTTGCGCAGGACCCAGATGTCAACACCACTTACGAACGGCAGGCCTTACGTCAGCTAACCTCGGAAAGGGATTCAGTCTCGCTATAGCGGATTGCGAGTACAGGACACCGCTACCTTCCCACCTAGCACGGCAAAGTTGATAACATTGTTAGGCGCAATCAAAATGCGCACTTTTTAGTATACGCCTGATTACGATTAAAATCAACTGTAAAATATTTGAATGGAGGAGGCGAGAGGATTTGAACCCCCGCGGCGCACATACGCCCTAACTGATTTCGAGTCAGTCCCCTTCAGCCAGACTTGGGTACGCCTCCATTGCTTACGGTTGATCTTGATTACCATTATTATGGCAGCAAGGAACACTATAACACGATTTCTTTTTACTATCAAGGAGATCGATTATGCTTTTTTTCCTTGTTTCTTTTTATTACGTAAGTCTCGGAAGAATTGGGTAAGCAACTCACTGCATTCCTCTTCCAATACCCCGGATGTGACAATCGCTTGGTGATTGAATCTTGGTTCATCCAATAGATTCATTAATGTTCCAGCGCATCCGCCCTTTGGATCGCTTGCACCGTAAATGACCTGTTCAATCCGCGAGAGGACGATTGCTCCCGAGCACATTGGACAAGGTTCAAGCGTCACATACAACTTGCAGCCTTCCAAACGCCATGTCCCCAATACTTTGCATGCTTCGTCAATTGCAATCAGCTCTGCATGGGCCACTGATCTTTGTTCGTTTTCTCTCAGGTTGTACCCGCGAGCAATGATATTTCCGTCTTTTACAATCACTGCTCCTATAGGGACTTCGCCTATAGCAGCAGCTTGCTTTGCCATTTCAATGGCTTTTTTCATGAACAGTTCATCTGTCGATCGGTACATCGTGTATCTCCTTAAAAACCAAAGGTTATTATACACAACTTTACCTTAACCGGTACAATTCATACAATCCTGAGCTATTGTTGATCATAAGGCAGTATGCTGGGAAATCTGTGTGATGCTTACTCCTTTGCCGTCGATGTTCAAATTCTGGACAAGCATATACGGCAGAGCTTGATGCAATTTGTAGTAAAGCCAGCTTGCTTTCTCTTTCTCTACAAAGCAGGCGATCGTCGGGCCAGCACCACTCAAGGCAACCCCAAAAGCGCCATTACTTTCTGCGATTTGTTCAACTTTTTCATAATGGGGAAGCAGCTGTTTCCGGTACGGATGATGATAAAGGTCCCCTTTCATCATTCTGCCTGTCACTTCCCAATCCTGTTTCAACAATGCAGCGACCAATACGTTCGACACAGCCCCTGCTTTAACTGCCTTCGAATAGCTCATCTTCGCTGGCAGTACTTCACGAGCCTTTTCGGTCTTCAATTCTTCCTTCGGTGTTACCGTGACGACAGATATCGGTAAATCATCAAAGTTAAGAAGTTCAATTCCCTCTCCTGTTTCACAAGCGATTACCAGACCGCCATACAAGGAAGCCCCGACATTATCAGCATGTCCTTCATATTTTGCAGCCAATTCGAGCTTTTTTCTTTTCGAAATCCCAATATCTCCAATAGCATCAGCTAACTCGATACCAGCAACAATTGCTGCTGCACTGGAACCAAGCCCTCTTGTGAGCGGAATATTACATTTTACTTCAACCAGACAAGGCGGCAGCTCAACACCGTATAGCTTCGCTGTGTCCAATGCTGTACGGACAATAAAGTTCGTTTCATCATTCGGAAATTCTTCTAAAGAAGGAGAAAGAGCCCTTACCTCCCAAAAGTGATGGGAGGATACAGTCAATGTCAAATAACGATCCAAAGCTAAACCGACTGAATCGAATCCTGGCCCCAGATTAGCGGTGCTTGCCGGGACTTTGATCTGCCAGTTTTTCATACCTTTACCGTTCCTTTAATATATTCTGTCACGATTCCTCGATCCTTTGGTAATTTAACCGGTTGTACAGGGCTCTCCGTCATAGCTGTTACAGGGTCTTTCAATCCGTTTCCTGTCAAAACGAGGACAACTTTTTGACCGGGCTCTAGTTTTCCTTGTGAATGTAACTTTCTGATTCCGGCAAGTGATGCACAAGATGCAGGTTCTGCAAAAATCCCTTCCGTGTTCGCAAGTAATTGGTACGCCTCAACGATTTCCGGATCACTCACTTCACCAATATGTCCAGATGATTCCTCTACTGCAGAAACAGCAAGTTTCCAGCTTGCCGGATTTCCAATACGAATGGCAGTCGCGAGAGTCTCAGGTTGAGGAAAGATTCGGTCATGGACGATCGCAGCCGCCCCTTCTGCTTCGAATCCGAACATCTTCGGCAATCCCGAGTCATTATTGGATTGGTGGTATTCTTTAAAACCTTTCCAGTACGCAGATATGTTCCCGGCATTTCCGACCGGGATCGCTAGAATATCCGGGGCACCACCTAGCTGTTCACACACTTCAAAAGCAGCGGTTTTCTGTCCTTCAAGCCGGAATGGATTGACAGAATTGACAAGCGTCATTGATTCCTTTTCACTGAGGCCCCTTACGATTTCAAGCGCCTCATCGAAGTTTCCTTCGATCGAGATGATTTCTGCACCGTACATAACCGCCTGCGCCAGCTTCCCCTCGGCGATTTTCCCCTCTGGTATTACGACGATGCACTTCATTCCAGCCCTGGCGGCGTATGCAGCAGCTGAGGCAGATGTATTCCCTGTTGACGCGCATATGACGGTATCACTTCCCGCTTCCTTCGCTTTCGCAACCGCTAAGACCATCCCTCGGTCCTTGAAAGAACCTGTCGGATTCGCCCCTTCAACTTTCGCAAAAAGGTCAACACCAAGCTCTCTAGATAGGGTATCGAGCTTGATAAGGGGAGTATTGCCTTCATTCAAGGTCAGAGAGGGTGTCTCTTTTGTTACAGGTAAAAAAGTTTGAAATTCTGATAATAAACCTCCCCAGCGCTTCATCATGCATCTCCTCCTTCTACTCGATACGTACTTTTTACGAACTGAACTCCTTTCAAATCCCGTAATTCTTCAAGGACCCTTTCAAAGCCCTCTAATGAGGTCTTATGAGTCACAAGGACGATTTCTGCCCTCTTTTCCTCTCCGAGCGGGTTTTGCAACACCTTTTCGAAGCTTGCTCCGTTTTTGGAAAAGACCGAAGTGATACTCGATAATACTCCGACTTCATCCTCAACATGGAGCCGTAAGAAATGCTTCGAATAAATTTCATCGTCTTCTTTAAGCTGCTTCATGAATTGGGGGCTGACTGCACTTTTTCCATTTACGCCAAGGCGCATGTTCTTCATTACCCCGACAAGATCCGATACGACTGCAGTGGCAGTAGGAAGGCTTCCTGCTCCTGGACCATAGAACATTGTCTCACCGACCGCCTCACCATACACATAGACTGCATTATATTCATCATTCACAGAAGATAATGGATGGGATTCTTCCAATAAGGTAGGCTCTACGCTGACCTCTACCCGATTTCCTTCACGATGCGCATAACCGATCAATTTCATGATATATCCGAATTGCTTGGCATATTGGAGATCTTCTTCTGTGACTTCTGTGATCCCCTTCACTTTTACATCATCCAAGTCAATATTCATGGAAAATCCTAAAGTTGATAAAATCGCCATTTTACGAGCCGAATCAAGTCCTCCTACGTCTGCGGCAGGATCCGCTTCTGCAAAACCAAGTGCTTGTGCTTCAGAAAGGACATCATCAAAAGATCGCCCTTCTTTTGTCATTTTGGTCAGGATGAAGTTGGTTGTCCCATTCACGATTCCCATCATTTTTGTTATTCGATCTGAGGCTAAACCATCTACTAAACCTCGTAATATAGGGATACCCCCTGCAACACTTGCCTCATAGAACAAATCACATTGGTGCTCGGAAGCCAGTGTCAGCAGTTCCGGGCCATAGACTGCCATCAAATCTTTATTTGCAGTTACGATATGTTTTTTATGGGTGATAGCTTTAATCAAATGTTCTTTCGTCTCCTCGATATTTCCCATCACCTCGACCACGATATCGATTTCTGGATCCAAAAGGATCTCTTCTGGGTCTAATGTGAGAATGGAGGTATCAATATCTACATCTCTCACTTTATTGATCTCTTTGACGAGAGCTTTTTTGATTTTTACCGGACAGCCGATTTGGTGCATTAATTTATCCTGATGACTTTCAATGACTTTTACGACCCCGGATCCGACTGTACCTAATCCTAATAACCCTACAGATATTGATTCCATCCAACCAACCTTTCTATTTGTTTTTCTGGTAAATACCTTTGTTCTTCGTTAGAGGACATTATATTGGAGTTTGAGGACTATGACAATAGGAGATTTCAAATTTTATTCATGTAAGGGTTTTCTTTCGCTCTATATCAACGAAAATTTTTTTGAAAAAATAAGGCGCTCACATGATTGTAGTTAATGTTATAAATGAAATTCACGATACTCCTCGGGAAAATGGAGTCAGATGAGAATCCCGCAACGCCCAATAATTTAAGGATCTTCCACTAAAAAACACCACGTTCTGTGGTGAACGTCGAAGCCAGCACATATCCTGTGCAAGTGAAGAGGCTTGCGAACCGCCGGTCTGCAAAATAAAAGCTTAATTAAAAAAACTGCTTTAAACGGTATTCGTCTAAAGCAGCTCCACAAATATTCGATTAAAGAACTTTTATTCTTTATGCTCCAGTCTCAACTCACGACGTTGGACCGCTCCTTGTTTCAAGGGAATGAATTGTTTGTCTTCAGATACCTGGTTGATGGGTTGGGTCACCGATCTTTCTGGTCTAAGATCAACACGCCAGTTTTCTGTAACTGTCTTGAGTCCTTCAAGCATGAAGTTCATCGCAAGAATCGTCAAAGCAAAGAAAATGATTGGGACAAGCACGACCCAGGGACTGACAGTCAAATGCCTCATCCCATCCCCGATTAGGCCGGACCATTCATAAGATATCGACTGAGGAGGATCAGCGAAAAGTGGATCGAAGCTCATGTTTGTTCCTCCAAAGAAAACTTTGAAAAAACCAAGGTGTGCAAGGACGAGCATCGTCTGTACAAGCTGCTGCATGAAGATGATCCATAATTGCGGCTGGATATGCGGTTTGACATGTTTCCAAAGAATATGCAGCCTGCTTCCGCCTATGACCCTCGCCCCATCGATGAATTCATGATTAAAAATTCTCCCCATTTCATTTCCAATTAAAATCGAGGTAGGAGGTACGGCAATCAGAGCAAGAATGATGACTTCAATCCAAACCCTTTCCCAAAACGTATAATCGAAACCTGTAGGAACCTCGACTAAAAAAGGGGTCAGGATGAATAAGGCAAGCAATGTAACCGGCACATAATTGAATACATCCACCATCCAGGTCACATATTTTCTGAACCTGAAAAAATAAGCGCCGTAAAGGACACCGAATACCATGGATGCAAGTAAACGGATGAAAGCGATCAAGACAGCGAAACCGATCGTATACTTGGCACCAACAGATATCATATGGGTCATATGGAACCCTAATACGTTCGTCCCTAATGGAATGTCCAGTTTAGGTGAAATCGGGGAACCTTCGACCGCTCTCCCATTTTCGTAAAGGATTTGCGTTTGTGCGATATGATTATCCCAAACGAACGTATGCAGCAAGCTGATTGAACACAATACGAAGATAAAGAGGAAACCGATCAGGAAGTAACCGTTCTTAAACAGTCTTTTGACCATCTACATCACGACCTTTTCATTCGTAGATCGTTCAAGCAGCCACTGTCCTATTGCAAATAATAAGAAATTCGGAATGAAGATCGCCAACAGGCTCCATGCAAAAATGACCGGGTTCAGATATTCTAATAAAAATCGCATGATACCATTGATATTGAAGATGTATTCAAGGATCAACAGGTTTGATAGCATGAACCAGATTACGGTTTTTGAATGGTTCAACAGGCTTGCCAGTGAATTTCTTAATACGTGCACGAGCAATATCTTTCGTTGTAGGACTCCTTTCGCTTTTGCCAATTCCACATATTGCTTGTCCAGTTCCCCTTCCACGATTGAGATCATCACTTTAAAATATTGGATCATCGGCAGGATCGATAGACAGAGGATCGGTAATGCATAAATCGGTTCTCCTGGTAATGAGGCGATTTCAAAAAATAACAGACCGGTCTTTTTATACAGCCAGACGACGAATAGCTGACAGATTAGGATGATGAGAATATCCGGAATCGATTCTAAAATGAACGTCCCAACCTTTATCTTTCTGATCCATTTTGGCGGAAGCAACATCGTAATGAATGTCAGAACAGCTGCCGCGATGAAAGCCAATAAAATCGCTCCGACCACTATGGTCACTGAATAAGTTCCGATACTCATAAGCTGTGTTAATAGTTTCCGTTCTGTACCTCCCGTGTTATATGTAACCTCTTGAAGATGGGATAAGCCTGAAATGATTTCCTCAATGCTTTGAAAATAAGCCATCCAATTCAGATGGAATGATCCCCCTGAAGGTAAAAGCGTCGGCAAACCAGCCATCAGGACGATTCCGATGACGATACAAGCAAAACGTAATACCTGGTTGTAAAAGAATCTCATATGAATCCCCCTCTACTCCAAACCCTGTACAATCCTATCTCTCTTGATCAATCCAGTTTATATGATCTTGATTGGTTGATTTTATGCCTCGTAATAATGTTGTTTCTTTTTGTGTATGGTCATATATCCCTTTTCGGTCAAGGTTTTCTATTATAGTGATATCGACCGTATAATCATTCCAGGGAGCACCGATCTTTTGTAATTGTTCTGAATTTTTATTTTGGTATAATTCAGAGCCATTATAGAACATGTTTTCTACTGTTTCTTTGATTTTCGAACGATCAGAACCTGGAGTAACTTGTATATTAAGAAGGACATACTTGTCATTTTTCGAAACGGATACATTTTCGACCCGCTTGTCTTCTCGTTTAGCGATATGGGACACCTTATTGATCAAGGGCAGACTCGTCACTTCTTCACCCATATTAGTTTTCTTAAGGAACTCTCCTTCTCGTCGCTCTTTTGGATCAGGCGGTTGGAGAATAAAGCTGATTGAAACCACAAGAAGGAGAATGCACACGGAAATACTTAGCGCCGGTTTCATGATCCATTCATACTTCTCTGAGAATGATGTTTTCTGTTGTTCACGTATGCGTTTCATGACGTTTTGTTTTTTCTCTTCAGAAAACTGTTTCTTTTGATAAACTGCCTTTTCCATGATTTTATCAAGATCTTTCAGCTTATCTTCCACCAGCTTCTTCCCCTTTCTCTAATTGTGTCCGTAGTAATTTTCGTGCCTGGAACAAACGGGACTTTATTGTGGAAGTCTTGATATGAAGCATCTCACTTATTTCATTTAGTGACATTTCTTCCTGATAATATAAAATGATCAGCTCTCGATATTTAAGGGCCAGCTGAAGAACCGACTCGGCCAGCTGGTTGAGTTCATCTTCTACAATCAAACGGAGTTCAGGGGATTGATCACTACTTTCCTGTTTGAAAAAGGTGAACGGGTTGGCAAACCAGACATTCCGATATGACCAGCTTTTTAAATGATCTTTACATCGATTCACTGTAATTTTATAAAGCCAGTTCTTCAAAGATCCTTCACCGCGAAAGGTTTCAAGTTTCGAATAACATGTTATGAATACTTCTTGTACGATATCCTCCGCTTTTCCCCAGTCTTTTACATATGTATAAGCGACACGGGTCAACCGGTCACCGAAATACTCGACGACCTCCTCCATGATTTCTTCTTTATATAAACGTAAGCTTTCCAAACTGAACGTCTGCTTTTCCTGCAGCACCTTCCGAAAGTTCTCCATTACCGATCCTCTCCCCATATTGACCTTTCGTTATATAGACGACTGAATATTTGATCGGTTGATATTTTTTTAACATTTTTACATTTAAATGTAATTAGAGTTTAGCATACTGCTTATGGCCTAACACAGAAATTCGGCAAGAAAAGCGCGAACGCCCTGAGGCAGCAGGCATGAGCGAGGAGGCTTGAGTCCGTAGAAAAGATGTGAATTTCGATAATATCACAATGATAAAAAGTTGCTGCAAAAGCAGCAACTCTCTGGTTTGGCTATCATTCCGTTTCTTTGATGAATTCAGGCTTATCGATCCCAAGGGATTCATAAATGGTACCAACCGCTCCCTTGAATTCTGACAAGACGATCTCTGAGACCCCTTTTGTCTTATCGAGAGCTTCTTCTATATCTTCGTTATCCAGTTGCTCACTCCGAGCTTCAAATCGATCAGCAAAATCGTTGAGTGATTCTTTCAGATCGTTACTGTATGCTTCAAGTTCAGACGGTATTTCTAAGTTTCTTAACTCCTCCGCCAACTTCTCACTCGATTGTGAAGCTTCATTTTTCAAAGCTTGTACATCCTCGTTATTTAAATCCTCTGCTTTCTGTTCTGCCGATTTTGTGAATTTTTTGAAGTCGTCATCATATTTTTCGATTAATGTATCCACTTTATTTTGAAAATCCTCTAATGACGATTTTACTTTTCCATCGGCGATTTGACTTCCGTTATTCGCTTCCTTATTCGACGTGCTGTTTCCTTCCTCACTTGAGCATGCAGTTAAAATGATTGCTGTAATCAAACAATTGAAGAGAAGGATCCAGAATTTTTTACGTCTCATTTTTTTCACCTCCTATCCTGACTCTATAGATTGATTCCTTAATACTGTCATTTTAAAACAAAAATTTCTAAACCACTTTCCATATAGAAAACCACCTATCAATGATAGATGGTTTGAATGGTATATTATTCGAGTTCAGTTTTGAATTTAGGTGATAGCAAATCAAGATTTTCGAATGGTTTACTGAATTTCTCTTCAAAACTCGCAAACAATTCATCCGCTTCTGCTTGTGCGTCTTCTGCCGCTTCAAGAGATACGGTTTCTGCACGTTTTTCATAAGACTTTGCTGCATCCTCTAATGCAGATTGAAGATCTTCCTCGTATTGTGAAAGTTCACTAGGAATCTCCATTCCTCGGAGGGCTTCAGCAGCTTTCGGACCAGCTTCTTTAGCAGCATCCAATGCCGATTGAGCTTCTTCTTTAGAAGGTTTTTCTTCCTCAGCGACTTCAGAGTCGTTCATTTGGGCTTTAATCGCCTCAAATTCTGCAAATGGTTTATGATTTTCTTTTAACACATCGGTAACTTCAAGTTGGAAATCCAATAGCGTAGACTTCAGTTCAGTCTTATCAACCTTTTTTTCACTTTCATCTTTCGTCCCTGTTGCTGAGTCGTCATTTCCACAAGCTGCAGCAAACACGAGCAAAAAGAGCATTGAAAAAGCTAAAAGTTTTTTCATCATTTTATCCCCCTTATATGTTTACAAAACATAGTTTAACGAAAATGGAATTGATTGTAAAAGGTTAATTAATTCAAAATAGTCAAAATTCTTTCCTTTTGGATGCTTCATCACATAAACCTCTTCAATCGCTTTTTCCTATATTTACCGCATTTATGTATGTATAAAAAAAGAGCCCCTATTCATACTAACCGTAAGTGGTAAATACCTCCACTTATTCGAAGTAGAATAGAGGTGAATTGAAATGGCACGAAACAACAATCAACAACTAGTGGTACCAGGTGCACAAGGAGCAATCAACGCAATGAAAACTGAAATCGCTTCTGAATTTGGTGTACAACTTGGACCAGACACTAGCTCTCGCCAAAACGGTTCTGTTGGGGGAGAAATCACTAAGCGTCTTGTTCAACAAGCGCAAGCACAATTAGGCGGCGGACGTTAATCCCATGTCTATCTTGCTAGTGCCTCTTCTTGGTAAAAGGGTCAATCCTGAATAAGGTGACCCTTTTAATTTGGTCTTTATGACCTTATGTGTGTTCCTTCAGGCGCAGAATCTGAACGAAAAAAGCGACTATGATTGTAAGGATCACTATAGTACCGGCCATTATATCTTTATGCTGATAAAGGTAGACCACATTACGAAAGAAAAGATCACCATTTTGAACCACATGAAGAGAGCCCTCATAACCATATACCTCATATATGATCAGATACCAACTGATATTTAAGGGAATAAAAATGATATAAGCAAGTAAACCAAGCAATAATGACCGTTTAATCGTATTTCCCATTTAAAACTTCACCTTTTTCACAGATTTTCTATATCGTAACATTTAAAGATAAAGAAAAGCGCAAGCGCCCTGGTTAACCACGGAGGTCACTGGAAGTCCGACGAGGAGGCTGTCGCCGCCGCAGGAGGTCTGAAGTGATCCAAGTGGTTGGGCGGTGGAGCTAGACATTAAGAAAAGCGTAAACGCCCTGGTTAGCCACGAAGGTCACTGGAAGTCCGACGAGGAGGCTGTCGCCGCCGCAGGAGGTCTGAAGTGATCCAAGTGGTTGGGCGGTGGAGCTAGACATCACTTCACCGCAACCAAAATTTTCATACTTTATAAGCCGTAAAAATAAACGCCTTCTGTGAGGAAGACGTTCCGATTTGTATGGTTTTTTCACTTTGGATATATAGCTAAACTACTACTTCATGATGCTGGAAATAGGTCGAAAGCTTTTGTTCCACATGTGCATGATATCCGTCTGTTGATATACCCAGCCTACTTAAAAGCTTGTAGGCGTGAACCCAGGCACTCATCTCTACAGTAACCCGGTAGGACCAATCATTCAGCCAGCTATCATGATCCAGTTCCCCATTTTTATAATCAATCAAATGGCCGATTTCATGGGCAAGTGCGTACGCGTTTTCCAAAGTGGCGGATAGCGGAACAGTAATCGTCATATTAGGGTTGAAGCTGATTTTCTTGTCCCCGCCGAACACAACCTTACAATCCATTTTCTCAGCGACTTCTACCAATTTCATGAAAACATCGTTTGTTACCAATTACCCTACACCCCTATAAATAATCTAATAAGTATATTTTTACATTATACCAGAAATCGATATGGCCTATTCAAACCAATTTAAAGATTCCCTAACCGGAAGTGGGCATGGTAGGCTCTAGAGCTCTTAAATAACAAAAAGCATGTCATTTCTTAATGAAATGACATGCTTTTATTGGGATATCTACAAAAAACTACAATTTTCGTAAAAACTCTCTACCTGCTACATAAATTTACATAATTTTAACAGTTTCCCTATATTCAAATAAAATACACTCCTTATAGTGAAATTTGTGTGGTTAATAAGTATTCAACCTCTTAAATTTCGTCTGAGAGATTGAATAAAATATTAAAGGAGAAAATAAAGTATCTAAAAATTAATCATTTAAAAATTTGCAGTAGAAAAGGAGAAACACAAAAGGTATGAAATTTATGAAAAAAAAATCAATAACAATACTTATAACGCTAACTATGGCATCTTCTGTGCTTCCTGTTCAGGCCGCCAGTCAATATTCTGATATCGAGCGGAGCTTGGCGAAAAATGAAATTCAAACTGGGATTGATAATGGCTCAATCAAAGGATATCCTCACGGTTCTCGTGCAGAAGTAGTAGTTACATCAAATAATGCTTTTAAAAAAGATAAGCTTTCAAAACCTTCAAAGCCACAAGGGACTACTGAAGAAGTAAATATAGATGCTCCTGAAGTTGAGAAACCTTTACCAACAGTGGATAATGGTGGAAATGCTAATGATTCTATCTTAAAAAATATAGCTGCGACTAATCCTTTTATTAATATTTTAGATGGTTTTGATCAAATATGGTCTATGAATCAACCAGATTGGAGAGACGGAACAGCGTTAACTAAACCAGGTGCAAATAGTGAGGTTGCAAAATATGGTGATGGACCTACCGTTTATTTTGATGGATATAAAAATGATAAGACAAAAGTAGTAGCAGATAAGAAGACATATGCTAACGAAGAAATCAGAGATGCAGAGACTTGGGCAGCTAATATAAAATATGTAGAAGACGTTACTAAAAACAGAACAGATGAAGAGGCGTTAGCGGCCTATTATGATGATCAAAGAGATAAGATATATAGTATGATGGAAGCTTATGGGCCTTTGGCTAATACCTACGTAGATATCGTTAACCCGATCACAAGTGTTGTAAGATCAACAGAGGACATGAATAAAGTATTGGAAGAAACGACTGTTGAAGACCAAAGCCAAGGAATGGGACAATGGAAGGGCTCTGAACTATCAGATGCGATGGATTTAGTTCATTTAATTAGATTTAGGAATCCTTCTTCGTCAAACCCTTCTAAGTACTTTTTCTCTTCTCCAAGACCGTACAGAATGAATTCAAATGGAGAAGTGAAAGAAGTTGTTGATAAGAACGGTTTACCTGTTTGGGAAACAATCGGCAGTGGGGAAAGTACAGTAGAAGAATTACCTTCAGGTGGTAAAAAAGAAACGGGAGAAAGACATTACCAACAATATGAAACGAATGTGGAAGTAATTCCTGCATTAGAATATGTAAAAAGAAAAGCGGAAGACGGAAGAGGCAAAGACGGAGCTTTTCCAAGCGGTCATACAAGTGCATCTTATTTGTCAACATTCGGATTTGCATACGCAACACCGGAAAGATATGCTGAATTTTTAACAAGAGCAGCTCAAATGGGAGAAAATAGAATAGTGAGTGGAATGCACTCTCCACTTGATGTTATAGGAGCAAGAATACAATCTACAGCAATGACTGCCTTTGCATACAATCTTCCAGAAAACAAAGAGGTATTGGATAAGGCTTACGAAAATGCTGGAGAAGTATTCGGTGAATTAGCTGAATCAAAAGAAATGAGCTTGTACGAATATGCACATACGGTAACAGAGGCTTATAAGTTTGAAAGTGCGTACGATGAAAAAAAGTGGGAAGATCATGAAGCAAATAAAGCTTTCTATCGGGAAAAACTTACTTACGGATTACCTCAAACAGGAACAAAAGGTTTAGACCCTGTAGTACCTAAAGGGGCAGAAGTTTTATTGGAAACTCGTCAGCCTTATTTGACAGATAAACAACGTAGAGAAGTATTGTATACCACAGAAATTGAATCAGGCTACCCTGTAATAGACGAGTCAAATGGTTGGGGAAGACTTGATTTGGTAACAGCATCTGATGGATATGGTGCGTTTTTAAGTAATGTAACAGTGGATATGGATGCTTCAAAAGGTAGATTCAATGCCCATGATTGGTGGAGAAATGATATTACTGGCAGTGGTATGCTTACCAAGCAAGGGACAGGAACGCTTACATTGACAGGAAATAATAGTTATTCGGGAGGCACATTGCTACAAGGAGGAACGTTAGAAGCTACTTCTACGACTGCTTTTGGTGAAGGCGATCTTTATGTAGAAAATGGTGCAGTTTTAGTTAATGTAGATGGACCTTTAAATTTAAATGGCAATTTAACAATGGAAGCTGGAAACCTAGATATTGCAATGGATAATGACAACAGTCAACTAAATGTTGATGGACTGTTATACCTTGATGGTGGTGACCTGAATTTGGATCTTTCTAATTATGAAATAGAAAAGGCTACAAACATTACTTTAATGACTGCCGACAAGGTGAAAGGTAAATTCGATAATGTAACTGCTGATGGTTACAGGGTAACTATCACTTACAGAAATAATAGTGTCGTTGCACATATCAAAGCAAAATAATAGCAAATGGTAATTCGAAAATCTAAACTGTCGACTTTTGTCGGCAGTTTTTTTCGTGCGCCCGGCATGGCTAAAGAACAAGTGCAATAACAAAGGCAATATTATGTATCCAACTGCTTTTAATAGCTTGTTTTTTCTCCGAAGGTACCAAAAAAGAAAATGGTTTATTATGACGAAGAACAAACTCGGCACTTACAGATAAACGTTGATATAGCAGTATTATAATGGCGGCCCCGGCAGGAATCGAACCTGCGACGCACGGTTTAGGAAACCGACGCTCTATCCACTGAGCTACGGGGCCATTTAATCCGGACCGTACTCTCCATTATAACTCAAAATCGTCCTTGCGTAAATGACTGAACGCAAATTTCAATGTTCACTTATGAAGAGCACATCCAAGACATATAAATAATTATATACCTATTAGGACCCTTTCGCATCGGTTAGGATGAATTGTTAAATTTTACACACAAATGTTTGATGGAATCTATACCGAAAAGTGAATTGCCTCATATTATATAAGGAAAGCTGGTAACCGCTGGGTATAATGGCTTGTTGATTTTACCAGATCTTTTCCTCATGCTATTCATTTCCATGAGTTTAACCGATATTAAAGGTAAAGATAGGTGTAAAATCGAATTATAATTATAGCGCGTATACTAGTCATTCTCGAGAGGGGTTGGATCCTTGAACAAGATCTATATCTTGGACACAAATGTTATTTTACATGACCCTGCTTCAATCTTTAAGTATGCAGGTAATGATGTGGTCATCCCAGCTGTAGTGGTTGAAGAAATTGATTCAAAAAAACGGCTGCAAGATGAGGTGGGCCGGAATGCTCGGGAGTTCGGCCGGCAGTATAAGACGTTACGTGAGAAATATAAAGACCGTTTACATGAGCCTTTCCCGCTTGATCACGGCGGGACACTCGTCATCGAATTGAATCATCGCTCTTTTGAAAACATCAAGAGCATTTTCAATGAGGATTCGAATGACAATCGGATTCTTGCAGTGGCGGTCAACATTGCGATTGAACAGCCTGAACGCGATATTGTTTTAGTTTCTAATGATATCCTGCTGATTGCAAAGGCGGACGCGTTGAAGAAGTCACACAACACGCCTAACTTCATGGCGCAATTATATGAAAATGACCGTCTCGTTGAGAGCTCCCTCACGATTCATAAAGGTTATCACGAACTTCAGGTGCCCCCTGAATTCATCAATACCTTTCATGCTAACCATGAACTTCCCCTTGAGCAGTTGTCTGAATACCTTCAAAGTGAAGTGAACCCACAAGACTTCTTATTGTTGAAAAGTAATGCTGGAACAAACCAATCCGCTGTAGGACGGGTCCTCAAAAAAACGAACCGATTGGTTTGCCGACCTTTTTATTTCACGGATGATGATTCTTTCATCTGGGGTTTACGTCCTAAGAATGTCGAACAAAGGATGTTTCTGGAATTACTGCTAGACCCGAAGGTGGAAATGGTTTGTGCAATCGGTAGGGCTGGTACAGGAAAGACTTTGCTTGCACTGGCAGCTGCTCTTCATGAAACGCAGGACATGAAACATTACTCCAGAATTACAGTTGCACGACCAATCGTACCAATGGGCAAAGATATCGGGTATCTACCTGGAGAAAAGGATGAAAAGCTCCGGCCATGGATGCAGCCGATCTTTGATAACCTTGAGCAGCTTTTCAACATCGATCCGGATTCCAATAAGAAAAATGATAAAAATGGCGGCATACCGAAGATCGAGAAAGAAATCGAACAACTGAACCTGGAAGTTGAAGCATTGACGTATATCAGAGGGCGCAGCATTCCGAATCAGTTCATCATCATAGATGAGGCACAGAACCTGACGAAACATGAAGTAAAGACGATTGTCAGCCGTGTCGGTAAAGGGACCAAGATCGTCCTGGTTGGTGACCCGGACCAAATCGACCATCCTTACCTGGATTCGGTAAATAACGGGCTTACCTATACGATTGAAAGGCTGAAATGCGAAGAAGAAATCGGGATTATCCGTCTTTCAAGGACAGAACGATCGAACCTGGCTGAAAAAGCAGCCCGATATTTATAATTTAACGGGGCTCTAAAGTGCCTGATCAACCTCATTCTCAAGGGGATCATATACCAGAAGCTTACATGGCATATTACCCATTCAATGAGGAATCGGGCACTCTTTTCGAGTCTGCTTTTTATTTTTGATCCTGTCGATATAGGATGGTATATGCTACAATTGTATTTGTCTATTTCGTACATAGGAGGCACTTTTATGGATAAGACTCCCTTCATCGCAGTGGAAGGTCCTATCGGTGTCGGTAAAACATCTTTAGCCAAAGCGATCAGTGAGGAATATGATTACCATCTTCTTAAAGAAATTGTTGAAGAGAATCCATTTCTCGGTAAGTTTTACGATGATATCGAAGAGTGGAGCTTTCAGACAGAAATGTTCTTTCTCTGCAACAGATTCAAGCAGCTTGAAGATATTGAACGGTTCTATTTAAAGCATGGAAAACCGGTCGTATCCGATTATCATATTTTCAAAAATCGTATATTTGCAATGCGTACGCTGAAAGAGGTCCATTTTCAAAAGTACATGCAGATTTTCGAGATCATCACCAAGGATATGCCTGCACCGAATATGGTGATTTATATAAAAGCAAGCTTGGAAACTTTGTTGAAGCGTATTTCACTTAGAGGGAGAGACATAGAGAAGAATATTAGCCCTGATTATTTGAAGCGATTATCTTCTGATTATGAAATCTTCATGTACCAGTTCCAAAAGCTTCATCCTGACATTCCCGTATTGACAATCGACGGGGACAAAACCGACTTTGTCCAGAACCAAGACCAGCTTTCCGAAATTTTGAAGATGGTTGAAGAGACTTTTCATAAGAAAGAAGTGAAGCAATGAACGCCCTCGAGAAATACAAGATTCCTAAAAACGCCGTCATAACTGTCGCCGGTACCGTCGGGGTCGGTAAATCAACGATGACGAACGCGATTGCTGACAGCCTCGGCTTTGAAACATCGATGGAAAAAGTAGATACCAATCCTTACTTGGACAAGTTCTATCAAGATTTCGAACGTTGGAGTTTCCATTTGCAAATCTATTTCCTAGCAGAACGATTTAAAGAACAAAAAAGAATGTATGAAAAAGGCGGGGGATTCGTCCAGGATCGCTCCATTTATGAGGATACAGGGATATTCGCCAAGATGCACCATGAAAAAGGCACGATGACGAACATTGATTATGAAACGTACACCAGCCTCTTCGAAGCGATGGTGATGACCCCTTACTTCCCTCATCCTGATGTATTGATCTATATCGAAGGAAGCCTGCAGGACATCATCGACCGCATCAAACTGCGCGGACGTCCGATGGAACAGCAGACACCGATTGCTTATTGGGAAGAAATGCATGAGCGCTATGAAAATTGGATCAACAGTTTTACAACTTGCCCGGTATTGAAGGTGAATATCAACGATTACGATTTGTTGAAAAACCCTTCATCCGTCGAACCGATTTTGAAACACATTGGTAAAACGATCAACGGAAACAAGAATCTGCAGCATATATAAGGAAAAGCGAAAACGCCCTGGTTAACCACGAAGGTCACTGGAAGTCCGACGAGGAGGCTCGAACCAAACAAAGTTCGGTTCTGCGTGGGTAAACCCTTCAATCTAAATCAATGTGTTGCCGCCGCAGGAGGACTGAAGTGATCCAAGTGGATGGGCGTTGAAGCTGGACATTTCTTCACCGTATCCAAAATTTTTATACTTTCTGACCCTTTAAAAAAGCAAGAAAAGCTGGTTCCTTAACGGGATCAGCTTTTCGCATATGGTTTATTTCCTCAGTTGTTCCAATTGTTCAAAAAATGCAGGATAAGAAACGTGGACAGCTTCACTGTTTTGGATTACTGTCTCTCCGTCTGCTAGACAGGATGCAATCGCAAGCATCATTCCGATCCGATGGTCACCATGGCTATCTACAGTGGTACCAACCAGGTCCGCTTTTCCATGAATGATCATCCCATCTTCTGTTGCTTCGATTTGGGCACCGAGCTTTTTCAATTCATTCACGACCGTATCGATCCGATTCGTCTCTTTCACCTTCAGCTCGGCTGCATCCTTGATTACAGTTGTTCCTTTAGCTTGCGTAGCTGCAAGTGCAATGATTGGAATCTCATCGATCAATCGCGGAATCAAATCACCGCTGATTTCAATCCCTTCCAATGAAGATGTCTTGATATGGACATCTGCAAAAGGTTCACTGGTTTCCGTTTGTTGATTGGTAACGGTTACTTCTGCACCCATCTCTTTTAATACATCGACGATTCCAGTTCTCGTCGGGTTGATCCCTACCTTTTCAATGGTAAGGTCACTATTCGGTACAATTGCACCAGCTACCAGGTAAAAAGCTGCTGAGGAGATATCACCAGGCACTTCGATGTGTGTCGCAGTGAGTGACTGGCCTCCTTTTAAAGAGACTGTCAAGTCGTTAACAACCACCTCACATCCGAAAGCCCTCAGCATACGCTCAGTATGGTCCCTGGAATGATGAGGTTCAGTCAATGTCGTCGTCCCATCCGCCTGTAATCCAGCCAGTAACACGGCAGATTTTACCTGGGCACTGCCGACAGGTGACACATAATCGATCGCCTTCAAGCTCCCACCACGAATGCTGATCGGTGTATAATTCCCCGTATCACGTCCATCAATCTTCGTACCCATTTCCCGTAATGGCCCAGTCACCCGGTTCATCGGCCTTTTCGCTATGGAATCATCCCCGATCACACAAGAATGGAACGGTGTATTGGCTAAAACCCCTAACAATAGTCTGCAGGTCGTACCTGAATTCCCAACATCCAATATGTCTTTTGGTTCTCGAAGCCCCTCGATTCCATTGCCATTGATCACTACATGATCATTTTCCTGCCGGATCTCTACCCCTAATTTACGAAAACAATCAATAGTGCTCAGACAATCCTCACCAGGTAAAAATCCATCCACCATTGTCTTTCCATGAGCGATAGAGCCGAACATGACAGCTCGATGGGAAATCGATTTATCGCCGGGTACCCGGATGGTTCCTGTCAAACCTGTTTGCACTAACCTGCTTAACGTCTTCATCTGCACCCTCCTACATCGTCGTATACGTTTGGTATTGATGCTGCTCTAAACAGACCTTTGCCTGTTGCCGGTCTTCTTCTGAATGGAAGCTTAGCCTCAGCACGCCGAATACATCTTCTCTTGCTTCAATGATACGGATGTTCGTGATACTTATTTTTGCTTCGGCTAAAATCGTCGTCACATCCGATATGACCCCGACATGATCTGCTACGTCTATATAAAGATCGTGAAAAGCAAGGATTGCTCCTTTCGAACCTGTTGGCATCGAATCCCGATATTTTTTCGCACTTACGAAATAATCATAGATCTCCTCACTATTGCCACGGGCTACTAATCTTTTCACACCTTCCATTTCCTTTTCCCACTCATCGAGTAAAGATAAAAGGATATGACGATTGTGTCGTACGATGTCACGCCACATCGATGGGCTGCTCGAAGCAATTCTCGTTATATCCCGAAATCCGCCTGCGGCTAGCCTGGTCACATGCTCGTTCCTATGGGCATGACTTTTCACCTGCCTGACGAGGCTCGCCGCCATCACATGTGGAAAATGGCTGATGATCCCGGTGACCAGATCATGCTCCTCCGGCTCCATGATTTGAAAATTCGCCTTCGTTCCCTTCAACCAGTCTTTCAAAGCATCAACCTGCTCTTCTGGTGTTTTTGGAAAGATTGTCAGGACATAGAAAGCATTTTCGAAAAGATGAAGCTTAGCGCTGCCGACCCCGGATTTATGTGAGCCCGCCATCGGATGACCACCGATGAAGGTGACACCTTTATCATTTAATTGTTCTGCTTTGTTTACGATATGAACTTTTGTACTACCTACATCCGTTATGATGACATTTTGTTTAAACTGATAGTCCTTGAAATTATCAAGCAGCTTGATCGTTTCTTCGACTGGAGCTGCAAGGATAATCAGGTCCGCTTGTTCGGCTTCACTTTGAAGGTCTGATGTATGATCGTCAATAACTTCAAGGCTTTTTGCAAGCTTACAATTTTCTTCATTAGGGTCGTAGCCGATGACTCGAACATCGTGCTCTTTTTTGATTGCAAGCGCGAGCGATCCTCCAATCAGTCCGACCCCAATGAGTAAAACACGTCTCTCCACTGTCTTGGTCTCCTTATGATGTTAGTTTAATACTCGATGTCTCATTCTCCATGAACTCTTTCAATAACTTGATCAGACCCTCGTTATCTTCTTTTTTACCTATTGTAATGCGGACCCCGTCTTTGATAGGACGGACGATATAACCTCTCTGTATCAGAAATTGGAAGAGCTCCTCTGGATTTTTGCCTGGTTCGATATAGATAAAATTTCCTTGAGATGGATAGTAAGGAACTTTAAATTCATTACAAAAGGTATAGAACTGCTGGAGCCCTTCAAAATTCCGCTCTGAACAGTTCCTGACAAACGCTTCATCGGACAGAGCCGCTTGTGCAGCAATCTGTGCGAATCTTGATGTATTGAATGGCAACCTGCCAATATCAAGTTTACTCATAAGCTCTTCATGTCCAATCGCATAGCCGATACGGAAAGCAGCCAATCCATAACCCTTAGAGAATGTCCGTAAAACAAGCAGATTGTCATATTCATCGATAAGTTCCATTGAATCCGGATAATCACTCGCAGTGACGTATTCATAATAGGCTTCATCCAGAACGACGATCGTATCGTTTGGAATGGCTTCCAAAAAACTTCTAATCTCCGTTTCATTCACATACGTTCCAGTCGGGTTATTCGGGTTACAGATCCAGACAAGACTTGTTTGTTCGTCGACGGCTTGTTGCATGCCCTCTAGATCATGTCGCCCATCCTTTAAGGGAATGTCACGGATTTCCGTATTTTCGATTACAGCATGATGCCTGAACTGGGGAAACGTGAAGGAAGCCATGACTACATTCGTTTCCGGCGATAACAGCGAACGACTGATCATTTGGATCATCTCATCCAAACCGCTGCTGAAAAGAAGCTGATTTTCACTTACCCTAAGATGGTTTGCCACCTTCCCCCGCAAATCTTCAGCCCGACTGTCCGGATAACGGGCATAATTGGAGACCGCTTGTAAGGCTTGTTGGACTTTTTCTGAACACCCGAATGGATTCTCATTCGATGCCAGGTTCACGATTTCTGTAAGGCCGAGTTCCTTTTTCACATTATCAATGGATTTACCAGGTTCATAAGCCTTTAGAGACAACATCTGCTTTTTTACTTTCATTGGATCTCCTCCTATGCTCGTATTTGATCATCTAAAACAATTTCGCTTGACTTTGATGACGCTTCATATTCTCCTTGATCTTCTCCATCTGGTCATTACCGAATTGGCTGACGATCGCATCAGCCAGTTCCCAAGCGACAACCGCTTCTGCTACCACGCTTGCTGCAGGAACGGCACAACTGTCAGACCGCTCGATGCTTGCTTTGAATGCTTCCTTCGTATCGATATCCACACTTTGTAGCGGTTTATACAACGTCGGGATCGGTTTCATCACCCCGCGTACGACAACAGGCATTCCAGTTGTCATCCCGCCTTCAAATCCCCCGGCATTATTCGTACCTCTCGTATATCCTTCCGCTTCGTTCCACAATATCTCGTCATGGACCTGGCTTCCGGGTTTTTCCGCAGCTTCAAAACCGATGCCGATTTCAACACCTTTAAAGGCGTTGATACTCATGATAGCACTTGCTAGCTTCGCATCCAGTTTACGGTCATAATGGACATAGCTTCCGACACCAATCGGCATGCCTTCTGCTATCACTTCTACAATCCCACCGATGGAATCTCCGTTTTCTTTTGCTTCGTCAATCGCCCGCATCATTTTTTCTCCTGCGTCTGGGTCTAGGCAGCGGACAGGAGATTCTTCTGTAATCTGCTGCATTTCTTCAATGGACTCATATGTGACCCGGCTTGCTTTGACTCCTCCGATTTCCACTACGTGGCCAGCAATTTTAATTCCTAAATCTGCAAGGATCCGTTTCGCCACCGCCCCTGCTGCAACCCTGACGGTTGTTTCTCTTGCTGAAGAACGTTCCAGTACGTTCCTTATATCCCGGTGCCCATATTTGATTGCACCATTCAGATCAGCATGGCCCGGACGGGGTCTTGAAATCTGACGCTTCACTTCTTCATCATCTTCAAGTGGATCCGCACCCATGATCTTTTTCCAATGTTGGAAATCACGGTTCTCCACAGTAAGCGTGATGGGAGAGCCTAGTGTATATCCTTGGCGGACTCCACTTAGGATGTTCGCCTGGTCCCGCTCGATCTGCATTCGTCTCCCTCTGCCATATCCTTTTTGTCTTCTAGCTAAATCATTGTTTATATCTTCTTTCACCAAAGATAGGCCTGATGGGACTCCTTCGATGATGGTTGTCAATTGAGGTCCATGAGATTCACCAGCTGTCAGGTATCTCATACCATCCACCCCTTTCTAAAAATTAATAAAACGCCCTGGTTAACCACAAAGGTCACTGGAAGTCCGGCGAGGAGGCTCGAACCAAACAAAGTTCGGTTCTGCGTGAGCAATCACTTCGAACTAAATCAGTGTATCGACCGCCGCAGGAGGACTGAAGTGATCCGAGTGGTTGGGCGGTGGAGCTAGCATTCTTCACCGTAACCAAAATTTTTATACCTTTCTTAGCCGTAAAAAAAACGCCCCTGCTTTTTACAGCAGGGACGATTGAAGTCGCGGTACCACCCTTATTACGGAATTATTCCGTCACTCATTCGGTTAACGGCATTACCGTCTTTTTCAATCAAAATGATGAATGATCAAAAAAGAAGCTCAAGGGTGTAATTCATGTTCATCTTTGTACTGATTCGCACCAACCATCAGCTCTCTTATACAGGGAGATCAACACTACTTGTATCCTGTCATTGCGTTTGAATATTTAAGTTATATTAAGTTTTAACATGGGATGCGAACTTTGTAAAGCCCAAATTTTCATAACATTTTTTTGGATACGCTTACATTATTGATATAATCACTTTCGCGGTTTAAAGCGTAAAATTTTTAAAAAATTTCCTATTGACATAACTATATTCTTTCCTTTAAAGTCGTAAACAATATTCGAAATCCGAAAAATCAAAAGGAGTGGAGAAATGGTGTCGAATGAATTAGAGGTACTGCGTACAGAAATTGAAGATGTCAACATGAAGATTTTAGAGCTTCTCAATCAACGAGGAGAAATCGTACAGAAGATCGGTAAAGTTAAAGAAGCTCAGGGCATTAATCGTTTTGACCCGGTACGTGAGCGTCAGCTTCTAAACTTAGTTTCAGAAAACAACAAAGGACCATTTGAAACATCCACACTTCAACATATTTTCAAGACCATTTTCAAAGCGAGCTTAGAACTGCAGAAGGAAGATAACCGAAAAGCATTGCTTGTGTCAAGGAAAAGGAAACCTGAAAATACAGTCATCAATGTAAAGGGTGAAATGATCGGTGATGGAAGGGCCCATTTCGTGGCTGGACCATGTGCAGTAGAAAGTTATGAACAAGTCCGCCAGGTAGCAAAAGCGATGAAGGATCAAGGACTGACCCTGTTACGAGGCGGTGCATTCAAACCACGGACTTCCCCATATGATTTCCAGGGTCTGGGCTTTGAAGGCCTGAAAATTTTACGTCAAGTCGCTAATGAATTCAACCTGGCTGTCGTCAGTGAAATTATGAACCCGAATGACCTTGAACAGGCTTCGGATTATGTCGACGTAATCCAAATCGGTGCCCGGAATATGCAAAACTTCGACTTATTGAAGGCTGCCGGTTCTGTCAAGAAGCCGGTTCTATTGAAACGTGGTATGTCTGCAACGATTGAAGAGTTCATGTACGCAGCTGAGTACATCATCTCTACAGGGAATGACCAGGTCATCCTTTGTGAAAGAGGCATCCGAACTTACGAGCGAGCAACTCGAAATACACTCGATATATCGGCTGTACCGATTTTGAAAAAGGAGACGCATTTACCAGTCATGGTAGACGTCACGCATTCGACAGGAAGGAAGGACCTGTTGCTACCAGCAGCTCAAGCTGCGTTGGCAATCGGAACAGATGGTATCATGGCCGAGGTACATCCCGATCCAGCAGTCGCCCTTTCGGATTCCGCGCAACAGATGGATATCCCTGAATTCATCGAATTCATGCATAAATTAAAAGCAACCCAGCCAGTCCAGGCTTAAACCTTTTAAAAACCAGTACTGAAAATTATTTTCAGCACTGGTTTTTTTGTGTTTAGAGGGATGATCCAAATGGTATTTGCGTCCCCTTTTAGATTGGCTGCCTTTAAAGACATAAAAAAATTCGCTACTTGTAATAAGTAACGAATTTTAAAATTCACATACAATCTCCGTTGTATTATGCGCTGTGATTTTTAATTAATGGAGGAGGTAGAGGGATTCGAACCCCCGCGGGCTGTTACACCCCTGGCGGTTTTCAAGACCGCTCCCTTCAGCCAGACTTGGGTATACCTCCGCACTGACAAAAACCATTATAGCATCGCAAAAAACGATAAGTCAACCATTAATTCGACACTTTTTAAGAAAGGCGGTTAATTTGCCGCCTTCCCCTATTTTTAAAATTATTCTGTTATCTTATTGTTGATTTTTGAGAAATTCATTCCCTTTCTGCTGGCGATCCGCAAGCCTCCTCGCTCACTTGTACAGGATGTGCTGGCTTCGATGGGTTCACCATAGGACGTGGTGGTTTTGTTAGTCAAGATCCTTAAATTGCTATGGAGTCCCGCCTGGCTCGCTGTAACCGCAGGAGTGTCTCGAATTTCGGTTAGTTCAACATTAAAATCTAACAAAGCTTTTTATCTGGAGATGACCGTTTTATTTCCCATATATGGGCGTAGAACTTCAGGAATTTCGACAGAACCATCTTCCTGTTGATAATTTTCTAAAATGGCAGCCACCGTACGTCCAATCGCTAGACCAGACCCATTCAATGTATGGACATATTCTGGTTTCGCCTTCGGTTCACGACGGAATCGTATGTTTGCACGACGTGCCTGGAAATCTTCAAAATTACTGCAAGAAGAAATTTCACGATATGTTTCATAACTTGGAATCCAAACTTCGATATCATATTTCTTCGCTGCTGTGAAGCCCAGGTCACCCGTGCACATACTCATCACACGGTATGGAAGCTTTAAGAGCTGCAACACCTTTCCAGCATGTCCTGTCAAGGTTTCTAGCCGTTCGTAAGAATCTTCCGGTTTTACAAAATGGACAAGCTCGACCTTGTTGAACTGGTGATGACGGATCAATCCCCGTGTATCGCGTCCTGCAGATCCCGCTTCAGAACGGAAACATGCACTGAATGCCACATAGGCCTTCGGGAGATCTTCCAGGGACAAAATTTCATCACGGTGTAAATTCGTCACAGGTACCTCCGCAGTCGGGATCAAGAAGTAATCCTCTTCACGGATTTTGAATGCATCCTCTTCAAACTTAGGAAGTTGTCCAGTACCCGTCATGCTGTCACGGTTTACAAGGTATGGTGGCAGAATTTCAGTGTAGCCATGCTTGTCTTCATGCAAGTCCATCATGAAATTGATCAATGCACGTTCCAGGCGGGCACCAAGGCCTTTATAAAAGGCGAAACGGCTTCCTGTCACTTTAGCTGCTCTCTCAAAGTCTACAATGTCCAAATCAACGGCGACATCCCAGTGAGGTTTCGGTTCAAAATCAAACTTTCTGATATCGCCCCAATCACGATCGACGACATTATCCTCTTCATCCACCCCTATAGGAGCAGATGGATGAGGAATGTTCGGGAGAGTAAGCATGATGCTTTGGAGTTTTTCTTCAACTTGACGGAGCTCGTCATCAAATGCCTTGATTTTTTCCCCTACCTCACGCATTTCCTTGATCAGTTGATCAACATCCTTTTTTTCACGTTTGAATTCAGCAACCATTTTGGATACATGGTTCCGTTCACTTTTCAGCTGTTCCGTTTTGTTGATCAGTTCACGGCGTTTTTCGTCAAGCTCCTGGAACTGATCCAAACCGGAAATGTCTTCCCCACGGGTAGAAAGCTTTTCCTTTACCTCATCAAAATTTTCACGGACAAATCTCAAATCCAACATGTATATTCCTCCCTTGATTTATTGGCTCTTTTATTCTCAGTTGGCGATTTTAGTAACAAGAAGTACAAGGCATATTGAGAATCAAAAAAACGAATAACGCCGTAATCCGCCGTTTATCACCATCTTTGGACAAATAAGAAACGACCACTGCCTTAATTCGCCACGTCCTGTGACAACAGCAGTACTAGCACCTTCTGTACGTCGGATATTCGAAGTTTATCATTTGTCCAAGAATAGAAAAACTCCCGTCCCTCTTATAAGAAGGGACGAGAGTTAACCCGCGTTGCCACCCTAGTTGTATCACCAAAAAGATGATACCACTCTAGTAAAATAACGGTTACGGACCGAAAATACATACTAAAGCATTCGCTTGTTCAGTATTTTACTCTAGGATGGATTCACAAGTTTCCTTTGGCCGATTCTCACCAACCATCGACTCTCTTCACAAAGAAGACCTGCTACTGTTCCTGTCAACATTCGTTCTGAAAATGTGTTAGTAGTAATTTACACTATTTTAAAATGTTATGCAAATGTTTTTTTCGATTCTTCAACCATTCCTACAAAATAGCCATGCATTCGATGATCATCTGTCAATTCAGGATGGAAGGCACAGCATAGGAATCTTCCCTGGCGAGCAGCAACAATCCTGTCTTGGAAAGTAGCCAACTCTTCCACACCTGGACCAACAGAATCAATGTAAGGTGCACGGATGAAGACGCCGATATAGTCTCCTTCTCCTTCAAGGCCTTTGACGGTTAAAGGAACCTCGAAGCTTTCACGTTGACGGCCAAATCCATTTCGGTGAACCTTCATGTCCATCACTTCCAGATGTCCTTGCTCTTGACCGATTATCTCCCTGGCCATCAAAATCAGTCCTGCACAAGTCCCGAAGACTGGTTTTCCAGTTTTCGCAAAATCCTGTAAAGGCTTGAACATTTCATATTTATCGATCAATCGACGCATTGTCGTGCTTTCCCCACCAGGCACAACGAGGCCGTCAATATCCTCTAGATCCTCTATTCGTTTGATGATCTTTACATTTGCTCCACTCGCTTCAAGGGCCCGTGCATGTTCCCGAATCGCTCCTTGAAGGGCAAGAATACCTACTGTGACCATTCTTGATGTCTCCTTTGCGTTTCCTTACCATCCACGGTCTTGCATACGTTCTGATGGTTGTAGAGAAGAAATCTCGACACCTTTCATTGCCGTTCCAAGACCTTTAGATAATTTAGCGATCAAGTCATAATCTTGATAATGCGTTGTCGCTTCAACAATCGCACGAGCAAACTTCTCAGGATTGTCTGATTTGAAGATTCCCGATCCTACAAATACGCCATCAGCACCAAGCTCCATCATCAACGCTGCGTCTGCTGGAGATGCAACTCCACCTGCTGCAAAGTTAACGACAGGAAGTCTTCCCTCTCTCTTGATTTGAAGAAGGATTTCATATGGTGCACCAAGGTTTTTCGCTTCTGTCATAAGCTCATCTTCACTCATGCCGACAACCTTCTTAACTTGAGATTGAATAAGACGCATATGGCGGACTGCTTCCACAATATTCCCTGTACCTGGTTCACCTTTTGTACGAAGCATTGATGCCCCTTCACCAATACGACGTGTCGCTTCGCCTAGATCACGCGCACCACATACGAAAGGTACAGTGAAGTCACGCTTGTTCAAATGGAAAACTTCATCTGCAGGTGTTAAAACTTCACTCTCATCGATATAGTCCGCACCTAGTGCTTCAAGTATACGTGCTTCGACGATATGGCCGATACGTGCTTTCGCCATTACGGGAATAGAGACTGCATTGATGACTTCTTCGACAATTGTCGGGTCCGCCATACGAGCAACTCCTCCTGCTGCACGGATGTCCGCAGGGACACGTTCTAGAGCCATTACAGCAACCGCACCTGCTTCTTCAGCGATTTTTGCCTGTTCGGCATTGACAACGTCCATGATGACGCCGCCCTTCTGCATTTCTGCCATTCCACGTTTTACACGATCAGTACCTGTTTGTACCATGTATGATTCCCCCATTCAATAGGTGTGTTTTGATGTATTCCAATTATACTTAAATCCTACACTATTGTATCACTTTTCCTCACTGATGCCTATCCAGATACTACGTTATTCTACCTTATATGGCTGGTAATGTTTGTGTATCTGGAAGAACTGTCCCAGCTCTGTGGAAGCGTCACGATATATCCCTTAGATAAACTTATTCTTCAAAAAACATCCACTCGTTATACAAAAGGAACTGACCCTGAGAGTCAGCCCCTTCTTATGAATTTCGTTTAAAACAGACCTTTGATTCCATCAACGACATTTGACCAGATATCACCAAAGAATCCACCAATACCACGCATCATCAACACAAACCAGTTTGCTTTTTCGACATCTGCTTGTGCGACGATCGGAACACCAGCTTTTTTACTAGCTGCTTCATCTATATAACCATAGTCATCTTCACCAGAATATTCGAGTGAAAGAGTCCCGACCTGGTCCCCTTTCTTAATGGGTGCAGTCAATTGGCCTTTGTTATTCAACGCTTTTTTATCCCACGTCACTTTGGGTGAATATTTTTCTTCATCTCCATTGGCTAGGACAATCGAAAGTGCGTCAGTCGACTTCACTGCCACTTCTTTTTGTTTCCCTTTGACAACAGGTAATGTAGCCTTGTCCTTGACTTCATAATTCGCTTTTATAACGTCTTGCTTCTTGAAATTATTGAATCCGTAATCTAACAGTTTCCTGGATTCTTCAAATCGTGCATTGTATGAATCAGCTTTCATGATTACTGAAATGATGCGCATTCCATTTCGTTGTGCTGTCCCAGTAAAGGAATAACCTGCAAGGTCAGTAGATCCAGTCTTTAATCCGTCTACCCCTTCATACCCAAGTCCATAACCTTGTGGATTGCCTGGGATCATCCAATTCCAGTTGATCATACGGTTTGCATCCTCTGTACCTTCTCTGAAGGTTTTTTCAGGTATTTTCGCCGTATCAAGAACTTCTGGATAGTCCTTCAATAAATGGTATGCCAGTTTGGCAGTATCACGAGCTGACATCATGTTCATGTCATTCGCGTTCCCTACTGGGTGATTCCCTTTCAGATCACTATTATTCAATCCGGTACTGTTGTAGAATTCATATTTTTCCAGGCCAAGTTCTTTCGCTTTATCATTCATCATTTTGACGAAGTTCGCTTCAGAACCGGCAATCGTTTCGGCAATAGCCATCGTCGCACCGTTTGCAGAATAAATGGCAGCTGCCTCAAATAGTTCTCTAATCGTGTAATCTGGATCTGCATCTTTTCTAAGCCAAACATTCGAAAGACTTGAATCTTGTGCAACTTTATGTACACGATCACTTATTTTAACTGGGGTATCCCAACTGATTTTTCCTTCTTCAACGGCTTCGAAAATCAAATATTCCGTCATCATTTTCGTCATGCTTGCTGGCGGCAGTAATAAATCAGCATTTTTTTCAAACAGAATCTTTCCTGTTTCGGCATCAACTAAAATCGCTGATTCAGCCTCCAATTGCAAGTCAGGAGCAGCATAACCTGTATTTGCTGTTGATGTTAAAAATCCCGTGACTACAAGTAACATGGCCAACGCAATGATGACTGTACGTTTCATTCGGTTTATCAACCTTTTTGCACCTCCAACCCTAAATACAACAAAGGTTATTGTACCATAACAACTTTCAAAAAAATAGACAGTGGATGACCCACTGCCTGAAAATAATCGAAAATAGTAAAATTATCGCATCTTTTATAACAATTGTGTGACAAACGGCTTACCTGTCCGTTTTAAACAGAATAGTTCGGCGCTTCTTTTGTGATTTGAACATCATGCGGATGGCTCTCACGAAGACCTGCGTTCGTGATGCGAGTGAACATTGCATTTTCGCGGAGCTCATCAATAGAAGACGTACCACAATAGCCCATTCCGGAACGCAACCCTCCTACAAGCTGGTGAATTGTATCTGTTAACGGCCCTTTATAAGGAACTCGTCCTTCAATTCCTTCAGGTACAAGCTTTTGATTATTTTCTTGGAAATAACGATCGCGGCTTCCTCTTTCCATCGCACCGATTGATCCCATACCACGATACACTTTAAACTGGCGTCCTTGATAAATTTCACGTTCTCCTGGACTTTCATCGACCCCTGCAAGAAGACTGCCCAGCATGACAGCGTGTCCCCCTGCAGCGAGGGCTTTGACAAGGTCCCCTGAGAACTTGATACCACCGTCTGCTATGATCGGTACGCCATGTTTTCTTGCTTCTGTTGCACACTCATATATGGCGGTGATCTGCGGAACGCCGACACCAGCAACAACACGAGTTGTACAGATTGATCCAGGTCCGATACCGACTTTTACCACATCAGCACCAGCTTCGATCAAATCACGTGTCCCCTCTGCAGTCGCAACATTTCCTGCTATGATCGTAACATCCGGATAGGCATCTTTTATTTCCTTCACCTTATGAAGAACACCTTCAGAGTGACCATGTGCTGTGTCGATGACAAGCACATCGACTCCAGCCTCGACTAGTTTTTTCACACGCATCATGGCATCTGCGGTCACCCCGACTGCAGCTCCTGCAAGAAGCCTTCCGTGCTGATCTTTGGCGGAATTCGGGAATTCGATCACTTTTTCAATGTCCTTGATCGTGATCAGACCCTTTAGCACACCTTCATCATCAACGAGTGGGAGCTTTTCAATTCGATGCTCTTGAAGAATTTCCTCTGCTTCTTTTAAAGTCGTTCCCACAGGTGCTGTTACGAGATTTTCATGGGTCATCACTTCATTGATCCTAATCGAGTAGTCCTGGATGAAACGCATATCACGGTTCGTGATGATACCCACCAGTTTGCGATCTTCGTCTACAATCGGAACACCGGAAATTCGATATTTGCCCATCAAGTGTTCAGCATCAAAAACTTGGCGATCGGGAGTGAGATAAAATGGATTCGTAATGACACCGGACTCTGAACGTTTTACACGATCGACATGTTCCGCCTGTTCTTCAATAGACATGTTCTTATGAATAATTCCAACCCCGCCTTGCCTTGCCATAGCAATAGCCATTTTTGACTCTGTCACTGTGTCCATCCCTGCACTGATGATTGGTACGTTCAATTTCACGTTTTGAGAAAGCTGCGTTTTTACTGAAACGTCTCTTGGCAGTACAGATGATTTTGCAGGAACAAGCAATACATCATCAAACGTTAGTCCTTCTCGTGCAAATTTTTCTTCCCACATTCGTCCCACTCTCCTTAGTCGATTTAAATATTATTTGTAGATTAACAATGGGGTAAACTACTGTCAAGAAAGCAGTAATAAGTTCGACTTTTCATAAAATTTGCGCTATATGGATGTGAACTCATGGAGATGTCATTGAATGAATGGAAAAGCTACGATCAGTTTTTAAGTGCCTCATCCACACAGCGATACCTAAAGGGGTGCTACCAACAATTGGAAACCACTTTAACGAGTGATGAACTTAGCTACCGGAATTGCTATAGTTTCATCTATTATTTAACACATGGCAAAAGATATTTCGATTTATGTAAAAACTCACCGCTAGAACTGCAGCCTGTCCTTCTCTACTATGGGATGATTCAATTGATCAAATGCTGTCTGCTGACAGTGGACCCTTTTTACCCCGAATCCACAGCTTTGTTAGCCCATGGGGTCACCACCAGAAAACGGAAAAAGATGAATTATTTATTTTTACAAGATGAAATCAAAGTTCAAAAAAATGGATTATATCCATATTTATGCAAACAACTCTTTCATTTGGAAGCTTATGAGGGAGATAAATTTCAAATGCAGGACCTTCTTGGCCATGTACCGGAAATGAATGATTTGTTTCAACAAATCAATGGGTATTCACCCTTACTGCCAGTTGGTGTGACTTCCTGTGGTTCACTATCAGTTCCTGACCAAATTTTGGATCATCTGCATATGACCGATAGCCGATTTATCCAGTTCATAAAACAACAATTTACAGATTCTAAGGTTACATATACAGAATCAAATTTTGTCATCGAAAATGGGAAAAATGCACGGAAAAATCCATTGATCAAAAAAAATCTTTACGGTGATTCCTTCCTTCCGACAGCGAGGGAGGGTTTTATATCATTGAACGAAGTCATGGTCCATTATCTATTGCTTTATAACTTAAGCATGATCTGCCGGTACGAAACAGAGTGGTGGGGAGACTTGTTTCATACTTACTCCAGCAATGATTTTCCTTTCATATCAAGGTTTTTATCCGTCTCTCGAGTAAAAGTTCCATTGATGTTGATGGAGTATTTAGAGACGAAAGGGCATTCAAGTTAAGAAACTGAACAGAATGCAGATCGCGGCGAATGTATTGACGGGACACAATATCCTCTGCCAGGTGTTTGTTGTCCCCGTTTTGATTAATCTTGCTGGAATTGAACGGATTCGCGCCGTTAATCAAAGATTATTGCCTATTTTGGGCAATCACCGATAAATTTCGAATTGCACCGTTATATTTTAGATGTGCACCGTTATATTTCAAAATCACACCGATAAATGTTGAATCCGCACCGATATATTTCATACGCTGCAGGCTTCTCTCCTTCAACGTTGCTTGATGTCCTTGCGGACATCGATTGAAACACAAAAAAGAGCAGTCTCTCGACTACTCTTGTGGTGCCCGGCGACGTCCTACT
>NZ_JAKJHW010000001.1 GCF_021646685.1 Pseudalkalibacillus salsuginis | reverse complement strand
TAAGAAAAGACCATTCTATGGAAAACGGGGTTCGGTCTTATTCCCTAATGTACTTAATCGTGAATTTTACGCAGAAAAACCGTATCAGAAGCTAGTAACAGACATTACGTATGTACGTGTGGGGGATTCATTTAGCTTTTTATCGGCCGTTTTGGACCTTTATAACAACGAAATCGTTGCATGGGAACTATCGGATCGCAATGACCTTGAATTAGTAACGGATACGTTAAAGCAGCTAGAAGGTAAATCCTTTCATAAGGACGCACTCATTCACTCTGATCAAGGTTTCCAATACACCACGAA
This sequence comes from Pseudalkalibacillus salsuginis, assembly GCF_021646685.1. Taxonomy (GTDB): domain Bacteria; phylum Bacillota; class Bacilli; order Bacillales; family Fictibacillaceae; genus Pseudalkalibacillus; species Pseudalkalibacillus salsuginis. Next base: position 1,028,384 of record NZ_JAKJHW010000001.1, on the reverse strand, counting down.
TAGTTATGATAAGCAATTGACGAATTTAAAAGTGCGAGGAAGCCACTCACGTAGAGGAAATTGTCATGACAACGCTTGTATCGAGTGTTTCTATTCTCACCTTAAAACAGAGAAGTTGTATTTTAACAAACCAAAAACAAAAGAAGAGGCACTTCAGGCAATCCAAGAGTATATTGATTTCTACAATAATGATCGTTTTCAAGAAAAATTTAACGGCCTTTCCCCGATTGAATATCGTGAAAAGGCCGCAGCTTAAAGTGCTCTTTTTATAATTGTCTACTTGACAGGGTTATGTGCAAGTTAAGTTTTTGTGCTTTTCTTTTATCCATTTCTTTGAGCCAGCAATCGGGCAGGATTGTGGAATAAGGAAAAAGGAGGCATTTCCAGAATAGAATTAGCCTCTTTTGTGTAATTAATAATTGAGTTACATCAATAAATTTGTAATAATTGGAATTAAATAAGTTATCTTAAGGGGGGTAATATGAAGAGAAAGCTTACCGTGTTAGTAGTTGGTCTATTTTTGTTGACAGCTTGTAATTCGGAAAACTTTACTTTTTCTGGCGAAACGGAAAATTGGGCAGCTAGTCTGAATGTTAACCAAAACAATGACTATGAAGATCAGGAATTTGTACTTCATTATAAGGGTGAAAATGTAGATTCCGTTGGAGAAATTGCTTATGATGTAAAAACTAATGCAGGGAGTTTTGGAGGAAGTGGTTTAACATTGGAGGAAAACGGCTCTCTTAAAGATAGCTCAAAGGGTAATCCGACCACTGCCAAAATTAGTAAAGACTCCAAGGTAGAAGTGATAGTGGAATGGAATGATAATGCAGAAACCATTACATTAAACACAGATTAGTTCCTCCACAAAAGGGGGCATATCGAAGTAGATATGTCTCTTTATTATGAAATTAACTATTGAGTTAGATCCATTAGTTTGAAATAATTGGTATTAGCATCCTGAATTTTTGTAGATTCTTTTATATTCTATTTATAGGGAGAGTTATGTTTTGGGATATGTTGAAGATTTAAGAGAGATTGTAGGTCATAGACCATTAATTTTTGTGGGTTCAGTAACAGTAATTGTTGATAATACTGGAAGGTTATTATTACAACAACGTAAATTTCCTAATGGTGCCTGGGGAATACCTGGAGGATTGATGGAATTAGGTGAATCTACAGAAGATACTGCTAGGCGAGAACTTTTTGAAGAAACAGGTCTTACGGTAAGCAAACTTAATCTTATTAATGTATATTCTGGTCCACAAAATTATATAAAAGCTGAAAATGGTGATGAATTTTATGTTGTAACCACTGCCTATTATTCCGAAGGTTATGAAGGAATTATAAACGTTGACAAAGCTGAATCTATTAAATTTGATTTCTTTCAACCGAAGGAGTTACCAGAGAATATTGTTAGAAGTCATAAGGTGATTTTAGAAGAATTCTTTAAAAAGCATTATAGTCACCAAAAATAATCATGATCAGTAAACGGGTTAATTTCATTTAATACATAAAAGGGGTCATTGATCTAAAAGGATAACGCCCCTGTGTTTAATGCATAAGAATCAGGTAGCATTCCTGTTTAATATGAATACTAATTATAAGGGGGGTACAGGTACTGAATAAAAGAAGTTGGTGGATTTTAACTTCAATTACTCTTGGAATAGTGATGGTATTAGTTTTCTGTAATTGTTATGAAGGAAAATAAATCATACTTAATAACTGACAAAGAAAAGGTCTTAACTATTGCAAATGAAATATCAAGTATGAAAAAACATTCGAAAGTTACTGACTCTAATCCAGAAAAAACACCAGAGTTTACAAAGATTCTTATTTGAACAATAGATAACACTACTTATGGTGGAAGTATACTTATCAAAGGAGAACGAATTTTTCAAATTTCTAACGGTTATTATTATTATTGGAACATAAATTATAAAAAGTTAAATGAAGAATTAAATACATCTATTAAAACTGCTACCATACTAAACTAACTGAAGAAAAGGAGTTATTGTTATGACACAAGATTTTTACTGCGATGAAGTGTTGAGTGGAAATACGGAAGTGGATAAGGTAGAAGAAACGGATAAAGTTATAGCATACCACCATACAAAACCATCGTATGAAGTACATATTGTGGCAATACCTAAAGTTCATATTCCTTCTTTAACTAAAATTGAGGATAAAGAACTTGAAATATTTAATGAATTGATGGATGTTGTAAGAAAGGTTGCTAATAAAGTAGAAACTGATTACGGTGCTTGTCGAGTAATTACAAACTTAGGTAGATACCAAGATTCGAAACATCTACATTGGCACATAATTTCAGGTGATAAAATTTAATTTTCATTATTTAAAAGAAATTGGTTACTCCATTATAATATATGCAAGTATCAGTGGGTTACTTATTCCATAATCGGGGCGATAACCAAATACCGAATTCGCCAAATACGAAGTTGGGGGAGTTTTATGCAAACAAAAATAGCGGTATTAACAGATATTCACGGAAACAGTTCTGCCCTAAGAGCCGTACTTTCTGATATAGAAAGTGACGGAGAGATTGATCATATATACTGTCTCGGGGGATTTAATCGCCATTGGGCACGAAACAAATGAAGATCTTGAGCAGTTGCATTCGCGAAGTAATATTACATATGTCATAGGTAATCACGATGGAGCTGTTCTTAACATACTCGAAGGTAAAGAACCTGGAAGTCAAGGTGAGGAAAGGGCTCATCATTACTGGATTGCAGAACATATGGGATAAGAAATTTCTTCCCTTCCTATGTAGGATCCCCAAAAGCATAGTTACAGAAATTAACGGTGTAAAGATACGTTTGATTCATTATCATTTAGATGGTAAGGGCCAATTCCTACCGATAGATCGCAACCCTTCTTCAGTAAAACTTGAAAAACTATATGATGGTGATGAAGCTGAAATAGTGTGTTTTGGTCACCACCATATTCTTCATCATTTTAAAACAAATAATCGACTTTTTATTAATCCAGGGGCCTTGGGTTGTAATTACAAACCTATTGCTACATATTCCACAGTGCTAATAAAAGATAATGGGTCTATTGACTGTAACTTTAAAGAAGTCCGTTATGACAACAGTGAATTCCTAATTAGTTATGATCGATTACAGGTTCCTGCCAAGGATTCTATTTTAAATATCTTTTTATGGGAATCAACATCGTAATACTGTTTAAAAAAGTTATTCCATAAAGGGGGCGTTGTTCTAAGAAGGATTACGCTTCTTTTGTTTAATATTTAACAATTGAGGAGTTAGACTGTTTTAATATATATTTTACAAGAGTTTATGGGGGGTTAGTATGCTTGTAAAGAATAAGAAAAATTTTTTACTTTTAGTTGCTGCCTTATTGTTAGGCGTTATATCGATTTATGGTTATTTGAATAGTTCATTTTATCTTAATGGTAATGATGAAGAATCTATAATCAAAACAATACATTCTATAGATATGCACAAGGATTCATCTATCGAAGTAATTGAGATCAAAAATATAGGGAGTCAAAGGATTGTTCCATTTTTAGATAATGGAAGACCTGCTTATATTCAATTTACAAAAAATAAATATGGAAATTATAAGTGGAATAGTGTTGAAAGAAGTAGTGGAGGTTCCCTTTCTAATTTCTTAATTCACAATGATGGTCGATTTAGTTTATTTCTTGTGGTAACAACGGAAGAAAATGAAATAGCGAAAATGAAATTAGGTGTTAATGAACATGTTTATATAAAAGAATTTGAAATTCATAAGAACTCCGCAACATGGATTGATTTACCCGACGATAAAGAACAGAGATACACCTATAATTACTACGATAAGGACGGCAACTTAATTGAATAAAATAAAGAGCAATTGTTCTTGAGCATTAAAACAATAACTTTGAATATCGGCTTGTTCCATTATAGGGGGCTTTAATGGAATAAAGCCCCTCAGGATAATATAACGGAGAAAAGAGCTCAGATCTGAGCTCTTTTTCTTGTGACTTCCTTTGCGAAACTGTCTGTAAAAACTCTGCGATTTGCCTTGTGATTTTGGCTGCGAATTTCGTGTTTGTACCTCAAAACGGAACCCGTTAAAGTTCTTCTTAGCTTCTTTATTTAAGTACTTTAGAATAAAATTCTATCCGTTCTCCCATTTCTTCAAAAGTCATTTTTTCAATACGACATCCACTGTAAATTCAACATCTTCCTGGGGATCCATTACAAGTTCGTGGCCATTATAAAATAAAAAATGATCCAGTTCGGTAAATACTGTCCGTTTGTTGCCGTTAAGCATCGAATGGTTTTGTGCCAGTGATTCAAACAGTGCAGCCGCCTTTTGAAAAATGGTTTTGTACGCACTCAATAACGGTATCGTTCATTAAACTCCACGTCTTGTTCGGTAAGATAAACAATTTCCTTCGGCTTAAGCCGTTGTTTTTACTTTTTCACTAAAGGTGAAGCTCTGGCGCTTTAAAAGTTTGACAGAATCAGTCTTAGACATCAGAACATTCTATCGTTATTTATCCAAGAGGTAATATCTTTTTAATAAAGGTGATTGACACAGATTTGACACAGATTAAACATATATTAATAATAAATTTAAAACATATGTCAACTTATATGTTAAATGATTGATAAATACCAACCGAGGTTGTTTTAATGGGAAAGGGGCTGCAAAATTACGGTTTATGGATTGTAACCAGAAACAGTACATTCGACATAGTCGTTATTGGTTTGAGTTAGGAGAAATAGTCCAAATATATATAACGAATTAAATTTGTATCAACAAAGTTCTTAGGAATGCTTAAGAAAATGAACTGCCTACTTTTTGTAACGTCAATCGGGCATCGAGCCCTTTAACGTTAGGCGGTCTATCTCTTCCGGGATGTTCCCACCGCCTCCTCCACTATCCATGGTTTTATCCTTCCTTTGTTCTCCTCAGTATAATTATTTGCTCATCACTCGGTAAAGGATCTGCGTGGTCGAACGGCCGCAAACAAAACCAAGTCGGCTAAGCCAGCGTAACTAGGTAAAAAACGACCGTGAACGCTGGCTAAGTCATTGGGTTTTGCAGATGCCGTAACTTCCCACTTGATGCTTGCGCATACATTCGTAATCCTTCTACTCTCGTTTTCACAAAAATTCCTTTCTTTTCAAACAAAGAAAGGAGTTGTTTCATAATGGAAATAATTTATGAGATTCAACGGATTAGACAGGTGATTTCAGAGGTGGAAGGAGGGGAAACACACATCATCCGTTCTCCAGAAGATGCTGCAAAAGTTGAGGCTGGATTTATCGGAGAAGATGATCGCGAAGTATTCTTTGTCATGTGTCTCAATACAAAAAACAGAGTAGTTGCCGTTCATCGTTGTTATGTAGGTTCAATCAATGCCAGCATTGTTCACCCCAGGGAAGTATTCAAAAGTGCAATCCTAAATAACAGTGCAGCCATCATCCTTTGTCACCAGCATCCCTCTCAAGATACAAAACCATCCAGGGAAGATATCGAGGTGACAAAACGTCTTGTCGAGGCTGGACAAATGATGGGGATTGAGGTTCTCGACCATCTGATTGTCAATGCAGAAGTCGGGTTTACCAGCTTAAAAGAAAAAGGATATGTTTAAAAATTGGAGGAGGGAGATGCTTCTCCTTCCTTTTATTTCTTTGTATAAGTTCTTTCTATAGGGCATCGAACCCTATAGAAAGAAGAAAGTTTAACGTTAGTATTTTTCTTGTATTTCTTCTAAAACTTCAACTGTCACACGGATTTTTTTGTCTTGAAATTGATTGAAAAAGTCTTCTACACTTCTTCCGTTAAAAACCTTCACCATTTCTGCTGGCACCTTTAAATTCTCACCATCATCATTGAAGTCATAACCAACTTTATTAAGTTTAGGGGTGTTTGTTTGGTATTATGCTTTGTTAGGAAAGAGAATTTCGAAAGAAGAAAAGGAAGCTGGAAAAGATTTAACATATAAGATAAATCCCTTTACAGGAACCTCTAAAAATAATAAACAAAAAAAATAATCATCTGTATTGTTTATCTAGACTTACACAAACGGGTTGCGTTACTTTAAGATCCAGCTGCCATCCCAGGTGGCTTTTTTCTTTTTGAACAAACGGGGCAGTTTAGTGGAACAAGGAATTACATGACTACATAAAGAAATAGAGCATGTGAACATGAAAATAGTTTTACGAAGGGAGGAGAATAGTAATGGAGAATGCACCTCAATTTTGGAGAGATTATATTGACTTCCTTCCCATTTTAAATAAAGCAGTTAAGTGGGAACCTTTACGTCAATGGTCACTTTCTGAAGTTTGGAGAATAGTAATGCCAGATGGAAATACAATGATAGCTAAAATAGGAAAAGAAATAAACTCTGGTGAAGTTTCAGTATATAAAAAATTGCTTATCCCATTTGAGCTAAATGTACCAGCAATTTATAACGTCTATGAAGATAATAAGATTGGTGCTTTAATAATGGAAGACCTTAAAGGGCAAACGATAGAAGAATCTCCTCAATTTAAATATTTTGTTAAAGCAGCGCAAACCTTATCAAGTATCCGCACAAAGGCAAGGGTTGCTCTAACAGAAGGAAAACTTACAAATAAAGATTATTTATCTTACCTCGTCTCAAAAAAAGATGTATTAAATGATTTAACGTACATAAATCAACAAACGTATATAGAAATTGCACAACATGTGCTAAAAAAAGCGTTGGAAGAGTTACCGAAACATCTTAATCGGTTATATAAGGAATTTCCAAAAACACTGACCCATAATGATTATCATCCAAAAAATCTACTGATTCACGATGAGGGACTCGCTGTTATTGACTGGTCATCAGCCTATATAAGTCCCCACTTAGGAGATTTATATTGTTTAATTACTTCAGCTAAGGACTACAATATAAGTCCAACTGATTTAATTACTGCCTTTTGTGAAAACATTGATGAAAACTGGGCTCATGATATTGAATGGCAAATAAACATTGGGGGGATTTGTTGGACAATTCATGTAGTTCGATGGTTGTTAGACTATGGGTTAAAGGCTATACCAATTGCAAGTGAATGGATACCTGACTTGGTATTAGATATTGGTAATTTAGTTGAAGATTTATCATATTAAGAGGCAGTATTTTTTAAAATGAGCCTTTCAAAACGAAAACCACTATAATTTTTTTCAATAGGTCCCTATTCAATATCTCGAATAAGCAATTGACCTTGTTCAGCTAACGGGTGTAAAAGCGAAATTATTCAGTTAAGCAGCATAACCCGATCTTTTAGGGGGTGTCTTTTATTGAGCCAAATTGAATTAAAACGATATAAAATCAAGAATGGAGAAACGATACAAGTGAGAACAGCATTTACTAAAGATGCTAACAAGGTACTTAAATTTAATAAAGCGATAATTAGTAATTCTCCCTATTTATTGACTACTGAGGAAGAATTTAAGATAACAATCGAACAGCAAAAAGACTTCTTAAAGCAGATGTTAAATGATGAAGGAAAGCTTGCAATTTTAGCTGAATACCAGGGGGAAATTATAGGCTTTTTAGATTTTCATAATGGAAATAAAAAGAGGGTCCAGCATCATGGGAGTTTTGGTATGAGTGTCGCCGCCGAATTTAGAAATCAAGGAATTGGTAAAGCTTTGTTAACGGAATTAATTAATTGGGCGAAGGAGAATTCTTTAATTGAGAAGGTTTCACTCGAGGTTTTTGCTGATAATACAAATGCTATTTCTTTATATGAAAAGGCAGGGTTCACTAAAGAAGGTCGAAAATTAGCAGCTATTAAGGTTGATTCGGGAAAATATTTTGATTTAATTTTAATGGCTTATTTTACAAAGCATAAAAATATTACTAGAAATTGAATTACAAGTACATCTTTGTCCTCGGAAGTGTCTATTATAAATTAAAATTTATGGTTGGCCGTACAGGGATTAAAATATAATAAACGTCTATTGACTCAGAACAAAATGAGTGAAAATGAATCGAAGAGTATGACAGGATGATTGACGATACTCCTGTAACTCGAAAAGGATTTTACGAAGAAATTCTCCCTAAAATACGTAATCCTAAAGGAGATTTAGTATCATTTGCAAAATTTGATTAAAACATTGCTTACTCAACAAACGGGGGCGCTTTAATTGAATAAGTCATGAGTAAAATGTATGATCATCATATATTGGGTTATATCGAATCTCTTTCTTATTATATATGGATTATATTTGTTTAATTACTCTTACTAAGAGATAATTTTTAACAACTTATTGTAATTCTTTAAGTTGAAAAACGTGCCAATTTCGTGCCAAATTTGTGCCAACTAAGATTGACAAAAGGTGAATTGTTTTGAATAGTATATATTCCTCAAAACCTTGATATATTAACGTTTTTACAAAAGTAAAAAAGGGTTTGAAAGCGCTTTTTAATTAAATTCGAAATGGAAGGCTCAATCGGATAACATCTAATAACCCTTGGCATAACAACGTTTATGCCAAGGGTTATTTTTATGGCGTGCCGATTCAAATTTAAAATCAAATACAAAGACACATGGAGTCATACAATACCATGTATATTTATTCGTTCGAAAATCATATTACTGTATCAGCTAATTGAAGAGTACCTCTCATTAAAGATTTTAGTTCATAATTCTCTAAATCTTTTGGTTTATGTTTTTGTGTTTCAAGAACAGTTGGTTAAAAACTTTGGATTACCCCTGAGCCTGCTACAATTTTAGTAAAAGGACATTAATTAAGCTCTATGCTAAGTTAATGTCCTTTTCTAATAAAAAAATGGAACGATTGCTCCTTTTATATAAAAAAAGGTTTACAACAAACTATATTTAATGCTAGAATATTTTCAAAAGGTTACAAATTTTTAGAAGATTCAAGGGATTTGAATGAGTACAGTTAAAGAGCTCAATAAATTAGAGAAAAGTAAAAAGGTTGTATTTATCTTTCCCAGGAAGACTGCATTAAAGCTGGCGGTCTAAATATGGATGGGACACTGGAAGCGATTCAAAAGTCTTTTGAATTACACGGTCGTAAAGAAGTAATATTGGAACGGTATTACAAGCATATCTCTACCGAACAAAAGAAGATGTCGATGATTTAAATAAATATAAGGCAAATTTACGTTTGGTAAAAGGTGCCTATAAAGAGTTTTCCGAAGTTGCTTTCCCTAAAAAAGCGGATGTTGACAAGAATTATGAAAAAATCATCAAAACACACCTGTTGAATGGAAATTATGCAGGTATCGCGACCCATGATGACAAGATAGTCGATAAAATCATTCAATTTACACAAAAACATTACATCCCCAAAAATCAATTTGAGTTTCAAATGTTATACGGGATTCGTTCTGATTCTACAAAAGCAATTAGCTGTACAGGGATATAAAGTTCGAGTTTACGTACCTTACGGAACTGACTGGTTTGGCTACTTTATGCGGAGACTTGCAGAACGACCTGAAAATGTTGCATTTGTCTTAAAGAATACATTTAAATAGAAACATATTCTAGGAGGAAACAAAATGACTAAAACACTTGATACTCTTAAACTCGATACGTTTCAGAGATTCATCCGTCATGGGAGATTTTATTACCGGACGCTTCATTAGTTTCACAGGATCTAAAGATGTGGGCCTTCATATTAATGAGCTTACAGGAAAAACGACTAAAGGCCAAAAGTGGATCAAACGGGTCAATACAGAAGTAGGCGGAAAAGACGGGATTGTGGTGGATGAAACAGCTGATTTAGAGGTAGCAGCAAAATCGATTGTCGCTTCCAAGAGGTTGCATATGCTATTGCTGTACCGGTATTTACTCTTAGATTGCCAACACTGTCATAAACATAAAGTTCTCGGCAGGGACTACTTTCCAAGAAACAAATATTTCCGTCGCCGTTACAGCTGATACCGTTAAACCGACACAAATGGCCAGTGGGAAGTATAGATACTAAATTTTAGGGACGAGTCGTTGATAAAACAACAGTTGGGAATTTTCCGACTATTTTTTCTAAAATTAATGGAAACGCTTTCGTTACAAGAAGTCACGAATTTATACTACATCTGGATGATCCAATAAAACACGGTTTTTTATTAAAGTAAAATATATACACTCCATTATTACTTGTTAACCCACACTCATAAGGTTAAAACATCACCAAAAGAATAGACTATAAGAATTAAATTCAGACTGTTCATTCTATTAATATTGTTCTATTAACAGGAGGTGGTGAGGCAAGAAATATAATTTAACTTTTTTATACTAAATGATACATTTATTCGAATTTATAAAGGAGGAATAATTTTGAAGAAAAAGATTTTTAGTTTATTTGCTATATTACTTGCATCACTTGTAGTTTCAGCCTGTAGTTCAAGTGAAAGCGTGTCAGATGGAAAAGGAAAAGCTGGAGATACCATTGATATAAGAATCTCAGGACAATCACCAGATGATCATCCAAGTACTCAATCATTGTATAAATTCGCAGAACAGGTAAAAGAAAAAACTGATGGACGAATTAATGTAAAGGTTTATCCAGCAAACCAGTTGGGAGATTACACGACAGTGTATCAAGAAGTAGGTCAGGGAACCATTGACATGGCTTTAATCTCGCTTCCGGGTGAATTAGATGATCGTTTAAGATTAAATTTTGTTCCATATTTAATAGAAGATTATAAAGATATAGAAAAAACAATTGGTACTGACTCTTATGTTTTTAATAAGTTACAAGAGATAAATAATGAGCAGGGTGTTCAATTACTAGGGTTTTATGCAAATGGTTTCGGAGGAATTGGTACTGCTAAGGAAATGACAAATTTATTAGACTTGGGAGAAGATAAAGGTTTGTTAATACGGGTACCACCAGATGATGTATTCAAAAAACCAATGGAGGATATTGGTTTTAGAACTGTGACAATTCCATATGCAGATTTATATACTTCTTTACAAACAGGTTCAGCAGATGGATGGTCTGGTGGAGAAGCTTCCTTAAATTATCTGGGCTTTCGTGATGTAATAAAATATTTTTACTCAACGAATGATTTCTTTAATGCGGACGCTTTTATTATAAATAAAAATCTCTTTGAAAAAATTAATAAAGAGGATCGTAAAATAATAGAGGACTTATCCGAAGAAATGATGGCTAAGAGTATTGAAACTGTTGAAAACTATGATAAGGAATACAGAGAAAAATTGGAGGAAGAGGGAATAAAGGTTGTTCAATTAAATGAAGAAGAAATTCAAAAATTAGCTGAGCATGTTCGAAAGAATACTTGGCCAGAGCTTAAAGATCATTTAGGTGATGATATTATTGATGAATTAATGAAACAATAACATTTACTTTCTAGTGGAAATGGCATGTTACCTATGTGTTTTAAAGTATAAATGCCATTTCCAATACAATAATCTTATGCTTTAAAAAGTTTAATTTTGCATTTATAGGAAGGAGAGGATTTACCTGGGTATATTAATCAAAATACAGAAGGGGATTATGGTCATATCCAGCATCCTTATTCTGATCGGCTTATTTCTATCTGTAACTTTTCGTTATGTTTTGAAAATCGATTTATTTGGAATTGAAGAACTACTCCTTATCCCCATATTTTTGTTGTATTTCATAGGTGCTGCCCAAGGTAGTTACGAGGGAAGTCACATCACTGCTGATATTTTAGAATCCTATATTAAAAGTGAAAAAATAAAAGCATGGAATAGATTGATAACCTCAGCTGTAACACTTATTGTTTGTTTAATTATAACATTTTGGACTGCACAGTACTTAATTTGGAGTTTTAACAATGGTGGTACAACATCCGGCTATCAAATACCTTTATATATACCTCATGGAACAGTATTTATTGGATTTATATTAATGTCTTTTTATTCATTGATTCATTTTTTTCATCAAATTAGTTTAGTTAAACATAAAATGAAAAAAGATAAAGTAGAAAGTAAAGTAGAAAGTTCTCTGAAAGCACATCTTGGGAACTAAAATTTTAATACAAAATATAAGGGTGGGATGTAATGGAAATGTTAATTGCTTTATTAATTTTAATATTTACTTTAATCATTGGAATACCAATACCATTTGTTTTTTTAGCAACAGTCATATATTTAGTATTTGCATTAGGTTATGATCCTAGCTTTTTAATCCCTTATGGATTTAGTAAACTAAATAATACGGTTTTATTGGCAATACCACTTTTTATTATGGCTGGTTCTATAATGAGTATAGGTGGTATTGGAAAGAGAATTGTTGACTTTACAGAATTTTTTGTAGGAAAAATTAAAGGTGGAATGGGAATTGTTACAATATTAGCTTGTGGAATTTTTGGGGCAATGTCTGGTAGTGCGGCGGCCGCACTTACTAGTATTGGAAAAATAATGTTACCTCGGTTAGAGGAAAGTGGTTACTCAAGGGGCTTTGCAACATCATTAATCTCTAGTGCTTCCGTACTCGGTTTACTTATTCCTCCAAGTGCTCTTATGATTTTATATGCTTGGATTGGAAATCAATCTGTATTAGCTAGTTTCCTTGCAACAGTAGGGCCAGGTATTATTTTAATGACTTTTTTAAGTATAATTAATATTATTTATATGAAAAAGAGAAATATTGAAAGTGTTGAAAACCCTAGTGAAATATTATTAACGAGAGGAAAGCGATTCCAAAAGAGAACTGTTGCAGCTATGCCTGGTTTATTAATGCCATTTATCGTATTAGGTAGTATTTATGGAGGAATAATGACGCCAACAGAAGCTGCGGCAATAGCGGTAATTTATGCAATTCCGGTAGGATTTTGGATTTACAAAGAATTAAAAAGTAAAGGACTTTTTGAAGCATTAGCTGAGGCGGCAACTACAACAGGTGTTCTCATGGTTATGTTATTTGCCATTATGATTCTTAGTCGTATTATTATCATGGAAAATGTACCGGATACGTTAATGGAACTACTATTTAAAATTACAGAAAATCAATTACTACTAATGCTATTGATTAATCTATTTTTAATTTTTATTGGAATGTTGATGGATGATGTTAGTGCTGTATTACTTTCTACACCACTACTACTCCCTATAGTTGTAAATCTAGGTGTTGATCCGATTCATTTTGCTGCAATTATTGGTGTAAACCTAGGTGTGGGACTTCTTACACCGCCAACAGCTCCTTTATTATATCTTGGTGGTAGGATGAGTAAAGCACCAATAAAAGAATTATTAGGTCCAACAATGGTAATGATTTTATTTGCATGGGTTCCAACATTATTAATTACTACATTTGTCCCTGAAGTAGCATTGTTTCTTCCAAAGTTACTTTTAGGTAAATAGTGTAATTTTTATAAATAAGCATTACTACAGCTTGTAGACAAAGCTCTTATAAATAAAGGTGTAATTTTTGGTAGCTTAAAGGATTGTGTAAACTCTGCTGTATCAAGCGAAGTTATTATTTCAAAAACTGTTTGGATTAATTAATGATGGTTTATAAAAAGGAGGCGTTTTTTTGTTATTACTTTCAGGAAAAGACATCGAGAATTCCTTATCAAGGGAGTTAGTTCGAAATTCAGAAATAATTATTACGGCAACAACATCAGTCTCCCCCGTTATTCCAGATGATACGGATCTTTATAAAAATAAGTTAGTTGTAGGGTAGGATCTTACAAAAGTAATATGAGGGAATTGCCACAAACTTTGTTTGAGCAAGCTGATTATTATTATATTGATTCGGAACAAGGAAAGGTAGAATCTGGTGATATTATAGACCCGATGGAAAAAGGCTGGGTTAAAGATCCTCAGGTTTTACTTTTATCCGATTTGTTATCTGGGAAAACAAAAGCACCGAGAAATGACAGTCTTATTATATTTTTCCTAAAGGATTCAGTATAGGAGATATTTGGGCATAAGGGGGTTTTGAAAATTAGACTGAATATATAATATTGGGAAAAGTTTTCCGGAAATTTTAGTAGTAATTGGTTCTTGTACAAAAACTTCACCAAAATCCATCATAGTTACGCAAATTATTAAAAAGGTAAAATTTTACTAAACCTGTAAAATTTATATAATATTAGGCACTATTTAAATCTAAGGGGGATATTATGCGACAAATTTCAGAAGAACAAGTACAAAATATACTTGATATGGAACTGGTTCTTCCTGTTATCAAGGAAGCTTATGAAGATTGTGTTGAAGGGAAAATTTATGCAGGAAACCGTATTTTTATGCCTATTCGCGGCGAAAAAAATGTAGGACAATGGTTAGTCGCTAATTGTACGAACAAACCTTTCTTCGGATCAAAATTCTCATCTGTTTTCCATGGGAATTTGAAAAAAGGTCTGCCTAGTACAATCTCTAAAATCAGTTTATATTCAGCTGAAACTGGCGAACTTCAAGCACTGATTGATGCGAACTATCTGACTGCCATCAAAACAGGCGGCAGTGCAGCAATCGCTACTGACTTAATGGCAAGAAAAGATGCCAACAAACTAGGAATTATCGGCTCAGGTCTCCAAGCGTTCTCTCAAGTATTGGCCATCCAAGAAATTCGACCTATTGAGGAACTTTACGTGTATGATATTAATCCTGGACGAGTAGAAAGTTTTATTGAAAGAATTGAAAAGATCAAAAATCGGCCATATAAAATCATTGCGGCTAAAACGGCTGACGAGTGCGTGTCATCCTCTGATATCATCTGTACTTGTACTACCTCACTCACTCCTGTTTTTAAAGGAAGTTCAGTCAAACCAGGTACACATATTAACGCGATTGGTTCTTTTACCTCTTTTATGCAGGAAATTGATACAGAAACAGTACTGAAATCGGATAAAGTAATCACGGAACACGTTGAGGGTTTATGGGAAGCCGCCGGTGATATTTTGATTCCATTCGAACAAGGAAAGATTACCAAAGACAAAGTGTCAGGTACGGTGGGAGATGTGCTAACTGGAAAAATTCCAAAAAGAGAAAATGAGCAAGAAATCACGCTCTATGAAAGTGTCGGATCCGGTGTCTTAGATATCGCACTTTCTATTGCTGTTTACAATAAATTAGTGAAAGAATTAGTGAAAGATGTGAAATAAACCATTTTTAAAAGTATTTATTCAGAAAGGAGCATTGTAACGTGACAGGGAGTAAGAGCTAGACAATTGCACCAATATCTGGAGTCCATAAAAAAGTGTTTATCAGTTTTGCCTTAGGTCAAATACTTACAGATGGACCCGCGGCGCATTAGCTAGTTGGTGAGGTAACGGCTCACCTGGATTTTTTAATTGGTAATTATTGTGTTATTATGTAAATTAGTATTAGGAAAACTCCCCCAATTCCTTATAGATACTTACAACGAAAGAAAAGAGCAGACTGTTCATTTCATAACAGTTTGCTCTTTTTTGTATGCGTGCCCAGCATGCCGTTAATTGCTAGTTGGTGGAAGTCCAACCTGAGTAAGTGCCAAGACGCTCAGTAGCTGACAGGCAACTAGTGGAAAAATCCTAAGGTTGTAGCCCTGTTACAAAGTAACTCTAACAAAGAGTGCGAGCAAACTAACAGGTTGTAACATAAAGTGAATCCTACCGTCTCGTCAAAAGAACCTGCCTACGGTAGCCAAAGAGAAGTCGAGCCTTGGTGTAATGGGCAAAGACCATGGAAGGTGTGAAGAGCTTGGAACAGCAGCACCGAAGAATCTCTCGGGGTATGGGGAACGACATGTTAGGAAAGTAATTAACGGAACTGGGGATACCCACCCTGTCACTTTCTTGAGAAAGTAAAGCAAAAACCTATAAGTGTAAACGAAATGGCTGATGGATGAGAGGGAGTTGGAGGGGGTCATAGAATACAAAAAATAAGCAATTTAATTGAAACACTAAAAGATAAACAAATCAAGTAGAAGATCCTACTATTTTAAAATAGTATGACATTACCGAGCTGATTTCATGGGAGTATTAGGTAATGTCTTTTTTTGATTAATTCACCCGCAAAAGGATCAGATAAACCTTTTTATTAAAAAATGGTTTACAATCAAACCTTTTAGGTGCTAATATACATTAAAGTTAATCAAATTTTTTGATAAATTCGACAAAAGGGGAATCTACTATGGCCAGTGAAGAATTTAGAAAAAGTAGAACAAAGTAAAAGGGTTGGTTTATTTACCTTTTACAAGAGGACTGCATCGAAGCCGGTGGTCTAGATATGGATGGTACACTTGAAGCGATTCAAAAATCTTTCGAATTACACGGCCGCAAGGAAGTAATCCAACCGTCAAAACCGGTTATTCGCTGGGGAGGACCTGAAACAGAAGAGACAAGAGGAAGAATAATGACGATGCCTTCTTATCTTGTTGGTGAAATTGATGTAGCAGGAATGAAGTGGATTCCGAGTATGCCAGAAAATCCGAGAAAAATTGGACAGCCGAGGGCTTCTGCCATCATTATTTTATCTGATCTACATAATGGTTTTCCCCTTGCAATTATGAATGGAACAATTGTAAGCGCTATGAGAACTGGAGCGGCAACTGGTATCGCTATAAAATATTTAGCCAATCCAGATTCCCGTACAGTAGGAATCATTGGAGCAGGTGTCCAAAGTAGAACACAGTTAATGGCTGTAACAGGTGTGTTTAAAAATCCAATTGAACAAATTAAAGTATTCGACTTAAATGAGGAGAAAACTAAACAATTCGTAAAAGAAATGCAATTAGAGCTAAATGTAAACGTTGTCAATGTGACAAGTGCAGAAGAAGCAATTCGAGAATCAGATATCGTAATCACCGCGACAATGTCAACTTTCCCGTATGTAAAAGGAGAGTGGCTAAAAGAAGGAGCATTCCACTCTGAAATTTCTTTCTGGGACACAGATCCGAAAGAATTAGTTCATTATGATAAAGTCGCCATGGATGATTTCGAACATGTGAAGCATCATGGAGTAAATTTACATTAGTAGATGCTCATTTACATCTTAAGTCATCTTTTTAGAAGATTGAACAGTCCAGTTTTGAAATGCGTTAGAAACGGGCACTCTCATAGGTATGTTACGGGGTGTGTTACCCATTTGGCGGATTCAACTTATTCGGTACAGACTTAAGGGTAGAAAGTTATGATTTTTTAAAATTATTTAATCATGGAAACCTTCACATGAATAGAAAAATGAGATGAAGAGGGATGTATTTTTTGATTATTCAAAATATGGAGGGGAATTATGAAAAGAGTACGTACATTAGAAGAAATGCCTTTAGGTAACTTTCATTTTCAAATGTTCTTCTACACCGGCGGGGGAGGGCCTTTATTGACGGGTACATCATTGGTATCATCGCAGTAGCCTTGTCCGTCTCCCCAGTACTTCCGGACGATACGGAGCTCTATAAAAATAAGTTAGTTGTAGGGTAGGATCTTACAAAAGTAATATGAGGGAATTGCCACAAACTTTGTTTGAGCAAGCTGATTATTATTATATTGATTCGGAACAAGGAAAGGTAGAATCTGGTGATATTATGGACCCGATGGAAAAAGGCTGGATTAAAGATCATCAGGTTATACTTTTATTCGATTTGTTATCTGGGAAAACAAAAGCACCGAGAAATGACAGTCTTATTATTTTCAAAACAGTAAATATGGCCTTGTTCGATGCCTCTATTGGTAATTACGTATATAAAAAAGCCAAAAAAGCAGGGATTGGTCAGGAAGTTAATATTTAATGAATATGGAATAAAAAGCATAGGAGTGATAAGATATGAGTTTTAAAAGAATGATCCATGCTGTAGACACTCATTCTGGGGAGCCTCTGCGTGTAATTACTGGAGGAGTCCCTAATATACCTGGAAAAACAGTTTTTGAGCAGATGTGTTGGCTTGAAAAAAACGATGATCAGCTTCGAAAGCTTATGTTAAGGGAACCAAGGGGATATCCACCTCTGTGTTGTAACCTTATCGTGCCCCCGAAGCATCCGAATGCAGATGCTGGTTACATTATAATGGAGCAGGTTGAATATCCAGTTATGTCTGGTGGCAATACCATCGCTGTTGTTACAGTACTTTTGGAAACGGGCATGCTGCCCATGCAGGAACCAGTTACTGAACTAACACTTGAAGCTCCTGCTGGACTTATTCGTGTAAAAGCAGAGTGTTCAAATGGTAAAGTTACGAACGTAACATTTAAGAATGTTCCGGCTTTTGCACCATATATAGATGCAGAAATTGATGTACCTCATTTGGGAAAAGTAAAGGTGGATGTAGGATGGGGAGGGATGTTCTATGTTATTGCTGACGTACGCCAGTTTAAGGGACTTGAACTTATCCCTGAACATGGTCGTGAAATTGCCCGTATTTCCTCTATGATCCGCAAGGCTGCTCAGGAACAATTACCTGTAGAACATCCTGATTATCCAGGAGTCGGTATTACTATTTCTCAGCTTTCTGGACCATCTACAAATTCTGAAGCAGATTGGAAAAATGTTGTTAACGTTGCTTCCGGAGATCTTGACTGGGATGACCCTTCTACATGGACGGGTGCTCTGGATCGGTGTCCTTGTGGGACTGGAACTAGTGCAAAAATGGCTACCTTGTATGCTAAGGGTGAATTGAAATTAAATCAAGACTTTCGACATGAGGGGATTTTAGGGACAGTATATAATGGGCGTCTTGTTGAGGAAGTAAAACTTGGTGACTATAAAGCAGTAGTTCCTACAGTTAGCGGTGAGGCTTGGATTACCGGATTTAACACTTATGTACTTGATCCAACAGACCCTTTTCCAAACGGATTCAATATAGGAGATATTTGGGCATAAAGTATTGAAAAGAGTAACGTCATCTCCATGTGTAAATGTAAAGGTACTTAAAGAGGTTTTTAAAATTTATCAATTTTGTTCTGATACGGACTTCTCTACATCAGATGAACCTCCGAATGATGATAAACTCGGATTGGATAATTTTTAAATATAGTATCTTGTGCTAATTCCTTAACAATTTCCTCCACAAGAGATACTTGAATTTAGAAATAAAAATGTAAGAGAAAGCCAAAATAATTTATCAGGTATTTATATCATCCATAATTGTGTGAAAGATATTTATTACGTTGGACAATCGGAAAGTGTATTGGGCAGAGCTTATGAAAGAACCCTGAAATATATAAGGATTATATTGTTGGGAACGCGAACAATATAATCAACTTTACTAAATTGATAAAACCTTGGCACTATTGTGTCAGGGTATTTTATAGATGATTATGACTTTGAAGAATATAAAGATTTATTAATGTGAGGATTAGCACATACAAAGAAAGGAACCCTAAACATCATCACAGGAGTTGTTTAGAGTTCCTTATTAATTATTACTTAGATCGTCCATTATCGTATTATCTTATTCAAGAAGAGGGTTCTCTTTCCTCATTTAATTGAACTGAGGTTCTTTTATAGGACTACTTTGCTCATGACGTATAGTTGCCTGAGCTGCTGCAAGCCGTGTAGGCGAATGCAAGTCCTGTTTCTCCCTGGACTTGCTCACCAATATTAATCACCAGTTGACGCATTGCTTTCAATTCATTCACATGGCTGACCAAAGGAATCATGATTTCGGATTTAACGTTGATTCCTTTGGTCATAACGTTGGACATCGCATTAAAAATGGCCATGACTTGCATTTCGTAAATTTCAGGATGCATCATACCTAAGCGGCAGCCCCGATGTCCTAACATAGGATTCGATTCTTCTTATAGCCTTACTTTCCGTAAGAATTTTTGCTTTTCCTGTATCTTGAATGAATAAGGTTCGGTCAGTTGCAGCTTTGTCACATCAACGAGCAGTTCTTCTTTGTCCGGCAAAAACTCATGGAGTGGTGGATCTAATAAGCGAACGGTAATCGGATGTCCTTGCATCGTTTCAAAAATTTGCTCAAAATCCTGCTGTTGCATAGGCAGGAGTTGATCGAGAGCGTCTTTCCGTTCCTCGGTAGTTTCAGAAAGAATCATACTTTGTACCGTAGGGATGCGTGAGGCATCCATAAACATATGCTCTGTACGATAAAGTCCAAAATATACGTACATGATTGGTACTGTAAGTAAAAAAATTTTAGCAAATTGTAGAAGACTATTTAAATCCAACTAATTACTTATTAATTAAAAAAACATTGAATTTTCTGAAATGATTTTATATAATTTAAAAAACCTCTTATACGTACATGTATATTATTTTTGTCCGCTCCACATCGAGGTTATTCGTATAATCAATGTAACAGTTGGTTATTTAAGAAGTTGTATTATAAAATCTCCCTTCAGTTTGATAGTGTCGTAGTTGACTCATGAGAAAGTTAAATTTGAGATTTCATCTTTTAACTTCACTTCTTCTAACGATAATAGCTTGTTTTATCTGGCAATTTCTTTTATTTAATCTTCAAATTACGCCCCCCTTAGTTTCTCATCTTTAGATACACAATAAAAGTGTTTAAGTGTACCTACTTGCCATATCCTTTTTTACTTAAAAACCAATCGTAAATAATGTTTTTTTCCTATAGTAAGGACTGAGAAAGTCATTATACTTGCATAATTAAATGTCAAATTATTAGAGAGGAGGATTTTTATAAAGGAGGATAATAGAGAATGAATGATCTAGTTGTACTAATATTTCAAAAAGGAGTATGAATATGGTTGTAAAGATGCAAGTTGAGACAAAGGCGAAACCATTTGATTTAAAAGATGTAAAAATTTCAAGCGGTCCATTTAAACATGCAATGGAACTTAATAAGGAGTATTTACTTCAATTGGAACCGGATCGTCTACTTGCAAGATTTAGAGAATATGCAGGCCTCAAACCAAAAGCTCAGCAGTATGAAGGCTGGGAGGCAATGAGTTTATCGGGTCATACACTCGGCCATTATTTATCAGCCTGTGCAATGTTCTATACATCTTTGGAAGATATCAGATTTAAAGAGCGTTTCGACTATATCATTGATGAGCTTGAAACTTGTCAAAATGCACATGGGGATGGTTATGTTTCGGGCATTCCACGAGGTAAAGAAATATTTCTTGAAGTTGCATCAGGTAATATCCGGTCAAAAGGGTTTGACTTAAATGGAGGATGGGCTCCCTTATATACGCTACATAAACTCATGGCTGGACTGCGTGATGGGTATCAGTTATTAGGTAATAAAAAAGGATTGGAAATCGAAATTAAACTTGCAAATTGGCTCCACGGTATATTCTTAAACATTAGTGACCAACAAATGGAAGAGGTAATGGTATGTGAAATTGGTGGTATAAATGAAGTCCTAGCAGATTTATATGCTGACACGGGTGAGACCAAATATCTTAAACTTGCAGAACGTTTTTGGCATAAAAAAGTTTTGGATCCACTTTCGGAAAATGTGGATTGTTTACCCGGGAAGCATGCAAATACTCAAATACCGAAAATAATTGGGTTAGCTAGGCAATATGAACTTACTAATGATGTAAAACGTAAAGAGACTGTAGAATTTTTTTGGAATCGTGTCGTAAAGCATCACTCATATGTAAACGGTGGTAATAGCTTTAGTGAATATTTTGGAGAGCCGGATTTGTTAAATGATCGGCTCGGTCCGCATACTGCGGAAACGTGCAATACTTATAATATGTTAAAACTGACGAGTCATTTATTTCAGTGGGGGGCAGCAGGTGAAAAGGCGGATTATTACGAAAGAGCTCTTTTTAATCATATTTTAGCATCACAGAATCCAGAAGAAGGATCCGTTTGCTATTGTCTATCATTGGATATGGGTGGTTTCAAAGATTACAATAGAAAATTTGATTTTACTTGTTGTATCGGAACGGGGATGGAAAATCATGCAAACTACGGAAGTAACATTTATTTCCATGATAAAGACAAGCTTTACATCAACCAGTTTATTTCATCCACTCTTAACTGGGAGAGCAAGGGGATAAAGTTGTCACAAGATACAACCTATCCTGAAGACGACATAGTTAAATTTCAGGTAACTACTAAAGATCCAGTGAATTTTTCAATGTTAATTCGTTACCCTTATTGGGCTGAAAACGGCATACAAGTAAAAGTCAATGGGGAAGTACAGAAAGTTGATAGCAACCCCGGGACCTATATAGAAATTGAAAGGACATGGTTGGATGGTGATCAGGTAGAGGTTTATATTCCAATGACACTGCGGCTTGAAAGTATGCCAGATAATCCAAACAGAGTGGCTGTAATGTACGGACCTTTAGTCCTTGCGGGTGAATTAGGTCCACTGAATGATCCAGCAGCTAAAGAACATTTATACACACCGGTTATGATTACAAATGACAAAAAAGTAGAAAAGTGGATTGACCCAGTAGAAGGGAAACGGAATACATTTCAAACGAATGTTGGTTACCTAAAAGATGTGAAACTTTATCCATTTTATAGGATGCACGATAAAATGTACTCGGTTTATTGGGATGTATTTTCGGATGAAGAATGGAAGGAAGCCGAAGAAGAGTATCGTAAAGCCCGCAAAAGAATGAAAATTATGGAAAATTGCACAATAGATTATGTACAGCCAGGAGAAATGCAGCCTGAAAGGGACCATGATTTTGATGGTTACTATACTAGCGTTGGGAGACTTAATAATCGTGGGTACAGGCAAACAGGTGTTGGCGGATGGTTTTCCTATGATTTAAAAGTAAAACCTGATTCTGAAATGATGCTTATTATCACTTATACAGAAGCCAAAGAGTTACAAGATTGTCAATTTGATATTTTGGTAAATGATACTGTGTTGCTTCATAGCACTAAGGGGTTCAAGGAAGTTAATAAGTTTTATAATATCAATCATGTCCTACCACAGGAATTGGTCAATGGAAATGAAGTTATCAAAGTTACATTCAAACCTCACGACGGTCATAGGGTTCGAAGAGTTTTTGGTTTACGAACAGTAAGTAGAAAACAATTTGACGCGCTTGGAAAGAGCCAATAAGGAGTGTTGATTCGTTGAAAACAGTAGATAGTAAATTAACTGATGTTCAAGTAACAGACAATTTTTGGAGTAATTATATGGATGTAGTTATTAATGAAGTGATTCCTTATCAATGGGCTGCATTAAATGATCAAATTCCAGATGCACCACCAAGTCATGCGATTAAAAACTTTCGAATCGCAGCGAAAGAAGAGAAAGGGGAGTTTAAAGGTTATGTATTTCAAGACAGCGATGTGGCGAAATGGTTAGAGGCAGTTGCCTACAGTTTTGAAACGGATCCAAATCCTGAGTTAGAA
The DNA here is from genome assembly GCF_021646685.1 of Pseudalkalibacillus salsuginis. GTDB lineage: Bacteria > Bacillota > Bacilli > Bacillales > Fictibacillaceae > Pseudalkalibacillus > Pseudalkalibacillus salsuginis. Next base: position 1,005,162 of record NZ_JAKJHW010000001.1, on the reverse strand, counting down.
AAAACAGCTGATGAAGTGATTGATCTTATTGGAAGAGCACAAGAAGAAAGCGGATATTTAAACACTTATTTTACTATAAACGAACCAGATCAAAAATGGACAAACTTACGAGATCACCATGAGCTATATTGTGCAGGTCATATGATAGAGGCAGCGGTTGCATATTACCAATCTACTGGTAAGAGAAAATTATTGGACATCATGTCTCGGTTCGTTGATCATATTGATTCAATATTTGGTCATGGGGAAAATCAACTGCCTGGATATCCTGGCCACCAAGAAATAGAACTATCGCTTGTGAAACTTTACAGAGTGACAAATAATAAGCGATACCTGAATTTAAGTAAGTATTTTATTGATGAACGGGGTAAAACTCCCCATTATTTTGATATTGAAAAACAAAAGAGAGGTGATGAAAAAAAGCCTTGGTGGACTGATGAATATGGGAGCTATAGCTATCATCAAGCACATTTACCTGTCAGGGAGCAGAAAGAAGCAATTGGACATGCTGTTCGTGCCATGTATATGTATACAGCAATGGCTGACTTGGCTTCAGAAACAAATGATCAAACGTTAAAAGAAGCTTCTAAAAGATTATGGGAAAATGTTACCCAACGTCAAATGTATATCACGGCAGGAGTAGGCTCTATGAGCCATGGAGAAGCATTTTCTTTCGACTATGACCTTCCTAATGACTTATGTTATACCGAAACTTGTGCCTCCATAGGTTTAGTATTTTGGGCAAAAAGAATGTTAAACCTTGAAAAGGATAGTCAATATGCCGATGTGATGGAACGTGCTCTCTTTAACGGAACGATAAGCGGAATGGACTTAGACGGAAAGAAATTCTTTTACGTAAATCCATTAGAAGTATGGCCAAAAGCCAGTCTGAAAAGAAAAGATAGGATCCATGTAAAGCATGAACGCCAAAAATGGTTCAATTGTGCTTGTTGCCCACCTAATTTGGCGAGGCTAATTACCTCCATTGGACATTATGTATACTCTGCAGATCAAAACGAAGCTTATGTACACCTTTATGTGGGAAGTGAAGGAGAACTCGATATCGGAGAACAAAAGGTCAAAATTGTCCAGAAATCAAATTTTCCTTGGGATGGAAATATCAATATAACAATACTCCCTGAAGAGGAAGCTGTTTTTACAATTGCCCTTCGTATCCCTGGATGGTCCAAAGGGGCAATTTTAAAGGTTAATGGGGATGTCATCGATCTCAATGATGATGTAAAAAAAGGGTATGCCTATATTTCTCGCAAATGGCGAAAGGGGGATGAAATTCACTTAAACCTTCCTATGACAATTGAAAAAATGAAAGCGCATCCAAATGTTAGAGGGAATATAGGTAAAGTCGCTATTCAACGTGGACCACTCGTTTATTGTTTAGAAGAAGCTGATAATGGAGGTAATTTACCGAGCATCTACCTTCCTCTTAATAGCCAACTTAACGCTCATTTTGATAAGGATTTTCTTGGAGGCATGACTGTTATTACAGGAGACGCTGAACGGTTAGATGACTATGGATGGGACGAGCAACTTTATCAACCTGCAGAATCTAAAAGAAAACCTACAAGGATCAAAGCAATACCTTATTATGCTTGGTGCAATCGAAAGCCAGGGGAAATGCTTGTTTGGATTAATGAAAAAAGCTAGTTGAAAAGTGATATTCCAACATTGATAGGAGGTTTGTATCAAATGGTGAGAATTAAGCAGAGCATTACCATATTTTCAATTCTATTTTTAATTACTAGTTTAATAACCGGTTGTCTAGGTGGGACCGATGCAACAGGAACAACTAAAAAAGATGGTGTCGTACAATTGAAATTTACTTACTGGGGAGGACCATTAGAAAAAAAGGCGATTGAAGGAGTAATCAAGGATTTCAACGACTCCCACCCTAAAATTCAAGTCAATCCACAACAAGTTCAAGGAAGTTATCTAGAAAAAATGAATACTATGGCGTCTTCGAATACATTGCCAGACCTTGGATATTTTTCTGAAGGTTCATTACCGACATGGCTTGAAAACGGGAAAATTAAAGATTTGAAACCCCTTTTTGAATCTGGAGAAATCAATGAAAAATTAGATTATGCTATTTTCCAGTTTGATGACGATGGCCCTATTGGTGGGGCTAGTGTAGCAAATGAAGTATACAACATCTATTATAACAAGGATTTATTTGATGAAAAAAACATCCCATATCCACCTACAAAGGCAGAAGATGCATGGACTTGGGAGGAATTCATCGATGTTGCAAAAAAATTAACTGTCGATCGAAATGGAAAACATCCCGATGACCCAGGCTTTGATCCCAAAAACATTAAAACCTATGGGGTTAATAATTTCTCCACAAGATATGAACCTTATATTTACAGTAACGGTGGTGGTATCGTTTCACTTGATGGCAAAGACATTTTGATTGACGAGCCGGAAACTATTGAAGCATTACAAAAAATTGCTGATTTAATGTATGTTCATCATGTTATGCCAAAACCATCAGACCTATCCACAATCCCTAATGTTGATACAGCCTTATTAACCAAAAGAGTAGGAATGACCCTTGATGGTCAGTGGGCATTGCAGGAACTGGGAAAAGCCAAGGTCGACAAAAACCTGAATTTAGGAATTGGAGTTTTACCTAAATTCAAGGAACCTGTAACCTCTAGTGAGGGGACTCCTATAGTAGTATTTGACACAAAAAACTCAAAGGAAAATTGGGATGAAACAAAAGAATTTCTTAAATTTATAATGGATCCTGAAAATTCATTGCCATTAATTCAAAGTGGTTTATGGATGCCGAACGAAGTGCAATGGTATAAAGATCCTGAACTTATTAAAAAATGGACAGACAACCCTGTTCATCCGCCTGAATATAAAGAAGCGGTTATTGATTGGGCTATGAACAATGTTCGTCAAAATCCTAATTATTACTGGAAAGATCGAAGCAAGGTCAATCAAATTTTAACTCCTGCCCTTGATCAACTTTGGAGTGGTGAAAAGACTGCAGAAGAAGTTGTGAAGGATGATATTATGCCGAAAATAGAGAAACAGTTTGGAGACAAATACAGTAATTAACCTGAGGCAGTCACGAAATTTTCTGAATATTCGTGACTTTCTCTTCCTTATAAAGCTATGAAAAGGAGGGGTCATATGAATCTTGAAAAGGAGATTAAGTTAGGAACAGGTGTCCCTAAGGAAATTACAAAAAAAACAAAAATTCGTAGCCTTCACAGAAAGGAAGCTATAGCAGGCTATATATTTGCTTTGCCTGCCATTTTAGGCTTGCTTCTCTGGACAATAGGACCTATGATTGCAAGTTTGATTATGAGTTTTACAAATTGGAAAATTATTGGGGCATCAGAGTGGGTAGGATTTCAAAACTATGTCAATATCTTTACTAATGATATATATTTTAAAAAGTCTCTATGGGTTACTTTTTATTTTGCCTTCGGAAGTACATTTTTTACGCTTCTATCTGCTCTGATTGTCGCTCTGTTGATGAATATGAATGTTAAAGGCCAATCGGTGTTTAGAACGATGTACTATCTGCCAGTCATCGTTCCTGCTGTGGCTTCTAACATATTATGGTTGTGGCTTTTTAATCCAGATTTTGGATTACTAAATACCATTTTGGATTTTTTAGGATTACCGACACTGATGTGGATATACGATGAGTCCACTGCCATTCCATCGTTAATCCTCTTAAGCGTTTGGAGTTGTGGAGGAACGGCACTCATTTTCCTTGCCGGGTTACAGGATGTCCCAAAACAACTTCTTGAAGCGGTTGATATCGATGGGGGAAACGTTTGGCATAAATTTAGATATGTTACGATTCCAACCATTACACCGGTAATTTTCTTTAATCTCATCATGGGATTAATTGGTGCATTCCAGGCTTTTACTCAGGCTTACGTAATGACAGAGGGTGGGCCGAATAATGCAACATTTTTTTATGTATATCTCATTTTCCGGGAAGCCTTCCTACAGAACAATATGGGATACGCTAGTGCACTCGCATGGATCCTATTCATTATTATTGCCCTGTTTACACTATTCATCTTCAGAAGCTCAAAAGATTGGGTTCACTATGGAGGTAGGAAATAGATGAAGGCGAAAACAATTAAAAAAAATATTGCTTTAATCATTTTAATTATTGGTGCTTTGATAAGCTTTATTCCATTCTTTTGGCTTATTCGTAGTTCACTGATGACTAACGTTGAGATTTTTGAATTTCCCCCTAAGCTCCTACCCGAAAAATTTATATGGAGTAACTATATTGAAATTTTCTCTATTATCGATTTTGGGCTGTATGTAAAAAATACACTCTATATCCTTATACCATGCCTTATAGGAACGGTTTTTACAAGTTGTCTATGCGGATATGCTTTTGCGAGATTAAGGTTTCCTGGTAGGAATATATGGTTTGGAGCAATCATTGCTACAATGATGCTTCCACCTGCTGTCACCTTAATCCCGACCTTTATGATGTGGTCAAAACTTGGCGGTATTAATACTTATTGGCCCTTGGTATTCCCGAGCTTTTTTGGAGGGGGAGGTTTTTTCATCTTCTTGATGCGTCAATTTTTCTTGAATATCCCTAAAGAGTTAGATGAATCTGCTTTAATAGATGGTGCAAGTTATTTTCAAATTTTCACAAAAATATTACTTCCCTTAGTGAAGCCTGCAATGTTGGTAATCGGCTTTTTTACATTTACGAATGTATGGAATGACTTTTTTGGTCCATTAATCTATTTAAATGATGAATCCAAATTCACATTGGCATTAGGGTTATTACAGTTAAAAGGTTCTTATTCATCTGATTGGAACTTGATGATGGCAGCTGCTGCCGTAATGGTCATACCGGCTGTGCTCATTTTCTTTATCGGACAAAGATACTTCATTGAAGGGATTAGTCTGACAGGTATTAAAGGATAGATGCCTGAAAATTATAGGGGAGTAGGTTGATTATGACTACGAAAGTCAATATGGACAAATTAAAAAGTGTTAGAAATCGATTTGAAGAAGTAGGTATTGATGGAATGGTGATTACCAGTCGATCAAACCGACGTTATATGACTAATTTTACCGGATCTGCTGGCATTGTGATCATTTCAGAAAGAGAGGCAAAATTATTAACTGATTCCCGTTATGAAGAACAGGCTGGAGAACAAGCAGTAAACTATGAAGTTGTTTTGTATAAACGATCTGTTGAAGAATTAGCTGAACATGTAGAAAAAATGGGGATCAAGAAGCTTGGAATTGAAAAAGACTACATGACTTATGGGGAGTATCTTCAATATAGGGATAAAATAAATGTTGAACTTGTTCCATTATCAGGTGTAATTGAAAGGCTTCGAGAAATTAAGTCAGAAGAAGAAATCAATACAATCCGTGAGGCAGCTAAGATTACTGATAAAGCATTTACTCATATAGTCGAATTAATTCGTCCTGGATTGGCGGAAAAGCAAGTAGCCAATGAGTTAGAATATATCATGAGGAAAGAAGGTGCGACATCCTCAGGTTCTGATACTATTGTGGCTTCAGGTTATCGATCAGCTCTGCCACATGGGGTTGCATCTGAAAAAACCATCGAAAAAGGAGAAATGGTTACATTAGATTTTGGCGCGTATTATAATGGTTACCGGTCTGACATGACCAGAACAGTTGCGGTTGGGGATCCAGGAGAAAAGTTAAGAGAAGTATATCAAATTGTTCTGGAGGCGTTAAATCGTGGGTTGTCAGGTATAAAACCAGGACTCTCTACAAAAGAGGTGGATGCTTTACCACGTGATTTCATAAAAGCGAAAGGGTATGGGGAATATTTTGGTCATGGTGCAGGGCATGGAATCGGCTTAGATATTCATGAGAATCCATTCTTTTCAACCACTGGCAACAATGTAGTACAAGCTGGTATGGTGGTAACCGTTGAACCCGGTATATATTTACCTGGAATCGGAGGGGTTCGAATTGAAGATGACATACTTATAACCGATAATGGAATTGAAGTATTAACCCATTCACCTAAAGAATTGTTGGTTTTATAGGCTCTATTTTTCTAATATTTTGCATTTTTATTAAGTCTTCGTGAATAAACACGAAGGCTTTTTTTCGGAACAAGCAGAAATAAAACATGAGAGGAATTAGATTTACATCTCGTTGCCATATCCAATCGAGGAGTATCACAAATGCTCAATTTAAGTATATAAAATTTTCTCATCGGGAGTTTTATCTTTTTTTATTTTTTTAAGTTTATAAAAAGATTTATTACATAAGTAATAAATACTATAGGATGACAGTCCTCCTATAAAAAGGAAACTTATAGGCATATAACTAATTATGATTAATGAAATGACCACTATAATTATATTTACTAGTGAAATTGAGATCTGTCCCACTGAAAAGAGAAATGAATTACGGATAATAGAATACCATTTTGCTTTATATTGAACTAAAACGGGAAATATATAAATAGAAGTAATTATAAATAAAAAGATCATTAATGCTAAGACTGAGGTTGTAACTATTTTTAAAAACGTATATGGCATTCGAAAGCTTAAACTAAGATTCATAAGTAATATTGAAACTGTTATTGTCCAAACAAACCCTAGTAAAATACATTGTTTAAAATTTTCCTTGAAATAGGTCCAAAAAGCAGAGAAAATATTAATTTCATTTTTCAAAGTCCATTGTCTTACTACTCCAAACATAGCGTATGTTGAGGGGAAAATGGTAATAATGGGAAGGCAAGTGATAATCCAAAGGATATTTAGAAGTAAAATCTGGGACAATCTATCAATAAAACGATACATTCGACTATCATACGTAAACAGATTCATTTTCCATCACCCTTATTAGTATTGTATTATACTACCAAACTATATGAATATTGGAATTTTTTTGATTGAGCAATATCAAAAAGAGGAATTATACAAAAGTTTATTTTATGCAGTTATAACCTTCAGGGTGTTATGATATCCAAAGTGAGCCAATTCGTAATAAGATTAGCCCTTAAATCTTTTATCGGGTTTAGTCTCTTATGTAATTGTTTAAATCTTCTTGAAGATCTAATGTAGGGTTTCATTAATCCTCAAAATTCACCTGCCTTCAAAATTCCATCTCTTATGTTTTTATCGACTTCATCATATACAATCTCGTAGATAAGTTTTGTTATTCTCAACCCTTGAAAATAGAATTATTTAAATATTTTAAATAGTATTGAAATAGTGATTTCAGTATATTGCATTTATCTTATGATTTCAACATAATTCAATATTCAGCAGACGAATTTTTGGATTATTAAATGAAATGGAGAGGGTTCATGGAAAACAATAAAAATATAGTTATATTATTTTTACATTTGATTATTGTTCATACGTACAAATTATATTAATATGTAATAAATTTAATAATATATACGTATATGTTGGTTCGTATATAAGGAAGGAGTGGATATTAAATGTTAAGAAGCAAACCTAGCCTTACCTAAGCATGGACTACTCACTTTTACTTGGGGAAATATAAGCGGTTTCGATAAAGATACAAGGTAGGTTGTCATAAAGCCAAGCGGAGTTCCTTACAATGAAATGTCTATTGATGATTTGGTCGTACTGGATTTTGAAGGAATGTTGCAGAAGGTAAACTTACACCGTCATCTGATACTCCGACACATCTTGTGTTATATAAAAATTTCACAAATAGTGGTTAGGAAGTATTGGAATAGGTTAAAGATCATTCCGAGCAAATTGCAAAGGAACTGAATGATTCTGAGAGACTGTCCTTCTTAAATCCATATTAACTAGTGCCGGTATTAGAAAATTGACAAATGGATAGATGTTCTCTAATCTTAGTGTACGGATAAGTGGAAAGACGTGTAATACATCCGTTCATTTAGTCTTAGCCATATTCTTGAATTCACAATTTGAAGTGGCACCCTCAGTGGAGGAATATCAGTTGTGAAAGATTACAATCATGCCATTATCTATCATTGTGAAAGCGATTGATATTTGGACGGTGATTTTGCTAGAGCTTTTTTTGAGGTGTATATATGGAAACGAAATACAATATTGTCAAAAAAGCAATTATGTCTAAAATTTTAGACGGTACCTTTCAGCCCAACCAAAAGATCAGTTCAGAGAGCGAACTGATGAAGACATTTAATGTAAGTCGTCATACTATCAGGTTGGCAATAGGAGAATTGGTTAGTCAGGGATGGCTTTATCGGGAGCAAGGTGCAGGTACCTTTTGTGCCGACAGAACAGCAAAAGAAGGTAGCAATAATGGCCGGAATTCCAAAAATATTGCGATCCTTACAACATATATATCTGACTATATTTTCCCCTCCATTATAAGAGGGGCTGAATCATATTTGAGCGAACATGATTATCATGTCACTTTATTTAGTACGAATAATGATCATGAGAATGAAAAGCGATTTTTAGAAAGAATCATCGCCCAACAATATGATGGGGTTATTGTAGAACCGACAAAAAGCGCTTTTGCCAATCCCAATATCAATTATTATCTGAATTTAGAACGAATGAATATTCCGTATATCATGATCAACGCATACTATGATGAACTTGAGCCGATACACATTGTAATGGATGATGACAGAGGTGGATATATCCAGACGGAACACCTGATTAAACAAGGACATCAGAACATTGTAGGTTTTTTTAAAACGGATGATATCCAAGGTTCCAAGAGGATGAAAGGGTATATTAAAGCTCATCGTAGCCATCATCTAGCTATAAACCCCAAAAATATCATTTCATATAACACCCTGGAGAAGAATCAAAAACCAATGAAAGAACTGAATGAATTGTTAAAACAAACGAATGACGATAGACCAACCGGAATCGTTTGTTATAATGATGAGATCGCAATTAACTTATTGGATGTTCTTCGAGAAAAAGATTTACAAATACCAGATGATATTTCAATCGTTGGGTATGATGATTCATTTTTAGCCAAAGTTTCAGAGGTTAAGCTGACTACGATTGAACACCCCCAAAGCAAGATGGGGGAAAAGGCTGCTAAAATGATGTTAGAAATGATAAAAGGAACAAATGGTCATCAGAAGAAATCGGATGAGGTAGGATCTGTCATATTCGAACCCAAGCTTATCATTCGAAATTCTACGAAAGAATACAAGGGTTGACTCTATTCATAAGAGTTGGCCCTTATTTATTTTTGTCCAAGGATAGAAAATGTAAAAATTTTAGTTGCGGTGACGCTCCACCGTCCAACCACTTGGATCACTTCAGTCCTCCTGCGGCTGCGATAACCTCCTAATCGGACTTCCAGTGCCCTTCGTGGTTGCACTTTTCTGTATATTGGAATAAATTTTATTTTAATATTCAAAAAACATTGAAATTTACAATATATTTCTATATAATCTTAAGTGCGGCAACTTATACGTACATATTTTATTTTTTTCTCTTTTATAATGTATATGTTCGGACATAAAAGTGATAATTTTGTCTGATTGAAGTCTCTGAAAATGATTGCATATTGATAAATTATATTCTTAGGGAGTGATTGTAGTGGCTGATCTATTAAAGGCAAAAATGATTGTAGATAAAAACTATGAGATTGCAAAAGTGGATGAACGGATTTATGGATCCTTTATTGAACACCTTGGGCGAGCTGTGTATGGTGGGATCTATGAACCAGAGCACCCAGATTCAGATGAACAAGGATTTCGTACAGATGTTATCGATCTCGTCAAAGAACTGAATGTTCCGATCATCAGGTATCCTGGGGGCAATTTTGTGTCAGGGTATAACTGGGAAGATGGTGTCGGCCCCAAAGAAGAGCGACCACGGCGTTTGGAATTAGCTTGGCGGACGATTGAAACGAATGAACTAGGAACAAATGAGTTTGTAGATTGGGCAAAGAAAGTCAATGCTGAGGTAATGATGGCTGTCAACCTGGGAACTAGAGGCATAGATGCAGCTAGAAACCTATTAGAGTATACGAATCACCCTGGAGGTACCTATTGGAGCGATCTAAGAAAATCACATGGTTATGAAGCCCCTCATAATATTAAAACCTGGTGTCTTGGAAATGAAATGGATGGGCCTTGGCAAATCGGTCATAAAACCGCTCACGAGTATGGAAGAATTGCGAAAGAAACGGCAAAAGCAATGAAACTAGTAGACCCGACAATAGAATTGGTAGCATGCGGCAGTTCAAATACTAATATGCCTACCTTCCCGGAATATGAAGCAATCACGCTTGACCACGCATATGAGGAAGTAGATTATATTTCCCTTCACCAATATTACGGTAACCATGCAAATGATCCTGGAAACTATTTAGCAAAAAATATGGATATGGATCACTTTATCAAGACCGTCATATCTACTTGTGATTATATCAAAGCGAAGCATCGCAGCAAAAAGACCCTCAACCTCAGTTTTGATGAATGGAATGTTTGGTATCACTCGAACGAGGAAGACAAGAAAATTGAGCCATGGACAGTTGCGCCGCCTCAATTAGAAGATCATTATAACTTCGAAGATGCCCTGTTAGTCGGCAGTATGTTGATCACATTTTTACAACATGCGGATCGAGTGAAAATGGCATGTTTAGCGCAACTAGTGAATGTAATAGCTCCTATTATGACTGAAAATACAGGACGTTCATGGAAACAAACAATCTTTTACCCATATATGCATGCATCCGTTTATGGTCGGGGTATATCAATCAAACCGATCCTTACGTCCCCAAAGTATGACAGCAAAGATTATACAGATGTTCCTTATATAGATAGTGCTGTTGTTTATAATGAAGAAAAAGAAGAAGTGACAATCTTTATGGTAAATAAAAATTTGGAAGAATCTATCACCGTATCCAGTGATGTTAGAAGCTTTGAAGGATATCGATTATCAGAGCATATCGTTCTTGAAAATGATGATTTGAAAGCGGTCAATACAGCATCCCATCAGGCTGTAACTCCTCATGGAAACGGCCAATCTACTCTGGAAGAAGGTATGTTGGAAGCTAGCTTGCCAAAAACTTCTTGGAACGTCATACGTTTAAACAAATCATAATGGATAGTAAAGTGAACAATAGGGAGGCGTTATGATGTTGCCTGTACCCAAGAGTACAAAACAGGAGACCATATTGATCAAAGGTCAAAACCAATTTGTCAAGTTCTTGAATTCTAAAAAGGTAGTACCTTACATATTTGTGCTACCTTTTATACTTTCATTTTTGATTTTATCTTTATATCCATCTATACAGGCGATTATCATGAGCTTTCAAAGTGTATTGCCTGGCCAGGTCACATTTATCGGAACCGATAACTATTCCAGAATATTCAATCCTACTTTTTTCAAGGCCCTGTCAAATACAACCATTTATGTCATTTTGACAGTGTCAATTTTGGTAGCATTTCCAATTATCATAGCCGTTTTGCTAGACTCCAAGATTGTCAGATTCAAAACGTTTTTCAGATCCTCCTTATTCGTTCCTGCATTAACTTCAACCATTGTTGCTGGTATGGTATTCAGGCTTTTGTTCGGAGAATCTGATTCGGCAGCAGCAAACCAATTCCTGAATTGGATCGGGTTAGAGTCTGTCGAATGGAGATATAATGCATGGTCAGGAATGTTCTTGATGGTATTGCTTTGCTCTTGGCGTTGGATGGGTGTCAACATATTATACTTCCTTGCAGCTTTGCAAAATATCCCTAAGGAAACCTATGAGGCAGCTGATATTGATGGAGCGACGGCATTTCAGAAATTCAGATATGTCACCCTGCCATTTCTGAAGCCAGTGACTATTTTTGTCACAACGATATCGATCATTGCAGGGTTTCGAATGTTTGAAGAAAGCTTCGTTTACTGGCCGGCAGGTTCACCTGGAAATATCGGTTTAACAGTAGTTGGATACCTTTACCAACAGGGAATCCAACAAAATGACATGGGATTCGGTGCTGCGATCGGAGTTGTATTGATGTTGATCATCTTCGTGATCAGTTTCATTCAGCTGATTCTTACAGGGGCGTTCAAAAGGGGGGATGAATAAATGGAACGGAAGAACAGCAAATCATTAAAATGGATAACAAATATCAGCTTTTTTGTAATCGCTTTCATTACGCTGTTTCCCATCCTAAGTTTGTTGCTATCCTCCTTTAGGCCTTCAACTGAATTGATGAGAAAAGGGATTAGTCTGACTTTGGATCCAAGCACATTGAACTTGGACAATTATACGTATATATTCACCCAAGCAGCTGATTATTGGACATGGTACGGCAATAGTTTGGCTATCTCAGCAATAACGATCATTCTCTCTTTATTTTTCTCGTCAATGGTTGGGTATGCATTAGCTTTATATGACTTTAAGGGCAAAAACCTTTTCTTTACACTTGTCTTGTTCATCTTGATGGTGCCCTTTGAAATTTTGATGCTGCCGCTTTTCCAGTTGATGATCAAGATGCAGTTGATCAATACGTATGCAGCTGTTGTAATTCCGGCCATTGTGGCACCGGTAGCAGTCTTCTTCTTCAGACAATATTGTTTGGGCCTGCCTAAAGAATTGATGGATGCCGCAAGAATAGATGGGTCTACCGAATACGGTATTTTCTTTAAGATCATGCTGCCGCTCATGACGCCTTCTTTAGCAGCGATGGCGATTTTACAGGGGTTACATAGCTGGAATAATTTCCTCTGGCCACTGATTGTACTACGATCCAATGATATGTTCACCTTGCCGATCGGTTTAGCAACACTATTGACACCATATGGGAATAACTATGATGTTTTAATCGCAGGGTCTGTGATGACCATTGTGCCTATAATTATTCTTTTCATTTTCTTTCAACGATACTTTGTCGCAGGGCTTACTGTTGGGGGAGTTAAAGGTTAGGGTATGTTAAATTTTAATGATGTATTTTTTAGTGGAAATTTCTTTAAACGAAATTCACGAAACTCCTGCGGGAAAAGTGAACAGGTAATACCCCGCAGTGAGGAAAGAGAGAAGAAGAGGTGGCAGGCTAATGAAGGGGGAAGAAATCGTCTCAACCTTTGATCTTATTTTCAGTTGGATCATGCGACTGGCCGTTTTAAATGTATTGTGGTTCTTATATTCTCTTCTTGGGTTATTCGTTGGCGGAATTTTTCCTGCAACAGTAGCAGCGCTAGGAGTATCAAGAAAATGGATAAATGGAGAACTGGATATCAAGGTTAGGCGTACATTTGACCAGATCTACCGCCAAGAATTCGTTAATTCAAATATTTTAGGCTGGTTACTGTTTGCGGTGGGCGTATTGCTTTATTTCAGTTATCAAGTCATTGTCCATTCTGCAGGTGAAATTACATTTATCATCCCATTTGTATTCTACCTTGTTTTATTTTTCTACGTCATTATTGTTTTATGGTCTTTTCCATTATTAGTACACTATCAAGCAACTTGGTTCCATCAAATCAAAAATGCATTGATTATTGGTTTGATTAATCTTCATTATACGTTTGCCAGTGGATTGGTTGTCTTTGCAGTGGCATATTTCTCTCTGGTTTATCCCGGAGTGATTCCCTTTTTTTCCATTGGTGTTGCGGCATTAGGATGCATGTGGTTATCTATGAAGATTTTTTGGAAATTGGATCAACATTTATCATAGTTCAATTAAAAGCAGCAGTTATTGTTTTGTTGCAATTCGTTTTCATTAATGTAGGGGGTGATAAGAGTTTTGATTGTTTTATCAGAATATGGGGTCTTTAGATTTGAATATTATGGAAAAGGGGGAGGATTATGAAGAAAGCAAGTATTTTAGTTTCGTTTTTAGGATTAATGGTATTGGTTTTAGTGGCTTGTAGTGGTGATAAGCAAAGCTCAAATGAAGCTGAAGAATCGGAAGTGATTGGTGGCGATGTAGAAAACGCTACTGAACTTACCTATTGGACATTTATAGAATTACACATGGATTTCTTTAAGGACGCTGTACCCCGCTGGAATAAAGAACACCCGGACAAGCCGATCAAATTGGTTGCTGAGACATACCCCTATGATCAAATGCATAATAATCTGCTGTTAGCATTGCAATCAGGTAAAGGTGCACCGGATATTGCCGATATTGAGATCAGCCGCTTTCCAAATTACTTACAGGGTGAGCCGCAAATGCTGCCGATGAATGAATATGTTGATCCGGTCAAAGACAAGTTCGTCTCCTCACGCTTTGACATCTATGCCAAGGATGGAAACTATTATGGTTTGCCCACTCATGTTGGGGCATCTGTTATGTATTACAACAAAGAGATCATGGACGAAGCCGGAGTAGATATCGATTCCATCAAAACTTGGGATGATTTCAATGAAGCTGGCAAAAAGGTTGTTGAAAATACGGATGTGGTCATGACAACGGTTGATACAAATGATTACATTAATTTATGGTCGATGATTTCCCAACAAGGATCCGACTTCTTTAATGAAAATGGAGAGCTTACCGTTAACAATGAAACGAATGTAAAGACGCTCCAGTTTTTGAAAGATCAAATTAACAAGCATAAAATCGCAAAGGTGACACCTGGTGGTGAGAAACACTCGGAAGAATTCTATGCATTTATGAATAAAGGCGGAGCAGCAGCCATCAATATGCCAATGTGGTATATGGGAAGATTCTTGGATTACATGCCAGACCTCAAAGGTAAAATGGTCATCCGTCCAATGCCAGCTTGGGAACAGGGCGGCTACCGTTCTGCCGGTATGGGTGGGACGGGCACTGTCGTCACAAACCAAACGGAACATGCAGAACTAGCGAAGGAGTTTTTGGCATTTGCGAAGCTTACAAAGGAAGCCAACATCCAACTATGGAAGGTCTTAGGGTTTGACCCTCCACGGTTCGATGTTTGGGAAAGTGAAGAAATCCGGGAAGATAACAAATATTATCAATACTTCGGTGAGGATATATTTGATACGCTTGTAGAAATCAAAGATGAAATCAATGCTGTCAATATTACACCGAACACCCCGGATGTCGCAACGGAGTTTAATACAAACGTGTTTAACAGTGTCATCAGGCAAAAATCGCAAACGCCAGAGGAAGCGCTTAAAAAAGCAGAAGATACACTTAAAACTAATATGAAGGAATGATTAGGACGGGGCTGTTCCAAAAGAAAGTGTCAGACACCTCCATCACAACATTTAGAGAAAAAACCGTGAATTGTTCTCTAGATGTTCTAGAAACGGAGAGAGTCATACGCATATGGGACAGCCCTCACCCTTATCATCTTACAACCATGAGAGATTCAATTCTTTATCTGGTATGACAGAGAGGAGAATAGGACGAATATGAAAAAATTTTTTTGCAGAAAATTATTTCTGCCCTTTTTATTTGTCACCTTAATGATACCGGGCTCAGCGGTTGCCAATAGTGACAGTCATAAACCTGATGGTGGACGAGGGGAGGAGGGGCCTGTTTTTAAAGAGGCATCTGTACATGATCCTTCAGTTATCAAGGTAGATGACACCTTTTATGTATTCGGTTCACACTTGGCTGCAGCAAAGACGAAGGACTTCCAACAGTGGGAGCTTGTGGCATCGGGTGTTCATCCTGACAATCCATTATTTGATAATGTATTGCAAGAATTAGAAGAAACGCTATCATGGGCGGAAACGGACACCCTTTGGGCAGCAGATGTTGTTCAGCTGAAGGACGGCAAGTTTTATATGTATTACAACACGTGCAGAGGAGATTCCCCAAGGTCAGCAATGGGTGTAGCAGTAGCTGACAAAGTCGAAGGTCCCTATAAAGACTTAGGGATCATTTTAAAGTCGGGGATGACTGATGAAGAATCTGATGTGGATGGAACCCCTTATGATGATGGCCTATATCCCGAAAAGTACGATGCCACAAAGCATCCGAATGTAGTTGATCCTCATACCTTCTTTGATAAGAACGGGAAGCTTTGGATGATGTACGGTTCTTATTCCGGCGGCATTTTCATACTGGAAATGAATCCTGAAACAGGAAAGCCTCTTCCGGGTCAAGGATACGGTAAAAAGCTGATGGGAGGGAACCACAGCAGAATCGAGGGTCCATATATTCAATATCATCCAGAAACTGATTATTATTATATGTATTTGTCTTTCGGAGGGCTTACTTCAGACGGTGGTTACAATATGCGGGTTGCTCGATCCAAAAATCCTGATGGACCGTATTACGATGCTGAAGACAATAACATGATTGATGTCCATGGCAAACCTGGCACTATTTTTGACGATCGTTCCATCGAACCCTATGGCGTAAAATTGATGGGGAACTACTTGTTTGAAAGGAAAATTGGTGACCCGGGAACAGGTATTGGCACTGGTTATGTTTCACCAGGTCATAATTCAGTCTTTTACGATCAAGAAACAGGTCAGCAATTTTTAATATTCCATTCACGCTTTCCGGAAAGAGGTGAGACCCATGAAATCCGGGTTCATCAAATGTTCATGAATAAGGATGGCTGGCCGGTAGTTGCACCCTATCGGTACGGAGGGGAATCTCTTGATGAAGTTTACCGAAAAGATATCATAGGCGATTACAAATTTATCAATCATGGCAAAGATATTTCTGAAGATATTAAAGAATCTGTTACGATAAGCCTTCATAAAAACAATAAGGTTTCTGGAGAAGTCAGTGGAAAATGGAAAAAGACAGGTCATAACAGCGCAGCACTGACCTTGGATGGTGTAACATATGATGGGGTGTTTCTGCGTCAATGGGATCTCACATCAGAAACCTATAAAATGACATTCAGTGCAGTGTCCAAACAAGGTGTTTCTATTTGGGGCAGTAAAATGATCTCGGACAGATCAGATGAACAACTCGTCGAAGACGTCCGAGCGGACTTGAGCTTGGGAGATACAAGCAACATAATAGATGACTTGACATTACCGACGGTTGGTACTCACGGAACAGAAATCTCTTGGCATTCCTCCAATACCGACGTCATAACGGATGAGGGAATCGTTCATCGACCAGAGGCTGGGTTGGAAAATGTAACGGCAATACTGACAGCAACAATTGTAAAAGGTGATGCTACAGCATCGAAAAGCTTTGCAATTTCCGTTCTTGCGGAAAGAGAGGAAGGGTTAATCGCATATTACGCTTTTGAAGGCAACCTTAGCGATAGTACCGGTAACTTTGACCCAGGTACAGCCACGGGTGATCGAATCAACTATATAGATGGTAACATTTCCTTCACTGGAGGTGTTGCTGGGGATGCAGCGCTGTTCAATGGTTCATCAGGAATCCGACTCCCTGATGGCCTCATTTTAGGTGATGCGTATTCTGTTTCGCTCTGGTTGAATCCTGAACAATTAACGACCTATACAACGGCCTTCTTTGGTGCCAGGGATTCGAATCATTGGGTCAGCTTAGTGCCTAAAGGGCACATTGGAGTCCAAAATCATACGATGGTATGGTCAGCAGGATCTACATGGTATGATGCCGCGGCCGGAATGCAAATTGGAACAGATGAATGGACACATCTTGCGTTCACTGTCGGCAATGGCACGATAAAGGTCTATGTTGACGGTCAGGAAACGTTTACAGGGGCTGGATTCCCGAATACGTTTACGACTGCTGACAGCCTCTTCAGCCTTGGTGTCAATTGGTGGGATCCTCCTTTCAAAGGCTTAATGGACGAGCTGCGCATTTATCAGGGAACACTCTCAGAGCAGGAAATTTCGGAAATTTCAGGGGGAATTCGCTGATAGAACCGATCTTTTTGAACCATCCTTCCGCGACTTCCACCGTTATCCATCAATAATATTATCAAATTCATAGAGGAGTATTACGTTATGGAAAATAAGATCGTTGTGAATTCAGATGTCATTCAAGGAACCATAAACAGGAATATTTATGGACATTTTGCAGAACATCTCGGCCGATGCATATATGAAGGAATCTGGGTAGGTGAGGATTCTGCGATCCCCAATACATTGGGTATTCGAACTGATGTATTGAACGCACTCCGAAAGCTCGACATTCCTGTACTTCGTTGGCCTGGAGGATGCTTTGCCGATGAATACCATTGGAAAGACGGTATTGGCCCTCGAGAAAAACGGAAACGAATGGTCAATACACATTGGGGCGGCGTTATAGAGAATAACCATTTTGGTACTCATGAATTCATGGTGCTTTGTGGGCTGCTAGGGGCTGAGCCATACATATGTGGAAATGTCGGGAGCGGAACCGTTCAGGAAATGTCTGAATGGGTAGAGTACTTGACATTCGATGGCGAATCGCCTATGGCGGACTGGAGAATGGAAAACGGCAGAGAAGAGCCTTGGAAGCTGAAGTACTTCGGCGTTGGGAATGAGAGCTGGGGATGCGGCGGTAACATGCGTCCTGAGTATTACGCTGATCTATACCGACGTTATCAAACCTATGTACGTAATTATGGTAAGAATAAGATTTACAAAATCGCAGGTGGTGCAAATGTCGATGATTTCACTTGGACAGAGGTTTTGATGCGAGAAGCTGGGCATCTTATGGACGGTCTAAGTTTGCACTATTATACGATTCCGGGAGACTTCTGGAAAGGAAAAGGATCTGCCACCGATTTCACAGAGGATGAATGGACCATCACCATGAAAAAAGCTTTACAAATGGATGAACTGATCACGAAACATGCAACCATCATGGATCAGTATGATGCAGCTAAACGGGTGGGCCTGATTGTTGATGAATGGGGAACTTGGTTTGATGTAGAACCAGACACAAATCCGGGTTTTCTGTATCAACAAAATACAATCAGAGATGCTTTAGTGGCAGGTGTTACGCTAAATATATTTAATGATCATTGTGATCGGGTCCAGATGGCGAACATCGCTCAAACCGTTAATGTCCTACAAGCAATGGTATTGACAGAGAAGGATAAGATGACCGTAACACCGACCTATCATGTGTTTGAAATGTATAAAGTGCATCAGGGCGCAAAGAAGCTTTCGATGGATATTAACGTAGATTCGATTAAAATTGGTGATCAATCCATACCCCAGGTGACTGCATCAGCATCTAAAGATACAGATGGAAAAATCCATATAAGTCTTTGTAATCTAGATCATAGAAAGGCTTCTACGATTCACCTTGACATGCGTGGTGACATTTCATTGGCGGAGGTATCTGGCCGTATCCTTACCTCTTCCTCTATGGATGCGAGAAATACTTTCGATGAACCTGACAATGTGAAACCAATCCCATTTCAACATTACAGTGTTGCAGGACATACTTTGGAAGTCGTGCTACCCGCAATGTCTGTAACCGTCTTAACGATTTGCTGACCTTAACTTCAAAAGGAACGTACGATCCGTTCTTTTTACACGTGATAAGGATTTCAGTATAAGCGCTACTTTGCTTTAACCTAAGTCAGAGGCTTGGTTTTGTTCGGTTTTCTTTATACGTGGAGGGGATGACTTTTCATAGAGAAGATCGTTCGGTGTCGTTGAAAACTTAAGGAATCCCAGTACGAGCGTAACTAAGGTTCAGCCTCGCAATAAAATCAATTGGGTGGTGTTAATCTTGAAGATAATACCAGAAATAAGGGGGTTGGTTCAGTATGGAGGGACTGTCCTTCCTGAAGTCACGATCGAAAAAGGAGCCTTGCAACAGATTCCCCTATATATGGAATCAAAGCGTTTTAAAAACGTTATTTTAGTAGCAGACAAAAATACCAATGAAGCCGCGGGGCTACAGCTTTCAAAGATATTGCCCCATCATATTGACCATCAGCTGATCATTTTGCAGCCCAATCAACATGGTCAGGTACTTGCAGACGAACCGACCCTCATTCAATTATTTGCAGAAATGCCGCCATTTACGGATGCTTTGATAGCAGTTGGGACGGGAACCATCCATGATATCGTACGTTTTATAGGATATAAAATGAACATACCTTTCATATCTGTGCCAACAGCTGCATCCGTCGATGGTTTCACTTCAAAAGGTGCTCCGTTATTATTTCGAGGAATGAAGCAAACCGTTCAAACGACTTCCCCTCTGGCTGTTTTTGCAGATGTTGATCTTTTGGCTGCAGCTCCAAAGCAGCTGACTGCGGCTGGCTTTGGTGATATTTTAGGCAAGTACACCTCATTGCTTGATTGGAAAATCTCAGAATTGATCGGAAACGAACCCTATAATCAATTGGCTTCTGATATAACGAGGCGTTCACTTGAAGCGTGTGTTTCGAATGCAGAAATGATTGCACAAGGTGATGCTGATGGTATTGCAATTTTGATGCAATCTTTGGTGGAATCCGGGTTGGTTATGCTTCTTCTTGACTTTTCACGGCCAGCATCTGGTGGGGAGCATCACTTGTCTCACTTTTGGGAAATGGATCTTCTTGATAAAAATGAAGAACAGCTGCTGCATGGTGCAAAGGTCGGTGTGGCAACGGCGATCATTTCTGAATTATATAAACAATTAGGAGAGCAGTTGGATGTAGAACATCTGTCCATAGCGACCCCTTATAATGAATCGTTAAGAAAACATTGGGGGGCCATAAAAGACTTGATTGATGAACTACCTGATCCGAGCAAGCTTAGAAAGCTATTAAAAACAGTCGGTGGTCCCACGACTGCTGTTGATTTGCACATCTCTAACGACCTGGTGCAAGAGAGCTTGAACGAAGCTTATAAATTAAGAGAAAGATGTACAGGGTTGTTTTTAATCAATCAATTCAAGCAATCCAGCATCACATATCCAATCGATTCGTTACCCATATAGACTTTTTGACAAACGATTAAAAAGCCGAAAAAGGAGTGTCCAATAGTGAAATGGTTAGATGATGAACGATGGAACGAATTGCTGAATAACCCAGAGAATGCGATAGAGAAGCGTGTGAAAACAATACCCTATATGTCGATCGAAAACCAGGCGAAATGCAAGTATAGATTCGAGGAAAACATTTTTTTATTAAAAAATGACCAAGTTTTGTCCACAAAAGATTGCTTTTAATGTTCAATTACGAGTAGTGTTGTATACGATTCTTGTTTTAAAATTGATGTTTACATGCGCGTTTACAACTTAAAACGCTGTAGTACTGTGGTTTAATCAAGTTCGAGATAGAAGGTTCAATCGGATACCATCCAATAACCCTTGGTATAAAAACGATTATGCCAAGGGTTAATTGTGTCGTGCCAAATAATCAAATGAAGACGTTTTTTAATAGTCGTTTTAGGGATGTTTTGTTAAAATTTATTCAAATAGAGGTATAGCTAAATTTTATACAATCTTTTTAACACCCTTTAAGACTACATAATGGTCTATAATAATGTATATACATTTATATCATATACCTACCTAAAGGAGAGTGTAACTAGTGCAACGTAAAGTCAGAAAAACCTGTGTTCCGACTGGTGTAGGACAAAAAGACACCGGCTTTGGATATACGTTATCCTTGATAGGAGGTAAATATAAAATGATCATTATGTATTGGCTCTCAGAAAATAAAAGGATGAGGCATAATGAGTTGAAGCGAAGTATCGGTACCATTTCTTTTAAAACGCTAAGCATCATGTTAAAAGAGCTGGAGGCAGATGGCCTTATCATACGTAAGGAATTTCCCCAAATACCTCCAAAAGTAGAATATTCATTATCTGATCGTGGTCTTTCTCTCGTTCCATTATTAAATATGATGTGCGAGTGGGGAGAAAAAAACCGTTTATAAGATTTGTGAGCTGTACAGCGGCAGCTGACCAGGGCGGCTTGCGCTTTTCTTTATAGCTTCAATAAAGCTCTTCCTATTAGAGGCTGTCTATAAAGTTCAAATAATCCTGAGCACTTTTTTCCAACTCTCTTGCACCCGGTCCATTTTCTTCTTTTTCGTTTCCACCCGGCTCATTTTCTTTGCCATAAAACGGAAATAACGAACGATAATCTGCATTGCAATACAGGAATATCGTTTCAAATGGAATTAATATTTGTTCAAGTGTATACCGATACCGTCCATTTTCACTATAATCTTCTTTTTTAATTCCTGCAGATACACCTAAAGCAACTTTGCGATTCTTTAATTTATCCCCTCCATTTGAACCATAAGCCCATCCATAAGCTAAAACATCGTCCAACCATTTTTTAAGGAGAGGTGGACAATTAAACCAATATATAGGGAACTGTAAAACAAGATTACCATGCGATTCAATTAATTGCTGTTCTTGATCCGCATCAATGTTTCCGTCAGGGTAAACCTTATGCAATTCGTGCACAGTATACTTTTCCGGATATTTTTTAATTTCTTCCACCCATCGTTTATTTATGACGGATGTTTCTATGCTTGGGTGTGTTACGATAACAAGAGTTTTCAAAGATTTGTCCTCCTTAAGTATATTTATATATTGAGTATAAATTGCATACTACAGAAGTGTAAGTATGTACTTTTAGTACAGGTACTTACTTAAAGGTGAGTGTTAAGGGGGACTAGCGAGCCTATTATCCGCAAAATAGAATAGCTGGATTCGAGGGATTACTGCACGTTGTACGGGTACTTATAGTCATTGTTAATTATTCATGAAAAGGGCGCAAGAATTGAAAATTAATAGGCTGTTTTAGCATCCATTTGCCATTAGGAGTTCTTGCACATTTATACAACAGAACTTGTTTTCCTCCGAGGGGGTATTTTTATTAAGTCAGATATAAAAGGCTTAATTTTACAGAAAATCGCATAAGAAAAATGCCGTTCCATATAAAGAAATCCTAAATAAAATAAGATAATCTTCCATATGAAACGGAGAGGAAAAAAGAGTAATGATAATATCACATAAATATAAATTTATTTTTTTAAAAACTAAAAAAACAGCAGGGACTAGTATTGAAATTTCATTGTCAAGGTATTGTGGTGATAAAGATATTATCACACCTATCATGTTTGAGGATGAGAAGATTAGAGCTGACCTGGGGAAATACCCACAAAATTACCAAATTGGTCAAATTAATTTTTATAATCATGATTCCGCAAATAAAATAAAATCTTTAATAGGGGAAGATATCTGGGACTCTTATTATAAGTTTTGTTTCGATAGAAACCCTTGGGACAAAGTTATTTCTTTATATTATTTTCTTGTAAAAGACCCTAAAAAAGAAAGCTTTGATGAATTTTTGGAACGAAAAGGTTATAAATATGCTTATAACTTCCCTATCTATACAATTAATAACAAATCAGTAGTTGACTACCTTGGGAAATATGAAAATCTAGAAAGTGATCTAAAATCCATTTGTAATAAGATTTCCCTTCCTTTTGATGGTTGGTTACCAAACGCGAAAGGTAATTTCAGGAAAAATCACCAACATTACAGTACACAATATAATAAGCATCAAAGGGAAGTAATTCATAATTTTTTTAAAAAAGAGATTGAATTATTAAATTATAAATTCTAAGACCTGTTAGAAACTAGGATCTTTTATCCTTACAAAATCATTGGCAAGTGTCCCTATTAATACCCAGTGGCATAATCATTGTTATGCCACTGGGTATTTTTTAATGGATAGGAAGTATAAAAATTTTGGTGCGGTGAGGAAATGTCTAGCTCTACCGCCTAACCACTTGGATCACTTCAGTCCTCGTGCGGCGGCGACAGCCTCCTCGATGGACTTCCAGTAACCTTCGTGGCTGACCAGAGTATTTTCGCTTTTCTTGATGTCTAGCTCCATTATCAGAAGTGATTAGGCACCGAAGATTCCCTCGATTACTAATGGCAATTTGAAAAAAAGGATAAACTAAAAATATACCTTTAAATCCAAGCGGTCATTTTCTAAGGTGGTGTAAAAATGAAGTGGATCATTAAGTCAAAGCATTTGAATGAGGACGAAAAAATTATTGGATTAGAATTGCAGGATGAAGCCGGTACATTCGATGCGAACGTCAGATGGGACGGATCTATGGAGATACACATACATTCAATAACTGAAGAAGATAACATGGTGGTTGATACAATACATACGTATGATATTGATGGACTTATAAACAAATTGGAAGGATTAAAAGAAGTGTGTATGGATTATCTTGACGATTGAAAATAAGAGCAGGCGGGAAGAAAGAAAAAATCATCGTATTGTTAAATCACATTAGGAAAGTAAAACTCCAATAAAAGAGGATGGATTGTTCATACTAAATCAAAAAATCTGTTAAAGAGGGAGATTATATGACACATCAAAAAAATAATCGGACCAATCAAGCTCCATTTGTTGATCAAACTAATAAAAAAGAAGATGACACATACGGCATATTCAAACAAGAAATGGAAGTAGATTCAGATGTCAATGAAGATCCAAATCGGGAAAGGTTATTGGATGAATCAATAAATTCTTTTCTAGAATCAAAAGAAGGACAGTAATGGAAGAACATTTCGTTGTCGTCGCTAATGATCCTATCAATGCCGCTCAAATTGATCAAGGAATAAAGAATGGATTTCTTCATTCATGGTCAATAGGATTGGGTTCCATTTTAGCGGACTTATTTTTCATATTGGCTGTGTTCTTTGGGGTTGTTCATTTTTTAGATGTGCCTTTTATGAAGTCATTTCTTTGGTTATTCGGCACTTTTGTCCTGATGTACACAGGGATTGAAAGTATAATCAGTACTCAACATATGGATGTAAATCATCAGGATATGAGAAAAATTTCTTTGAAAAGAACGTTTGCAACTGGATTTTTAATTTCAATTACAAATCCACTTTCTATACTGTTCTGGCTAGGTATTTATGGCTCTGTACTCGCTGATACGATTTCACGTTACGATGACTACCACTTGGTTTTATATGGCGGAGCGATCCTGATCGGCTTGATGCTATGGGATATTACTATGGCGTTTGCGTCAAGTGGATCTAAAAGGCTTTTGACCTCTCGGATGTTAAAAGGTATATCCATATCGTCAGGGATATGTATGTTGGGCTTCGCTTTTTACTTCGGGTATCAAGCTGTTAAGCTCTTTTTAACCTTTTGAAAAATATTTTTCAGTCATTCAGTATTAGACCACCCAATCCTGTATTCAAGCATTATTTATAAAAATATGTAGAGTGAAGGCACCTTTCCGTGATTACTAAGGAAGAGGTGAAGCCATTATTTTTTACAAATTGATAATGTAAAATAGGCTTTACTTCCTTGCAGAAATAGTGTAGGATTATAATCAAAATAAAATCATAATGAAAACTTCTTATCCAGAGAGGCGGAGGGACTGGCCCTTTGATGCCCGGCAACCATCGAATCAATCAATCGATTGAAGAGAACGGTGCCAATTCCTGTAGGATGGTCAAACATCCTAGAAGATGAGAGGATCGTTGAGATAATTACGAACCCTTTTCTTACTGGATAAGAAAAGGGTTTTTTCGTTATTTCGAAAAGCTCTCTAAAGAAGTTTCGTTATTTTGAAAGGAAAGATGATAAGTGGAAATAGCTATTTTTGGGGCTGGATGCTTCTGGGGTGTTGAAGCATTTTTTGAAAAATTCGAAGGGGTTATCTCGACACGCGTAGGTTATACAGGCGGTCATATCCAGAATCCATCATATGAACATGTGAAGACTGGAGAGACAGGTCATGCGGAGGCGGTCAAAATCCAATATGACCCTGCAGTGATCTCTTATACCGAACTGCTGAACACATTTTTTGAAATTCATGACCCGACTACACAAAATAGACAGGGCATTGATATTGGCAATCAGTATCGTTCAGTCATTTTTTATACAGATGCAAAGCAACAATATCTAGCTAAAGAAAAAATCAAGAAACTTGAAGAAAAAGCAGTCTTCAAGCTTCCGATTGTAACAGAAATCCAGGCAGCATCAACCTTCTATGATGCTGAGGAATATCATCAAAAGTATTTTCAAAAGAATGGTTCAGTCGCTTGCGGCATGTAGTAATGGTGCCTGGCTCAAATAAACCCTTTCCTTGGTTTCACCCCAAGAAAGGGTTTATAATTGTCGAATAGACTCTCTTAGGAAAGAAAAATCGACAAGATATGAAGGGCAAGGAAATTATGTTACGTTTACAGTATTTTGTTCTCGCAAGCGGGATTATTATTTTACTCTCTGTATGCATGGCTGCTTATGGAGATATTGGCTCAACAAACGATAAAGGACAGGGAGAAGGAAATTGGGTAGGTGCTTGGACAGCAAGTATGCAAGCCCCTTTTGAAGACGGGGTATCCGAAAAGGGTTTCGAAAACCAAACGATTCGTTTCATCATTCATCCTCATACTGATGGTAAAAAAATGCGCATCCGTCTTTCGAATACATTCGGGTCAGAACCGCTGACAATAGACAAGGTGAATGTTGCTGTTTCAAAAAAAGGAGCAGGGATCGTTCCTGATACAAATCGCTCGGTTACATTCGGTGGCGACCAGAAGGTCACAGTCCCTTCAGGGGAAAAAGTATTCAGTGATCCGATTTCCTTTAAGGTTAAGAATGCAAAAAACATTGCAGTAAGTCTTTATGTCCGGGATAAAACCGGACCTGCAACCTGGCATCCCCGTTCGATGCAAACGGCTTATATCTCTTCAGGTGACCATGTATCCAACCCTGATGGTTCAGCCTTTAAAACAAAAGAAAATGCCTGGTTCTGGTTGGATGGGGTGGACGTCATTCCGGATTCTTCTGTTAAAGGGTCGCTTGTTGTTTTGGGAAGTTCAATCGCCAATGGAAATCATTCTGAGCAGAATGCGAATCATCGATGGCCAGACTTTTTAGCAAAACGGTTCAACCAAGGGACGGATAACAAAATGTCTGTATTGAACGCAGGAGTCTCTGCCAATCATTTGATCAAAAGTCTACCCGATAAAGGTGAGAATGCTCTGACAAGGTTAGAGCAGGATGTTTTCGGCCAAACAGGGGTCGAAGCGATTATCCTGCATCAAGGGTTGAATGATATCAGGCATCATCCAGAATATGATTCTGAAAAAATCATTGGAAGAATGAAAGAGATCATCGAAGCTTCCCATGATCAAGGGCTTAAAATTTATGGAGGAACCTTAACCCCTTTCAAAGGGTCAGGAAAGTATACTCCAGAAAAGGAGAAAACCCGTCAGGAAGTGAATCACTGGATCAGGACAAGTGGAGAGTTCGATGGTGTGATCGATTTTGACAAAGCACTGAGGGATCCAGAGGACTCTGAACGATATCTTCCTAAATATGATGCAGGGGATCATCTGCATCCGAACGACGCTGGATATAAGGTAATGGCTGAGACTGTGGATCTTTCCATGTTTAAATAGCCTGCGAAAAGAGCTCTGATAAAAAAAGAGCTCTTTTTTTACATTTAAAGAAAGTGAAAAATACTTTCTTCAATATAAGCGCAACTAAGGCTCAGCCTGCGCTAAAGGCTTGGCAAAGCTCGAGTTTTCTTTAAATGGTCTAAATGTACCAATCGGCGTGATTCATCACATAGGCGGCGCAAATATACTTTAGCTGTTAATGCCACATTCAAATACTTGCACTTTTCCTTGATACGACTCAAAATATAAAGTGACAATTATCGATTTTCAGAAGAAAGGATCCAATGACATGATTGAGATTGGACTGACTGGTTGGGGTGATCATGCTTCGCTTTATCCAGCAGATATCAAATCATATGAAAAATTGCAGACATACAGCAGTTTTTTTCCGACCGTAGAAATCGATTCAGCCTTTTACGCTGTCCAACCGGTGAAAAACTATGAGAAATGGGTGAAAGAAACCCCGGCTCGTTTTTCATTCGTAGTCAAGGCATACCAGGGTATGACTGGCCATACAAGAGGGGATATCCCTTTTTCAAGTGATGAGGAGATGTACCTACTCTATAAAGAATCGATCAAGCCATTAGAAGTTGCTAATAAGCTTAAAATGGTTCTCTTTCAGTATCCGCCTTGGTTTGATTGTAACCGTGAGAACGTCGATTTATTGAGATGTACAAAAGAACGGATGGGGGATATCCCTGTTGCACTTGAGTTTCGGCATGAGTCCTGGTTCCACCCTTCCTTTAAGGATCGGACCCTTGATTTTATGAAAGAAGAAGGCTGGATCCATAGCATTTGTGATGAACCTCAATCTGGAGCAGGCTCGATACCGACTGTACTGGAACCAACCCATACAGATCATACGCTGGTCCGATTCCATGGTCGCAATGTTCATGGTTGGCAGAAAAAAGGGAATCCTAACTGGCGTGATGTGCGTTATTTATATCGATATAATGAAGAAGAGCTCTTAGAATGGAAGGATAACCTCTTGAAGCTTGAAAAACCTGGGCATGAGGTCACGGCTCTTTTTAATAACAATTCCGGTGGAGATGCAGCAGATAATGCAAGACGTATGGTCGAACTCCTGGGAATCGAATACGAAGGACTAGCGCCGCGACAGCTCGATCTCTTTTAATTTTACTGACAAAAAGATTACTACTGAACAGGAGATGATACAATGAGCAAACAAATGCTCCATCTGTATCATATCAATGATCTACATAGCCACCTGGAACAGTGGCCGAAGATAGTGGCATTTTTAAAAGATCGACAACGATTACATGACGAGAATGATGAAACTTTCATTCGTTTTGATATTGGAGACCATGCCGATCGCTTCCATCCGATAACAGAGGGGACATCAGGAAAAGGCAACGTTCAATTAATGAATGAAGCTTATTTACTTAATGCCACTATTGGGAATAATGAAGGAATCACATTTTCAAAAGATCAGCTGGATCACCTGTACGATGAAGCGAACTTTCAAGTATTGGTTGCGAATCTTAAAGAAAAGGACGGATGCTTTCCAAAATGGGCGAAACCGTATGAAATCCATGCATTGGCAAATGGATTGAAGGTCGGTGTGATTGGGGTGACAGCTCCATATAAAGCCTATTACGAACAGCTAGGTTGGAATATCCAGGATCCGTATGAGGCGATTGAAACGGCGATAGGAAAGATCCGGAGCCAAGTCGATATACTTATTCTGCTCTCTCATCTCGGATTAGAAGCTGATGAGCAGATCTCTGTTGAAATGAAGGAGATCGATATCATACTAGGTGCCCATACCCATCATGTGCTTCCGAATGGACTACACACAAACGATACCACAATCGGGCAGGCTGGAAAGTTTGGTGTCTATATTGGCCATATGAAAATTGTGTGGGATGAAAAACAACGGAGAATCGAACATGTAAAAGCTGACTGTATTGATCTTCAGGAATATGGAAGTGACGAAGAAAGTGAAAAGCTTCTTTTACGGTTAACAGAACAAGCCAATAAAAATTTATTAGAAGTCGTTACGGTACTGGACCAACCCCTCGACCTGGAGTGGTTCGGCGATTCTGCATTTACAAGTATACTGGCCGAAACGATCAGAGAATGGTGCGATTCGGAAATCAGCATGGTCAATGCAGGATTATTGCTTGAACCATTAAAGGAAGGCCCCGTTACGAAAGGGGATCTCCACCGAGTTTGTCCCCATCCGATCAATCCGTGTAAAATCATGCTCAAGGGCGAGTATTTAAAAGAGTTGATTCACCACGCCATGACAAAGGAATTGGAAAGCCTTGAAATCAAGGGCCTCGGTTTCCGTGGAAAAGTGATGGGACGAATGGTTTTCGATGGTGTAGAGATCGTAGGTGAAGAGCTGGAGGATGGCGAATATCATGTACAGAAAATTACCGTTAATGGTGAACCGATAGCACCTGAAAAAGTTTATTCTATTGGAGCAATCGATATGTTTACATTCGGACGTTTACTACCATCCGTCCATTATGCAGAGGAAAAGATTTATTACTTGCCGGAAATGCTGAGGGATGTCCTTGCGTGGAAGTTAAAAACCTTTGAAAGATAGGCACTACGCCAACACGCTTTGTACCACTATGACATATTGATAGTAGGGAAAAGGAGCGTGAGGAAAGATGATTACGGTCACTCCGATTAAAATCGACGGGCATCTATTCACAGGCGTAACAGTTGCGTTACCGAAAACGAATTTCATGTCGATCAGTAATGATAAAGGATATATCATGTGTGGTGCACTTGATGTCGCATTGCTGAATGAGAAATTGGCTGAGCGAAAAATTATCGCTGGTCGAGCTGTAGGTGTACGAACTTTGGATCAGCTCTTGGATGCCCCATTAGAATCCGTTACATTAGAAGCGGAGGCACTTGGGATCACCAAAGGTACAAGTGGACGTGAAGCTCTTCTAAAAATGGCTCGATGATGGCCCTGTACAAAATAATAGCGATACAACCCCCAATCATTGCATACATATAGCAATAGATAGGGGGTATCTTTATGTGGAGAATCCGGAGGCGTCCCCGGAAACGTCCTCTTCCATTCCAATATGTCTTCATCATATCGTTCATCATATTCACTTTATTGACGGCACAAGCATTATGGCTCGTCGATAAGGGCTTACAACCTACTCTGATGGAAATTGCGGAAAACGAAACGAAGAAGTACGCACAGCTGGCGATCCAGAGTGCCATCAAAAAACGGATTGTTGAATCAGAAAGCATAGAGAATATTATCGAGACGACTATTGATAACAATGGAAAAATTGCATCTGTGACTACAAATCCAAGAGTTGCCAACGAAATCCTCCAGTTGGCCACAACCAATGTCCAGTTTTATCTTGAACAAATCGAAGCCGGCAACGTACCAGACCATGCTGAATTTTCAGATGTAGAGGTCATAAGGGAAAGTGAAGGAAATAGGGGGATCTTTACCGAAATCCCTATGGGGCGAGCTACTAATAACACGTTATTGGCAAACTTGGGACCTAAAATCCCGGTTGGTTTCCGTTTGACCGGAGCAGTGGAAACCGATGTCAAAGAAGATCTGATCTATTCAGGAATCAACAATCATATTTATAAGGTATGGATCAATGTTGTAGTGGATGTCCAGATTGTCGTTCCTTTTGAAACAAAGAAATCGAGGATTGTAACGAATATTCCACTAGTAAACAAATACATTTCAGGGGAAGTACCAGACTATTATAACAATGGTGGAAATGGTACGCTTCAACCTACTTTGCCGATCGAGAAAAAAGAAAATGGAAGCAATAACTAGTAATGATTAGAAAGGGTGAATAAAAACGTAGATATACTTGTTTTTTACTAATTAATCCGCTATAATCCAATGTGTCGTAAAATATCATAGAAGCCTTATCATCAGATGAGGTAGTGGAGCGAAGAACATCAGTACTATGGTGCGAGAAAGACATCGATGACCATCACTGGAAAGGGTTATTTGCCGAAACAGTTTACTTTTGTCGAAAGGTATACTGTTGGGGCTGCATCGAATAGGTGCAGCACTGTCACTATTCGGATTGATTGAATTAGTGGAGAACTACGTGATCGATGGGGGATAACTGTTACTTAAAAGGTAACGATAGGTTATTTTCTATCTATCGATGCCTTTTTTTATTTTAAATGTTTAGGAGGAAAAAAATGGAGAATACAATTTATTCGTTGATTCCACCACTTTTGGCATTGCTGATGGTGGCCTTGACGAGAAAAGTGCTGTTGTCACTTGGCGTAGGGATTCTCGTCGGAGCATTCATGCTTAATCATTTTGATATTATTGCGAGTTTTACCCAGATTTTCGAAATTGCAAGGGACCTTTTCGTTACGCAGAACGATACTGGGGCTTGGGAAGTAAACACCTGGAACGTATTCATCTTATTATTTTTATTGATTCTCGGAATTATGACGTCTCTGATTGCGATTGCGGGTGGAAGCCGGGCTTTCGGTGAATGGGCGATTAAAAAGGTCAAAACACGGGTCGGAGCTCAAATCTTAACGATTGTCCTGGGAATTATCATCTTCATTGATGACTACTTCAATTCTCTGGCAGTCGGTAACGTAAGCCGTCCTCTGACGGACCGTCATCGTATCTCTAGAGCAAAGCTTGCTTACTATATCGACTCAACTGCTGCTCCCGTTTGTGTCATCTCACCCGTTTCGAGCTGGGGTGCTTATATCATTGGTTTGATCGGTGGTATTCTTGCCACTCATGAAGTAGCGGGAATCGGGGCTTTAGAAGCCTTCGTGAAGATGATTCCGATGAACATTTATGCATTGTCCGCCTTGTTGCTTGTTTTTGCAACAGCGTTATTGAACATTAACCTTTTCTCGATGAAGATACATGAAGAGAGAGCGGTTAATGAAGGGCAAGTGTTGGACCCTGAAAACAAAGCAGTACCCGGACAACAAAGTGGGTTGCCAGAA
The DNA here is from genome assembly GCF_021646685.1 of Pseudalkalibacillus salsuginis. GTDB lineage: Bacteria > Bacillota > Bacilli > Bacillales > Fictibacillaceae > Pseudalkalibacillus > Pseudalkalibacillus salsuginis. The sequence continues at coordinate 972,996 of NZ_JAKJHW010000001.1, read as the reverse complement.
AGTGATAAAGGGAAAGTAGGAGACTTGATCTGGCCGATCGTCGCGCTTATTATCGGGACAGTGGCAGCAATGCTTTATACTGGTGCACAAGCGACGGAAGGGAACGTTACCCTGTTATCGATGTTTGAAAATACCGATGTAGCAAAATCATTGGTGTATGGGGGTCTGTTCGGCTTAGCCGTAACCATTATCCTTTTCATGACGAAAAAACTGCCTGGGAAGTATTTTGGTACCGGTATCTGGAAAGGAATCCAATCCATGCTTCCTGCCATTTATATATTGATTTTCGCGTGGGCGATTATCACCATCATTGATGAAATAGGTACTGGAAAGTATTTGGCTGGAATTGTAGATGATAACATCAATATGGCATTCCTGCCTGTATTATTGTTTGGGATTTCTGGAATCATGGCTTTTGCGACTGGGACATCATGGGGAACGTTTGGTGTCATGCTCCCGATTGCGGGTGAAATAGCAGCCGCGACAGATATAAGTTATATTTTGCCGGTACTTGCCGCAGTACTTGCGGGATCTGTATTCGGGGATCATTGTTCACCAATTTCTGATACGACGATCCTTTCTTCGACTGGAGCAGGAAGCAACCATATTGACCATGTGATGACCCAATTGCCATATGCGATTTTGGCAGCCGTTGTCAGCTCGATTGGTTTCCTCATCCTCGGATTTACACAAAGCATCACGTTATCATTGGTAGCAGCGCTTGTACTGCTGGTCATCATCGCTTTCATTTTACGAAAGATGAGTTTCACCAGTATTGAACAATCCGAAAAGGCTTAAATGATCAGTTTCAACAAATCCTATTGTTGATTATCATTTACTAAGTTTCTTTTAGCGAAATCGTAACACTCCTGTGAAAAACGGATCAGGTGAAACCAGGTAAGCGAGGTGGCGAGTGATCGTCGCGGAAAGGCAATAAAGTCACAGAAATCAATAATGGAGATTAGTAAAAGGCTTGACTAAAAACTGGCACTTTTAGCAGTGCCAGTTTTTAGTATTTATGCAGTAGGTTTATACTATAATATGATTTGCAAAATTTGGATATAAATCACTAAAAATTCTAAGAATCTTTTGACATGGGCAAGCGTAATAGATATACTATAATCGAAAAAGTCAGAAAAAACGGAAGTTTTTTAAAAAGGGACTTTAGTCAGAAAAACAAATCAGAATGGGGGAGAATGTATGGAAAATCGAGCACAATGGGGCACGAGAGCTGGCTTTATATTAGCTGCTGTCGGGTCTGCAATCGGTCTCGGAAACATCTGGCGTTTTCCGGCAGTAGCCTATGACAATGGCGGAGGGGCCTTCTTTATTCCTTATCTAATCGCATTATTGACAGCCGGAATCCCACTATTGGTCATGGAGTTCACCATGGGCCACAAGTACCGGGGCTCTGCGCCGCTTACTTACCACCGTATGAATAAAAAGTACGAGTGGATCGGGTGGTGGCAAGTATTCATTTCTTTTGTCATTTCAACTTATTATGCCGTCATCATCGCTTGGGCAATATCCTATTCCATTTTTGCTTTAAATCTTAAATGGGGCGATGATACAGAAGGATTCTTGTTCTCGGAATATTTGAATTTAAGTGCGCCGGGTGAAGTAGGAAGCTTGGTACCAGGGGTATTCATTCCATTATTAATTGTTTGGGTCATAACTTTGGGCGTATTATTCAAAGGGGTTAAGAAAGGTATTGAAGCAGCCAACAAAATCTTCATTCCTGCACTAGTGGTATTATTCTTGATCATTGTCATCAGAGCGATTACATTACCAGGGGCTGGAACGGGTCTGGAAGCATTCTTCAAACCGAACTTTGATGCAATCTGGGATGGCAGTGTCTGGGTTGCCGCTTATGGACAGATTTTCTTCAGTTTGTCGATTGCATTCGCAATCATGATCACCTATTCCAGTTACCTGCCGAAAAAATCAGATATTACAAACAATGCATTCATTACCGGATTCAGCAACTCAGGATTTGAACTTTTAGCAGGGATCGGAGTATTCAGTGCTCTTGGGTTCATGGCGGTGACAGCTAATGTACCTGTGAATGAAGTTGTGACAGGCGGGGTCGGCCTTGCATTCGTCGTTTTCCCTCAAATCATCAACCAATTTCCAGCGTTTAATGAATTATTCGGGTTCTTGTTCTTTGCCTCATTAGTCCTTGCAGGTCTATCATCATTGATCTCTATCGTTGAAACGTATGTAGCTGGATTTTCGGAGAAATTTGGAACTTCACGCGCAAAGGCTGTTTTTGTAGGTGGAGGTCTTGCGGCTTTAGTATCGATTCTTTTTGCTACTCAAGGCGGCCTGTTCTTCCTTGATGCAGCAGACTACTTCATCAACCAATTCGGTATCGCACTTGTAGGATTAGTCGAAGTAGTCGCAGTTGCATGGTTCTTGAAGAAACTTAACGATTTCCAGGGGCATTCGAATGAAATTTCAGATATCCGCCTTGGCGGCTGGTGGAAGATAAGTTTAGGCATCATCACTCCACTTATTTTAGGATACATGATGTTCCAACTTTTCAAACAGAACCTGATGAGGCAATTCCCAACAGAGACTGGAAACTATGAAGGGTATTCTAACTTCTTCATTTTCTATTCCGGATGGGCTGTTGCAATCGGAGCTGTAATCGTCGGAATCCTCTTCTCATTAAAGAAGTGGAATAAAAATACTTCTCTTGAGTCTGAAAAGGAGGTTAACTAAATGTCTGGTGGAGCGATTACTATGATGGTCATCGGAATAGTTGTCCTTTGGGGAGGTTTAGCAGCAAGCATTACTAATGCGGTAAAGTCTTCTAAACAAAAATAATAAGGAAAGGATGAGCTGGTTCTAACCAAGCTCATCCTTTTTTTCTCTTGCACGTTAAGAAAGTATAAAATTTTTGTGCAGTGCAGGAATGTCCAGTTCCAACGCCAGTCCTCCTGCGGCGGTCTGCACATTGAACTACTTAAGAAGTTACCCACGCAGAACCGAACTTTGTTTGGTTCGAGCCTCCTCGTTGGACTTCCAGTGACCTTCGTGGTTGACCAGGGCGTTTATGCTTTTTTGAACGCGTCTTTATCTTTTTTTGTTTCTGATACGGTCTTGACGTTCCCATGCTTTCAGGTATGGATAAGGATCGAAGGACCACTCGTTATAGCCGTTGTCACGGTACATTCCATAATGTAAATGCGGAGGGAATTTCCCAGCCGTGCCTGGCGGTCCGTACCCTGAACTTCCTACATACCCGATTGTTTGCCCAGGTTTGACAACCGAACCTTTACCGATTCCCTTTTCGAATCCTTTTAAATGGGCGTAATAATGGTAAACGTTGTTCAAATCACGAATTCCCACTCGCCATCCCCCAAAACGATTCCAGCCCGCAATTTCTACAATACCATAGGTTGTTGCTCTGACAGGTACTCCATAACCAGCAAAAATATCGGTCCCTTCATGGATGCGAAGCCCACCGAATCCGCGACGATCACCCCAGGTGTTTTTAAAACTGTAATTCGACCTGATCGGTACAGGGAATGCTCGGTCATCGAGACTAAGAGTCTGATACTCCCTGAAGACTTTCGCGATTCCGAGGATGATATCGACCGTTTTATCCCGATGGTAGTAATCCCACAACCCGATTTTAATATTTTCTTCATCAAAGCCGTATGCGTGAAGATAATTGGCGAACGTATAAAGTACGTCCTCATCATTGTTCCGGTCCGCTTTTCCATCATTATTGCCATCAAGGCCAATACCGCCAAACAGTGAAATGGATGATGCATCCGAGTCGTCCAAATTAGGATTCAAAGGTCCAACCCATTGTATTGGTGAATAATAGATCCCAATCAAGCCTTCTTCTTTGGGAAGATCTTTTTGGGCACGCCGGATCGACCGTTCAAATTGGTCTACTGCAGCCAAATAATACCACGGAATCGATGTAAGAGCCTCCATCTTATGATAGAGCGCATAACGCTCAACATCTTCCTTTTGATATGTTTTCTTCGCTTCAGCTTTTTCAGTTGTACATATGCTCAGACCTATTATGAAAATGAGTAACATTACAAATTTTTTCATACAGGGAGTTCAGTCCTTTCCTGTATCTTTTCATAATGTTAGTTTGTATTGAAAAAGGCAAATAATGATTATCAAATCTTGGAAAACAGACGAATGCTTGGATAATGGAACTTCATTAAACAATATGATACAGTAGAAAGGTATTAGATCAACGCATCAGAGTAGTGCCACTCAATGCCGGAATCTTAAACTAATCCAATATTGGAGTGAGTTAGATGGCGAAAAAAGAAGAACATATTCGAAAGCCCGAATGGCTTAAGATCAAATTAAATACAAACGAAAATTACACTGGACTGAAAAAGATGATGCGCGAGAAAAACTTACATACAGTTTGTGAAGAAGCCCGTTGTCCGAACATCCACGAATGCTGGGCAGTCCGTAAAACAGCTACCTTCATGATCCTTGGTGATGTATGTACGCGTGCTTGCCGGTTCTGTGCTGTCAAGACTGGTTTGCCAAATGAATTGGATTTGAAAGAACCTGAACGTGTTGCTGAATCTGTAAAATTAATGGGCCTTAAGCATGCTGTCATCACAGCAGTCGCAAGGGATGATTTAAAAGACGGAGGAGCAGGTGTATATGCTGAAACTGTGCGTGCCGTACGTCGTGCAAACCCTTTCTGTACAGTAGAGGTGCTTCCTTCTGATATGATGGGTAGATATGAAAACTTGAAGACATTGATGGATGCCCGTCCAGATATCCTGAACCATAATATTGAGACTGTGGAAAGATTGACGCCAAGAGTCCGTGCGCGTGCGACGTATGAACGCTCATTGGAATTCTTACGCCGTGCAAAAGAAATGCAGCCGGATATCCCGACAAAATCCAGTATAATGGTAGGGCTTGGCGAAACAAAGGAAGAGATCATACAGACGATGGACGACCTCCGAGCGAACAATGTTGACATCATGACAATAGGACAATACCTCCAACCTACCAGGAAACACCTGAAGGTTCAGAAGTATTATCACCCGGATGAGTTTACAGAGCTTAAAGAAATCGCTATGTCAAAAGGTTTCAGCCATTGTGAATCCGGACCGTTAGTACGTTCATCTTACCATGCTGACGAACAAGTAAATGCAGCATCGAAACAACGACAAAAAGAAGCAAAATAAGGATAAAATACTAAAAATGAGGCTTGACCGGTCAATATGACCCGGTGCAGGCCTCATTTTAATCTTTAAAAACCAAATGATCTCGACAACTCGTGGTCAAACGCTGAAAAACAAAAATTACCCCGACAACTCAAAGATTATCTCGGGAACGATTGCCGAAGAAAAGTGACCCAAATCGGGGTACTTATCATCTTGCTCATCTCATTCCCTCTGACATTCCATCGCCTTCTAATTCACCATCTTTATTCGGATCTGTATATCCTTGCGGCGATTTTTTCATTTCTTTTATCAGACCGTCGATGCTCCGCTTAACGTTAGCTGACGTTTCATCCATATTTTTATATCGTTCAATGTCTTCGAAAAGAGTCGTATCATCGGAAACGTACACATGGAACCAGCGTGGCACCACTGACATCGCGGACCTTTTAACTATATCAGCAGCCCGATTCCGGTCATCCGTTTTGGCATCATAGACAATAAGTACTTTATCACTTGTGACGAGAGTTGCCGAATCCCTGATTATACGATTCTGCATGATTATCCTCGAAATTGTGTCTGAAAGGATTTTCTTATCAATTTGTGGCGCGCTGCCGAAGTTCCTACGATCATCGCTCGGACTTTGGATGCGAGTATAGCCGAAGTCATCCATAGCCTCCGTTGGCGTTTTTCCTGGGGTTCCCGCGCGATCCTTAACATCGGCGGTAGGATTCAATCCATTCCCGTTTGCACCATCGTAATCACCTTTATCCATCCCGCAAGCTTGTAGGATGAGCATTGTGAATGTAAGTCCAGCTATCATGAATTTTTTCATTAACTGTCACCTCCTACCTATAGATTTTGCTGTAGCTTTTATGGTTATACTGCCAGAACTTGTACATCTACCCATAAATCATGATAAAATAGAACTGTGAATGGAGTGATGAAATTGGTTTGCGTGAATGGAATCAATTATGAGGTTATTAAGGAGTTTCGAGATGGATGGAACGAGGAAGAATTCACATCCAGATATAGCGAAATTTTACATAAATACGATTATATTGTTGGTGATTGGGGTTATAACCAACTTCGGTTACGCGGCTTTTTTGAGGACAACAGCGATAAAGCGAATTATGAAACGAAATTCAGTTCAGTACCTGAATATCTGTTGGAATTTTGTAATTTCGGTTGTCCTTATTTCATCGTAAAAAAAGTCAAGGCGAGTGAACCTAAAAAAGAGTCGAGGAAATCTTTGGACAAAAAAGAGATGAATAAAGCAGAAAAAGGGAGCTGACGTAATGTCAGCCCCTTTTTCGTTATTGATTTTAGTAATCCGTATATGGCGGTTCAGTTTCCCGATCTGGATCACTATGCACAGGATGTGCCCCTGGGAATTGCCGTGGAATGTCTTGATGAAGGGTTTTGTTCTCATAGTTGAAAGCACTGTAAGGACGCTGGTCTTCATCAAACGGCGTCGTTTTGCCTAACTTGGTATTGATGGGAGAGCCATAAGGACCCTCAGGTAAGTCCTCAGGTAAGACGAATTTATGCATCGTCTCTACATTCGAGAAATCAGTGTACATTTCATTCTCTTTTCGAAAACCTCTTCTTCTTGCCAAAGGACACCACTCCTTCTAGGCTTTAGGATAGGGGACTTCTATCCTTTATTATATTGCCCTCTGGAGTGGGTTATTACTGAAGTTAAAAACTTACAAAATACATAAAGAAATGCCAATGGATAAGATTTTCATTGAGAAATCAGGCCTCAAAGTTGTACAATCAGAGGTTTTTCTTTATTTGAAAAAGAAAAAAATCGCTCTAATGGGCGATTTTTTCAGAGACGAAAAAGGGTAAGTTTTTGGTTGCAGTGAAGTAATGTCTACCTCCATTGCCAACCACTATCGCGTTTTCAGGGTATCATGAGGCCTCCATGAGTACCTCAAAATTGCTTTTTAGCGTTTTCAGGGTATCATGAGGCCTCCATGAGTACCTCAAAATTGCCTTTTCGCGTTTTCAGGGTCTCATAAGGCTTCCATGAGTACCTCAAAATTGCTTTTCCGTGACACATTGATTTTAGTCGAAGGGTTCACCCACGCAGTTTTGTTTGGTTCGAGCTTCCTCGTCAACCTTACAGTGATCTTCGTGAGTAAATCAGTGAGCTTGCTTTTTTCTTTAAGAAAATACCTCTTCTTCTAAAAACTCTCGAAGCTCTTGCGCATCCTCTTCGTTCAAATTGAAGGCGTGTTCCAAATAGCCTGGCTCATCAAGGTCATCACGGCCGATAATTCCAAAGCGGCCGCCTTGTATATCCAAAATGAGTGATTTCCCGTAGTGGTGATCTGTTTTCGTAATTGCGAGATCGAAGCGTTGATTTTCTCCCATGAAACTTACGAACCGTGTTTTCGTTTCTTCAACATCGTCATATAAAAAGAATCGTTCTGACACCTTATCCTCAACTCCTATTCCATCACTAAGTTCGGTTTATGGTCCAGGTGATGCTGTGCTTTTATTGATCGAATGGTCTTGGTCTTTGCTCTCATCACGAGGGAATCTGTTTCGACATAATCACCTGATAGGAAACGTACTCCTTCCAATAGTTCCCCGCTGCTTACCCCGGTTGCTGCGAAGATGGCATCATCCCCACGGACAAGGTCATCTAATTGTAAGAGCTGTGTTGGGTCTTCCAACCCCATACGGATGCATCGAGCACGCTCTTCATCATTGTATGGAACTAAACGTGCCTGCATATCTCCACCAAGACATTTGATCGCTGCAGCAGAGATGACGCCTTCTGGTGCGCCGCCTGTTCCAATGAACAGATCAATACCAGTGTTCGGAAGAGCGGCTGCGATAGCAGCGCCAACATCACCGTCTCCAAACAGTGTAACACGGGCACCCTTTTTACGGATACGATCAATCAGTTCATCATGTCTCAATCGTTCTTGAATGATCACAGTAAGGTCATGCAGGCGCTTATCATTTGCCTCAGCTACAATATCCATTGTTTTTTCAATTGGATCTGACAAACTTACTTTCCCTGCCGCTGCTTTCCCGACCACAAGCTTTTCCATGTACATATCAGGTGCATGCAATAAACATCCTCGATCTGCTATGGCAATGACAGCCATAGCATTAGGATGCCCTTTTGCGACGATGTTCGTGCCTTCCAACGGATCAACAGCGATATCGACTTCCGGTCCAAGGCCTGTACCAACTTCTTCTCCGATGTATAACATAGGTGCTTCATCCAGTTCCCCTTCACCGATTACGACAGTCCCTTTTAAGTTGACTGAATCAAACATAGCTCTCATGGCTGTTGTGGCAGCATGATCCGCTTCATTTTTCAATCCTCTGCCCATCCATTGTGCTGAAGCGATTGCGGCAGACTCTGTTACTCGAACAATTTCTAAAGCTAATTCGCGATCCAATATTGGTCCCCCTAGTTCTTTTGTATTAATGTTTCATACTAAATTCCCTAAAATAAATATTCGTATAACATGTTGTTCTTATTATGATAACAAGTTATTGTCGAATAGAAAAATATTTCGCTGATAGTAAGAATTTTCAAATATTTATGGTACACTTAATGGACTATGGTTCAACCTCTGAGGTGATATAATTTGCAGAATCCACGAAAGGATTGGCTATATTTTTGGAGGCACCTGTTTGCTCCTAACCAAAGTCTGCGGTTTTTCCCGCCTCACTTCTGGTTGCGTAATCCTGTCACACCGATTTTAAAAAAATCATATCGTAGCAATCGAATGCATGTCGTAATTGTATTTGACGTCCAGACCTATAAGCATCAAATTGAACAATTCGGGATGGCATATGTCCAACAATTTGAGAAGGATGTACGCATCTTGTTTAAGAAGGTGGTTTGCGATACAGTCAAAGACGAAGAGATTTTGTTTTTACAGCAATATTGGGGTGACGATATCGTACTGCTGCTGTCATTGCCACAAGAGAGCAATGTCATCCATATGATTGAGAAATACATAGAAAATATCAAGGTCAACATCAATGAGCATTTTTTTGCCTATGATCAAGAAGATGAAGATAGCTTCCAAACCGGTTATATGGTGTTGGAAGCCCATACAGACCAACCGTTCCATTCATTTTTGAATGCCTATCAAAAAGCGCTGGTCATGGCGAAAAAGGGTGTCGGGGCAAAATACAACCAAATGGTCCATGAAATCAGAGGAATCATTCAAAAAGAGAACATTTCCCTGTACTCACAACCGATTGTCAATGTCCATCAATTAGATGTGATGGCGTGGGAGGTGTTGACAAGAGGTCCAGAACATACCGCCTATGAGCATCCTCTACATCTCTTCAGTATGGCCAGACAGACGAATATGCTTTATCTATTGGAATTGCTGGTGATCAAAAAAGCTCTGCAAAAAATGAGGGGACAGGATGCGATTTTCATAAATGTCACCCCTCAAACGATCGCACATAAACACTTTATCAATGATCTGGATGAAATTCTACAAGACCATGTACATATCAACCCAGCACAAATTGTCTTTGAAATAACAGAAAGTGAATCTGTGGAACGGTATAGCCACCTGTCAAAAACGATTGAAGACCTTCGTAAGCGGAAGATCAGGATCGCTCTGGATGATACAGGAGCAGGGTATGCAAGTTTAAACTCGATTTCTTTCCTTCGCCCTGATATTATTAAAGTGGATCGTTCCTTAATTGAAAATATCAATGGGAACAAGCTGAAGGAGTCAATGCTGCAGGGGCTGATCCATATTGCACGGGAAGCGAACGCGCAAATTGTAGCAGAGGGTATCGAGACAGCGGAGGAAGCACAGGTCATCAAACGGAATGGTGTCCATTTGGTACAAGGCTTTTTTTACGCACGGCCAAGACTGATCCCGACTCCGACGGCGGGTTAATGCTTTAAGAAGTTAGGTGATAGGATGTATTTTGTCGACCGCAAGAAAATTGAAGTACTGTTGCGTTTCATGAATGATCGGCTTGATGCCCTTCAATCTGAGGAGTTTGGGGAAACGATGAAAGACCAGTTGTTCCTTGAACGGATCAGCCATATGGTAATTGAAACGATCATAGATGTGGGGAATAAGATGATCGATGGCTTCATTATGCGAGACCCTGGAAGTTACGAAGATATCATCGACATTTTGGAAGATGAAAAGGTCGTCACTAGTGAAGATGCAGAAAGCTTAAAACAAGTCATCGCATTACGTAAAATGCTTGTACAAACATACACAGAGGTTGATCATAAGGAAGTTGAACATGTATTAGGTGCCAATTTGAAGGCTTTGAACAATTTTCCAGGTCAGGTACGAAGGTATTTGACAGAGGAATTGGGTCCTGTATCAGCATTTTTACCAAATGGAGACTCTTAACAGAAACATATAGCTGCCTATAATGGGCGGCTTTTTTTAGTATAGAAAAACGCATGTTCCAGAACCTTTTTGCAACATCTTTCACAATGTTCCGTGGTATCCTACAATAAGATAAAATAAATTCATCGTATTTGAGGAAGTGGAAAGTAATGAAATATGAAGGGTATTTGATTGATCTGGACGGCACGATGTACAAAGGAAAGGAACGTATAGAAGAAGCGGTAGAGTTTGTGAAACAGCTTGAAAAAGAGGGTATACCCTACCTGTTTATCACAAACAATTCAGCGAGCACACGTCAACAAGTAACCGAAAGACTTCAGAATTTCGATGTTCCAGTAACACCGGACCACGTGTTTACGTCATCAATGGCGATTGCTGAATTTATGAAGCAAGATAAATTAGGGAAGCGTGTTTTCATGATCGGAGAAGTTGGTCTTCAGGAAGCAATTGAAAGGAACGGTTTTGAATTCGTCGAGGAGGATGCCGATTACGTCGTTATGGGGATCGACCGGAGGCTTACCTATCAAAAATTGGAGCGCGCTTGTTTGGAAGTACGGAAGGGTGCACGTTTCCTTTCTACAAATAAAGATGTGGCTTTTCCGACTGACAGGGGACTGGTACCAGGTAATGGCGCATTGACTTCAGTCGTGGCTGTCTCCACAGGGAAAGATCCGATTTTTGTCGGGAAGCCCGAGCCGATCATCATGGATATGGCAATGACAAAAATGGACTTGCCTAAGGAAAAGGTCCTTATGATCGGGGACAATTATCTGACGGATATTTTAGCAGGTATGAGGGCTGGAATCGACACTCTCCTTGTCTTTACTGGCGTCACCACCACACTTGAAGACATTCCACCCGAAGAAAGACCGACTCATACAATAGAGTCATTAGATTTATGGGATATCCATCTATAATAGGAGGAGAGCAGAGTCGAAGAGGGAAATCAACTCTACTCTGTATTAGCGGTTCTATGGGCCAGTCTGCTGGATGCAGCCGCTGCTATGGCACCTACGATATCGTCTAAGAACGTATGGCATTTTCCAGAGGATTTGTCATTCAATATCTTTAAGATTCCTGGCTTCTGTTTATCAATATATCCGTAATTCGTAAATCCGATCGATCCATAAATATTCACAATTGAAAGAGCGATTACTTCATCCACACCGTAAAGTCCTTCGTCCTTTTTCAAAATTTGAAGTAAAGGCTCTTCAATCATGTTTTTTTCAGCGAGTATGTCGAGTTGAATTCCTGTTAAAATTGCATTTTGTACTTCACGCTTGGCGAGGACACGATCAACATTATATTTACAAATCTCAATATCAAGATCTGTATGGTATTGGCATTGCAGAAGGTACACAAGTTCTGCTATATCATTTTCCGTCACTCCACGATCCCACAGCCATTGGCGAGCTTTGATCTCGAGTACATCTTGTTTATCTGAATGGTTTTCTGTCATAGTCTGATCCCCAATCTTTTCAATTTAAACATTGGCTCCATGAAGGACTATCGTTGATTTAAGAGGCTAGAGACTCCGGAAGGTTAGGTGAAAGGTGATTGTATATCCTATGTCAGATCCTTTGGCGTCCGTCCCTAGTTAAGTTTTCTTAGTATATGGTGTTTAGGTTATGTTATGAACAAAATCAAAAATTGCGTTTAAATGATAAACACTCCCTCCATCTGTTTCATAAACTGCTAATACATGGGAGGGGAGTGAAAGCATTTGTTAGAGCGCGAAATATACCACCACTATAGCTTATATGTCGATCATCGAACTCGTATTGGGGGATATGAGGGATTTCGTGCACATGATCGTTATTATGTGTTGGTGCCAATGAATGATGGCAATTATCTAATGTTGCAGGATATGCAGGCCATCATGTCTTATTTATATGAAAAAGGAGAGAAAGACCTGCCAGTCTGGGTGACGAACCAAAGAGGAAAAGTGGTTTCTAGAGTCGAAGGACAGGATATGATTCTCTTTGAACTTCCGAAATTCGAACGGTCGGAGCGAGGATCGATCGGTAAACAGTTGGGCAAATTCCATAAAGCTGGAGAACAGTTTCCGGTGACGAATGAAGAACTGATTCGTTACAACAAATGGATAGAATTATGGACCTCACGACTTGATCAATTGAAAGAACATTACGATGCCATCAATCAAAGCGGACCTTCAAGTGAGTTCGAGCTTCTGTTCTACGAATCGTTTCCTTACTATGAGGGCTTGACGGAGAATGCGATCCAGTACATTGTTGATTATGAGTGGGATCGTAATGGCAAAGAGGAAGGTAGTTATACGATCACACATGAACGATTTCATTCTGGATCATGGATTCCGATCAAACAAGATGATAACCTATTCATGAAATTACCGCTTCATTTGGTCATCGATCACCCAGTCCGGGATGTGGCAGAATATGTCCGCTATCTGGTAACACAGCAAGCGAAAGGGGATGTGATTTCGGAATTCCTCAATGATTATACCGAAGAAAAGCCCTTAACAAGAGGAGGGTGGCGTCTTTTATATGGGCGGTTATTGTATCCTGCATCTTATTTTGATGTTGTGGAGACATATTTTAATGCTGCAAGAGCCCATCAGAGAGACGGCTTAGTGGATCTTTTGAAATACGTGGTATCCTCTGAGGAAAATCATGAGTCCTTTATGAAGAACTTTTTCAATATCAGTGCACTTCCAAGGGATGTCGTTCAGATCGAGCCTGTTGGATGGTTGGCAAAGTCATAGTGACAGGAGGGGGTATGCTGGGGTCAGGCGTTTGCAAGTGTATGCTTGTCAGGAGCCAGGCACTTATGCACTCCTTCCTATACATATCGAACAAAAACGATGAATGAGGAGAGTGGGACAAAAATGGACAACCCTTATGTTTTCATCACAAGGAAAGTTCCGGAAGATACGATCGCACCAATAAGAGAAGTAGCAGACGTTAAAATGTGGGATTCTGAAGATATCCCTGTTCCGAGAGAGGTTTTGTTGGAAGAGGCGGAGGCCGCAACAGCTATTTACTCCATCCTTTCCGATAAAATAGATCGAGAGTTATTAGAGAGAGCAAAAAATTTAAAAGTAGTCGGGAACCTTGCTGTCGGTTATGACAATGTCGATGTGGAAGCAGCGACAGAACATGGCGTTATCGTTTGTAACACACCAGATGTACTGACCGATACGACAGCAGATTTGGCTTTCGCTCTTCTGATGGCGACGGCTCGCCGGATACCAGAAGCACAACAATATATTAAAGATGGAAAATGGGATAACTGGAGTCCTTTATTATTAGCTGGGCAAGACGTTCATCACAAAATCCTCGGGATTGTCGGTATGGGGCGGATCGGGGAAATAGTAGCGAAAAGGGCAACTGGTTTTGAGATGGATATTCTGTATCATAACCGTTCACGGAATGAAAAAGCGGAAAACGAATTCGGTGCTGTGCATGTTTCATTTGACAGACTCGTGGAGACTGCAGATTATGTTCTAAATTTGACCCCATTGACACCAGAAACAGCAGGCATGTTCAATCGAGATGTTTTCAACAAGATGAAGAAGAATGCAATTTTTCTCAATGTTGGTAGAGGAGGAGCGGTTGTAGAAGAAGATTTGGTTGCAGCCATCGTTCAGGGGGAAATTGCCGGGGCTGGATTAGACGTTTTTGAAAAAGAACCCATTCCAGAGGATCACCCATTAATGCAGTTTCAGAATGTTGTCTGCCTGCCTCACATAGGGAGTGCGAGTGTGGAAACAAGGAAAGCGATGTGCAGTTTGACCGCACGTAATATCAGGGCAGTATTGCGTGGTGAAAAGCCAGAAGCAGCAGTGAACTGGAATGAATGATCAAAGAAAAAGAGCGGATCTCCTTTGTCCGCTCTTCCGTTTTATAAGTCAGCACCTAAGCATTTTTTGTTTAAAATACTTGTTCTAATTCAGTTACACCAGGAACCTCTTCAAGCAATGCACGCTCGATACCTGCTTTTAATGTAATGGTTGAACTTGGGCAGCTTCCGCATGCTCCCATCAGTCGAACTTTGACGATTCCGTCTTCGATATCTACCAGCTCAACGTCACCACCATCACGAAGCAGGAAAGGTCGTAATTTATCAAGTACCTCTTCAACTTGTTCACGCATAAATATCTACCCCTTTCTTAATCTTTATTATAATCATTTTCATGAAAAAATGCTATTGTTAAAAGCTGTTCATCCTCATTTTTTATCGTAGCACATTTAAAAAGTGTATGAAATAAGCAGTATGAAGGATTTTGGCAGATTCGGCCAGGTGCTGCCCTTTTCTCAATTACCCTTCCTTAAATAATAATAATCGATGTAAATATACAATGAAATATCTGTAAAGTGAAAGGGCTATCCCAAAGTGTAAGATACAAAGGGGACAGCCCTGAGGTAAGGTTTAATTTGTATGATATTTGTACATCCATAGAATGCCGGATTTCAAAAGCCTTGGGACACGGCCAGTCAGAGCCGTTCCTTTCATCATACCGAAACCGTGTTTTTTACCAAGTGAACCTAGCACACCTTTAAGCTTGATCTTAGGGAGGTCCTCAAGTGGTTCATCCTTCCAAATCTTCAGCAGGACTTCCACGATTTGATCTCCCTGACCTTCAGCGAGCTGGGCACTTGGTGCATGAGGCAAGCTTGCGCAATCGCCTACCACAAAGACATGTTGATCATCCGGAAGATGGTGGTGTGGTGATAAGACGACACGGCCGGCATCATCTTTTTCTACATCTAGTTCCCGTACAAGACGGTTCGGTTGGATTCCAGCGGTCCAGACAATTGCATCACAAGGAATCGATTCCTCATTGTTATATAAAATATTCGGTTCAACACGTGTTATATTGGATCTGTTGACGATCTCCACACCGTGATCGATGAACCACTTCTGGACGTAATTGCTCAGGCGCCTAGGAAAGGTAGAAAGGATTGTTTCACCGCGGTCAAAAAGCTTGATCGACAAATCCGGGCGGCTTTCGCGAAGTTCACTGGCGAGTTCAACACCGCTCAAGCCTGCACCGACTACGCCGACTACACCTTTAGGCGGCAGATTGTTCAGTTTTTGATAGGTTTCACGTGATTTATCGATTGTCTGTATGCTTAAAGTATGGTCGGGTGCACCAGGGACACCGTGATATTTATCCTCACATCCTAAACCGATGATGAGGTCATCATATTCAAGCGAATCATCATCCTCAAATTCAATTTTCTTGTTGTTCAGATCGATATTTGTCACCTCGCCGTACTTGACAATGACACGAGGGTCTTCTGGAAAACTGACCCGGATGTGATGATCTGAAATTGTACCCGCTGCAAGAGCGTAGTATTCTGTTTTTAGACAATGGTACGGCAGACGGTCTACTAATGTGATCTGAATGTCTTCTGGAAGCTTAGAGTCAAGCAATCCATGGATGATTTTCATTCCACCGTATCCAGCACCTAAGATAACGAGTCTTTTCATTCTGTCATTTCCCCTTTTTTCATGAAATCCTTCTATGCTGACTTCCAATAATGTCATGACCCGCTGAATCAAAGATTCCTTCGTGTCGTCGATGCGTGAGGTCGACAAAACATAATGGAAATGGCTGTTACAAACATGGGCACATGAAGTCAAGTCAATGTGTGAACTTATTTCACCTCTCGTGCTTCCCCTGTTAAGAATCGTCCCCCAATGCTTGATAAGAGGGCTTTCTTCTTTCATTACAGTTGCCCAGAGATCTTTCGTGAAATTCGAATCGAGATCATAATACGTTAAGAGATGACGGACTAAAACCTCCATTTGTTTTTGGTAGGGTTGTGAAAAAATATACCCTTTTTCGAGAAAAATACTCAGAGTATGAAGGCGTTCTTCAGCAAAATGCTGCATTAAATCCTCTTTTGAAGGGAAATAATTGAAAAACGTACCTTTTGCAATATTAGCTCTGTCAGTTATTTCCTTGACGCTTGTATGGGCATATCCTTTTTCATAGAAAAGTTCCAATGCAGCTTTCACGATGTTTTCTTCTGTGTAATTCCTTTTTTTGTTACGGTTCACTTCAAGCTGCATCTCCTTTATATGTTAAAAAAGAAATAGGCCATATACCTGTACGAAATAGGGATATGAATACCCGATTATCCAAGCAAATGACCGTGGTCATCTGTAGTATAACGAAAATGTGACAAATCTACAACACTTATCTATAAAATGATGTTGACAAGCCACGTATGTTGACGGAATTCAGTGTAAGGATGTAGGATAAGGATGGAAAGAAAGGTGGTTGAAAATGAGGCCAATCATCGAATTTTGTGTCAGCAATCTGGCTAACGGATCTCAACGTGCAAGGGAAGTACTTGAACAAGATTCGAATCTCGATGTTATTGAATATGGTTGTCTCGGGAACTGTGGACAATGCTTTCGATCACCGTACGCATTAGTGAACGGTGAATACGTTCCAGGTGAAACACCTGAGGAACTTGTCGACAATGTTTATCAATATTTAGAAGATAACCCGATGTTTTAACGGGTGTTAATAGATATCCGGAAAAGATCTCTTTCAATTGGAAGAGGTCTTTTTTTAAAGGATAAGAAAGTTTTTTGGTTACGGTGAAGTGTCTAGCTCCACCGCCCAACCACTTGGATCACTTCAGTCCTCCTGGGCGGTCGACACATTGATTTAGTTCGAAGCGTTTACCCACGCAGAACCGAACTTTGTTTGGTTCGAACCCCTCGTCGGACTTCCAGTGACCTTCGTGGTTAAACAGGGCGCTTGCACTTTTCATGTGTCAGGAATACGACTTCAAGCGAAAGTGTTTAACGAACAAGTATGGATATATATGGACTAGAGGGGAAATATAACCGTATATCCTGCCCATGCTCGAAAAACTTTTGTAACAAAAAACGGGTTAACGCTTTGCTATTTACGGGTACAAAACAATGGTGGAACATAAGGAAAAAAATGCCCTCTTGTAATTTTGTCGAATTCTGTTACATTGATATTGGCGAAACGTTAGATGTCAGACGACTAAATAGAAAGCGTTTTCGATTTCAATACAATACATTAGGGGAGTGAACGTTATGCAATATGTGTGGGGGATCGTCGGTATTTTAACGATCTTGCTCATTGCGTTTCTAGTGTCGAATAATAAAAGGAAAATTCGACTGCGAACAGTTTTAGGGGGTCTGGCAATCCAGATTGGGTTTGCACTGATTGTTATGGAATGGAATGCTGGTAAAGCTGCATTACAAAAGGTCTCCATGGTTGTACAAAACATCGTGAACAACGCAAACGAAGGAATTGAATTCCTGTTCGGAGGTCTTGTTGCAGAAGACAGTGGCCTTGGATTCATTTTTGCGTTCCAAGTATTGACGATCATCATCTTCTTCTCATCTTTAATTGCAGTACTTTATTATCTAGGAATCATGCAATGGATCATCCGTTTGATTGGTGGAGCTATTTCGGCCCTGCTAGGTACAAGTAAAGCAGAATCACTTTCAGCAACTGCCAACATTTTCGTTGGACAAACTGAAGCACCATTGGTTATTCGTCCTTACTTACCACGAATGACACAATCAGAGCTTTTCGCTGTCATGGTCGGTGGACTTGCTTCGGTCGCTGGATCCGTATTGATTGGATACAGCTTGCTTGGTGTACCGCTAGAATACTTGTTAGCTGCAAGTTTCATGGCTGCTCCAGCTGGATTAGTGATGGCGAAAATCATCTTGCCTGAAACAGAAAAATCGGAAACTACAGACGAAATCAAAATGGAAAAAGACGTTGAAGCAGTCAATGTGATTGATGCTGCAGCTCGCGGGGCTTCTGATGGATTAAAGCTTGCATTGAATGTAGGAGCGATGTTGCTTGCGTTCATCGCGTTGATCGCAATGTTAAACGGCTTGCTTGGTTGGATCGGTGGATTCTTCGGATATGGCCAGCTATCTCTTGAATTGATTCTTGGGTATGTTTTCGCGCCATTTGCATTCATCGTCGGCGTACCTTGGGAAGAGGCAGTCCGTGCAGGAAACTTCATTGGTCAAAAGCTTGTGCTGAATGAATTTGTTGCATACTCTGCGTTCGCTCCTGAGATTCCTGAACTAAGTGCTAAGACTGTAGCAATCGTCAGTTTTGCGCTTTGTGGATTTGCAAACTTATCATCTCTTGCGATTTTACTTGGTGGTCTTGGTGGGATTGCGCCAAACCGTCGATCTGACATCGCAAGACTTGGCATAAAAGCCATCATTGCTGGTTCACTTGCAAACATGTTGAGTGCAGCAATCGCAGGCATGTTGATCTGATGATTTTAAGAACCAGTTAGCTCCTCGTTTCATGCGGGGGGCTTTTTCTTTATATCTACGTACACTTTCTGGACCTATGGCTGAAATATTCTGAAATATACAGTAATTATTAGGATTATCCTTATACCATATGGATGTAGTTGTGTTTTTTGGTAAAATGCACCTATATTGGATGGCAGACTGTCGAACATTGGTCCCTGACTGCTATAGACATTATTGTAGTAAGATGTGATGTTGTTGTTGCGGTAGGAAGTATTCATTGTCATTCCGTGAAAAGCTGATTATACTAATAAAACAAAGAGAAAGAGCAGGGGGAAAATCATGTCTTCTTTCAGGTACACATGGCCTTATGAACGAATGATGAAAGATATCTATATCCAACAGTGTCCTTATTGCGGCAAGGAAAATATATTGACGAATTTAAAAGACGAAGACCTTCAAAATGCAAAAGAAGGCTTTCGAACATATTTGATCATGCCCTGTTGCCATACGAAAATGACGATCCTTAAAGCTGATGATGACTATTTTTGGACGACAGAACAATTGCGATGATGGAGGAAGCTTAATGATACAATTCAATTTTACGAAAATGCACGGACTAGGGAACAATTACATCTATGTCAATTTGTTTGAAGAATCACTTCCAGAAGCGAGACTTTCGTCGATCGCAATTTCTGTCTCCGATCAGAATACAGGAATCGGCTCTGATGGACTGATTTTGATCGGTCCATCCGATCGTGCTGATGTCCTCATGCGTATTTTTAATAACGATGGATCTGAAGCGAAGAATTGCGGCAACGGATTGCGATGTGTCGCTAAATACGTTTATGAACATCATCTCGTCGAGGAAGAACATTTTACGATTGAAACACTCGGCGGTATTGTACAAGCTCAGGTTCTTTCAGAAGAGGAAAAGGTTCATCAGGTAACGATCAATATGGGAAAACCGAGGCTAAAACGCTCGGATCTTCCTATGATCGGTACGGGCAATCCTGATGATCATGTTTTACGAGAAAAAATGGTAGTCCTGAACCAACATCTTGAGCTTACGGGCGTATCGATGGGAAATCCGCATGCCGTCTTTTTTATTGAGGACATTGAAACAGCACCTGTCCTTACTGTTGGGCCTGTTGTAGAAAAGTCGGAAAATTTTCCAGAAGGTGTTAATGTTGAGTTTGTCGAAATGATTGGTGAAAAGGAAATGCACTTTCGTGTTTGGGAAAGAGGTTCTGGTGTCACCCAGGCATGTGGAACTGGCGCATGTGCAGCAGTGGTGGCTGCAGTCTTGAACGGAAAAGCAAAACGGGATGATGAAGTCATTGTCCATTTAGCGGGTGGAGATTTGCGCATAACATGGACTGATGGTGGTGATGTATTGATGAGTGGGCCGGCCGTCACCATTTGTGAAGGAACTTACTATTATGGAAGTACGGATTTCAAAAAACAAAAGGACAGTACGATATAACCGGAAAGTACACCTTTTTGTTCCAGTGTATATTTTAGGGGTGGTGGCGTATGATTAAGACATCGAAATCGATATTGTTCAAAAAATATAATGAGCAAATTGAGTGCCTCCGTAGTGAAATGATCCGTACCGCTCGAGTATTAGGTTTGAATCACCCGAAAGTATTATATTATAGTCGAGAAATAGATCGCCGTCATAATGATTTGATCCGATTGAAGGAAGATGGCATTACAGGCCTGGATGGTTGAGGTTCAATAGAAGGCGCTGTATACTAAAGTATAGAGTTATGAAAGGAGTGATCCAGAATGATTATTACAATCACAGAAGCTGCTGCAGATCAAATCAAACAGATGATGGCTGCTGAAGAAGGAGATAACCTCTATCTTCGTGTTGGAATCCAAGGCGGGGGTTGTAGTGGCCTTTCATATGGCATGGGATTTGATAGTGAAGTTCAAGACACGGATACGAAATTTGAGCAACATGGCATAGGTGTAGTCGTCGATTCAGATAGTAAGAAGGCTTTAGAAGGTACGACCATCGATTATAAACAAAACATGATGGGTGGCGGTTTCACGATCGACAACCCGAATGCGATCGCTTCATGCGGATGTGGAACGTCATTCAAGACAGCAACGAATGAAGGAACTCCGGAAGAATGCTGATATAAGGATAACGAGCTGGTGCCAATATGGTGCCAGCTTTTTTGAAGGATAAAAAAGTATATAAAAATTTGGTTACGGTGAATTGATCTCCAGCTCCACCGCCCAACCACTTGGATCACTTCAGTCCTCCTGCGGCGGTCGACACATTGATTTAGGTCGAAGTGTTACCCACGCAGAACCGAACTTGGTTTGGTTCGAGCCTCCTCGTCGGACATTCAGTGACCTTCGTGGCTGATCAGGGCATTTGCGCTTTTCTTTATTGAATCCCATCAATTTAAAGTTGTTTATGCTACCTAAAACTCTATTTTCAAATCTGTAATAAAAATCAGGAGGTTTCGGTCATACTAACAGAAAAAGGAGATGACTGGAACAGTGGCGGAAAGGACAGATGACAAGTCGACACGCGATCGGAAACTCATGAACGCCAACTATATGGTGTATGCAGTCATATTAGGCGTCCCTTTACTAGGGTTATTAATATATTTGATGTACTATCTCATGTAGCATCGGTGCCAGGTACATTCATAGAAGTCAAGCGTAGCAAGGCTTCCAAAATGGTGCCTGGCACCTCCTAGAAAGCCTGTCATATCAACGTTCATTTTTGGTGCCTGGCACGTAAAAAGACTTCGGCTTGGTTTGGCCGAAGTCTTTTCTTAAAACAGGCTTGTGCTGTGCATGGGTTGTACTTTCGCGTTCGGATCGATGTATGCTTTCGCGTTGTTAATGGCGGTCGGCGCTTCACCGAAGCCCGTTGCGATCAATTTGACCTTTCCGTCGTACGTACAGATATCACCAGCTGCATAAATGCCAGGTACATTCGTTTCCATACGGGAGTTAACGACGATGGAATTCTTTAGAATTTCAAGTCCCCATTCTTTGATTGGTCCGAGTGATGAGATGAAACCATAGTTTACGATAAGTGAATCACATTCGATCTCTTCTTCGTTCTCACCTTTACTTTCTTTCAAAACCACTTTGTTGACAACATGCTCATCGCCAATGATTTCTTTGACTTGATATGGAGTCTTAATATTGACTTTGGAATTCATAAGTTGTTCGACACTATGCTCGTGTGCTCTGAACTTTTCACGACGATGAGTCAAGGTTACCTCTTGCGCAATTGGTTCGAGCATGTTAGCCCAATCTACAGCAGAATCTCCACCACCGCATACAACAACCTTCTGACCAGCGAATGCATTCAGATCATTTACGAAGTAGTGTAGGTTTTTCCCTTCATAGCTTTTCGCATTTTCATGCTCCAAGCGCCTTGGTTGGAATGCCCCTACACCTGCCGTAATAATGACAGCTTTTGTATAATGGACATCTTTATCGGTTGTAAGCTTGAAATTCTTATCGTCCATCCTTTCAACCTTTTGGACCGATTGTTCTAGCGCAACTGTCGGATTGAACTGAAATGCTTGCTCTTTCAAATTATTAACGAGATCTTGTGCGAGAACCTTCGGAAACCCTGCCACATCATATATGTATTTTTCAGGGTAAAGCGCTGATAATTGTCCTCCCAACTGAGGCATACTTTCGATGATTTTTACCTTTAGCTGTCTCATGCCTCCGTAAAATGCGGTGAATAATCCTGTCGGTCCTCCACCTATGATCGTAACGTCATAGACATCGTGTTGCTCGGTCATATCATTCTACACCCCCGGTTATCTGTTTGTACCCATTATAACCTTTAATAATCGATTTAGAAAAGGGGGAGTAATAGTTAGGATCGTAAAAAAGTTCCGGCTATGGGTTGAAAAAAAACTAAAAAAGGTCTAAGATTGACCGTGGGACAAATTCGTCTAAAATGTGACATATTACGCAATAGTACGTGAAATGTGTAACAAACTTTTGGGAAAAATCTATAAATAGTATGATTGTCCAAAATCACACACTACTTGAAGAAGAGGTGGAGAGAAATGAGCAGACCAAAAATCGTCATTCTTGGTGCCGGATATGGCGGAATAATGACAGCAACTCGTCTCACGAAAGAACTTGGGATGAACGAAGCGGAAATCACGCTAGTCAACAAACATAATTACCACTACCAAACAACTTGGTTGCATGAGCCTGCCGCAGGTACATTGCACCACGATCGTACACGTATGCCGATAAAAGACGTCATTGACTCGAATCGTATCAATTTCGTCCAAGATACTGTTATTTCTATCGATGACAACACAAAGACTGTCAAATTGGAGAACGGCGAGCTTAGTTACGATTATCTCGTCATTGGACTTGGTTTCGAGTCTGAAACGTTCGGAATCCCTGGTGTCAAGGACCATGCGTTCAATATCCGAAGCGTGGACACTGTTCGTAAAATCCGTGAACACATCGAATATCAATTCGCCAGCTACAATAATGAGCCGAATCCATCTGACAGTATGCTTACAATCGTAGTTGCCGGAGCCGGGTTCACTGGAATCGAATTTATTGGAGAGATGGCTGACCGTATCCCTGAGCTTTGCACAGAATTTGATGTTCCTCGTGAAAAAGTACGTCTGATCTGTGCTGAAGCAGCTCCGACTGTACTTCCAGGTTTTGATGAAGAGCTTGTTGAATACGCGGTTAACCTTCTTGAAAGCAAAGGTGTCGAGTTCATGCTTGGTACACCGATTAAAGAAGTGACAGCAGACGGGGTTGTATTGGAAGAAGAGGAAATCAAAGCTGATACGATCGTTTGGACGACTGGAATTCGTGGGAATTCCATCGTTGAGAACTCTGGTTTTGAAACGATGCGCGGCCGGATCAAGGTTGAAGGTGACCTTCGTGCCCCTGGTAAAGACCATGTTTTCATCGTCGGTGACTGTGCATTGATCATAAATGAAGAGATCAATCGCCCATACCCGCCAACAGCACAGATTGCGATCCAACAAGCATTCACGGTTGGCCGTAACTTGAAAGCGCTGATTAATGGTACCAAGACAGAGACTTTCGTACCAGAAATTAAAGGTACAGTTGCTTCATTGGGTAAAGGGGAAGCAATCGGTAAAGTAGGGAATAAGAAGCTTTATGGGGCAACAGCTGCTGCGATGAAGAAAATCATCGACAACCGCTACTTGTTCTTATTAGGTGGAATCCCACTAGTTGTGAAAAAAGGTAAACTTAAGTTATTTTAATATTTGATACAATAGGGTGAAGCTGTTTGAAAAACAGCTTTGCTCTTTTTTATTTTGTTTTCTAAAATTTGTTGCTAATTGAATAGAGATAAGGAAATGAAAACCGGAAAATATGCCTTAATAGACAATAAAGCAGCTTCGCGAGGTCAGTGGCAGACCGCATTTTTTGAATTCGAAATTGATATATTACATATAAAAAGGGAAGGGGAGGGATTTTGTGAAAAGGAAAAGAGGGAATGTTTGGTTGGCAGTTGCTGGGATCGTTAACTATAACGATCAATGGTTAGTGGTAAAAAAGAAATATGGTGGCTTGACTGGTAAGTGGTCATTTCCTGCTGGGTTTGTTGATGAAGGCGAAACAGTGGATGAAGCGGTTAAACGTGAAATTTTAGAAGAAACAGGGATTGAAGCGGAGATTATTGGGGTACTTGGAATCCGATCAGGCGTCATCAAGGAACAGATCAGCGATAACATGATCATCTTTCAAATGGAGGCAGTAGGTGGGGTGCTCAAGGCTCAAGAAAGTGAGATCGGGGAAGTAGCTTTCCGGTCTGAAAACGAGCTGTTGAACGACCCGGATTCTTCCCTTATGATTCAATTTTTTCTTGGGAAAAGCCATGATTTGAGCGGTTTTTCAACACATGATTTGGACCCGGGAACACAATTTGGATATACGAATTATAAAATTTTCAATTTGCGTTAAAAAAGTCCGAAAAACATATGAAGGATGAGCATTAAACCGTTGTATACGTTTACATGACAGCATATAGCCAAATATCAGATTTTTCAAAAAACTTATCAGATGATATATTATCTGAAAATTTATAAAAAGAGGTGACAACCATGAAAAAGGAGCAAAAGAATCGTAATCCTCAATCTGCAACATGCCAATATTGCAAAGGAATGGGATATTTCCAATTACTGCTCGGTGGATCTGAGACATGTGACCATTGCGGCGGCAGTGGAAAAAAACACAATTAATAGTTATGACAGGTTTTTGAACATGAGTAATTTTATTTAATGGACCCCTTTCGCTAGCATTGACTCTATTGGTTTAAATAAAGTAAACTAGTCAATGGATATAAAGGGGTGACCATTATGCCGTTAACTATTCCAACGCTGATCATTTCCATGCTTTTGTTCATGGTTTTGTTTTTTGGAATCGGCTTTCTACTCAATATGCTTCTAAGAATGACCTGGGTGATGGCTGTCATCTACCCGATCGTCGTGGTCATGATCGTCGATGATGTAAGTTTGACAGAGTATTTCACTGCACCAGCTTCTTCATTTCCAGAGCTTACGAATAGCATTGTTCAATTGCACTTTTCTGATATATTGGTTCTATTATTCGGTTTACTCGGCGCTATTCTTTCTGGAGTTTCGATCAAAATGCTTAGAGTCAGAGGCTATCAAATGTTCTAGAAGTCATAATTTCTTAAAAATAAAACTTGGTGAAGCCAAGCCTGTGGCGACGGCTGAACCTTAGCTGCACTTATGCTGGAGAAAGTGTTTATACTTTCTAATACTGTAAACAAGGGGACTGACCCAAAGCATCGTCCACAGGACGGTTGTTTAGGTGAGTCCCCTTTTTGGTTGCGGTGAAAGAATGTCCAGCTCCAACCCCTAACCAGGGCGTTGCGCTTTTCTTTTTATGTACCAGGCACCTGAAATAAAGCCTGTTATATCAAGGTTTCTGAGCGGTGCCAGGCACCGATTTGGAAGCGTTGGTGCTATTGGCTTTCATTTCGGTGCCTGGCACCAAAACAAAGTGAATATTCAGATAAATGCTTCCTCTCATGAATACTTTCTGGTGATTTTGGAAAGTATTAGGCATGAGAGGAGTGAAGAGATGCAGTTTACAAAAACAATCCTGAAACGCTCTCTTATGTGTTGCTTGTTCATCCTGGCCCTGTTCATGACAATTGGAAAGCTCTCCGGAGTAGAGGCTTCAGGATTAATGGGTTTATCAAATCAAAAAGAAATCTCTATAAACCTAGAAGCAGTGGAACATATGAAAAAAAGAACAGCTATGATGTTCAAGTCGTTATTCAACACGAAAACACCATTATTGATCGCATCCAATACGATTGCCAAAGAGAGTTCTCTTGAAGCAATGGTAGATACAGAACGATACCCTACAGTGGAAGTCGTGGCTACCGGATATACCGCGGGTGTTGAATCGACAGGTAAAACGGAGGCTCATCCGGCTTATGGAATAACAAAATCAGGTGTTAAAGTACGGCGCGATTTATATTCTACAATCGCAGCTGATACCTCTATATTCCCGATCGGCAGTATCCTATTCATCCCTGGATATGGATATGGTGTGGTGGCTGATACAGGATCGGCCATTAAAAACAAGAAGATCGACCTTTATTACGAGGAAGTAAAGGATGTATTCGAAAAGTGGGGAAAGAAGACGTTAGAAGTCTATATCATAAAAAAGGGGAATGGCTCCCTGACAGAACAAGAGTTGACCGAATTGAATGAGCAAAAGTCCATGCAAGTATTCCGTCAACAGCTGTTTCCGCCCAAAGGTACTTAATGATCCCATATGAAAAAGAGGACTGACCCGGACATCCATCATTGATGAGGATGAGGGTTCAGTCCCCTTCATCTTTATCTTTACATATTGTCATTCGATCATTCAATTTCAATTATAATTTTAATTCCTCAACAAAGGTCTCTATGAGTTTCTTTAAAGGCAGGGTAGTGCTCCGGGTGGATGATCGAGGCGATTTTTTGCAACCCAATTAATAGACGAGGTGAAGGCCTGCAAAAGTAGGGTTCTTCCAGGACATGCACATTCTGTGTCTTCATCGCTTTCATTTCATTCCAACCAGGCCGCTTCTGTAAAATGGCAGGTTTCACTTTCTGGGTTCGTACACCTACCCAAACGAGACAAATATGGTCTGGTTCTTTCCTCCGTACCGTTTCCCAATCTGTTTGAAAACTGGCTGTATCCTCTGAAGCAAAACAATTGACAGCACCAGCCAGCGTACTGATTTCCGTTAGCCAATTGATGCCACCAGGTGTGAAAACAGGCTTTGGCCACCATTCCCAATACAGCTTAGGCTTCACATCAATTTTTTCAGCGATCCCCCGGTACATTTCAATCATTGAACGATATTCCTCTACAACCATCTCAGCCCGTTCCTCAATCCCTGTCAACTTGCCTAAAGTCAGAAGATCAGCTGCGATATCTTCCAGGGAGTTTGGATTGAACACATGAAAGGGGATGTTTCGTCTCTTTAGTCGCTCAATATTTTTCTCCATACCCGGCACACTTAATGAGGCGAGGACGAGATCTGGCTCCAGGGACTCCACTTTGTCGATATCGATATCGAGGTCAGGTCCTAAACGTGGCAATCCAACAATTTCTTCAGGCCAATCTGAGAAATTATCCACTCCGACAATAGAAGAAGTTAACCCTAAATAAGCTGCTAATTCTGTATTGCTTGGACAAATCGATACAATCCGGATTCTAATCTCCCCCTAATGAATGAAACTGTAATAAATGCTAAGACTTAACCCGATCCCAAGGATTGCGCCGAAAAATACCTCACTCGGGCGATGTCCGAGCAATTCTTTCAGTTCCCGGCGTTTTTCCTCTTCGTTTTTCTTAGGCCAGTTCTTTATCTCTGTGGTGAGATGCTGAAAATCACGTAGCAATTGATTCAGTACGATTGCTTGTTCTCCAGCTTGCCAGCGGACACCTTTGGCATCATACATGACGATGACACTGAAAACGACAGTAATAGCAAACATCGTTGAGCCGACTCCTTCAAGCAATCCGACTGACGTAGCCAAACTTGTGACACCGCTAGAATGTGAACTCGGCATTCCTCCCGTACTGAAAAATAGATTCCATTCGATCTTTCGAGTAGAAATATACATGATTGGAATTTTGATCGCTTGTGCAAATAATATGGCGAAGATCGAACACCACAATGGAAAGTTAGTGATAAGTGCGTCCAAGAAAAGCAACGTCCTTTCTATAAAACTGATTATTTTTTAGTTTACCATATCCTCTTTGTATTGATTACCCGCATTTTGTTCCAGGTATGCACGTGGTATGATTAGAAGAGGGGGAGATGACATGGATTATCCGATGGAATATTATCAATTCTTCATAAAATTCAATGAAGGTGATTATTACACATGTCACGATCTTCTTGAGGAAATCTGGATGACAGATAAGCAGAATTTGTTTTTAAAAGGGCTGCTCCAGATGTCAGTCGCGATTTACCACTACGAATATGGCAATGTAAAAGGAGCAAGATTAATGTTCCAGCGGGCTATTGAATGTTTCGAGCCGTATCCAACTTACTATTGGGGACTGAATACTATAGAGCTCTCCGATTTTGTGAAGGAATGTCTCGAACGGATACCTGCAATCGAAAGGGTTCCATTTGAAAAAATCAGAACGTTGCCTGACTTGCCTCGAATTTATTTATATCTAAAAGAAGATGTTTAGGTTATCGAAATATTTCGATATAATAGATTTTAATGAGGACAATAGGGGGAATTAGATGTTTACAATTAAAAACGAGATTGACCTAAAGGAAGGTATACATACTCTAGTCGTTGGAATATACTCTGATGACAAGAAACCAACAGGTATTACGAAAGAAATCGATGGTGCGCTCAATAGCCATATTACCGAACTTTTCAAAAGTGGCGAGCTTTCAGCTAAATTGAAAAAGGTGACACGGATTCATACATTAGGGGCGCTCGGCGTCAAAAGTATCTATTTTGTTGGACTCGGCAAGAAAAATGACCTTACATACCGCAATGTACGTGATGCTTTCGGAAGGGCAGCAAAAGAACTCAAGAGCAGTAAGCAGGAAGATATCGCTATCGCCCTTGATTCCTTCAGGTCAGAGATTGAGATTACCCAAACTGCCCACGCATTAGCAGAAGCATTCATCCTTTCCACATATAAATTCGAAGATTATAAAGAGAAAAAGAATGACAAACGCTATGAATTGAAATCGATCACTGTCTACTCTGAAGAAAATGCTGCAACGGTCATTGATGCATTGAAAACTGGAGAAGCGTATGCTGTTGGTACAAATGTAACACGTGATCTGGTCAACACGCCAGGAAACATGCTTACACCGACGGATTTTGCCGAGCGGGCAGTATGCATCTCGGAAAAATACGGCTTCGAATACGACGTGCTTGAGCGTGAGGATATGATGGAGCTCGGCATGGGTGCCTTGTTAGCGGTGAGCCAGGGGTCTGAACAGGATCCGAAAATGATTGTTGTCAAATACATAGCGAAAAAGGATTGGAATGATGTGCTCACATTTGTCGGTAAAGGTCTCACTTTCGATGCCGGCGGATATTCTATCAAGCCAGCCCTCAACATGCATGAGATGAAATCCGATATGGGTGGTGGGGCAGCTGTTCTTGGTGCGATGGAAGCTGTCGGACGACTCAAGCCAGACGTGAATATCATGTTTGTCATCCCATCAAGTGAAAATCTGATCAACGGTTCCGCGATGAAACCGGGTGATGTCATAACTTCCATGAGTGGTAAAACAATCGAAGTGACGAACACCGATGCTGAGGGTCGTCTGATTTTGGCTGATGCGCTTACGTATGCAAAAGAGCTTGGTGCATCCTATCTTGTGGACCTTGCCACTCTTACTGGTGGAATCGTTGTGGCATTCGGGGACATCGCTTCAGGTGTGATGACGAATGATGAAGATTTCTTCGAAAAGTTTGAGAGATCTGCAGAAGAAGCGGGCGAATATGTATGGAGGCTTCCGATGTTCGGCCCATACAAAAAGATTTTAAAAACAAGCGATGTAGCTGATTTTGTCAACTCAGCCGGTAGACTTGCCCATCCGATCCAAGGTGGGGTCTTCCTGTCTGAATTCGTCGGCGAAACACCTTGGCTGCACCTTGATATCGCAGGTACAGCATACAGCAACAAGACGAGCGACCTGGGGCCAAAAGGGGCCACTGGTGTCATGACACGGTCAATATTAAAATTGATTGAAAAATTCGAAACGCAATCCTGATTTCATCTGAACCCCTCCAGTAAACAGGCTGGAGAGGTTTTTTTGCATTAGAAACAGGTGATCCAGGTTCCCGTTGGAAATTTGTTGGGAAGATTTTTGGATCAATCTCTTCCCAGCGCTTGTGCCCTTGTTTTTAGCCGAAATTCATTATGGAATATACCGGGTTCAGGAAACCGGATGTGTTGACACTCTTATTCATTCATGTTAAATTGTTTGAGGTTTTAATACATTAGTGATTTATCAAGATAAAGTATTCTTTGGAGGTCAACATCATGAATGCTGTTATAATTGCTGTATTCGTCATGCTTATCTTAAGCTTGATGCGTGTACAGGTTGTATTAGCACTTGCCATTGGTGCGTTTACTGGTGGAATCGTCGGTGGACTGGGTATCAGCGAGACGATCACTGTTTTTACTGAAGGGTTAGGCAATAATGCTGTAATCGCTCTAAGTTATGCACTATTAGGAGCATTTGCCTTAGGGATATCGAAGACAGGATTGCCAGAGGTACTCGTTTCTGGAGCATTGAAAGTCACACAGAAGCAAGGTGACTCGAAAAAGAAAGCTTTATCGAAAGCACTATTGCTATTGATTATCGTGACAATCTCCATCTTTTCACAAAACCTCATACCAATCCATATCGCTTTTATTCCGATTTTAATCCCGCCGTTGTTGATGATTTTCAATGAACTGAAAATGGATCGGAGAGCATTGGCTTCTTCGATCACCTTCGGGTTGACGGCGCCATACATTCTGTTGCCAGTCGGTTTTGGTCTGATTTTCCACCAGATCATACAGGAAGAAATGGAGAAAAGCGGACTGAATGTTGATATGGCGATGATTCCGAAGGCGATGAGTCTGCCTGTCATCGGAATGGTGATCGGGTTGCTTATTGCCTTATTCGTTTCTTACAGAAAACCGCGCCGCTATGAAAATAAAGACATCGCAAGCGAAAGTGAACGCATTACGGCGGCCTTTTCAGTTCGATCGATCACGGTTGCCATCATTGCGATTGTAGCGACAGTCGTGATACAAATCCTGACCGAATCGATGATCATGGGTGCTTTGACTGGGATCATCATCCTCTTGTTTAGTGGTTCATTCTCGATCCGTGAATCAGATGTTATCTTTACAGATGGGATGAAAATGATGGCCTTCATCGGATTCGTCATGATCACAGCAGCAGGATTTGCAGAGGTGATGCGTGAAACCGGGCATATTGAACAGCTCGTAGAGAGTGCGTCGGCAGTTTTTGCAGGCAATCAAGTTCTTGCCGCACTTATTATGCTCCTTGTCGGTTTGCTCGTCACTATGGGTATTGGTTCGTCCTTTGCAACCATACCGATCATTGCAACGATTTTTGTACCGTTCGCTCAAGAGCTAGGATTCAGTCCTCTCGCGATCGTTGCATTAGTAGGGACAGCCGGGGCATTGGGTGATGCAGGTTCTCCCGCATCTGACAGTACACTCGGTCCCACAGCTGGACTGAATGCTGATGGGCAACACAACCACATTTGGGATACATGTGTTCCGACATTCCTGCACTATAACATCCCCTTAGTGTTATTCGGGTGGATAGCAGCCATCATCTTTTAAAAGTTTGAATGAAGAAACGATCTCTTAGGAAAATCGGGACGAACATCACTAAAATCGCGACAAAACGAGAAACTATCAACAACAACAGTTTGAAAGATCTTAAAAAACACGTCTACATTTCAAGTTATCACAACATTTTCAATTGGAAGAGGTGCTTAAATGTATTTCGGAAAAGAGGAATCGAAAAAAGACGAACGGGTGCCGCCTAATCAAGTCGTTACGAAAAAATGGCCAGTCCTGCATTACGGGAATGTGCCTTATTATCAGGATCTTGGTGAATGGGATCTCAGACTGTTCGGCCATGTAGAGGAAGAAATCCGTTTGACGTATGAAGAAGTGATGGAAATACCGATTGTCAGATTACAAAACGATATACACTGTGTAACAGGTTGGTCGCGCCTTGATAACCAATGGGAAGGGATATCAACGAAAGAAATTTTTAAGAAGGTCAAACTCCTTCCAGAAGTGAATTATGTACTGATTCATGCTGAAGAAGATTGGACAACAAACCTGCCTATTGAAGACTTTTTTAAGGAGTCAAGCCTTCTGGCCCATACACATGATGGAAAGCCCTTGACCCCTGAACACGGATTCCCCCTCCGTGCGGTCATTCCACATCTTTATTTTTGGAAGAGTGCCAAGTGGATCCGTGGTATTGAATTCATAGTTGAAAATAAGCCGGGTTTCTGGGAAAAGAATGGGTATCATATGCATGGCCGTCCATGGAAGGAAGAAAGGTTCAGTTGGGATTGATTGAAAAAAGGTAAAAATACAATAAATATGGGTAAATGACCTGGAATTTATTGGTAAACAAGTCAAATATGTTGGTAAACCCTATTTAAAATTGGTAATGAGCAACCTGCTCTCAGGTTGCTCATTTTTAGTGCCCGGTACGGCCATCAATCGAGGTATCTTCTTGCGCCTGCGTATTCTTCTCCATATCCTGGTGCGTCATAATCATCGATTTTCACCGTCGTACTGGAGTTTGGTGAATGAATCATTTTACCATTTCCGATGTACATGCCGACATGATGGACACGGCCTTGACCATTATTATAAGCGAAGAAGATCAAGTCACCTTTTTGAAGATCTTCCCGGGCGACTGGTGTGCCATGTGTAGCTTGGACAGAGGAGTCACGTGGAATCGTGATGCCATTCGTTTTATAGACAGTATGGGTGAATCCTGAGCAATCAAATCCGAATCCTGACATTCCTGCCCATAAATAAGGGAGTCCCAGAAATTTTTCAGCCGTTTCAATCACATCATCTGCAGTCGTGGAAGGGATATCACTAACAGATTCATAGACATCTACATCTTGAATTGATAACCATTTAGCACCGTCAGTCGGTGTCATCACCAATACCATGCTTCCGACTTCTTTTAACACAGGAAGTCTTGTATTCATGCTGATTTCCATGAATTCAGACGTCTTTTCCATATCGTCATACAACCAAGTGGTCGGTTCTTTTACAAGAGCCACTGACTTACGCTCGACCATCTTCTCGAACCCGGCCCCGTCAGTTAATTGATCTTTTGGCATCCATCCAGGGTAGCCTACATCGTTTCGGGGAGTCGGCTGTTCATGCGCTGCTACTTTTACCCAATCTCCTTGCTTTTCTAGTATCGTAACCTTTGAACCGAGTAAGGCTTGAGTTTCCAAGTTTCCGACAAGCCAAAGCTTCTCCTCGTATGACATTGAACTCGTCCATGTGCGAAGATCCACTGGGTTTGATGCTGACGGTCCATCAACGGGGCGTAAACGTTCCGGTCCGACCCAAAGCGTCGCAGCGGCTACATCGATATAGGCCGTTTCTGACCCGTTTTCACTCGAGTTTTTTGCGCTGACCATATCCATCGATAAAACCCCAACTAACATGACCGAAAGAATTCCAACCATCCATTTTCGTAACTTTTCCATAATCTGATTCTCCTTTCGTTTTTAAAATCAAAGGGCAGACAATATGTTTGCAGTCAAAATCCCGAAGTAAGTTCCTAGCAGGCTTCCGAGCACCGCCATCAATATCCCGATCGGAATCAACGAACGGTGGAAGGCACCCGCTAAGATCGGCGCTGATGCAACTCCGCCGATGTTGGCAAGGGAAGCGACCCCCATTGTAAAGAGGTCAAGCTTAAATAATTTGGCTAGGAGGAACATGAAGACACCATGGAAAAACAAAATCATGAAGCCTGAAAGGATATAGACCGGCGCCTGGAACAACTGTGAAAAATCCGCGTGTGAAGCAATCAAAGCAATGATGATATACAACATCACTTTGGAAATTTCCAATGAACCTGGTATCCTGGCCACTCTGGTCATCGCGAGCACGATTCCGACAACAGAGGCGAAAAGAATCGTCCAAGTCGTACTATTAACAGCTGTACCAAGTTCTGGCAAGCTGTTTCCAAGCTTAGTGCCAAGTGCTGAGACAAAGATGGCAAGGGCAAGCAAGCTGAGCATCTCCACGAACCCGAACCCCGGGCCCTCATTTTCTTCTGCCGTGGCTGAAATCTCAGCGGAAACCTGATCGAGGTATGTTGTATTCGTCTTGGTCCATCGATTGAATTTATCAGCAAAGGGTACCAGCCAAAACATAAACATCACCCAGAAAGAATAGTTCACCGTATCCATGATCAATGCGAAACCGAATATGTTTTCTGGAACGGTAAGGATATCCTGGAGTATAACCATATTCGCCGATCCGCCTGTCCAACTTGCACTTAATGCTGCAAAGGCCTTCCAAGTGTCAGCCGCATAAAAACCCTTCAACAAGATGTATGTAATCGTGAATCCAGCAACGATGCTTAATGAGGCGGCGAAGAATGCACCCAGCATTTTCGGTCCCAGCCGGATGATTTTGCGTAAATCGCAATGGAGCAGCATAAGCATCAACATCGCGGGCAACAGGACACCTCTCACAGTCCCATAGGCGGTATCATTGGATGCGGTCGCACCGAAAACTCCAAATGTCTGCAACAAAGCACAAACTAGATAAATCAAAACGATCCCAGGAACATACTTGAAGAACTTCGAATCGCTCCTTCTTTCAGCGATAGCGATGATCGCAGTGATGACAAGCAAGACACTGACATACATGATCCCATCCTGAATCAATTCATTTCAACTCCCTTCAAAATTTGATTGAATAAAAAAACAGCTAATGGACGGATTAGACACGCCCGATTAGCTGGATTTCCTCTAAGTGGCTAGAAGAAGCAACTATTATCCGGTTATTTGCTGGAATTTGATGCTTGCATTCTTAAATGCGACAACCAACGCTTTTTGGGACGAACCAAAATAGCGCGTCTCGATCTCCCTGGATACTTTTTCTGTATCCATGATCGATTTTCCGAGGAACAGAGATTTTACGAATTTCTCAGTCAGCGGGATAGTCGAAGAGC
The DNA here is from genome assembly GCF_021646685.1 of Pseudalkalibacillus salsuginis. Taxonomy (GTDB): domain Bacteria; phylum Bacillota; class Bacilli; order Bacillales; family Fictibacillaceae; genus Pseudalkalibacillus; species Pseudalkalibacillus salsuginis. Next base: position 937,894 of record NZ_JAKJHW010000001.1, on the reverse strand, counting down.
AATCAGCATCTACAATCAGACCGCTGCTTTTATCGATGACAAGCCCGATGAAGAATACGTTGAACTTTTGGGTGATCGGATTATTGGAACTGGTTTTGGCATCCCCGATTATGTAAATCGTATTTTCACTGTACATGCTTTTCCTCCTAAGGCAAAACACAGGTATTATGAGAGGGTGTCCAAGGGGTTCATGGACAGTCATCAAAATAGGCGTTCTGGACCTTCAGCCATATTGTAATATAGCGGGATAATATTCTCAATATTTAATCTATTTTATGGTCAAAAAATAGGCCGATGTTATCAGATAACCTTTACTGGACAAAAGTACTGCATATAAATAACCTGCTCATCGGCAAATGATATAAAGATTGACATTGAACAAAACGTATTGTTACCTTTTAATCACATATTCTTAAGAAGATGTTCAAAATCAATGAAAAGTTTGATGAACGATCCATTACATTCTTTAGGTCAGAAGGGTGGGCAGGGTACGTTTAAATTATTTAAACGAAGTTCGATTACGACAAATCTACAATCGTTGGGTGAAGAAGTTCGAAAATAAAGATGCCAGTTTAAGGTTCAAAGGCCAGATCGAACAAAACAAGGAGAGGGATGTTGAAATGGAAAACGGACTCAAGCTAGATACATTTCAAATTGAACAAGAAATCACGATCAATGCGCCTAGAGGGCAGGTTTATAAGGCTTTGACAGAAGAGATCGATCAATGGTGGGCATACCGGTTGAGCGGTACAGCGAAGTCTACATTGACACTCGAACCGAAAGTAGGAGGGCGATTTTTAGAAACATGGCACAATGATGAAGGGGCACTTTGGGGTAGCGTTATGTATGTCAAAGCACCAGAAGAAATCCGACTGAATGGGCTCTTAGGTATGAGAGGCGCTGTGAATAGTGCTTATTCATTCCTTTTAGAGGACAAAGGGGACGAAACGATTTTGAAGGTTTCCCACCATGCCAGTGGTTTATTAGATCCACAATGGAAAGAAATGCATGACAGCGGCTGGAAAGAACTCATTGGAAAATTCCTCAAGGAATATGTGGAATCTGGGAAAAAGCCTGACCTGAGCTGAATAAGAATGTGAAAAAGGTGGCTAACTCTTCAAGGAGGTTGCCACCTATCATTATGGAGGTCAGTTTTCAATGAATTGCATGTCAGGAATCCATTGTGACATATGTTGCTTGATCTCGCTATAGACTTGTTGTTGATCAGCAAGCTGGAACATCGGTTGAATCGTATATTGACGATCGACCCAAGTTGGTATAAAAGCTGGCTCTTCTAGTGAAACGGTTACTTCATCACCCTTCACGACTTTTTTGGCCTTGATTTGTACAATACCGCCTATATCCTTGTAATCCCTTCTCTGGCCTGAGAGGAAATTGCCCAGGGAGTAGACGACAAAAGTTCGGCTGCCGTCAGTGTTTTCAATCCATTCAGCTGGCTGGAGGACATGTGGATGATGGCCGATGATGATGTCTGCTCCAGCTTCTGCCGCTTCACTAGCTAGAAGTTTTTGTTGCTCATTCGGCATCCTTTCATATTCATTTCCGAAATGCAGGCTCAAAACGACGACATCTGATAGACGCTTTGCTTCGTCAATTTCACTTTTGATCAAATCAATATCGATCAGGTTCACAAGGTAGGGTTTTGACTCTGGGACAGGTATGCCATTCGTTCCATATGTATAACTTAGGAAGGAAAAGTGAATATCATTCCGTTCTATGAGTCGGATGTCTGCTCGATCCACTTCAGAGCGATAAGCCCCTGTATATGCCATATCGATTTCATCCCAATGATCGAGAGCATTCATGATTGCTTTTTCACCACGATCAAGGGTATGATTATTAGCAATTGTAACGAGATCGACTCCCGATTCTTTCAGCGTGGTGCCAACCTCAAAAGGACTATTGAATGAAGGATAGGTTGAAACCCCGATCTCTGTTCCGCCAATCATCGTTTCTTGATTTGCCATCGTTAGATCAGCACTTTCAAGGTATGGTTTCACAAGCCGGAACATAGGGGTGAAATCATATTTTCCATTGCCTATAGCAGCTTGATTATAAACGTAATCATGTATTAAAATATCACCGACTGCCATTAAGGATGCGGTGGTGGTGATCTCTTCAGGTTCCGATTCAGGAACATTCGGATCAGGAACTTCTGCATGGATCGATCCGCTCTTCATAGCACCATTCGTTCCAGTTTCTGTTTCTGAAAAAAAATCCAGAGTCAAAAACAAAACGACTAACACACTAAAGGAAACGACAAATAGCGAGATAGCTGTGACTTTTTTCATAATACAACCCCCTTACTACTATTTTACCCGTTAAATCACAACAAGCTATGACTGTTTTTGACGAAAAAAATCGAACTTTAGGCTTGAACAAAGAAATTTCATAATAAGGAGTATTTATATATGATTCAATATGGTTTAGGAGATTATTCACATTGGGTGTTTTCGAACGTTCATGTAGACTTGCTGGAAGAAGACAGGTGGAAAAACCTTCATCTTTCATTCGAGTTGAAAAAAGGTGAAATACCTGAAGGACTGACAGACCCCTCGCTTTTAGTCGTAATGGACGGGGATACGGTAATGGAAATCGTTCTATTGAATGAAGGCTGTGATTCCGAGTATAAGCTCACAGATTTGGAAAAAGAACAGCTGATCGGCTTATTAAGGGATAAGAAACTGATATAACAAAAGGGGCAGTTTAGGGGACAACTGTTTTTAAGACAGCTGATTTTCAAAGGAATTCGGCAAATAGGGTCTCTGGTGCCCTCTATTTTTTTTGTAAAGATCGTGTTTTTGATGGAATAAGGTCTCCTATGTCCACAAAATAATGGTTCACTACCTCTGAGGCATACTCCTTCTACATTTGGTTCAATTTTACAATATCAAAAAATCCGCAAATTTCTTCACTGATTTCCTCCGGTATTTCTTCAGGCAATAAATGACCAGCTTTTTCAAACACCTTCAATTTAGCGTTCGGCAAATCATTGACCATCCGCTCGCCAACAGGCAGGGGAATGACTTGATCGTGTTTTCCCCACAGCAAAAGGATAGGATGACTTACTTCTTGCAATTCCGCTGGCTGCATATCCCCTTCACGGTGCCTCAACACTCGGATGAGCGCATGGAAGGTTTTTTGATCATTAAAGGGTTGCGCATAGCCATTGATTAATTCATCATCAATCAGTGATGGATTATGGACGACGGTAAGAAGGTTCTCATGCACCCCTTTCTTACTGATCCAATGCCTGATTACATAAACAAAAAAGGGTAAATAAGAACATTGGACGATAAAACGGCTTGGCCGCTTCAAATATCCGGAGCAACCGATCAATATCAATTTGTTGATTTTATCGGCAGCAATTTTGGAAGCATGCATTGCCACCTGCCCACCCATAGAGTGACCAATGACATAAACATTTTCTATCTTTAAGCTTTCAATGAAATCAGCGATCAGCTGACCATAATTTTTTAATGAGTACATAAACGTTCTGGACTTTTCGCTTTTCCCAAAACCAGGCAAGTCGATCGCATAAATATGAAAATGTTCCTTCAAAATCGGAATGATCCTGCGGAAACTGAAACAAGAACCTAAAAACCCATGAATCATGATCAAGACAGGAGCATCCGCTTTTCCATGAGGATAATGTTCATAATATATATTGATATCCTGAAGCTGTATCTGCTTTGCTGGGTTTGTTTCTTCAGGTGTAGATACCCTCATCTCCATTTTACTACCCTCCGACTTCTGCTTTTTAATTAGGATTTCCATCAATCCACAGGTCATGTAGGTAAAAAAATGACAATAAATTAGCCATGCACTTGGACAAACGTCTTAAAAAAGGGCTCTTTTTCATGGATATAAGCCTTCCGTTTTTTGGCTCAAGTACATATTTTATTATGAAGAAATAGAAGGAGGTTTAGGGGAATGCCTCAGTATTACGATAATGAAGAATACGATTTCGAATCAAATGTATCGGACGAACGTCCAGGTTGTCATCCGAAACCATATTGCCCGCCACCTTGTCCACCGCAACAGCCGCAGCAGGTAGCTGGAGCACAGACAGCGCCGGCACAGAGCCCGCTGTTATGTGTTCCTGTTGGTGCCAATAATCTAGTTGCAGGTGTACAGTCTCCAGGAATGGTTGCAGGTGCGCAATCGCCTTATGGCGGAGCCCCTTTTTATCCACCATATCCTTTTTACCCTGGAATCGGAGGATTCGGGTTTGGTTTTGGATGGGTGTGGGCGGTCGTCGTCATAGTGGTGATCTTGCTCATCATCTGTGGACTCTGGTGGTGGTTCGGAGGTTGGCGTTAGACGATTTTGACATTAAAGAAAGGGCTTGGCGAAACTCAAGCTCTTTTCTTTAGGTCAGTTTCAATTCGTACAAGCGGGCGATAGCCTTGATCGTTGTAATTCCCGATATTTGGGTAAACTGTTACATAATTCGATAATTTTGGAGGTATACCATGCATTCACGTCAAACAGTCATTTACATTTGTGAAGAATACCCGAGCGGTAACCGTTATTACTATAAAAGGGAACTGATCACCCATGATTCGTGGATGAACCCGAAATCATTGGAATGGTCAGCCCCACGCCCGATTTCAGAGAGAACATTCTATGAAAGAGCAAAAGCAGGTTACCGGACAGAGTATCGTAAAATCAACAAGCCAGTTGCAAAGGTTTATCAGTTTCCCCCTCAAGATAATAGATGTTTTCCTTACTACCCAAGAATGAGATGGAGATGACCTGCCTGTAACTGGAAATCAAATGGGTTTAAAAAGCGAATGAAGTGGAACATAACATAATAGCAGATTATCAGGGATGGGAGCTGTAAATTTGGAAAATTATCGTATTGCAAAAGATACATTAGGAGAAATCAAAGTTCCGAAAGATGCCTATTTTGGAGCACAAACCCAAAGAGCCGTCGAAAACTTCCCAATAAGCGGGCTTCGCTTGCCTAGAGCTTTTATCCGGGCACAAGCGATCATTAAACGATCAGCAGCGGTGGCAAACCGTGATACTGGCCAGATTGAGGAACAGAAGGCAAATGCCATCATCCAGGCTGCTGAAGAAGTGATGGACGGAAAGCTCGATGACCAATTTGTAGTCGATGCCTACCAGGCTGGAGCTGGAACTTCCCAAAACATGAACGCGAATGAAGTCATCGCTTCAAGGGCGAGTGAAATATTAGGCGGGGAACGTGGAGATTGGACAAAGGTCCACCCGAATGATGACGTCAACATGGCACAATCGACGAATGATACCATTCATGTCGCCATCAATATAGCTGTCGCTGAAGAACTCCACCGCCTGTTGTACCCGGCACTTGAAAAAACGATTCAAGCATTGGAAGAGAAAGCTGAAGAATTCCAGCCGTACATCAAATCAGGCCGCACCCACTTACAAGACGCCGTTCCGATGCGATTGGGACAATCCTTCGAAGGTTACGTACAAAGTATCCGGAATGCCTATGATGCAGTGAAAATGGCCGAACCTTTCTTATATGAAATCGGTCTTGGCGGCAATGCGGTGGGTACAGGAATCAACTCACATCCAGAATATAGTGACAGAGCCATTGAAGCCGTGGCGGAAATTACCGGCTTGGATTTCAAGCAGCCGAAGAGCCGCTTCAGTTTCATGCAAAATACTGGCGCAGCGATTCGCGTGAGCCATACATTGAAAGAAACCGCCATTCACTTGATTAAGGTTTCTAGTGATATCCGGCTCTTAAGCTCTGGGCCAAGAACAGGGATTGCCGAGTTGAATTTGCCTGCTGTCCAACCCGGTTCATCCATCATGCCTGGAAAGGTGAATCCGGTCATCCCAGAAAACCTTTATATGATCTGTTCACAAGTCATAGGGAATGACACATGTGTATCAACAGCTGGAATCGGAAGTCAGTTGGAAATCAATCCGATGATGCCAATAATCGGCTATAATGTTCTGCAATCGATTACCATCTTATCAACAGGCATGGAAACATTCACTGAACGATGCATAAAAGGGATCGAACCGAATGAGGGCAGAATGAGTGAGTTAATGGAAAAAAGCCTGGCACTTGCTACTGCATTGAATCCGAAAATCGGCTATGAGAAAGCAGCGGAGATCGCAAAAGAAAGCTTTCGTTCAGGAAAGACAGTTCGGGAAGTCATCCTGGAAAAAGGGATAATGTCTGAAAAAGAGGCAGCTGAACTTCTCGACCCAGAAAATCTGGTTTAATGTGTATACATCTCAGAGCAGACATCAGTCTGTCTTTTTCTTTTTATCTTTTGTTAAACAGTTTGATTAAATTAGTGGGGATTTTGCATAGATCAACAATAACTTCAACAGGAACTTTTTTTAAGCAAAAACACCTTATCAGAATTATTTGTCTAAAAAAATCAAAAAACTGTATTTTCAACAAACTTTTTGTGAACGATATGGGTAATATAAGTGAAATTGGAAAAAATATAGTTTTTCTTCTGAAACATAGACCAAAGTCACTCGTCTAATATAATGAACCGGATTATAATATGAAAGTATGGGTATTTTTAGAAAGAAATTGAAGGAGGCAAGTCAGATGTGTGGATTTGTCGGTTGTGTCTCTGACCAACAACAAGAAATCGATGCAAATGAAATAAGACAATTAAAAGGAATGACCAACCTTATCACTCATAGAGGTCCAGATGATGAAGGTTTTTTTTATGATGACCATATCCGTTTCGGTTTCCGCAGACTAAGTATCATAGATTTAGAAAGCGGGCATCAGCCGTTATCTTATGAAAACGACCGTTACTGCATCATCTTCAACGGTGAAATATATAATTATATTGAACTTCGTGATTCTCTAGTCAAGGATGGGTATGAATTTGAAACCCATTCGGATACAGAGGTCATATTGGCTAACTATGTCTGTAAAGGTCCAGAATCGATTAAAGAACTACGCGGAATGTTCAGTTTTCTGATCTGGGATAAAGAGAAGAAAGTGTTATTTGGCGGACGTGATCCTTTTGGAATCAAACCGTTCTTCTACTTAGAAGAGAATGGACATCTCTTTTGCGCATCCGAAAAGAAAAGCTTGCTCGCATTTAAGGAACAGGATGAAGTCAATTTAGAATCTCTTCATCACTACCTTACTTATCAATTCGTACCAGAGCCGGAAACGATGTCCGTAGGCATACAAAGATTGCTGCCAGGCCACTACTTCCTAAAGCAACCTGGTCAAAAAATGAACATCCAATCCTACTGGTTGCCGGCGTTTCATGTAAAACATGCGCCGATTGATCGAACGATAGAAGAAATCCGAAATGTTTTGAGAGATTCCGTGAAGGTACATATGCGTAGTGATGTACCGGTGGGCAGTTTCTTGTCAGGTGGTATCGATTCAAGTGCAATCGTTGCTTTAGCCAGTGAAATCAATCCTAAGATCAAGACATTCACAGTTGGGTTTGAGCGGCAAGGATACAGCGAAATTGACGTTGCAGTCTCAACTGCAGCTGCCTTGAATGTTGAGAACATCCATTATATCGTTAAACCAGAGGAATTCATAAGTGAATTACCAAAAATAATTTGGCATATGGATGATCCCGTTGCAGATCCCGCAGCGATACCGCTATATTTCGTTTCAAGAGAAGCGAGCAAGCATGTAAAAGTCGTACTCTCCGGAGAGGGAGCAGATGAATTGTTCGGTGGATATACAATTTATAATGAACCGAACTCTTTAAGAAACTATCAAATGTTACCTTTAGGGTTACGCAAGTGGTTGAAACAACTATCAAATCTATTGCCTGAGGGGATGAAGGGAAAGAGTTTCATCGAACGAGGCAGCATGTCAATGGAAGAGCGTTATATCGGTAACGCGAAAATGTTCAGTGAGCATGAGAAAGAATATCTGCTTAAATCTTACAATAAAGATTGGAATTATAAGAAAGTCACATCTGCCATTTACGAGAAGACGAAAGGTTATCATGATATCCACAAGATGCAATACGTAGATATGTATACATGGTTGAGAGGCGATATCCTTGTAAAAGCAGATAAAATGACGATGGCGAATTCTTTAGAACTCCGTGTGCCGTTTCTTGATAAAGAAGTCTTCAGGGTTGCGTCTCAAATCGCCCCGACAGATACAGTGACCAACGGTACGACGAAATACGCATTCCGTGAAGCAATGAAGGGGATCGTTCCAGACTCGGTCCTTTACCGCAGAAAGTTAGGTTTCCCGGTACCAATCCGTCACTGGTTGAAAAATGAGTTGTATGATTGGGCGAGAAGTTTGATTAAAGAAAGTAAAACGGAACGGTATTTAGACAAAAAAATCGTCTTGCGTTTACTCGATGAACATCGGACCGGAAAGCTTGATTACAGCCGTAAGCTATGGACTGTCCTTACATTCATGGTATGGCATCAAATTTATGTCGAAAACCTTTATGATTTCCAGGGCTATATGCTTGAAGATGACACTTTCATAGAAAAAAATGCTTTATCAGGCTGATTTATCCTATTAGATGTATGACCGAAAAAATTCATTTGGATTAGTAGGAAACCATTGTCATCCCAGTGGTTTCTTCCTTTTGTGAACGCACAATCCCTTTTGTATAAACCCGTGTTGTGTGTTATACTGTTAAAGTTAAAAAATTTGTAGGAGTTGTTACTTGTATGAAATACGAAGTTGGAAGCATAGTTGAGGGGAAAGTCACTGGGATCAAACCGTTCGGTGCGTTTGTTGCCCTAGATGACCAGCATCAAGGTCTCGTTCATATTTCAGAGGTTTCTCACGATTACGTGAAAGATATAAATGATCACCTATCTGTCGGAGATGCAGTAGAAGTGAAGGTTATGAACGTAGAAGAAAATAGCGGAAAGATCTCCCTCTCAATCCGTAAAACTCAGGATACGCCTGAGCCAAAACAGCAACAGCGTCCTCGTCGAAAGCGCCCAGCTCAAAACGATAACGCACAAGGGTTCAACACTCTTGAAGATAAACTCAAGGTTTGGTTGAAAGAATCCAACGACCGCCAAGCGCAATTGAATAAGCGTTTAAAAAAATAAGCCTAAAAGCAGCTAACCCGGTCGTTAGCTGCTTTTTCTAGTTATCATGTGTACAATTCAGAGTTGTAACCTTGTCTAGCTCCAACGCCCAACCACTTGGATCACTTCAGCCCTCCTGTGGCGGTCAACACATTGATTTAGGTCGAAGTGTTACCCACGCAGAACCGAACTTGGTTTGGTTCGAGCCTCCTCGTCGGACATTCAGTGACCTTCGTGGCTGATCAGGGCGTTTCCGCTTTTCAATACTCTTCAGTCTAAGTGCAACTATAGCTCAGACTTCGTTAATGCTTGGCAAAGCCCGAGTTTTCTTTATGTCATTTCAGTTCTGTTTTCGCGTTCAAACTCTTCAGATGGCTTGAACAACAAGGTGAGGCAATACAATCCGCTGAGTCCTACTAAGCCGTAAACGATACGTGAAAGCGCAGAATCTTGTCCGCCAAATATCGCTGCCACTAAGTCGAATTGGAAAAAGCCTATAAGTCCCCAGTTGATGGCACCAATAATCACTAATGCTAACGCTGTCCGTTGAAGTCCATTCATATTGCGTTATACCTCCTTTTAATGTGGAAAAATTTACTTCTTTCTTATTTTAGAAAATATGGTCATTCTTTATACATTTTTTTATGTGAAACAGATTACTTTACTTAAATGGATTGAATTCGGGATAATATTAACGTACTTACGAAAGAGGAATGCTCGATACCAACCAAAATCCTGAAAAAATAAAAATAAAGAGGAGGAGTATGATGGAATCCTTTGAATTTCGAAATCCAACAAAGTTGATCTTTGGTAAAGGCAAAGTAGAGGCACTCTCGGGGGAGATCCCTCAATACGGTAAAAATGTAATGGTCGTTTACGGTGGAGGAAGTATTAAAAGAAATGGTTTGTACGACCAGGTCATGGAACGGTTGTCAACAATTGGAGCCCAGGTTTCTGAATTGTCCGGAGTTGAACCGAACCCTAGATTAACCACTGTTCGCAGAGGGGTTGAACTTGCCCGTGAAAATAATGTTGACTTCTTGCTGGCAGTCGGTGGAGGAAGTGTCATTGATTGCACGAAAGCCATCGCCGCTGGAGCAAAATACGATGGAGATGTTTGGGACCTCATCACCAAAAAAGCTGAAGTGAAAGATACGCTTCCATTCGGTACCATTTTGACATTAGCTGCTACAGGGTCAGAAATGAATTCTGGTTCTGTCATCACCAATTGGGAAACGAATGAGAAATATGGATGGGGAAGCCCGTTGAACTTCCCTAAATTCTCAATCCTTGATCCCGTCAATACTATAACCGTTCCGCGAGACCAAACGGTTTATGGTATTGTCGACATGATGTCTCACGTGCTGGAGTCTTATTTCCATCCGGCTACGAATACGAAGCTACAAGAGCGGATGGCTGAAGCGATCTTGCTGACGGTGATTGAAACGGCACCAAAGCTGCTTGAAGACCTTGAAAACTATGAGCATCGTGAAACGGTTTTATACAGTGGTACGATGGCGTTGAACGGTATTTTACAGATGGGTGCCCGTGGTGACTGGGCAACTCACAATATTGAGCACGCTGTTTCAGCTGTATACGATATCCCGCATGCAGGCGGTTTAGCAATTTTGTTCCCGAATTGGATGAAACATAATATCGATGAGGCAGAGCGTAAATTGAAACAATTGGCTGTACGTGTATTCCATGTAGATCCATCTGATCAGTCTGATCGCGAACTTGCACTGGCTGCGATTGATCATATTCAAGAATTTTGGACCTCTCTTGGTGCACCAGCACGCTTAGCAGACTACGATATTGATGACTCGAAAATGGACCTGATGGCAGATCGGGCAATGGCACGAGGAGAGTTCGGGAATTTCAGACCGCAAAATAAAGCGGATGTAGAGAAAATCTTAGAAATGTCATTGTAAGAAATAAAGGGGTGACCCGATGCAATTCCTTTAAAGGAAGGGCAATCAGGGACACCTCTTTTAATTCATTGATACAAGAGTCTTCCTTTAAATTAATATGAAAGCGTTTTATCATCAATAGTAAAGGGAAATGTAAAAGGAATGAAGGGACAGGAGGGGAATTGATGCAACAATCAATACGTATTATTTGGACAACGTTATGGAAATGGCACGATCAAGCAAAGGAATTATTGAAACTTTCTTCAACACAAAATGGATCGTCATCCACCACTCAGTCAAACACGAATAATTATACTGCACGTTCATCTGGAGCCGGCCAAGGACCATCATACGGCAGTCGGAAAGGAATCGGACTGATTTTGGGTCCATTGCTTTTCTTTGCAACACTCCTGTTTTTCCGGCCCGAAGGACTTTCGTCTGAAGGATTGGCGATTTTGGCAAGTACGATATGGATTGCAACCTGGTGGATTTCAGAGGCGATCCCGATACCCGCCACATCTTTATTGCCGTTGATTCTCTTCCCGCTTACCGGTGGATTGAGTGGAGATATCACTGCCTCCTCATATGGTGATAACACGATTTTCCTTTTCTTAGGTGGATTCCTGATTGCTTTGACAATGCAAAAATGGAATCTCCATAAACGGATCGCCCTCTTTATCATATCTGCAATCGGTACGAGTACAGAACGAATTATCCTCGGATTCATGGTTGCAACTGGTTTCCTTTCCATGTGGATTTCAAACACTGCTACTGCCATGATGATGGTTCCAATCGGCATAGCTGTCATCTATCAAGTATCTGAACAGTTGAAAAAGGAAGGGCATGAAAATACGGATGTGAAAAATTTCAATTTCGGAAAAGCGATCATGCTTGGAATTGCCTACTCTGCTTCAATCGGTGGGCTTGCAACTTTGATTGGAACACCTCCGAATACCATTTTTGCAGGGGTCATCCAAAACACTTACGGAATCGAAATTTCCTTTGCGTTATGGATGATGTTCGGTGTGCCGATTGTCATTATCATGATGGCCATCACCTGGTATTACCTTGTTAAGTTCGCATTCCCGATGAAAATCCGTGAACTTCCTGGGGGAAGAGAAGTGATTCAGAAGGAAAAAAGGTCACTCGGTATGATGGGACTTGAAGAGAAGGTCATCTTGACAGTTTTCACATTGACCGCACTTGCTTGGATCTCGAGGTCGTTCGTTTTAGTTAACCTGAATGAAAACATCAATGATACGAATATTGCGATGACTGCAGCAATTATCCTATTCATGATCCCATCAGCAACGAAAAAGGGAGAGTTTCTCCTCGATTGGGAAACGGCTAAAGGAGTGCCTTGGGGTATCCTGCTCCTATTCGGAGGTGGATTGGCAATCGCAGCCGGCTTCCAGGAGTCTGGGCTTGCAGAGTGGTTTGGTACTCAATTGGCCGTACTTGAAGGGGTAAATCTGATTCTGATCATTGCAATTGTGACAGCTATGGTGATCTTCTTGACGGAGATCACCTCGAATACGGCAACAGCAACCATGATGTTCCCGATCATGGCATCACTTGCAGCAGCTGTATCCGTTCACCCTTATGCATTGATGATTGCTGCAGGATTAGCGGCAAGCTGTGCGTTCATGCTGCCCGTTGCGACACCTCCGAACGCAGTCGTGTTCGGTTCAGGATATCTGCGGATCCCGGATATGGCGCGTGCAGGATTGGGGCTGAATCTTATATCCATCGTCATCATAACAATAGCGATCTATTTATATCTACCAGCCGTTTGGGGAATCGACATCACCAGCTTCCCGGACACATTCAAGAAATAAGGATTTGAAAGGCGAGGGGAAAGGATCCTACGCCTTTTTCTTTTAATCTTTTTGTAGGTTTTTGTCGTTTCATCGATAAATATCAAAGTTTCGTCGTTAAACCATTGAATTTCGTCGTTAAAATTAGTTTTCCGCCGTTAACCTTCTCGGAATACAAAAGGGTGAACATTATGGATGTTCAACATGAAAAAGCACTCCCATATACGAAGCAAAGTCCAAAGTTCTGGCGTATCATACTTGCCCTTGCAGTGGCATCCTTACTTATCTTCTCGGCTTTATATATCTTCCAACCATTGCTCCCTGTGTTTGTCGAAGAATTCGATATAACTCCGACGTACTCCAGTCTGTTGGTATCATCCTCAGTCATTACGATGATCCTCGGACTCTTTGTGCTCGGCTTCCTGGCTGACCGATATGGCCGCAGGACAATCATGAACCTATCGCTCATCATAACAGTCGCTACTTTATTTGCAATGCCCTTTGCAGAAAGCTTTTCACTCATCGTCGCTTTGCGGTTTTTGCAAGGGTTTTTCATTGCAGGAATTCCAGCGGCGTCGATGGGTTACTTAGGGGACGAAATCGATAAACAACACTTGAGCCTAGCGATGACTTTTTATATTGCAAGCAATGCACTCGGAGGAATGGGCGGTCGGGTTTTTGCGGGTTATTTTACAGACCTTTTCAGCTGGCAGACGACACTTCTGAGCTTATCCGGTTTCGGAGTCATCGTCATCCTGCTCTTTCTCTTTTTATTGCCGGAAGAGCGCCTATTCAAAAAAAAATCAGCTTCCCTCGTTTCAGATCTAAGAGGTATGTTTGTTCATTTGACGGATATACGTCTCATTCCCCTGTTCATCATGGGGCTTTTTCTGCAAACGATGTTCACTGCCATCTGGACCTACCTGCCGTTCTATTTACATAGCGAACCTTTCAACTGGACTTTGAAAATGATTTCATTCACTTACTTTGCCTATGCTCTAGGTGTTCTAGCCCCTCCATTAGCTGGCCGGATTTCGCCTACAGTCGGCCTTTCAAGGGTTATGTTCGGTGGGCTCAGCTTGTTGGCGATCGGAACATGGCTGACAGCAATTCAATATACTCCGCTCATCCTGATAGGACTCGGTATGATCTGTACAGGGTTTTTCATCGCCCATTCGATGGCTGCGGCCCTTGTCAGCAGGACAGCCACACATCATAAAAGCGGTGCATCAAGCTTTTACCTGATCAATTACTATGTAGGCGTGGCAATCGGGAGTACAGCAGTCGGGAAACTTTGGGATCACTTCGCCTGGACCGGGATCATAAGTACCAGTTTTTTACTCCTGATCGTTGTTATTTTCCTCCCAAAATTAAAAGCATGAAATAATTGAGTGTGTAATCGTTTACATTAAGGGAAGTGGTTGCTTTCAATTTTTCATTCCGATAAAGTGATTTATGATAGCAGTAATAGAAGACGGAGGGGTAATATGACATCTACAATTCGTTTTGATTATACAAAAGCATTGTCATTCATTGGTCAACATGAAATTGACCATCTAACAGATCAAATGAAAACAGCGCATGAAGCATTACATAGCGGAACAGGGGCCGGAAACGATTTTCTTGGCTGGATCGACCTCCCGGAAAATTACGATCGGGAAGAGTTTTCGCGAATCCAAAAAGCAGCTGAAAAAATCAAGTCCGATTCACAAGTCCTTCTCGTCATCGGGATCGGTGGATCGTATCTCGGGGCAAGAGCAGCTATCGAAATGCTGAACCACTCGTTCTACAACATGTTGAATCAAGAAGAGCGCAATACGCCGCAGGTCATTTTTGTCGGGCATCATATCAGTTCTACGTATGTTCAGGATCTTTTTGATGTGTTGAAAGACAAAGATGTTTCGATCAATGTCATCTCGAAGTCTGGAACAACGACAGAACCAGCGATCGCCTTCCGTATTTTCCGCAGCTTTTTAGAGGAGAAGTATGGGAAGGAGGAAGCACGGAAGCGTATTTATGCAACAACCGATCGCGAGAAAGGGGCCCTGAAAACCCTCGCTGATCAAGAAGGCTATGAAACCTTCATCATCCCTGACGATATCGGTGGACGATATTCGGTTTTGACCGCAGTTGGCCTCCTCCCGATTGCAGCTACTGGAATCAATATTGAGGAGATGATGAAAGGTGCTGCGGACGCCCGGAACACATATGACAATCCGAACTTGGCCGAAAATGAGTCTTATCAGTATGCTGCTGTCCGTAATGCCCTTTACAACAAAGGGAAAACGACTGAATTGATGGTCAATTATGAGCCTGCGCTCCATTATGTAGCCGAGTGGTGGAAACAGCTTTATGGTGAAAGTGAAGGAAAGGACTACAAAGGGATTTTTCCAGCGTCAGCTGACTTTTCCACAGACCTTCATTCACTCGGCCAGTACGTACAAGAAGGACGCCGTGATCTGTTTGAAACGATATTGAACGTTGAAAAACCTAAAAAAGAAGTTACAATCGAAGAGGACGAAGGAAATCTTGATAAACTCAATTACTTGGCTGGCAAAACGATGGATTTCGTCAATACGAAAGCATACGAAGGAACTTTGCTTGCTCATACAGATGGCGGAGTGCCTAACCTTGTCGTGAACATACCTGAACTCAGCGCATACCACTTCGGTTATTTGGTCTATTTTTTCGAAAAGGCGTGTGCGGTCAGCGGATACCTGTTAGGCGTGAATCCGTTCGACCAACCAGGTGTCGAAGCCTATAAGAAAAACATGTTTGCGTTGCTTGGGAAACAAGGATTTGAGGACTTGAAGGAAGAATTGGAACGTCGATTGAAATAAATGTTTATACCACTTATCGGACATAGGGGACCTTATTTACTCAATAGTCCGATGAATTACAAAAACCTCTTATCCACTTAACGGGACAGCTGTCCACTACGTTTACAGCACTATTTGTTTCAAAAAAAGAACGAAGAAAATCTGCGGGGAAATTTCATTTTTCCTTCGTGGGTTTTTCTTATTTACAGGACTAGTCGATACGCAAAGCCTTTTCATTACGGGGTCCCCTCCGTCTCCCTTATCCCGTAGGTGTGTCGCGAATTTTCGGTCGGCACATTTTTAATGAAAAGAGAGGAGAGTGGTTACGATAAAGATATAGTTTTCTTGAAGGGAGAAACGGAAAATGATTCAAATACAATCTAAATTAGATGGAGAACAGTTTGAACTGAATGAACTGGAATATACCCTCAAACCACTAGGGTATGACATCGGCGGGGGCTGGGACTACGATCACGGTACATTCGATTATAAGCTTGATGACGAACAAGGTTATATGTATCTTCGGGTCCCTTTTCAGGCGATTAAGGGAGAGCTTGATAAAAATGACTGTATCGTCAGTATCCGAACCCCTTATCTCCTGCACCATGTCTATCAGAGAGGGCTTGATGACCATACGGGTGTCGGTGGTAATGCCGCCGCTTCCTTCAACCAATTTTCTGAACCCCAGGATCCGGATGGATCCATTGATGATAAGTGGATTCAATTAGGTGAAGAGATGATTCGGGATTTGGAGGAACTGCTTCTTCAATAACGAAGGTTTTCAAAAAAGGCTGTACTCACAATATTCGATGTGTTAATGATATGATCCGCACCTGCACGTTTCGCATTTTCATATTGAGCAGGTGTTAATATCTCAACGATCGTTACCACTCTAGAACTAATTCCTTTTACTGATAACAAAGTAAGGATAGCATCCATATCGGACTGTTCTTCACTGACCTGATTGTTTGCGGTCAAAATGGCTGTTTTTGCTTCTTGGACATTGGCTTTCTGCAAGGTCAGATCTTCAAATGGTTTTCCATGAATGAAATGGATATTGCCAAACTGGTACGGATTCTGGGGAAGTGTCCGATCAATCAGGACGATTTTTTGTTCCGGATTTTGATTGTGAATCTGTTCAATCAAGTCTTTTGCCCGTTCATTCCAACCGATAATGATGATTTGGCCGCTTTTTTCAAAAGCCATATCACCTTTGATGAGTCCGGCCTGGCGTTTCACCGTATATCCAGCCACCTGTACAAAAAAGTAAGTAAGGAAAGTGGTTCCAGACAGTATCAACATCATCGCCATCAACTTTCCCAACCCTGTTTTTGGAACAAAGTCGCCATATCCTACCGTTGCAGCTGTAACGATCGCCCAATAGACCCCATCAAAGATCGACCGGAAATTGGTTGGTTCAATGAAATGGATTGTCATTCCAAAAATAAAAATGACAGAAAAAACGATGATGATTAACCGCACAATAGGCGGAAGCCGTAAATATTGCAAAGTGATTGTTTTCATTCCATTCACCTATGGTCAAGTAGTGTCATTATTAGCAGTATAACCATATCTTAATTGATAGAAACTTATTGAAAGGAGGAATGAAGATGAAGCGAAGGCCGTTTGGCATTTATTTGGTCAACCTGTTCATGGGCATTATCGAAGCACTCATCCTATTACGTATTGTCCTGAAGCTTTTCGGTGCCAATCCATTTACACCATTTGTCCAATGGGTTTATAATTTGACCATTCCGCTATTATCACCTTTTCAAAATATCTTTCCGTCGCCTTCCATTCAAGGGCGGTATGAACTGGAATTGACGAGTATATTTGCCTTGATCGTCTATGGGATCTTATCCTATTTCCTCGTCCAATTCATCTTGATGGTGAATTCAGGAAATAAATGATCCATAATACTTTATCTATTCAATAGCTCCATCTACAATGAAGAAAAAAGGGCGGGGCGACTATGTCATGATTAAGTTGATAGTAAATGCGGACGATTTCGGATATTCCAGAGGAGTCAACCATGGAATCATCGATGCTTACAAATATGGGATTGTGAATTCAACCACGATGTTCGTAAACATGCCAGGAACAGAGCATGCAGTAGAATTGGCGAAAAACAATCCCGGTTTACGTGTGGGCATTCATCTAACTCTGACCTGTGGAGACGCTATTTCCCCAAATGTCCCTTCATTGACGAATGATGACGGCCAATTTATCCTGACGAGGGATGTTCAAAAGGATCTTAAACTGGAAGAAATCGATAAAGAATGGGAAGCACAGATTGAACACTTCCTAAGGTTGGGATTGGAACCCACTCACTTTGACAGTCATCATCATATGCACAACCACCCCGAACTGCTCCCAATCGTAAAAAGGTTATCCAAAAAATATGATATGCCAGTACGCAATGTTTTTTATAGTGAAAAGGTACCCGGTGTAAAACTGTTGACGGATGTTTTCTATGGTGACTTTATCAGGGAAAATGTTACTGAAGCCTATTTTTCCACGTTACACGAAAGGATAGGAGACGTTTCCAATGTCGAGGTTATGTGCCATCCAGGATATATCGACCAGGAACTGATAAACGGATCCTCCTATTGCGAAAAGAGAACAGAAGAATTGGAGATCTTGATCAATACCAGATTAAGTGAGCCATTTGTATTAGTATAAAAGAGGTACTCAGCAGGGGCTACAAGTACTTTAGGACCCCCCAAAAAACAGATGTAAGATAGCTTTGGATATATCGGTTTGTTTTACTCCTGATGCTTTGTGGTAATCAATTAGAAAAGGCATAAGGCATATGGAGGGAACAGAAATGAAGCATACAGCAGGAAAGGTAGCAGCGGAAGTTCTTGAACATTGGGATATCAAACATATTTTTGGACTACCAGGGGATTCGATCAACAACTTTGTCGAACATCTTAGAGTACAAAAAGAAAGGATCGAATTCATTCAAGTAAGGCATGAGGAAGTAGGTGCGTTAGCTGCGTCTTCTTATTCGAAATTGACAGGTAAAATCGGAGTCTGTCTTTCGATCGGGGGTCCAGGTGCGATCCATTTACTCAACGGCCTATATGACGCAAAAGCAGACCGTGCACCTGTATTGGTCTTAGCTGGACAAGTCCCTACGGATAAAGTAGGCCATGATGCTTTTCAGGAAGTTCACCTTGAGAAATTGTTTGAAGATGTATCGGTATTCAACCAAAGGGTCTCATCTCCAGAATCGTTTCCATCATTACTCGACCAAGCAATCCGTAAGGCGTATGCTGAAAAAGGTGTTTCCGTCTTGATCATTCCAGATGATATTCCAATGGAACAGATCGAAGGTTATACACCGAACTTGACGGAGACAACCTCTGTTTCAAAGCAAATTCCTTCTGACGAGGACCTGGATGCTGGCTTGAAGTACATAAAAGAGGCGAAAAAGCCAGTCATCCTTGCAGGAACAGGAGCTAACAAAGCCAGGGATGAGCTAGTAAGGTTTGCAGAAAAAATTGCTGCGCCTATTATTTTCACTTTACCGGCAAAGGGGACCTTACCTGACAAACATCCGTATAACCTTGGTCAGCTCGGGCAAATTGGAACGAAACCAGCTTATGAGGCAATGGAAGAAACAGATTTACTTATCATGATCGGTACCTCTTTTCCTTACAGGGATTTTCTGCCTGATAAAGCTCCAGCCGTTCAGATCGATCTTGATCCAAGCCAGATCGGAAAACGATATCCAGTGACGGTAGGCATTGTTGGAGATTCATCCATCGCCCTTCAAAAATGGAACGATCAACTGCCAATGAAGGAACAGAGGACCTTCCTGAAAGAATGTCAAGAAAATATGGTGAATTGGTGGAGACATATTGAAAAGGAAGAAAACCAAGTTTCGTCTCCAATAAAACCCCAAGAAGTCATCCCGAAGCTACAAGAAGTGGTTGATGATGATGCAATCTTATCGGTAGACGTCGGAAATGTCACGGTGTGGATGGCCAGACATTTCAAGATCACTCACCAAAAATTTCTTATCTCAAGCTGGATGGCGACGATGGGTTGTGGGTTGCCAGGGGCAATTGCAGGCAGCTTTGCTTATCCAGGACGGCAAGTGGTGACCGTTTGTGGCGATGGCGGTTTTACCATGGTCATGCATGATTTTGTCACAGCGGTTAAATACGACATGCCCATCATTGTGGTGATCATGAATAATCAAAAGATCGGGATGATCAAATACGAGCAGGAAGAACAAGGTCATCTGGAGTATGGGACGGATCTTGAAAATATCGACTTTGCAGCATTTGCTAGAGCTTGCGGGGGTGAAGGATACAGAGTATCAGACCATCGTGAGTTGAGTGACACCTTTAAAAAGGCTGCCCGAGAGAAGAAGCCGGTCATCATCGATGTGATAATCGAGGATCAGCCACCTTTACCTGGTAAAATCACATACGGACAGGCTGCAGGTTACTCGAAGCATATCATGAAAAAATTCTTTAAGGAACATGAAATAGATATGCCTCCGCTAAGAAAAGCACTAAAACGTTTATTTTAAAGCCTCACTATCTCTTCTCGATAAAGGAATATCGGACTGGTGAAGGGCTTTCGGTACATGCGGTTCTTTCCGTTGTATGGCAAATTTCTTGGTTTAATGAGGTGGTTTTAAATGGATCAGAATATCCTCATACTCGTATTCCTTATCGGGATTCTCCTATTCTTATTTGTTGTGCCATGTTCGCTTGTCCTGTTTTTGTGGTGGACCGATCAGAAACAAAAGGAACATGCTGTGTTACGGAACTTTCCTATTCTCGGGAAATTGAGATATATATTAGAAAAGATGGGTCCCGAACTCCGGCAATACTTATTTCTGAATGATAATGAAGGAACACCTTTCTCAAGAAGGGAGTTCAAGAACACAGTGATAGCCGGGAAGTATAAATCCAGGATGCTCGGTTTCGGTTCAGAACGGAACTTTTCAGAGGAAGGTTTTTATATCCGGAATACTATGTTCCCCAAACAGAGAAATGAACTAAGGGTAGATAATGACGATAAGGTGAAAACCAAAATCTATCAGATTGAAAAGGATAATTTGTTTCTACGTAAAGAACATAGGGAAGAGATCCAGGCCGATCCCTTCTTATTGAACGAAGAGGATTCACCTGTCATCGGTGGAAGGACATCCCGCCATCCTTTCAAAGTAAGAGGTCTGGTAGGCCAATCCGCCATGAGCTTCGGTTCCCTTGGTGATCGGGCGCTTACTGCTTTATCCATAGGCTTGTCCCGAGCCAAAGGCACATGGATGAACACCGGGGAAGGGGGACTTTCTGACTATCATTTAAAAGGCGGATGCGATATCATTTGCCAAATAGGACCGGGACTCTTTGGGGTCCGCACCAAAGACGGAAAGTTTTCGTGGGAAGAATTCAAAAAGAAGAGTGATCTTAAAGAAGTAAAAGCGTTTGAATTGAAACTGGCCCAGGGTGGAAAAACCCGGGGAGGACATGTTGATGGCTCCAAGGTAACTCCTGAAATCGCTGGAATCCGTAATGTAGAACCCTGGAAATCCATTGACAGCCCTAACCGGTTCAAGGAATTCGGGAATAACGAGGAAATGTTGGACTTCATAACCGAATTGAGAGAAGTAGGTGGTAAACCCGTAGGGATCAAAATGGTAGTGGGGAACACCAATGATTTTGAAAGACTGGTCGCATATATGAAAGAAACAGGGAAACACCCAGACTTTATCACTGTGGATGGAGGCGAGGGGGGAACAGGGGCATCCTACCAGGAACTTGCTGATTCAACCGGGATTCCGATCAAAACCGCTCTGCCTTTCGTTCATGACACACTGGAAAGATACGGTATCCGTCATAAAGTGAAAATTTTTGCATCTGGTAAGCTTTTAACGCCTGACAAAGTGGCTGTAGCATTGAGTTTAGGAGCTGACTTTGTCAATATCGCCAGAGGACTGATGTTTTCGGTTGGATGCATCCAAGCACAAGTATGTCACACGAATAATTGTCCAGTCGGAGTTGCTACCACAGATCCTAAGTTGCAAAAAGCATTGATTATAGAAGAGAAGTCGTACAGGGTATGCAACTACATATTATCCTTACGTGAAGGTCTCTTCTTTCTGGCGGCATCTGTAGGAATAGATACACCGGAAAAATTTACAAGGGACCATATCGTTTACAAGGATCGAAATGGACGAATAATCCCCGTGGATAATATGGAATTTATCGACCAGCGTCTAAGTCCCCCTAATACCGTACGTTGACATGGATGTCCATTTTCTCCGCGCTACAAAAGATCGACCTTTTTTCTTTTAATCATACAATTGACGAATTCCCTGGAACGAAGTACAATACAATATGTGAGTAATTTTGGATATACTAACAGTACAACAAATAAGGGGCATTAGCTCAGCTGGGAGAGCGCTTCGCTGGCAGCGAAGAGGTCAGCGGTTCGAGCCCGCTATGCTCCACCATAACAGATTACTACAAGTCCTTGATAAAAGGGCTTTTTTTATTGGTACAGTTTTTAATCAAATTTATTATAACAGGGTTGTTGGGGACGATCTGGGGACAATATTTAATTATTTTAATAAGTGAAGAACGTTTATAAAATTTGGTGATATAAATAAAATTAACAATTATTTGAATAAATGTAATTAAAATAATTGTTTATAAATATATATAATGATATTCTTAATAAGAAAAATTTAGAAAACAAACTAAAGAGAGGTGATATGTTGGATGGTGGAACAACAATTAAAGATGTTTAAATTATTTGATCAAAAGGGGTTCAGTTCACTAAGTGAGATTTTTGGTGAAAATAATGTTGTTGAATTTAAAAATACTGATATTATTGGAATCAAATATGATTATGAAAAAAATAAATTGAAGCATGTTATGAAAAAAGTTCCATTTACACTTACACAACAGTTCATTATGACTTCTCTACATTTTGTTGAAATCATTGAAAATATTGGATCGATAGGATGCAGACCTAATTTTACAATTAATATGGATCTTCCTGAAGAAGAATTGACACAAATAAATGAATATATCTTTAAAATATCAAAACCAGATTCAGATAAAGAGATATGTAAAAAACATATTTTTAATGAAATTAACAGACTAGAAGAAGAGTATGGAGTAGAATTTGAATCTGTTAGCTTTACCTTCGAAAACCATAGGATAGTTTTTAGAAATAACGGAATTGTATTCGTCGCCGAAGATTTATTTGATACTGCTGGAGAAATGTTGTGTTACTAAAGTGGGTTGTTTGATTTGACTAATACATTTAAATTCATAAAATGGCTCCTACAAGCAGGGTCTATCCCATTGGTTTTAATATTGGTATGGTTTTTAGAAATTCGTCCATTCACTTATCTATATACGAAAGCAGATAATCTTTTAGCTTTTGATTTAGCTTCTTTTATGGCAAAAAAGAATATTCCAATCACCATCTACGGAGCTATAGATGTGGCACTTCTTACTTTTTTGTATAACTTTGCAGTGATCATACTTTCGAAACTTTTCAAAAAACCTGTAGAAATTAAGATTTCGATTAGCGATTATAAAAGCAATCAAAACATAACTTCTATTCCATTTGATGAAGAACAAATAGGAATGCAAAGCCCAACGCATATAAAACTAAATGGAAAAATTAAGATTACATACGTTAAATGGTTGTTTGATTTAATTTTAAAAGGTATAAGAGTGAGTATTATTTGGCATCCAAAGTGGCTTTCAATTGAGCCTCAGATTAATGGTAGTCCCCAAATGATTGAATTATATAAACGTCCTGGAGAAATATCTTTAAATTTTTTAGACATGTTATCAGAAAGTGACTGGAGTACTACCATGGACGGGAAACTTTCTATTATGGCTAATTCCAATTTTAAACGAGACGGTTATATAAGCATTAAAGTTGGAATCAACTCTAAAAGTAAATTTATTAGAATTTGTTTTGATTGGGTTATGAATATTTTTGTCAAAACTGATTTGAAATCATGTAAAATTATTCTAGAGGAAGGAAGTTGAGTATGGAATTTCCGGTTATACTAGTTCAATTAGACAATATTCCAAATATAGAAGAAGCGTCTAAAAAACTTTTTGAAAATTCTAACTTGGATGCAAGGCCTGAAAGAGGGGAATGGCCGCAAGGGGATACTCTTCGGAAAAGATGGTTGCCAGGCAGTGCGGAAGAAACGCTAGGTGTAAATAAAATTATTTACAATGAACAGTTAGAATTTAAATACATTTATTTAACCGCATATATTGAGAGAGCAAAGAATATTGTAAAAAGTCAGAATGATGAGTGGTTGGATAGATCAGATAGAATAAATAAAGTTGAAACCGATGTTTTATTTTTTGAAAATGAGGATTCTGTATACGCTGCAATATATATGAACCTTACTAAAAGTCAATATAAATTAAATTTCATTTTAAAGGATTTAATGAAAGATGAGATATGGGGTTCAACTACATTGCTTCCCCCAGCATTCCATATATCGGATAGTACATATTATTGGCTTTTAAGTAAATTCTTAACTGGAGATAAGATTTTATCTGAAAGTCCTACTATGACTATAAAATCTTTCACAGGATATAGTGGTGCTGCAATAGATAATGCACATTTAATGTCAGGGGAAGGAGAACGAATCTCTGCTTTATTAGGTACTCTAGCCTTTATTTTCGGTGATGATACATTGAAATCATTAAGATTAAGTATAAGTTTTAATGAGAATGAAAACTTTTTATTTGAGCTAGCTCAAAAAGGAAATGTTCGTTTAATTGAATATGAAGGAGAAATTGCTTTTGAAGAAAGCCATAAAGAGAAAATTCTTCTTACATTAATTTTGTATAAATTAATAACTCCAGGTATCATTAACAGTTTTGAGAAAGCAGAAGTGGATGAAGAATGGAATAGTCAAATAAAGTTGGAGTTTATACATTCAGTGGGAGAGCAAATTATCTCTAAAGTAAAAGAAGAAATGGAAAAGACTGATAATATGCAAAAAGAAATGGCTAATGAGAAAGTCTCCACATAATTTAATCATTTATTCACAAAAAAAGGAACCTATGAAAATAGATTCCTTTTTTACGGTATGTTATGGGTAAACACTGAAAAATAACATCAATCTTTAAACTTTTTTCTAAGAATTAGTTGAAGCACTATTCATAAAAAAAGAATCAAAATGATTCGCTGCTTCCTGGTCTGCTTCTTGTAAAGCATGGCCATAGATATTCATGGTGGTACGGATATCGGCATGACCTAAGCGGCTGCTGATTGTTTTTGCGTGAACACCTTGATTAATCAGTAGAGTAGCAGATGTATGGCGTAGATCATGAAATCGGATGTAACGGAGGTTATTCTTGTTAATAAAACGTTTCCACCATGTTGTTACACTTGAAGGATGCAATGGTTTGCCATGCCAGGAAGAAAAAAGGAAGTAATAATTCCCACCTTCCCAATGGTCACCTGCTTTCATTCGTTCTTTATTTGTAAAGTGTTTGTATGTTTTCAAAGCTTCGATTAGGGATGCAGGAAGTGAAACCATTCTAATAGAGTTTTTCGTTTTGGGTTCTTTAACAATGTGCTGTTTATTCGTATATGTGAGTGTTTGTTTTATTTGTATAGTGCCTTTTTCGAGATCAACATTTTTCCATTCCAGTCCTAACAGCTCTCCACGTCTCATTCCTGTAGTTAAGGCAAGTATAACCATTATTCTCCACATCGGCTTTTCTTTTCTTAAATGGGTGAAAACTTCCGTTGCTTCTTTTTGGCTAAATACCGATGTTTCTTTTTGTATCCTTTTAGGTTTCTTAACCGTTTCAACAGGACTTTTCTTTATCAATTGCCATTCTACAGCCCTGGAAAAAATATTTCGCAATATTCGGTGGTTATATTCTACTGATGAAGAAGATAACACCCCACTTTTCCCGTCTTGTCTTTGACCCTCCTCTTGAAGGTGTTCTAGAAAATTAACAATATCAATTGGCTTGATTTGGCTTAAATTCTTATGGCCAAAATAGGGGATAATCCGATTCTTCAAATGAGTTCGATATGAAGTTATAGTCGCAGGGCTGAGGTGTTTTTCAGCATATTTCTTTTCCCATTCAATTATAAAAGCAGCAAATTTCATCTTTTCGGGAGCGATATATTCACCCGCTTCAACTTCCGTAATGAACTTTGCTAATTCTTTTTTTGCTTCACTTTTTGTTTTACATTTCACTGTCTTGGTTCTCTTAATTCTTTTACCGTGTTGATCATAACCTAGGCTATATATAAGTCTCCAAGATTCTTGCCCCCGTTTTTCTATACTTCCAGCCACATTATTTATCCCCTTTCTTTTTTGCATTATGGGCCATGACTCTGCATGAGTCAGAACAAAACTTTTTCCGCCCAGACTTTGTAAATGGGTCTCCACAGTATGGACAAAATAAAACATTTTCATTGTTACTTATGAGGGTCCATAAATCGTAATAAATAGCCCCCAATAAATAATTAGTGATATAAGTTTCTTTGAACCTAAACCCAATAGAGGATTTTTGGGAAGGAACAATATCACCAAAATCTAAATTAATGGTGTTCTTCATTCTATTTCTTATCACATTGCCTAAAATGTGAACTCCAGCAAGTTCATCTAAGTGATCAATATCCTCTCGTGTGGTTAAGTCTTCCTCATATATATAAACTGGAATTTTTTCTCCTCCATCTATCCATTCAAAGTCTCCTTGTGCAGATGAATTGTAGTTTACTATATCACCAATAATATCTGTGTTTGTTTCAATATTTTTCTTTTTCAATGTGCTATATATTTTTAGTAAGTTTTTGACCTCTTTAATATGATGTCGCCAAAAGTAAACAGGTTCGAACACAGTTGGATAATAATAGTCGATGGTACCACTAGAAGGCTGAGTTAAAATCCCAAGCAAACCGTATTTATTTGCAAATGCTAGGATTTCCTTATCTGTCTCTAAGGAGGCGAATTCTTTGGCAATCCCCTTTGTATCCTTTCTTATATCTTTATAATCATCAACCATACTGAAAAGGCACGGCGTGTCCATCTTTATTAGCTGTTGCACAAAGAAATCATAATTTGTCATTGCTATAGGAGATTTAATGAATTGTTGGACAAAAAGGCTTTCGTATATCGAACGCCTATTCATCCCTCTTAACCATTTTTCATCTACCTCTTTTGGAATAGTTTCTTGTTTTATGTCTTTCAGACTCGTTGTACTTTCCATTTTAATCTGACCGCTATGATGAATTGTTTCATAAATAAGTTCCAATATAATCCCTCCAAAAAATAAAAATTAACGTAATTTAACGATATAAAGCTATAAATATCTTAAATATCGTTAAATTTAATGATAATTTAAGTATATATCAACAACATCATTAAAATCAACAGGAGGATAGATATTGAAGAATGAAGATCTCAGAGAGGCAATAAGTAAGGCAGGATTAAAACACTGGCAAGTAGCGGAAGCAGTTGGGATACATGAGGGCAATTTCAGCAGGTTGTTGCGTAAGGAATTATCTATCGAAAAGAAAAAAGAAATCCATAATATCATCGATAATTTGAAAAATGATCCTAAGGGAGAGGTCTAATTGCGTATAAAAATGAGAGTTGCAGAAGTTGCGGAGTATCTAGGTGTGTCTAAGGATTTGGTTTACCAGTTGGTACGTGAGAAAGAAATTCCCCATGTTCGATTAAGCAAAAGAGTACTGATATTTGATCGTCATTCAATTGATGATTGGATAAGTGATCAGGAGTACAAAAATGAAAAAGGTAATTAACCATGGAAGGAGGGTGTACCAATAATTTCTTCTTATTCAGAAATGCATATATCAGCCATAGCCTACACTCAAAGTTTAGGCTGGCCAGTGATTCCTTTACACGGTATTTCATTTGATAATTGCACTTGTGGGAGACAATGTGGCAGTGAAGGGAAGCACCCACTTATAGCAAAAGGGGTTCATGCAGCAACAAGAGATCTACATTTGATCAATCAATGGTGGAAGAAATGGCCTCAGGCGAATATCGGCATCCCAACTGGTAGTATAAGTGGAGTTATTGCTTTAGATATAGATCCTCGTAATGGAGGAGATGACTCATTCCACAATCTGATGGTAGAACACGGCAGACTTCCTCAAACAGTTGAAGCACTTACAGGCGGCGATGGTCGACATATTCTATTTAAAACATCTCCTTATAGGCGAATTAAAAATAAGGTTGGCATTTTACCAGGTATCGATATCAGAGGGGATGGTGGTTATATTGTAGTATCTCCTTCTGTTCATATTAGTGGTCAGCGTTATAAATGGGAAGTATCAAGTCGTCCAGATAAAAGTCCACTAGCAAATATACCGGAATGGTTATTCCGACTAATAGGAGATCCACAGCAGGAGAAGAAGATAAAGAAACCTGCAAGCTATTGGATAGAAATTCTTAAAGGTGTTCCTGAGGGAAATCGTAACATGTCTGCAGCCTCTCTTGCCGGTTATTTATTAAGACATGGTATAGCCGCTCCTGTAGCATATGAAATAATGCTCTTATGGAACGAACGGAATACCCCTCCAGAGTCACAGAAAGTAATGGAGACTACGTTTAATAGTATTCTAAAACGCGAGATAGAACGATTGAAAGGGAGGGGAATGAATGGGGATAAACATCCAACAAATGGCTGAATATGAATCTTTGAAAGAAGGGAAAAAATCAGAGATGAAGCAGGAGGGAGTACAATGGGTAAAGCCTGTTCCTATAGATGAATATGAACTACCTGTCTTTCCCGTACATGTGTTCCCTGTTTGGTTGCGGGATTATGTCAAAGGGGTGGCTGAGTCTACACAAACTCCCATAGATGCAGCTGGTATGGCAACAATATCTGTTTTATCAACAACCTTGATGAAAAAATTCTACGTAAAGTTATCAGGAGAATGGAGTGAATCTTTGAACACATATTCTATTATATCACTCCCTTCGGGTAATCGTAAAAGTGCTGTGTTCAAAGCTTTGCAAGAGCCGATAACAATTTTTGAACAACAAGAAAGAGAGCGGTTGGGTCTGAAAGTCTCTAAACAAAAAGCAATATTAAAAGCAAAACGAAAACGATTAGAGCGACATGAAAAAGAGTATGCAAAAAATGGGGAAGAAGCAACATTAAAGGAAATTAAGGATTTAACCAACGAAATACAAGAAGAAAAGTTACTCACTATACCACGTTATATAACAGAAGATGTAACGCCGGAAAAACTTGCGGATTTATTAGCTGAAAATAATGAAAAAATGGCTATTTTATCGGCAGAAGGAGGCGGGATTTTCAGTATTATGGCTGGACGATATTCTTCCGATGGAAAAGCGAATATTGAAATATTTTTAAAAGGCTTCAGCGGGGACTATTGTGCAGTTGATCGGATAGGGAGGGCTGCTAAGGTTTTACGAAATCCTGCTCTGACTATTGGACTATTTGTACAGCCCCACGTTGTGCAGGATACTCCACCTAGTTTTCAAGAAAGGGGGTTGATGCCTAGG
Source organism: Pseudalkalibacillus salsuginis (assembly GCF_021646685.1). Taxonomy (GTDB): domain Bacteria; phylum Bacillota; class Bacilli; order Bacillales; family Fictibacillaceae; genus Pseudalkalibacillus; species Pseudalkalibacillus salsuginis. Next base: position 908,766 of record NZ_JAKJHW010000001.1, on the reverse strand, counting down.
TTTCTATATTCTTTTCCTAAATCACTGGTCGGAAACCGTAAAATAAGACCAGAGTCAATAAAGGAAGAAGTGAAAAATGCTTATTCTACAACGATTAGGAATTTATTAAGTTTTGAAGTACCTGATCCTATCCAGCTTACACTTGATGAAAACGCACGAAGGTTAGAGGAAACGTTGAGGGAAGATGTGGAAAGTATGTTCTTGGAAGGGGGTGATTTGGCAGAGATGAAGGAGTGGGGAAGTAAGTTGGCGGGTCAGATCATACGAGTTGCAGGTTTATTACATGTAGCTGATTACGCAAACGAATTACCTTTTAGTAATACGAAAATTGAAGAAATATCACCACAGATTAACGAGCTGACTTTTTCTAGAGCACGGCAGCTTACAAAATATTTTATAGAACATGCCAAAGCTGCTTATGATTGTATGAAGGCTGATAGAAGAACAGAAGACGTTAAATATTTGTTGAATGTCATTAAAAAAAAGCAAAAATCCGTAATTGAGTATAGAGAAATACAAATGCTCACAAGAAAACGGTTTTATAGAGCAGAACATTTGAAAAATACATTATTTGATTTAGAGGATCGTGGTTACATTCGGAAAAAGGAGGGTAGAAAAAAGGTTTATCAGGTTAACCCGTATTTCTTATCGTAAAGTCTTTTGAAAGACCCACTTTGCCCACATTAATTTATAAAACCTGACAGTTAAAGGTAGCTATTGTGGGTCAATCCTAAACACACAACCCACAATTACCCACATTAACAAAAGCTTTATGGTCATTTAAATGTGGGTAATGTGGAATATGTACTAACAAGGGGGACCACATAGCAAAACCAAGTATTCTAAGTAATTGCATCGAATCGTGGGTAATGTGGGTAAAAAGAGTTTGTTGGTGATTATGATATCTAAGAAGGATGATTATATGAAAGACAATAAAACTAAGCAAAAATTCATTGAATTGAGAGCTGCTGGGATCAGCTTTGATAAGATTGCAAAGCAATTGAATGTTGCTAAATCTACCCTGATCGATTGGTCTAAAGAGTTTGAGTATGAAGTGGCCAATCTGAAAACCATGGAAATGGAGGCTTTACAAGAGCAATACTTTATTGCAAAGAAGAATCGGATTGAAACTATCGGAGAGCAGACAAAAAAGTTGCAAGAGGAGCTTAGTCAACGTGATTTTTCTAACGTTCCAACAGAAAAATTATGTGAGATATTCCTGAAATATATGCACACTCTTAAACAGGAGGAAGTAGAACCTGTTTTCCAAAGGGAGAAAGGTACAGACGAAAGTCTTGATGATATGTTGAATATGACTACGGTGGAACGTTGGAAAGCGAACTAAAACACTACCAAAATCGACCAATATGTTATAAAGGAAGCTGGTACTTATAATAGTACCAGTTTTTTTATGGAATAATTTTTAAGATGGAGTTAAGTAGGCTCTAAAGTTTGTTACAATGGAATTGTAAATAAAAGTTAGGTTCTCTTTTATGGGGGTGAGCTTGTTGAAAGACAGTAACTTTTACTTTCTTGATGACCATTGGAGTCTATTAACCAATTTAGGCGAAACTGCTGAACGAAATTTATATATTGATCCCAACACTACTTTAATAAAACTTCGACTCTTTGCTGAGACATTGACCAAATACGTCTTAGCTTATGAGGAAATAAAGGAAACATATGATACAAACCAGGTTGATCGTTTAAGTGTACTTAGAAGAGATGATCTAATAACCGAAGAATTATATACCATGCTGGATACGATACGAAGGAAAGGAAATAAGGCAGTCCATGAAGCTGGATATGGGACGGAACAGGAAGCCCACGCTTTATTACATATGGCCTTTCGGTTATCTGTCTGGTTGATGCAGGTATATGGAGATTGGGACTTTAAGGAACCAGAGTTCCAAGAACCCGTCCAAAAGCAAACAATAGATGAAGAAGAACTTAAGAAGTTATCTAGGTCATATGAAGACAAAGTTGCACAACTTGAAAGTCAACTTGAAAAATTAAGACAGGAACAGGCATATGTTTCATCTACTGATAAATTACAGCGTAAAAAAGGCGCGAAATCTTTAGGTAGCCGTTTTAAGCTGACAGAAGAAGAGACCCGCATCCTTATTGATGAACAACTAAGAAAAGCAGGATGGGAAGCGGATACTGAAAAACTTAGATACGGTAAAGGAGTTCGACCTAAAAAAGGAAAGGACCTTGCGATAGCAGAATGGCCTTTAAAAAAGGGATATGCTGACTATGCTTTGTTTATTGGTCTAGAATTTGTAGGAATCATTGAAGCGAAACGGGCTAGTAAAAACATCATTTCTGACATAGAGCAAGCAAAAGGTTATGCTAGATTGGTAGTAAAACATGATGAAGAAGAAATCCAAACTCCATATGGCGATTACTTTGTCCCTTTTTTGTTTGCGACAAATGGTCGTCCATATGTAAAGCAATTTGAAGAGAAATCTGGGATATGGTTTTTAGATGCCAGAAAACCAACAAATCATCCCCGTCCCTTGAAAGCTTGGTATTCACCGCAAGGGATAAAAGAATTACTAAAGAAAGACATCGATCAAGCAAACAAAAAGCTTCAAGATGAAACATTGGATTATCTAAATTTACGTCCCTATCAAGAAGAGGCAATTAAGGCTGTTGAGAATACTCTTGAAAGAGAACAAAGAGAGATATTGATTGCAATGGCCACTGGCACAGGTAAAACAAGAATGGCGATTGGACTGATCTATCGTCTTATTAAACATAATCGGTTTAACCGGATCCTCTTTTTAGTTGACAGAACTGCTCTAGGAGAACAGGCTGAGGCGGCGTTCAAAGATTCAAAGTTGGAAAGCTATCATTCGTTTACAGAAATCTTCGAACTTCAGACATTACAAGATGTAAAGCCCAATCCTGAAACTAAGGTGCACATCGCTACAGTTCAAGGTATGTTAAAAAGGCTCTTTTATTCAGATACAGACACAGAGCAAGAACCCCCAACAGTAGATCAGTATGATTGCATTATAGTGGATGAAGCACACCGGGGATATACGCTCGATAAGGAAATGTCGGATGTTGAAGAGCTTTTCCGTGATCATGCCGATTATGTAAGTAAATATCGTCAAGTACTGGATTACTTTGATGCAGTTCGTATTGGACTGACAGCTACACCTGCTTTACACACTGCTGAAATTTTCGGAAAGCCTGTCTTTAATTATTCTTACCGTGAAGCGGTAGTAGATGGCTATTTAATTGACCATGAGCCACCTTACCAATTCGAAACAACCTTAAAGAAACATGGAATCCAGTGGTCTGCTGGTGAAACTGTACAAGTCTACAACACTCGTACTGGTGAAATTGAAACAGAGTTACTGGAAGATGAGGTCAACATTGAAGTAACCCAGTTTAATAAGATGGTTATCACTGAAAACTTCAACAAAGCAATCTTATCTGAATTGGCAAATTACATTGATCCTGCCAGTGCGGGTAAAACATTGATATTTGCTGCAACAGATGATCATGCAGATATGGTTGTTCGTATTTTTAAAAAAGAATTAGAAGAAATTCATGGTCCAATCAATGATAATACTGTAATGAAAATCACTGGTTCAATAAAGGACCCATCGCAGGCAATCCGCCTTTTTAAAAATGAGCGGCTACCGAATATCGTAGTTACAGTTGATTTGTTGACGACTGGCATTGATGTTCCGACCATCTCTAACCTTGTTTTCTTAAGACGTGTGCGCTCTCGTATTTTATATGAACAAATGCTTGGACGCGCAACCCGAAGGTCCGATGTTATTGGAAAAGATCATTTCTCTATCTATGATGCTGTGGGACTCTACGAATCATTAGAACCATATTCAAAAATGAAACCTGTTGTAAAAAGACCAAAAGTAACCGTTCATCAATTAGTAGAGGAACTGGAGCAGATTCAAAACACAGAACAAAAAACACAGCACAAGGAAGAACTTATTGCGAAAGTCCAACGTAAAAAACAACGCTGGACTGACAAAGACCATGAAGATTTCAAGGTACTATCAGGCGGTAAAACAATCAATGAGTTTGTTGAATGGATAAAACAATCAAAACCAGAAGAAGTAGTTGATAAACTGACTACCAATCAAAACATTCTCCAATATCTAGATGAGAATAGAGGAAGACCTGTCCTCCAGTACATCTCAACTCATGAGGATGAGGTTAAAGAAGTTACCCGCGGTTATGGTAACGCAGAAAAGCCGGAGGATTATTTGCAAAGCTTCGATCAGTTCATAAAAGAAAATATGAACCTGATTCCTGCACTCCAGGTTGTCTGTACACGTCCGAAAGAATTGACAAGAGAACAATTAAGAGAATTAAGAATCGCATTAGACCAAAAAGGATTTACCGAAAAAAGCCTCCAGACCGCATGGAGAGATGCGAAAAATGAAGATATAGCAGCTGACATCATCAGCTTCATCCGCCAACAAGCACTTGGTGATCCTTTGATCGACCATGAAGAGCGGATTAAAAAGGCTATGAAAAAAATCTATTCAATGAAACCCTGGCCAAAAGTCCAGAAGGCCTGGTTGGAACGAATCGAAAAACAATTGCTGAAAGAATCGGTATTGGACCCTGATCCAGAAAAGGCATTTAATGTAGAACCATTCAAGAGTCGTGGTGGGTATAAACAACTAAACAAAATATTTGGTGGACAACTGGACGATATCGTTAGTAAAATCAACTATGCATTATATGTTAAGGATGAAAAGGAGCAAGCATAAGAATGGGCAACCAACAGATTGTACAGAAGCTATGGAATTTATGTAATGTTTTACGGGATGATGGGATCACCTATCATCAATACGTTACAGAGTTAACTTATCTTTTATTTTTAAAGATGATGAAAGAAACAGACAATGAGGAATCCATACCAGAAGAATATCGTTGGGATTCACTAACGAAACTTCATGGGCTTAAGTTAAAAACCCATTATCAAAAATTGCTTATTGACCTTGGTCAGGAAAGCAATACTATTTTAAGTCAGATTTATACAAACGCAAAAACAAATATTGATGAACCGAAAAACCTGGAAAAAATCATCCGCTCCATTGATGAGCTGGATTGGTACAGTGCGAAAGAAGAAGGACTTGGTGACTTATACGAGGGCTTACTCGAAAAGAATGCGAGTGAAACGAAATCCGGAGCGGGACAGTATTTTACTCCTCGTACCTTAATCGATGTTATTGTAAAATTAACCGATCCAAAACCTAGTGAACGATGCAATGACCCAGCAGCTGGTACATTTGGTTTTATGATTGCAGCTGACCGCCACGTCCGTGAGCAAACAGATGACTATTTCGATCTAGGAGAAAAAGAATCGGAATTTCAAAAATATAAAGCATTTACTGGTGTGGAGCTTGTAAAAGACACACATCGTTTAGCTTTGATGAATGCAATGCTTCATGACATCCAGGGTGAGATTATAATTGGGGACACTTTATCAGAGCTTGGAAAAGACCTTAAGAACTTTGATGTAATTATGACCAATCCTCCATTTGGGACGAAGCAAGGAGGAGAACGTCCGACACGTGACGACTTGACGTTTGCAACAACTAACAAGCAGTTAAACTTCCTTCAGCATATCTACCGTGCATTGAAACCAGATGGTAAAGCACGTGCTGCAGTTGTCTTACCTGATAACGTGCTTTTTGAAAGTGGGATAGGTACAAAAATCCGTGAAGACCTAATGGACAAATGTAATTTACATACGATATTACGTTTACCAACAGGTATTTTCTATGCACAAGGTGTAAAGACGAATGTTTTATTTTTTACCCGAGAAACAAGTGACAAGAACAGCACGAAAAATGTGTGGGTATACGATTTACGAACAAACATGCCGAGCTTTGGTAAAAGAAATCGATTAACCGAAAAGCACTTTAAAGGATTTGTAAAAGCTTATAAAGCAGAGGACCGAGCGAACATAAAAGATGAACGCTTTAATGTATTTACGCGTGAGGAAATTAAGAAAAAAGATAACAGCTTAGATATTGGTTTGGTTGCAGATGATTCACTATCTGTATATGAAAATCTTCCTGATCCAATTGATTCTGCCGAAGAAGCAATAGCAAAACTAGAACAAGCTGTTGAGTTATTGAGTGAAGTAGCAATAGAGTTGAGAAAAGTAGAAAATGGAATCAGCTATGAGAATACCACCTATAGCATTGATAAGGTTGCTGAAACTGTTGAGGTGGGTGGCAATGACTAAGAAAGTAAAAAAGCAAAATTCAATTGAGGAATTATTAGAGGAAGCAGTTATTCCTGAAGAAGAACAACCTTATAATGTGCCAAAAAATTGGATTTGGACTAATTTAGGTTCTTTAACAAATGTGGTTGGCGGAGGGACCCCAAAATCAAAAGTAATTGAATATTATGAAAATGGAACTGTTCCTTGGATTACACCCGCTGATTTATCTGGATATAAAAATATGTTTATAGAAAGAGGCAAAAGGAATATCACTAAATTAGGGCTCGAAAAGAGTTCTGCAAAACTTTTACAAATTAATACTGTTTTGTTATCGTCTAGGGCACCAATAGGTTATGTTGTTATAGCTGCGAAAGAGTTATCAACAAATCAAGGATTTAAAAGTTTCTTACCAACGAATGCAATATACCCCCGGTATTTATATTGGTATTTAAAAAATTCAAAAGCGTATCTTGAATCGATGGCAAGTGGAAGTACTTTTAAAGAAATTTCTGGCTCACGGTGTAAAAACATAAAAATACCTTTAGCTCCCTTAAATGAACAAATACGAATTGCTGATAAAGTTGAACGCCTTATAAATAAAATTGATGAAGCAAAGCAGTTGATTGATGAAGCAAAGGAAACGTTTGAACTTCGTCGAGCAGCTATTCTGGATAAAGCTTATCGGGGGGAGTTGACTGCATGGTGGAGAGAAGAAAATCCTAATGAAGAGACTGCAACTACTTTATTAAAAAAAGTTAAAGAAAAACAAAGTAAAACTGATGGCAAAAAGAAAAAAGGAAAAAAATTAGAGCCAGTAATCGATGAACCTTTTGTGTTACCGAAAGGTTGGAAGTGGGTATGCCTAGGTGAAATTGCCTCAATTAAAGGGGGGAAAAGATTACCTAAAGGTCATAACCTTGTTGATCATCAAACCTCTAATCCTTATGTTCGTGTTACAGACTTTAGGGATTATTCGGTAGATATTTCAGGTATAAAGTATATAACTGAAGAAACAGCAAGTAAAATATCCAGATATATCATTACTTCCGATGATTTATATATTTCTATTGCAGGAACTATTGGAAAGATTGGTGATATTCCTAAAGAAATTAGTGGTGCCAATCTAACTGAAAATGCTGCAAAAATAACCGATATTGATGGAACTGACAAGCATTTTTTATTGTATTTGTTAAATAGTCGCATTGTCCAGGACCAAATTAAAAAAGCCGTTGTCTCAACTAGTCAACCTAAATTGGCTCTATTTAGAATAGAGGGATTGAAAGTCCCATTGCCACCATTACAAGAACAAAATATAATTAAGCAAATCGTGAAAAAATTATTAGATAGAGAACTTAAAAGTGAAGAAACCATAAATGTTTTTGAGAAGTGTGATTATATTAAAAGCTCTGTTTTGTCTAAAGCTTACTGCGGTGAACTTGGAACAAACGATCAAACAGAGGAAAGCTCAATTGAATTATTAAAGGAAGTGCTTAAAGAACAGTTAAACTAAAAGTGTTAAATAAGAAAGAATATTCTTGCCATTTACCTATAATATTCGTTCTAATTTCACTAAAATTGATTCAGAATTGGGAACCAATTGGGGACTAACTTAACCTTGTCGTCCCCAATCCAATCCTACATTATCAAAAGCTCTTTAATTTAAAGTCTATAAAATCAACGTTTTCAAACCGATTCTGTTATAATCAAAAGATATGTCCATCTCTGGCAGCGAAGAGGTCAGCGGTTCGAGCCCGCTATGCTCCACCATAACAGATTACAACAAGTCCTTGATATGAAGGGCTTTTTTTGTTGGTACAGATTATATTCATATTACTACAACAGTTTTCTACGCTTGACTTAGAGTTAACGCTAAGTGGTATGGTTTTTTATGCAAGCAGACAAAGAAGTTTATTGTTCGAAGGGAAGAAGTAAGCATAAAAGTGAGGTGTAAGGATGGTGTATTGCATAGGTGAGATAGCAGAAAATAATAGGTTTTAGCGTAGCGAACATACTTTGATATATTACGAAAAAAGGATTAGTCGTCGTCCTACTCGCTATCTGGATTGTACTGAAAAAAATTATTATAAAATTGACCCCAATTTAAGCAAAATTCAAGGCGATACTTAAAGTAAGGGTCTTTTTTCAACGTTCGCCAAATATTCAATTTCCCTAATGTAGTGCTTTTTTGCCACTTTTCTTCATTCATAGTGTAAATGGACTATCTATTGATAATAGAAAGGTTTTTATTGAAGAAAGTCGAAAAACTGTGTAAATAGACGTCATTCGTATTATTTAAAGGAGATGAATAATTAAAATGAAAGTCATGGTAAGTTCAAGTGAGATGACTAACCTTTTGAATTCCTGGTACGTAATGATTCGTGATCGTAATGTCGAAAAAGCTTTGAAATTAAAGGAAGAGATCGATGAGAAGATAAACCATATGGAGGAAAATCAGAATCTGCTTCTCTATTATTCACTCTTAACTTTCCGGTACAATCTGATCCATTCCAAAACAATAGAGGATGCAGATCTACTCATGCTTGAAATTAATCAAGACAAAAATGAGATGGATGATATGCTTGAGTATTACTATCAATTTTTTAAAGGTATCTATCTATACAGACAAAAGAAGTATGAAGACGCACTGACCCACTTCCATTATGCTGAAAAAAGGCTGACCTCTATTCCCGACCCCATTGAGACGGCAGAATTCCACTATAAATTAGCATCCGTTTACTCTCAGCACCTTGATATTCTAAATTCGATCCAACATACATTCAAGGCTATAGAAATTTTTCAAACAGACGAACATTATCATTTACGCACCGCCGATTGTAAAAATCTACTAGGAACCAATCATATCCTCCTTGGGAACTATGATCGCGCAGAATATTATTTGAATAAGGCAATAAAGTATGCTCAACTTGTAAAATGTTTAGAAACTGAATCTGTGTCCTTGCAAAACCTTGGTTGGATGTACTCAAGAAAGGGGGAATCGACTAAAGCAATCGAGTATCTTGAAAAAAGCCTTACATGGATGGTGGAAAATGATGAATATCAATACCAAGTAAAAACCATGTACATAATGGCAAACGAGTATTTCAGACTTCAACAAAATGAAAATGCAATGTACTGGGTAAACCGATGCTATGATATTTGCGGACACACCAAGGATTCTGAATATCTTGGGAAGTTGAATATCCTAAAAGCAAAACATACATTAAACCTGCAGGATTACATGTGTGTCCTAAGGGAAGAAATTTCTTCGTATCTCGACAAAAAATATTGGGGAAATTTAGAGGAATTCAGTCATGAATTGGCGAAATATTATGAACAAGAGAGAAACATCAAAGAGGCCATGAAGTATTACAAACTGGTCATCCACGCCAAAAACAAATTAAGCTAAGGAGGATTTTTTGGATGAAGAAAGTGGTTGTCTTGTTGATGTTGTCACTGTCTGTCGTTATTTTGCCAATGTTCCTCAGCACAAGTGAAGCACATGATGGGATCATCAAAGATTCACCTGCAAAGCTTGCACATGACGGGATTATCAAAGACTCTGTAGACCTGCTAACACACGATGGAATCATCAAAGACTCACCTGCGAAGCTTGCACATGACGGGATTATCAAAGACTCTGTAGACCTGCTGGCACATGATGGAATCATCAAAGACTCACCTGCGAAGCTTGCACATGATGGGATTATCAAAGACTCTGTAGACCTGCTGGCACATGATGGAATCATCAAAGACTCACCTGCGAAGCTTGCACATGACGGGATCATCAAAGACTCTGTAGACCTGCTGGCACACGACGGAATCATCAAAGACTCACCTCCAAATGACGTATAAATACAAGTTATTATGAAGTAAATGATTCCTAAAGTGCCTTAAATCGGCACTTTTTTCTTTTTAAATGTATTTGCTTTTATACTGGGTTAAATGACCATTTTCCCCTAATACAAATAGGGCTAACTTCTCAGTTTGTTTAAAAATTTTTGACGATAATATGAGAGATACTTTGATGGAGTATAAAAGATAGGAGGAGTAATGGATAGAGAGGCAGATTTAATAAGAGAGATAAGAGGCTTGATCAAGGAATTCCAAAAAGATCTTCCAGAAGACAAACGAAGAGAAATTTTTAATAAAATCATATACTTAACAGGCTCTTTATTAAAAATAAGTAAAAAAGCAAAGCAATAGTGAATCTCTCACTTTTGAAAAAATTGCGTATTTGATATCGATGAGCAGGGGTTCGATCTTCCAAAGCGGGTGCTTTTCTTCCGGACACCCAGCCTAGTTCTTTCGTGATCCAAAGTACCAGCTCTTCATTTTTATTTTTCTCTGATTTCATAGAAAAGGGACAGAACCTTGGTAGGGATCTGTCCCTTGACATTTCACATTGCAGCTTCAACATCATGCTGTTTCGGTTTTTTCATAAAGAGGAACACGGTCAGAGATAGCAGGGCAAAGAGGACAAGATAAGCTAAAAGTATGCTCATGTTTGCCAATGCTGCTCCAAAGTCACCTAACGTGATGACTGATTTGAAGCCCGCAATCGAGTAGGTGAACGGTAAATATTCGCTTAATGTTCTCAGATTCTCTGGGAGCATTTCGATTGGTAAATTCGCTCCTGTTATGGATAATTGTAAAATTACGAGGGCTAGGGCAATAAAACGTCCGATGTTACCGCCAAGCGATGCCAGGAATAGTACGATGGCCGAAAAAACAATGCTTACGACAATCGTGAACAAAATCAGTCCAAGTGGATTGGTTACATTCAATTTTAGTATGAAAAACACGGTCATCAGCAATAAAGCGGCTTGGATAAGCGACAATAATGCAAGATTCATGAACTTGACTGTAAACCAGCTAATACTTGAAACATGAGCTGGTCTTTTGAAATTAATGAACAGGGACATGATCAGGATTCCGACAAATAAACCGAGCGTCAGGATATATGGTGCAGTCGAGTCACGGTAATATTCATAGTCGTTGACCGTATCACTTGCAAGTTCGACCGGTGAGGAGAACATACCAATGTTTTTTTCTCCAGTATTCAGACCGCTCGTTTTATCAGCACCTTCCTTCAAACCTGTAGCAAGTTCTTCACTTCCATCGTTCACTCTTCCTGCTCCATCTTCCAACTTAGATGCCCCGGTCGATAATTTTTTCCATCCCTCATCAACAGCCGCATTTCCTTTGGCGATTCGTCCAGCACCTGAATCAAGTTTTGAAACACCAGTAATGAGTTCTTGCCAGCCATTTTCCACTTGAGCATTCCCATTAGCCAGTCTGCTCGCTCCATCTTCCAATTGAGCGGCACCAGAATCCACTTTCTTTTGTCCAGCTACGAGTTGATTCAATCCATCATGGAGTTGGGCTGTACCAGGTACAATTTTATTATCGATTCCATCTGAAACTTTTACTGCACCTTTACTTAAAGCGACTGATTTCGTTGATAAACTGTTCAAACCATTTGCTAAATTCTGAGCCCCGTCGATGATTTGTTGGTAAGGGTCCTTATATGGCGGCAATGTGGTGGATGGGTTCGCCTCTCGGAATTCCTTCAAGCCTGCGAGCAATCGATTGGCACCATCTGCCAATTTAGCAGATCCATCCTTAAGACGGACCGTACCATCAGCAACCCCTCTTGCTCCGGGGGCCAGATTATTCGCTACACCATTCTTAAGATCTGCACTACCAGTTTCAGCCTTTTGCAAGCCGACTAAGATCTGTCCAGTTCCATCTTTAAGCTTTACGGTACCATCGTGCAATTCCCGGGAACCGTCCGCGAGCTTGTTGATGTCCCCAGATTTTTCTTCCAATTTACTTAATAGGAGGCTTGTCCCGTCCTTTAATTCTTGTGTACCATTTGCTAGTTTGGTAATATCTGATTGTTTCGATGTAACAGAGTTTAAAAGCTTTTCTGTCCCGTTATGCAGCTGGGTTGTTCCATCGGATAACCGGGCAGAGCCGTCAGCTGCCTTTCCGAAGCCGTCAGAAACGTCTTCTAAGCTTGTAAAAACTTTCGAGGTGTAATTTTGCGTAATCGTATCTGCAAGTTGCTCCCGGATACGCTGTGTGGCTGTTTCTGTAACTTTTGAGGCGAGGAAGTTCATCCCTTCATTCTGAATGTATTCAAGTTCAAGCTTCTTCGGATCGGGCTCCATTACAGTGGTGACACGTTGGGAAAAGTCCTCAGGGATAATGATCGCCATGTAATATTCATTCTTTTGAAGCCCCCTCATTGCATCGGTTGAATTCACAAATTCCCAGCCCAGGTTTTTTCCTTCCTTCATATTCGCTACTAATTCGTTTCCTACGTTGATAGGTTCATTTTCAGAAATCGCACCCTGATCATTATTGACGACGGCCACTGGCAAGTTATCAAGGTTATCATAAGGCCCCCAAGTTGCGGACAGAAGGATCCCGCCATAAACGACAGGAACCAACAGAGCAGCGATTACAGAGACTAAGATTCCCTTGTTGGCAGCAATCTTTGAAAATTCAGCAGAAAGTAATTTGAAACTATTCATCCCGATACCTCCAAAAGTATAGTAAACGCTTCCATAAAATGAATGAGTACCCATTCATTTTTGTTAATAATCATAATATTCTAAAAAAATGAAAGTTTCTAGTCCATCTCCGATAATCACGTATATCGTACTACTGCTATAACACGAAAGTAGTATAGTGAAAAACATATGGAAGAATATAGATGAGTGATGTGAAAAAAACACTCTAATTCTGATAAAATAACCCACGGAGAAAACGAAAATTCTCCATGGGTTATTCCATACATTTTTAGATTAGGTAGAAGCGGCTGATGTTGAATGATTTAACAAAATTGAGTCACTCATCCTTTTTCCTCTACGATTTCAAAGTCTTTCATCATGGCATCCAGCCTTACTCCGTGACCTTCTTCAGCTTCTAAGAAGAAACGTTGGTGGAAGATATAGGATCCGCCGTCTTCATCAGGAATGACATAGTAACGATTGATCAGGCTATCCCAATTGTTACCGTCTAAAGTACGTGCTGTCTTGGCGTTGATTGGATAGTTGGTCTGCTCAAAAGTAAAACCGTGTTCTGCTTCCAATTGACTGACCGTCTCATCAACTGACTGGTCCTTTTTCCTGATGATTTTCATGAATACTTCAGGATATTGTACTGGTAGAGGTTCTATTGTGGTGATAATATCATAACCCTCATGTTCTTCCAGCTTATAGCGTTCTTCATCTACATATATCACATATCCATGTTCAGTTTGATCGTTCAAGTATGAGGTGCCTTCCTCTTCGGTGCCCTCAATCGGGATTTCAACCTCTTTTTCAGGTGCAAACCATTCTTTCACTTTATCGACGAGGGCGTATCCTGGTGTTGTATTCATAAGGCCGATGACGAGTATTACAGCCGCAGCTACAGTGGCCGCAAAGCCGATCCATTTCGATTTTTTCTTTTTTGGTTGGATGAAATCCAACTCGTCTTCAATCGCCTTCCATGTTTTTTCCTTTTGTTGTTCTTTTACTTCATACTCTTGCTTCAATTTAGCCCCCAACATATCATCAAAATTGTTCTTGTCCATGGTAATCTCCCCTTAATTCTTCTCTCAGCAGCTTTCGTGCCTTAAACAGTCTCGATTTTACTGCACCGACACTGATTTCGAGGACAGATGACATTTCCTTTTCGCTCAAACCTTCTACATACTTCAGTACGAGTGCTTCACGGTGGTCCTCCTTCAATCTCTCCATTGCCTCATCGAGTATTTCGTTATCAGCTGCAGGGTGAGTCGACTTATCCTGAAAGGCGCTTTGCGGAACCTGATCAATATCGGTTTCAGGCTTGCGTTTACTTACCAATCGCCTGACTTCGTTTGTCAGAATGCGGTAGAACCAGGGTTTGAAAGGTTTAGAATCATCATAAGTATGAATGCCTTTATATACGCGGATGAATGTTTCTTGAACTGCATCCGATGCGTCAGATTCGTTTTTCAACATTGAGATCGACGCTCTCATTGCAGCTTGATAATACTCGTCATATAAGGCTCGGAATGCTTTTTTGTCGCCTTTTTTTATCTTTTTTATCGTTTGTTTATCCAACTGGGATCTCCCCTTTTTTCTTTCTCATATGTAATACCTTTGTAACATAGGAAAAGTTTTAAAAGCTATTAAATCTTTTATTATAAGATCGATCCGGTTACAAATGCTGTTTCGCTTTTGGGGTGAAAAAGTGGAAAGGAGGAATGGAAGGCAAAAAAATATTCCCCCGCAATCCATTATGTAATAGAAAGCAGGGGAATCCTGTGTAGTCCGACACTGGGATAGATGCCGGACTTTAATCATTACCCGTTTATAATATCGTTTAAACCGGTTTTTCAAATACGTTTCAAGCTTCTTCCGTCCATACACTTATTTTCTTGTAAACAAATACAGCGCTGCAACCAGGAAACAAAACCCGAGAATCCGTTTACCATCAATCGGAATCTGTTTCATACCAAGCCAGCCGAAATGATCGATGACAGAACTGGTAATGAGCTGGGCGGCAATGAGAGAAATCAGTGAAGCGGCCACACCGATCTTAGGAACTGCCAGGACCATAGCAAATACATAAAATGCACCGAGTATTCCTCCGAGCAGTTGCCATCTCGGAACAGCCGTTGCTTGCAGGATATTACCGTTTCCGAAAAAGATCATGATGAGGAACAGGGCGACTGTACCAATAAGAAAAGAGAGGAAAGCCCCTTCTATGACTCCGACTTGTTTTCCAAGCCCTCCATTTACACCAGCTTGGATTGCGACTGCAACTCCGCCAAGGAACACAATTGCGACCATCAGCAAATTCATCAAGCAACACCTTTTCTTTAAAATTGAGCGTAAAAAATGCCTTCCTTGCGAATGGTATATTGGACATTTATCATCTAAACTTTAACATAAAGTAAAGTAATTCATCGTATATTTTAAGAAAATTGGAAAAACGACAAAAAAATATATATTTTCCACTCTCATTCTACAATCTTCTTCTCAAACCTATGATATGTTTTTTATCTAAACAGCTTGTTTCATTAAAAGACGAAAAGGAGGGGAGAAATTTTCGCAATGTTAATGATTCATCTAATTTCCTCGTGATCCCTCAAAGATAAGTGGATAGAGACAGTGTTTCGCCAGCTGATTGTTATTAATGACCCCATGATTTTTACCCGATTTTTACACTTTGGACAAAATTGAAAACCGATGTTTTGACGTTTTGTAAAATGCAAACCTTCTTTCGACACCGTAATATAAACTTAAGATTCAAATAATTCAGACAGATATCCATCATCATGTTACGACTCGATTTGCTACATACAAGATTAAGAGTATTGAAGGAGGAAATGTGGAATGTCTGATCTAGTTAAAATTGGCTTGATCCAAGCCATTCATGAAGTGGATGGGAACGAACAGGTAGCTGTCCATAAGGAAAAATCAATTGAAAAGCATGTAAAGCTTGTAAAAGAAGCAGCAGAGAAGGGTGCGCAGATTATTTGTTTACAGGAAATATTCTATGGACCTTATTTTTGTGCTGAACAAAATTCGAAATGGTATGACTCCGCTGAGGAGATCCCGAATGGACCTACCACTGCGCAATTTCAGGCTCTAGCTCGTGAGCTCGGTGTCGTCATCATTCTGCCAATCTATGAACGGGAAGGGATTGCAACCTATTATAATACTGCAGCTGTGATTGATGCGGATGGTTCCTATCTTGGGAAATACCGTAAACAGCATATTCCTCATGTAAAGGTTGGCGATGAAGGGTGTGGTTTTTGGGAGAAGTATTATTTCAAGCCTGGAAACTTAGGATATCCCGTATTTGATACAGCCTTTGCGAAGGTAGGTGTTTATATCTGTTATGACCGTCACTTCCCAGAAGGGGCTAGATTACTAGGTCTGAGGGGGGCGGAAATCGTATTCAATCCTTCCGCAACGGTAGCCGGACTTTCAGAATACCTATGGAAATTGGAGCAGCCTGCACATGCTGTGGCGAATGGCTACTATCTGGGAGCGATCAACCGGGTGGGAACAGAAGGACCTTGGAACATGGGTGAATTTTACGGCCAATCTTACCTTGTGGACCCTCGAGGAAACTTTGTAGCCATAGGCAGCCGTGATCAAGATGAAGTGATCATCGGCGAAATGAATAAGAAAATGATCCGTGAAGTCAGAGATGTATGGCAATTCTACCGTGACCGAAGACCAGAAACCTATGGCGAAATGACTTCGTTGCTTCCGTAAGGTAACTGAAGGCGGCTTATCATCACTGCTGATTCGAGTCGCCTTTTTTAGATCTGTTTATCCAATCATTCTACCAACTCCAAAAGGGGGCTTTGATGTGGGGAATTCTGAAAAGCTGCATATTTCACTGACAGAACTTCCGAAAAACTTTCAAGAAGTCCATCCTGCATTATCCGACCGTGAAGCTGTTGAAGAGGCGAATCGATGTCTTTATTGCTATGATGCGCCCTGTATCCAGGCATGTCCAACTGGCATTGACATTCCAACGTTTATTAAAAAAATCGCTTCTGGAAATATAAAAGGATCCGCGAAGACGATCATGACTGCAAATCCGGTCGGAGCTAGTTGTGCACGTGTCTGTCCTACAGAAGAATTATGTGAAGGGGCGTGTGTTCTCAACCATTCGACGAAACCGATCATGATCGGCGACCTGCAACGGTATGCCACTGATTGGGCGATCAAGAACGACCAGGTTTTGTTTCAAAAAGGACAAAGCAATGGTAAATCCGTCGCCATTGTAGGGGGAGGCCCTGCAGGTCTATCGGCTGCCCGTGAGCTTTCGCTTCTTGGTTATGATGTGACGATTTTTGAAGCATCGCCGACTGCAGGAGGTTTGAACACTTACGGTATCGTATCCTTCCGTCTCCCGCAAAAAATCTCCTATTGGGAAGTCGACCAGGTGAAGAGCCTTGATGTAAAAATCCGTACCAATACGGCAGTAGGAAAAGATGTGTCAGCAGACGAGCTGTTAAACTCTTTCGATCATGTCGTATTAGCTGCTGGAATGGGCCGTGTTCCGGATTTAGGCATTGACGGAGAGGACCTTGATGGCGTGTATGATGCAATCGAGTTTGTTAAGGATACGAAAACGAAACCGTTATCCAACCGACTTGTCGGAAAGAATGTAGTCGTCATCGGAGCGGGTAATACAGCAATCGATGGTGCGACTTGCTCAGTCCGTCTTGGTGCTGGAAATGTAAAGATCCTTTATCGTCGAACACAGGAAGAAATGAGTGCTTATGATTTCGAGTATGAATTTGCTAAGCAGGATGGTGTTGAATTCAGATGGTTGACTCAGCCGATCAAAATCCATGGGGATGAAAACGGTCGGGTTAAAGCGATCGAATGTATCAAGATGGAGCTTGGTGAACCGGGAGCTGATGGCAGAAGACGTCCGGTACCAGTCGAAGGATCGAATTTCATCTTGCCTGTCGATGCTGTCATCAAGGCGATCGGCCAGACCAGGCACCAAAGCCTGATCGATCTTTTCCGACTTGAACATATCGATGGCGTCGTCCAAATCTCGGAGGATTATCGTACCTCGAACCCAAAAGTGTTTGCCTGTGGAGATATCACTTTTGGAAAAGGAAAAAGTGAAGCGATGGTCGTGACGGCGGCTCAACAGGGGAAGAAAGCAGCGTACGCAATCCATTCGCACTATATGGAGGAAACAGTGACGGCTTAATATGCTGGCCAGGAGACTCAGAAGAAAGGGGAGTAATATAGAATGGCAGATTTAAGGACGAATTTAGCTGGGATCGAATCGCCGAATCCATTTTGGCTTGCCTCTGCACCTCCAACCAATTCTGGTTACCAGGTCCAAAGGGCGTTCGAAGCAGGATGGGGAGGAGCAGTATGGAAAACCCTTGGAGACCCGATCTTGAACGTTTCATCACGCTTCGCAGCCGTCAGTTTCAATGGACAAAGGGTTGCTGGTTTCAACAATATCGAACTGATCACAGACCGACCGCTCGAAGTCAATCTACAGGAAATTTATGAAACGAAAAAACGTTTTCCAAATCATACTGTCGTTGCTTCCTTGATGGTCGAACCTCAACAAGAGAAGTGGCATGAGATTGTGAAAAGGGTGGAAGAAGTCGGTGTTGACGGACTTGAATTGAATTTCGGATGTCCGCACGGTATGGCTGAAAGAGGAATGGGATCGGCTTCAGGACAGGTTCCTGAACTAGTAGAAAAACAGACGTATTGGGTAAAAGAAGCGGCCCAGACTCCCGTCATCGTAAAGCTGACACCCAACATAACGGATATAACTGCAACAGCTGAAGCAGCAGCACGAGGTGGAGCGGATGCCATCAGCATGATCAATACGATCAATAGTTTAGCTGGTGTGGATCTGGACTCCTGGAACACGATTCCTCATGTTGGAGGGAAGGGTGCACATGGAGGTTATTGCGGACCAGCAGTAAAACCGATTGCACTGAACATGGTCGGCGAGTGTGCACGGAGCCCAAGAATCAATGTCCCGATTTCTGGTATGGGAGGGGTTTCGAATTGGCAGAATGCGGTTGAATTCATGCTGATGGGAGCGTCCAATGTCCAAGTTTGCACAGCCGCCATGCATCACGGATTCCGAATTGTCGAGGATATGATCGATGGCTTGAATAACTATTTAGATGAAAAGGGAATTGCGTCCGTACAGGATATCATCGGGAAATCTGTACCGAAGTATTCAGATTGGGGCAACCTTGATCTCAATTATAAAATCGTTGCCCGGATCAATAATGATGTGTGTATCAATTGCAACAAGTGCCATATTGCTTGCGAAGATACATCTCATCAATGTATCGATATGTTGAAGGATGATCAAGGGAATTCTTATTTGGAGGTTCGAGAGGAAGATTGTGTCGGTTGTAACCTTTGCTCGATTGTTTGCCCGGTTGATGGAGCGATCGATATGGTCGAAGTCGAAAGTGAACACCCGCCGATGACATGGAATGACCGGCAAGCGGCGATTGGGTCTTTACAGAATCCGAGTGCGGATCCTATAAAATAATTTCTGGAAGGTGATTTGATCGTGAAGAAAATCATACGGAACGGAACCATTGTCACAGCTTCGGATACGTATTGTGCAGATATATTGATTGAGAACGAGCGTATTATCGCGATTGGGGAAAACCTGGATGAACATGGGGCAGAAAAAATTGATGCAAAAGGCTGCTATGTATTCCCTGGCGGAATCGATCCCCATACCCATTTAGAAATGCCTTTCGGCGGAACGGTATCGAAGGATGATTTCGAAACAGGGACAATTGCTGCAGCGTTCGGCGGGACGACCACAGTCATCGACTTTTGCTTGACGAATAAGGGAGAGCCGCTCCAGAAGGCGATCGGTGCATGGCATACAAAATCGAAGGACAAAGCTGTCATTGATTACAGCTTCCATCTGATGATTTCAGAATTGAACGAGGATGTGCTCAATCAACTCCCTTCGATCATGGATAAAGAAGGGATCACTTCTTTCAAGGTCTTCATGGCTTATAAAAATGTGTTCCAGGCAGATGACGAAACTTTGTTCAAAACACTCGTCATGGCAAAAGAGCAGGGCGGCCTTGTCATGGTCCATGCAGAAAACGGAGATGTCATTGATTACCTTGTGAAAGAAGCCCTGGAAAAAGGACAGACTGATCCGATTTACCATGCATTGACCCGGCCACCAGAAGTGGAAGGGGAAGCAACAGGGAGGGCGGCCCAGCTGACCGGCCTGGCAAAATCCCAGTTGTATGTCGTGCATGTATCTTGTGCGGAAGCTGTCGAGAAGATTGCAGAAGCCAGGAACAAGGGGTTCGATGTATGGGGGGAGACGTGCCCTCAATACTTGGCACTTGACCAAACATACCTTGAAAAACCTGACTTTGAAGGGGCGAAATATGTCTGGTCTCCACCGTTAAGGGAAAAGTGGAATCAGGAAGTCCTTTGGAATGCTTTGAAGAACGGACAGCTGCAGACATTGGGATCCGATCAGTGTTCGTTTGATTTTGTCGGTCAAAAGGATTTAGGAAAAGGTGATTTCTCCAAAATCCCGAATGGTGGTCCGATGATTGAAGATCGTGTAAGCATCCTTTTCTCAGAAGGGGTCAAAAAGGGTCGGATTACATTGAATCAATTCGTTGATATCATGTCGACACGAATTGCGAAGCTGTTTGGATTGTTCCCTAAGAAGGGAACGATTACAGTCGGTGCAGATGCTGACATTGTGATTTTCGATCCGAACGTAGAACGCACGATTTCAGCAAAGACCCACCATATGGCGGTCGACTACAATGCCTTTGAAGGAATGAAGGTTACCGGTGAAGCGATATCTGTCCTTTCACGAGGAGAGTTCGTCATCCGGGATAAGAAGTTTGTCGGTAAGCTGGGAACTGGGAACTATCTGAAACGAGCTCGTTATAATCAGATTCTGAAGCCGGCTGATGAAAAAATGACGATCTAGCTTCAGAACCATTGTTCCCTTTGTCCATACTTATCGCAGAATCAGAATGGTTTTTTTAAAAAGATAAGAAAATATAAATTCGATGAAGTGATGTCTAGCTCCATCGCCCAACCACTTGGATCCTTCGGTCCTCCTGCGGCGGCGAAAGCCTCCTCGTCAGACTTTCAGTGACCTTCGTGGTTGACCAGGGCGGACCAGGGCGTTTGCACTTTTCGTTGTGCTAACAAGGATCATAGGCAGCATATTATTAAAGCACCATGATTTCACACCAATTGCATTTATTTAAAGGGTATGAGGAGTGATTGTAATGAAAAAACCGGAAAGTTATTTGAAATCTCCTGACCTGCTGCCGATCAGTCAGGAAGGGAGAAAGATTACAACCCTTGGTTTTTCCTTCATGTGGGTTGGTATGGTTGTTGTCCTCGCGACGTTTGCAATTGGTGGAGCTGGGGTCATGTCGCTTCCTTTGCCTCTCGTCGTTTTCGCGACGATCATCGGTTCTGTGGCCATTGGGCTTTTCATTTCATTGATCGCAGATATCGGGATTGAACACGGCCTTTCATTCCCCGTCTATATGCGCGCACCATTCGGAACGATCGGGACACATATCCCTTCCATTGTCCGCGGAGTAGCTGCATCCATGTGGTTTGGGATCAACACCTATTTCGGAGCAACCGCCATGAATGGCATATTGAATATGCTATGGGGATTTGACAACTGGCTCGTCTGCTTCTTCATTTTCGCCTTCGTACAGTTACTGAATACAGCATTGGGGATTAAAGCGGTTGAACGGTTTGCCGATATGGCAGCACCGACGATCATCCTCATTTCAATCTGGATGTATCTGGAGTTATCCGGTACAGCGGCTGCCGAAGGTCGTAATGTATGGACATGGGCTGAAAACCCGGTGACAGGCGGGGCAGCGTTCACCGCATTCTTAGTCGTCATCTTCAGTAATATGGGATTCTGGGCAACCCTTTCTGCAGATATTCCTTCCATTTCGCGATTCATCAAGGCTCCGAAGTTCGAACGGAACTGGTTCAAACGAAATAAAGGCGCCATTGTCGGCAGCCTGATCGCATTACCGTTGACACAAACCTTTATGATCGTTATTGGTGCGGTGGCTTATATCGCGGTCCAGAACTATGATCCGGTCCTTGCCCTCCAGGAAACAGCGACCGGGCTTGTATTAGGCATCCTTTTACTCATGATCGTCCTTGCGCAATGGTCGACGAATATCTCGGCGAATATCGTTCCAGCTGCTACAATCTTTTCGAATGTCGGTGGACCTAAGTTTCCTTTTTGGGCAGGGGTATTTGCTGCAGGTGTTGTAGGGACAGTCGTCCAACCATGGAGTTTGTTCGGCATCATTATTCCGGTACTGCTCATTGTTGGTGGCATCCTGTCAGCGATCGTCGGCATATTATTTGCTGATTACTATTTGCTGAGGAAACGACGTGTGAATGTCTATGATCTGTATAAACCGGATGGGCAATTCAAATATGCTGGCGGTGTGAACGTTGCTGGATTCATCTCATGGATCATAGGTGCTGTCGTTTCTTACTTCTTCCCGAATTATTCCTTCTTGATCGGTTTTGTGTTAGGCGCTGCTTGTTACTATCTACTCTGTAAGTACTGGTACTTCCAGAAGTACCTTCAGGCTGAAATCGAAGATCCAAGTGATGAGAAGTTTCTTGGCATTACTGTTGGCCGGGATTGGAATCTTGAGGATGAACAACAACAGGTAGAATTGAAGAACGTTAAATAATCTCAATATTCGGCGGATGTGAAAAGGATAGTTGGATAGAGGAGGGTCTATATGTCTGATTACAAGGAGTACCTTTCAGAACGTGAACAAATCGATCTTATGTTTGAAAAAGGATATTTCATCAAAAATGTGCAAGAGAATTTAAGTGGAGCTATAGTGACGTTTGAAAAGAATGGCAGCGAAACTGAAACACTCCATATTAAAACGGCTGATGCAAGAAAATATTTTTCCAACCTTCTTTTAGCAACGTCAAAACGTTTGATCCTTTAACAGGAGGCTTTGTTTAATTTGTTTCTTTTTGCGAATTTCACATAAAGAAACGTTCTAAGCGGCCTTGAAATTCAACAATTCCTTTATAAAAGAAAGGAGTTCTTCAATGGAATTTTCCCTGAAGTGCAAAGAGAGTATGTTTCCATGTGAAGTAACGATTGATGAGGACAACGGACGTTATATGCTTAGAAAAGCCGATTCCAGCGGCGAATTCTTCAACACGCCTCAAGAATTGGCAGACTGGGTATTCAGGAATTGGCGTTCAGATGACTTTGATGAGCAAGAATCATACCAGAATATGCTTCGGACCTTGGAGAAGTACTTGCCGATGAAGCGATCTTAAGATTCCAGGCAAAATTTGTATGGCCGCCGAGTTAACGATGTTCATAGATCGGAGTGTCCAAACTTGCAACATCATTCGAGCTTAGCTGTAAAAGATATATTGAGCAGGAAGCACTTTGAGAAAACAGAAGTGATTGCCGGGGTTGAAGGATTGACCCGTCAAGTCAAGTGGGTCCATGTCGTAGAAGTTCCGAATATCCGTAAGCTGTTGAACGGTAATGAACTCATTCTTTCGACGGGTGTAGCCTGGAAAGATAATCATGCATTACTTGTTGATTTCCTTGAACAATTGATCGATTGTGGTGCGGCCGGTCTATGTATTGAAATCGGGACCTACACGGATTCGATTCCAGATGAGGTCATCAGGCTGGCCGACCATTATTGTTTTCCGATCATTCTTTTTTTAGAAGAGGTCCAGTTCGTGAATATCACGCAAGACATCCATGTTCAACTGATCAATCAACATTATCAAATGATCCAGGATCTCGAAGACTATTCCCAAAAATTGAACCAGAAATTGCTGGCGATAGAAAACAGCGTAGAAATGCTGACATTAATGCAAGAATATACAGGCCTGCAAGTTTTGATGAGAACTTTGAATGCCGAGGATATCTACGTGCCTGAATTGAGCGATGAAAGAAGGGATGACCTTCTTTCATACCTTGATCAGGCAGGTGATTCCCCGTTTATAAGCCATAAGCCTGTACCGCTTATGGAGCAGGAATATGGTGAAATTTTCATTGTATCAAGGGAACGTGAAATCAACGAATTCGATCTGTTGATCCTTGATCGGACAGCGACGGTGCTCGCACAGCTCTTTTTACGAGAAATGTATGTCGAAGAGAGGCGCCGGACAGAAAAAAATGAGTGGATCACGAATTGGCTGGATGGAAAACACAACGAACAGGAAACGTCGGATAACCTCACTTATCATGAGGGGAAGCTGAATGTACTTGGGGGTACTGCAGCGATATGTAAACTGTCACAAAACACCACAAGCTCAAACATCACGTATCTCAATTTATTCATCAGGGCTATTTTTGAACAACAAGGATTTCATATGATTACGACAGAAAGGCACGGTTACATCGTCTATATTTTACTTAATAAACGCGGGAAGAGTTCTTGGAAGCAACGATTGAACAAAGGGATGGAAAGGGTGTATCAAACAGAATTCCTGAAAAAACATGCCTTCAAGATTACGAGTATGGCTGTCGGGCAATATATCGAAACGTTAAGTGATATTGGCAGAAGTTATGAAACAGCTGTAGAAACACTGAAATTACAAAAGAACATGAGGACTGAACGATTTTGCAGCTTTTATGAAGACTTACATATGTACAGGGTCATCAGCCTCGTGAAGTCACAGAATGAGTTCCAGCACATGATCACGGAATACTTGAGCCCTGTCATCGAGTATGACAAACAATTCAACGGTAAATTATTACACACCCTGAAGGCCTATTTAGCATGCAATGGGTCAAAAAAAGAAACAGCAGAACAGTTATTCATCGTACGCCAAACCTTGTATTACCGCCTGGAAAAGTTAGAAAGGCTATTAGGAGAAGATTTCATGTCGAATTCTGAAAAACGTATGGCGATCGAGTTCATGCTTTTCGCCCATAATTACTTGAATACACAGGTTAATATGCAAAATGTAAAATCGGACAAGCCTGTTTCAACGTAATTCACATAATTGTATGTGATGTAAAGGGAGGATTTTTTGACATTCTGTCTAATGTAACACCATATAGAATCAGAGATAATGGAAAGGGATCAACTAATATAAGGGAGGCGCTTTCTGAATGACAGTAACCAAAAGTGATACGAAATTACTGAAGAATTATATCAATGGACAATGGATTGCCTCGAACAGTACAGCAGACCTGGAGGTACCGAACCCCGCTACTAAAGAAGTACTGGCACGTGTACCGATTTCAACGAAAGAAGATTTGAATAAGGCGGTCGAGGCTGCCCAGACTGCTTTTCAAACGTGGAAGAATGTACCTGTTCCAAAACGCGCCCGTGTCATGTACAAATTTCATCATCTTGTCACAGAGAATCATGAAGAGCTTGCTAAATTAGTTGTTCAGGAGAATGGCAAAGCGTTTAAAGAGGCTTATGGAGAAGTCCAGCGTGGTATAGAATGTATTGAATTTGCGGCAGGGGCTCCTACACACCTGATGGGGGAGACGCTCTCCAACATTGCGGAAGATATCGATTCGGAAATGTTCCGCTATCCTTTGGGCGTGGTCGGAGGGATCACTCCGTTCAACTTTCCGATGATGGTTCCGCTATGGATGTTCCCGCTGGCGATCGTATGTGGGAATTCGTTTATACTGAAGCCTTCGGAACGCACACCGATTTTAGCGAACAGGTTAGCGGAACTATTGACTGAAGCTGGCCTGCCGGAAGGTGTCTTCAATATCGTACATGGGGCACATGATGTTGTGAATGGTCTCCTGGACCACCCAGACGTCAAAGCGATCTCCTTCGTAGGCTCTCAGCCGGTCGCGAAATATGTATATGAAAGAGCTGCTCAAAACGGAAAACGTGTGCAGGCATTATCGGGTGCGAAAAATTACCATGTCGTGATGCCGGACGCGGATATTGAAAAAGCAGTGCAAAATGTCATCAGTTCAACGTTCGGAAGCGCTGGTCAACGGTGTATGGCATGCAGTGCTGTCGTTGTCGTCGGTGATAATGATCAGTTTGTGGAAGCACTCCGGAAAAAAGCAGATGAGCTGACAATCGGTAACGGTCTGGATACGGAGGTCCTTTTGACCCCAGTAATACGAAAATCCCATCTAGAAAAAGTACTCGGTTATATTGAAAAAGGGATCAAGGAAGGTGCAGATCTGATTCGTGATGGCAGGAGCGAAATGTCAGATCTGGAAGGCGGAAACTTCCTAGGGGCAACGATCTTCGACCATGTAACCCCTGAAATGACAATCGCCAAAGATGAGATTTTTGCACCTGTGCTGAGTTTACTGCGAGCGGAAAATTTAAACGAAGCCCTTGAATATATCAGGAAATCCCGTTATGGAAATGGGGCGACGCTCTATACGAAAAATGCCCAGGCAGTGCGTCAATTCAGAGAAGAAGCGGATGCAGGAATGCTCGGCATAAATGTAGGAGTGCCAGCGACGATGGCTTTCTTCCCGTTCTCTGGGTGGAAAGACTCCTTCTATGGTGACCTTCATGTAAACGGAAAAGACGGAATCAACTTCTATACACGGAAAAAGATGATCACTTCAAGGTTTGACTATTAAAAAGGGGGAAGCAATGATGGTCCATAAAGTTGATCAATCCCAAGATATTTTGAAAAAAGATGATCAATACGTCTGGCATTCGATGAAGCCTTATAATCCGAATGCAACGATGGTCGTCTCAAGTTCAAAAGGAGCATGGGTCACCGATATTAACGGAGAAAAATATTTGGATGCCATGGCTGGATTATGGTGCGTGAATGTCGGGTATGGAAGGACGGAACTTGCAGATGCTGCATATGAACAATTGAAGGAGATGGCTTACTTTCCTTTGACACACAGTCATGCACCTGCTGTCAGGCTTGCTGAGAAGCTTAATGAAATGCTCGGCGGCGATTATGTGATTTTCTTTTCCAACAGTGGTTCAGAAGCGAATGAAGCAGCCTTCAAAATAGCAAGGCAATACCACCAGCAAAAAGGTGAGCATAACCGCCATAAAATCGTATCGCGGTACAGGGCCTATCATGGGAATACGATGGGATCCCTTGCTGCGACTGGCCAGGCACAACGGAAGTACAGATACGAACCGTTAGCACAGGGCTTCCTCCATGTGTCCCCTCCAGATACGTATCGGATGCCAGATGCGGACCTGGAAGATGCCCATGAAATGGCGTGTGTCCAGGAAATCGATCGCACGATGACGTGGGAGTTGAGTGAAACGATAGCGGCTATGATCATGGAGCCGATCATCACAGGAGGCGGGATTCTTGTGCCGCCGGATGGATACATGAAAGCAGTCAAAGAAATCTGTGAAAAACATGGTGCCTTGCTGATCGTCGATGAAGTCATCTGTGGATTCGGCAGAACAGGGAAACCGTTTGGATTCCAGAATTATGATGTACAGCCAGACATCATTACGATGGCCAAAGGGATTACATCCGCCTATTTGCCCCTTTCGGCTACCGCGGTCAAAAAAGAGGTTTATGAAGCGTTCAAAGGCAGCGAGGAGTATGATTTCTTCCGCCATGTCAATACGTTCGGCGGAAGTCCTGCCTCTTGCGCAGTGGCATTGAAGAATCTTGAAATTATGGAAGATGAAAAACTCTTTGACCGCTCCCGTGAATTAGGGGATCGTCTCAAAAATGAACTGCAGAACCGCCTTCAAAATCATCCTAATGTCGGAGACGTGAGAGGGAAAGGACTATTGATCGGAATTGAGCTTGTGGAAAATAAAGAAACGAAAGAACCACTTGATACCAATAAGCTGAATGACGTGATGGCAACTTGTAAAAAGAATAAACTGCTCATCGGGAAGAATGGCGTGACAGTAGCAGGCTACAACAACGTATTGAGTTTGTCACCACCGTTGAGTCTTGAAGATAGCGACCTGGACTTCATCGTCAACACATTGACGAACGCTTTGAACGAACTTACAAAATAATTTATGAACAGAGACCTGACCTTAAAGGACTGCCTTTGGGGTCAGTCTTTTTTGTTTAGGATAGAAGGGTTTTGAGCATTTTAGTTTATAGAACATCTATATTGCATTAGTGTATTCTTTTTTCTTTTTCCATTATAATAGAACAAGATTTTAAATAGAGGTGGTAGGACCATGGATGATCATGTATATGATTTATTAGGAGCAGGGATAGGACCTTTCAATTTAAGTCTTGCAGCGTTGATAGAAGACCGTACTGAAATCGATGCATTATTTTTCGATCAAAAGCCGCAATTTGATTGGCACCCTGGAATGTTGATAGTAGGGACACGCCTTCAAGTCCCTTTTATGGCAGATCTGGTCACACTAGCAGATCCGACAAGCAGATACAGCTTTCTGAACTATCTATCAAAAGAGAACCGCTTATACCCATTCTACTTTTTACAACGGTTGGACATCCCGAGAAGGGAATATAATGATTATTGCCAATGGGTTGCGAATGAATTGGAAAGTTGCCGATTTGGCAAAAGAGTCGTAGAACTGGATTTCAATGAAGCTGAGGAACTATATTTAGTGACTGTACTAGATATACATACAGAAGAGACCTCTGTCTATAAAAGCAAAAATCTTGTTCTTGGTACTGGAGGGGTTCCTGCGATACCGAAAACGTTCCGTGGGTTTCCTGGAGAAGATGTTTTTCATACGGCTGAATATCTCAGTCGGCAAGACAGATGCAGAGAAGCGAATTCCATTACGGTGATCGGCTCAGGGCAAAGTGCTGCTGAAGTATTCAGAGAGTTATTGAAAGACCATATGGAGCATGAATATCGTTTGAATTGGATTACACGATCACAAAGCTTCTTGACAATGGAAGAATCTAAATTAAGCGTAGAGCAATTTTCCCCTGATTATGTGAATTATTTTTATGACTTTCCTCAGGAAAAGAAGGATGAAATTTTCGGAACCCAAGATCTCTTGTATAAGGGGATCAGTTCGCACACGGTGACCGACATCTATAATTTGCTTTATGAAAATACCGTTTCCCGCCGAAAGATGCAGGTCGGTTTGCAGGCAATGACTGAAGTGAAGGGTATTCAAGAAAAAGACGGGAAATATGAGTTGCAATGTCACCAGTGGCAGCAAGGCAAGGATTTCAAGCTTGAGAGTGAAGTCGTCATTATTGGAACCGGATATCGCCCGTATGTACCAGACTTTATCAATGGTTTGAAACCTTACATCTCCTGGGATGACTATGGGAGGTATGAAGTAGAATCGGATTACCGCTTACGTCTCAATATCCCGAATCAGATTTATGTCCATAGCGGAATCTCCCATTCTCATGGAGTAGGATCCACGAATTTAGGGCTCGCAGTCCATCGGAATAAAGTCATCATCAATCATTTGACAGGGAAAGAAATATTCCCGATGTATGAGAAGCATGTCTTCCAAAACTTTGATGTTGACAAGTTCGAAAAATAAAAAAGTTATTGGTTGAAGTGAACATATTAAAACGTAGATGGTTTCACATTGGAAATCACCTGCGTTTTTTCTTGAAGGATAAGAAGTATAAACATTTTGGTTGCGGTGAAGAAATGTCTAGCTCCAACGCCTAACCACTTGGATCACTTCAGACCTCCTGCGGCGGCGACAGCCTCCTCGTCGGACTTCCAGTGACCTTCGTGGCTGAACAGGGCGTTTGCGCTTTTCTTGTCATTTAAGGATTTTGTACTCGAATACTAAGGGACGTTAGAAAAGTATCTTATGAAAACCAGCATAAAATGAACTCTTTCATTGTTATTCGCTCTCTTTCATCAAACCAATCGTCACCAAGAAATCGGCTGGCGATCACGGAAATAACC
The DNA here is from genome assembly GCF_021646685.1 of Pseudalkalibacillus salsuginis. Taxonomy (GTDB): domain Bacteria; phylum Bacillota; class Bacilli; order Bacillales; family Fictibacillaceae; genus Pseudalkalibacillus; species Pseudalkalibacillus salsuginis. Next base: position 879,155 of record NZ_JAKJHW010000001.1, on the reverse strand, counting down.
ACCATTAGGTCCTTCTTCATCTAATGTAGCTAACCATACAGCGGTATCTGCACCTTCTTCAACCGTACTAGGTGCATCAGCTCCTCCCATATCTGTTTGTACGCGGCCAGGACAAACCGCGTTCACTTTGATGCCCTTTTCAGATATATCTTGTGCGACTAAACAGGTTAAGGCATTGAGCATGGTTTTAGATATTCGATAAGCAGCTGAGGATCCGCCAATTTGGATTGGCCCTTGACCACTCATGATTTCAAAAGCTCCCAAACCTGATGAAATATTGACTATTCGTCCATACTTCCATTGCTGCATCAAAGGTACAACCTCTTGTATCATTCGTAAAGCACCAAAAAAATTCGTTTCAAAGGTCTCTTTTATCACTGATTCTCCTACTTTTAAAACAGGAACAGCCCTATCAAGGATAATTCCAGCGTTATTTACAAGCACATCCAGACGACCATACTCTTTTTTTATTTGTTCAATTGTCTGTTTGACGGTTTCTTTATCATTGACATCAACTACTTGCAAACCCACAATAAGTCCATCTTTGTTCATTTCTGCAACGGCCTTTTCTCCTTTTTCTGCATCCCGACATCCAATGAGCACATAGTATCCTTTTGAAGCTAGCTGACGTGTTATTTCTCTCCCGATACCACGATTTCCACCCGTAACTAAAGCAATTCTTCGATTGATCGTGCTTCTTTTATTGCTCATTTTGGATTCCCCCCTTGTTGATTCTATATTTCAAATCTGCCACCAACTCTATTAGCTGAGCTTCTGCTTTTAGTAATAATCCTATTTGTTCTCGGATCTCGGTAAGCTTCATTTCTCCTTTTTCAATTCCATTTCGAATACAGGCATCTTTGGTTTGTCCATTGATCATACAATGAAACAAATCAGCGATTTCATTCGTTTTCAAACCCATACTTAAATAAAGTTTAATCATTCTGATTTGTTCAATATCGATTTCACTATATTGTCTATAGCCATTTTCTAATCTTTCAGGCTGCAATAGGTTTTTTTCTTCGTAATATCTCAAAGAACGAAGGCTTACACCGGTTTTCCGAGAAAGTTCGTTAATTTGCATCGACCATCACCTTCCTAAAACAGTTTTCCATCTAGATTAACTTTAAACTATGACATCATGTGAAGGTCAAGTACATTATTGAATTGCTTTAATTGCTTAACCTACTTCTTTATTTTAGAAGGGTAAAAATTACCTTCCTGAATTTAAGAAAGGTTCTTTTAATTTTCATGTTTAAAGAGTTTTACTTCATTCAACTAACTGATGAGAGAAAGACACAAATGGATTAAATCAGGAGTGAAAGCTACCATATATTGAATGATCTCAGGGGAGTGTTTGATGAAGTGCATCTGTTAGACCTGGCGGAAACTTTGATTGGAAACCGGTGAAAATTAGAAAAAGTAAAGGAGTAAATGTTTATGGGATTCCTTAAAGAGTTATAGGTTTTAGGGAGGTTTCCTATGAAGTCAAAAAATTCAAGCCAATATCTGTCGTTTGTATAACGGCTTATAAAAAATAATCAATGATCTTTCTTAAATCTTAACCTGCATTTGGGAATTAAAAAAACAGTTTTACACAAGCTAGGGTTGAGGTGAAGAAAATGGGACAAGAGCCTAAAAAGAAACCCCTGGAAAATGGCAGCGATAAGGTCAGTATTCGATCGGGTCTGGAATCTGATTGCCCTCTAGACCCCGAAGAAAGATTTCATGGTGATTCTGTTGATGAACATAAAGAATTTGAATCCTCCAATGAATATTTTGCGGAAAAGGAAATTTCCCAGACATTCAATAATTCTTAGTCAAATAGCAATGATGGATCGCCTTCCCTTATACGGTGGACGATCCATTTTGCAACTTTAACGTGTATGGCACAACTCTTATTTTGAACTGTCAGCTTTTTTTCCTCGCATCAATTTTTCAAAATCCTTCATGTCTTCATCAGGTTGAGACTGTGAAAGGTGAAAGGGATTGGGGTCTCGATTGTCCAGATCATTTTGCTGATCTACATAGATCCCCATTTGTCCACCTTGCGTTGCAGTAGAGTCATTAATGATGCTTTCTTTTTCGCCGTCAGGATGTGAAGTCGGTTTTCTGTGGTCTTGCGTATTCCTTGGCATGTCCATCATCTCCTTGTTACTTATGATGACTGACCTATGGAGAAACTATTCTTGATTCCGATAATGAAGGGCCACATGATAAAAACAGTATGGAGTTCAAGTTATGAAAAAATGGTTGATCCTTGTTTACCTCATAATGGTAACGATTGTATTTTTCAATAAAGAGATCTTATTGGAATGGATCCATGAAAGTGACCTGTCCCGTTTGCCGATCATGTTTGGCCTCTCGACTTTTATTGCTACTTTTCCAGTAGTGCCTTTCACATTGTTTGCAGGGATAATGGGTGCCAAATACGGATTCTTGATCGGTCTTATTATCAATTGGTGGGGTGGAGTATCTGCTTCAGTCCTTTACTTCTTAGCGGCACGTTACCTCTTTTCGGATTTCTTCAAAAAATATATTCAACGGTTTCGGGGCATCCATAAGTTCAATACCATGATCGAAAAAAATGCCTTCATCGCGATTCTTTTTGCAAGGCTGGTACCTATCATTCCTCCGCCCGTCGTCAATATCTATTCAGGTCTTACTAAAATTTCCTTTTTGACCTATTTCACAGCATCTGCATTGGGGAAAATCCCTCCAATGTTCATATTCGCTTATGGTGGGGATCAGATTTTATCATCTTGGCAAAATCTATTGGCAGGGATCAGTGTGTACGTCCTTTTCCTCCTTATCGTTTTTCTGATTTATCGGATTTGGGTAAGAAACAAGACGAAGAGGAGGTTTGTTTGAAAATTCATTCCGATAAAGGAGCAAAGGAACGTTATGAAATTCGGCTGTCATGTAAGTATAAGGGAAGGATACACCGGTGCTGCTAAACGGGCATTGAAAATCGGTTGTCAGGCTTATCAATATTTCCCTAAAAATCCGAGAAGTTTATCTGTTAAGGATTTTAATCGGGAAGACGCTGAACGCTGTAAGGATTTTTGTCGCCAACATGATCTTATTTCGGTTGCCCATACGCCATATCCAACAAGTTTGACACCTCCAGCTGAAAAAAAGGATCAGATCATCGATTCATTATTGAATGACTTGGAGATCGCGGAAGCATGTGGATCAGCAGGGGTTGTGGTGCATTTTGGCAGCCGGATCAACCAGTCAGACCAACTAGCCAGCTATCAATTGATGATTGAGATGTTGAACAATATCCTTGAACAGTGGGAAGGAGACTGTAAAATTCTCCTTGAAAACAATGCGGGCAAACCAGGTGCAATGGGGACGACATTGGAAGAACTTATCCAGGTCAAAAATCTTACCAAGTATTCTGAGAAGATCGGATTTTGCTTTGATACGTGCCATGCCTATTCAAGTGGCCTCTGGAGTGGTGAAAACAATGAGGAACTCTGGGAAAAGGGGCGTGAATTAGGGTATATACAGGATATCGAAGTGATCAATTTGAACAATTCCAAATATCCTTTACGTTCGGGAAAAGACCGTCATGCGAACATTTTCAAAGGCGGTCATATCGAAGAAAAACATTTCAAACAATTATTCAGGACTTCCTATTTATCAGGTGTACCATTTATTTTGGAAACCCCATCGGACTACGGGATTTCCCATGAAGAGGAACTTGAAATGTTAAAACAAAAAATGGGAAAGTAAGTGTTTTACTTTTCCCATGATATAGTCCTCCCTATTTTTTGCCATTTCCCCCGGATGCTTCTCCCTTATCGCTTTTCATATCGATACTTTTATAAAACTGGTTGATCCCGATTGCACTGAATAAAAAGAAGATCAATGCTCCGAAAATGGACCCGAACCACATTACTCGATTTTCCCGACTCATCGTTATCACCTCATCATTTATCTTACCCACATGAAGAAGAAACATGAAATTTGTTTAAAAAGGCCGGATATTTTGACTTAGGTTGTCGGGCTTTTTTTTTGTTTTTACATAATTGTTGACTTCAAACTCTTTTTAAACATATAATATTCCTATCTACTTACTCGGAATTATACAGGGGGAGGAATATAGGTGAACATTAAAAAGGTGCTTACAGGCTTATCAGCAGGGTTCCTATTACTGACTGTCGCAGCATGCGGGAACAGCAAGCAAGGTAACGGTGACGGTAGCTCTGACAAATTGACCATTGGTTATGTCAATGTCATGGACGATGCACCTGCCATGTTAGCAGAAGATGCTGGTTTATATGAAAAGCACGGTTTGGATGTCGAGCTGAAGCTATTCGGAAGTGGGACAGACTTGATCAAAGGAATCGTCAATGGTGAACTGGATGCCGGGGTTTTAGGGGCAACGAATGCTGTGTCCTGGGCGGCAAAAGGGGCAGACCTGAAAATAGTCGGCGGTGCACAAATGGGATATCACAGTATCCTGGCCCGAAAAGCCAGTGGAATCAAATCAGTAGAAGATTTAAAAGGGAAAAGCCTGGCATCCCAAAAGCAAGGAAGCACAGCTGATATTGTCTTGAATGGTGTCACGTTGCAAGAGGCAGGGTTGAAGCGAAGCGATTTGAACATGAATTACGTCTCTCCTACAGTTGCAGTCCAATCACTGCAATCCGGCAAAGTGGATGCTGCTTTCCTTTTTGAACCTTATGACCGTATTGCAAGGTTACAGGGAGATGTAGAAGAAATCTATGAAATAGGAGAAGTATGGCCGTTCCCATGTATGGTCGTCATCACCTCAGGGGAGATCATGAAGGAGGATCAGGATAGTATCTATAAAGTGCTTGACGCTCAAAAAGAGGCGATAGAAATGCTTGAAAACGACCCAGGAAAATCAGCCGAGCATATTTATAAGCGTTTCTCTGAAGGGGAAACATTCCAATCCGCAGATGGGGAAGTCCCAGCTGTTGATGTCATAGAAGAAGCGATCGAAGCCCAGACATTCAATTGGGAGCTAACCCCTGAAAATGTCAAACAGATACAAGAAGTTTCTGATCTGATGGTTGAACAAGACATCATGGACAGTAAGTTCAATGTAGAAGAGATTATGGATTTGTCCTGGCAAAAGAAAAATAAGTAACATGCAGGGGGAGTTGCTATGAAATCTGGCCTGAGTGTGAAAAACAAAGGAATACCAGCCATCCCTCTACAGCCATTTGGCAATACGCTGCCTTATCTGGCCGCAGTCGGAAGTTTGTTGTTAATCTGGCAGATTGCTGCATGGATTTTACCAGAATTTTTAATGCCGGATGTGGTCAGAGGCTTGCAAAGATTCATCGGGAATTTTTCAAATCCTGATTTTATAAAAGGTCTGCAGAGCAGCCTATACAGGTTGGCATGGGGATACCCGGTTGCATGCCTGTTAGGGGCTATTCTTGGTTTATTGGGCGGTGTCTCAAAAACATTCTCTGTTTATTTAAAAAGTGTCATTTCGATTTTGCAATCGATTCCGCCAATTACATGGGTCCCCTTTTTCGTCGTATTGATCGGGTTTGGAGACCTGCCGATCATTTTTGTGATCACAATCGCGAGTTTCTTTCCGATGGCCCTTTCTGTTTTAAACGCTACAGAAGGGGTGAACCGGACCCATCTTGAACTTGCAAGGGTGATGGGTGCGAAAAACCGGCAATTGATTACCAAAGTATATGCGCCAGAAACTTTACCCGCTTTCGTTACAGGTGCACAGGTAGCATTCGGTAATGCATGGCGGTCCTTGATTGCTGCGGAAATGGTTGGTGGAGCTTCAGCAGGACTGGGCTGGTCGATCAGTTACGCAGGTGAGATTGCGGATATGGAAGGCGTACTGGCCAGTATCGTCACGATCGGTACAATCGCCATCATCCTGGATCATGTCGTCTTGAATGGGATCAAGCGTAAATTGCTGAAATGGCGTTATGCAGGCGGGGATGAGAAATGATGAAAACCTTACAGTTGAAAAACGTAAATAAAGCATATGGAAAGTTGACGGTCCTGGAGAATCTCAGCTTAGAAGTTGAAAAAGGGGAGTTTGTTGCAATCGTCGGTCCATCAGGTTGTGGCAAGAGTACAGCCCTTCGGATGCTGGCGGGCCTTGAACAACCTACAACAGGGGAAGTATCAGCTGATGGGACTGTAATTAAAGGGCCAAACTCGAATCGGGTCATGATTTTTCAGGAACATGCCCTATATCCCTGGCGGACGATTGAAGATAATGTCGGACTTGGCTTAGAATTGGCCAACGTATCCAAAAAGGAACGTCGCGGGCGAATTCATAAAGTACTTGAGAAAGTGGGATTGGAGAACTTCAAGACGTATTACCCCCATCAACTCTCAGGAGGGATGAAACAACGAGCATCCATTGCAAGGGCGCTTGTCCTGGATCCTGAAGTTCTTTTGTTAGATGAACCATATGGCGCATTAGATGCCATCACTAGACTTACCATGCAAAACGAACTGATCCGATTGTGGGAAGGATCCAACCAGACAATGGTACTGATCACCCATGATATTGATGAAGCTTTGTATTTGGCAGATAGGGTCTTTGTATTAAGTTCAAGACCCGGAAAACTTGTGAAGGAAGTCCGGAATGACATGCTGCGTCCCCGAGACCGTAACAGTACACAATTTGTGAAATTCCGGCAAGAAATCATGGAAAGTTTGGACATCAAAACGTAAAAACCAAAAAAAGTGCAGCTGTCGATCAGCTGCACTTTTTTATGTTTCGCTCAAATATTCTTGTTCTACTTTTCTATACTCAGATTCCCGATTGGTGGCTGTGGCCAGATTGGATAAGTGATCCAGCAGAAATTTCCGGTCGAGACGGTAGATTTCATTTTTTGCGACTCCCTTTGCAGTTTGTACAGCGAAACTCCATAAATCATCATGAAATCGTTCGTCCATTGATTTTGCCAATGTCGTCAGGGAAGCGATGATGTCAGTAATGATGACCCAGTTTTCATTGGCATAATGCCGGATATAACCGAATCCCTTATACAAATAAAATTCAAAATCTTCTTCCTTCAAAATGACTCGTATATTTTTATCTTTGTCGACCAAGAAAGGAGAGAAGTGGGTTAGTTTCGCTATAATTTGTAGCAATTCAGACATTTGGTGGATCGTATTTGCAGCTGTTTTAGGATCATTATTCCCGAGCGCCTTAATCGCAATCTCAGATAATTTGTTTACACCGAATTCAAGGTCTTGAATTTCCGTTTGTTTATGTCCTATTTCCAGTGTCTTCAAATAATCATGTTCTTTGATTGCAGTATCTTCTTCCTTCCAGTAAGTCAGGATCGGAGTGCCTGTCAAGACATACTCGCCGACACTATATTCAAAGCGTACAACTACATTATCCTTTGTGGCCATTTCAATCAATTTAGGATAATCGACGAGTTGGATATAGCCCGATTCCTTTGATACGATCACATGGCCGTCTTTCGGATATTCTTTATCATTCAATTTCGTATTTTCAGTGATTCTGTAAGGTTCTATATCTTTTAAAAGAGAAAAAGTAATGATCTTTTTAGAAATATTTTTCATATTATCCGTAATGTTATGGACTTGCATCCAGGTGGTCGCATGATTGATGAAATAAATGAATGTGACAGCGGTGAAAAAGGCCACTGTTACTGTTGTGATGGGTATGGCAAAATATAATTCGTTATCGTTATTGCTTATGAATAAGAAAACGAGTAGGACATAAACGAAACTTCCATTGAAAATCCCAAGTACGTGCTGAGTTTTCTTATCCGCCACGAAATTTAACAACATTCGAGGTGAAAATTGTCCACTGAAAGTTGTCAGTACTACTAAAAGCGAGTTGAAGGTGAAGGCGCTGAGAGTAAGAATTCCTCCGATCAACGTGCTGACAAGTATTCTGGTCAGCGCAGCTTTCGAACTCCATTTGATAGGAATGTATTGGCTGATGTCAAGACTAAGATCTAGGTTTAGGGTGAAGACTGCTAAACCCATCGATAGCAAGATATAGATTCCTGGTGTGTACCACATGGTGGATCTCAGTTCCTTCCACCGTTGCCTTTTGGACATCTTTTTGTATTTCATCATAGATTCAGGTAATCTCAATAATGTACACACCTTCCTTAAGAAATGTAGTAACCTCTTTACCCGACTTTTTTTGAATTTATGCATTTAATTTAGTAAGTTTCAGTCAGGATATGGAAGGTGATGTAAATCCTATATCGAATTGAAAAGTGAAGAGAGGAATTGAAGTTCTTATGAATTATGAACATTTTTTCAAAAGGTTTATATTTCATACCAGAATGGTTAACTTGAATCTTCGAGAAAGGAATACCTCAGAATGTCTAAAATGGTTAACATGCTTTCTATACTATGGCTCCTTAATACGAGAAAACAAATGACCGCCAAGGAGTTGGCAGAGGAACTAGAGATCAGTATACGTACGGTTTACCGCTATATTGATACGCTGTGTGCAAGTGGTGTACCAATCATTTCAGATGCCGGACATAATGGTGGGTATCGTTTGCTCGATAACTTTACAAAAGCGCCACTGTTTTTTAATCTGGATGAACAGAAAGCGCTTATTCATGCTGCGAATTTTGCCATAGATGCGGGGTATCCCTTTAGTGAAGCATTGGATGAAGCTGTTTCTAAGTTGAAAATGTATACAAACGAGGAACAATTGGATCATATCAATCGCCATTCAGAAGGCTTTGAATTCATCCATCCTCCTGTCGAATCATCAATGAAATCTACCCTCCAAGATTTAGAAATTTCTGTTGCCGAAAGTTCTACGTTATTTATTGATTATCATAAAGGTGGAGAAACTGAACCACTATCGCGTTATATTGATCCTTATGGGATTGTATATTGGAAAGGTAAATGGTACACAGTCGCATATTGCCATCTGCGTCAAGAAATTCGAAGTTTTCGAATCAATCGTATAAAGGCATTATCCAGAACTGATAACACATTTGAGCGACCTTTAGGATTTTCAGCTCGTTCTTTTTTCCTGAAAGGCCTTTTGCCTGATTCAAATCAACTTGACAAACTCATTTCCGTCAAAATTCAAGGCATGACACATGTGCTCGATGACTTGTGTCAGCATTGGATGTTTGGTCATGCACTAATAGAACGTTCCAATAACCAAGCTCATTTTAAGGTCGATTTAGAGTCGATAAACACCTTGATACCTTACTTTCTCCTCCCCTATGGTAAATCCATTACTATTTTGGAACCAAATTTATTACAGGAAAAATTGGCGACGATCAGTTTTGAATTATTCAGTCATTACCAAAATACTTAACTTCACTGACCGTATTTGTCAGTGAAGTTTTTTTATGATGTACATGTAGGGAATAGAATTTATAGGAGGCACAAAAATGATGAAGGATTTGAAGTATCAATTTTATATCGCAGGTACACCAGAGGACGTTTGGAAGACATTGGTCTCTCCTGAGGGTACAAAACAAATTTTTTATGGAAGCGTCATCAGATCTACATTTCAAGAGGGCGATCCCTTGGAATATGTCGGTCCTGGAGTGGACGGGAATGAGACGGTGCATGTATACGGAAATGTATTGGAATATGAACCGAATCAAGTCCTTCGATTTACACACTATACCGGAAATGCATATATGAAAGATGATCAGAAATTCGAGTCAAGAATTTCTTATCATCTGGAGCCTGTTGGTTCATGCACGAAATTGACCCTTATCCATGACCAGTGGAAAGAAGGTGATCCTCATTATGAGAACAGCGACAAGGCCTGGTGGATGATTTTGAATAACATAAAGTCTTTGGTGGAAACAGGAAGAACCTTAGACTTTGGGGAAGGTTTATAGGTCTTTGGTAAGGGATGTACACGATGAATCGGAACCTCCCCAACCAACTATGATTGATCTACTTGCCTGGAAATCGGGTGCAATCCAAGAATATTGGGCTGCACTCTTTGTTCGAGGATAAGAAAGTATAAAAATTTTGGTTGCGGTGATGTGATGTCCAGCTCCAACGCCCAACCACTTGGATCACTTCAGTCCTCCTGTGGCGGCAACACATTGATTTAGTTCGAAGTGATGTCCTGTAGGTACTAAAGGAGCTAAAAGTGAGAGGAGGATATTTCGGCAATTATACATCTATTTCATTTTTTATATGCTCAGACAGCTGACTGAACTTCATTTTTTTTTGATTTAATAGCTTGGTTGGCTTGGATAACTTTTGGAATTCGAATGTACTATTTAATAAAGACATCGTATTATAAGGTCAATCAGAAATCTAATTCTGGTTGGTCTTTTTCATTGGTTGATTCTAAAATCTCTAGGGCCGAAAAAGCTCAGATTTATGAACTTGATTTAGGATGTTAATGAATTCTTTTGTTGCGGGTGTTACTTCATCAAATGAATGTGCGATTATACCGATATCACGAGTTATTCTTGGATTGATATCTTTTATGATTAGGTTATGAGTAACTGAAGACAGAGTGAAACTTGAAATAATACCTATACCTAGGTTATTTTTGACCATATTAATTAAAGTTTCAGCATTTTGGACTGTCAGATTCTCTTTTAACTCAATATTATTCTTTTGAAATGTTTTTGATATCGCGATTTCGTGTCCACCTTTACAAAAAATAATTTCATTCTGATATTTTTCTAATTCAATCTTTTTTTCTTGATTTAATCTATGATTTTCAGGAATAATTGCGACCATATAATCAGTGTTCAATATTTCAAATTCATACGGTTCAAAGGGAGATGCAACGATACCCATATCAACAGTTCGGTCCTCGACCCATTCTTTAATTTGGTTAGAAGTCCCTTCTACTAATTCTATATTAATTAATGGATATTTTGACCTGAATAATGAGATGGTCTTGGGCAAAATAATGGTTGATACAGCAGGAAAAGAGCCTACTTTGATCTTTCCCCTTAGAAGTTTATTTTCTTGATCAGCAACTTGATATATTTTGTTCTCAATAACCTCCATTTGCCTCGCCAAAATTAAAACTTCTTTCCCCGCTTCAGTAAGTATTAAGCCATTTTGTTTATCCCTGATGAACAATTTAATATTTAGGGACTTTTCTAGATTTTTAATCGCCTTACTTACTGCTGGTTGTGAGATAAATAACTCTTTAGAAGCTTCTGTAATATTCATTTTTTCTGCGACCTTCATAAATATCCTTAGGTTGTTCATATTCATAACCAATTGGTTATCCCCTTTATGAAAAAAATGTATTTCAGTTATATATAAATATAACATATTGTTAACCTATATAAAGTGAAAGGGGATAATTTATATGTTCAAAGTTTTCTTAGGAATCATTTCCGTTACTCTCGTTTGGGGATATACATGGGTTACGATGAAAATAGCAATTAGTGACATCCCTCCGTTTTTATTTTCATCTTTACGTTTATTAATAGGGGCGCTTCCTTTATTTATCATTCTCATGATACAAAGAAAAAGACTCTTTGTAGGTAAAGAGAATTTAAAAAACTATTTGATTATAAGCTTTTTAATGGCTATAGGCTATATGGGGATATTAACTTATGGTATGCAATTTGTAGATTCAGGAAAAACTTCCGTTTTGGTATATACCATGCCTATTTTTGTCACCATTATCAGCCATTTTAAATTGAATGAGAGAATTAATGCTTATAAAATGATTGGGCTAATATTTGGTCTTATCGGCCTTTTATTTATTATTGGATTAGAAGTGATTAAGTTTGATACAAAAGTAGTATTTGGAGAGTTATTAATATTGATTTCGGCCCTTAGTTGGGGATCAGCAAATGTTTTTAGCAAACTAAAGCTTAAAAATATAGATATTATTCATATGAATGCCTGGCAACTTATTATAGGAACACTATTTTTATTCATTTTCTCTATCATATTAGAACCAAACCATACAATCGAATGGTCTAATAAAGCAATCTTATCAGTAGTTTTTAATGGTTTATTTTCTACTGCCTTTACATTTGTAGTTTGGTTTTGGATATTAACTAAAATTGATGCATCAAAAGCATCTATGGCATTAATGTTTGTCCCTATATTGGCTATTATTTTTGGATGGTTGCAACTTGGGGAGAAGATAACAATTAGTATTATTATCGGATCGTTATTTATTTGTGCAGGGATCTTTATGAATACGTACAATTTTAAAAGTAATCCACTACTAAAGAAATTTGGTTGATATATCATAAATATTAATATATTTTGATTCTCTATAAAATCAACCTGATAATTATATTAATTTAATCGTTTTAAATTGCACCAGTAACTCTGTAGAAGAGGGTTTCTGCTGTCCACAACTTTTAATGGAATCTTTAGTTTTAAAAAAACAGTTGAGCTATTCATGAACATTTGAAATAATTGGTATTAAATTAGGTGGACGATATTTCCTAATGATAAGAAGAGTATTATTAAGATTTTGAAAGGAAGTACTGGAATGAAGGTTATAGAAGGAACTAGAAGTTTTAACTTAGATGAATTTCTTAAGAAACCCTTGTTTGCACACCTATCTACTTTATCAAAGGAAGGGCCAAGGGAATCCCCTGTATGGTTCTATTGGGAGGATGAATGTATTTATATTATAGGAACCCCATCCTCAGACAGCTTTCCAAGTCGAATAGAAGAAAACCCTGAATGTGCAATTGGGGTAGTGGATTTTGACCCTGCAACAGGAAAAGTATTACATGCAGGGTTTAGAGGCCGGGCTACAGTAGAGGCTTTTGATAAAGGAATTGCAACACGCTTACTGAAGCGTTATCTAGGGTCAGATGAAAAAAACTGGGACTCTAGGTTTCAAGGTTTAGGAAACAGTAATATTTTAATAAGATTTGCCCCAGAAACTGTAGTCGTTCGGGATCAATCCTTTGTTCCAAGTATATAGAGTACTCGGAGCGTAATTCAATAATCTGAATTACGCCCCGATAAAAGGGGGGCAAATAATTGGATAGAGAAATAAAGTTTAGAATAGCTACTGAACAGGATTTAGAAAGAATTGTAGAAATGCTTGCTGATGATGCTTTAGGTAGTAAAAGGGAGCGTTACGAACAACCTCTTCCAAATTGTTACATAAAAGCGTTTCATGCTATTTCATCTGACCCTAACAATGAGTTGGTAGTAGCTTGTTGTGAAAATGAAATTATCGGTGTCCAACAAATTACATTTACACCGTATTTAACACATCAAGGGGGATGGAGAGCTACTATTGAAGGGGTGAGAACATCATCTTCTGAACGTGGTAGAGGGATAGGAACTGAACTTATAAGATGGGCAATTAATCGTGCAAAGGAACGTGGTTGCCACTTGGTTCAACTAACAACAGATAAAAAACGTAAAGATGCTTTGCGTTTTTATGAGCGGTTGGGTTTTAAAGCAACACATGAGGGTTTGAAAATGAAACTTTAAATAACTTCTACTACTAAAATACGAACAACAAAGCAATGCAAGTATTCTATTCAATGAGGCTGTATAACTTGAAAGAACATAAAAGTTCTATGGAGATCCTTCTAAAGACCTTAATAGAAACTACTGGAAATAGGGAAATTTTAGATTACAAGAAAGCTATTAATTTCTATAGTGATAAATTGGATGACATTTGGAATTGATAGTCCATTTAAGGGCATATCATTAAAATCAGAAAAGCCGTAAGCATTCATAGCAATTTTCACAATACAATAAATAAGACTCTCCTAAGTAAGGCTTTTGGGAGAGTCTTTTTCATTATTCTCTTTCTAGTGGAAGGGTACAGCATCTGAACGATCCACCTGACTTGATGATTTCAGAGAAGTCGACTGGAAGAATTCGATATCCTTTTGATTCCATTATCTTGTTCAACCTTTCATTCTGGGAAAGGCTGATGACTTTTCTATTACCGATGGGAAGAACGTTCGGACCCATGTGAAATTGCTCTTCTTTCGTAACAGGGATGATATCGAAATGGGATTTGATTTTTTTCAAATCCTCCGGTATAAAAGCAGGAGGATAAAGGAGTGCGGTATGTTCACTGATGATGTTGAATACACAATCAAGGTGGAGGATATCCCTCGGTAGTGTCAAGGATTCCACGTTGAAGGAAGGGAGACGGCTTTGAAGATATTCGATTGATTCATAAGATGTTCGCCCACTCTTTCCAACCCAGATGGTTGAGCCGTCGATCATGACATCGCCACCTTCAATGGACTTAGGAAGTCCTTCTTGATAAGTCAATGAGTTCTCCTGTAACCAGGTTTTAAGAATAGCTGTTTCGTCCTTGCGAACCTGTTCACTCATCGAGCCGACGAATAGCTGATCTTGAATTGCAAATGCAATGTCCCTTGTAAAGACCTGTTCATGCAGCTTGGGATTAGCAGGAAGTGCGATGACTTCAATATTCTGTTCATTCAGCACATTTATAAACGCATCATGTTGTTGTATAGCAATTGAAGTATCGATGTTCGATGCTTTATAGTGTTTTTGAGTTTCATTGATTGTTTCTGTAATCTTCATAAAGGTCGGTTTTACCGTAAGCACTTTTTTTAGAGTAGAGTATTCTGTATGACAATGAATGCTGGTGTCTACTGCTATTCCCTTCATATCCATAACCTCCGTCTCGGCGATATTGTTCATTTCCCTATGCGCAATACCGTAAAACCCTAAAGGTGTTGATGTTCATCACCAGAATGGTCTTTATGATGAAAAGGACATTTACTTTTTAGCTGATGAATGTGAGTCCCAATGAAAGATCGTTCCGAACCATGTCCCCGAAAGGGCTGATACCAGGGGCACCCCGTCCCATTTTTGTACTCACTTTCTTATAAGACATGATACCACCTTTTTCTGTTCCTTCAAGTCCTTAAAAAATGCCAGGTGGTTGAAATTCGAATTCCTCGTTTTCACTGCCTCTGGTAAGTGAGCCCACTTGTCGTGTTCAATATAAGGATCGTTCCACTGTATTACTTTCTAGCGGTACTCTTTTTGTAATTTCTTCTTTACGTGACTAGTAGTTCTTGAAAAATGAAAAAAGGATAGAAATAGAAAAAAGAGCTTAGAAGTTCAATTCTTAGCTCTTTTTAGCTTCTGATATATAATCCTTTGACATACATCGCTGTGAGGTTATGAACAATTTCTTTCACGGAAGATTGATTTTCGCCGCGGACGATTTCCCATAAATACATCTCATTTGAAAAGAACCAACCTCTTGCTACGAGATTTGCATCGACATCTTTACGGGCTAACCCTTTTTGTTGAGTATACGTAATGTCATTCGTAATCCCTTTGATGAAACGCTCCCGGATTTGCTTCCATTTGTTTTGCACAGGGAGTGATGCACCAATCGCTTCCTCGACTACCTTCAGAATCTGATCCGCTTTTTGGGCCATTTCTAAAAACATTCCTGTTTGTTTTTGGATGAGTTGTTCTGCTTCTTCTACAGATTCCGGTTGGAAGGGAAGCTCTGCAATATCATGAAACTTCTGCATGACGTCTTCCATGAGCTCAACCAGGATGTCATCTTTGTTTTTGAAATGGACATAAGCGGTACCATAGCCAGTATCAGCTTTTCTGATGATTTGGGTGATGGTCGTTTTCTGAAAGCCCTGATCGATGAATATGTATTCAGCAGCTTTCAGCAGGTTTTTACGTGTTTGGATCGACCTATGTTGTCGGCTTGTGAGTTCTTGGTTCTTCAAATTCATACGATTTCATCCCTTTATTTTATGTGCCTTTATTCTAATCATTAGGGAAGATGTTGTCAATGACATAATGTCATTGACACTTTGTCATTAATGAAGGTATAGTAAAATTAACAACCTATTAAAGGAGTCGATATCCTATGGGCAATCAGTCATTTGATATCTCTTTGGATTATGCGAAAAAGCTTGATCAACAGGATGAGCTCTCATCCTTTCGTGATGAATTTTATGTAAAAGAAGATACGATTTATTTTATTGGGAATTCACTCGGTCTTTTATCCAGGCGTTCAGAAACAGCCCTTGCTGAAATTCTTGAGTCTTGGAAGGAATATGGGATTGATGGTTGGACCGAAGGGAAGCAACCATGGTTTTACATGTCTGAAAAATTAGGGGGAATGTCGGCTCCGCTTGTCGGTGGAAAGCCTGAAGAAGTAATTGCAACAGGATCCACGACGGTCAACCTTCATCAACTGGTTTCAACGTTTTATCACCCTTCTGGAAAAAAGACGAAAATTTTAGCCGATGAACTGACTTTCCCTTCTGACATTTTTGCACTCCAGAGCCAATTGAAATTGAAGGGGTATGATCCTGGTGAACATCTGGTCCGTGTCAAAAGCCGTGATGGGAGAATTGTAGAAGAAGATGACATCATCGAAGCAATGACAGATGAAGTAGCATTGATCATGCTGCCGAGCGTCATGTATCGTAGTGGACAATTGCTTGATATGAAGCGATTGACAGCAGAAGCACATAAACGCGGTATCATCATTGGATTCGATTTATGCCATTCGGTCGGGGCGATGCCTCATGCTTTGAATGATTGGGGAGCAGATTTTGCGTTTTGGTGCAATTATAAATATGTCAATGCTGGGCCAGGTAGTGTCGCTGGAATCTATATAAATGAAAAACATGTCGGGAAAACGCCCGGACTCACTGGATGGTTCAGCTCGGATAAAGACAAGCAGTTTGATATGGATCATCAATTGACTCCAGCACGATCGGCTGGGGCATTCCAAATCGGCACACCTCATATGTTGAGTTTGGCACCATTGTTAGGATCATTGGAAATTTTTCAGGAAGCAGGAATTGAACGGCTGCGTAAAAAATCCCTGCAATTAACAGAGTACATGATGGAGCTTATCACTTCCGAATTAGCCGATCATAGGTTTATCATCGGGAACCCTTTAGAAGATCATCGCAGAGGCGGGCATGTCTATTTGGAGCATCCAGAAGCAGCACGTATCTGTAAAGCATTGAAGGTAAATAAAGTGATGCCTGATTTCCGTAACCCGAATGGTATCCGATTGACTCCAGCAGCATTATACAACACCTTTGAAGAAGTGTGGAATGCTATTCAAATATTGAAACGGATCATGGATGGAGAAGAATACAAACAGTTTGAAAATAAACGCGGTGTCGTAGCGTAATATAGTATCTTACGGGAAAGCGAGTGGTGAATATGGGGAACAACTTTGAAGATGGAAACGGGAAATATGTAACTGAAAAGGGGATTCATACTAATTTTGATAACAACATGACATACGGTGAGTACTTACAGCTCGATCGTCTATTATCCAGTCAAACCAGATTATCCGGACATCATGATGAAATGCTGTTCATTGTCATCCACCAGGTCAGTGAGTTATGGATGAAAATGATTTTACATGAACTGAATGCAGCAATTGATTCCATCCGTGAAGGGGAGTTACAGCCTGCCTTTAAAATGCTCGCACGTGTTTCAAAAGTACAATCACAGATCATCCAGGCATGGGATGTGTTATCGACGCTTACGCCGAGCGAATATCTGGAGTTCCGTGAGAAGCTTGGGCAAGCGTCTGGATTCCAATCTTACCAATACCGGATGATCGAGTTCGCGCTCGGATATAAAACACCACATGTTCTGCGGATTTATCAGAAGGACCCAGAGCTTCATTCCCGATTAAAGGAAGCGTATGAAGCACCGAGCATTTATGATGTAGCGATACAACAACTCTCAAAGGCCGGGTTTGATATCAATCCAGAATTGTTGAAGCGGGATTTTTCTGTGACCTATGAAGGAGACTTGTCAGTAAAAGCCGCATGGGTTGAAGTATACCGTCATGTAGATCAATATTGGAATCTTTATCAATTAGCAGAAAAATTGGTTGATATTGAAGATTGGCTTCAGCAGTGGCGATTCCGTCATATGAAAACGGTCGAACGGATCATTGGCCATAAAATGGGAACAGGGGGATCATCTGGAGTATCCTATTTGAAAAAAGTGCTGGACCACCGTTTCTTCCCAGAACTATGGGACATCAGAACAGAGTTGTAATATAGTTTACGGGCATGCCATCCACATTGGATTGCATGCTTTTTTGCATGGAGGAAGGGAAGAAGGGATTTCGGTGCGATTTTGAAATATATCGTAGCAAATGGAGAATATTTCGGTGCAAATCAAAAATTTATCGGTGCAAATGCGGAATATATCGATGATTTCGCAAATTACCTGTACACTTATGTTAAGTTGACTTGACAAAATGTTAAGTTAACCTTACAATACAGTTATCAAATAAAAGAAAAGATGGTTTAAAATGACAATTTCAAATCGAGTAAAGGAGCTTCGGGCAAGGTTCAACACCACACAGTCAGAATTAGCGGAAGCGGTTGATGTCACTAGACAGACGATTGCTGCACTGGAAAAAGGAAGTTATATTCCTTCATTGCTTTTAGCCATGAAAATCTCAAAGTATTTTAACCGACCAATTGAAGAGATCTTTTTTGAGGAGGAAGATGAATGAACATTTGGCGAAATGCAATCATGACGACCATCGTCATCATTTTGTTCGGGTGGGGGATGATCGCGCTATATGAGGCACAGGTGCAATTTGCTGAGATTGTAAGGAATCCTGAACCATCCTGGGAAATAACGATTTCAGCAATCCCGATCCTTGTAGCAATTGTCATAGGCGGGATACTAACGTTCGTTTCCTATAAGGTAAATAAAAAGAAGCACCAGTCATGGAAGAAGGCATTGGTATTACCTCCTGAACTTGAAGAAGCTGATGAGCGTGAAAAGTATATAACCGGAAAAGCTTGCCGGAATTCCTATCTGGCCATGTGGTTCGGAACGCCGATCGTAACAGGTTTAATGTTATTTTACCCATTTGTTTCGAAAGCGTTGCCTTATTACCCGATTCTTATCATATTGGTTATGCCTCTTATTCAGATTTTCACATATGCTATTTCAGTCAGAAGAAGTTATTAAGTGCCTCCTAGAAATAATTCTCCTTTCCATAACATATAGATAGGAAAAACAGGAGGGGCACATATGGTTTACTGGATTGATGTTGCATTGAAGAAACATCAATTGAAGTTATTCGATGCTAGTAAACTCATCAAGTCATATCCCATTGCTGTAGGAAAGATGCTTACCCCGACACCGACCGGTGAATATACGATCATTAACAAACATCCGAACCCTGGGGGGCCATATGGGACGATGTGGATGGGATTATCGAGGCCAGGTTATGGCATTCATGGCACAAACGATCCATCTTCAATCGGAAAGGATGTTTCAAAAGGCTGCATCAGAATGTATAACAAAGATGTGAATGAATTGTCCAGGTTAGTGCCGATTGGTACAAATGTCTGGATCCATAATTAACCGCGCAGGTTCCTTAATGGAATCCTGCGCGTTATATCTTACCTTAAGGGGGAGCAAAGGTTGGAGCTTAACCAGCAATGACTTGATCGATGATTTTAGTTGGTTCCATTTTGCTCGGGTTTTTGCCTGTCTTCTTCGTTTTTTTAATCGATAACTGGCTTTCAAATTCGTTCAGGTACCCTTTTTCACCCATTAAATAGGTTTCCTGCCATTTATTCTTTTTCGCTTTTTTTTCGACTTTATTACTTAAGTTCTTCAGCCAACGTTGCTGATTGGCCTCAAAGCGATCTTGGAATTCATCCCTTTTATTCGTATTAGCGCCTGATATGGCGGCATCAAATGGACCTTGATGTTCCCGCCAATCCTCTGTATCCGGATCGAACGTGTAATGGAATTCATCGACTA
The DNA here is from genome assembly GCF_021646685.1 of Pseudalkalibacillus salsuginis. Classification (GTDB taxonomy): domain Bacteria; phylum Bacillota; class Bacilli; order Bacillales; family Fictibacillaceae; genus Pseudalkalibacillus; species Pseudalkalibacillus salsuginis. Next base: position 859,430 of record NZ_JAKJHW010000001.1, on the reverse strand, counting down.
GAACGCCCATTTCGGTTTCCAGTACTGTTGCATCTTCTTTATTGATGACAACAATCCCGCTGTAAGGATAGCTGCTTTGCAAGTCTTCAAGCTGATCAAGTACGGGCTCCTTTTCCCAATGGAATGACGTTTCGATCGGTACCTGCAAATCTTCCATAACCCATAATGATTCATCAGGGGTTGCAAACAGAACAACGCTTCGTTTCAGTTCTCGTTCTCGACCGGTAATCGTTTTATAAACCTTATCTTTCAACTCTCTATAGCCCTTCAATTCATCGTGATCATTACCCATCTCATCAATGTATTCTTCAAATTTGTTTAGACCGTTTTTCAGTTTGATTTTCCATTCGCCACCTTGTTGGTCAGCACTGCTTCGATCTGTATTCAAATACAAGGATAGGATCTTTTGTGATCCTGCTGTTCGCTTTTGCTGTAAATCATTCAGTTTTTCGGAGAATCTCATTACCAAAGCCTCCAATCTAAATATTGAATCTACTATTCTTTTTACCGATTTTGGTAAATTTCAAACGTAGAAACGGAGGCGGATCAATAGTCTTGAAGACTTCGAAGTTGATGTGGCAGTGGTTCTAGAGATACATAAAAATAACAACAATCAAGGTGTTATATAGCAGGTTCCTGTCGTTGCTCCCATTCTTCTCTTAATATTCCCATTTTGATAGAATCATAATATTCACCGTCAACAATCCGAGCTTTCCGAATCCGTCCTTCTTCAATCATCCCTATTTTACGTGCCAGTTTCATCATACGTACGTTCCCGGACCATGTGGATATTCCCACCCTCACAACGTCCATGCTTTTAAAAATATAGTCAGTCCATAACTTGAAAGCTTCTGTACCGTAACCTCCTGACCAATACTTAGAATCGAAAATGACAATTCCATTTGAGAGCCAATTGGTGATTTCATCCTCCCAATACCAGTTGACGGTTCCAATCAGCTTTCCTTCTGTTTCAATGACAAGAATTTGCCTAGGTTCTTCCGTTCCCACTTTGCACAGTGCTTTCTCATATCCACTCGCAAACTCGTCCATCGCCAGTTCTGGGAGTTTGTAATAAGGGCCGTTCCACTTCAAATGCTCCCGATCCTCGGCTTCATATTTCCAATAGTAGAGATCCGCCAGATCATCTGAAGTCAAATCTCGCAAAATCACTTTTTCACCTTTCATATGTACATACAATTCATACTCCTCCTAAAGTCTAGATCTACCTACCCAAAGAGAAACCTTCAAACAAGCGTCCGCCGAATGGTTTCAACACATCATCAACCAGTTGAATGACGTGTTTTTTATCCCCCTTTTTATAGAAGGTATCAAAGGCTTCGATAAGCCGGATCGTAAAGGCTTCGTCATATTGATTCAATGCGCGGACAATCCACTTAGATGAGCCTATCCATTCCCGATTTGTCCTTAATACGAATTCACTCACTAATTCTGCTAACGTGTTGGCAATAAAAATCTCTTCCGCTCTATTGGAACTTCCGATGAAATCTTCCAGCGCATCGGTTATGAAATAACGTTTGAACTTGATCGTCTCTTCTGTCCATTCCTCTGGACCATCATCCAAAATCCTTCGGGCTTCTTTTTTGAGCGGTTCGATGATAGGGTCCCCTTTTAAAATGACACCTTCTGAAATCATCCTTTGCATGGAAGGTCTAGCCCGTTCATAATCACTCTTAAAGAATTGTTCATACGAGGTCAAATTGTGGACGAACACTTCAATCGGCCACCCAAATTCAATAAGCGATTGTCGATAAGAGGAAGGGATGCTATGGTCGAATATGACAATATCAAGGTCAGATGTTTCAGTAGCCTCTCCACGTACAACACTTCCAGCCAAGAGAGCAGCATCGCAATCTGGAAAATGGACGTTAAGGAACTCTGCCGCCGCTTTCAAAGGTTCTAGTTTGTTCGTTTTCATTCAAGTCCTCCTTAAAAGGCTGAGTAATACATTCTCTTTGATACCTAAGTTATCCTTCATTAGTTTATTCTAAAAAATAGAAGGAGTAAGCGGCTGAAGTGAAAAGAGGGATATTGATGGAAAAGGGTTGTGGGGAGGGAATCGTAGTAAAGTTTAAGTGAAAGAGAGGAAAGAGGCTGCCGAGTAGGACAGCCTCTATTCTATTTAGAAACAAAGTTTAGTCAACTACATAAAAAACAGACAGCCTTTCCTTAGAAGGTCTGTCTGTCTTCTTTTAGCATGGTAATGTTTGTTCTTTGTTTTTGCGGAGTTCATCAAGTCGATCCCAGATCTCCATGAACCATTCTCTATCTTTCGTCAATAGGGCAATGTCAATGAGGTTTTGAAGGAATACCTCCTGATCATCGATTGTCACTGTCAACGGAGTGATACGGTGAATAAATGTTTCGATATCTTTTCCAAGGATTTGATTATTGTCAGATTGCGTAACTGTGATTTTTACTGTTCCGTTTGCAGGATGAATCGAATGAATAAATCCTTGAATCATCTCATCATTGATCGTTTTCCCCTTGACCCAATCTCCATTGTGGAAAACAGGTAGCTTTAGGCTACTCATTTCAGATTCCTCCCATCCAAATGTTTGGTTTATCGATTATTTTTTTGTAGTAAAAAAGCCGGCCTTTTTAAAAGAGCTATAGACTATCTAGTGTTTTGTTTATAAAGTTAGTACCCCGTTCATTCGACAATTAATCCTTTTTAAAATAAATTTTTCCTTTCTGTTATGTGAAAATTCAAAAAATAGTAGGATATAGCTTAAAAATCACGAAATGAATATAAGGAATGAAGATAGTATGAAAAGGAGGTAAGTCTGCGGGTTTACAGCTGTGCGCAGGCAGAATGTAATTGATTCAATGTAAATTAAGAGGAGGAACGACTTTATGTATGTAACGATTGGGAAATTATTCGAATTGACTGTACAAAAATTTCCGAACAAAGAAGCACTTGTAGATACTACAACCAATCAAAGGTGGACATATAAGGAATGGGATGAAAATGTCAATCGACTTGCAAACGCTCTGATAGGGTCAGGTGTACGCAAGGGTGATCGCGTTTCAACCTTCTTATTCAATACAACTGAGCTTGCAACAGCATTTTTCGCATGCGCTAAAATTGGCGCAATACTGAATCCGATCAATTTTCGTCTAAAAGCACAAGAGGTAGTCTATATCATTGAAGATGCAAAACCGGCAGTCTTCCTGTTCGAAGAAATGCTCGAACCGCATGTTGCTGCCATTTATGAACATGCAGCAGATACCTCTTTTTGGTGCATCAGCAATAATTGTCCGTCCTATGCGGTTGATTATCATGATAGAGTACGTGAATATTCGACAAAAGCACCGGAAGTGGAAGTTGGGGAAAACGACTTATATGCGATCATGTACACGAGTGGGACCACAGGGCGGCCAAAAGGCGTCATGCACCGGCATCGCGATATGGTCGAGCAGAGTATTGTCTGTGCTGCTGTAAAGCAATTGACTGAAAATGACCGCGGACTGGTGGCAGCCCCGATGTTCCACTGTGCAGAACTTCATTGTTGCTTCCTCCCAAGAGTCCATGTCGGGGCAACCAATGTCATCATCCATCATTTCAAGCCTCAACAAGCCCTTCAAGTCATCAATCAAGAAAAGATCTCAGTGTTTTTTGGTGCTCCTACCATGTGGAACATGATCCTTCAGCAAGATCTTACTTCCTATGACATCAGCAGTCTGCGTCTCGGTTTATATGGTGCTGCTCCTATGGCACCTGCCCTCGTCAGAGCATGTAAAGAGAAATTAGGGATCGATCTCATACAAGCATATGGAATGACGGAGATGGGGCCAGCCATCACGTTTCTATCGAATGCCGAGCAAATTTCAAAGGCTGGTTCTGCCGGGAGGGCTTGTTTGAATCATGAGGTCCGTGTAGTACGCCCAAATGAGCATGGACCATCAGAGCCTGAAGAGATCCTGCCACCTGGTGAAGTTGGTGAAATCATCGTCAGGGGACCGAGCATGATGGTCGGGTACTTCAACCGCGAAGAAGCAACGGAAAAGGCGATGTATAAGGGATGGTATCATTCTGGCGACCTGGGTTATATGGATGAGGATCGTTATCTCTATGTAGCTGACCGGGTAGATGACATGATCATTACAGGTGGTGAGAATGTCTACCCGAGAGAAGTGGAAGATGTGCTTTATGAACATGAAGGGGTTCTGGATGTAGCTGTACTCGGTACCCCGGATGAAAAGTGGGGCGAGCGTGTAACCGCTGTCATAGTGAAAAAAGATGAGCGTCTGACCGACGGTGAACTCGAGCAATTTTGCAAATCAAGTACAGCTCTTGCTGACTTCAAACGCCCGAGAAACTACATTTTCGTAAAGGAATTGCCGCGGAATGCGAGCGGTAAGATTCAAAAGTACCTGCTTAGAAAGCAATATAACCGGGATGCTGAAACACAGATGCCTTAATACAGTTGAAAGGGGGATTTGAATGACAGCACGATATTTACAAGATGAACACCAAATATTCCGGGAAGCTTTCCGGAAATTTCTACTGAAGGAGGCGTACCCTTTTTATGACGATTGGGAAAAGGATCGCCTCATTCCACGAAGTTTTTGGGAGAAGATGGGGGAGAACGGTTTCCTCGGTCCAGGGGTGGACGAATCATACGGTGGTTTGAATGCTGATTTTGCCTACTCCGTTGTCATTTTAGAGGAATTGGAGCGTGTAGGGTCAAGCCTGGTCGGAATTGGGCTGCATAATGATATCGTCATTCCTTACCTTGAAGGATACGGGACTGAAGAACAGAAGAACTGCTGGCTGCCCAAGTGTATTACCGGTGAAATCATCACGGCGATCGCCATGACAGAACCAGGTGCAGGGTCGGATCTCGCAGGAATCAGGATGACAGCGCAGAAAGACGGCGATCATTATATTTTAAAAGGAGAGAAAACCTTCATCACCAATGGTATCCATGCTGATCTCATTATGGTTGTATGTAAAACTGATACGACAGTTAAGCCGCCACACAAGGGGATCAGCCTGATTGTTGTTGAACGGGATACGGTTGGGTTCAAGCGTGGGAAAAAGCTCGACAAAGTAGGGCTTCACAGTCAGGATACGGCTGAGTTGATTTTTGAAGATGCAAAGGTTCCGGCAGTCAACTTGCTTGGTGAACCTGGGAAAGGCTTCTATTACCTCATGCAACACCTTCAGCAGGAGCGTCTGGTTGTAGCGATTGAAGCTGTGACAGCAGCGGAAGTGATGCTAAAACAGACGATCGAATATGTAAAGAACAGAAATGCTTTTGGTAGAAAGGTCAGTGATTTTCAAACTGTCCAGTTTCGTTTAGCAGAAATGGCTACTGAGGTGGAGATCGGCAGAACATTCTTAGACGACCTTATCGAGCAGCATATCCAAAAAAAGAATGTAGTCAAGAAAGTATCAATGGCCAAATATTGGACGACGGAGATGGCCCGGAATGTCGCTGCCCAATGTATGCAGCTTCATGGCGGTTATGGATATATGGAAGAATACGAGATTGCGAGAAGATACAGGGACATCCCGGTTTCATCCATTTATGCAGGAACAAATGAAATCATGAAAACAATCATTGCGAAGGAAATGGGGATATGAAACCCGCTTTGTCTAATAGGAAAGACATTTTAAGGGAGGAATTAATATGATGAACATTCCATTGACTGTACCAGGGATGCTAGAGCATGCCGAAAAGTATTTCTCTCAAAAGGAAATAACATCAAGGACTGCCAAAGTAACTTCTAATCTTACGTATGCTGAAGTGGCAGTACGTACTAGAAGATTGTCCAGCGCTTTAAAACAGTTAGGTTTGAGGAAAGGTGATCGGGTAGGTACTTTCGCATGGAATCACCACCGACATCTTGAAGCCTATTTTGGAATCCCAGGTATGGGAGGAGTGCTGCATACGATCAACATCCGACTTTCTTCAGAGCATATCTCCTATATCATCAACCATGCTGAAGACAAGGTCCTCCTTATTGATGCCGAATTAGTACCACTCATTGAAAAAGTCCAGCCCAAGCTGAAGACGGTACAAGCCTTCATCATCATGACAGATGAGGATGTACTTCCTGAAACAAAACTGCGTAATGTCTATCATTATGAAGAATTCCTCGTAAATGGTGACGAAAACTTCGAATTTGTGAAGGATATCGATGAGAATGATCCAGCAGGTATGTGTTTTACTTCGGCAACAACCGGCAATCCAAAGGGTGTTGTCTATTCTCATCGTGGCATCGTCCTTCATAGTATGGCACTCGGTCTTGCTGACAGTACAGCAATCTCTGAATCTGATGTGATGATGCCGGTCGTACCGATGTTTCATGTGAATGCGTGGGGGCTGCCTTTCGCTTCGGTATGGTTTGGAGCGGAACAAGTGCTTCCGGGGCCGATGCCGACTCCAGCCATTTTAGCAGAATTGATTGATGATCACCGTGTAACACTGGCAGCTGGTGTTCCAACCATATGGATTGCGCTCTTAAAAGAACTGGAAAATGGAAGTTATGATACGAGCAGCTTAAGAGGGATTTTATGTGGGGGATCTGCCGCACCTAAGTCGATGATCCATACATTTGAGGAGAAATACAAAGTTCCGTTCATTCACGCCTATGGTATGACGGAATCTACCCCGCTGGTAACGTTGTCACGCCTGAAAAGCTACCAGGAATCCTGCCCTGAAGATGTTCGTCTCGATATTCGTAGTAAACAGGGTTACGTCGTCCCAGGTGTCGAAATGAAGGTAATCGGTAAAGACGGTGAGGTCGAATGGAACAGTAAGGAAATGGGTGAACTGTTGCTTCGCGGCAATTGGGTGGCCGATGAATATTACAAGGATGAGCGTACAAAGGAAGCATTCCGAGATGGTTGGCTCTATACAGGGGATGTGGCCACGGTCGATCAAGAAGGGAACGTCAAGATCATCGATCGTACGAAAGACCTGATCAAGAGTGGCGGGGAATGGATTTCCTCGGTGGATCTCGAAAATGCATTGATGGCCCATGAGACGGTATTTGAGGCGACCGTCATTGCTGTACCCCATAGAGAATGGCAGGAAAGACCACTGGCATGCGTCGTATTGAAGGATGAGATGAAAGATAAAGTGACGAAAGATGAACTGATGGAATTTTTACGACCTCAATTTGCTAAATGGTGGCTTCCTGATGATATCGTTTTCCTTGATGAAATTCCGAAGACGTCAGTCGGTAAGTTCTTAAAACGCACATTACGAGATCAGCTGAAGGATTATTTAGAAACGACTTCTAAATAGAGAGGATATGTAAAAATATGATCAAAAAAGTGGGGGTCATCGGTGCGGGGCTGATGGGAAATGGGATCGCCCAAGTCCTGGCCATGAAAGGCAAAAAAGTCATTATGCAGGATATCACAGAGGATGCACTGAAGAAAGGGATGGAAAAAATCCAGAAAAGTTTGGGACGATTACAGAAGTCGGGTCATCTTTCAACACAGGACGCAGCGAATGCCATCGCTAATATTTCTACTACACTTGAGCTATACTCAGCATGCTCTGAGAGTGATCTGATCATCGAAGCTGTGCCCGAGAATCTAGACTTGAAAAAAGCCGTCTTCAAACAACTGGATGAGTTTGCCCCGAAAGATGCCATTCTCGCCACCAATACTTCTGAACTTAGCGTCACAGCCATCGCCTCCGCCACTGAACGTCCTGGAAGAGTGATCGGTATGCATTGGTTTAACCCTGCTCCGATCATGAAACTGATTGAAATCGTAACAGGAATCGATACGAGTGATGAAACGGTCAAAGTAATCGAACTGGTGTCTGAAGAAATCGGTAAAGAGACGGTTGTTGTGAAAGATACGCAAGGATTCGTTACAACACGGGCATTAGCTGCTCATATGCTTGAATGTATGCGCATTTATGAAGAGGGTGTCGCTTCTATTGGTGATGTTGATAAAGCGATCCGGTTAGGGCTGAATTATCCGATGGGACCCTTGCAACTCGCGGATTATGTAGGATTAGATACAATGTTGTTCGTTTGTGAAGGTATGCTGGAGGCGTATGGAGACCGGTTCCGTCCACCGCAGATCCTGAGAAAGTTGGTTGAAGCAGGGCATTATGGCGTCAAAACAGGACGTGGTTTTTACACTTACGATTGATTAGAACAGTAAACGGAGGGGACCGTACATGAATAGGGAAGTTGTAATTGTGGAAGCCGTTCGGACGGCAGTCGGTAAGCGAAAAGGTGTTTTCCGTAATACTCACCCGGTCCATTTGGCTGGAGCGGTTTTGGATGAAGTGACGAAAAGGGCAAATATTGAAAAACATCTGATTGAAGATATTGTCATGGGATGTGTTACTCCACATTCAGAGCAAGGGTTCAATATCGGACGGCTTGCAGCGCTCGACTCAGGATTTCCAGTTGAAGTCCCATCTGTACAGATCAACAGGATGTGCGGGTCAGGCCAGCAAGCGTTGCATTTTGCTGCACAAGAAATATTGGCTGGTGATATGGACATCACCATTGCCGCAGGTGTGGAAAATATGACGATGGTTCCGATTTTGAGTGATGGGAATGAACGGACGATCCCGGATTCTTTAAAGGAAAAATATAATTTCATCCACCAAGGTGTTTCCGCAGAATTGATTGCTGATAAATATGATATGACAAGAAAGGAGCTCGACCAGTATGCCTTTGAAAGCCACCAGAGGGCTTTGAATGCCCAACAGAAAGGGAGGTTCGATCGGGAAATTCTGCCTGTTTCTGGTGAAGACATAGACGGGAATCTGATTTCAGTGTTGCAAGATGAAGGACCTCGAAAGGATACATCTCTGGAAGCCCTTGCAAGTTTGAAACCTGTCTTCAAGCCGGACGGTGTCGTTACCGCAGGCAATGCGAGCCAGATGAGTGATGGCGCAGCTGCTGTTTTGTTGATGGAAAAAAAGAAAGCGGAATCGCTGGGTATTAAACCACGTGCTCGGATTGTTGAACGGGTAGTCGTCGGTTCAGACCCGACAATGATGCTCGATGGCATCATACCAGCGACATGGAAAGTGCTGAACAAGGCAGGTCTATCGATAGAGGACATCGACCGGGTGGAAATTAACGAAGCTTTTGCCCCGGTTGTCTTAGCATGGGAAAAAGAAATCGGTGGTACGCTTGATCGGGTAAATGTAAATGGTGGGGCAATAGCGCTCGGCCACCCTTTAGGTGCAACCGGAGCTAAGTTGATCACAACTTTGGTCCACGAACTCGAACGGATAGACGGCAAATACGGACTGCTGACGGTATGTATCGGCCATGGAATGGCGACCGCCGCTATTATTGAGAGGCTATGACTTTATGGATGAAACGGAAGATTACAGGTCACGTTTTTAGTATGGAGAGGAGTTCATAAATGAAAGCAACAAGTTCTAGTGAACCAATACGAATAGAGTTTAAAGATCAGATCATTCATATCGAATTGAACCGACCACACGTATTGAATGCAATGAATGTTGAATTGATCGAACAATTGAACGAAAAGCTGGTCTCAGTTACTGATCATGAATCGAAAATTATCCTGGTATTTGGCGCAGGAGCTGGGTTTTCTTCTGGTGGAGACATCACTTCAATGAACGAGGACATTTCGGAAACACGTTTCACTGAAATCATGGAGCAAGTAAAGGAGATGATTGTAAAAGTTTATACCTTGCCCAAGGTCGTGATTTCTGCCGTCCATGGACCCGCAGCAGGCCTTGGTTTCAGCCTGTCTCTTGCTTCTGATTACATTGTTGCTTCTGAGGATGCAAGTTTCGGGTTGAATTTCATAAAGATTGGGCTTGTCGCGGATGGCGGTTGCCATTATCTTTTAAAAAACAAGCTTGGGGATCAGGTAGCGAAGCAGGCGATTTTGAATGGCAGGACGTTCAATGCAGAAGAAGCTTTTCAGCTCGGTCTGATCGACAAAGTCGTTGCCGACCAACCGTTCACCCATGCTGAAGAGATTGCGAAACAATTCCTTAAGCAGCCGATCGAAGCTTTAATTGAAACAAAAATGATTTTCAATTCATTGAATGTGACTGAACTGATCAAAACGTTGGATATGGAAAATGTGGCTCAAGGCAAAATGAGAAAAACGCTGGAACACCAGAGACGCATTCAAGCGTTTTTAAACAAATAACGCTTAAAAATAGTTTTTTAGCGAAAATCGTGATATTCCGAGAACGAGCGAGCTGGCATTTTGTTTATAACAAGTTATTTCTATTCGTAAAAAGGGTATTCCCAAATTATAGCATGTCCTATTGGATTACCAGCCTCATCCAATGACAGGAAGTACCGAGTGTAATACAATAAGGAACTGTATGCTTAATAAAAACAGAAGAGGTGATGCTTTTGTCTTGGTTAGAAACCATCGTCGGATGGGGGAATGATATTTTATGGACGTACGTCCTAATTGCACTCTTACTTATTCTAGGTGTTTATTTCTCCATCCGGACTAAATTTGTACAATTCACCATGCTTAAAGACATGGTGAAGCTCTTAGGTGAAGGAGCGACTGTTTCAAAGGATAAGAAGAAAAGGGGTGTGTCCTCCTTCCAGGCTTTCAGTATCAGTACAGCGTCACGTGTTGGTACAGGGAACCTGGCAGGTGTAGCCTTAGCGATTTCATTAGGTGGTCCTGGAGCAGTCTTCTGGATGTGGATCATTGCATTGATCGGAGCAGCGACTGCATTTGTTGAAAGTACGCTCGCACAAATCTATAAAGTGAAAGATGACTTCGGTTTCCGGGGTGGACCCGCCTATTATATGGAAAAAGGGCTTAATAAACGGTGGATGGGGATTCTGTTTGCTGTTCTTATTACATTTACATTCGGTCTCGTATTCAATTCCGTACAAGCAAACACAATCTCACTAGCATTGGAGAATTCCTTCGGCCTCAACAGGGTTGTATTCGGAATACTATTAAGCACCATCGTTGCCATCATCATCTTTGGCGGAATTAAGCGGATTGCTCGTGTGGCAGAAGCAATCGTACCTGCGATGGCAGTTTTATACTTATTATTAGCTCTTTATGTATTAGTTGTTAACATAACTGAAATACCCTCAGTCATTACGTTGATTGTCAAAAGTGCCTTCGGGTTGGAAGAAGCAATCGGAGGTGGACTTGGGGCTGCTTTGATGAATGGAATCAAACGTGGATTATTCTCGAACGAAGCTGGTATGGGTAGTGCACCGAACGCAGCAGCAACTGCCAACGTTTCACACCCTGTAAAGCAAGGTCTGATCCAAACGTTGAGTGTATTCACTGATACGTTGCTGATCTGTACCGCAACAGCGATGATGATAATCCTCTCAGGTCAGTATACTGGTTCGGAGGATGGAATCCAGTTGACCCAGCAAGCTCTTGCCTTCCATGTGGGTGATTGGGCAGGCTTTATGGTTGCAGTCTTTATTTTCCTGTTCGCCTTCAGTTCAGTCGTCGGAAATTATTATTACGGCGAAACAAATATCGAATTCATCAATCCCGAAAAAAAAAGCTGGGTCTTCATTTACCGTCTGGCGGTAGTAGGGATGGTCATGTTCGGTTCTGTTGCACAAGTTGCGATTGTGTGGAGTTTAGCCGATCTCTTCATGGCAACAATGGCACTGGTCAACTTGATTGCAATTGCTATGCTTGGTAAAATTGCGTTCAATGCCTTGCAGGATTACGTTACTCAAAAACGTACCGGTGTAAATCCAATATTCAATCCAAGAACAATCGGGCTTAAGAACACAGAAATCTGGGATGAAGAACGCGAATTTTATCAGAAAGAGGGAAAGGGGCAGTGAAATGTCCAATAAGGGAGCTGGTCGACGGCAATTCGGCCAGCTTTTCTCCTTATGGAATATGTTTTTATAGGACTCAGCCAAACATCACTTTTGAACTGCTCTAGCTTGTATGATAAATAGAATCTTTATATAAAAGAATAGTAGAACTACGGAGGGACCTTGATGAAGAACAGAGATCAACAAGTCAGAATCCATGATTATATGAGGATGTTCAATGAAAAGATGGATTACGTCGAGTGTCATCATATCAGCAGGGAAATGCTGATTGAGGGTGACAACAAGCCGCTTGCCAAATGCCTGGCTACTCTTTCTGCATTAGTCGAGCAAGCTGATAAAAAGAAATGGGCTGGTTACAATAAACTCCACAAAACCTTTCTCCAGCAATTGGACGAAATTGATGATTTTCCTTTTGATGAAGAAGATTTGAAAATGCAATTGCAACACCTTGATGAACAAGTCAAATATAACTCTGAACAATCCATAAAGCCTATTCAACTATCCATCACTATAAATTGAAACGTTCTTTTACACATGAATAAAGGATAGATCTTTTACTCAGTAAGTGCACAAACTATAATACCTTGCAATAGCTTTGCTACGTTTTTTTACCAATCACCGCAAAAAAGTGGTATGCTAATTTCCATATGGATAATGGAGGAAAGAAGGAAAGCATATGGCGGTTGGGACAGTAAAGGTTTCTGCACAAAAGCCTGCAGCGACCATGTATTCAATACTTTTCATGATTGGGTTCGTCCACTTGTTGAATGACTCGATGCAAGCGGTCATCCCAGCGATCTTCCCCATTCTGGAGCAGTCGATGGGCCTCTCGTTTACACAATTGGGATGGATCGCCTTCACACTTAACATCACTTCATCAATTATGCAGCCTGTCGTTGGATGGTATACTGATCGCTCGACTTCACCCTATCTATTGCCACTGGGGATGTGTGCGAGTTTAGTCGGCATGCTTGGGATCGCATTTGCCGATTCGTTTCCCTCTATTATTTTATCAGTGATCGGTATCGGTCTTGGTTCAGCCGTTTTCCATCCAGAAGGTTCACGGGTCGCTTATATGGCGGCAGGACATAGAAGGGGCCTAGCACAGTCCATCTATCAAGTCGGAGGGAATACCGGAACGTCTCTCGCACCAATCATGACAGCACTTGTCTTTGTTCCGCTTGGACAATTCGGTGCGGTCTGGTTCACCTCATTTGCTGCGATCGCCATCTTTGTTTTGTTGTATGTATCGGGTTGGTACAGCAGACAACTGGTGAATTTTCCTCGAGTACCAAAGGTTATACAAAAGAAAAACGTGACGGTAACACGGAAAAAGCAGGTCATTTTTGCGATGATTGTTTTGGTATTCTTAGTATTTGCACGTTCCTGGTATTTTTCGGGGATTGGGAATTACTATCAATTCTACTTGATGGATGATTACGGTTTGTCGATCAGGCAAGCTCAAATCTACCTTTTTATTTTCTTGGTGGCAGGTGTCTTAGGGACATTTTTCGGCGGACCATTAGCCGACAAACTTGGGAAACGAAATATGATTTTTTGGTCATTGGCAGGAACTGCGCCCCTTGCATTGGTTCTGCCGCATGTCAGTTTATTGCTTGTCATCCCGCTTTTCTTCTTGATCGGCTTCATCCTTAATACGAGCTTTTCTGTCACTGTCGTCTATGCTCAAGAATTGGTGCCAGGGCGGATCGGTATGGTGTCAGGACTTATTGTCGGTTTAGCTTTTGGGATGGGCGCATTAGGATCCGTCTTGCTTGGTAAAATGGCAGACGTCACGAGCATCTCATTCACGATGTTGGCAGTGAGCTTTTTACCGTTGCTTGGATTGTTTACGATACTTCTACCAAAGGATGGAACACTGGAAAATTGGGCGAAGGAAGTATAACGGTAAACTTTAAAAAAAGACTCCTGTACATCATAATGACTACCATTAGCGGACACAGGAGACCTTATCTCTGTAAAAACACCAGAGCGCTTAATTCGAAAAAGTATAGGATAAAGCACCTTTTCAGGACTGAGTAAACGGAACAGATGTCTGATAAAAACACAAAATAACCTCTACAATAGATAAAGGGCTCCCCAATCCTTGTTGGGTAGCCCTTTTGGAATTAGCGGGTGATGAACATTTGTGTCCAGTAATGACCGTAGCTCCCTCCTTCAGCATAACCGACCCCGATTTCATAAAAGTTGTTTGAAAGAATGTTTTTACGGTGGCCGTCACTGTTCATCCACGCCTTCATCACTGCTTGTGCAGTCGGTTGTCCTGCTGCGATATTTTCACCAGCTGTTCGATAGGAGATACCGAAGTTCCTCATCATTGTAAAAGGACTTCCGTATGTTGGAGATGTGTGGCTGAAATAATTGTTTTGTAGCATATCCTTCGATTTATATCTTGCTACACGTGCCAATTCCCAATTTGCTTTTAACGGATGCAAACCATGCTTTGCTCGTTCCTGGTTGACGAGATCGACAATTTGAGCTTCGACTGATTTTACTGTGTTGATCGTTGGGATGTTCAACCGCTGTCCTGGATAGATCCAATTAGGATTGTCAACCTGGGGATTTGCGTTGATGATTTCAGAGGTTCCAATCTTATAACGCATAGCGATTTTCCACATCGTATCTCCGTATTGAACAGTGTGTGAAGTAGAAGCAGATGCTTCTGAATTAAATTCGGCGACTAAAGTGACTGACAACAAAAGGGTGAGGCAAATCTTTGTGAACGTTTTCATACCAAAAGTATTACAAATTCTAGGAATCAATGAAACCGGTAAATTATTCCTGAGTTAATTGCTAGAATAGAGCCGAGCGGATAAAAAACAAAAAATGAGCATAGTTTCTATAAATGCTGCATTCAAAAGGAGGAAATGATGAGCTCTCCGATGAAAAGACCATATTTGACGACGCTTAGTTTGACACCTGAAAATCAGGAGACTCCGATCCATTTTATAAATGGAACAGTGGATGACCAGTTATTTTTTAGAAGAAATCATTTTTCATACCCTCCAATCAGTAATTTAAACTATTGGCTTCCTATAAAAGGCTTCGTTTTGTCCCCACAATGGGTTTCTCTCCGGGACTTGATGAAGATGCCGTCAAAGACGGTCAAGGCAGTTCTTGAATGTGCAGGAGACAAACGCAGATATTTCGAACCGAAAGTATTTGGAGAACAATGGGGCAAAGGGGCGATCAGCCAGGGTTATTGGAAGGGTGTACCTTTAAGGGTACTTTTAGAACAGGCAGGTATCCGAGAAGGAGCCAAAGAGGTGGTTGTTGAGGGTCATGATTTTGGAAAGAGGACAGACACCGATTCGATTCATTCTTTTACAAGAAGCATACCGATAGATAAGGCCCTCCATCAGGATACAATTGTCGCCTATGAATATAACGGTAGGCCGCTCACTTTTAAACACGGCTTTCCATTAAGGTTGATCGTTCCGCAATGGTATGCAATGGCATCTGTAAAATGGATCAGGCAAATCCGGGTGATTGAATCCAGTTTTGAAGGCCCGTTCCAGACCGTAGATTATGTTTATTATCCAAATAAAGAGAATACTGAAGGAGCCTTTCCAGTTACGACCATGAATGTGAATTCGACGATTCAAAAACCTTTGGATATGGCCGTCCTGGATACAGGAAAACATAAGATTGAAGGAATTGCCTGGACAGGGGGAGGGTATATCACGAAAGTAGAAATCAGCACGAATAATGGAGAAAACTGGTCTGAAACGAAATTTTCAAGTGATACTGAAAACGGCTATGGATGGGTCAAATGGGTTTATCAATGGCTGGCAGCGAAAAAAGGAGAGTATACGATCTTAGCGAAAGCAACCGATTCTACTAATCGAGTTCAGCCGGACACTCCTTTTTGGAACCGGAAAGGATACGGGTATAATGCGATAGAAAAAATCAAAGTGAAAATCGAATGAAATGTTCAAGGGGGTGATTCTTATATGGTGCAGTAAAGGAATGTCCATCGCTGAACCACTTGGATCACTTCAGCCCTCCTGCGGGGGCGACACATTGATTTAACGAAGAGTTTACCCCGCGCAGAACCGAACTTTGTTTGGTTTGAGCCTCCTCAATCGTACTTCCAATAATCTTCGTGTTTTAACAGGCGTTTGCGCTTTTCTAAATGGGAAATATTGTGGTTGAAAAATTTTGATTATTATGTATAATTCGATGCAACAGTCTATTCTTATCATCAAAAGTGGACGGGGAGAGATACATATGAAGACGACAATCGATACAGTATATGATGAACTTAACGTTTTCCTGGGTGATCACCAGGTTTCGATGAATGAAACGATACTAGAGCAGCACAGCAAGGATGAATCCTACCATACACCAAGCTCTCCGGATATCGTCGTATTCCCTGAAACAGCCGATCAGGTGAGTGCGATTATCCAAGTGGCGGACAAGCATGGGACACCCATCGTTCCGTTCGGGATAGGTTCCAGCTTGGAAGGACATGTAATCCCCTATGACAAAGGGATTACGATTGATTTCACCCTCATGAATAAGGTGCTTGAAGTGAGGGAGAAGGACTTTCTCGTTAAAGTCCAGCCCGGTGTAACGCGTAATCAATTGAATAGAGAACTGAAAAAATACGGTTTATTCTTTACAGTAGATCCGGGCGCAGATGCAACCCTCGGTGGTATGGCAGCAACTAATGCTAGTGGTACGACTTCGGTAAAGTATGGGGTCATGCGTGACCAAGTCCGTGATTTGGAGGTGGTCCTTCCTGATGGGGAAATCATTCATACGGGCAGTTTAGCGCAAAAATCCTCGTCAGGTTATAACTTGAACAGCCTTTTTGTCGGTTCGGAAGGTACGCTAGGGTGTATTACCGAGTTGACGCTCCGGGTGTACGGCATTCCAGAACATATTGTGGCTGCAAGGGCTGCATTTCCAACGGTCGATGATGCGGTTGAAGCAGTCGTTTCGATCCTACAGGCTGGCATCCCGATCGCGCGTGTTGAACTTGTTGATGAACCTTCGGTCAGACAAGTCAACCGATACAGTGATACGGATTATTTGGAAAAACCGACTTTATTTTTAGAATTTCACGGTAATGAACCAGGACTTAATCATGATGTTGAATTTACAAAAGAAATCGTGGATGACCATGGATGTGAGGAGGTCCATTTTGAAAAGGACAACGCTGCCCGCAATAAACTGTGGGAAGCACGTCACAACCTTGCTTACGCTTATATGCACTTAAACCCTAGCAAGAAACATATGGTTACTGATGTGTGTGTGCCGATCACTAAACTGGCAAGTGCAATCAAATTTGCAAGAAAACGGATTGAAGAGCTAGGCCTTCAAGGGGGGATTCTTGGCCATGTCGGAGATGGGAATTATCATACTTCATTGATGATAGACATGGATGACCCCGAAGAAGTGAAAAGGGCAGAGCAGTTCAATGAGGAAATCGTAGAATATGCCCTTCAGCGCGGGGGCACTTGTACAGGGGAGCATGGTGTCGGGATCGGTAAGATGAAATACCAGCAGCGTGAACACGGGAAAGCGTTTCATGTCATGGAAAAAATCAAATTAGCGCTTGACCCGCATGAACTTATGAATCCGAATAAACTTGTGCATACAAGGAGGAGAGACCGATGAAGTTACTAGAATCGATCAGTAGTTTAGCAGGAAAATACTTTGCCGTCTGGGTAATTGCTATTGCCGTACTTGCATATTTCATTCCAACTCCATTTCTAGGGTTAGGAAGTTATATCACAATTCTATTAGGCGTTGTCATGTTCGGGATGGGACTGACCTTGAAACCGGTCGATTTCAAATTGGTGCTTAAGAAACCGCTCCCAGTCATCCTAGGAGTAGCAGCTCAATTCATGATCATGCCGTTGATTGCCTTGGCGCTTGCATATGCAATGAATCTTCCTGCAGAATTGGCAGCTGGGCTGGTATTGCTTGGCTCCGTTCCCGGCGGTACAGCATCGAATGTGATGGTTTACTTGGCTAAAGGGAATCTCGCCCTTTCTGTTGCGATGACCTCCTTGTCTACGATGCTTGCCCCGATTTTGACGCCGCTCATCCTTCTGGGACTTGCAGGACAATGGTTGCCGGTCGACCCGGTGGCTATGTTCATTTCAATCGTTCAAGTGATCATTGTACCGGTTACACTGGGGCTTATTATACGAAAGGTCTTTCCTGCAGCTGTCCATAAGAGTGCAACGGTTATCCCATTGATTTCAGTTATAGCGATCATTGTCATCGTGTCTGCGGTTGTTTCTGCCAATGTTGAAAGTATAGCAACTTCTGGTCTTGTTATCTTCTCTGCGGTCATGCTTCATAATTTGATAGGTTTGACGCTCGGATATATGACAGCATGGGCAATGAGGCTGGATGAAAGTAAGAGGCGTGCAATTTCAATTGAGGTCGGCATGCAGAATTCTGGGCTCGGTGTCGCTTTAGCTACTGCTCACTTCGGTCCTTTGGCAGCGCTACCGAATGTCATCGCAGCAGTCTGGCACAATATTTCCGGACCGGTTCTTGCCACTTTTTGGTCAAAGAAACCGGTCACAGATAAAGACTCAACTGCAACCGTAGCATCGGACATTCCGGTGCAAAATACAGGCAAATAATCCTTTGTTTTTAAGAGGTTTCTGACTTCTGTTCAGGTCCTCTTTTTTTTATGCGATAAGAAGGTATAAAAATTTCGTTTTGTTGAAGTGATGTCTAGCTCCACCCCCAACCACTTGGATCACTTCAGTCCTCCTGTGGCGGTCGACACATTGATTTAAAAAGAAGCGTTTACCCACGCAGAACCGAACTTTGTTTGGTTCGAGCCTCCTCATCGGACTTCCAGTGACCTTCGTGGCTGATCAGGGCGATTCCGCTTTCCTAGAATAACTGAAAAATTTCTAACATCGTAATTTTCTAGGATGAAATTAACTGGTTAACCCAATCTTTTTTACTATAAAAGTTTGCTTGTGTGAGAGTTTCTTCATGCTAAGAAACTCTTATTTTTTGTTTACAGACAAAAGTAATATAGAACTTCTGAAAGAGGTCAGGTATGATTGATGAAAATAATGAAAATTCAGTTTATTTATCGATTTTTCAGATTGAAGGGGTGAAGGTATGCCGATTTATCGTGAACGTTTAAGCAGCCGTCTCAACAAACTAGCTGAAATAGGAAAAATCGGTGAAACGGGTGTATGCCGGTTGGCACATTCCAAAGAAGACCGGCATGCAGTAGAGGTTGTGAAAGGTTGGATGGAAGAAGCGGGATTGTCGACCAGGATTGATGGATTTGGCAACCTGATCGGCCGTATTGAGGGACGAGATAAGGAGAAGCCGATCCTTATTCTAGGTTCCCACATCGATTCACAGCCTTATGGTGGCCGTTTTGACGGTACTGCTGGATCGCTCGGGGCGATTGAAGTTGTACATACGATGAAAGAGAAAGGAATCGTTCCTGAAAGGACGATTGAAGTCATTTGTTTCTCAGATGAAGAGGGTTGCCGGTTCAACAAGGGTGTATTCGGGGTCCGGGCATTGACCGGGTTATTGGAAAAAGGAGAGCTCGACCGGAAAGATCAGAACGGGATGACAAGGCGTGAAGCTTTGAAAGAATTCGGTGTCGAACCTGACCTTTCAGCGAGCCCTGTCTATCAAAAGGGGGAAATCGCAGCGTTCCTTGAACTGCATATTGAGCAAGGTCCAGTCCTCGAAGCTCTAGGGAAACCTGTAGGGATCGTATCAGGTATCTCCGGCCCAATCTGGCTGACGGTGACTGTCCAGGGCTTTGCAGGTCATGCTGGATCCGTTCCGATGAACTTACGGCAGGATGCTTTGGTCGGAGCTTCGGAGATCATTAGTCAATTCAATGATCTGGTGAAAAAAGAAGGAGCAGAGACAACTGTTGGTACAGTAGGGAATTTGACCGTTTTCCCGAATTCCCGAAACATCATACCTGAAAAAGTCACGTTTACAATCGATCTTCGGGATATTGAGCTTGAAAGGCGTTCAGCAATCGAAAAACAACTGTATCAAATCATTGAAAAAACAGTCGCTGAAAAAAACCTTGAAGTCAATATAAGCGAAGATACACGAAGCGATCCAAGATATTGTGCAGATTGGATCAAGGATATCATGAAAGAGGAAGATGCCAAGCTGGGGTTTGATTCACCAGTATTGATGAGCGGTCCGTTCCATGATGCGCTTTTCATGTCTTATATCAGTGATTACGGAATGATCTTTGTACGTTGTGAAAAAGGAATCAGTCACAATCCATTGGAATTTGCTGAAATGGATGACATTGAAAAAGGAGTCCAATTACTTTATCAGACAGCGTTACGTATTTCACAGTCCTAATAATAGGGGTGATTTTTTTGAAAGCAACAAAGGCATTTTTTAACGGAGAAGTCATAACCGTGGATCCCCAATTCTCGGTACATGAAGCTGTAGCCGTATATGAAAACCATATCCTTTCTGTGGGGACGAATGAAAAGATCCTGGCTACAACCGATGAGAATACGGAGATTATCGACTTGGAGGGGAAAAGTCTATTGCCCGGTTTCATCGATGCTCATGCCCATCTTGAGCTTTATGGGACGAATCTGTTAGGGGTGAACGGGAAAGAGGTTGAAGACATCCATGAGCTACAAGAGAAACTGAAGGATGCCGCTCAAATGACTCCTCGGGGAGAATGGATACGCGGGTGGGGATATAACCAGAACAATTTGGCTGAAGGAAGACATCTGTCACGTTGGGACCTCGATGAAGTTTCCACCGAACATCCGATCATTGTTGTCCGGACTTGCGGGCATATTTCCTGTGTAAATTCAAAAGCTCTTGAACTGGCTGGAATTAATAACAGTCCGGCAGATCCTCCTGGAGGGAAATATGTCAGAGAAAATGGTAAGTTAACTGGACTGCTTCTGGAAGCAGCCCACATGAATATGTTCCTTTTCGCAAATTACTCAGAAGCGGAGATTTTAAAGGGATTGGAACTTGCTTCACAAGACTATCTCACTATGGGGATCACCAGCGTGCATGATGCGGGTGGATACGGACCGGATCATATCCGCTATCTTCAAACAGCTGTACAGGATAATAAGGTCAAGCAACGGGTCTATGCTCTTTACGGTTCTCTCAAGGACTCACCTGATATGGTGCGAAAAGGTCTGGAGAGCGGAATGATGACTGGTCTCGGGGATGAGTGGTTCAAGATCGGCCCTGCAAAAGTTTTCATTGATGGAAGCAGCAGCGGGCCAACTGCCAGAACAAGAGCCCCTTATACAAGCAATCCAAAGGATTCCGGTATTTTATATCTCAACCAAGAAGAACTTGATTCCATTCTCGGAAAAGCACACGAAAAGGGCTGGCAGGTTACTGCACATGCGATAGGCGACCAGGCAGTAGAGATGATGATCAAGTCGATCCATAGAGCGCTTAAAAGGAATCCTAGAACAGATCACAGGCACCGGATCGAGCATGCCGGAATGGCGCCTCCGGATCTAGTAGAGAAAATAAAAGCTTTGGAAGTCGTCCCTATTCCTAATCCTGCATTCATCTATGAATTCGGCGACGGATATATCAAAGATTATGGAGAACGGATCCATACGATATTTCCCCTGAAAAGTTTTGCTGAAAGTGGGATTCCGTTTGCGATAGGCTCTGATAGTCCTATTACGACAGTCAATCCCCTTTATGGTATCCATGCGGCAGTCAATCGCCGAAGTAAATCCGGCAGCCTGGTGGGCGATACACAGAAAATCACTGTTCAGGAAGCGATCAAAGCCTATACCTGGTATGGAGCGTATGCCAGCAATGAAGATCACCTCAAAGGCAGCATTGAAGTGGGGAAGCTTGCTGACTTTGTCGTTTTGAGTAATTCGATCCTTGAAAGCAAACCCGATCGATTAAAAGATTTACAAGTTGAAATGACTGTCCTTGATGGTGAAATCGTCGTGTCCAATTCTTCCAGGGAGGCTGTTAGATGAGTAAAAAGAAATTCACTACGATATACTGTCTGTCCCTTCTTATTCCGTTATTGTTATTGCTGTTTCCGTTGTTTTCGCTAGGGAATCGTTCTACTCCGATGGTCATCGGGCTTCCCTTTTCCGTTTTTTGGGTGATTCTATGGATCATCATCGCTTTCCTGATTGTATTAGCATTATATCGAATCGACCCAGATAAAGATGAAACGGAGGGGAACTAAATGGCTGATTGGCAAATTGCGATGGTGATGATGGTTGGGTATTTAATTGTTGCCTTAGTGATCGGTGTGATGGCTGGAAGGGGCCAGGATAAAGGCTCATTGAATGAATTTGCAGTGGCAGGCGGAAAGCTCGGACTCATCGTCATGTGGTTCCTGATGGGTGGAGCAGTGTTCAGTGCCTTTTCATTTCTTGGGGCTCCAGGTTGGGCATATTCACAAGGTGCTCCTGCCCTTTATATTTTGACTTATACCGCATTTGCAATCCTACCCTGGTATATCATCGGTCCGAAAATCGGGAAAATCGGAAGAAAGTATAACATTTATACCGTCTCAGGGTTTTTGAAGAAAAGATTCGGGGGGAGGGTGCTTCCGATTTTAATCGGATTGATAGCCCTGCTCGCCTCTATCCAATACCTTGCTACACAGATGAAAGGGATGGCTTATATCTTCAACATCATGACGGAAGGCAGGATTCCATTTTGGCTTGGTGCTTTATTATCGTATGGAATCGTTGTCGTATATGTAGCCACGGGAGGGCTGCGAGCTGCTGCCTGGTCTGATGTCTTTCAGGGACTTTTGATGATCATCATCTCATGGGTAGTTGGGCTGGCTATCGTTAATCAGCTTCATAATAGTATTTCAAGTATGTTTAATGAACTCATTGAATCGAATCCAGGCTTTCTTGAAATCGGAAATGCCGGTTCGACGATGTCCCCAATGGCTTATACGACCACCATCCTCGTTTCATTGATCGGTTTCTTGATGTGGCCGCATTTGTTTTCGAAATCGTATGCGTCAAATGCCCGTACCATCAAAAAAACGGTTTTGATTTACCCGGTATTCGCCCTATTTTTGATTCCGCTATTGCTTGTAGGGTTTGCAGCTGTTAATGTAGTCAATTCTTCTGAACTTGGATCACCAGATGAAATTCTTCCCTATTTGATTACGACGGCACTAAGTCTACCAGGTTGGGTTTATGGGCTTGTTGGGGCAGGTGCTCTAGCTGCTGCCATGTCGACGGCTGATGCTATCACCCATAGCGCTTCTCTGGAGTTTACGGACGGTGTCATCAAAAATATAAAGGCTGACATTTCTGATAAAAGTACGCTTTTGATCATGCGGATCGGCGTATTTGTCATTGGTGCACTCGCCTATTTCATAACCGTATTTGGAGGCCAAGGGCTGATTGCTTTGCTTTTAGGAGCTTATGGTTCAATTGTACAGTTCGCCCCTGGTGTCTATGGCGCGTTATATTCGAAACGTGCTACAGCCCCTGCAATCATCACCGGTTTAATTGTCGGCACAGTCGTCAACTACTACTATCAGCTAGTCGCCCCGGTGACACCTTTTGATATCCATGCGGGGATCCTCGGACTGATCTGTAACGTCATCATCGTTATCGTCGTCAGTACACTCACACAAGTAAAAGACGTGAAGATCGCTACAGAATATCGGAATATTGGGTAAAATCAATTTATAAACGATTTGAATCACACACGAAGACGCAGGGGGGTTCTAATGTTCCCCTGCGCTTTTTGTTAAATTCGATGTAGTAATGTCTAGCTCCAATGCCCAACCACTTGGATCACTTCAGACCTACTGCGGCGGCAACACATTGCTTTAGGTCGAAGTGTTTACCCGCGCAGAACCGAACTTTGTTTGGTTCGAGCCTCCTCGTCGGACTTCTAGTGACCTTCGTGGCTGATCAGGGCATTTTCGCTTTTCTTATCATAAAGAAAATTCATAAAAACGAGAAAAGTATGTCAGATTTTCTTACATAGAAGTTGCATGTAATGTTCTAGTGTATAAAATAAACACAACAAGGTTGATGTTAGATTATATAACATCAGCTGCCAATAAATCTGACATAGGGGGATTACTCATGGAAGACATCATGTTTTCGTTAAATAGTGTTTGGTTGATCCTAGGTGCTATTTTAGTCATCTTTATGCAAGGCGGGTTTATTTTACTTGAAGCAGGGTCCACCCGCATGAAAAATGCAGGACATATTGCAGGGAAAACCATCTTTACGTTCGGAATATCTTCTATCGTGTTTTGGGCATTAGGGTATGGATTCATTTTTGGGGAAAATGGAAACTTTCTAGTCGGGTTGTCTGATTTTTTCTACTCTGGTTATGAAATAGAGGGAATGGATTATTCGACAGCAGCTTACTTTATGTTCCAGCTTGCTTTTGCTGGCATTTCACTGACGATTGCGTTTGGAGGATTTGCGGAGCGAGCTAAACTTTCTGTATATGTTATTTTCGCCATCCTGTTTTCTGCTCTCGTTTATCCTGTAGTGGCACATTGGATTTGGGGAGGCGGCTGGTTGGGAGAACATGGAAAGCAAGACTTTGCAGGTTCTACTGTTGTCCATTTAACTGGAGCGATGGCTGCTTTTGCTGCAACGATCCTTTTGAAACCGAGGATGGGGAAATTTAACAAAAATGGAACGGCGAACAATTTATATGGGCACAATCAAGTTTTCACCGCCTTAGGTGTCCTCGTTTTATGGATTGGCTGGTTCGGATTTAATGCCGGAAGTACATTTGTCGTCGATGATGGATTTTTCGGATTTGTTGCTTTGAATACCAATTTAGCAGCTGGTGCTGGGGCGATTTCGGCTTTGATCATTTCCTGGATGGTTCTTGGGAAATCAGATATACCGACGATGTTGAATGGTGGATTGGCAGGGCTCGTAGCCATAACAGCATCCTGTGCGTTTGTTGAAACGTGGGCAGCGGTCGTGATCGGTTTAGTTGCAGGCGTACTTGTTTTTTACAGTATGAAGCTTTTCGAAAGGCTTAAAGTGGATGATCCGATTTATGCACTGTCCGTTCATGGTGCTGCCGGGGTATGGGGGACATTGTCTACTGGATTGTTTGCTACACCAGAATTGGCGACTGTTGGACAGCCTGGACTATTTTACGGTGGCGGATTCACGCAGCTTGGCGTGCAAGCCATGGGTGTCGGGGTGTCAGGTGCTTACGCTTTTGTGATATCATTTGTACTCTTATATATCATGAAGAAGACCATGAATGGATTACGTGTCACTGAAGAAGAAGAGATTATGGGCTTAGACATAAGTGAACATGGATCCTATGGATATCCAGAAGCCTTTTTGACAAAGGAGAAGAAGATCAGCAGCTGATCTTTGGTTGAACAAGGAGGTTGACTTAAAAGGTCACCTCCTTTTAAAGGTTGAAGGAGATGTTTAAATGAATGAACCTGAACCTATGGGACCATATGACACATTGAAAATTTGGCGTGAGAGCCATATAGAAAATCATCAAACGAGCATAAGTGAGTTGAATCATTTTCATGACCAGGTCATGCAAAATCTATTTGATATTGCCTTAAGAGAAGTCAAGGAGAAATTAGGACCTCCGCCTTGCCAGTTTTCCTGGTTTGTCATGGGGAGTGCGGGTAGGTTTGAACAAGCGATCATCAGCGACCAGGATCATGGTCTGGTTTATCAAGAATCAAACGAGAAATCGAGGGAGTATTTCCGTGAATTGGGGAAAGAAATCTCTTTTGGTTTATATGAGATTGGATACCCTTATTGTGATGGAGATGTAATGAGTTCTAATCCGTTATGGTGTAAATCGAACGAAGAGTGGGAGATGCAAATTGATAAGTGGTTGGAAGAAGAAAGTTTTGAGTCCATCCGTTTTTTATTGATTTTTTATGATGCTAGGGTTTTAGCTGGTGAAGAGCATGGCATTACCCGCTTAAAACAGCAATTGCATCATCATATTGAGAAAAGGCCTTATTTTTTATACCGGTTATTTGAAAATACCAGGCATGTTAAGAAAGCGGTTGGCGTATTCCGTCAAATACTGACCGAATCACATGGATCGCACGCTGGGTATGTTGATTTGAAACATTCAGGATTCTTCCCTTATATCAATGCGATCCGTTTATTGGCGATCAAAGAAAACATCAATGACACTTCTACATTGTCTAGACTTGAGAAGCTTTGTGGGTTTCCTGAATACAAGAAGTTGGAGGGCTGCACAGTTGACTTTGAAAAGTTATTGAATTTCCGGCTGCAACAACACCAAGCTTCAGAATTGTATGATGATGTTCACTATCTTGATGTAAAAAAGCTCGACAAGAAGGATAGAAATGAAATTAAACAGATCTTGTTGAATGGTAAAAAACTGCAGGATTATACTGGCACCGTCATCAAAAGGATGTTGGAAAATGAAAATTGATCCGATTATTCAGTTTATGAAACAGGTACAGGGTAAGGTGGGTTCAAGTATTTATGCACCACTGCAAGGACAAACCAATCCGCAGCACCTTGCCTTTTTAAGACAATTGGAAAAAGAAAGGAAAGCTGGGGAAAGTTTATCCATTCCTTTGAAAGACTTGAACGTCGTTGTATTCGATTTAGAAACTACAGGTTTCTACCCTGATCAAGGTGATGAAATTATTTCGATAGGCGCGATAAAAGTGAAGGGTGATATCATTCAACACAATGAAACCTATTATTCCCTTGTACGCTCCGAGCGTAAACTTTCAACTGAAATAATAGAGCTGACAGGAATAACTGACGATAATTTGAAAGAGGCTCCCGAACTTCAACAAGTACTTATCGAATTTTATGATTTTGTAAGAGGGGATGTACTTGTGGCCCATCATTCTAATCATGAGAAAAATTTCCTCCAGCACACAAACCGGAAGCTGTTCCGATCGCAATTCAACCACCGGATTGTCGATACGTCATTTTTATTAAAGATTGCAGAACCGACTATCAATCTGGTCCGATTGGAAGAGTGTTGTGAACATTGTGGAATCCCTGTAGTTGAACGCCATCACGCATTAGGGGATGCAAAATTGACTGCACAATTATGGAGTTTATATCTGAATAAAATTCAAAATCTAGGATACAACACCCTGAACGATTTGTATGTGGGGCTTTCGAATAAGTTTTAATAGATTACATTTTATCTGCACAGTAAGAAAAAAGGGGCTGTCCCAAGTCAATTGTGTCAAACAATTATAGGGCAGCCCTATTATTCTATTTTCTCAAATGGAAATGTGCGTTTAATTGGCCTCGAATCATTTTGTTGATTTCATCCTTTGTTTGGGTCTTTTGTTTTTTAGACATTTCTTTTTTTATTTCATAGGTCTGGACCCCATCTTCAATTTGATTTGCAATTTCCATCAGGATTTCAACATCAGAAAAGGAGTATTTTCGCGTACCTCGCTCTGTCCTTTCCGGGAATATTAATTTTCTTTCTTCGTAATATCGAATTTTACGCTCGGATAATCCTGTTATTTTACTTATGATTCCGATGGACATTACTTTTTTATCTTTATAAGATTTTTTGTCAGTTGACATCTGTTTCACCTCTTTTGAATAGAAAAATCTTATCCTTTAACTAGTCAAAAGCAAATGTTAAATTTCTTTACACTGAGAGTTTGCTTATTACGTAATTATACAC
This sequence comes from Pseudalkalibacillus salsuginis, assembly GCF_021646685.1. Classification (GTDB taxonomy): domain Bacteria; phylum Bacillota; class Bacilli; order Bacillales; family Fictibacillaceae; genus Pseudalkalibacillus; species Pseudalkalibacillus salsuginis. Next base: position 831,971 of record NZ_JAKJHW010000001.1, on the reverse strand, counting down.
TATTTTTAGAAGATACCAAAAGCAATGTCAGATTTTCTGACACGGTTTTATTCATGATCGAAAAATTGATAGGAGAAATCTTACATTTAGAATAGCTATGGTGGTCTTTAAAGGAGAGTGGCGGGGCAGGGGGTGACGGGATTAATATAAAAGGAGCTTTAAAGAAATAAAGATAGGGCAGTTCTGAAACAATCGTGTCAGACACTTATGGAACAGCCCAATCTTTTACATTATAAAAAATTTATATTCGTTTTTCCACAAATCGTTTCATACGTTTCATAGCTTCATCAAGCTGCTTGATGGATGTCGCATAGGAGCAGCGGATATACCCTTCACCATTGGCTCCGAATACATTCCCAGGTACGACAGCAACTTGTTCTTCTTGCAACAGCTGTTCTGCAAACTCATTTGAAGTTAACCCGGTTGCCTCAATGGATGGGAATGCATAAAAAGCCCCGCCTGGATGTGGACATGTCAATCCGATTTCATTCAAGCTGCTGACGATAAAATTCCTTCTTTGTTTGTAGCTTTCAAACATATCCTCGACACTTTGTCTTCCATTTTTCAGGGCCTCTAAGGCAGCATGCTGTGCCATCGTAGGGGCACACATCATCGTATACTGATGAATTTTAACCATAGCTGCAATTAATTCAGCCGGTCCTGCCGCATAGCCGAGTCGCCAGCCTGTCATCGCAAATGCCTTCGAGAACCCGCTGATGAGGAGCGTCCGCTCCTCCATTCCAGTGATGGCAGCGAAGCTCGTGTAATCATCGTCATAGGTTAGCTCAGCGTATATCTCATCGGATAGAACGAGCAGGTCATGTTTTTTAATAACTGACGCCAGTGGTTCCAGTTCTTCTTGCAATAAAAAGGTTCCAGTCGGATTATTCGGATTACATATCAAGATCGCTTTTGTTTTCGGTGTTATGGCTTCTTCAATTTCTTCAGGTTTGAGTTTAAACGCATTTTCCGCTTTCGTTTGGATCGTGACGGGTATTCCTCCAGCGAGCTTTACTGTCGGCACATAAGCAACAAAGCTCGGTTCTACAACGATGACTTCATCTCCAGGATCGATTACCGCCCGGAGTGCTAGATCAATTGCCTGACTTGCTCCAACCGAAACAATTACCTGTTCACTTGGGTCATATGACAAGTGAAAATTTCTACTTAAATATGCGCTGATCTCCCTACGTAGTTCTATCATACCCGCATTTTCAGTATAGGAAGTGTAGCCTTGTTCAAGAGCATGGAAGCTTTGTTCGATAAAGTTCCACGGCGTTACAAAATCAGGCTCACCTACGCCGAGAGAAATGACATCCTCCATCTGAGCAGCCAGATCAAAAAAGCGTCGGATACCAGATGGCTTTAAATCCTTTACTTGCTTCGATACGTATGACATTTGGCTCATGGTGATACCACAATTCTTTTATCATCTTCGTCTGAATCCTGTAAGATGATGCCGTCATGCTTATATCTTTTCAACACAAAATGGGTTGTGGTTGATAGTACAGAATCGAGCGTAGATAATTTTTCAGAAATGAAGTGGCCGATTTCTGTCATCGTGTCTCCTTTCACCGAAACGGACAGATCATAAGCACCGGACATTAAATATACAGCTTTGACTTCTGGAAAACGATAAATGCGCTCAGCCACTTTGTCAAAACCGACACCACGAGCGGGAGTCACCTTTACATCTACCATGGCCGTAACCTCTTCCACATCCAGAACCTTTGCCCAATCAATAAGCGTCGAATAGCCGAGAATGACTTTCTTCTTCTCAAGACTATCAATCAGCTCCTGGATTTCCTCTATACTTTTACCAAGTAACTTCGCGATTTTTTCTACTTCCAAATTAGCGTTCTTCTCAATTAATTTTAATATGTCTATTTCGATTCCTTTCATTGTCACACCTACTTTTTATTTTTACATATGAACCATTCTAACAGTATTTTCGAAGGAACTGAAACACTACAAATTGTATCGTAAAAATCAGTCATGTAAAATAGCTGTAAAACGATTGAAAATAGGTGTTATAGATGGAAAAATTCATTGTCGTAGGCGGTGGGATTCTCGGTGTTTCGACAGCTTATCATCTGTCTGAAGCTGGGGCAGAGGTGACTGTGGTGGACCGGAAAGACAATGGCCAAGCGACTGAGGCTGCGGCTGGAATCGTTTGTCCCTGGCTTTCTCAGCGCCGGAATAAGGCTTGGTACCGTCTGGTTAAAGGCGGGGCGAGATATTACCCAGTCCTGATTAAAGAACTGGAAGCTGCTGGAGAGATGGATACGGGGTATAGGCGTATTGGAGCGATCAGTCTGCATACGGATGAGAAGAAGCTGGAAAAGATGGTCGAGCGTGCCCTGAAACGCCGGGAGGATGCTCCTGAAATCGGAGAAGTAACACGCTTGTCTGCTGATGAAACAAAAGCACTTTTTCCACCGTTGGCTGAGGATTATGCATCCGTACATATCAGCGGGGCGGCTCGTGTCAATGGAAGTGCATTACGGAAGGCTCTGATCAATGCTGCCAAAAAGAATGGGGTGAATTTTCTGGAAGGGGATGCCAGGCTTGTTCAGCGAGAAACCTGTGTAACCGGTATTGAATACGGTGGGAATACAATTGAGGCAGATAAAGTGATCCTTACCACAGGTGCATGGTCGAAAGAACTTCTACAACCTTTAGGATGGGAATTCAAGCTCTCTTCTCAAAGAGCCCAGATCGTACACCTTGAAATACCAGATGCAGATACGGGTGAATGGCCTGTCGTAATGCCGCCGAATAACCATTACCTGCTTAGTTTTGGAGGGGGAAGAGTGGTCGTCGGGGCGACACATGAAGATGATGTAGGGTTCGATTTCCGGGTCACAGCAGGTGGTGTTCACGAGATTTTAGACAAGGCATTGCAAATTGCACCGGGGCTGTCCGAGAGTACCATACATGAAATCAAAGTCGGCTTTCGACCGTTCACCCCTGGATTTCTCCCGATCATCGGCCCGGTTCCAGGCGTAAAGGGATTGCTGATTGCAAATGGTCTCGGAGCTTCAGGTCTTACAAGTGGACCCTATCTGGGGTCGGAACTTGCGAAACTTGCGCTCGGTCACCCGCTTGAACTTGATCTTCATGACTATGACGTTTCAGGAGCGATGGAAAAAAGAATTTGAATTGAAAAGATGAAAGGATGGGGTTCTCCCAAAACAGTAGTGCCAGAGACTTACGGGACAGCCTCATCTATTTTTAAAATTTATCTACATCCATGGTCTTAGATGGGATGTAGATTTTTTATCGGTCCAATTAGGTATGGGAAATTCAATCATCATTCTGACGAAAAGGAACTCCTTATTCAATAAACTGGAACTAAGAAATCCAACAATTAAGGAGTTGTCATAAATGAAGGAAAAACAAGTTGTCATGATTACTGGAGCTTCAAAGGGATTAGGAAGAGCGGTTGCAAGGGGATTTGCGAAGATTGGAGCGAATCTTGCCATTTGCGCACGTGGCGAGATGAACTTGAAAGAAGTTGCAAAAGAATTAGAGGCGTTCGGCGCAGAGGTTTTAGCAGTTCCGGCGGATGCATCGGAACCGAGGGATATTGAGCGATTCGTATCCTTGGCCGAATCAAATTTCGGAAAAATTGATGTGTTGATCAACAACGCATCCCGATTAGGACCCAGTCCGATGCCTTATCTTACAGATTACCCAAGTGAAGAGTTCCTTGATGTTTTACGGGTCAATGCGGATGGCCCTTTCAGGCTGACCAAACGAGTCTTACCGGGCATGTTGGAACGTGAGTCTGGTTCGATCATCAATGTGACTTCTGAAGCAGGGAATGTCGGGTATGCCGGTTGGGGGGCATACGGAGTTTCCAAGTTCGCATTGGAAGGATTGACAGAGATTTGGGCGGATGAAATGGCAGATACCGGCGTCCGGATCAACATGGTAGACCCTGGTGAGATGAATACCGAAATGCATGAGCTCGCTATTCCGGATTGTGATTATGAGCTTGCAGAGCCTGAAGATTTGACGGAGGTATTCCTTTATCTTGCTTCAGATGAATCAAAGCATGTAAACGGAAAACGATTAGAAGCACAAAGCTTTGTCGTAGAGGAGAGGTGATTAAGATGGGATTAGCAGCAAAAAAGCCGATGAAGTTCTATTTGCCAGAAGGGTTGAATGCTTCAAACCCACCGGAGGCAAGAGGAAAAAGGCGTGATCATGTCAGAATGTTGGTTTTGGACCGTGAAAATGGAAAAACAAAACACGACCAGTTTAAAAACCTGGAGAATTACTTGAATAAAGGCGATCTTCTTGTATTGAATATCAGCAGGACACTTCCCGCTTCTTTTAAAGTGAACATAAGAAGAGGCTGTAAGATCATTCAAGAGAACGTCGAAATCCGTCTTGCACAAAGGAAGAGCAATTCAGTTTGGAAGGTCCTGGTCGTAGACGCAAAGGTCCAACAAAGCGATGTCCTTCTCTTTTCACCGAGCTTGACAGGCTTTGTAAGGGCGGTAAATCGTAATGAACCGCTTGTGAAAGTCTGCTTTTCTGCAAGGGGGAATGAGCTCTATGACCAGTTATATAGATTGGGCGAGCCGATCCGTTATGAGTATATAAACGGGGAATGGAGTCTGGAACACTATCAAACAGCTTACGGAACCGTCCCTGGATCTGTCGAAATGGCCTCGGCAGGAAGAGCATTCAGTTGGGAGATACTGCTTCGGTTAAAGAAAAAAGGGGTGCAGATTGCAAGGATCACCCTCCATACTGGGTTGAGCTATTTCTTGAATGACCAGTGGGAAATTGGTCCAGTTGATAGTCTGGAAGAATATGAGGTACCAGGCGAAACAATCCGTAAAATCAAGGCAACAAAAGAGGGTGGTGGGAAAGTTGTCGCTGTAGGGACTACCGTTGTCCGTGCTCTCGAATCTGCGGTGGATTCTCAAGGGATGCCTGTAGCGAAAAAAGGCTGGACCAATCTGCATATCCATGAAGATTTTTCCTTGAAGGTTGTCGATGCATTGATCACCGGTTTTCATGAACCGGAAGCGAGTCATCTCGATATGTTGTCTGCATTCGTCCCTCCGATGCTTTTAAAGGCGGCCTATCATAATGCGATAAAGGAAAAGTACTTATGGCATGAATTTGGAGATATGAACCTTATCATATCAGGGGAAATCATATGACTTTTCATCATGTCGCAATTGAAACAAATCGATTGGGAAGAGCGGTACAATTCTATAAAAAACTGGGTTTCCTATTTGAATCTGAAATCGAGTTATTAGGAGAGAAGATCATTTTCATGATGCTTGATGGGTTTCGACTTGAGCTCGTTTTGGTAGAAGAAGACGTAAAGTTGACCCCTAATAAACATATCGCCTTTGAAGTAGAAAACCTTGATGAAATGCTGGAACGACATCACGAGTTCATTTTATATGAAGGGCCATATGCTTTTGAAAATGGATGGCAATCCGCCTTCATCATAGGACCAAGCGGAGAAGTGATTGAATTACTGCAAACAAGTTAGGGTGGACGTAACAGGAGTTCGCCCTTTTACCTTTCTTAGACGTTATTTCTACCAATCAATGCAGGAGTGTTCTCCATACCTATCTAATTAAATGTATAGTAGGGGGGATTGGTATGACAGTTGCAAAGGCTCAAATTGTACATGAGAAATTGGTGGCGGCCGTCAAGCTACTTAGAGTACATAACGTAGACACGTGGCTTATTTTAACAAGGGAAAGCAATGATCCTAGTTTACCATTCGTAACAGATATAAGAACATACGATATAACCGCTATTTTTATCAATAAAAGCGGTTCCCATCAAGCAATCGTTTCGAAAGAGGACTATGAAACATTCAAGCTGACAGAAGTCTTTTCCGATGTAATCACATATGATACCCACATAGAAGAGGCTTTTCTGAAAGTATTCCATATGCTTGCACCAAAAAAGTTGGCTTTGAACATCTCACATTATGACCATTTGTATGATGGATTATCTTTAGGCCTTTACAAATGGCTTGAGAGATTAATCGGGTCAAACAAATTAGGCGAAATGGAAGTGACGAGTGAACCGATTTTACAACAGTTGAGATGTATAAAATCAGCAGTCGAAATTGAAATGGTGAAGAAGTCGATCAACCATACAACAGATATTTTTGAGGAAGCATTCGCAAAAATGGAAGCCGGGATGACGGAAAAGGAGATCGGACAGCTTTTTGTAGATGGAATGAAGAAGAGAGGCGTTACGAATGGGCTGGGAGATCCTTATGATTTACCGCTTGTCTGTATCGTAAGGTGTGGCCTGGCCCATCGGAAGCCTGGTGATCATAAGGTTGAACCCGGAGACATCGTAATCATTGATTTCAGTTTACGGTGTGAAGGGTATGTTTCGGACATTGCACGGACCTGTTACTTTTTAAAAGAAGGGGAAGCCGGGCCTCCAGAAGATGTGCAGAAAGCATTTGATGCTGCTGTAGACGGAATTACAAAATCAATTGAAGCATTGCAGCCTGGAAAACTGGGTTACGAGATAGATGCAGTTGGCCGTGTTTGCATTGAAGGACATGGGTATCCGACAGTTCGGCATTCTGTCGGCCATCAAGTGGGCAGGGCGACGCATGATGGAGGAACCATCCTCGGTCCTAGGAGGACACCCCCGCGCCCGCAGGTTGAAGGGCTCATTCAATCGGGAGAGATTTACGCTATCGAACCGACTGTTATTCAAGATCATGGACTTCCTTGCATATTGGTCGAAGAGAATGTCCTCGTAACAGATGAAGGACCCGACATATTAAGTGAACGGCAGCTTGAATTGATTACAATTCCATACAAAGGGGTTAAGTAAATGAGATATAACCTTCAAAAGGAAAATTTGAGAAGATCAATCAAGCTTCTAAACGAACAGCAAATCGATTTATGGATCATTTTCACAAGCGAAGGCAGTGACCCGTGTCTCCCTTTTGTAACCGGAGTAAAAACGGTTGGACCAGGGGCGTTCCTCATTACGAAAAATCACGGAAAACTGGCGGTATGCAGTACAATTGACGCGCAGGATATCGAAGAATGCGGTTTGTTTGATGAAGTGAGAACGTATAAAGGGGATCTCGATGAAGTATTGAAATCGATGGTTGAAGAGGTCGCCCCTTCCACAGTTGCAATCAATTACTCTGAATGTTACCCGCTTGCAGATGGGCTTACGGTAGGAAGGTTCCGGTGGTTACAGGAAATGTTACATGAAGTCTATCAGAATGAATACATCTCATCAGAAAGCATTATAAAAGACTTGATAATAAAAGCTTAATTCACACGTTTCATTATCACATTTATGTTTACAATTGATGATAAAATGTTTTGGATTATAGTTTTATAAAACTTTTTAGTTTAGTGAGGTGTCTTATATTCAAGAGATGTTAGAAATAGGGGGAAACCATGGAGGAACTTGTAAAGAAAGCTAAAAAAGGTGATGAAGATGCCTTTATGGAGATCATATATACGCATAAAAAACTGCTATATCATATCGCTTTTAGATATTTCCAAAATGAACATGATGCACTCGAAGCAATTCAAGAAACTACCTATCGAGCATATCGTTCTATTCGAAAACTTAAGGACCCATCATCAGCAAAATCATGGTTACTGAAGATTTTAACGAATTATTGCCTGAATGAAATCCGGAAAAAGAAACGTACCATAACGAATGGATGGTTTTTAGAAAAAGAAGAAATAACAGGGGAACTCGACCTTAATGTCAGTATCGACTTGAAAAACAGAATCTTTGACCTGAAGAGAAACCTACAAAAGGTGATTCTTTTAAAATATTATCAAGGGTTTACGACGAAAGAGATTGCTCAAATTCTTGATAAACCGGAGAGTACGATCAAAACATGGGTTTATAAAGGTTTGAAACAATTGCGCCAACAGATGGAGAAAGAAGGTGCTGCTGATGAGCGATAAACAAATACATATACCCGAGTCAATTGATGACTATATCCAGAACGGAGTCCAAAAAGGGAAACGTTATAAAAAGTATCAAAGAAAATCCGTCATCAGTTTGGTAAGTTCATTATTCCTAATCTTTCTCTTTGTAACCAGTGTGCGAATTTCATCTGCTTTTGCGGATACAGTAAAGGCTTTACCAGGAATGCAGATAATCGTTGATATGATACAAGGTGACCAAGGATTAGAGGATGCAATTTCGAATGATTTTATTCATGAGATAAATAGGAAGGAAACCCACGAAGGTGTCACCATGTCTCTGGAGAGAATCATTATCGATCAAGCTCGAATGGTCATTTTTTATTCAATTGCAACAACTGGTGACCATGAATATTTACGATTGCATGATATAGATTTATTGGATGAAGAGGGTGAAACAATACAAGGAAGTGTCGCCTATAGTGATCCTGCAGAAAGTGTCAATCTACAAGAGGAAAATCAGATGAATGGGAAAATTACTGTCACATTTGTTGAGGACATGGCAGTTCCAGAATCCGTCACCATTAAAGCTAAATTACAGGATGCCGACACACCGACATCCCTCCATAGCGAAGCGAAGACACTTGACTCTGAATGGAACTTGGATATTCCGATTGAGAAAAAGTGGTACGAAAATACCAGGGAAACCATTGCGATTGATAAAACGTTAGTGATGAAAAATCAAAAAATCCATTTCGAAAAGGCTGTCATTGATCCGACTTTGATTGCCATCCATATCAAATATGCTCAGTCCAATGACATGCAGTTATTCAGATTTGATGACTTGAAACTTGTCGATGACCGGGGAGAAGTATGGGAAACCATCAATGATGGCGTAATCAGTTTTGGATCCGAAGATGAAATCATCCTCTTCTTCCAAAGCAATTATTTTCGACAACCGAAGGAACTTTATTTATCAGGGAGTTCGATACGTGCGATCAATAAAGACGAGCAAGAGGTTGTGGTTAACGTGCAAGAAGAAAGGTTGGAGCAGGCTCCAAGGGATGACCGGATTCAATTGGATAAAGTCAATCGTGAAGGCGATTATGTACAATTCGAATTTTCGGTTACTATGGACGAACAAGATGAAGATCATCACTACGAGATATTTGATACTCTACCTGTCAACCTGGAACAGAGTGGTAAAAGGGCTCAAACAAGTCTTTCTATTTCCGGTGAACATCCACCAATCCTAATAAATACCTATACTGTATACAATCCTGAAAATACGAAAGAAATTATTCTTAAAATCACTGATTATCCGAATCGCATAATCGACCCGTTCAAAATGAGAGTCAAATAGTAAGATCAGAAAGAGTCTGGGTTAGCCTGGGCTCTATTTGTATTTTTTCTTAAATGGAAAACGAATACTCTGTGGTCCAGCAATCGCATTTATCAAATTTAGAAGGAGTTAGGATATTTTTATGGAATTTAAATCTTGTAGAAAATCTTCCAATTAAGAAAAAGGAGCGATGAGATGAAACGAGTCAATGTGGTATATTCACTTATTTATGATAAAGAAAAGGATAAGATTTTGATGGTACATAATACGAAATATGATAATTGGTCCATGCCTGGTGGAGCAGTAGAAGAAGGTGAGACATTGATGGAGGCTGCCATTCGAGAAGCTAGAGAAGAAACAGGATTGACAATTGAAATTGAAAACCTCGTATGTGTAAATGAAGCATTCATGAAGGAAAATGATCACCACGCTATTTTCATTACCTTCAAAGCCCGGATTGTCAACGGAGAGATCTCGATTCAAGATACGGAAACCATTTCAGATGTAAAATGGATGGATATTCCAACAGCCAATGGATGGATGCCTTATCATTCTGAAGGAATTGAGGGATTTCTTGAAAATTCTGTTCCATATATATTTCAAGGAACAGTCTGACAGAATACATAGGCCAATATAGTGTTTTAAAAAATCGAATAGCAGGAACTACATATGTGTAAGATTTGATAACTTTAAAGGCTGAAGGAGGAGTTAAAGAATGAATGATGTATTATTTACTGCACATGCGACAGCAAAAGGTGGAAGGAAAGGTCATGTGAAATCTGATACCGGCCAAATCGATCATGATCTTGTAATGCCTACTGATGATACGGATAAGAAAGGTACAAACCCTGAAGAATTATTTGCATCTGGATATTCAGCATGCTTTGATGGGGCACTCAATCTGGTTGCTACAAAACAGAAAAAAGAAATCGAATCAAGTGTGACAGCTGATGTAAGTTTCATGAAGGATTCAAGCGACAATGGTTTCAAGATCGGTGTAACTTTAAATGTAGAAGTGAATGGGGTAAGCCAAGAGGATGCCGAAGAGCTGGTTAGGAAGGCTCATGAATTTTGCCCGTATTCTAAAGCCATACGGGGTAATGTGGACGTTAGGCTGAATACGAAAGTCGTTTAACACTGCGTCCAAAAGCTACACTTAATGTAACCTAGCAGTTGGAAAAGAGGGAGAGCGGCAATTAAATTATGGTCGCTCTCTTTGTTGTGTCAAACATCAAAAAAGGATGACTGATTGTATCAGTCATCCTCCGATATGTGACATTTCAACTTTTGACGTTCTTTTCGTTTGAGCAGTCCTGTTTTCTGAATACCGATCGTGTCGATTTGTCCAAATTCCTTTGATGATTTCCTTCATTTCATCATCATCAGCGCCATTTCGCATAGGACCTCTTAAATCATGACCTTTCGAAGAGAATAAACAGGTGAACAGTTTTCCTTCTGCTGAAAGCCTTGCCCGATTGCATGTTGAACAGAATGCGTCAGTTACAGATGAGATGATACCGATTTCTTCCTTTGAACCTTTGTACCGGTACCTTGTTGCAACCTCACCTTTATAATTCGGCTCTATCGGTTCAATCGGCATTTCTTCATTGATCCGCTCAATAATCGCTTTTTTAGGGAAGACATCATCCATCTTCCAGCCGTTCGTATTCCCTACATCCATGTACTCAATGAACCGGATGATGATCCCCTGTTCTCGGAAATACCTGGCCATCGGCACGATGTCTTGATCATTGACGCCTTTTTGGACGACCATGTTCATCTTGATTCCTAGTCCTGCATCCCGGGCTGCCTGTACTCCTTTTAACACCGTAGAAACAGATATATCTCGTCCGTTGATTTTCTTGAAACGTTCCTCATCAAGGGTATCCAAGCTGATTGTGACACGATGCATCCCGGCAGCTTTCAATTGTTCAGCATATTTTGGCAAAAGTGAACCGTTGGTTGTCATGGCAATGTCTTCGATATGATCGATTTTAGAGAGCATCCGGACTAGATTCGGCATATCCCTTCTCATCAGCGGTTCACCGCCTGTTAGTCGGATTTTCTTGATTCCGGAAGTGTCTTGGAACAATTGAGCTAATCTTGTAATCTCTTCGAAGCTCAAAAGCATATTTTTTTTGAGAAATTCATATTCAGGTCCGAATATATCAGCAGGCATACAGTAATGACACCGGAAATTACAACGGTCTGTTACAGAAATCCGCAGATCCCGAAGCGGACGTTTCAGTTGGTCGTAGACGTTCATAATCGGTCAGTCACCTCCTTGAAAAGGTTAGTCATATAATCCGTTCTGCGTGGGTGTATACATTCACCTTGTTCCCGCGGATGAAGCCTGCGGTGGTGATATTCAAGTCTTCAGCAGCCTGGAGGGCCAGTTCAGTCGGGGCAGCCTTTGAAAGGAATATGCCTACCCCGATTTTCGCAGCCTTCAAAAGAATTTCAGAAGAGATCCTGCCGCTGAAAACAAGGATTTTATCATGAACGTTGATGTTATTCATCAAGCAATGTCCATAAAGTTTATCAAGTGCATTATGCCGTCCGATATCGGTACGGGAAACGATCACGCCATCAGGGGTACAGATCGCGGCATTATGGACGCCGCCAGTCTCTCTGAACGTATTACTTGAAGATTGCAGGTCACTCATCAGGTCAATGCATTGTTGAAAAGTGACCTGGACTTTGGACATGGATGATTTAGCCGTTTTTACATCGTTCTGAAAATAAAAGGATTGTCGGCTTTTTCCGCAACATGAGCCTATGAATCGTTTTGTGTGGTCATGAATGGAAGGCGTGATTTTTTTTACGGTCTCGATATAAGCGAACCCTTTATCTCTATCTATGGAAATCGATGAAATGTCTCGGTTATAAAAACGGATGATTCCTTCTGATGCAAGAAAACCGATTGCCATTTCCTCAATATGTGTAGGTGTACATACCATTGTAGCAAATTCATTGCCATTCAGCATAATGGTAAGAGGAAACTCAGTCACTATGGTATCCTCTGTTTCTGTTATTTTTCCATCCTGATAGGAAATGATTTTTCTTTTTGTTTTGATGAAATCTTCCATCGTATCCCTCATTCCGTACGTCGAATTCCCTTTTACTCATTATATCTTATTTCGAAGTTTCATGTTGTTCGTACTTGAGGAGAGTGGAGGGTAGAGGGAATGGTGATATTGGGAAAATTATTCTATCAACATATCAAATTTTAAACGATAAAAAGCTTGATTTTCCCAATAACGAAGACATGGATCCCATGTTATACTGAAGTAGACAATCCCCTTAATACTCTGACACCGCCCATACCTTTTTCAGTGCAAGCACTTGTTGCTTGCACTCTTTTTTTTATCATAGATCAATCGTATGGTTTGTTAATGAATGCGCTTTCATGGTATTATTTCAAAAAATCATCTTTAGTTTTGAAACAAGCAAGGACACCAAGAGCTTCTCAAATAATAAACGTGAGGAGAGATAATGTGTCGGATAAGGTGAAAAATCGCTGGTTGATTGCCGCTTGTGGGGTCGGGATTCATTTATCGATTGGTTCGGTATACTCTTGGAGTGTTTTTACAAAACCATTGATGAACGAATATGGCTGGAGTTTAAGCAGAGTCTCTTGGACATTCAGTATCGCCATTCTTTTTTTAGGCCTTGCAGCTGCTTTCATGGGCCATTTTGTTGAAAAGCATGGGCCGAGGAAATCAGGAATCATATCAGCATCATTTTTTGGGGTCGGTCTTTTAGGTTCCGGTTTGGCAATCAATGCAGAATCTCTGACCTTACTATATGTTGCATACGGCGTGTTTGGCGGAATCGGGTTAGGAATAGGATATATCGCTCCGGTATCTACATTGGTAAAGTGGTTTCCTGACCGGAGAGGACTTGCGACCGGCCTTGCGATCATGGGCTTTGGTTTCGCCTCTTTAATTGCCAGCCCTGTGATCAATTCACTGATTAATCTGGTCGGCATTGCTGGGACGTTCTATATTTTAGGGATTGTATATTTAGCAATTATGCTCCTCTCATCCTCTTACCTGTCACCACCACCTGTAGGATGGAAACCAAAGGGTTATGATGAGAGCATGGAAAAAAGAAAGCATAAACCGCAGGATCTCTCACAGCTTACAGCTAATGAAGCTTCGAAAACCAGACGATTCTGGTACCTATGGTTGATGTTGTTCATCAATGTCACTTGCGGGATCGCCATCATTTCAGTCGCTTCCCCTATGGCCCAAGAAATAGCTGGTTTAAGTGCAGCAGCAGCAGCGACGATGGTCGGAATTATGGGACTGTTCAACGGATTAGGGCGTATTGGCTGGGCATCACTGTCAGATTACATTGGCAGACCGAATGTGTATACTGCTTTTTTTGCTATCCAGATCGTACTGTTCATCCTGTTACCAATTACTACAGCTTCCCTGTTATTCCAAGTTTCCATTTTTTTTATCTTATCTTGTTATGGTGGAGGTTTCGCTTCCATACCAGCTTATATCGGAGATTTGTTTGGCACGAAACAACTTGGGGCTATCCACGGTTATATCTTGACGGCCTGGGCTGCAGCTGGTCTTGTAGGACCGATTCTCGTTTCATGGTTACGTGAGACTACCCAAAGTTATACACTGACTCTTTATATTTTTGCAGCAGCTTTTTTAGTGGCGCTGGTCGTATCCATCCTTATCCAAGCCGATGTTAAAAAACTGAGACAGAAGAATAAAGAGAGGGCGGCAAGTTAATATGCAAATGTCCGTAAGTAGTACAAAATGATTATAAAAGAGAAAGGTCGCATCGTTTTTATGTGGGTAGGAAAAGTTGGGAAAATCTTTGATTGACAACTACGTTTTTTTCGGTTGTTTTTCGGTTGTTTTCCCAATAACAAACCCTTTAGTGCCGTGTTATACTAAAGTAGACAATCCCCTTAAAACTCTGACACCGCCCATACCTTTTTGGTGCAAGCTAAAGTAGCTTGCACCCTTTTTTTGTTTAAAAAGCCTACTGAGTTCAATTCGTATGATGTTCTCATTGAAATGTCAACTATATTCGGTGGAAAGTGAACATTTTTGGTAAAATGGAATAAACATTAGTTTACATGAATGGAACTAAGGGTAAGTTGATATAAATAACGGCGTTGTCAAACCAATGCAATGAACCTCAAATCTTCTTGAAACGAGGGGTCTGTCTTTTTTTAGTTGAGTCCATCTACTTTAAAATAAAGAAATCATAATTTTTTAGTTCTTAAAAGGTAAAGGAGCGGCCGCGATGAACGTTTTTTCCTTTGATGCACTTGAAAACCGGCATGTCATCGTAACTGGTGCAAGCGGAGGAATCGGAAGTGATACGGCTAAAGCAGTGGTCAAAATGGGTGGAAAAGTGACAATCACAGCAAGAGACGAAAAAAAATTGAACTTGCTGAAGCAAGAAATAGCCGAATTTACCCCTGCCGATAACGTATATGTACATATAGCCGATTTGACGGTTGAGGAAGAACAAATCAACCTAGTTAAAAAAGCAATTGACAAGCTTGGACCTGTTTATGGATTAGTGAATTGTGCTGGGATCAGTGGCGGTGGGATCATTGATGATACCTCAAAAGAAGAGCTTGAATTCATCATGGATCTGAATTTTACCTCCGCGGTAATGTTGACAAAACTGGTTTATCAATGCATGAAAAAACAGCAACGAGGGGTCATCGTCAATGTATCCTCATTATCAGGGGTGAGAGGAACATATGGGAATACAGCATATTCGGGGTCTAAGTTTGCCCTGATTGGGTTTACCCATTCCTTTGCATTTGAAGCCATTGAAAATGGAGTCAGGGTCAATGCGGTTTGCCCGGGGTATGTGAATACACCGATGGGTATTAAAGCTATAGAAAAAAGGGCAGAACGAAACGGGATTTCATTCGAAGAACAATGGAAGGCGATCAAAAAAGAATATCCTTCAGGGAAATTGACTCAGCCAGAAGAAGTGGCTAATACGATTGCGTACTTGCTCACTGATGCTGCGCCAAATATTATTGGGGAGTCAGTGAAAATTTCTGGCGGAAGCGTCATGTGATAATGAAAAGAGAAAAGGGACTTGCCGGATTGGTAGTCCCTTTAGTTTCTTATAGACTTAAACTATGCTCTTACTGCTTCTTTCAGCTGTTTACCCGGCTTGAAGGCAGGTGTACGAGTAGCTGGAATTTGAATGACTTGACCAGTCTGAGGATTGCGTCCTTTTCTTGCTTGGCGTTCGCGAACTTCAAAACTACCAAACCCGATCAATTGTACATTTTCACCATTCGTAAGTCTTTGAGTAATTGCATCAATAACTGCATTGACAGCTGTTGTCGAGTGTTTTTTTGATAAACCGGTTTGTTCAGCAACTTGTTGGATTAAATCACGTTTGTTCACGTTTATTCCTCCTTGATATTATTCGATGGAACCTTATGTATCTACCATTCTTACCGGTTTTGAATTATATATACATCCATTTTTTAAAAATTCTTTTTATCGCCGCTTCAAAAAATAGGCTCCTAAACACTGTGTTCTTTCTTTGGCCATTTTTTAGGCAATAGTCCAAGCGAGCCTGGCGAGAGTTGAGATGCAGAGAAGTGATGTCCAGCTCCGTCGCCGAACCACCAGCCCCCTACGGCGGCTGACACATTGATTTAGATCGAAAGGTTTACCCGCGCAGAACCGAACTTTTTTTGGTTCGAGCCTCCTCGTTGGGCTTCCAGTGCCCCTCGTGGTTAATCAGGGCGATGTCGCATTTTCTCCAGAATCAACATCAACCCTGAAGTATATTAAAGGTAAAAAATAAAGGAAGGCGGATCCATTTAGGAGATCTCGTCCTTCCTGTAAACGATATTATGATAGCTCCGGTAATACTCGGACTTCTGGTTTCATAGGTGCATTACAGAGTGGACAAGCTGGTTCAGAATCAAACGTCAACCCTTCTCTCATCCATCCAGAACAGTTCTGGCTCGTGCAACTCCAAACTTTCGTTTCAACCTCGGGGATTGGTTCTTGTTGATTCTTTGAGAAAAATGCCATTGCTTCCACCCTCTTTATCTTAGTATCTCTATTATACCCAATTTTGCCTAATAATATAGTTTCTATGTTCTGGAATTATGTGAAAATGGTCATGAGTTAGTCTTTGCCATACATAAATATCATGTGTAGGGGGCGATCCAATGGAGTTATCAAGTAAAATACCTGCTCCGTTCAGTAGTATCCAGAGTGACACACGGAAATATTTGGAAGAGAATCGGACGTATTTTGAGATGTACCGGGTAAGAGCATGGATTTGGAGCATTTTTGTACCGTTCATACAATTTGTCCCAACATACTTATTGATTGTGGCTTTTGATCAATTCAATTTTACATCCATTGTTCAGTTTCTATTAGGTATTTTTCTTTTTGTTATTTGGATGGTAATACCTGGTATGTTTTTGCATGTCAATAAAGACCGGAACACTTACTCAAGAGTATGGTACTGGTCATGGTTCGTATTGAACTTAGGATTCGTTGTTTTTTGGATTGTCCTTTTGACTTGATTCATCATATTATGAATATCGATTGTACATGAGGATGGTACTTTTAAGGCCATCCTTTTTAAGTGTGAAAATTTCGTTTCGATGAAGGAATGTCTAGCTCCAACACCCAACCACTTGAATCACTTCGTCCTCCTGTGGCGGTCGACACATTGATTTAGGTCGAAGTGTTACCCGCGCAGAACCGGAACTTTGTTTGGTTCATAAGACCTTTATAGAGCACTTGCAATGCAAAAAACCGATCTTAAGGTACTCATAAGACCTTTATGGAGCACTTACAACGCGAAAAACGGATCTTAAGGTACTCATAAGACCTTTATGGAGCACTTACAACGCGAAAAACGGATCTTAAGGTACTCATAAGACCTTTATGAAGCACTTACAACGCGAAAAACCGATCTTTAGAAACTCCTCGTTGGACGTCCGGTGACCTTCGTGGTTGATCAGGGTGTTTGCGCTTTTCTTATACGTTAAGAAAGTATAACTTTTCAGCGATGTAGCTAACCGACTTAGCAAAAAAGTTTACGAACGAAGTAAAAGTACAGCTAAGGCTCTGCCTTCGCCAAGGCTTGGCAAAGCCCATGTTTTCTATATTGGAATCTCCGTCTTGAGTCGGAGAACAATACATTCCCAGGATTGTTCCAGCTTTCTTGGATGCGCGGTATTCTACTATTAATAGTAGATAAAGAAGGGATAACCCAATACATGTCTAATTTTTTGAGGTGACCTTTCAAAAAAGATAAAGTCAAAGGTGTGTGGTCAGATGAAGTTGAAATCTGGTGGCCAATTTGTAGTAGCAGTGATCTTCGTGTTGATAGGGGTCATGTTGCTGCTTGTCAATTTAGGAATTGTTTCAATGAATGTAAATGAAGCATTTTTCTTTTTATATCCATTTGTCATCTTATTGTTAGGATTAAAATGGTTACTGGAGGCTGTTTTTACAAGAGGACGTCGGGGCAGTTGGTTTATGGGCTTGTTCCTATCTGTTATTGGTGGATTGCTTGTCAGTGATCGGTTGGGATTCATGGATTTCCAGTTTGAACAAATTATCAATTTATGGCCATTATTATTGGTCTATATCGGAATCCGGATGCTTTGGGGAAGAAGGCCGGGAGCAACGATAAAAAAGAAAAAAAAACATTCGAAGAGTAATTTCGTCACCGATGTCTCCATGAAGCATGATAATTGGCATGTTGAAGATTTGGATGAATGGAATGGTGTCGCTGATTTTGATTTTGATTATACCAGGGCCTTCATACCTGATAAAGAAACGATCATTCAATTATCGGGCTGGGTAGGTGATATAAAGATCTTGATTCCTGAGGATGTCGAGTTTTCTGTAACGTCTAACACGAAGGTTGGGGATATCAAGATTGGTAACTATAAAAAGGACGGTTTGATGAAGGAAGCGAAGTATAAGACAGAAGGTTATGACGAGGCAACGAGGAAGCTGACTTTCGACTTCAGGTTCCAAGTGTTGGATTTGAAAATTAACCGGGTCTAGGGAGACGATCGTTATGAGCCAGAACCAGAATGGAATCAGGAGACTGTTTTATCGAACACATTTATTGAACTCGGTCTATACGACCGTCTTAATCTTCATCCTTTTTCAAATCCTCTATATTCTTTACCCGGCGGCTGATCGGATCGTGATCAGCCTCTTGGTCTCTATTGGTGTATTTGTCCTTTCTTTCATGTTAGGGATCTACTTCAGTTTACGAAAAGGGCAAACCCTGATCAATCGTTTGAATGAGATTTCAGTAGGAATTACTAAACTATCCCGCGGAAATTATGATTATCGGATCAGTGATGGAGAGGATGATGAGGTAGGGATCATTTCTGCAGAAATCAATCAGCTTTCTGATAAGATCAAAAAACAAGTCCAATCCTTACAAAAGCTTGCTAACGAAAAGGCTGAGTATGCCGAAAAAGCCCATACAGCTGCAACGATTGAAGAGCGACAACGTCTGGCACGGGATCTGCATGATGCTGTTAGTCAGCAGTTGTTCGCTTTGAATATGATGTCCTCAGCAGCATTGAAGTTATTTGAAAGACACCCTGGCCGGGCAAAAAGTCAGTTGGAACAAGTCGTTGAAATGGCCAACAAAGCCCAGGGAGAAATGAGGGCGCTGCTTCTTCATTTACGGCCGATCGACCTGTCAGGGGAAAAATTACATAGTGGAATCCAGGAACTGGTGAATGAGCTTCAACAAAAATCGGGGATTGAAATCCATTCGGAAATCGATGAGATCCCTGATGTATCACGCGGAATTGAAGACCATCTTTTCAGGTTGATGCAAGAAGGTCTTGCAAATGCGCTCCGACACTCTCAAGCAAGTAAAATTACAGTCAAACTAGATAGCATTCAGAAACATATCCGTATACATTTACGTGATAACGGGGTTGGCTTCGATCTGAACCAAAAGAAAAAGACTTCTTACGGACTGAAAACGATGCAGGAGCGCTGTGATGACATCGGCGGAACTTTTTCGATTACAACTGCTAAAGGGCAAGGGACTGCTATTGACGTCAGGGTTCCAATTGGTAAAGGGGATGAACATGTTGGACAGTCAAATTAAACTTTTTTTAGTAGATGATCATGAAATGGTAAGAAGGGGATTGATCTCTTATTTGTTGACGGATCCATCATTTGAAATCATTGGTGAAGCAGCAAGCGGAAGTGAAGCGGTTAAAAAGTTGAAAGATCTGGAGCCAGATATCGTCCTGATGGACCTGATCATGGAGAATGGGAACGGAATTGAAGCGACAAAGGAAGTCATCAAACTTCATCCGGATTGTAAAATTATCATTCTTACAAGTTTTTATGATGACGAACAGGTCTTTCCGGCTATTGAAGCAGGTGCATTCAGTTACGTTTTGAAAACCGCTTCAGCAGATGAAATTACCAAGACGATCAAAAAAGCTTATGCTGGTGAATCAGTGATTGAATCCAAGGTCGCTCAGAAAATGATGAATAGGTTCCGATCAAAGGAATCTCTCCCTCACCATGAGTTGACGAAAAGAGAGCTTGAAGTGCTATCGCTAATTGGGGAAGGGAAAACCAATCAAGAAATCGGGGATACGTTATTTATCGGAATCAAGACGGTCAAAACCCACGTCAGTAACGTCCTCAGTAAACTTGATGTCTCAGACCGTACACTGGCAGCTATTTACGCGAATCGCCACAACCTTTCAGGTGATGGAGGGAAGGGGCTGTTGTGAATTTTGTAATTACGATAAGATTGGAAATTATCGCAACAAAGGCAACCATTCATATGGAAAAACCGATCCGGGACATTGAAATCATTCTGTGTCTGGATCGGTCTATTATTTAAAAGATGGAAGGTTCAATCGGATGACATCCAATAACCCTTGGTATAACAATGATTATTCCGAGGGTTATTTTTGTGAATTTTGCTTCGTGCCAAATTTGTGCCAACTCAAATTCATTTTTATTAAGACGAACTCTTTGTTCGTCTTTTTAATGCAGTACAAAGATATAAGAAAAACTCATTATTTATATACAAAGAATCATACTGCTAAGTGAAAAAGGGTTTTGAAGGGTGCATATTGAATTTCTATGTTGTTCCAGAAAAGGGTCATATTTTTGAGGAAACAGGAAGTGTAAGAATACTGATTTAAGATTGTTTGTGAAGTGTTACACTTAACTAACGAAGCAGGATACCCTAATTACAACGCAGAGCAGAATTACTTTATATCGTGAAACCCAAAGTTATCCAAAATGAAGTTGAGTATAAGGAGGTATTATGAACTCGAAGAATGATAATAAAAAATTGCGTGAGTCATTTGAACAAGCCGCGAATATTTATCAGCAGGCGCGTCCGGATTACCCGGAAGAATTGTTCGATGATTTAATCCATGCGACAAATTTGAATCCAGGTGATCGTTTGTTGGAAGTGGGTTGTGCTACAGGAAAGGCTACTCTCCCGTTAGCCAAGCGCGGATTTAAAATCACGTGCATAGAACTTGGCGCTGAGCTCGCTGCAGTTGCCCGTCAAAACCTTGTCGGAATGGACGTTGACATAATCAACGTGAGCTTCGAAGACTGGCAACCGGAGGCGGAGAAGAGGTTTGATCTGATATTCGCTGCAACCGCTTGGAAATGGGTTGATCCCGAAGTTCGGTACATTAAGGCATGGCAGGTCCTTCGTCCCGGAGGACACCTGGCATTTTGGAACGCAGATCACGTTTTTCCAGACGATGGAGACCCATTCTTCCGTGAAATTCAAACCGTTTACTATGAGATCGGCGAAGGTATATCGGTAGACAACAACGATTGGACAAGACCAGGGGAACTTCACGAGCAAAGAGATGAGATTGTGAAAAGCGGCCTTTTTGAGGTTGTTCACATACGACATTTCGATTGGGAGCGCATTTATCATGTTGACGAGTACATTAAACTCCTTGAAACTTTCTCCGGGCACATACTTATGGAGGAACGGAAACGCGACAAACTCTTCAACGAAATCCGAGTTCGCCTTAATAGTCGTCCAGAAAAGTCGGTTCGCCGCCACTGGGGCGCTGTTCTCCATGTCGCCCGTCGAATAGATTGACAATGGAGATAACGGCTTTTCATCGTTAAGCTAACGGAGAACGTTAGTGAAATAACTTAGAAGCCATTTTACAGCTCATTCGCATTTTCAATCTTCCGTAATAGGGCGCTTTTCTTGAGTAACGAAAAAGCCCAATTTCTCAATTTTAATGCTGAAAAATTGGGCTTTTTATTTTGAAATTTCCTTAACGTTGTAAATTCGCGTTTTGCTGGTGATACCCCAGTTTGAATCTAAACTTTGATTAACTCTTCAGCTCCACCCCATTTCAGTCACAAAGGAAAGACCGCGAGCGAATCGGCTGACCCTATCGGTATTAAGGGGTGAACAGCTTCCATTGCCCCTCGGAAACAACTTCAACGGCCCCATCGGTCACTTTGATGGCCGTCTGATCGTCAATCGCGTACCCTGGCACTGAGACACCGGCTGCCCACTTTTCTGCATTGGCCAAGGTATTGTCCGGTAACATCTCGTGATCTAGGTGAGGAAACAACGCAAAATCCACCAGCCCAAGTGTTTTATCTCCCCCTGTGGGCGGACGCCAGCCTACGAATTCTTCACCGATATTCGGGGCCATCACCATGCTCCCAGCGCTCATTCCCACATAGACTGCATCCAGTGATGGCAAGAGGTCTGCCAGCCCGGATTGCCGCATCCAGTGGTACAGGTAGAGGGCGTCGCCTCCCGCCACCAGCAGGACGTCCGTCTCCCGGACAAGAGGCACCCAACGGTCTTCGTCGATGCTTGGCAGCGCTGTGAGCTCTAGAACGCCGACAGACTTCCAGCCCAGGTCGACCATGGGATTCTCGGAATTCCCGCTGATGAACTGCCAGGCTTTGACGCCGGGACCGACCCAGGGGTGTCCGTACATCGCGGTAGGTATGCACAGAGCGTTGGAGTCGGCGATCGGCTTGCCCAGCATGTCAACCAGCTCGTTGTGGATAGTCGAGTTATTGACGCCCGCGGAAGTTAGCAGAAATTTCATTCCAAACGTCTCCGAGGACTTGGAATCCTCCAAATAATTATGCGACATATGTTTTTCCTCCTTACGGACCGAAGTCTCAGTTCTTTTCAAATCTTTAGGAAGTTTACGCATTTCTTTTGTTTTTTGTTTTCCTTTTTCAATATCCAGAAAATATAAGGGATTAAATTGAAAGCCCTGATCTATACGAGTGAACTCACCAATAAATGAACGAGCTTTATGACCAATCTACCCTGATTTTCATATCAAAAAATGCCCGAACGATAAGGGGCAACCGGCCATGGACTGCATATTAAATCCAGCGGGGGATCATAACGGAAACCGCTACTATGTTTGAACTCCACTGTTGTCATGGAAGCCAATATCCGTATTTCATCCAAATCCATGGTATAGGAATAGACAATACGCTGATCAGGAACGATTTCCTGATAACGGGCTGCAAAAGTGAAGATCGGTCCGCCGGGTGGTCCAATCTTCATGCTCTCTCGCCCGCCAACTCGAAAATCGAACTCGTTAGCCTTCTGAAACCAATTTTTCTTGGTTTCACGATTGGACCAAGCAGCGAACACCTATGCAGGTGAGGCGTCATATGTCCTTTCAATGACAAATGTATCGTGTGTTACAAATCGTTTATTCATCATTTACTCCTCTTCTTTGCATTGATTTTTCGTGTGCTTATCGAGGAAGTCGCCAAGCTTTTCGAGATGGTGCTCCATACTTGTTCGCCGTTCAATAAAATATTTTTCATGTCTCTGTTTCATCATCCCTAATAATTTTGTTAAATCCTCAACAGATGACTCTTCCATTTCCATTAAGCTTGATACATTTTGTAATTCTTTTAAAAGCTTCTGTTGCATCTTGATTTTTTCTTTAAGGCGCTTCATTTGAATCGATATAACTTCGAATGGATTGTAATCGTCATCACATAGAATCGATTTAATTTCTTCAAGGGATAAGTCAAGATCCTTTAATGCCAAGATTTGATGCAAGCGTGAAAATATCAGATTCGTTATATAACCTGTATCCAGCAACAGAATATCCTGATGGTGAGAACAATCCAATTTGATCATAATATCTTAAGGTCCGAATCGTTAACCCAGATAACCTGGCAAGTTCGCCAACTTTCCAGTACTTTTCACCTGCAATGATCACCCCCTCATTTCGCGCGATTTATTTTGTACCGGTTACTATAATATATACACCATTACGTCACGTAAGGGTCAAGTTTTAAATAAAATTCTTTCAAACGCGAAGAACATACATCTGAATTAAATTCTTTTCTTATGCTCAAAATCGTTTCCTATTCCTTAATCTGGCCCGGTCGTATTATAAGGTCAATCAGATTCTTTTCTGATTGACCATTTTTAATGGTTTAATGAGAGTAGCCGGGGTAGGACGATCTGGCCAGACTGTTGAAGAAGCATATTTATTAAATTCAAGTGTTTTTAAGTCCATGCTATGAATAATAAGTAAGTTACCCATGATTTGAATCAAGAGACTCCTACTGCGAATTTGAAGATTTAAAGGAATATAAGAAGTTACCTTTGATATGTAAGTTAGGAATTCTTATGTTTTATCTTGGTTGTATTGGATTTGCTGGATATATCATACTTGATATTTTTGAAATCAAAGTTATATCACCATTGAGTTCATATTTCCCCTTTTATTGTTTAGGGATAGGTTTTCTTGGGTTTTTTACAACCATTATTTTTGATAAAAATAGAAAGAAAAGAACAAAAACTGGTCCCATGGGTCCTATTTAGTAACCACTAGAAACTGTCTTACTTTACATCCGTACTATTCAGTAAAAAGGAGAACAACACTATTGTCTAAATAGGTTCTTCAATAATCGGGCGCTATCCTGGAACAAGGATAAGCGCTTACTTTTCATTTTAGGGCCGTTTAGTTGAGTGAGAATGGAATATATTGTCTTGGATATTATGCTAAACTGGTAAAGGATATTGAAAGGACTGATTCAATTAATGGATTTTCGAAAACCTACCGATTCGGAACTTAAAAAGGTTTTGACACTTTCTCCAGAAGCAGTTTTTGATGGCACATTAGGTGAAGTAAAACCTACTAATGAAAAAATCGAATAACTAGTTAAACCACTTCTGAATAAGGGAAGCTATTACTTAATAGCAGCAGTAGGCGATAAATTAATGGGCTGGATTCTTTTAGGGGAAAGTAAAGACCAGTTTACTGATAAATTGAATGGATTTATTTATGAACTATTTGTTATAGAAGAATTTAGGGGATATGGAATTTCTAAACGTTTAATGAAAACAGCGATTGACCATTTAAAGCAAGATGGATACTCTGAAGTGCGTTTAAGTGCTTTTGCGGGGAACAAAGCTATTAAGTTGTACGAAAAAATGGGCTTTAATGTAAGAACAGTTACTATGAGTTTGCCGTTGTAAAGAAAACCCTAATTTAATAATCTTCAGCTAAAGGGCTCAATTCAAGAATATTGGATTACGTCCTTTGTTCCGTAGTAGCAAAATACTGTCGAAAGCTTAACTAGCATATTACTTTAGGAGGGAAAATTAATGTATAAGCATATGCCTTTTGGTTATTCTTGTCCTTTTTGTCTGGTAGTTAAAGGTGTAGAGGACGAACAAAACAAATTAGTTCAAACGAAGCAGCAAGATATAATTTATAATGATGAACACGTAACTGCATTGATTGCAACTTTATGGTGGCCCAATAATAAAGGTCATGTGATTATCATACCGAATAATCACTATGAGAATATATTTGATTTACCATTAGAGATAGCCACAAGGATACATAAATTATCACAGCAGGTCTCTTTCGCACTCAAAGAGTGTTACGGATGTGATGGTATCTCAACAAGACAACACAATGAACCAGGTGGAAGTCAGGATGTTTGGCATTATCACCTGCACGTATATCCTAGATATTTCAATGATAATCTTTATCTGACTCATGGTAGTTTAAGTGATCCCTCTGAACGTTTAGTGTTTGCCGAAAAACTCAGAGCTTGGTTTCAAGCTAATATCATGGTAAACACCTAATAATAAGAAGCTGTATGTACGACAGCTTTCTTTCTTCCACAAACGGGTGCATTTCTTCAAGAAGGAGAAGTGAAATTTCTTAGGTCAGAAATACCTCCTCTGCCATCTTTTTCACTTTGTTATCATTTAACGAAATTAATGCAATTTCTGACGCTGCAAAAAAAGCATTTAGAATAATAAACACACCTAGTACTATTAATTCTATTGCCAACCAGACCTACCTCCGAAATATTTGAAAACTAAGAAGTTTATATAAATTCTCATTTATTTTTTGCATAAAAGGTTGTTTTATACAAGGATAGAATGGATTGTCTTGTAAACATCTGTATATATCAGCTGCTTCCTTTGCCAGATGACTAAATGGAGGGAAAAAGACTTTTAACACTTTATTCGTTGTTCAAACTTTTGCAAAAGCACTTCTTCCCTCACCAACAATTTCTAACGCCTTGTCTTTATGTTTTTAAATTATTTTCTCGCCATCATTACCATACTTCACACTTTGGACTAAATTACTGAAGGATTGCATAAACCCTCCTTTACTTGCTTACCTCTACATCACTACCGTTCGTTTATACTATAGTTGAATCTTCTTTCTTCTCCTTGCCTGAAAGGAACCATCCACCAAGAGCAATTAGTAGAAGAACAACATAGAACGTGACTTTCCATTCCGGTGATTTGGCAAAACCTTCTGGTAAAATACCTAATTCTGGATGAGATAACGTATAAACAGATAGCTTCACACCTACCCAGCCAACAATGATAAATGCTGCAATTTCTAAGCCTGGTCTCGTATTAAGTAGTTTTACAAAGAAATTAGCAGCAAATCGCATGATAATTAAACCAATTAATCCACCTGCAAAAATCACAAGGAACTTTCCACCATCTAATCCACCTATATTAGGAAGGTTTGTATTTGGAAGTGTAACAGCTAAAGCAACAGCTGCAAGGATTGAATCGACAGCAAAAGCTATATCAGCTAATTCGACCTTAAAAACTGTTCCCCAAAATCCAGATTTTTTCTTTTCCTTTGTTTCAATTAATTTCTCTTTTTCTTTCGAAACAATAAGCTTTCTGAAAATGTGATTTGCAGCTATAAACAAGAGATATAGGGCACCTATTGCTTGAACCTGCCAAACATTCACAAGGAAGGATATCGTAAATAAAGAACCAAATCGAAATATGAATGCTCCTGCAAGCCCATAAAACAAGGCTTTCTTACGTTGTTCTTCTGGAAGATGCTTAACCATAATAGCTAATACGAGCGCATTATCAGCTGCCAATAAACCTTCTATTGCAATTAAAAGTAATAATACCCATCCATACTCGAATAAAACTGAAAGCTCCATCTGATCGATTTACCTCCTAAAATACAATGTTCGTTTGCTTATATTTATCTTTTAAAGATTGAGGTGCCATTTTTAGTAACCTTTCCAATACAAAAGTTTCTATCCACCTTCTTTTCTATTTCATTTATGGTCTTAAAGAATTAATGGAATAACTTTGCATTGCTGCTACGATACTGTTATAAAATCGAGGTGGATTTTTCTTATCCTCATTCACTGCTGAAAGGAACTGAGTTTCTATAACTGTAACTAAAGTAATCGTTATAAATAAGTTCCTTATGTGTTTGTTCAACTAAATCGTTTCTCCCTATAATGTATTGCCATGTAAGAAATCGATTTATTTTTACACTCGTAATCTCCCTTTCTATCTGCTTTCGAATTAAACGATTTGAATAATATCTTGATCAATGCTTTCTACGCCTTGTGTAAAAGTCAATCTTGTTTTAAAACGATAGGAAATGTCTTTTGTTGAGAGTGGTAGTGATGTTGGAAGCTTGAATGAAAATGGTATTTTATTCGATTCTTCTGATTCAATCAATTGTGAAGTCAAAATCGTTGTTGAATCAATAATATTTTCTTTTCCTTTCTCACTATCAACTTTTACCAAATCACAATCAATTCTCTTTAACTGTTGATCAATGATACCGCCCTTTAGTAAAAAATATCCATTTATATGTTCACCAAGCGTATATGTTTCTTTAGGTAAAATAAGATCTATTTGTGCTGAACCTATTCCTACAAGAGACATGTATTTTCTTAGTAACACTGTTTACCCTCCAATGATTAAGTTATTTGTTACCTGTATGCTTTTCTTCAATACGTTTTTCAATTTTCTCAATTCGTTTTTTATCTTTTAAAAGCTTTTCTCATTATTGATCATCCTCTAAGATTTTTTTGTTGATATTTTAAATTAAGTTTGTCTAACTTCTGGCTTTGCACAATTGTTTCTTGATGGGTTAGACCATAGGAATTTACGTAAGTTGCTGATGCCTTGGATTCCTAAGATCGCTTTAAGTAAATACCTACTATCCTTCATGTACTTACCTCCTCTTGGTAAATGAAAAACAAAAAACCTCCACCACATGGCAAAGGTTTTTTTACATATAAAAAAGACCTCTACCTAACAGGTAAAGGTCTTGCTAACAACATAAAGGTTGCCAACAAAGCCGAGAGTAATAAAACTCTGTAATGACGACTTTGCTGTAAAAGCTACTCCCCTTTAGGAGAAAGCATATTAAATTTAAAATAATAATATGATATTTCAATAAAACTGTCAATAACTTTTTTTTTAGATAATTATGAGTCCGCTAACTAGGGCTCATTCAGGGTGAAGAGGCAGCCAAGATTGCTGAGTGGCTTGCTAACCGGGAATAATTAAATCTCACACCGACTCCGTAGATAATTCCAGTAACCACACCATCCGATAACTTCATACTGGGGGATGTGGATGAAATCACCATTAAAGTATATTTCATTTGGTTTGATAGTTATTTATTATTGGTATTATAGTGGTTGGTTTTTTCCAAGTTCTATTAGTTGAAGAAAATATTTTTGGACCAACAATATTTAGTGGTTATTTAAAAAGGGAAAACTCAAACACCTTGATATATCAACATTTTCATAAGAATTAAAAAGCGTTTGAAAGTGCTTTTTAATTATTTAAAGATAAGAAGGATCACTTCAGTCCTCCTGCGGCGGCCGACACATAGATTCAGGTCGAAGTGTTTAACCACGCAGAACCGAACTTTGTTTGGTTCATAAGACCATTATGGAGCACTTACAACGCGAAAAACCGATCTTAAGGTACTCATAAGACCATTATGAAGCACTTACAACGCGAAAAACCGATCTTAAGGTACTCATAAGACCATTATGGAGCACTTACAACGCGAAAAACCGATCTTAAGGTACTCATGTGACCATTATGGAGCACTTACAACGCGAAAAACCGATCTTAAGGTACTCATGTGACCATTATGGAGCACTTACAACGCGAAAAACCGATCTTTAGAGCCTCCTCGTCGGACTTCCAGTGACCTTCGTGGCTGATCAGGGCGTTTGCGCTTTTCTTGTCTTCTACATTTCCTCTAAGTTAGCTACGTTCACTGTCATTTCATCGTCTGGATTATCTCTTGTATATACCCGTGCTGTACTGCCCGCTTCATCGACTTGTTGGATCCAGACCGGATTACCGCGATAATGGACGGTGATTTCATTCGGTGATTCTAAGATTTGTTTTGCTCTGCCTGCATTCATGTTATCATTCCACACTCCTTTCAGGTAACTTATTCTAGTTTTGATTATTTTCACCATTTTATACGCCATGTAATCTTTGTGGTCGTTTGTCTCCTTATATTGTATGGTAAGATGGGAGTAAATCAGGTTTTCCAAAAGGCAGATGAAAAAGGATGCATGAACGATATTCTAGACAGATAAGATTTACTAAAATCGGTTCAGCAGGACAGGGAATGATCAGACGGAAACACGTGCTTTTAATCGGTGCCGGGGCCCTCGGGACAAGCTGTGCTGAAATGTTGGTCCGTGCAGGTATAGGCAAATTGACCATCATTGACCGGGATTATGTCGAGTGGAGTAATCTTCAGAGACAGCAATTATACACAGAAACGGATGCAGAAGATCAATTGCCGAAAGCAGTCGCAGCAAAAGCACGGCTTTCTGATCTTAATCGTGAAGTGAAGATTGATGCCCGAATAGAAGAGACGAACACGATGACGATTGAGGAACAAATACAGGATGCAGATCTGATCATAGATGCAACTGATAATTTTGAAACGCGCATGCTTATAAATGATGCGGCACAAAAGTGGAAAATCCCATGGATATACGGAGCCTGTACAGGAAGCCACGGATTGACCTATACGATTTTACCAGGAGATACACCATGTTTGGCCTGCTTACTAGGGAAGATTCCTTCAGGTAGTGAAACGTGTGACACTGTCGGCATCATTTCCCCGGCAGTACAGATGGTAACGGCTTATCAGGTAGCAGAGTCTTTCAAAATATTAGTAGAAGATTTCCAGGCGATCCGAAAACAGGTTATCTACTTTGATTTATGGAATAACCAGCATACCTCTTTGAAGGTTGATAATCTCAAAAATCCACAATGTGACAGCTGTTGCCCGGAAGCCGCCTTTCCATACCTCAATCACGAGTCGAGTACGAAAACCGCTGTTTTGTGCGGGAGAGATACTGTGCAAATAAGACCGATGCCGGGAATGGCTATCGATATGGATGCCCTTAAACAGAAGCTTTCCCAATTAACTTCAAACATTCGAAGCAATGATTACTTGCTGCAAGTAGAAATTGATGATACCCGAATGGTTGTTTTCAAAGATAACAGAGTCTTGATCCATGGTACAAAAGACATTAACAAAGCGAAAACATTATACAACCGATATATCACGGGATAGCCAAAACAAGAAGCGCTGAAAGGTGCTTTTTTTAATTTTGGGTTTTTATTAACGAATTCTCACCACTCCTGAGGGAAAGGGAGCCTGGCCCCACAGTGAACAGGCATCCGGGTCGACCTTCGGAAAAAGGCCATGTTGGGAAAATCATCTATTAAACTTTATGAATATTCAAGCTTTTTACCTCTCTATTTCCCAATACCACAACCCCCATCATTATGATATTGTTGAATTATTGATAGAAAATTCAAAAAATGACAGGAGGTGACATTACTGTTAATAGTTGTTGTTTATAATTTCAACTTAAAGTTTTTAACAACAACTATAAATTTGCCATCAATACATACACCCAGAATCCTTCATAAAAAGAGAAATGATGAAAAAACTAGGGAGAGATGGATTTTGAAACGATTATTTTCAGTATTGACAGCTGCTATTTTGATGGTCTCGATTTTCGCATCTGGTGTATTGGCGGGTGGGCAGAACGATAACCAATCAAATGAAAAGTTGAGAGTCTTGATTTCATCTACGAATGAAAACGCCCTGAAATCTGTAGAAAAAAACTACGGTAAGCGATGGGATTTCAATGAAAAAGGGTTTACGACGAATGTTACTGAAAAACAATATGAGGGACTTAAAAAGAACAAAAACCTAAAAGTCTCTCTTGTGAATAAAGTGTATTTGGATCAAGTAAGTCAAAAGGCTTCACGAACTACTACTCCTTCCGACCAAACTCCATGGGGAATGGAAGCGATGTATAACGACTCAAACCTGACTGCAACGAGTGGTGGAAACGGGGTCCGTGTAGCGGTATTGGATACTGGAACTTATACCGACCACGTCGATCTGGTTGAAAACGTCGAACAGTGTAAAGACTTCAGCTCTAACCGATCACCGGTAATAGATGGAAAATGTGATGATAAAAACGGTCATGGTACGCATGTGGCCGGTACGGTTTTAGCGAACGGAGGGGCTGATAGCCAAGGTGTCTATGGTGTTGCTCCAGAATCTAAGCTTTGGGCATACAAAGTGCTAGGAAACAGCGGATTTGGTTATTCCGATGATATTGCGAATGCAATCAAGCACGCGGCTGATCAAGGAAACAGTCTTGGTGTGAATGTAGTCATTTCAATGTCACTAGGTTCAAGCTCAAAGGATAGCCTCATTGCAGATGCAGTTACCTACGCTATGAATAATGGTGCGTTGGTCGTTGCTGCTGCTGGGAATGACGGACCAAACCCTGATACGATCGGTTACCCAGGTGGACTTGCAGATGCTGTAGCAGTTGCAGCCCTTGAAAATGTACAAGAAAACGGTACGTATCGCGTAGCTGATTTCTCTTCGCGTGGAAATCCTAATACAGATGGAGATTTTGTCATACAAGAAAGAGATGTTGAATTATCCGCACCTGGTCGTGCCATCGAATCGACTTGGAAAGATGGTGCATATAACACGATCAGTGGTACCTCAATGGCAACACCACATGTTTCTGGATTAGCGGCAAAGATCTGGGCTGAGAACCCTTCATTATCGAATGACGACCTAAGAAGTGAACTTCAAAACCGAGCAAAAGCGAATGATATTCTTGGCGGACAATATGCTGGAAGCGGAGATGACATCGCTTCTGGATTCGGTTTCCCGACAGTCCAATAATAAATAGTTTTAAATGTAGAAACTGGCCATAACTGGTCAGTTTCTTTTTTTTTGAACTATTTTTTAATTTTTGCGTCTTAAGTGTGTATAAGCGTCATGAAAAACAGGGGGGGAAATCAATGATTGAAGTCAAAGGACTCAGCCATCAATTTAAGATTGGAAAAAAAGGTAAAGAAACGATAATTCCTGTATTAGAAGGTATAAATTTAAAAGTGGACTATGGGGAAATTGTGACCGTTGTTGGGCGCAGCGGCTCAGGGAAATCGACATTGCTTAACTTGATCAGCGGTTACATCCAACCAACCGAAGGTGAAATCTTCATTGATGATCATAATGTGACGTCATTTAACGAAAGCAAGTGGGCCGATTTCCGTCTTCATAATCTAGGATTCATCTTTCAAAGCTTTCAGCTCATTCTCAGTATGACAGCCTTTGAGAATGTTGAACTGGCACTTACGTTAAAGGGAGTCCATGAAAAGGAAAGAAAAACGCAAACAGAAAAATTGTTCAAAAAGGTGGGCCTGGAAAAATTCATGGATCACTATCCTAGTGAATTATCAGGGGGCCAGCAGCAGCGTGTAAGCATTGCAAGAGCCTTAATTTTGAATCCGCCTATCATTCTTGCTGATGAGCCAACAGGGAGTTTAGACAGTGATACTGAAGATGAACTGCTAGATTTCATAAAGCAGCTTAATCATGAAATGGGTATTACCTTTTTAATCATCACTCATGATGAAAAGGTCGCGAAAATCGGAGATCGTATCATTGAAATTGTCGATGGGGCATTGGTTGAGGAGGAATATGCATCATGAGATTCAAAGATCAGTTTAAATTCGTACGTCAAAACATGAAAAAGAACAAGACTAGGATCTTTATGACGGTCCTTGCAACGGCCATGGGGTGTGCGTTCTTGATAGTCCTTGCATCAGTCGGCTTCGGTCTTCAAAAATCAATCGTTGAGGAGATTACACAAGATCGATTGATGACTGAGATACAAGTCCACGGAAAAGAAAACGAAGAGAACGCAGGAATCACCATGGATGATATTACCTATTTCGAGGGCCTGGACCATGTAAAAGCGGTGACGAGAAGACAAATGGTTGACCAGCAAGGTGAATTCCGTGTTGGAGAATTTCGAGCAGAAGGGAACGCTGTAGTCGTCGATTTTCCATCGGAAACGAAAGCTGGATTTGAGCTTTCAGAAGGTCGTTTACCTGAAGCGGATAACGAAGTCGTGATTGGTCATGATTTTGCTGAAAGTCTTGCAAAGTGGAACGGTAAAGAAACTGCTCCACTTAATGAAGATGGCACCGTAAAGGAAGAATTTAAATATAAAGGGAAATTAATTGGCGAAACACTTAACCTTGGCGTCAAACAATATGAAGGAGAAGAAGAAAAGTCCAAGACATTTGATGTCAAGATCGTCGGCATCGGAAAAAAACCGACCAAAGATTGGGAGTGGGACCCAAACATCTATATTTCCGAAAAGGTGTTGTCTGAAATTGAAGCGTTTACAGGCACACCAAACGGAACTGTCATCACTCCAAACTTACCAGCAGAGGAAAGAGATTTGATGGAACAGAGGAAGGATAGATTTTACAGCCAAGTATCCATTTACGCAGATGATGTCGAAAATGTCAAGACGATTTCAGAAACGATCAAGGATAAGAAGTATTTTGCCTATTCAGTCGTCGATGAAATGGAACAGATCAACACCGTGTTCTTGATTGTAAAGAGCGGGCTGATATTCATCGGAACGATTGCAATCATCATCGCTTCCATAGGTATTTATAATACAATGACCATGGCTGTCACTGAGAGGGCGCCGGATATTGGAATCATGAAAGCGATCGGGGCAAATCCTTCCACGATCAAGCGGATTTTCTTAATTGAAAGCAGTTATATCGGACTGCTTGGAGCCATTTTCGGGACGATTGTCGCTTATCTCATCACCTTAGGAGTCAATTGGCTGTTGCCGATCATTTTAAGTAATGCATTTGGTGAACCGATCCCAGGGGATTTCAAGTTTTCACATATCCCTTTAAGCTTGCCGTTGATCTGTATCGGCATCTGTTTAGTGGTGACCATCCTTTCTGGCCTAAGACCAGCTAGAAGAGCAACAAAAGTTGATGTGCTTAAGGCGATGCGAAGAGAAGTGTAAATTGAAAAAGGAACTGCTCACGTATGAGCAGTTCCCTCCTTATGATTATCTGCAATTTTTTAAGGTCTACCTACAGCAACCGGAAGTTATTTAAAACCGAAGTCTGAGGGTGTGTCGTTCAGGGATTTATGCCGTCTTTTCTACAACTCCGATTGTACATCTCGATAGACAGATCAAATCTTCGTTTTCATCGGTCACTTTAATTTCCCAGACCATTGTCGTTCGACCTTTATGGACAGGAAGTGCTGTACCGGTCACCATACCATCACGTTTGCTTTTAATGTGATTTGCATTGATTTCAATTCCGAAAACATTATATTTCTCTAAATCGACGTTCAATGCTCCACCGATACTGGCTGCCGTTTCTGCGAGAGCAACGGATGCGCCCCCATGCAAGAACCCCATCGGCTGCTTCGTCCGTTCATCGACGGGCATCGTCATTTTCACACAATCTTTATTTGCTTCGACAACTTCCATTCCTAGCGCATTTACAAGCGTTTTGGACAAGTCCATACAAGCACTCCCTCAAGTGGGACATCAAAGCCCCCCGTTTTAATATTGGATAAGATAGCTGACAATCAGACCGACAGTCAATGCAGAACCGAATACTGTGTTCGTTTGGGCAGTAGCAATCATCGCTGGCATCATTTTGGATGGTTCTCGTTGTCCTTTGAACAGTTTCACGGCATTGACAGCTTTTGGAATGCTGATGAGGACGATCAGCAGCCAAAAAGAAGCCTGTCCTATGAATATCATCGTAAGAATCCAAGCAAACGAAAAGGCGAACATCCCTCCAAGAAATTGAACCGCTCTTCTATGCCCAAGCAATATCGCCAATGTTTTACGTCCTCTTTCCTTATCTCCTTCTAAATCCCGAATATTGTTTGCCATCAGGATCGCACCGATTAAAATGGAAATCGGAATGGAAATGAGCATGCTATTTGTCGTCACAAAGCCAGTTTGAATATAAAATGAGATAAGGATGATCACAAATCCCATGAAAAACCCTGCAACTACTTCACCTAGTGGCGTATAGGCGATAGGATAGGGACCACCGGTATAAAAGTATCCAGCCGCCATGGAGACTGAACCGATGATGGCGATCCACCAGGAGGTCGTCGCGCTGATATAGATACCGAGCAATATAGCGAGCAGAAAGAAAGCAAGCCCGACATTCAGTACTGTTTTCGAGGATATACCATCACGTACTATGCCGCCGCCGATCCCTACAGAATCTGAAGTGTCGAGACCACGTTTAAAATCATAATACTCGTTGAATAGATTAGTAGCGGCCTGGATCAACATCGAAGCAACAAGCATGGCAATTAGCAACAACCAATTTAACGTTGTATAGAAATTAGCGAGAGCTGCACCGATGAATACAGGTATGAATGATGCTGTCAAAGTGTGAGGACGGAGCTGCCGATACCAGATTTTCCATTTGGATTCGATGATAGAAGATATTTCTTTTTGATTGGATGGGTCTGTAAAATATTGTTCCATAATGAATCTTTCACCTTTATTCTCAAGAATGCTTTAATGTGGCTGTTGGATGCCTTGTTAAAGCATTCTGACCGTATTTTAAACCATTTTAAGTGTATGCAATGAGAGTATAGGTGTCAACAACATTAGCTGGAAACAGTTGTGAATGACGCACAATGGAAAAACAAGCCTTTTTCCTTTATAATAGTATCGATATGAGAATGTCTTTTTTAGTGTAAGCATGTAAGAACTGAGCCTGTTTTCAGGTTATATATAGATATAGAACGTCGCAGGATGTTGGAGGGGATAGCAGTGGCAGTTGTTAAACAACATGAATTGCTTGTGAGATTAGAGTGTGCAAAGCAAAAAGCACAACTGACTCAAAAGGAAATTCTAGTCAGCCATAGGATTCAAGTTGATACGATTGACCCGCTCGTCGTTTTTAATAATGGGAGGTTTTTATATAATGGCCAACGTTCGTTTTGGTCGGATTCAAATAAATCAAGCTTTGTCGGTATCGGTGAAGCGTTTCGCTTTGATGTGGATGGAGAGGATCGTTTTTCGGAAATCAAAAGTCAATGGAAAGCGATTATCGACGATCAGCTTGAGGATTATGATGCAACATATATTTATGGTACAGGCCCCTTGCTTTTAGGTGGTTTTTCATTTGATACGAAAAAGGATAAGACGCCATTATGGACGAATTATTCGGACGCCAGCTTTGTTTTACCTGTTCATTTGTATTCAAAAATCCGTGACAAAGCGTATTTGACGACAAATTTGTTCGTAAGACCTGATTCGGATATCCATCTGCTTTTTGAAAAAGGAATTCGGGAAAGTGCAGGACTATTGAAGAAGGCTCCGTTAAATACAGCTGAGAAACGTTCTTTTTCGCTGACTGAAATCGACCCTGACCAATGGAAGGATATTGTGGTTAAAACGACTTCGATGATCAATAAAGGGCTACTGGATAAAGTTGTTTTAGCAAGGGAAGTCATTGCACAAGCAGATTCGAAAATCTCAGCATTCGAAACACTAGTCAATCTAAGAAATCAGCAGCCGAACAGCTTCATTTTCGCTTTTGAGCGGGGGCATAAGTGTTTTGTTGGAGCTTCACCTGAACGCCTGGTACGAAAACAGAATGATCGGCTGTTATCGACTTGTTTAGCAGGGTCGATCAAGAGAGGCGTCTATTATGAGGAGGATGAGCGCCTAGGCAGACTTCTCCTTGCAGACGAAAAAAATCGCGAAGAACATGATTACGTGGTACAGATGATCCGTGGTGCTTTGGAAGAAGTGGCGGGTTCAGTTGATGTTCCCGACCAACCTTCACTATATAAAGGCCGGGATATCCAACATCTTTATACACCTGTGGAAGTTAAAGAAGCGACGGAAGTTCCTCTTCTGGATGTTGTCGAGCGCCTTCATCCGACTCCAGCTTTAGGAGGGTTGCCACAGCTCCGTTCCGTAGAAATTATAAGAGAGTACGAAAAGATCGATCGAGGATGGTATTCTGCTCCTATCGGCTGGATCGACCATTTTGATCAAGGCGAGTTCGCTGTTGCGATCCGTTCGGGCCTGATTTCTGATAATTACGCATCTTTATTCGCAGGATGCGGGATTGTCGGAGATTCTGATCCTGAAAGTGAGTATGAAGAAACACTGATCAAACTGAAGCCGATGCTCTCCGCACTAGGAGGATCAATTGCATGACTCTAGATCCGTTGACAGCTTATGTTGGAGCTTTTGTAGATGAGTTGAGTAGAACAAAGGTACAGGATGTGGTCATAAGCCCGGGATCCCGTTCTACTCCGCTGGCACTTATGTTTGCACAGCACCCTGACATTAAAGTTTGGTTGAGTGTTGATGAACGCTCAGCGGCTTTTTTTGCCCTTGGGATCGCAAAGGCGGAAGAGAAGCCCGTCGCGCTTGTTTGCACGTCTGGGACGGCTGCTGCAAACTACTATCCTGCTATTATAGAAGCGTATGAATCACGTGTGCCGCTATTGGTTTTGACCGCAGATCGTCCGCATGAACTGAGAGATGTCGGAGCACCTCAAGCGATCGATCAGATCGGGATGTATGGAAAATACGTAAAATGGTTTCATGACATGGCACTCCCAGAAAATGATCCTGTATTGCTTAAGTATGCCCGGACCAATGCTTCCCGTTCTATTTCCATCGCTATGAATGCAAAACGCGGGCCAGTACACTTGAATTTTCCTTTCCGTGAACCTCTCCTCCCAAGTTACCAATTGGAGAATGCTTTTGAAGCAGGGCGGAAGGATGATTCCTATCTGTCGTTTATGGCGGGTGAACGAGACCTGAGGGAAGCTGAATATCAGATTTTGATCGATGAATTGGAGAAGTATGAAAAAGGTCTCGTCGTTTGTGGACCGGGCCAATATGACGATGCCGTGTCCGCAATAAAAGAACTGGGAGAAAAACTCGGGTTCCCTGTTTTGGCAGATCCGTTGTCTCCGTTACGGAGTGGCCATCATTCCAAAGAAAATATCATTGAGAATTATGATGCTTTCTTAAAGAGTGAAGTCGTGAGGGAATGGAAGCCAGATGTCATCATTCGATTTGGAGCGATGCCTGTTTCGAAAGCCTATTTGCAGTATGTTCAAAAACATAAGGACTGCACATACTGGACCATTGATGAAGGGGAAGGTTGGCGTGACCCGACGCATTCAGGAGGCAGGATGATTTATGCAGATCCAGGTATCTTTTCACGTCAACTGTCCTCAAGAATCGATGGGCGCAGCGGTACAAGATGGTTTGGAAAATGGCGGGAGGTAAATGAGATTGCTGTCCTGGAACAGGGATCATTTTTACGAACGGATGAACTGTTTGAAGGGAAGATTTTTGCACAGCTTAAACGTCTTTTACCTGATGAGACTGCCCTGTTTGTTGGAAACAGCATGCCAATCAGGGATTTTGACAGCTTTTTCGGTAAAACAGATAAAGAGATCATGGGACTGGCTAATCGAGGGGCAAACGGGATTGATGGGGTCATCTCAACGGCTTTCGGTGTCGCAGCTACAGGACGAAGAACGGTGCTTGTCATTGGAGACCTTTCGTTTTACCATGATATGAACGGTTTACTTGCCGCCAAGCTTCATGAACTCAATATGACGATCATACTGGTCAATAATAGTGGGGGAGGGATCTTTTCCTTCTTGCCACAAGCGGATTATCCAGACCATTTCGAGAACCTGTTTGGGACACCGATCGGTATTTCCTTCCGTGAAGCGACGACTACATATGGCGGGAACTACCACCTTGTTGGAACATGGGAAGCATTTGATGAAGCATGTAATGAAAGTTTTGATTCAGGTGGTCTGGATGTTATCGAGATTAAGACTGATCGTGAACAAAATGTGCAGCTCCATAAGGAATATTGGGAGAATGTGAATGATGCAATCAAAAAGTGGGCGGATGACAATGTTCATTGAGGTGAACGGAATTCATTATCATGTGGAAAAGTATGGGGAGGGCAAGCCTTTGCTCCTCCTTCATGGTTTTACCGGTTCTGGAGCTGATTGGGGTCCATTTAAACGAGATTGGTCGGACGACTTCCAACTCATCATGGTCGATTTGATTGGACACGGGAAAACGGAACATCCTGAAGAGGCAGAAAAATATACGAGGGAGCAAACGGCGGAATCTATAGCTTATATACTTGCAGAGTTGAAGATTGAAAGCGCCTACGTTTTAGGGTATTCTCTAGGTGGAAGGGTAGCACTGTCTTTCGGTATGATGTATCCGGAGCTTGTAAAACATCTGTTGTTGGAAAGCAGTTCACCGGGATTACGGACTTCGGAGGAAAGGGCAGACCGGAAGGAAAGCGATGAAAGACTTGCAGACCGGATTCAAAGGGAAGGCATAGAATCTTTCGTTGAATTCTGGGAATCGATTCCGTTATTCCACTCCCAGCAAAACTTCTTATCTGAGGAAACTCGGAAGGCTTTACATGAAAAAAGGCTCGACAATTCAGCGATCGGATTGGCGAACTGTTTGCGTGGGATGGGAACAGGGGTACAGCCGTCCTGGTGGGACAAGTTAGCTACATTTAAAATCCCAACTACACTTATCGTCGGGGCGCTTGATCATAAGTTCTGCAAGATAGCGGAAGACATGTTGCAGAAGCTTCCGAATGGCAAAATAGTGGTGGTAGAAGAAGCGGGCCATACCGTACACCTTGAGAAGCCGTCACAATTTGCTAAAATAGTAGTGGATGAACTACATAATGGAAAGGATGTCTAGAATGGCAGCAGTAGAATGGGTAGCTGAAAGAAAATACGATGACATTATCTATGAAACATACAATGGGATTGCAAAAATTACGATCAATCGGCCAGAAGTACACAATTCATTCCGGCCGAAAACGGTCCATGAATTGATCGATGCTTTCGCTTATGCACGTGATGATGCGAATATCGGTGTCATCGTCCTTGCAGGTGCGGGAGACAAAGCATTCTGTGCAGGAGGGGACCAGAAAGTACGCGGGCATGGTGGATACGTTGGCGATGATCAGATCCCACGATTGAATGTCCTTGATCTACAACGCTTGATCCGTGTCATTCCAAAGCCTGTAGTAGCAATGGTTTCAGGTTACGCAATCGGCGGTGGACATGTCCTTCATGTGGTGTGTGATTTGACGATCGCTGCAGACAACGCGATCTTTGGACAAACCGGACCGAAAGTAGGAAGCTTTGACGCTGGATATGGAGCAGGTTATCTTGCGCGTATCGTCGGTCATAAGAAGGCGCGTGAAATCTGGTACCTGTGTCGTCAGTATAATGCTGAAGAAGCGAAAGAGATGGGACTTGTCAATACGGTCGTACCTCTTGAAAAATTGGAAGAAGAAACGATCCAATGGTGTGAAGAAATGCTTGAGAAATCTCCAACAGCGCTTCGTTTCTTGAAAGCTTCATTCAATGCAGATACAGATGGACTTGCTGGTTTGCAGCAATTGGGTGGAGACGCTACATTACTCTATTACACGACTGATGAGGCGAAAGAAGGACGCGATTCGTTTAAAGAAAAGCGAAAGCCAGACTTTAAACAATTCCCTCGATTCCCATAAGAATATGCAATTGGAGGATGCTGTTGGACCAGCATCCTCTTTTTAAAAAGATGAGAAGGTATTTTGTTGCGATGAAGAAATCTCTAGCTCTAACGCCCAACCACTTTGGATCACTTCAGTCCTCCTGCGGCAGCGATATACATTTAGGGTCGAAGAGTTTACCCACGCAGAACCGGACTTTGTTTGGTTCAAGCCTCCTCGTCGGTCTTCCAATGATTCGTGATAAACCAGGGCGTTTGCGCTTTTCTTGATGTCTAGCTCCAACGCCCAACCACTTGGATCACTTCAGACCTCCTGCGGCGGCGACAGCCTCCTCGTCAACTTACAGTGACCTTCGTGGTTAACCAGGGCGTTTGCGCTTTTCTTATAGTATAGAGTTTTATTATGGAGTGAGTGGTACATATGGCAGAACTTGAAATGAAAAATTGGCTTAGTCAACGTGCCTTTTTAACCCCTGATCGGACAGCTCTTGTTTTTGAGAATCGGGATTGGACATATCGAGAGCTGAACGAGTCAGTTGAAAGCATAGCTCGAAAACTATTGAAGAGAGGGTTGGAGAAGGGCCAACACATAGGTTTCCTTATGGACAACCATCCAGATACAATCATTCTGCTTCATGCATTTCATCTGATACATGTTGTTGCCGTCCCTTTAAATAAACGGTTATCGGAGTCTGAATTGGACTATCAGTTGCACGATGCTGAAGTTGATTGGTTGATTGTAGATGTTGCTCATCTGGAGAAAGCACAAAGATTACGGTTTGGGAAAATCGTTACGATGATGGAGATAAAGGAGGTAAACGAGACGAATACCGAATTGGATAAGGTCATCTATTTGGGAAATCTCCATTCGATCATTTTCACTTCTGGGACAACAGGGTATCCGAAAGGTGTCATGTTGACGTTTGGCAACCATTGGTGGAGTGCTACAGGGTCTGCCCTCAATCTTGGTATCCGCAATGACGACTGTTGGTTATGCGCAGTTCCGCTTTTTCATGTCAGCGGTCTTTCAATTGTAATGCGGAGTGTCATATACGGTATTCCGATGGTCTTGCACCGAACCTTTGAGCCGGTTGCTTTCAATGAGTCCATCTATAAGGAAGGAGTCACGATCGCTTCTGTCGTAAGCGTCATGTTGAGTAAAGCGCTGGATTCGGATAACTTTCGGCCATATCCAGGCGGATTCCGTTGTATGCTTTTAGGAGGAGGACCTGCTCCTTTCCCACTGTTAAAAAGGTGTGAAGTCAATAATATTCCGGTTTTTCAAACGTACGGGTTATCAGAGTCAGCTTCACAGATAGTTACATTGGCGCCTGAAGACAGTTTTCGCAAACTTGGGTCAGCTGGTAAACCGCTATTTCCATCCCAGGTTAAGATTGTATCTGGTGAGGGTGATGGAACAAGCCTTGAGGGCGAGATTTTTGTGAAGGGACCGAACGTCACACAAGGCTATTTTAACAAGCATGACATTAATGCAGAAAAAATCCAGGACGGCTGGCTCGCTACCGGGGATGTTGGTTATCTTGATGATGATGGCTTCCTTTATGTTCTCGATCGCCGGAATGATATGTTCATATCTGGTGGTGAAAATGTATATCCTGCAGAAATCGAGGCATGTCTGCTTGGTCATGAGACGGTTGCAGAAGCAGGTGTGATCGGGATCGATGACGCTGTCTGGGGGAAGGTTCCAGCTGCTTTTGTTGTTTTGAAAGATCCGGATGTTTCTGAGGAAGCCTTGATCCAATACTGTAAAGAACATCTTGCCAGCTACAAAGTCCCGAAGATTGTCCGATTCATAAAGGTTTTGCCAAGGAACGCTTCCAATAAGATTTTACGGAAGGACTTGCACAGTTTGCTTGAAGAAGGCGATGAAAATGCGGATTGAACAAGTGAAAATCCATAAAATAGAGATGCCCTTGAAGCAACCGTTCGTGACAGCAGTCAGTACTGTTTTAAAGCGGTCACTATTGATTACGGAGATAGAATTTTCTGAAGGTATAACCGGCTGGGGAGAATGTTCAGCATTCGACATGCCGTGGTACACAGAGGAAACCACCGCTACAAGCCTTTATATGATAAAGGATTTTCTCATCCCAGACCTTTTAGAACTGAAAGAGATCAGTCATCCGGATGACTTGACAGCTATGTTTGACCGTTACAGAGGTCACCATATGGCGAAGGCCTCTCTTGAGACCGCGTTTTGGGATGCTTTTGCAAAATCTCTACGAAAACCTTTGGCTGATGTTTTGGGTGGCAGAAGACGTGAAATTGAGGTCGGAATCGCCATAGGGATGCAAAGGGAAATGGATGCACTCCTTTTTAAAGTAGATGAAGCGTTGAAGCTAGGGTATAAGAGGATCAAATTGAAGGTGAAGCCAGGTGAAGATGTTAGAGTCATGGCTGCTGTCCGATTACGATTTCCTGATGCGCCGTTGATGGCGGATGCAAATTCGAGTTATGGATTGGCCGATATCGAACGCTTAAAGGAGTTGGATCAGTTCGGATTGATGATGATCGAGCAGCCTCTAGGTGCAAGAGATTTTGTTGAACATGCAGAGCTGCAGAAGTCTCTTTCAACGCCAATCTGCCTGGATGAAAGCATTACATCATTTGAGGATGCGAAGACCGCAATCGCTCTCGGTAGTTGCAAAATCATTGCGATCAAGTACAGTCGAGTAGGCGGGTTGTCTCAAGCCCTGAAAATCCATGATTATTGTAAAAAACATCAGATGAAAGTTTGGGCAGGCGGGATGGTCGAATCGGGGATCGGAAAGGCACATAACATCGCCTTAACGACGCTTGATGGATTTGACATTCCGGGTGATATCACCGAATCCTCCAGGTATTGGGATAAAGACATCATCCGCCCCGAAATCGAACTTACCGGTGGAAAAGTCATCATTCCAGACAAGCCAGGGATCGGGTATGAAGTGAACCGTGCACAACTGGAAAGATACACGATTGAAACCTTCAAAATCACATGAAACCATCATAAAGGAAAAAAAGGAGCTGACCAAAGCTCCTTTTTTGATAACTTTTCAGGGTGTACCAGGCACCGATCGGGAACCTAGTTGTAGCAAGGTTTCTCAAACTGTACCAGGCACCGGTCAGGAACCTAGTTGTAGCAAGGTTTCTTAAACTGTACCAGGCACCGATTAAGAATCCAGTCATAGCAAGGCTTCTAAAACGGTGCCTGGTACACTAAAACGATACATTAAAACAAACTACTTGATTTCACCGCATGCGATGCGACCGCCTGCATTCCCTGCTGGGTCTGTCTTGTAGTCGTCCGCTCTTTCGTGGATCACAAGAGCACTGCCGTCTTTATCAAGAAGGGTGTTCGGTTTTCCTTTTTGAAGCGTAACGTTCTTCGAAACGACGCTAACAGATACGGTACCGTCTTTACGTACGTTGATGTTCGGCAAATCCCCTGCATGGAACCCTTTTGGATTTTCAAAGCCATGCTCTTTTCCCGTCGGGTTGTAATGTTCTCCTGCACTTTCAAAATCGGGGGCTACACATTTACCTATCTCATGAATGTGGAATGCATGCGGTCCTGGGGGCAATTTGGCCGCTTTCAATTTAATGGTCACACCTTCATTGGATTCAGCTAGTTGTGCTTGTCCAATTTTTTCCTTTTCCGAGTTATAAATATCAACCATTTTGAAAAGTCGTGAATCCTCGCTTTTGACCTTGGAGCTGTTCACTTCCACTGTTTCTGATTGTATTGCATTATATTCTTTTCCATTCTCCTGTACTCCGCAAGCAGTCAAACTTGCCACTGCTAAAAAGGATGCGAAGCTAGATAACAAGATCTTTTTCATTTTGTCACACTCCTCATGCATAACTTGGTCTACTCTATTTTTTCCAAAAACAAGGATAAATATGTAAAAATCATCTGAATTACCTATTTCCCTCGAAAATGTAAGTTATATTGCCGATAAATGATATAGAAAGAGAGAATCTGATCGTAAAAATGAGTAGAAGAGGTATAGGGGATCTGACATTATGTTTAATCGAATGAAAGAGGAGCATTTACGAGCAATTTTCAATG
The DNA here is from genome assembly GCF_021646685.1 of Pseudalkalibacillus salsuginis. GTDB lineage: Bacteria > Bacillota > Bacilli > Bacillales > Fictibacillaceae > Pseudalkalibacillus > Pseudalkalibacillus salsuginis. The sequence goes on along the minus strand of NZ_JAKJHW010000001.1, from coordinate 787,355 downwards.
GTTTTTTAGAAATGGTATTTTTGATGGCTGTTGAAGATGGGCCGAAATTCAGATACGTAACAGCAAATGATTCTGCGATTAAGTATTCAGGTGTTGACGAGGGTTCATTCGGTAAACTGATGGATGAGGTTTTGCCGAAGGAGGTTTATGAAAAACTTAAAGAGCCATATGATGTGGCTTACAGGACGAAAGAGCCTTTATATTATGAACTGGCCACGGAAATCAACAGCACCATGATGGTAGGGGAAACCATTTTGACACCGATCCTGGATAAAACCGGTGAGTGCATTTATATTCTTGCAGCTGTGCGTGATGTCACCCAAAAAAAGAAAATCAAAGCAGAACTTAAATCCAGCAAGGAAAGGTATAAATATTTATACGAGAATACACCAGCGATGTATTTTACATTGAATCAAGCAGGAATGGTTGTTTCGTTCAACGTAACTGGGGCATCGAAGCTGGGTTATTGTAACCACCAACTTGTCGGGCAACCCTTTTCAAACTTTATCGATTCTCGTGATAAAGTCAATTTCCAAGCCCATATCCAGGATTTATTACAAGGAAAACAAACGGCGACAGGGATTGAAGTAAGGTTGTTGCATAAAGAAGGCAGTTCATTCTGGGTCGATCAACGGATGAATGTCATGTCACCAAGGCCAGGAGAAGCCGAAATCGTATGTGTCAGTTATGAAATCCAGGAACAAAAAGAGGCAGAGGCACAGTTGTTGGGACAAAAACGTATTTTTGAATTGATCGCTACTGACATCATGTTGGAGGAGATACTGGAAGTCACCGCTAAGACCGTTGAAAATCATATTGATGATGTGTTATGTACCATACACCTATATTCGCGTGAAAAAGAGGTGCTCCATCTAGTTTCGGCTCCAACGATTGATGAGCGTTATAAAATGCAGCTTTCTGAGCTCATGTTAGGGGAAAATGCCAGTGGTTGTGGCAGAGCAGCCAGTAGGAAAAAACCGGTCATTGTGGATGATATTGATAAGGATCCATTGGGTTTACAACTTAACCACTTATCTGAGCATAGAATACGGGCTTATTGGGTGATGCCGATCCTCTCAAGCAAGAACATCCTCCTTGGGATCATGACATTCTACAGCTTAAATAATAGAATTCCCTCAGAACGGGATGAACGACTCATCAAAATGTATTCAGATCTTGCCGTTCTGGCCATTGAGCAAAAAAATACCAAACAGGCTTTGAAAGAAAGCGAGGCCAGGTTGAGGCTCATGACAGAAAATATGTCTGACCTCATTGTCATGCTCGATCGAAAGGGTGAGGTAATATACATTTCTCCTTCTTATAAAAATATTTTCGGTAGAGAACCTCTGCTGGGGAATTCTTTCTTAACCTACATACATGAAGAAGATCGCAAATTGGTTATGCAAAAATTTGAAACTCTCTTTAAGACGAAGAAAAGGCAGGATGTTGAATGTCGTTACTTTCATGGTGATGGGGAATCCATCGTCCTTGAGGCAAGGGCAATGCCTGTACTGACTGAGAATAAAGAGGTTAAGCAGGTCGTTGTAGTAGCTCGGGACATCACAGAACGAAAAAAGACAGATGAAACAATCAAGCATATGGCTTATCATGATGCCCTAACGAACCTTCCAAATCGAAGAAAATTTCAACAGGATTTGGGAAAGTTCATTGAAAAGAGTAATGGTAACGACATTGCTGGGGTTTTATTTTTGGATATGGATCGTTTCAAAATCATCAATGATTCTTTAGGTCATGCATTTGGTGATCGGGTTCTTCTACTAGTCGGGGAAAAGCTTAAAAGTTTAATTGACAGAGATGGGTCCGTCTATCGGATGAGCGGGGACGAATTTACGATTTTGATGCCGAAAGTAAATCGTATCTCAGATCTCTGCCTATTAGCAAAAAGGATTTCCAAGCTGTTCGAAGAGCCTATTATCCTTGAGGGACACGAATTCAGAATATCCCTTAGCATCGGAGTTTCAATCTATCCTGACGATGGAGAGGATGTAGAGACTTTACTAGTCCATTCGGATATGGCAATGTATCGGGCGAAAGAACAAGGTAGGAACTCATACGAATTTTATAATCCGTCTATGAATGAGAACAACTATGAACGTCTTGTACTCGAAAACGATTTGCATAAAGCGGTTGAAAATGATGAGCTTCTATTACATTACCAGCCTCGTATTGATGTGAAAACAGCAGAAATCATCGGGGTGGAAGCGTTGGTTCGCTGGAATCATCCTCAATGGGGGCTCATTTCTCCAGCTGAGTTCATTCCTTTGGCTGAAGAGACAGGCTTAATTGTACAGATCGATAATTGGGTGTTGGAAGCAGCTTGTAAGCAAAATAAACGATGGCAGGAAAAAGGCTTCAGGCCGATCCGTATGGCGGTCAATTTTTCTGCAAAACAGTTTCTTCAACGAGATTTGACTGTTTCAATCCGCAATGTACTGACTAAATACGGTTTGGATGGGCGCTTCCTTGAAATCGAAATTACAGAAAGTACATTGATGAAGTATGAAGAGAGCATCATAAAAAGCCTTGAAGAGTTAGAAAGGATGGGGGTCAGAATAGCGATCGATGACTTTGGAACAGGCTATTCCTCTCTGAACTATCTGAAAAAGTTCCATGTCCACTCGCTGAAAATCGACCAATCCTTCATCATGGGAATTGAAAAAAATTCTGATGAAGCAGCGATTGCGAGAGCGGTGATCACCCTTGGACATAGTATGAAAATGTTTGTTATAGCTGAAGGAGTTGAAACTGAAGAACAATTCGCATTCTTAAGAAGCCAAAACTGTAATGAAGTTCAAGGATTTCATTTTTACCGCCCTATGGCAAGCAATTTAATAGAGGAACTGCTGCAAGAGAAACAGGGCACGCTTTAGATAAATCGAGGAGACAGTCATCCGGTTCTATCACACCTGTCTTATCAATAAACTTAGTAAAAAGGATAAGAAAGGGGCAGAGCAGGATGACTTATTTTTTGCTTTCTTTTATGGCGTTCTCACTTGGTACGGTAGGGGTTTGTGGTCTTTTACAACGTTTTATAAAGATTGACACGACTGATTATGACATCTATCATTTATGGGAAGAGTATGGACATACGAAAGAAGACTATCACATATTTTGAAAGCTCTGTTAAAAACAAATTTTTTCCGACAACAACCTTCATTCTATTTCGAGACCTTTCAGTAAGTTAACAGGGTAATTTTATACAGGAAATTGAGGAATTTCACGTGCAAGGGAAAATATTCAAAAACTTACTCTGGTTAACCCTGGTGATCGGTATTATCATTGCTATCAATTATATAGATGATCTTATTTCGCCACCGGTTGTCCAAGACAGAAATGCGATACAGATTGTAGCAATTGGCGACTCACTGACTTATGGCAGCGGCGATCCAAAGAAAGTCGGCTATATAGGACGAGTCTACCAACAAATGACAAACAGTTTCGGAAGCCAAGTTGTTTTACATCGGTATGGCGTAAGAGGATATCGGACGGATCAGATCATGATCCACATTCAAAATATCGAAATAAAACAGAAGATCAACCAAGCAAACTATATTTTCTTGTTCATAGGAACGAATGACTTCATTCAAGCAGCAAGACGGGATCTTAATTCCATCAATGCTGAGGAAATGGAGAGGAAGCGCCCTCTTTTTGAAGAAAATCTGGCCAAGCTTATCACACAGATCCGCACAGATAATCAATATGCTCCCTTAATTCTAATTGGGATGTATGATCCATATACGGACCTTGTCAACCATGACCAGCTGAATGAAATTTTGAGGGAGTGGAATCTCGTGACGAAGGGGATGGTCGACCAATATCCGAATATTCATTACATTTCAACCATCGATCTATTCCTTGATAAAGAGAAAACCCGCTACTTCAATGATATTATCCATCCAAACCCAAAAGGATACGAGCTTATTGCGAAGCGAGTGATGGATGAGATGAAGCGTAAAGGTTTGATCAATTAGGCATAGGTAGTCCCGCATACTCATGCAAATTGTAAAAACAGCCAGAATCCGCTTTAATGAATGGATCCGGCTGTTTTGTCACTAAAATAAAATTTATTAAATACTTCGATATTCGCAACACTCCTGCGGCGGTTCGACAAATTGAAATACTACTTAAGAAGTTACCCACGTAGAACCAAACTGTGTTTGGTTCGGGCCTCCTCGTCGGAGTTCCAGAGATCTTCGTGGCTGAACAGGAGGGCGATTCCGCTTTCTTGCTCCCGCGAAAGGGAATGAATTTCTTAATAATTACGAGCATAACAAAAGATGATCTGGTTTGGATCATCTTAGATTAATGGGTATTCTTTACTTCATCGGCATGTCAGAATTAAGCTTACCGTTCATGTCGATCATAAAGCCGATGTCACGTCCAAGTAACTGAGATAGTTCCTTGGATTTCTTTTCACTTTCTGACTTGATCTGCTCTATAGTCAGTTCTCCCTTAAGCTTTGAAGAACCTACGATAATCATTAACTCTCCCTTTTCAAAAAAGACAATCCTCATTTTCCAACCTCCAAAATTAGAACTTTTTTCTAACTATAGTTTTCGCCGCCCTGCTGCGAAGATAGGGGGTATTTTTATCGTCTTTTCAAGAGAAAATTTACGTTTTTTTGTAAAAGTTTGTCATGCTTCTCCGGAAAAAATGATATGATGAAGCTAACAGAAAAACAGGAGGCTTTACTTGTGGAAAACGTTACCGACCTCATATTGCTTGTCACTTCATTGTTCATAGCCAAGCTAAAAACACTCGTTATGGCAATCTGGGCTTTCATTGAGTTCTTCTCGGGAAATTTTTGGGTGCAATTTGTGCTTGTAACGGTCCTATTATATGTTGTCCTGCGTGTATCCGAAAAGGTTTACTTCTGGTATATGTGTCATAATTACATGCATCGCAAGGTCCAAAATAGTCTTACTAGCTTTGCGGATTTTGAATTGTTTTTTAAAGAATTGACCGATAGAAAACGTTCCAATGGGATCGTTCCAGATTTGAAATATATCAAGAATCGACTCCACCAGTATAATGACAAAGAATTGAAGCTTCTTTCATCGTTTATACATACACTCCATCGAGGCTACCGTGATTTAAGACCAAGCGTCTGGGTGGCTGCCTTCCTATTCGGGATTGCAGCAGCTTATATTCTCGATGTGATTGATTTTGAATCATTGACATGGAATTTTGAAGTGGTCTTGAAAACAACTACCATCATCGCATTTTGGTATTTGATTTCACTATACCGATATACGAACCGAAAGAAAAAAGTGGCACAACTGATTGGACTAATTGCAACCAGCAGTAAGGAAAAAGTACATCAATCAGAAGATGAACTTCAGGTGAAGGAACTGAATCCATCGCATTAACAAAAGTAATCTGCTCCATATATCGGATTCCAAGCGGAACCTCAAACAATTTACAAGACTAAGAGCTTGAATCCAAGCTCTTTTTTGAAGGATAAGAAAGGATTCCTGTAGGAAAGCAAAATGAGATTTGTACAAAAAAGTCCCCTTGGTATGATAAGTGGTGCCCTGAGCTGATCAGCACTAAAGGCCCCTTAAAGACCAAGGAGGACATCATGAATTATAACCAAAACTTAAAAGCTTGGTTACCCCTATTTTAATAGGAACTTTAAGATCTTAGATATTAAAATGCTAGGTTGATCTTCCTGCACCAAATGACCCGCATGGGGTATAGATACAAATTCTGATGACTTTATTTTTCCATGTAACTTATGGCCCGTTTTAATAGGTATCCACGTGTCCTCTTCTCCCCACATAATTAATACAGGCTTATTTATTGTACTGTACATAGGTTCTATTTCATCAGTATATTTTTGGTGTGCTTGTGCAATTTGACGATAAAAGGCTTCTTGTCCCGAAGAACCTAACCAAGGTTGCTTAATACCATTCAATGTCTCAGTATCCATGTCCTTGTACATTGCACCTTGGACATAGGTTGAAACGATTGCTTCATGAATATATTCAGGTATACCTTGAAAGGCTGCTTCAAATTTATTAACATGTGAAAAGAACGGAGAACCCCATGGTGATATTGCAACGGGATCAATAAGTATTATTTTCTCAAAGGCTTGTTCTTCCACTAGATGTGTTCTTAAAACAGTTGTTCCGCCAAAGTCATGTCCAATAACAAATGGATTATTTAGACACCAGAAATCAAGTAATTCTTTAAGAACTTTATTTTGGATTCCTAAAGAGACATCTCTATCCCCCTTCTCAGAATCACCATACCCAATCAAATCATAATAATATACAGTAAACCACTGGCTAAGCCCAGGAATTATATGTCTCCAATTAAACGAAGACCAGGGTGTACCATGTACGAGTACCAAGGGAGCCCCATTACCTTTTACGTCATAACTTACTTTTCCATATGTGGACGAGAAGCTTTTTGTTAAGGAATGAATGGTCATTAATTTTCTCCTTTATAAATGAGGATTTTGCATGTCAGAAACAAGATTTAAGGTACTCATAAAGGGGTTATGAAGCCCTCAAAATACCAAAAACAAGATTTAAGGTACTCATAAAGGTGTTCAAAACTTATCTGAATTAAAGGCTATTTTTCCTTTATGAGACATACGGATTACCACGGATTGAAAATCTCCAGGGCAGATTGACGTGCTCTTCCGCATAATCGATGTTGACCCTGGGCCCAACTGTAATGTCCGATTCTTTGATGTTTTCATAAGGGCGGAGCTGAATTTCCGATTGATTGATCGGGAGACCGTAATGGCCCATATTCAACCCTAGTGCTCGACAAAGCTTACCTGGACCATTGGTAAGGTTCTTATGGTGTGTTTTCGTATATTTCGGTTTCTCGCCATACCGATTTAGGAGCATTTGATCGATACCGCTGGTAGGTTCTAAGGCACGTACTAAGACCGCTTCAGGTTTTCCAATCGGACCACTCACTACATTGAAACAGTGATGCATTCCATAAATTAAGAACATATAGACATGGCCTGGTTCACCGTACATCACTTCTGTCCGGGTGGTCCTTCTGCCACCGAATGAGTGTGCGGCTTTATCTTCTGGTCCCTTGTAAGCTTCGACTTCTACGATTTTCCCTGCTATTTCACCGTATTCTGTATCATGTACGAGTTCCATACCAAGAAGATTGTTCGCCAATTCTAATGTTTCCTTGTTAAATAGCTGCTTTATGTTATTCAACTTGATTACCACTCTTTCGTAAACCTTATTAAATTTCAGGTTGACACATTTTATCTCTTCTTCCATAATAGTTATGAATATGATTAACAACATGAACGGAAGTGAAAGAGAATGAAGAAGACTTATAAGCTTGTATACGCGGCGATGTTTGCTGCTGTCATTGCTGCTCTAGGCTTAGTACCCCCAATCCCAGTACCAGGTTCACCTGTTCCTATTACAGCACAAACACTTGGTGTCATGCTAGCGGGAGGCCTTCTCGGAGCACGTCTGGGCGGTTTGAGCCTGCTCGTTTTAATCGCCCTCATCATCTCGGGAGCCCCTGTCCTTTCGGGAATGAGAGGGGGGATCGACGAGCTTGTCGGACCAAGTGCAGGATATATTTTAAGTTGGCCGCTCTCCGCTTTCATCATTGGTTATCTAGTTGAACGATCCTGGAGGAATCTGAAGATGTGGAAGGTCATTTTAATTAATATTTTCGGTGGAATCCTCCTGGTGTATACGGCTGGTATTCCTGTAACAGCCTTTGTGCTGGATCTTCCGCTTACGACAGCGATCATATCTGCACTTGCCTATGTTCCCGGAGATCTAGCGAAAGCGTTGATTGCGGCATTCATCGTAGTGAAAATGAAGAAGAGTAATCCCGTTCTCACAAATAAAAAGAAAAATCTTGCTGCATAAATTGGATATGATACGCTTATGAAAGAGGTTAGTCTATAGACGAAACCTCTTTCTTTCCGTTATGACCATTCAAAAATAGTTTAGGCGGGTAAAAAGATGATTATCAATTGCATTAGAGAACAAGTAAATTTACATGCAGAAAAAATTGCTGTTCAAACGGCATCAGCAACATTTACTTATAAACAAATGATAGAAGAAATAGACATAACAGCTTCCCGATTGTATGAAAAAAAACCGATTTCGAATGGTACGTTAGCCATCTATTTTCCGGAAAATAGAGTTGAATTCATCATTTATTTTCTCGCAGCATCCTCTATTGGATGGAAAACCGTACCGGTAGACCCTAAATTACCTGTGGAAAAAGTAAGAAAGATCCTTCAAGATAGTGAAACAGACATCCTCATCACCGATACTTATCAACAATGGTGGGATGGGGCAATGATCTTTCCTGATATTGATTGCTCCCCCACTACATTAATAAAAAACAACTTGCCGAAAGCGACATGGGAATCAATTTTTTACTTGGGATATACCTCCGGGACGTCAGGAGATCCAAAAGGTTTCGTCCGCACGCAAAGGTCGTGGACGGAAAGCTTCCGGAACACTGGATATGAATACAATATTCAAGCTGGGGATCAAGTGATCATCCCAGGTTCACTCGTCCATTCCCTATTCTTATATGGCACATTGCATACCTTATCAACTGGGGCAACAGTGGAACTATTGGGACATTTCTCTGCAGACTCCTTAGCCAGGCGTGTGGATCGCCATAAGAAAACAGTGCTTTATGTCGTTCCTACCATGATGGAAACGCTTTTGAACCAGCCGTATCCACAATGGGAAGACATCAACCTGATCATATCTTCAGGTTCGAAATGGAATATCGATCGAAGAAAAAGGGTTGAAGAAATGTTCACAAATGCTGAGTGTATTGAATTTTACGGTGCTTCCGAATTAAGTTTTGTTTCGATTCTACACCACAGAGTCGCGGCAGAGAAAATGGATTCTGTCGGCCGACCTTTTTCCGGAGTGGAGGTATCGATACAGGACAAGCATTTTCAAGAGGTGCCTTGTGGGGAAATTGGTACTTTATATGTAAAAAGTAAGATGGTCTTCAAGGAATACCATAAACTGCCTCAGGAAACAGCGGATGTTTTTCGAAATGGCTGGGTGACAGCTGGAGACTTGGCCCGTGTTGATGAAGAAAGCTTTATTTACCTTGTCGGAAGGGCGAATCAAATGATCATCAGTGGCGGGCTCAATATCTATCCAGATGAAGTTGAACAAGTTTTCCAAACTGTTCCTGAGGTAGAAGAGTGTGCGGTAATGGGAATGCCGGATCCGTATTGGGGCGAAAAGGTGGTAGCCTTCATCAAGTGGCGGCACGGCAAAGAGGATATAGAGCTATTGAAAAGAGTCTGTCTTGACCATTTGCCAAAATATAAGTGGCCGAAAGAATTCATTACGGTTGATGAGTTTCCACGCACCGTAAGTCAAAAAATTGCGCGAAATGAATTGATCCAACTTTTTCCGGAGGGCTTTAGGAATCATGAATGATGTTTATATCTTGGAAGCGAAACGTACCCCGATTGGAAAGTTAGGTGGACAGCTGAAGCACTATCCACCAGAAAAAATGGCTGCTGAACTGATCCGGACAATTGTGAAGGAACTGGGCATACCTCCTAAGGAAATCGACGATGTCATCTTAGGCAATGTGGTAGGACCTGGTGGGAATATTGCCAGGTTGGCCAGCCTGACTGCAGGTTTACCAGTCGAAGTGCCTGGTGTTACGGTCGATCGCCAATGTGGTTCAGGGTTGGAGGCAATCAATCAAGCCGCTAGATTGATCCAGTCTGGCGGTGCGGAGCTTGTACTGGCAGGCGGGGTAGAGAGTACCAGCCTTGCCCCATGGAAGATTGAAAAACCCCCTAGCCTTTACGATTTCACTGGTCCTTCATTTTATAACCGAGCAAGGTTCTCACCAGAGGAAATTGGTGATCCCGAAATGGGAGAAGCTGCGGAAAATGTGGCTGATCAATTTGGAATCTCAAGGGAGGACCAGGATCGTTACGCCTTGCAGAGTCATCAAAAAGCTGTTGAATCTCAGAAGGATGGGCGGTTTGACAATGAAATCATGCCTCTGAAAAATGGAGTTATTCGAACCGATGAATGCCCTCGTGAGAATACATCCTATGAAATGCTTAGCCGTTTGCAACCTGTATTCAAAAGCGGTGGTACTGTAACAGCGGGAAACACATGTCCGCTCAATGATGGTGCCTCGATTGTCGTATTGGCTACAGAAAAGAAATGCTTCCAACTTGGGCTCAAACCTTTTCTGCGCTTTGTCGATGCATGTGTAGCAGGGGTTGATCCGAATTTACTTGGCATTGGTCCGATACCAGCAATTAATAAATTATTGGCAAGGCAACACTTGTCCGTAAAAGATCTAGATTTGGTAGAATTCAACGAAGCCTTTGCCTCACAAGTTTTGGCCTCGATAAGGTCACTAGGGATTCCAGAGGAAATCGTTAATATAGGAGGGGGAGCGATTGCGCTTGGTCATCCTTATGGAGCGTCCGGTGCGATTTTAATGACGAGGATGTTTCATGAAATGCAAAATAGTATCGCGAGAAAAGGTCTGCTGACGCTCGGAATCGGTGGGGGGCTTGGCTTGGCGACACTAGTTGAAAAAAGTCGGAGGATTGAATATGATAAGGAGCGGTCAGCTAACAGGACTTTTTGAAATAAAGGTGAAGGTAAATGAAGCGGTAAAGTTCGCCGAAATCCTCAACGATTTACCACTCGCAAAATCAGCCAGGACCGGCCAACCCTTTGTTCCAACAACCTATCCGATTGTATTTTGGCAGAAGGCTGAAATACCCTGGTTAAAAGATATCGGTCATCTTGTACATGGAGAACAATCCTTTTCTTATAAAAAACCGATGCTTACTGAACACACCTATTATGTTGAAATCAAATTGGTTGATGTAAAAGAGAAGGAAGGAAAGGCTGGAAAGGTCGTTTGGCTGATGCATGAAATGTATGGTTATCAAGATCAAGATAAGGAGCATCTGGTTTTTATAGGGAAGACCAAAGCGATGTTCAGGACGGGGAGAGGATCATGAAAAAGTCACATCGACTTGTATTTTCAAAAAAAGATATTCAGGATTATGCTCTGGCAAGCGGTGATTACAACCCTATTCATTTATCAGAAAAAGAAGCCCAACAAATGGGCTTTAAAACATGTTTGGTGCATGGAATGCTCGTAATGGGGAGGGTTGGCGGGATAATACGATCCCATTATGGAAGCCAGACTCTTATAAAAGATTACAGTGTACGGTTTCAAGCACCGGTTTATCCAGACAGCATACATCAGCTTGAGGTTGAAATAACTGAACAGGAATCATCCTTTCACCTTTATTCTGAAGATGGTACCTCAGTAATGATCGGAAAGCTTTCTTAAATCGTAATGTTAATTTTTTCATAAAATGAGATTCGAGACACTATCGTGGGAAAAGCTAGCCAAGTAAAGCCACTTAGTGACCTGCAATTAAAAGACCTTCGACTAAAAACCACCACGTCCTGTGGTGAACATGGCCTATACGGACATTCGGGCGTAAAAAACCGGTGAAAGTGCTCTATAAACACTCTATACGGACATTTGAGCGTGAAAAAGCGGGTGAAAGTGCTCCATAAACACTCTATACGGACATTCGAGCGTGAAAAACCGGATGGAAGTGCTCCATAAATGCTCGATGCCACCACACCCTGTGCAAGTGAGGAGGCTTTTCGGTTCGAATGCGGTAAGGGAGTGAATTCAACAATGTAACAGAACCAACCGGAAAAGGCAGTACTTTCACCACAATTGGAGGCTGATAATGAACAATAAGGTGGCAGTAATAACTGGATCGACACAGGGGATAGGAAAAAGTATTGCACGACGATTGGCTCAAGAAGGGGCATCTATCGTCGTTAATGGAAGGGATTCAGATAAAGTAGATGGTGCAGTGCGGGAGCTGAAGCAAATACATGATCGTGTTTCTGGTGTTCCGGCTTCTGTCACGTCTGATGAAGACTGTAAACGAATCATTGAGAAAGCCATTGATTCATTTGGCCGGATCGATGTGCTGATCAATAATGCCGGAGTTACCAGGGACCGTATATCATATAAAATGACGATACAGGAGTGGGACGAGGTCATTGAAACGCATTTACGCGGAACATTCGCCTGTACAAAATATACCGTATGCACCATGAGAGAGTTAGGAATCAAAGGAACAATCATCAATATGACTTCCAAATCGGGGATGGAAGGTTTAGTCGGACAATTGAACTACAGTGCTGCAAAAGCCGGCATCAATGGGCTGACGAGAACATTAGCTAAAGAACTTGAGCGGATGGGAATTGATGTATATGCCATTGCACCAGTCGCTGAAACGAATATGACCCGCCCTGTTATTGAAATGTTGAAAAGGGAAGCGGATAAACAAGGAAAACCAATTCCTGATGAATGGAAAATGGGTTCTCCTGATGATGTTGCCCTATTGGTTTCGGTTATTTTGGAAAAGAGGCCTGAAACAGGATCGATCTTTTCAGTCAATGGTGATAAAATTGGCCGATGGAAGGCTCCTGTGCATGAGCCGATCCTATTCACCTCTGTAAATTCGACAGATAATGCGATATTTCATTCTTTTTCCCAAAAAAGAGGTATAAATACCCCTAAATAATGACATTTTTCGAGTGATGATGTATAATAGGCGTAAGATTCTGAAAAATAAGAGCATGTCTTATAAATCGTAGATAAAGGCAAACCCATTGAAAAGTGGGGACGCAAAACTAAAGGGGCTAAGTTGTTGGAACAATAGGTCAGCCAGTTGTCGGAACGATACATCATCGATTTATGAGATAGGTCCGATAAGGTGTGAAGGGTATGGCCTTTTATCAAATCTTACTGCCTATGTCATCATTCATTCTGGTTTACACATTTGTCTTATTCATCATTTCTACCGTTATCAAGGGAATGTCTGATCGCTGGATGAATGTCTTATTCAATACGGGGATCATTTTTGGTACAATACTTTGGGTGTACTTGCTAAGCAAATTTGATATGTTATAGATTTATCGATTATTTTAAGTAAGCAGCATATTATCGATTCTTTATTTTCTTAAAATAATATTAAACCGATAGGGATTTATTGTATTAAATTTTTTTTGCAAAATTCTTACCACCGTAAATTGGGATGAACCTTTATATATCAACAACTTCGCAAGTTTCCATATTTTAGATGCGCAACGAATTTTGCTAAACCCCTTTCCGCGTTATTTTTATGCGGTTATAATGATTAGTAACAACTTAAAAGGGGGATGGTTATATGGCGACATTAACCATGTTAAGGTTATCAGAAGAGGAGCAAGCTTTGTTATTGGATGTGATGTTGCAACAACGATATGCATCTGAACTAGTCAGCAGCGAGATAACAGATATAGAGACAGGACAGAAAAAATGCGAGGAAACTCGGATCAAGCAATTGAATAACTTACTAGTGAGATTACATAAAGCTGGTGTTTAGTTATTGAACATAAATAGGACTGACCTGGAGTGTTTTAACACTTTCCTTCCAGGGCAGTCCTTTTTTTACTTTATTCGTCCCATTCAAAAGCCGGCCTAATTATCCAATAAACCTTTTCGTCGCGCTTCCATCCGCCACTCAGCTTCTTTAATATACCTTTTTGAAGCCGTGTTGCGGGTTCGCAAATACGACCAATAATTTGTGTAGTTAGGAGGACGAAATTCAGTAGGAACCCTGCGAGCATAGCCCCACCAATTCATTTCTTGGTTTTCTAAGAGGATTAGATAGTGATCGTATTCTCTTTTCATTTTTGTCTTACACTCCTATAAATTCTTCTTTAAATACATTCTGTCTTTTATGGGTGATTCATATTCATGAAAATGAAAAATACAATGAGCTACAAGTACATCTATATGGTATTAAACTCATAAAGTGTACAAATGATGGATTCTTTAAATAACTGCTCCTTAAAGCCTATTTATCGTTTGGAAAAAGGCGTTGTTCAACTTCTTATGGAATTAATTACTATGACAATATTGTTAGGAGGAGTAAGCCTATGATGGAACAAGTATTGATATTTGCCTCTGTCTTAGCTCCGATTGTCACTGGTTTGACTGAAGTCGCAAAACATACGTTTAAAATTTCAAAAAGGTTCATATCACTTATCAGCCTGATCATTGGTCTTTTGATCGGAATGGCAGCTTTTCCACTGACTGATCTGGACTGGACTTTAAGAGTATGGGCTGGAGGCATGGCTGGTCTTGCTGCCACAGGATTGTATGAGGTCGGAAAATACCGTGTGCGCCACCGTCGAAGATAAGTGATCGTAGAGATGACGTGAGGATACACGTAAAACTAGCTTCACTAGTTTCCCTTAAAATGGGCACATTAATGATGGATTAGTTGAGTTCCTTCAGCTGCTGTTTCATATAATATTCTAGGGGGAGTACAAGCTGGAGGTATTTTTGAATGAGTTGGACATATTTTACCGTCTCCATGGTGGTCAGTGTCCTAACGACCCTAGCTGCCGTATATTTGAGACAGAAAATCAAAATCAAGCTAGAAAAAAAGCAGAACCAGGAAACTGCCAAGGAACTAGCAAAAACGGTCCTGTTACAAGAGTTACAAGGTAATTTGAAATTGTATTTACGGAAAGAGTCTCGGAACGGAGGAAGCCTTCAGGACTTTTTAGAGCTAGGAAATTTAGAAATCCAGGGCAGTGAGAAGATTTGGAAAGACGTCTATCGATTCAAACTGGAAGATTGGGATAAAGTGAAATACGAAATAGCGAAATTGGATCCCACATTGGCAGACGAATTATTTAAAGTTTATCAGCAAATTGAAATCATTGATGCGCATGCTCAGCTGGAATCCCCGATATTCAGAGTGGATCGCCTTGGCTTTAATAAATTCACTGAAAAATACGAAACGATCATAAACGAACTAAAGACGTAAAAAAATCATTACCTGTTACCGGGGGTAATGATTTTTACATAACCGAAAATTGAGGTTAGAAGTAAACATGGAGATAACAATAATCGGGTCTTTTCGGCACAACCATTCATTATTTTTTAAAAATGATTATTATTCAACAAAACATTCATGTTGGTGAAAAAAATGCCGAACGTTTCTTCTAGTCATATTGGCATAATTTAGAAAAGCGGAAGAGGGTTATTGAATTTTCATATGGAAGGTTATAAGACAATTACATAATGTTTTATCACGTTCTGGAAAAGGTATAGTAATAATGAAACTAGTTCAGAATAGTGAAGATGAGCATTATGACTATAAACAAAAAGGGGAGTTAGGAAATGAAGAAGAGTATAGCCCCATTGATCATTGGCATGTTTATCGCATTTGCTCTTTTTTGGGTAGGTCATCCAGCAAGTTCTACATCCTTCCAAATCGGTGGTGGATCTGAGCTTCCTAAAAAAACATTCTCAAAAAGCCAAATTGAAGTTCAAAATGAACCATTAGCTATGAACGCCAATTTAGAATATGCAAATGAGGAAGAAAAGGTCAAAACAACATCTACTGGATCGAATATAAATGTTGAGGCACCAAATAAAAGCGATTTCGTACAGATTGCAGAAACATTCATGCAAGAGGTTGTCCAACCAACGGATGTAAATTATAAGGTTTCGGATTTTGATACGAAACAAGGGTTGGTCAGATACTTAAACCAGTATGTGTCAGAAAAAGTCGCGAAATATTATGTGGATGGACTCTACCAAGAGGAACAGGACGGGCTTTATATCATCCCCACTGAATTGCCGCCTTGGATTGAAAAAGGTAATCCGTCCACTTTGAAAAAAGTAGACGAAAACCATTACCAATTGGAACAGAATAATAGCAGTGACTTATATGGAGATTATTTTATACAATTGAACTTTAAGAAGAATGGTGACAACTGGATCATTGAATCTGTAAATGTCCAGTAATGTTGACCGCATACACATCAAGGACTGATCTGGAGGGAGAAATGACTACTCCTTCATTAGATCAGTCTTTTGTTTCCACTTAAAGAAAGTATAACAACATTCTTCAGTATAAGGGTAACTAGGGCTTAGCCATAGGCTTGGCTTTGCCAAGTTTTCTTTAGTTATTGATGGATAAGAAAAATGTTTTTTTCTCCGAGATACGGTAAAATAATCATACGACTTCCATAAAGTATGGATAAACCCAGAATATTACGGCAGAGTCGACGGCTAAGAATAAATTGGAGTTTTGTAAATGAGTTACTATACTTTTGAAGATTTTTATAAAAATACAGTGGAACTATCCTTCACGGATCATCCATACTCCTTAACACCTAAACATGTATGGGTCATTTGCAGATTCAAGGGTCAATGGCTTTTGACTGAACATCCACGCCGAGGTATTGAATTTCCGGGCGGCAAGGTAGAAAAGGGAGAATCCGCTGAAAAAGCCGCTGTCCGTGAAGTTTTTGAAGAGACAGGCGCCACAGTGGATGCATTGACTTATCTTGCCCAATATCGTGTCAAAGGTAAAGGTGGTACGATCATCAAGAATGTTTACTTTGCAACTATCGAAAAAATAAAAATAAAGGCCCATTATTATGAAACTAATGGACCTATCCTTATGAAACAACTTCCTGAATCGATAAAAAACAATGATAAATTTAGTTTCATGATGAAAGACGAAGTACTCCAGCGAAGTATGGAATACATTTTTAAAAACAAAATTCTTCAGCTCTGACGTTTACGAAGAAGGTTTTCAAGCATGCCGACCCCTGTGTACATAATGGTCGCCATTACGGCAATGACGAGCAGGCTAAGTAAAACCAATGTGAAGTTGAATACTTGGAATCCATATATGATGAGATAGCCTAAGCCTTGTTTTGAAACAAGGAATTCACCAACGATGATACCTACCCATGATAAACCGACATTCACTTTCAAAGTTGAAATAATCGTTGGGATGGCGGACGGGAAAACGACTTCGTTAAATACCTGTTTCTTATTTCCGCCAAAAGTTTGAATAACTTTTATATAATTGTCATTCGTTTCATGGAATGCACTGTAAACGACTAAGGTTGTTATGATGACAGAGATCAGTACACCCATCGCGATGATGGATAGATACCCTGGCCCAAGTGCGACGATAAGAATGGGACCCAGGGCCACTTTCGGCATGGCATTAAGGACGACAAGATAAGGATCTGACACTTTTGATACAAATGGAGTCCACCAAAGAACAGCAGCCACAACCGTTCCAAGAATCGTGGCAATGACGAAACTGGCTATGGTTTCACCAAACGTCACCACGCTGTGCGTTATCAAGCTTCCATCCATGATTTTCACATAAAAAAGGTTTAAAATTTTGCTTGGTGAACTAAATAATAATGGATCGATCAACGTTTTATTCGAGGCGATTTCCCATAGTCCGAGGAAGGTGAATAACATGAACAGCTGTGTGATGAACACCTGTTTTTTTGTTTTCCGTTCACGTTGCTTGAATTCTTCATATGCCAAGTCAATCTTCGTCTTCAAGCTCATTCAACTCCTCCCAGATCATCTGGAAGATGTCTTTAAAATCCTCATGATTTCTTACATCAAAAGGCTCCATCTTTGCTAAATGTTCCGGTATAGTATATTCTGACTTGATCCTGCCAGGGTTTGCTGAAAAGACAATGACACGATCGGACATGGCGATTGCTTCTCCGATATCATGCGTGACAAGTAAAGCTGTTTTCTGATGTTCCTTTAAAGTCGTGAAAACGAGATTTTCAAGCTTTAGTTTCGTTTGATGGTCCAATGCTGAGAAGGGTTCATCCAGCAAAAGCAGCTGGGGATTGGTCGCCAATGTCCTTACCAGCGCAATACGCTGCCTCATCCCGCCGGATAGCTCGTGAGGATACTTTTTATTTGTATCTCCCAGATTCATATGATCAAGCAATTCGAATGTCATAGCCTTGCTCATATCATTCAAGTTACCTTGGATTTTTAATCCGAGCAGGATATTTGCCTCAATCGTTTTCCATGGTAATAAATAATCCTGCTGGAACATGTACCCTATTTGATCATAGGCTTGCTTGACTGGCTCATTACGTATGCTGATCGTTCCAATTACCGGTTGGAACAGGCCGGCGATCAATGATAATAGGGTCGTTTTTCCACACCCGCTTGGTCCTAGGAAGGAGACGAATTCACCTTCCTGGACTTCAAGAGAGATATCTTGTAGGGCCATAGTTGCTGAGTCCGTTGAAAAGTAAGCGTGGGTGAGTTGATCTACTGTTAAAAATGCCAAACCCATCTCCTCCCGCTATTTTGCTACACTTTCGGCAATTTGTGTGTTGACCAGGATGCCATGCTCGACCTGTTTAGGAAGCTCGCCAGCTTCATCCATAATATTTTGCAAGTTGTTCCATTCCTCAACATCAAGGATCGGATTCGTTGCAAAACTGTGTTGTTTTTTGTAGCGTTCGGTTGACGATTCAATCAAATCGATCGGTGTATCCTCGAAGTAAGGTTCAATCACAGCAGCGATTTCTTTGGAACTATGACTATCGACCCATTGCTGTGCTTTGTATAAAGCCTTCGTGAATCTCTCCACAATATCTTTGTTGTTTTTGATGTAACTTTCTTTGGACATGAAAGTCGTGTACGGAAGTTTGCCGGATTCGGTTCCGAACGAAGCTACGACATAACCGATTCCTTCCTTTTCAAACAAGCTGGCAGTTGGTTCGAATAATTGTACATAATTCCCAGTGCCAGAGGCGAAGGCGTTCGGAATGTTACCAAAATCCACATTTTGGATCAGATTCATATCCTTATGTGGTTCGATCCCGTGTTTTTTCAAACCAAATTCCCCAGCCATCTGTGGCATCCCGCCTTTCCGCTGTCCAAGGAAAGTGCTGCCCTTCAGCTGTTCCCAATTAAAGGTTTCAGGTTTTTCTCGGGCTACAAGGAACGTCCCATCCGTTTGCGTCAATTGCGCAAAATTGATGACTGGATCCGTTGTACCTTGAGCATATACGTAAATCGACGTTTCTGAACCGACCAGGGCGACATCAGCCCCGTTAGATAAGAGAGTTGTCATCGTTTTATCTCCGCCCCAAGTTGTGGTAAGTTCAATATCAATCCCTTCATCTTCAAAAAATCCTTTTTCTATGGCAACATATTGTGGAGCATAAAAAACCGAGCGTGTAACTTCAGCGACTCGTACTTTATCATTAGTCGATCCATTGGAACAGCCAGCTGCTAGCAGGCTGGAAGCAATGAGTACGGATGCGGCTCCTATGATGTATTGTTTGAACCCTTTAAGCATTTGTATCCCTCCACAGACTTAGATGCAATAGT
Organism: Pseudalkalibacillus salsuginis; assembly: GCF_021646685.1. Lineage (GTDB taxonomy): Bacteria > Bacillota > Bacilli > Bacillales > Fictibacillaceae > Pseudalkalibacillus > Pseudalkalibacillus salsuginis. Next base: position 768,071 of record NZ_JAKJHW010000001.1, on the reverse strand, counting down.
GTATGAAGCGTGTTGGCAATATGTGTTGGTCAAAATCGTATAGAGGTGACATGATGAATCTCTCCAATCGAATTGTAAAAATACAGCGGTTCCCATCACCAAATCCGAATATCAAGTTGTCTATCGTGGCTTACTGGAGTCAAGGTTTACGTGTCAAAGGATTGTTGGCAGAACCTAAAGTCGGTATACCCCTGCCGGGTGTCTTGTATTTACGTGGAGGTATTAAACAAGTAGGCAAAGTCAGAATTGCCCGCATCATTCAGTTTGCCTATCAAGGTTTTGTCGTTTTCGCCCCTTTTTACAGAGGGAATGAAGGTGGTGAAGGAGAAGAGGACTTTTGTGGTGATGATCGGTACGACGCCTTTGAAGCGTTGAAAGTATTAGAGATCCTTCCTTCAACGGATGCCGGATCGCTCCATCTATTCGGTTTTTCCAGAGGGGGAGCGATGGCTTTGTTTACGGCTGCTTATCATCGGAAGTTGGTCAGATCGGTCGTCGTATGGGGCGGTGTAACGGACATGAGGCTGACGTATGAGGAGAGGAGAAGGCTTCGCAAAATGATGAAACGAGCCATCGGAGGCTCCGTTTATAAATATCCCGAGCGATACGAAGAGAGGACGCCGCTTTCTATCGTCGAAGACATTGCAGCTCCTCTATTGATAATCCATGGCGTTCATGATGACAATGTTTCGATTGAACATGCTCGTCGTCTTGAAAGAAAATTGATCGGACATTCGAAGCCCTATAAAACATGGTATTTCGATGACGATCACCACTTCTCTCCTGAAAAAAAGCGCAAAGTGACCCATGCCCTTCTTGAATGGATGAAAATGCAATGATTGATATGTAAAATTTCATCATTTTTGATGAGTTTTTCAATTTGAGGGATGAAGTTTCCGGACTGACTTTCAGAACATTACTCGAAGTTTACTTATCTGAAAATAGAAGGGGAAAACTACAAAAATTTAGATTTAACTACAAAACGAAAAGTATATTAGAAATAATCCCTAAATAAAAAGGAGTGCCCTGAAATAAGGTCACTCCAATTGAGTATTATACGATCGGTCCTGCAGCTTTTATTTCTTCGCTTGCATTTTCAAACTTAGTGAAGTTCTCTTTGAATTTCATTGCAAGTTCTTTAGCTTTTTGATCATATGTTTCTGGATTATCCCATGTTTTCTTTGGTTGCAATACTTCCCCTGGAACGCCAGGACAGCTTGTTGGAATGTGAAGTCCGAAGATTGGGTCAGTTACCGTTTCGGTAGAACGCAATTCACCTTCTAAGGCGGCTTGGACCATTGCCCTTGTGTGAATCAGATCCATTCTCTTCCCTACACCATATTCACCGCCGGACCAGCCGGTATTGACCAAATACACATTCACATCATGTTGAGCGATCTTTTCGCCAAGCATTTGTGCATATCTTTCAGCATGCAATGGAAGGAATGGAGAACCAAAGCATGTGGAGAATGTTGCTTGTGGCGAAGTGACGCCGCGTTCTGTACCTGCAAGTTTACTCGTGTATCCTGATAAGAAATGGTACATCGCTTGTTCTTTTGTCAGTTTACTGATTGGAGGCAATACGCCGAATGCATCTGCTGTTAAGAAAATGATCGTGTTCGGATTCCCGGCAATACTCGGGGTGATGATATTCGGGATTGCATCAATCGGATAAGCCGCACGAGTATTTTCAGTCAATGTCGTATTGTTGTAGTCGACCTTACGTGATTCCTCATCAGAGACAACATTTTCGAGTACTGTTCCGAAACGAATGGCATTCCAGATTTGCGGCTCCTTTTCTCGGGATAGGTTCACACATTTAGCGTAGCAACCTCCCTCGATATTGAAAATCCCATTGTTTGCCCAGCCGTGTTCATCATCACCGATCAGCCGGCGGTTAGGATCAGCGGATAAAGTCGTCTTTCCCGTCCCGCTCAGACCGAAGAATAATGCGACATCGCCTTCTACACCAACGTTTGCTGAACAGTGCATAGAGAGAATATCTTTTTCAGGAAGCATGTAGTTCATGACTGAAAAGATGGATTTTTTGATTTCACCAGCGTATTCTGTCCCTCCGATCAGGACGATCCGCTTTTCAAATGAAATGATGATGAATGTTTCCGAATTTGTGCCGTCCACTTCTGGATCTGCAAGGAACCCAGGTGCTGAGATAACCTGAAATTCCGGGTTGAAGTCATTTAAATCGTTTTCATTTGGTCTGATGAAAAGCTGGCGGGCAAATAAATTATGCCATGCGTATTCATTGATGACTTGAAGAGGGAGCTGGAATGCTTTATCCGCACCAGCAAATCCTTGGAATACGAATGTTTCGTCTTTGTTAGTTAAGTATTCGATTACTTTCTTATATAAGTTATTGAATTTCTCTTCATCAATCGGTTGGTTGACGGATCCCCAATCAATTTTATCTTTCACAGATGGCTCCATGACAATGAACTTATCTTTAGGGGAACGTCCTGTGTATTTACCGGTTTCAACCTGAAGAGCACCTGTCGAGCTAAGTACACCCTCGTGTCTCGCAATTGCCCTTTCTACTAATCTTGGTGTCGATAAATTTTTGTGTGTAGATTCTTTACTTAACAATTCATCTGTTAGAGAGGTAAATTGTGCTGTATTCATATTAACCCATCCTTTTTCACATAAAGTTTAAACCCGTTACTTGCTTAACTCGGAAATAGTATAACATATTTATTTTAATAATGTATACTATTTTTCTGTTTTTGTGACATGATAAACCTATATAAGGATATAAATAGGCCTTAGTACCACTATTGGAATATTCTGTTCCTTTATAGTATTTGTCCAAACCAGAACCTAATACTCTTATGGGGTTTGAAAGTTCATCTTTTGAATTTGGAATTTCGTTGACATAGCACAGGTACTGCGATATGATATTGCGAGAACGGCTACTCTTATTCCGAGTAGGTGGAGGGACAGGCCCAATGAAACCCAGCAACCGACACCGTAGCAGAGGTGAAAAGGTGCTAACCTGAAAAATAAGAGGGTGAAAGGTATACAACGATTCACCTTTCCTCTGAAAAGGAAAGGTTTTTTTTCGTTCAATAGGGAGAATCTATCCTTTCTTATAAAAAAGATTGAGAATAAATAAGATGTTCATACATCACTTTCAGATGTTATAAACTATTGTTGCACTTTCTCATAAGGATATGAGTACCGTATCAATTAAAAGCGATACTTTGAAGATCGTCGAGGAGGTTCCGTAATGGCAAAAAGCAGACGTCTTTTTACATCAGAATCGGTCACAGAAGGTCATCCGGATAAGATTTGTGATCAGATTTCCGATGCAATTTTAGACGAAATTTTAGCAAGTGACCCAAATGCACGTGTAGCGTGTGAAACTTCTGTAAACACTGGGCTTGTCCTTGTTGCAGGGGAAATTACGACTTCTACTTATGTAGATATACCAAAAATCGTGCGTGAAACGGTGAAGGGCATCGGCTATACACGTGCAAAGTACGGTTTCGATTATGAAACTTGTGCGGTTCTCACTTCTATTGATGAGCAATCTGCTGATATCGCTCAAGGTGTCAACCAGGCCCTTGAAGCTAGAGAAGGATTGATGACAGAAGAAGAAATCGAGGCGATTGGGGCTGGTGACCAAGGTTTGATGTTCGGGTTTGCGTGTAATGAAACCAAAGAACTGATGCCGCTGCCGATCTCATTATCCCACAAGCTTAGTCGTCGTTTGGCTGAAGTTCGTAAAAATGAGGTTGTACCATATCTACGACCAGATGGAAAAACCCAGGTGACTGTTGAATATGATGAAAATGACAAGCCTGTACGGGTGGACACCATCGTCATCTCCACTCAACATCACCCTGACGTTACACTTGAACAAATCAAGCGTGACTTGAAAGAGCATGTCATCAATCCTGTGGTGCCTTTGGAGTTGATAGATGAGAAAACGAAATACTTCATCAACCCGACTGGACGGTTTGTCATTGGTGGTCCTCAAGGGGATGCTGGATTGACAGGACGGAAGATCATTGTCGATACGTATGGTGGTTATGCTCGTCATGGCGGTGGGGCGTTCTCCGGTAAGGACCCGACAAAAGTTGACCGTTCTGCAGCATATGCTGCGCGTTATGTAGCAAAGAATATCGTGGCAGCTGGACTAGCTGAAAAATGTGAGGTTCAACTAGCCTATGCAATCGGTGTCGCACAACCAGTATCGATTTCCATCGATACATTTGGTACTGGTACTGTATCTGAAGAGAAGCTTGTTGAGCTGGTTTGGGACAACTTCGATCTTCGCCCGGCAGGAATCATCAAGATGCTGGATCTTCGCCGTCCGATCTATAAACAGACAGCAGCATATGGCCACTTCGGTCGTACGGATATCCAATTGCCATGGGAACAAACGGATAAAGCAAAAACACTTAGAAACAACGCCTAAGATCATAGTCGAAAACCCTAAGCGGCATATTACCGCTTAGGGTTTTTTAGGGTGAAGAAAGTATAGTTTATGATGCAGGATGAATCTTTTGCTTACTTTCTATTGTTCGTAAGTTTAGAGAGTTATACTTTTCAAGTTTGGTTTTTTGCATCTGACTGGATAGCCAAAAGCTTTAGTGTGATTACGTTGTAAGGGAAGGGTAGCAGGTGAGTATAAGGGAAAAAAAGGTTGTTTTGATCCGTTTTTGTAGCAATGGCCTTCCACTGTACTCCGTTTGTTTCCCAATAATTGACCAATTGTTGGAGTGTTCGCTACTCTATAAATCTGGCGATGTTAAGTATACGAAAAAGTGAGCAAATCTTCACCGAATCATTCCTCCTAAAATGGGATCGAAAAGGAATATAGAAGCAAACCTGTCCCCACTCCGATAATTATGCCACCGATTACATCAGTAGGATAATGCATACCAAGATACATTCTTGAAATGGCCACCGAAAGGGAGATCGGTAATAATGCTAACGCTAGCGGTGGATTCCATAGAACGATAGGGGTAATGACAGAAAAGGTTGCTGTCGTATGGCCGGATGGAAACGAATGATCCTTCAACAACCTTGAAATCGTGATCGTATCAGGCAGAACCATGTAAGGGCGTTTCCGTGGGTATAGTTTTTTACTGATTTGAACAGGGATATGGCTGATTGCAAGTGATGATAGGCTTTGTAAAGCTACGATACGTAACTCACCGGAAGCCAAAGCAAAAAGCAAAATACAAATGCTGATCGATCCTGTTGCCCCGCCTAAATGTGTTACAGTCATGAAATACCTGCTTAAAGCTGATTGTTGACATTTGCTGTTCACCCATTGGAAGACAGTGCACTCCCTCTCATGAAGCCAATCAATGACTTTTGTCAACTACGATCTCCCCTTTTAGAAGGATTTCGTTCATTATACCGTTCCAATATGAGTTCAATATCAATAAAGTGTTAAATTTTTGTAGAGATATAGCTCAAATCAGACATTATACTTTCATTTCAGGGGATGATAAAATTGTGAAAGTGGGTATAGATAAGTAGTTGAAGGGATGGAGGGATATGGTATGTATAATGGAATTCATCATGTTTCACTAGAAGTGAAGAAGCTGAAGAAAGCAAGGGCATTCTATGAAAAAGTGGTCGGATTTCAGGTCAGTCCGGATCGGCCGGATTTCGATTTTGATGGTATATGGTACCAAATCGGCAATACCCAGCTTCATCTGATTGTGAATGAAGGGTTGGATGAAGGAAAAAAACCGCCATTAAATAGCCGCGCCCGTCATTTTGCAGTCAGGGTGGATTCAATCGACGACATTCTCGCCCGTCTTGAAAAAGCAGGTTATTGTTATCTGAATAAGCCAACCAGTAAAACTGGCTGGCATCAAGTGTTTGTACAGGATCCAGACGGTAATATCATTGAATTCAACGCTTAGGTTTTTCTTCCATCTGTTTATAGTACTGTCCCCGCTCCACATATTCAGTGCGGATCCGTTCCATATCTTTTAAATCTGCTTCATTCAATTCCCTTACTACTTTCGCAGGACGCCCGAACGCGAGTGAGTTTGGCGGGATTTTTTTACCTGGAGGGACAAGGCTGCCAGCCCCGACAAAGGCACCTTCACCGATTTCTGCTCCATCAAGTACGAGGGAACCCATTCCAATCAATGCATTCTTTCGGATGGTACAGCTATGTAACGTCACTTGATGACCGACTGTGACATCATCCTCTAGGACCAATGGATTGTTTGGACTTTGGTGAAGCATAGAAAGGTCTTGGACATTGACACGTTTTCCGATGAAAGTTGGAGCTACATCCCCACGTATGACTGTATTGAACCAGATGGAGGACTGTTCCTGTATCGTCACATCACCTGAAATGACAACACCGTCTCCAATGAATACTGTTGGATCGATTTTTGGGTCCGTTCCTTTATATCGGTAAATCAAGGTATCATCCTCTTTCTTTTATGAATACATATTTTGTATGAAATCACTTGCAGTTTAGCAAATTATAGAGTAGAAGAAAAGGGGGAGTTGTCTTTGTGGATCTGGGAAGCTGAACATGCAAAAGCAGTAATCGTGATGGTCCATGGCGCTGGAGAACATCATGGAAGATACAAGTGGCTTTGTTCACAATGGGTTGCAAATGGTTTTCATGTGGTCATGGGTGACCTCCCTGGGCAGGGAGCTACCCGCAGGAACAGAGGACATATCTATTCGTTTAACGAATATATAGATACGATTGAAAAATGGGTGGAATCTGCAAGTCAATTCGAGCTGCCTGTTTTTTTATTCGGGCATAGTATGGGCGGTCTTGCAGTCATTCGTGCACTTACAGAAAAAGAATTGCCTGTAAACGCTGTGATTCTCTCATCACCTTGTCTTGGAATTGTCTACCAACCCCCGAAACCTGTTGATGCCTTATCGAGGGTGATCAATCGTGTATATCCTACTTTACGGTTAACCTCGCATAGAGGATTCGGGAAAGCGACAAGATCAAAAGAACGGATTGAAAAAGATATAGAGGATGTTTTCTATGTAAAGAAAGTGTCCATACGCTGGTACAGGGAGTTGATGAATTCAATCAAAATCGCCCATCGGTCAGTCGGTCAATTTCCAGACGTCCCCCTTTTGGTCCTGCAAGCAGGAAATGACTTGATCGTCGACAAAGAAAGTGTAAGGAGCTGGTTCAATAAATTGAATTTGATGGAAAAGTCCTATAAAGAGTGGCCAGAGCTTTACCATGAGATCCTCAATGATCCGGAACGAGATCAAGTATTCCAATATGTCTCGCAATTTGTCAATTTATTATTAACCTTCGAAGAGAATCTTCAAAAGGAGTGAAAGTATGAACGACGTCCCTTCACAGCCATGGTCGTTGATGATGCGGATTTATAAAGAAATCATCCCGAATGTCCATCGGGAGTTGGATTTATGGCGGAAAAAAGCTGAATATATCCCGAATGAAGAGTTAAGGACTCAGGCGATCGCAAGTATCGATTCGAAGACGTTCCATTGTGAGGGCGGTTCGATCTATGCCTTGCTCGCGCTGTATCCAGACCGGCGGAAAGAAGTGATCCGATTCATTGTCGCCTATCAGACGATCAGTGATTACCTGGATAACTTGTGTGACCGGAGTACGTCACTTGATCCCGAGGATTTCAGGATGCTTCACAAATCGATGAGGCATGCCTTAACACCAGGTGTGGCACTTGAGAATTATTATAGACTCCGTGAGGACCAGGATGATGGTGGATATCTGCATGATCTTGTGCTTACCTGTCAGAAAGTACTTGATCAACTGCCTGGTTTCACACAGATCCATTCTGGGTTGATCGAGTTGGCGGAGCACTATTGCAATTTGCAGATACATAAACATGTCATCCATGAAGAAAGAGTCCCCCGTCTTAAGCGGTGGTTTTCTGAGAACGAAAGGAAGCTTCCAGCCATGAGCTGGTATGAATTTTCTGCTTGTGCAGGTTCGACACTAGGGATTTTTTGTCTTGTTTCATATGCCTCTAATGGTGAAGTGGACCCTGAAGTAGTCCATAAAGTAAAAGAAGGATATTTTCCTTGGATCCAGGGGCTTCATATCATGATGGATTATTTGATCGATCAAGAGGAAGACAAGAATGGGGGCGATCTCAATTTCTGTTTCTATTATGAAAGCCAGGATCGGATGATTGACCGTCTATTGCACTTTTTCAAGATGGCCGACCGGTCCGCAAAAGACCTTCCTCATTCTAAATTCCATGCCTTGATTACAAGAGGACTGCTGGGAATCTATTCGACAGATGCTAAGGTGAAAAGACAACGGGATGTCCAAGATGTCTTGAAAAAACTGATGCGAGCAGGGGGAATGTCAGCCTACTACTTTTATTGGAACAGCTGGATCTACCGAAAAGTGAAAGCATGAGAAGGTTGAGTGCCACATCAGGAATCACTGGTGTGGTTTTTTGTGGAATTCAGAAGTCAAAAGGAGTTTTAGAGATAAATCCTGAGTTGTCGGGATAATTTCCGAGTTGTTAAGATAATTTTAAAATTGTAGTGTTAGATACCCGAGTTGTAGGGATAATCCTTTCAGTCAAAAATCTTCGGGCACTATAAGAAAGGGTTTCTGCATTTTAATTTAGTCTTTTAGAAGGTGCTTTCCTATAAAAACGGAACAAAACGAGGCCGGAAAAATAGATTCAGCCTCATTTTTCACAAAATCACTTCTTCTTTTCAACTGCTAACACAAATGGTGGATTGTTTTTTTGATTAAGGAATTGATATTGAATCACATGTGCCTTGGACTGGTCCATACCTTGTAAATAATTCATCAATTCATCTTTTTCCTCTTGTCCGCCGACATGTCCATAATAAACAACAAGGACAATGAGCCCCCCTTGCATCAAAATGTCCAGCAACCCCTCGATTGCAGTAATAGTTGAACCAGGCTTTGTAATGACTGATTTATCACTTCCTGGCAAGTAGCCGAGGTTGAAAACAGCTGCCTGGACAGTACCATGGTGAGTTAGATCGACGTATTCTTTGATATGAGCATGGCTTTCCTGAAATAAGCGGACACGGGTATCCAAACCCTCTTCCTGCAACCTTTTCCTTGTCGCGTCAATCGCATCCTTCTGGATATCGAATCCATAGACGAAACCGTTTTCTCCGACCCGTTCAGCTAAAAATTGTGTGTCATGTCCGTTACCGACAGTGGCATCTACTGCAATCCCTCCAGATTCAACCACTTTTTCCAACAATTCTTTTGCGAATGGCAATACCCGGCTCAAATCCATCGTGTTGACACCTCGGAACCCTGATAATACTTCCCTTGATAGCTGTCACGCCGTTCCAGTTCCGCTTCGATCGAGTTGAGGACGTTCCATTTGTTCATGCTCCACATTGGTCCAATCAAAAGCTCGGCTGGACCGTCGCCAGTCAGCCGATGGACCATTGTATCAGGAGGAAGGACTTCCAATTGATCACAGACGAGATTGACATACGTATCAAAATCCAGGAATTCTACCAAACCCTTCTCGTACTGCTTTACCATTGGTGTCTTTTTTAACAAGTGTAAGAGATGAATCTTGATGCCCTGTACATCCAGTTTTGCCACCTCTCGTGCAGTTCCCATCATCATTTCAGGCGTTTCTTGGGGGAGTCCGTTAATGATGTGGCAGCATACCCGAATTCCGTGCTTTCGAAGTTTATTCACACCGTCTACATAACACTGGTAATCGTGTGCACGGTTGATAAGCTCAGCCGTTTTTTCATGAACCGTTTGAAGGCCGAGCTCCACCCAGAGATAGGTCCGTTCATTCAGCTCTGCCAAATATTCTACGACATCATCCGGCAGGCAATCTGGCCTCGTCGCGATTGCAAGACCGACAACACCCTCTTGTGATAAAATGATTTCGAATTTATCGCGTAGTTCCTCTACAGGGGCATACGTATTTGAAAAGGCCTGGAAATAGCCGAGGTATTTACCCTTCTTCCACTTTTTATGCATACGTTCCTTAACCGTGTTGAACTGTTTAAGGAGATCGTCCCTACGGTTTCCGGCAAAATCACCTGAACCGCTTTGCGAACAGAATGTACACCCGCCAGAAGCGACTTTACCATCACGATTCGGACAGTCGAAACCACCGTCGATCGGAATTTTGATGATTTTTTCACCAAAATATTCTTTAAGGTGTTTATTCCAAGTATAGTATCGTTTATCCCCGAAATGAGGAGGAACAGTTGTTTTTGCAGACATGATTGTCCCTTTCCTGATTCATATTTATACTCAGCATTTTAGCATGTTGGATACGTAGCCGCCAAATGGGAATGAGAACATGGTCCACATCGAGGAAAAACAATTATTCGTAAAAAGAAATACAATTTTTTTGGAAATCTATCTGGAAAATAAAGTATCAATTGTGGTGGGTGCCGTCTTTCTTCTTAGGATGGCCTTTCCTTTTTTTTATGCATAATATTTGTCCTAAACGTGAAATACAATAAGAAGCGGAGAGGAGTGAGCCTGTATTGGAAAAAAGCTCGATCGTTCATACGTTTAGTTTGAACAGATACGCCTTATGGACTGGACTTTTGCTCATTCTTTTTATTACGTTGGGATTTTTTCATGATACTTTGACGCGTTTTGATTTTATGGTCATGAAACAAGTATGGTTACTTCGATCAGACTTATTGAATAACTTCTTCATTTTTATGACGTATGTAGGCTCTGCTTTCGTATCCATTCCGCTTCTGATTGTCTTAGGTACGTATTTTCTAGTCAATAAGAAGATCAAACTTTCGCTGGTCCTCGTCTTTAACTTGATTGGGGTACGGGCAATGAACCGGTTTTTGAAAAAAGGATATAACCGGGCACGACCGGATGAAAATCCGCTACTTGATGTTAGCGGTCTAAGCTTTCCAAGCGGACATGCGATGAACTCCGCTGCATTCATCGGTTTTTTAGGTTACTTACTCTGGACTTACTTAAGGAAGAAAGGGAAGCAGGCAGGATATGCACTTATGGCTACATGGACACTTGTTTTCCTGATCGGTTTCAGTCGTGTATACTTAGGTGTCCACTTCCCGAGTGATGTGATAGCAGGCTTTGCCGCTGGGGGTATTTGGCTTATCCTTACAATTGTATTCTTGAAAGGTTTGACGGATAAGCGAGAGAACGATACAGGGGGATGAGAGATGAAAAGGATTGAGATGGCTGAACAACTTGCTTTAAAAGCCCATGAAGGACAGGTTCGCAAGTTATCCGGAGAACCGTACATTGTCCATCCGATCGCAGTAGCGAATATATTAAAGGAGGCAGGTTTTCCGGAAGACGTTATCATTGCAGGTTATCTGCATGACACGATAGAAGATACAGACTTGGATTTTATAGATATCGAAAAAGCCTTCGGGAAAAATGTTACAGATCTAGTTAGAGAAAATACGGAAGATAAGTCGAAAACATGGCCCGAACGAAAGCAGCATACCGTCGAGGCCATCCGTACAGCCCCTCTGGAAGTGAAAGCATTGATCATTGCTGATAAACTCGATAATTTTGAAAGCCTGAAGGAATCTTTTGAGCAAGATGGGGATGATATATGGAACAAATTCAAGGGTGATAAACAGAAGCAAAGCTGGTATTATCGAAGTGTCGCGGCCAATGCATTAGAGGGCCTGGATCAGGAAGAAATACCCGAATTCTTTTACACCTACAAAAAGATGGTGGATCGATTTTTCGTATAAAAATCGGGAAAAAAGTCCATCATGATATCAACCTAATTTCACAAAACAGCTTGACAATTTATGAAAATCTGAATACAATACAAATTAAATTCTTCACAAATTCAAGGCGAAGAAGAGGAATAGTAAAATAGTACACGGACCAAGAGAGTTGGCGGCAGGTGAAAAGCCAACCCGGAAGTTATTTGAACTCGCCTCAGAGCCATAAACGTGAACCCAAGTAGCGTTTGTCGTCCCTCCGCGATAAGGAGCTAGAGTGAGTGCGATTGTTGCACTAATGCGGGTGGTACCGCGGGAAGGTTATGTGTATCCAACCTCTCGTCCCTGATGTTATACAAAATCAGTGGCGGGAGGTTTTAATATTTCTGGTGATTCATTAACGGCGAATTTCTTCGTTAACTCGTTACTCCGGTTCTCACGTAGGATTAACTACGCTGCGATCCTCGTAACATCGTTGCCTTGAACTTCTTGTTTCTAAACCACCAGTTTATTTGGGAGATTAGCTTTTGATCTCAGCGTTGTCTTGTTCCTCCGGTCCTCATTTAGCTTGACTAAACTCTGGTCCTCGGAACTGCGACTCCTTGACCTCATCGCTACTCTTTCCTAAAGATTCTGGCGACAAACAAGAATCTTCGTTAACTCGTAACTCCGGTTCTCACGTAGGATTAACTACGCTGCGATCCTCGTAACATCGTTGCATTGAACTTCTTGTTACTAAACCACCAGTTTATTTGGGAGATTAGTTTCTGATCTCAGCGTTGTCTTGTTCCTCTTTCTTTAAATTGAAAGTGGAGCTAGGAGATGCTGTGAAAATGAGCAGTGGTTCAGGATAGTAAGATCGTCCTGTTTGGCGTGAATAATGACAGATTTAGCGTGTTTATTTGAAAAACGGCGTGATTATCCTGTCTAAGAAACAGGCGTTACAAAACCTTCTCGATTCAAACTTAGATTCTATTCATGCTTTATTCTTAAACCATAAAGGATGAAATGTTTTAATCAGGTGCTCGGCGCTTTCAAATATTCAGAACTACAGAGAAATTTATACTTAAATTTGAAGAAGGAATGGGAGTGGCAGTCATGGCTTTTGACCACACACAAATTGAACGTAAATGGCAATCCTATTGGGAAGAAAACAAAACGTTCAAAACTGAATTTGAACCTGGGAAGAAGAAGTTTTACGCGTTGGATATGTTTCCGTATCCATCCGGGGCAGGCCTGCACGTAGGGCATCCGGAGGGTTACACGGCGACTGATATCGTCGCTCGTATGAAACGGATGCAAGGATACAATGTCCTCCATCCGATTGGTTGGGATGCATTCGGTCTTCCAGCAGAGCAATATGCGTTGGATACAGGAAATGATCCGGCTGAATTCACGGAACAGAACATCAATACGTTTCGCAGGCAGATCAAAGAGCTTGGATTTTCTTATGATTGGGATCGTGAAGTAAATACGACCGATCCGAATTACTACAAGTGGACGCAATGGATCTTTTTACAGCTTTATAAAAAAGGGCTTGCATACGTTGATGAGGTGCCTGTCAACTGGTGTCCTGCATTGGGGACGGTTCTTGCGAACGAGGAAGTTATTGATGGTAAAAGTGAGCGAGGTGGGCACCCAGTCATCCGTAAGCCGATGAAACAGTGGATGTTGAAGATCACAGCGTATGCCGATCGTTTATTGGAGGATCTTAAGGGCCTTGATTGGCCTGAGAGCCTGAAGGAGATGCAACGCAACTGGATCGGCCGTTCTGAAGGTGCGGAAATCACGTTTATCTTTGACGGCCATGATAAAGCGGTAACAGTCTTTACGACCCGCCCTGACACATTGTTCGGTGCAACCTATATGGTTTTGGCGCCAGAACATACCTATGTTGACGAAATCACGACAACTGGGCAAAGGAATGCGGTTGAAGTTTATAAAAAAGAAATCGAAACGAAGAGTGACCTGGAACGTACTGAGCTTGCCAAGGAAAAGACAGGAGTCTTTACAGGCGCTTATGCGATCAATCCAGTGAATGGTGAAAAGATCCCGGTCTGGATTGCAGATTACGTATTAGCAAGCTATGGAACAGGGGCGATCATGGCGGTACCGGCCCACGACGAACGGGACTACGAGTTCGCTAAAAAATTCGAACTTCCGATCGTTGAAGTCGTCAAAGGTGGAGATGTTACGAAAGAAGCTTATACCGAAGACGGAGAGCTTGTGAACTCAGACTTTTTAAATGGATTGGGTAAAGAAGAAGCCATCACAAAAATGCTCCAATGGCTTGAAGAAAAGGGTAAAGGCGAGAAGAAAATCACCTATCGTCTTCGTGACTGGTTGTTCAGTCGTCAGCGTTATTGGGGTGAACCGATCCCAATCATCCATTGGGAAGACGGCACAAGCAGTGCGGTCCCAGAGGCAGAACTTCCATTGACACTACCGAAAACAGACAATATCAAGCCTTCCGGAACAGGTGAGTCACCACTTGCGAACATTCAAGAGTGGGTGAATGTCATCGATCCTGAAACAGGTAAAAAAGGTCGCCGTGAAACGAACACAATGCCGCAATGGGCGGGAAGCTGTTGGTATTATCTTCGTTACATCGATCCTGATAACAACGAACAGCTTGCTTCAGAAGAGAAGTTGAAGCACTGGCTCCCAGTCGACCTTTATATCGGTGGTGCTGAGCACGCCGTCCTTCACTTGTTGTATGCTCGCTTCTGGCATAAGGTTTTGTACGATGTTGGTGTCGTTCCGACGAAAGAGCCGTTCCAACGTCTTTACAACCAAGGAATGATTCTTGGGGAAAATAATGAGAAGATGAGCAAGTCAAAAGGAAATGTTGTCAATCCGGATGAAGTTGTGAAGACACATGGGGGCGACACGTTACGCCTATACGAGATGTTCATGGGACCGCTTGATGCAAGTATCGCCTGGTCGGAAAATGGATTAGATGGCTCCCGTCGTTTCTTGGACCGTATCTGGCGTCTATTTGTCGAAGATGATGGCTCACTTACAGGAAAAATCCAGGACGTTGAGCCGAATGAAAATTTTGAACGTGTCTATCATCAGACCGTGAAAAAAGTTTCTGAAGACTTCGCGGAATTACGCTTCAATGTCGGTATCTCACAAATGATGGTTTTCATCAATGAAGCATATAAACAAGATGTATTGCCGAAACCGCTGATGGAAGGATTCATCCAGTTATTGGCCCCGGTAGCGCCACACATTGCTGAGGAGATTTGGGAGAAGCTTGGCCATACAGAGACAATCACGTATTCTAGCTGGCCAGCGTTCGATGAGGCGAAATTGACGGAAAATGAAGTTGAGATCGTCGTTCAAATCAATGGTAAAGTCAGGGCGAAACTGATGGTTCCGACGGAGGCGGATAAAGACCAATTGGAAGAAATTGCATTGGCAGACAGTAAAGTAAAAGAAAACATCGATGGGAAAACAGTACGTAAAGTCATTGCAGTACCAGGAAAATTAGTTAATATCGTCGCAAACTAATCTAAATGAAAAGGATTGACTTCACTTAGAGGTCGATCCTTTTTTATATGCTATAATGATGGGGTATAATTTCATATGTTGCTTTATGGTGGGCTGATGTTTCTGATCAGTCCTTAAAAGGGAAGCCGGTGAGAGTCCGGTGCGGTCCCGCCACTGTGAGGTTGAGGTTCTAGAACATGCCACTGTTTCATGAAGAAATGGGAAGGGGTTATAGAATTGATGAAGCCGAGCCAGGAGACCTGCCATAAGGAAGGACACAGGAATTCCTACGGGTGATAGGAGGGTGTTACATGCAAAAACGATCGGAAACTCATAACGTATTCGGTTATGGACCGCTTCGATTTTAGCCTGGGCATCTTCATATTGAGGATGTTTTTTATTTTTTAATAAATCGGAGGGGAAAAATATGGAACAAGCATATCCAGTAGGGCGTTCACGAATTATCCAAACCAAGCTGGTTTTACCACCAGACACAAACCATTTGCAAACGATCTTCGGTGGTATCGTTTTATCGTATATTGATGAAATCGCCGCACTGTCAGCGATGAAGCATTCGAACAGTGTAGTTGTAACAGCCTCGATTGATTCAGTAGATTTCTTGTCATCAGCTAAAGTTGGCAATGCTTTAGGGCTTGAAGCCTTTGTCACGGCTACCGGAAGGACATCTATGGAAGTTTACGTGAAAGTGTTCTCTTCCAACCTATTGACTGATGAAAAAACGTTGACGACTGAATCTTTTCTGACGATGGTCGCTATGGACTCCTCAGGGAAGCCGGTCCCTGTTCCAAAGGTCATCCCTGAAACCCCAGAAGAAAAAAGGTTATTCGACACAGCACCCGCACGGAAAGAAAATCGCAAAAAGCGCTCGATGATCCGTTGAATTTTAAAGGACCGATGCCATACATAATGGCTGGTCCTTTTTTGGCAGTTCGTCGTTACTGCCACATTTCGTCGTTAAACCTCGTGACTTCGTCGTTAAACGGCTCCATTTCGTCGTTAACCCTCGTAACTTCATCGTTAAACCGCTACTAAATCAATTTCTTTACTTTTGTTAGTGAACTTCGTAAAATAAATGACGGAAACAATTAAAAAGGAACATGATTGACTATAGATAATGAAAGGGTGTCGACCATGGAGAATGAACTTAAAACAATCACGCCTGCTGAAGTTGAAAAGCTGTTGAAAGAAGGCAAGAACATTTCCATTATAGATGTTCGTGAAAATGAAGAGGTAGAAGCCGGGAAAATTCCAGAGGCAAAGCATATTCGTTTGATGGAAATCCCAGATCGATTGAATGAGATTGAAAAAGACGAAGAACATATCATGGTTTGCCGTTCAGGAAGACGTAGTGAAAATGCCGGATATTTTTTACAAGAGCAAGGCTATATAGTCAAAAATATGGTCGGCGGAATGCTTGAATGGGATGGCCAAACAAAATAATATAAGAAAGAAAGGGGAAACCGAGAGATGATTTGGGGAATCATCCTGTTTGTGCTCGTTGTTTACATCTTCTTCTCCTATCTACTGCCTTATCTGAAATTGAAAGCATTTCACCAGGAGGCTGCAGACCAGAGTGAATATTGCATGATTGATGTACGTGATTACCAATCCTCCCATCGTAATCCATTTCCGTTCATGACGAAGAACATTCCTTTATCCTATTTGTCCAGGACGACGAAAGAAGGAGAAATTTGCGACCGGGATATAGTGGTAATCGCGGAATCAAAATACGTAGCGGCAATGGCTGCTCGGATTCTAAAGCGGAAAACGGATAAATTCATTTATTATGTAACGGTTTCCTGACAAAAATAGAAGTCTTTCGTCAAAGGATTTCCAGCACTCCCAGGTGAATTTACGTGATAAACGTACGATTTAGGGGGTGTTTTTTTGTTGCAGATCAAACTCTTTGAAGCTCAACATGAACTAGATCTTGAAGAGGAGGTCAATAATTTCCTATCACATCTGCATGAATCCCAATTCATCGATATCAAATACCAGGTCTCTGTAGCAATTGATGAAGATACGGATGACTTCGAATCTCTCTATAGCTTTTCAGCGATGATCCTTTACCGGGCGTGATTATGGAAATAATGATAGACTAGGAGAAAAGTATTTAGGTGTGAGGAAATGATTCGATATTGCATTTGTTTTATGATAAAAGGCCAGGAAGTACTGATGCTTAACCGGAATAAATCACCGAACAAAGGCTTGTGGAATGGGGTAGGCGGAAAGCTGGAGCCTGGCGAGTCTCCTGAACAAAGCGTTATACGTGAGGTTGAAGAGGAGACAGGATATTGTATTGCCTCCCCAAGATATGGAGGAATTGTCAGATGGGAAGTTAACGGTAAGGAAGTCGGCGGAATGCATGTTTTCTTCATATATCTGACAGAAAAAAACGGTAATCCGACCCCTGTAAAAATGGATGAAGGAATTCTGGATTGGAAAGAATTAGCCTGGGTGCTGGACGAGGACAATCAAGGAGCCGTCAGCAATATCCGATACTTTCTTCCGGAAATGCTTGAAAATGAGGATCCTTGTGACTTCCTTTGTATTTACCGTGATGGGCGTTTGGAACGTGTGAAAGAAATGGGGCTGACTCGATAAAGTCAACCCCTGTTGTACATTTCTTCAGCCTTTCGCCGGATTCCCATCAACTTCTTGTCATTGTTGTCGTATACTTCGAAACCGAACTTCTTATATAAACCATGTGCATCATCCGTGGCCAGCATAATCCTCCTTAACCTTTGGAAATCGGGAAGAGCCATGATTTCTGTCAACATCCATTTGGAAAGGCCTTTACCCCGATGGCGTTCATCTACGAAAACGTCAGCCAAATAACCGAATGTTGCGTAGTCGGTTATTACTCTTGCAAAGCCGATTTGGCTTCTTTTATAAAACAGACCGACGCAAAGCGAGTTTCGGATTGACTTTTCCACTGTGTCATAATCGATCCCTTTCGCCCAATAAGAATCTTCGCATAAATACTTATGGATGTACGGAATATCCAACTCATTCCGATCCATGGCAAGAGTGTAATCGTCTTTGTACTTGTACCCCATTTTATCGTCTCCTCTTGGTTAATCTTTTGCTGCATTTGTACCAGCTAGATGGCCAGTTACAAATGCACAAGTAATATTGTAACCTCCTGTGTATCCGTGAATATCAAGGATTTCTCCACAGAAATATAGATTAGGAACGCATTTGGAACGCATTGTTTTTGGTTCAACTTCTTTCGTAGAAATCCCGCCACCTGTGACGAAGGCTTTTTCAATCGGAAGAGTGCCATTTACGTTAAAGGTGAATCCTTTGACAAGGTTGGCAAAATCACGTAACGATGCGTGTGACAGTTGGGTATAGACCGTATCTAAACTGATATCTGACTGCTCAAGTAAAAAGTGAAGGTACCGCTCTGGGATCCATCCTTTCAACGAATTCTTAATCGCTTTTTTCGGATCATTCTTCAATATTGCCAATAATTCTTGGAAAATTTCTTCTGTATTCTTGTCTGGCATTAGGTCGATTTTCATTGTTACATAGCCTTCATTGCTTTTCTTCATTGCTTTGACGACAAACTGACTACAGCGGAGCGCTGCAGGGCCCGAGATCCCGAGGTGTGTGAAAATCATATCCATCCGATGGGTGATGATCGGCTTACCATTCGGTTTCAGAACACTTAGGGCGACATCGCGCAGGGACAACCCCTGGAGTGTTTTCTCTTTTATGAATGTTTCGTCAGAGGTAAGGGGGACTTCTGTAGGGTAAAGCTGAGTAATCGTATGTCCGGCATCCTTTGCCCATGCATAACCATCTCCAGTTGAACCGGTATGAGGAACGGATTTTCCCCCGACTGCAATGATCACGGCCCTTGAATATAATTTTTCGCCGTTTTTCAATTGGATTCCTTTTGCTTGCTGGTCTTCATAAATCACTTTTTTGACTTCCGTGTTCGTACGGATCTCGACTCCAAGCTCATTGATTTTCTTAAGCATAGCATCAACGACAGACTGTGCTTTATCGTTAACAGGAAACATCCGGCCGTGGTCTTCCTCTTTCAAACGGATGCCCAGCCCTTCAAAAAAGGCTATGATATCTTCATTGTTGAAAATATGGAAGGCACTATAGAGAAATTTTCCGTTTCCAGGAACATGCTTGATGATTTCTTCGATTGGCAGACGGTTCGTTACGTTACAGCGGCCACCTCCGGAAATGGCAAGCTTTCTACCTAATTTATTCCCTTTATCGACCAGTAAAACGGAAGCACCGTTAGAAGCGCTCGCAACAGCTGCCATCAAGCCTGACGGGCCACCGCCGATGATCAAGACATCATATTCCATATGTACACCTACTTTTCTTTACTTACACTGTAAGATACCATGATTATATTCCGTGTTCAAAATCTTGATTAATAAGGAAGGGGCTTATTGGAAGTGGAAAACCAATTCAAACCATCTGTCACAGAAGCATACATCCCAGAAGATGGTGGATGGACTTCTTTCAAGGGGACAAATGTATTATTGCTATTCATTCCACAAATTGATCAACTCGTTCGAATACAAAATAAAGGCTACTCTTATATTTGGTTATACGATAAGGAGATGGATGGTCATATTTTCTGTTTTAAACTGAATAGCGGTGAAGAACGAGCCGTCCTTTTCAAGAATGAAAATGCTGGGAGGCTCCTTCTAAAGGAAGAAGCAAAAGACCTGTTCCATATTGTAGTGTCTTCAACGAAACTGGAGGAAGTTGACGACGGCACATTTCTATTATGGCTTCCAAACGTCGAGTTCACTCCAATACCGCTTACTTGAGAAAAGCGCAAACGCCCTGATCAACCACGAAGGTCA
Organism: Pseudalkalibacillus salsuginis; assembly: GCF_021646685.1. Taxonomy (GTDB): domain Bacteria; phylum Bacillota; class Bacilli; order Bacillales; family Fictibacillaceae; genus Pseudalkalibacillus; species Pseudalkalibacillus salsuginis. The sequence continues at coordinate 748,038 of NZ_JAKJHW010000001.1, read as the reverse complement.
CTGGAAGTCCGACGTGGAGGCTCGAACCAAACCAAGTTCGGTTCTGCGTGGGTAACACTTCGACCCTAAATGTATATCGCCACCGCAGGAGATCTGAAGTGATCCAAAGTGGTCGGGGTAGGAGCTAGACATTTCTTCATTGAAAAAATTTTATACAATCTGTTAAAGAAAAAGATGGTTCTGCCAAGTCTTTGGTGAGTATGAGCCTTAGTTGCACTCTTACTGAAGAAAGTGCTTTATCGCTTCCTTCAAGGAAAGGAAAAGCTTTAGCGAAAGCTATCATACTATGGTAAAATACATGGGATTATACGAAATGGCATTTGGGAGTTGGAACGTTATATGTCAAAGTTGATACGTGGCACGTTGATTCTTACAGCGGCTACTTTCTTTTCTAAATTTCTAGGACTGATTTTTGTCATCCCGTTTGAATGGTTAGTCGAAACGGAAGAAGTATCCGGAGGGGCGCTATATAGTTATGCTTACACGCCTTATACCGTCTTCTTGAGCATTTCGACATTAGGGCTGCCGCTAGCTGTCTCGAAATTCGTATCGAAATACAACGCTTTAGGGGATTATGTAACCGGAAGACGCCTTTTAAGGTCTGGTCTTATCGTTATGTCAATCAGTGGATTCTTTGCTTTTCTCCTATTGTTCTCCTTGGCCGAATGGATTGCGGGCATATTGGTGAGCAAAGGAGCAGGCAGGGGAAACTCGTTGGAAGACGTGACCATGGTGATTCGGCTAGTTTCTACGGCGCTCATCATCGTTCCGATCATGAGCTTGATCAGAGGATATTTCCAGGGATTCCAGTCAATGGGCCCTACAGGACTTTCGCAGGTGATCGAGCAGGTCGTGAGGATCGGGTTCATCCTGATCAGTGCATTTTTAGTCATGGTCGTATTCAGAGGGGAAGTAAGTACAGCAGTAGGTTTTGCTACTTTCGCTGCATTCATCGGGGCACTGGCGTCATTAATCGTTCTGGTATGGTATTGGAAAAAACGGAAGCCCCATTTGGATAAATTGTTGAAAAATAGTGTGGACCACAAAATTTCGTTACCGAAAATGTATAAGGAATTGATCCGGTATGCGATTCCATTCGTTGCGGTTGGATTGGCGATACCCCTCTACCAAGTGATCGATATGGTTACGGTCAATAAGGCCCTACAAAGGGGATTTGGCTATGATCTGGCGACTGCGGAATCGTTTTATGCAGTGTTGCAGACCTATTCCCAGAAATTGATCATGATTCCGGTCTCCATAGCGACTGGGCTGGCGTTGACAGTCATTCCATTGATCACGACACTGTATACAAAAAAAGACTTTCCTGTGTTGCAAAGTCAAATCACGAAAATATTCGAGATGGTTTTATTCTTGACTGTTCCAGCAGGTGTTGGACTGGCTTTGCTCGGATTGCCAGCTTACTCGTTATTGTTTTCAAAAAACATTGAGATCGGCGGCATGGTCCTTTCGTGGTATGCACCAACAGCAATCGTGTTTGCACTGTTCACGGTGACGGCTGCAATCCTCCAGGGAATCAACAAACAGCGTTTTGCAGTCTATAGTTTACTGATGGGCATATTTGTGAAGTTGAGTTTGAACTATATATTGATTGCAAACTTCGGTATTGTTGGGGCGATCATAGGGACAAACTTAGGCTATCTACTTTCGATTGTGATCAATGCATTAATTATCAAGCGATATGCAAAATATCAATTCAGACCAGTATATAAACGCTCGATTTTGATTGGAATGTTCATCGGACTGATGGTCATTGCAGTCATACTTGTCAAATGGGGAGTAGAAGCGATCGTAGGTACAAATTATAACAGTACGTTCACTTCCTTATCCGTATTGATGATAAGTGTTTTAGCAGGAGCAGGAGTTTATTTGTATATGAGTTACTTCTCTGGGCTGTTCCAGCACATATTCGGGGATCGGGTCGATCGTTTGTTCAAACGTAAAAAAGCACGCTCAAATTAGGCCTACTTTCAAGGCCTTCTTCTTTTTGTCTTGAAACTATCGGATATTCATTTATCCGGATCCGAACTGCCCAGCTGTTCATCAAACCATGCAAGCTGTTGGCCGATTCCCAGTCCCTTCATTGGAATGGTATATTCATACCCTTTCTGCTCAAGCTGCGGTTCAAGATGGTCACGATATACTTTTCCTCCATGAAGATAGACGAGCACATCCTCTTGTGATTCATACTGCATGAACGTTTCGATCACCTTCCGGGCCCAGACTTTTTTCTCCATAATTGAAAATGTCTTGATGGATAAGTCATAAGGTTCTAATTTTTGATCAGGTACTAGAAGCCCGTCTTTTGCATTATAAAAGTAAAAACGATCGTAATGTTCTTTTGCATATTGTACAGATTTTTGGAACAATGGACTTGTATAAAATTCAAGCACAGGTGCTGGATGGTCCAATTTTTTTCTTCCTGTAGCGAGCAACCCGATTGATTGTTTCAAAGGTACCCCTCCTTTTGGACTATTTTTACCTTATTATACACTTATATAGAAAAAATAAGCTACATTTTTACAGTTGTTAGGAGGGTTTTTTCGTGAGAATTGATAAATTATTAGCAAATATGAACTATGGGAGTCGAAAAGACGTCAAAAAACTCCTGAAGAAGGGTCTTGTTAAAGTGAATGGTACAATGGTGAAGGATGGAAAATCTCACGTTGAACCTGAGTTGGATGCGATTACTGTCAGCGGTGATGTCGTACATTATGTAAAACATGTGTATCTCATGATGAATAAACCGGCCGGAGTCATTTCGGCTACTGAGGACAAGGTTCATAAGACGGTCGTTGATCTTCTGGGGGATGAATTTGTTTCCCATAAACCATTTCCTGTAGGGAGACTGGATAGAGATACTGAAGGTTTGTTGATTTTGACGAACGATGGCCAGCTTTCCCACCGGCTGCTTGCTCCGAAAAAACATGTGCCGAAAACGTATTATGCCAAAATCGATGGAAGGGTAACGGAAAAGGATCGTAGGAGGTTTGAAAAAGGGGTAGAGCTTGATGATGGATATATAACAAAGCCTGCAGAACTGGCCATACTATCAAGCGGCACCCATTCTGAAATTGAATTAGTCATTACAGAAGGAAAATTCCACCAGGTAAAAAGGATGTTCGAGGCTGTTGGTAAAAGAGTCCTTTATTTAAAAAGACTGCAAATGGGATCAGTGAAATTGGACCCGTCTCTTTTACCAGGACAATCACGCTCGTTGACCCAACAAGAGATTGAAATGCTTGAAAAAGATTCTCCAAGTCATTGAGAGTTTTATTCCCGTTATAGAAGGGTATTAACCTGAACATACTTGTAAAAAAGGAGAAATTAACATGCTTATATTCGGTAAAGATATTCTGAATCATAAAATCATTACGGCTGATAATGAAGAGTCAAAAACAAAAGTGGACGATTTGCTCCTTAACAAGAAAACGTACAATTTAGATTACCTTCTCTTTATCGAGAAGAACCCTGAAAACTACGATGGCCAGAACAGGATCGATACATCAATGGATAATGTCATCAATAGTGCAGGTGGGCAGACTGCTGCGAATACCCCTCCCATTACAGGAGAAGATTCCATATTAAAAAGTTACGACAAAGAAACACGGTATGTCTCTTTCAACAATGTCATAGAGGTGACGGAGCATTATGTGAAAGTAGGTGGGGTTGATCAACAGCTGCATGATCCTGTCGATTCAATCGCCACTTCAGCGATCATCGGAAAAAAGGTCAAAACAAATAACGATGAGGCACTAGGTAAAGTGATCGATATCGTGATTGATTGGGAAACACGCAGAGTCGTAGGGTTAGCGCTTGCAGATGGGTTTTGGGCTAAGCTTGTATCTGAGGAAAACAGGTTTCTCCGCCTTAAAGAAACGATGGATTGGGGACCAGAAGAAATTATTGTACCGAACCACTTCAAAGATTATCTTGTAGATAGTGTGAATGAAATCATTGGCTGACCCATAAGTGTCTGAATCACACCGTTCTGGAAAACAAACGTGGTTTTGATCCAAATTGTTGTTTTCTCCTTGTTTTTATAAAGCTCTGTTAGATTTCTAGGAAATTCACTCTCTTTCCGTAGGTGATCCGCACCCTAACCGTTCCTGGCTGTGGAATCCCGTCTGGGTCTTTTTTCTGCAAGCGTGTCGTGATTTCGTATAAAAAAATAAAGGAAAAACGGGTCTCAACTGATGGGGACCCGTTCTATTACAATTATGCCAATTTCACTTTTTTAGATGTTGTTTTCCATTTTCCTCTTGTAGGGCTTGACACCAGGTTATTATACGTTAGTACGTTTAAATCTCGCTGAATCGTTCTTTGCGTCGTACCGAATTCGTCGACAAGCTGTTGTGTTGTGACCGTACCACTTTCGTGAATAAACATATAAATTGCTTTTACACGGTTCAACATACGTTCAGTCGAAGGACTCAAACAACCACTCCTTACCTTTTTTACACTTACATATACAGTGTATAGGCTGATTATTAAATGAATATTAAGGTTCTGTTGAAATATTCAAAAAATTAACCGTTCAAATACACATGACAATACCACTTACCAAGGAAACTGAAGATTAAGAGATGTGACTGACTGTCCTTCCAAACCAGACCTTCGTCTAATTCCACTGTACTTCTTATTTTCGAGTGGATATCGGATAATCGCCTTCCCCCACCTCCTAGTTAGAAATATTGTATAATAATTCTGTGAATAATTCAAAGTGTTCATGTGAAATTTGTATGTTATTGTCGAAAAGGAAGGAGGAAGCCGGTGTATTTAATAAAACGATTTTGGGTGAAGGTAATCAAACTGAATACATGGTTCATATTTTTATCAAGCCTTATCTTGATCCTAGGAAGCACATTGATGATGGGGTTGATCGAGCCTGAAACGTTTTCCAATCCATTTGATGCCTTTTGGTGGGTGATGACCACTGTAACGACTGTGGGGTATGGTGATTTCTATCCAAGTTCAGTCGGTGGCAGGGTTTATGCGGTATTTCTTTACATAGTCGGAATCGGATTGATCGGGGTAGTCATCGGAAAAGTGGTAGATGGCTTCGGAATGATCAGACGCAGGAAGGAGGAAGGGTTGTTGGCCTATAAAGAAGAGGGACATATTGTTATTATTGGTTGGTCGCAAAAGGCACGCTTTGCGATAGAAGAGATCTTACAGTCAGAAGCGATCAAGGAGGTTGTCATTATTGATCAATTACCTAAGACACCTTATTTGCATGAAAACGTCCATTACATACAAGGGGATGCAACCAGGGAAGAAGTGCTACTGCAAGCAAACCTACCAGGTGCCAGGTCAGTATTGCTTTTTGCAGACGAGACCATCAAGGATCCTCTGCTAACAGATGGAAAAACACTGTTGATTGTAACAACGATCGAAAGACTTTCACCAGAAATTCACAGCACAGTAGAAATTTTAAATGAAAGCCATATTCAAAATTTCAGACATGTGAAAGTAGACGAGTTCATCTTATCGAACGAAACGATTTCTCGACTCGCTGTCCGGGCGGCGCTCACGAATGGCATCTCCAAAATATACAGCCAGCTGATGAGTCGAGGCATTGGAGATAATTTGTATGAAATTGACAAAAAACCGCATTGGGAGACATATAAACAAGCTTTTGATGATTTGATAAAGGAGGGGGCAACCTTGATTGCTGATGGGGATAAAATGGATATCAACCGCAGGATGGATGATGCCCTTCCCAATCATGCCAGGTTGTTCGTCATCTGTGACAGAGAAACGTATGAAAGAATACAGACTTCATAAGGAGTGGAGGGGCTGACGCATGATTGATTGGAAAAATGAAGTTGAACAACGAAAAGAAGAATTTATAAAAGACTTGCAAACCTTACTGCATTTTGAAAGTATACTTGACCCTGACACAGCTAAAGAAGGAGCGCCGTTCGGGGAAGGCATCCATCATACCTTGACACACTTATTGGAAAAAGGGGAATCCGATGGTTTTACGAGTAAAAATCTCGACGGTTATGCTGGTCATCTAGAGTTTGGAAAAGGAAAAGAGTTAATCGGAGTCCTTTGCCATATTGATGTTGTTCCGGCAGGAGATGGATGGAGCTCGGATCCTTTTGCAGCAGAAATAAGAGACGGGAAAATATTTGCAAGAGGGGCGATTGATGATAAAGGCCCAACAATGGCAGCCTACTATGCGATGAAAATCATCAAAGATTTAGGCATTGATTTGAACAGAAGGGTACGGTTGATCATCGGAACAGATGAAGAAAGTAATTGGCGTTGTGTAAAGCATTATTTCAAACACGAGGAAATGCCGACAATGGGGTTTGCACCTGATGCCAGTTTTCCGATCATCTATGCAGAAAAAGGACTGTTCGATTGTGAGTGGAAACGAAAAGAACAAGGTTCGTCTGAAGGCGGGGACGTCCATCTTGTTTCCTTTGAATCCGGCAGACGATTGAACATGGTTCCGGATTTTGCCGAAGCCGTTTTAGAAGGACAGCGGTTAGCTTCAATTGCAGAAGAGTTCCATTCATTTATAAAAGACAAAGAATTGAATGGCAGCGTAAGTGAAGAAAATGGACAATACAAGCTGAATGTTGAGGGACTATCGTACCATGGAAGTAAGCCTGAAAAAGGGAAAAATGCAGGCTTGTATTTAGCATCCTTTTTATCAAAATACTCTATGGATGAAGAGGCTAATGATTTCATACGTTTAGCCAATGATTATCTCACCGATGATACAGAAGGTGTAAAATTGGGCATCAAGGACTCTGATGATATCACAGGTCCATTGACATTGAATACAGGAATCATGAACTATACTTCTGATAAAGGTGGCCGATTCGGATTGAATCTTCGCTACCCAGTTTCCCATGAATTTAAACGAACGAATTCGATTTTAAAAGAAGTTGGCGCTAAATTCGGTTATGAATTGCATGAAATCGAACATCTTACTCCTCATCACGTACCAAAGGACCATGAATTGATCAAGAAGTTGATGAGTGTGTACGAACAACATACAGGTGATGAAGGGTACTTGATTTCCATCGGGGGAGGGACTTATGCACGCTCTCTAGATGCGGGTGTTGCATTTGGTGCTCAATTTCCAGGTGACCCGGAAATTGCCCATCAAAAGGATGAGCACGCCGATATTAAAAGTCTACTGAGAGCAACAGCCATCTATGCCCAAGCAATCTACGAATTGGCCAAGTGAACGAATAATACGATAAAGACAAGCTGTCATTGTTCTGTTTGACTCTTCCAGGGTCGCATTATGGTTGAAAAATCTAAATTAGCAATGTAAGTCGAAATAATCATGAAAAGTCTTAAAGATTTCTTTTAGGAAAAGTGCTGATCCTCTCTGATTGGATTTAGCAAGTTTCCTGATTGATTTTTTTATTAGTTGCGATACAATCGACAGAGGTTGATACATTATGAATAATTAGTCAGGAGAGCTATAATGCAACATCATTTTGAAAAGGCATCTGTGAATTTCAGCTTGTTTTATTTCTTCATGTTTTTCGGTTTTGGAACCTTCTTTCCTCTGTTAAGTGTTTATTTGAAGCAAGAAGTCCAGTTGACGGGCACCCAGATCGGAGCGATCATGTCGGTCAGCCCAGTTGTCATGATCATTGCTCAGCCGGTATGGGGCATCGTATGTGATTATACTCGAAAACCTAGGGCTGTCCTCATTTTTACTTTGGCGATGAGTGGTTTGATCGCAATACCATTCGTGCTAATGGAGAGCTATATTAGTCTTATTGTGATATCCATCATGCTTGCCACATTCCAGAGTGCAATCGTACCTGTTTCTGACAGTATCACTCTGAACTATGTGATGGCCAAAAATAAAGATTATGGAAACTTACGTCTATGGGGGGCTCTCGGATTTGCCATTGCTGTCTACGTTATGGGTAATCTTGCAGAAACCTTAGGACTGGGTTTGATTTTTTACTGTTTTGCAGCGGCCTTATTTATTTGTATCATCTTTGTGTCAGCGATGCCGAAAGAGAGCAATCCTTTAAAGGTTGATTTACGTACCGGAATCGTAACACTTTTCAAATTACCAAAGTTCGTTTTGTTTATGTTGACCACATTCTGTGTTTTTGGTCCCATTCAATCGAACAATTTTTATTTCGGACTGTACATTCAAGAGATCGGCGGAACGTTAGCAGGAGTAGGAATTGCATTTTTGCTTGCTGCAGGCAGTGAGGCTCCGTTCATGAAGTTCTCGGGCAGTTGGATCCGCAAGGTCGGGATTGAGAAGATCTTGATAGCTGCATCACTTATTTCAGCAATTAGATGGTTTTATTATTTTATTGAACCTAGTCTTCTTGCAGTATATGCAACGACCATCGCCCAGGGCTTTTCAATTGGGTTATTCATCCCTGCTGCACTTCAATATGTCCGTGAAATAGCGCCAAGTGATGTGAAAGCGACAGCAGTGGCTTTATATAGCTCGATGGGGAATGGACTCGGCAGCTGGTTCAGTACGTTCCTCGGTGGAATAATTTATGATGCGTATTCATTATTTGCGATGTATCTTTTCTTCGGTACAATGACCACGATTGGTTTATTGCTTCTCATCGTTAACTTGAAACTTTTGCCACATAAAGTAGCCTATTGACAAAAAAAGATGTAATAAGAGGCAGTTCCATAAGTGTGGATCGCCTCTTTTCGTTTACATTTAAAGCAAGTATAAAATACTTTCTTCAATGTAAGCGCAACTAAGGCTCAGCCTGTACTAAAGCTTGGCAAAGCCCGAGTTTTCTTTAGCGTATCTTATTTACTGAAATCAAAAATATCGCTTGATAAGTAGCGTTCACCCGAGTCACAAGTAATGGCGATGACGACTTCCTCGGGACTGAGCTTCTTGGCAGCTTGAAGCCCAGCATATACCGAAGCACCTGAGGAGGGTCCGACAAGGATTCCTTCTTCGCTTGCCAGTTTTCGAGTGGTTTCAATTGCCTCTTCATCTTTAATGCGTATAATTTCATCGTATACGTTTTGGTTCAAGATCGGCGGAATGAAGCCGGGGCTTGTGCCGACTAGTTTATGCTTGCCTGGCTTACCGCCCGATAGTACGGGGGAGCCTTCTGGTTCTACGACTCTGATTTCGAGATCAGGTATATGTTCTTTCAGCGTTTCGCCCGTCCCTGTTATCGTCCCACCTGTTCCCGCCGGTGCCACGAAGGTAGAGAATTTCTTCCCGATCTGCTTGACTGCTTCAAGGATTTCAATTGCTGTGGTCGTGCGATGGGCATCCGGGTTCGCAGGGTTCTCGAATTGCATCGGCATATAATTGTTCGGAATCTCATCTGCAAGTTCTTTTGCTTTGGCAATCGCGCCTGGCATTTTATCATCACCTGGGGTAAGAACAACTTCTGCTCCATAGGCTTTTAAAAGGTTGATTCGTTCATGGGTCATGGTATCCGGCATTACAATGATCGCTTTATAGCCCTTTGCCGCTGCGTTCATCGCAAGCCCGATTCCGGTATTTCCAGAGGTCGGTTCGATGATCGTTGAACCTTCTTTCAAAAGGTTCTTGTCTTCTGCTTCCGTAAGCATGTTATAGGCTGCACGATCCTTAATACTGCCGCTTGGATTGAATGCTTCCAATTTAACATAAACATCTGCCCCGTTCGGATCAGGCAGACGATTCAATTTGACCAAAGGTGTATCTCCTATTAAATCAGCTATACTATTAACAACACGCAATCATAACACGTCCTTTGTACTTGAAGATTCTAGCTTATTATAACAAATCCAAGTAAACCACTCTAATTTAATGTTTTTAAAGGTAAATCCATTAATATTCCAGTCATGACCTGTTTTTGTTAGACTGATGATAACTTCAATATGGAGGTTACAAAATGTCTAGGCACACTTTCTTGGCAGTACCGATTCCAGAAGAAATCCAAACGAAAATCCACAGCTATGCAGAAGAAGTCAAGCCACTTCTTCCGTTTAAGAAATGGACAGTTTTGGGTGATTACCATATTACGCTTCAATTTCTAGGAGCATCTCCTGATGAAAGGTTAGGCCAATTGATTGAAGAAATGGATAAGATCAATACACCTTCTTTTCGATTAGCCTTAAATAATGTCGGTTATTTTGGGAATCCGAAGACCCCCCGTGTGTTTTGGTTAGGGATCGACCATTCTGAACAGCTGAACCAGCTGCAAGAACGGACGAAACAGAGGTGCTTCTCAGCCGGTTTCGAGGTGGAATCAAGGCCTTATCGGCCCCATATTACGCTTGGAAAACGGTGGGGGGGTGACTCCCAGCGTGTTTCGAATGAATGCTGCATCTTGCCAACAGAATTGACTGGGTGCAGCTGGGAAGTCAATGAAATCATCTTATATGAAATACACCCAGGTAAGGAACCGATGTACGTTCCATACCGACGCTTCAAGATCGGAGACTTGTAGAGTGATACGAATGGTAGCTATTGTCATCATACAAGTTCTGGTTCTTTATTCTATGTATTTAGCGGGAACCTGGATTCAAAATGCTTTGGATCTTATGATTCCGGGAAGTATCATTGGAATGGTCCTTCTTTTTTGTCTGCTCGTGACAAAGATCCTCCCATTAAGATGGATACAGGAAGGAAGTCGATACCTGCTTGCTCATCTAACGCTCTTTTTCATTCCTGTGACGGTTGGGGTCATGGAATTCAGTCATGTTTTCAAAGGAAAAGGATTGCTTCTTATCCCGGCAGTCCTTGTCAGTACAATTCTCGTGATGCTCATCTCCGGGAAATTGTTGGACTTTTTTATGTCAAAACGCCTGAGGAAGAGGTCAAATGAAACATAGTTTGATAGAAATTTCATTTCCAGCATTAACAATCGGCTTATACCTATTGAGCCTCCAACTCTATAGAAAATGGAGACATCCTCTTCTGACACCTATTTTGACGGCTGTAACTGTTATCATTTGTTTTTTGGTCATTCTCGATTTTTCTTATGAAACATACATGACAGGTGCAGTGTGGATCGATAAGCTATTAGGACCAGCAGTTGTCGCTCTTGCTTATCCGCTTTATATCCACCGTAGCTTGTTGATGCAATATACGTTTCCGCTCCTTTTATGTATTGTTACAGGAGTTTGTGTAGGTGTGTTTTCAGGGTTATTTTTCGCCCAGATGATTGGAACATCTCAAAATGTTATTTTGTCTCTGTTGCCAAAATCGGTTACGACTCCTGTGGCAATGGAGATAACAAGAGTTTCAGGCGGTATGCCTTCAATAGTCGTCGTATTCGCCATGATTGCTGGAATAGGCGGTGTAATCACAGCACCCTACTTATTCAAATGGTTTAAAATAAAGAGTGATATGTCGCGAGGATTGGGTTTGGGGGCTGCTTCACATGCAATCGGGACTTCAAAAGCCCTGGAATATGGCAGCCAAGCAGCAGCGACAAGCTCAGTAGCGATGACCATTTCAGCACTTGTGGCATCCATCATCATCCCAATCATTGCTTCATGGGTTTAAAAGGCAGGTGATAAAGATTGGCACAACTGATCAAATTGGAGGATTGCGTTTCAAGGTATGAACAGGATGTTTTTCGTTATACAGGACAATATACGCGATTGAAACGCGATCGTTGGAATAGGGTAAAAGTGAATTGGGAAATCGATCAGATGAAGGAAGATTTGTATTCCCCTGAACAAGAGCATCCTACTAAGAGTAAATGGTGGAAAAGGAAACGGGACAATCCAGAAAATGAAATAATCGAGTCCGGAAAGGTGAGGATCGATCCCCGAAGTTTATCTGAAGTGAAAGAAGATTTCCGGGAAGAGCTGTTCCAATTTCAATTGAAGTGGGCGAGTTCCACAATAAGAGAAACATCCGTAATCAGTTCAACGATTAAACAGGACAAATTCCTTCGCTTCCTTGTCCAAGAATTGCCGGATAACTATCTGGTGCTCTACAAACCTATCATTCAATTGAAAAAAGCCCAGACCCAATTGGATGTGCTTTTGATTGGTCCTGATTCGATCAAAGCGATTGTTCTATTAGAGACAAGTAAAGGTGAGGTTGTCCATACATCACGGAATCGATTCTGGGAATGTGAAAGGCATGAAGAGAAACGGAAAATCATCAATCCAATCTCTGCTGTCCAGCGGATGAATTATTTTATAGAATCAGTCACCGATATCAAAACGACCGAACTGAAAATTTCTTATATCATACTTGCACAAAATGCATATATGAATCGCGACAATATACCATCTTATATCCAAATTGTTGATCAGACTAATTATAGTGAGTGGAAAAAAGCGTTGAAAAGGCAGCTGAGTCCAATCAAATTCAAGCAACTGAAAGCTGCTAAAATCGTATTGGCACATTGTGCAACCTCGGCTTACAGAAGGCCGGAATGGGATCGTGATAAGCATCAGTGGGATGAGTCAAGTTCCGATTGAATGATGGACTAAATGTCCGTATGAGCGCTTCGTAGGATAAGAACAGTACGAAAATCATGTGTACTATCCAAACAAACAGTTATCATTGACGACATTTATATACGGATAAAGAGGAATTTCAGAACATTTTGTTGAAAAAAGAATAAGACCATCGAAAGAGAGTGGCTTATAAATGGAAAAGTTCTACATCTTCATCATCAATCCTAAAGCTGGGAACGGTAGAGGGGAAAAGGTTTGGGAGAAAGTAAAACGTAATTTACAAGAACAAAATATACCCTACCGAAGCTTTTTTACCCAAAGACCAGGGCATGGAAAAGACATTGCTCAACAAATGGCCCATATTCATCATGAACATATGAAGGGGATTGTCACTGTTGGTGGCGACGGTACGATGCATGAGGTGATCAATGGATTAAGCCATCATCCGGCTATACCAGTCTCTTTTATTTCTGCCGGATCCGGTAACGATTTTGCAAGAGGTTTTAAAATTCCCAGGGCAACAGCACAAGCTCTTCTTCATATCACTTCAAAGAAGAGCCGAATTAGAAGATTTGATATAGGTGAGTATCGGCTTCGTAAGCGGAAACATAAACCCAGTTTTTTTACAAGCTCACTCGGAATCGGTTTTGACGGAGAAGTAGCGAGGCGTACGAACGAATCAAAATATAAAGGGATATTAAATAAAATAGGGATGGGATCTTTATCTTACATCATTACTGTTATGAAATTAGCAATGACATACCAGCCATTCCAGTTGAAAATAAAGGTGGATGGGAAGGAACATGAATTCAGTGATGTCTGGTTGATTGCTACGACCAATATTAAATATTATGGTGGTGGAATGAAGATCAGTCCGGATGCGATACCCAACGATGGACTATTGAACGTATGTATTGTCCATAACCTTTCCAGAAGAAAACTGCTGATTCTATTCGGGACTGTTTTTTTAGGATTACATACCAAATTGAAAGAAGTTACGTTATTGGTAGGGAAGGAGATCGAAGTTGATACAAATAGACCAGCAACGATGCACGCAGATGGTGAGTTGATCGGTTCAACTCCGGTCAATATCAAGATTCATTCCAAACGTTTGTTAGTCAAGTGATCTGGTTGGGGGTAGCTGACTTAAAAAGACATTTAAACGGCACATGTCTGACGCACAGGACGTACTAGTACCGGTGTTGTCACAGGACGTGACGCAGTTAACCGGTGATGTTTCTAATTCGTGTCTTTTTGAACAGGCATTTAATAAGAAGTTCAAAAGAGCCATCAAATGATAAACAGCGCATCTCGGCGTTACTCGGTTTTTCCGGTCCTCATGTATTAAAAGATACACTTCAGTCCTCAAAACCGTCGTGCCTTGAACTGCTTGTTTCTAATTCGTGTCTTTTTGAACGGGCATTTATGTGTTAAAATATTATATCTGTACAGATTTATCGTGTTTGTATACTTTGAAATGATTTAATTTAGCCGATAATAAAGATAGAATGATGAAATCGAAGGTGAACGTATTGAAACACATATTAGGAAGCGGCTGGCAGGTCAAGCCTGCGGGTGGTGCAACCGGTGAAGCCTATATCGCACAATATGGAGAAGAGAAAATCTTCTTAAAAAGAAACTCGTCACCATTCCTTGCTGTATTATCGGCAGAGGGGATCGTTCCAAAGCTTTTATGGACCAAGCGATTAGAAAATGGAGACGTCATAACTGCCCAGCACTGGTTGAATGGTAGAGAGCTTAAAGCTGCAGAGATGAATCAACAGTTAGTTGCTAAACTGCTTTCCAAAATTCATCGTTCACAAGAATTGCTTTCGATGCTACGCAGAATTGGGAAACAACCGTTAACCCCTGAAGCAGTGTTAGATGAATTATCACATCAAACAAATAAAAATCATCAATACCAGGAAGAGCTTCAGCCTTATCTGGATTACTTATCTTCGCATTTACACGAGGTCCAAACAGACCAATATGTTGTTTGTCATGGTGATGTAAATCATAATAATTGGCTTATCTCTGAAGAGAACAGATTGTTCCTGATCGACTGGGATGGAGCGATGATCGCAGATCCAGCGTTGGATCTGGCTATGCTGCTCTATTGGTATGTCCCTGATGAGGAATGGGACCAATGGTTACGTTCCTATGGCATTCCGCTGACACATTCATTAAAAATAAGAATGCATTGGTATATAGTAGCTCAAACAATAGAATCGATTTTTTGGCACTTCGAACGCGGTCAAGAAGAACAAGCGAAATATTGGATGAATTACCTTGTTCAATTAGATAAACAAATATATCACTGAAAAGAAGATGAGTCCTTTAGAAAGGGCTCATCTTTTTTGCGCGATAAGAAAGTATAATTTCAACTTAGGCTCAGCCGTCGCCACAGGCTCGGCAAAGCCCGAGTTTTCTTTAAAAGATTAGAAAAACTTTTTATTCCGATGAAGGAATGTCTAGCTCCAACGCCCAACCACTTGGATCACTTCAGACCTTCAGCGGCGGCCGACACATTGATTTAGGTCGAAGTGTTACCCACGCAGAACCGAACTTTGTTTGGTTCGAGCCTCCTCGTCGGACTTCCAGTGCCCTTCGTGGCCGACCGGGGTGTTTGCGCTTTTCTTTATTTCTATAAGTAATCTGAACCAAGCTACATCTGATCGATCACGCTCATCCATTGGTTTAAATCACCATTTGATTGGATGATATGGTGTTCAAGTGACTTTGCTTGCCCGCCGTTTTGTCCGTATGTCTGGATAGCTATCAAGGTGTCCCGCAGTTCTAAAGGGGTCTGGGGATTTTGGAGCAGGGAATTCGTCAACCTCTCCAACTGTTGGCATTCTGAATCTGAACCACACTGATCCAACTGATGACTTCTTAAAATATCCGCAAGCAATGAAATTTGATCATTAACTTGTAATGGCATGATTACGCATCCTTTCAAGTCGGTTTGCTTTTAGGATGTGTCAATGTGGATGCTTTTTATCCGGTTATTTTTTCGCTCCCCAAATGAAAAGACTGATGATTGCAATGATCAAGACAAGCGGTGGAGCCCAAAAAATTAAAAAATCCTGCATGTAATCCTCACCTTTTTTCTTTCATTGTACTTAGTATCACCGTTTTTTTCATCTTATTAGCGATAATGTTTTGATTTCATTCCTTCAAAACAATCCTTTACCTTAAAACTGGTATATACGGATTAGCGATTGGATAGATGTAATTTGTCCCTAAGAAAAAAGATCCTGCATCAGACCAGCATGTTAGCCTGAGCAAGATCTTTCTTTCAATTGGCTTCTAAAACAATATTCATAAAAATGAACATTAAAATTGGACGAAGCCTTACATTTATGATGAGTACTGAGAAGAAGCGTACTTGATTTTAACTTTTTGTGCACGGATCGTTTGTTTTTGTGCGATAAGTTCAAATGGATAAACAGCTAATGCATAACCTGCAAATAATCCACTGAACATCGTCAATACTGTTACTTCTGCTGTCTTCGACAAGGTCTTTTTTAAAATAGACATGAATTCGTTAAACCACTCCTGTAGTGTTTTTTTACGTTCCAATAATATAACGTTTATAATGTTACCTTTGAAAGCGTTTACTTCCCTAATGGCTATAATTGGTATATGGAAGGATATGATACGCTCTCACTATGTCGTTGTCATTTACGTCTACGATGATAAAAATTACTCCAAAATACTCACCGATTCTCCTTTATATAAAATACACGTTACATTTAATCATACGAATTTCATTTTTTGACGCCTTTCATGGTAAAATATCCGAGGATAAACGTAATCAGAAAGGGTTTGAACGTATGCGTCTAAGAAATAAACCATGGGCACAATATAAAATGGACGACAATCCACAAATCGTCGTGCCTGATCCGGAAAATTGGAAAGGGAAATGGAATGAACTTTTCAACAACGATCATCCGATCTGTATTGAAGTTGGGACTGGAAAAGGACAATTCATTACCGAAATGGCTAAACGCCACGAGAGCGCAAATTTTATCGGGATAGAAAGACAGAAAAGCATCGTCGTATCGGCGATTGATAAAATAAAAGAATCAGGGCAGAAAAATGCCCGTATGATGAATGTAAATGCTATGGACCTTATTCATTATTTTGACGCTGGGGAAGTCCATCGTATCTATTTGAACTTTTCAGATCCATGGCCGAAAAACCGCCATGAAAAACGGCGATTGACGTATGAATCATTTTTGAAAGCATATGAGAAAGTTCTGATTCCTGGCGGAGAAATCCATCTGAAAACCGATAACCAAGAATTGTTCGAATACTCTCTTCATAGCTTTTCCAAATATGGAATGATCTTAAACAATATGAGTCTGGATTTACATCAAAGTGAATTTGAGGGAAATGTGATGACTGAGTATGAAGAGAAATTTTCTGCAATGGGTAACCGGATTTATCGATGTGAAGCTGTTTATCGTACGAAATAGCGATTTTAAACGACTTCTTCTAAAGCGTTGGTATGCTACAATGAATAGTAGATTGAGTAAGAGGAGTGAACAAACATGGAAACGCTGCAATTTGGGGAAGTAAACTTACACTGGTTGAATGGCGGTGTAACAAATATGGATGGCGGAGCAATGTTTGGTGTTGTTCCGAAATCGTTATGGAGCAAGAGGTATCCGGTTAATGAAAAGAATCAGGTTGAGCTTCGGACAGACCCGATTTTCTTTCAATATGAGGGGAAAAATATCTTGATCGAATCTGGGCTGGGGAACGACAAACTTTCTGATAAACAGAAAAGAAATTATGGCGTCAATGAAGAATCGAACATTGATAGGGAGTTAGCAGAGCTTAATCTTACCACAGATGATATTGATTTTGTTCTCATGACGCATATGCATTTCGATCATGCCTGTGGTCTGACAAAAGCAGAAGGTGACCGACTTGTTTCTACTTTTAAAAACGCAACGATCTATACTTCAGAGACAGAGTGGAATGAAATGAGGAACCCGAATATCCGCTCAAAAAATACATATTGGGAAATGAACTGGAAGGGAATTAAGGATCAGGTCAAGTCTTATAAAGACCGGTTCGAGGTCCTGCCTGGCCTCCATATGATCCATACAGGAGGCCATAGTGACGGACACTCCATACTATACTTTGAACAAGGAAAAGATAAGCTATTTCACATGGCGGACTTAATGCCGACCCATGCCCATAAGAATCCTCTTTGGGTTTTAGCCTATGATGACTACCCGATGACCTCTATCGGCCAAAAACAGGAATGGATCGGTAAAGGGATGTCAGAGAATGCATGGTTCACATTTTATCATGATGCCATATATCGTGCGGTGAAGTTCAATGATGAAGGTGAAATCGTGGACTCTGTTAAACGAAACAAATAATCAATAAATTGTCACATTTACAAGGTTTGTAAGAAAATGGTTGTTGAAAAACGTCACATTTTTTACAGAAACCTGTTACAATTAACATAGATTTTTGAAGTAATGATAGTGTAATATATTAATTGGCTTATAACAGACGTTTAGGAGGGAATGATAGATATGCTTAAGCAACTTACGGCCGCTATGATGGCTTTAACGCTTTTAGTATTTGGGGGAACTGGCGTATTAGCTGCTGAAAACGGAGCAAAAGCACCAGAAGAAATGCAGAAGGCTACGAAAGACTTTTTGCAGGATGAATATTATGATTTCAATAACGGTAGTCTTAAAGAGTTATCTCATGTTACTAAGGTAGAAGTGAATCCTGAAGCTGCAGAAGGAGAAGAAGCTCAAGGTCCGATTACGGTGTATGCGGCTCTTGCTGAATTCCAAACTGTGCGTGACAACATCTTCACTTTTGATCGAAAAGAAACTGTCTACTTCGATGCAACAAATGGGAAAATGTTGACCGCTACTGAAATTGGTGCGTTCCAAAATGACACATTGACAAATTACAAAGAGCAATTCGATCACCTTGGCAAGAAGATGAACTTAGGATGGATCATGTCATTACATGCACTTATCCTGCTTATTCCGGTATATTTGATGTTCGTATGGGGGAACCAGGTGTATTCATCTTCACGTTTCATGGTTGAAAACAACCTATACGGGCAAAAGCACACATTCAATTAATCTAAAAATGGGGCTGACTCCACGTTTGAGTCGCCCCTTTTGAATGTCCATGTATATGTTGATCTTGTTGATTATATATTTGTATTAGCGATTTCTAATACTGACCCGGTATCCGCATCTACGGTAAACAAGTAATGTTCTTCACCAGAGGAAGTCGATTGGGTGAACCCGCCTTTGTATACATTATAGGACAGCCCGTTCATTTCTACGGATTCTTTAATGGTATAAATCCAGGATCCGCTCATCTTCGACGGCACTTTCTGTTTGAGCGTTTTCAATGCTAATTCAGGTGTAATCGGACGGGAGCTTAATTGTTTTGTAAGCAAAACACCAGCGGCAAACCCAATAATCGTGCCCAGGATGGTAGATGTTTTCAAAAGAGATACCCCTTTCCAACAATGTTAATTTCATTTATTCTTTAGTATAACAGACTTTAACTGATTCATTATACATTTCATGTTGAGGGTTCGTAATTCCCACCCCTCATTAAACAAAACTAGGGAGCGTGAACTTATTTGCTGTTCATTCACACTCCACTTGTTTTGAAGTGGAGTTTTTTAATTTGGCTGTTTTCGAATGATTTGGAAATATACGCGCTGTTCCTGGGCAAAAGAAAAGTGGAAGCGACTCGTTTAGGCACGTAGGTCACTGGAAAACTGACGAGGAGGCTCGAACCAAACAAAGTTCGGTTCTTCGACTGGCTCCCACATGCATGTAAATCAATGTGTCGACCGCCGCAGGAAGTGGCTCGCGAAAGTAGGCTAATCGTGTAAAATTTGATGACTCAAACAATCAACAGCGTTTTAGTTTAAGAGGAATAACATTGATCATAAAACTACAACTCAGAAAAGGAGGCTTGATGTTATGGATTTTCAGATTCCGAAGAAAGTGGA
Organism: Pseudalkalibacillus salsuginis; assembly: GCF_021646685.1. Lineage (GTDB taxonomy): Bacteria > Bacillota > Bacilli > Bacillales > Fictibacillaceae > Pseudalkalibacillus > Pseudalkalibacillus salsuginis. Next base: position 728,600 of record NZ_JAKJHW010000001.1, on the reverse strand, counting down.
ACAAATTGATGTCGATATACAACGTCATGAACTGAGGTACCATAATAAGCGTGTTGCAGTCACGAAGGAATTCACGTTCGATGCAGCTCACCACTTGCATTGTTATGAAGGGAAATGCAAGAGTCTTCATGGGCATACGTATCAATTAGTCATCACGATCAGCGGGTTTGTTGATGATATCGGGCTGACAATCGACTTTGGAGAAATCAAGCAAATTTTTAAAGAAGAAATCGATGCAAAACTAGACCATCGTTATTTGAACGAGGTTTTACCGAATATGAATACCACGGCTGAAAATATGATCGTGTGGATCTGGGAGCGTTTGGAGAACCGTCTCAAGACTTCACACTATAAGGAACGTGGAACAAGGATCGAGGAGTTGAAGTTATATGAAACTCCGACAAGTTATGCAACGTTGAAACGAGAGTGGATGGAAAATGACTAAACAAATGGTATTGCCGGGAAAAACAGAATATATGCAGTGGGATCTTCCGATGGTTGAGATATTCGAGACGGTTGAGGGTGAAGGGGGGATGGCTGGCTTCCCTACGATCTTTGTCCGCGTCTTCCATTGTAATCTTCGTTGCACTTGGTGTGATACAACGTACAGCTATGCACCTGCAAAAGAAGAGTACAAAGCGACAATCGAGGAAATCGTGGAAAAGATCAAAAGTTTTTCCAGCCACCGGATTTGTTTTACAGGTGGAGAACCTTTGATCCATGGAAAAAAATCGGCAGCACTTCTGCAGGCAATGTGTGAGTTGGACCAAATTGTTGACGTTCATATTGAAACAAACGGAGCAATTGATCTGGCGCCTTTTGAAAAACTGCGGAGTGAGAATGAAGCAGTCGGTAAAAAAGCGCGGTTTATCATGGACTTCAAGCTTCCTGATTCAGGTGAAATGGAGCGAATGATTTACACCAATTTTGAACTTTTGAAACCGCAGGATGAAGTCAAATTCGTCATCGGAAATGAAGAGGATTTCGAGGTTGCAACATCCGTAGTCAAAAAACACCATCATGCTGGGCAAGTTTTATACAGTCCTGTTTGGGAAACGATGCCCCCGCAAAAACTTGTTGAAAAAATACTTGCAGAGCCGCTTCCAGAAGTGAAGTTGAGCCTACAGATGCACAAGGTCATCTGGCATCCGGATCAGAGAGGAGTTTAACGATGAAGAAAGCAGTGGTTGTTTTAAGTGGAGGATTGGACAGTACGACCTGCATGGGAATGGCAAAAGAGAAGGGCTGTGAGCTGTATCCGATTACATTCCATTACGGGCAGCGTCATAACCGGGAGGTCGAGCAGGCGGAAAAAGTGGCTGCTCACTTCGGATCGCCCGAACATCGGATTGTCGATGTGAGTTTTTTACAACAGATTGGCGGTAGTGCATTGACGGATGAAACGATTGAGGTAAGGCAAGGCGGGGTAGAAGAAGATATCCCGTCAACATACGTCCCTGCCCGGAATATGATTTTCCTTTCGCTTGCGAGTGCTTATGCAGAAGTGATCGGAGCTGAAGCAATTTATATCGGCGTTTCGGCAGTCGATTATAGCGGATATCCTGATTGCCGTCCTGAATTCATATCAAGTATGAATGATACGGTGAACCTAGCGACAAAGGCAGGTGCAACGGGGGGTCAGTTCAAGATCGAAGCCCCATTGATCCAGCTAACCAAGAAGGAAACGATCGAGGAAGGCCTTCGCTTAGGTGTCCCATATGAATTGACCACTTCTTGCTATTTGGGAGAAGAAGTTGCTTGCGGAGAATGTGACAGCTGTTTATTACGCTTGAAAGGTTTTGAGGAAGTAGGAGCGGAAGACCCTATCCCATATGCTAAAAGGCCTCGTGAATAGCGGTCCATTTGATGTTACGTTACAATAAGGTTGTTGATCATTTTTCTGGAAATGGAAGGGAGAAATCATGAAGGAAGAAACCTTGCGATTATTTCAAACTTTAACAGAATTACAAGGTGCTCCAGGATTCGAGCATGATGTAAGGAAGTTTGTTCGAAGTCAGCTTGAGCCTGTTTCGGATGAAATCATCCAGGACAAGCTTGGAAGTATCTTTGGTGTGAAAAAAGGAAAAGAAGGCGGACCAAAGATCATGGTAGCAGGCCACATGGATGAAGTCGGTTTCATGGTGACGAAGATTACCAAAAATGGAATGCTGAAATTCGAGACGTTAGGCGGCTGGTGGAGCCAGGTCTTATTGGCTCAACGGATGCAGGTCATGACCGATAATGGGCCGGTAATCGGGGTTGTCGGCTCGATACCGCCACATTTACTTGAAGAATCCCAGAGATCCAAACCGATGCCATTGAAGCATATGTATATCGATATTGGCGCAGAAGACAGGGAAGACGCAGAAGCGATCGGTGTTCGGCCGGGACAACAAATTGTTCCGATCTGTCCCTTCACACCGATGGAGAATAAGAAAAAGATTTTGGCGAAAGCATGGGATAACCGATATGGAGTGGGTCTTGCCATTGAGCTGATGAAGGAGCTACAGGGGGAAGAACTACCGAATACGCTATACTCAGGCGCTACAGTCCAGGAAGAGGTAGGGTTACGTGGATCAAAGACAGCAGCCAACCTGATCCAACCGGACATTTTCTACGCATTGGATGCAAGCCCGGCGAATGATGCCAATGGGGATAAGGAAGCATTCGGGCAATTAGGTAAGGGAGCATTGCTGCGGATTCTGGACCGTACGATGGTGACACATAAAGGCATTCGTGATTTCATCCTTGATACAGCCGAATCAAACGATATCCCATATCAGTACTTTATTTCCCAGGGTGGAACAGATGCAGGGAGTGTACATATTTCGAATGAAGGTGTACCATCTGCTGTTGTCGGAATCTGCTCCCGGTATATTCATACCTCAGCATCGATCATCCACATAGATGATTATGCGGCAGCCAAAGAATTGATCGTCAAATTGGTCAAGAACTCTGACAAATCAACCGTCGACCAAATCATCTATAATTAATCGTCACTGGCACCGATGCACAATCGGTGCCTTTACTCGGTTCTTGATTTGTACCAGGCACCGATTGGAAACCGTTGCGGCACAAGGGATTGAATTTTGTACCAGGCACCGATTGGAAACCGTTGCGGCACAAGGGATTGAATTTTGTACCAGGCACCGTTCGGAAACCGTTGCGGCACAAGGGATTAGTTTTTGTACCAGGCACCGTCAGCATTTAAACATATAGGAATGGAGTGTGTTATTAAGTGATTGTAGCGGTTGGGTCAAAGAATCCGGCGAAAGTCCAAGCCGTCCGATTGATCGTCGAAACTCTCGATTGGCAGGTTGAAGGGATGGATGCTCCGTCGCTTGTCTCACCACAGCCTTTTTCAGATCCAGAAACGAGAAAAGGGGCCATCAACCGGGCCAAAGCTTGTGTTAATTCAGGATACAAAATCGGTATAGGACTTGAGGGCGGGGTAGTGGATTCTGAAGCAGGCCTCTTTTTGTGTAATTGGGGAGCGCTTGTAACAGAAAAGCTGGATACCTATGTGGTTAGTGGGGCGAAGATTCTTCTTCCTAAGGAAATCGGTGACCTGGTTCGCTCTGGCAGGGAATTAGGTGATGTAATGGCTGATTACACGAATCAAAAGAATATTCGGAAGAAGGAAGGTGCCATCGGGATTTTTACAGATGGCTGGATCACTCGTGAAGAAATGTTCGCTCATATTGTCCGCCTGTTGATCGGTCAGTATCAGTTTTATAAGAAGCGAACATAAAAAAGGACTGGCCCATTAGTGCCTGAGGTCACCGACTTAACAACATTGTGAGAAAAATCTATTTGTACAAAATGTTGTGTCGGAGGTTACGGTCACTTTCTTTTGGGTCAGCCTTTTCCTTTTATTCCTCTTCAAATACATACGATAGTGCTTGTAACGCTTGATCAAAGTTTTCTACCGTTGCAGTTGCTTTATTGGATAATTCTTTTAATGCATGGTGGAGAGACGCATCTCTGACAAGAACCAATGGTTTATTCAATGCAAGAGCAGTAGAAGCATCCATCGCCGTATTCCATTGCTTATAACTCTCTCCGAAAAACGCGAGAACCACATCTGATTTGGATAGTAAGATCTCAGTTCTTAAATTATTGAAGTCAGAGGCTTTATCATCTTTAAAGATTTTATTTGGTTGTTCCCCCAAGATTTCTTCGCCGATGTCGTCTGAACGACCGTGGTTAGTCATCGGATTGACAAAAGTGATCGGAAGATTCATCTTTTCAGCTTTCTGTTTTACTTCATCTCGCCAATTATCATGGATTTGTCCTGCTAGGTAGACTGTTAAATTCACTTTATCACTCCTTTTTTGTTCTTCATCTATAGTAACATGAGCATTCCGAAAAATTCCTGTAAACCGTCTTGAATGAGGATAAGAGATTAAGGAAAAGCTGATGGCTGAGATTAGAAAATGGGGTATTTTTATGAAAAAGCGTTATGGAATATTGTTATCGATTCTAATCGTATCTGTAATTTGTGTCTGGGTAGTTTATGAAGCTACTCCATTTTGGCATGAAAAGCAAAAGGTGATCACTGTCAAGGAAGGCCAATCACTTCAGGAGGTAGCTGAACAACTTGAATCGGAAAAGATGATCAAAAACAAATTGTTTTTCTTGTTGTATGGAAAACTCAATAACATCGACGGGCAGGTCAAGACAGGGAAACATCAGGTTTCGAGTACACAAACCATCCCATCTATCTATAACGAGCTCTTGAAATCGCCGATTGATAAAGGAATAGAAGTTACTATACCTGAAGGGTTTACAATTGATCAAATAGCAGCCCGGCTTGAAGGAAAGGGTCTTGCCACCAAAGCGGAATTTTTAAAACTAGCAAAAACCGGTGAAGAAATCAACCACCCACTCGTACAAAAGCTTAAGGATGATAAAGATGTCCGATACAAATTAGAAGGCTATTTGTTCCCGGATACCTATTCCTTTCAAAAAGGTATTACCGTAACAGAAATCATCGAGAAGATGCTGGACCGTTTTGAACAAGTACGTCAAGAGCTTGACCCTGATTCAAAGCAAAAATTAGAAAAATGGGTGACGCTTGCTTCCATCGTAGAAAAAGAAGCGGTCGTCGATAAAGAGAGAGAGCTGATTGCCGGAGTATTCCAGAACCGGATGGAGGATGACTGGAAATTGCAATCATGTGCCACGGTCCAATATGTCCTTGATAAACCGAAAGAACGTCTTCTGTATAAAGACCTTGAAGTGAAGAGTCCTTATAATACTTACATTAATGAAGGGCTGCCACCAGGACCAATCGGGAACCCCGGGAAAAAGTCACTAGAAGCCAGTTTGAATTCGAAAGAGCATGATTATTTCTTTTTTGTTGTCAAAGGTGATGGATCCGGTGAACATCATTTTTCGAAGACATTCAAGGAACACCAGCAGTATACCGATCACCAAGGGAACTGGTAGAAGAGCTCATGGTCCATGGAGATAATTCCTTACTTTTGTAGATAAATTTCGTTTTTTGCGTTTGTATCCCCTTTTTAATAGAAAAGCATTGTAAAGAAAAAACTCACCTTTGCTAAGTGAGTTTTTTCCAGATGTGCTCTTTATTTATCTTCCTTTTCGCTGTTGAAGTTGTCCTCGTCTGAACCTTCTTCTGGATCTGTTTCTTCCAACGAAAGCTCTTCTGTAACAGCAGCTTCATCTTTATAATCAGTCGTCCAGTCCGATTCTTCGTCTGTATTTGGGTCTTCTAGGTTTTCACTGATCAAGTTGAACTGTCCAACCTCCTCTTGAAGAAGCATTGCGATGTTTTGGAGTTCGTTTGCAGCATTGTTGACTTCATTGATCGCTTCTTTCTGATGGATACTTGATGCACTTACTTGTTCAGAGGCTGCAACAGATTCCTGTGAAATTGCACTCACTTCCTGAAGTTTTTCCGATAACGCTGTATTTGAGCCTTGGACTTCACTGATCGCTCCACGAACCTGTTGGATTCGGGCATTGATACCTGTTACATTTTCAACGATTTTCGTGAACGCTTGCTTTGTACGATCAACTGAAGACTGCTGCTCTGTACGATAGTAGTCGAATTGCTCAGCCTCGTTTGAAAGCTTTTCCATTTGCTCGGACATCAGAGTAATAAGCTTATATATGTTTTGTGCTTCTGATTTTGAACGTTCTGCAAGCTTCCGGACCTCTTGGGCAACCACTGCGAATCCTCTCCCCGCATCTCCAGCTCTTGCTGATTCGATCGCTGCATTCAGGGCAAGCAGGTCGGTGCTGCCAGCAATACTTTTAATTGTATCGACAATCGATCCGATTTGTTGGGAATGCTGGTTTGCCTCTTGAACCTGGTGAATCAAATGGTTGGCAAGCCCAAGGAATTCATCGGAGCTTTTACCAAGATTTTCAACAATTTTAAGACCTTCTTTACCTTCTTCTTCAGTAGCTTGCGAATCCTGGCTGATTTGAAGACTGTATTCTGCTGTTTCATCGATAGAAGAGGTCACATGCGAAATCAACTCCGTGCTCTCATGTAAATGGTCTGCCTGGACTTGGGCACCAGCAGAAACCTGTTGGATTGCTTCATTAACTTCCTCTGTCTGGGCGGTTGTTTCTTCAGAAATAGCAGCTAGATGCTGAGATGAAGAAGAAAGTTGTTCTGATGCAGTGTTGACCTCTTGCATCGCTTTTTGCATCTTTTCGGCCATCATGTTGAATGTAAGTGCAAGCTCTCCCATCTCATCCTTCTGTTCAACGAAGACACGATGACCAAGATGACCTTCACCAATGACTGTCGCGCCTTCTTTTAAGCTGGTGATCGAAGAAGTGATCGTCCAGGTCAGCCAGAATCCTAATGAACCGATTGCACCTAAAATAATCAAGCTTAAGATGATCAGGATCCATAAAAGGACTGTCCCCAATCGATTCTGATCTGCACTTAAGCTCTTGTTTTCAGCGTTGACCTCTTTTTCAACATTCTCAATCGTTTTTTGCAGGTTCATACCAATCTCTTCAAAAGCAACGACAGTTTGTTGAATTTGCCCCTCGTAACCTTTTACGGTGTCCATTGCACTCTTATAAGCCAATAGATTAGAATTGAAACCCGAGGTTTGATTTGGTTCTAAGCTAGCCGAACGGACTACTTTTTCCAAAGCTTCAAGTTGATCGTTATACCGGTTTTCATCCGTAGAAGTCCCTGTTAAAAAGTATTGTTTTTCTAAAACACGAAGCTCATAGAATTCATTCAATAATGCCGGGTTGATGGATCCAAGCAGCTTACTCATTGCATCTGCTTTTTCATTGAGAATGGCCTGCATACTGTCGACATCAGAAACAAGCTTTGAGGTATCAACGAAGGAAGACTCATATGTACCCACTTCATCAGCAATTTTTTTGAAAGAGGCTGAAAATTGGTTGTTATCTTCTTGAATCGTTTTGATATGGTTTTGAAGCTCAGAGAGTTTGACAGTGATCTCTTGTGCTGAGGCTTCATAAGTGGTCCTTAAAAATTCTTGTTCAAGTTTCCTGATAGACGAAAATTCACTATGGACTTCGATAGTTTCCCTCGAAAGGTGTTGTAGACGTTGTTGCTTTTCATTCATGCTCTGTGTCATAAATACGTAAAACATTGAAAAGGCAAATAAAATGAGAATTCCTACTACGGCCATAATTAACATGAGCCGCACTTTATTCTTGATTGACAGCTGAAGGTTATCCTTGAGCAATTGAAGCATGCTTTCTCCCCCTTGGTTCCTCTGCAAAAGCTATTCACCACTCTACTTTATCGATTGAAACGACTATGTATATAATAGAGATAGAGTTTCGAATAGCTCATATATTTTCCTTACTTTTATTATCGTAGAATGTTGAAAAATCTTAATACTTTTTCCGATAGAATTTTGTAAATACAAGCATTAAAAAAACTAAGCCAGGTTTCAAGGAAACGGAGGTAAGTGTATTGAAATCATTTTTTAGGAAAAAAGGGGTCTCCCTTTCATTACATACTTATTTTGTGACAGCGCTGAGTTATATGGCATTAGGACTCTTCTCTTCTCTCATCATTGGACTTATTTTGCAGACAGCGGGTGAGTTGTCTGGGTCTGCATTCTTTATGGAAATGGGAAGTTTGACGATGAGTTTGATGGGGCCAGCGATCGGGGTTGCAATTGCATATGGTTTGAATGCTCCTCCACTTGTTTTATTTTCTGCAGTCATTGCAGGGGCTGCCGGAAGTGCCTTAGGGGGAGGGCCAGCAGGAAGTTATGTGGCCACCCTGTTTGCAGTGGAGTTTGGAAAAATGATCTCGAAGGAAACGAAAGTGGATATTATCGCAACACCATTTGTGACTGTAACGATCGGTTTTCTCGTAGCCAAGTTCATCGGTCCGCAAATATCCGGTGCCATGCAGAACTTCGGTGAGCTCATCATGTGGGCAACAGAACAAAGGCCACTTGTTATGGGAATCCTTGTTGCCAGCTTAATGGGTTTAGCCTTGACAGCCCCGATTTCAAGTGCAGCGATTGCCATCATGCTTGGGCTCGATGGACTGGCAGCAGGTGCAGCGACAATCGGTTGTGCTGCTCAAATGATCGGGTTTGCAACGGCAAGCTTCCGGGAGAATGGATGGGGAGGTTGGATCGCTCAAGGTATCGGAACCTCTATGCTGCAGGTTGCAAACATTGTTAAAAAGCCAGCCATACTTATTCCGCCAACCATTGCAGGAATGGTCCTGGCACCGTTTGGAACGGTAGTCTGGGTAACATCCAATATTGCTGAAGGTGCGGGTATGGGGACAAGTGGATTCGTCGGACAAATCATGACCTTTCGCACGATGGGCTTTACTTTTGAAACTTTACTAATTGTTCTGGTCCTCCATTTTATTGGACCTGCTTTAATCTCTCTTGTAATATCAGAATGGATGAGAAAAAAAGGAATCATCCAACCTGGGGATATGAAAATCGATTACTAACATTGGAGGTTATGGAATTGAAAACAATCACAACAAATGATGACTGGAATGCGGCCATACAATCAGATCATGCAATCATCATGTTTTCTGCTGTCTGGTGTCCTGATTGTGTGATCGTCCAACCGATCATGCGGGAGATAGAGGAAGAGTACGATGAGTTTGATTATTTTTATGTAGACCGTGATGAACATATTGAATTATGCCAGGAACTCGGTATTTTCGGTATTCCGAGTTTTCTTGCTTATCGAAATGGAAAAGAAGTAGGACGCTATGTGGACAAGCAGCGTAAAACCAAAGAACAAATTGAGGATTTCCTTCAATCTATCGGATAAAAAAGTGACTTTTCCCCTTTCTGGTGTTACAATTTACTATTAGAGATTCATGTCTTAATTGTTATTTAGAAAGGGTGAATATTGTGGCAAAAGTAGATGTTGACCACAGTAAATACGCTGGTATTCGCTTCGATATAGAAAATGAGGATGTCATCCTTGTCGATATCCTGGAAACCATTCCATATGAATATGTGGGGAAAGATACTTTAGTGACGATCCCGACGACAGAATTCACATCTGTTTGTCCGTGGTCTGGACTTCCGGATTTCGCTGAATTCCATATCAGCTATATACCGAATGAGAAACTCGTAGAAATGAAATCCTTGAAGTATTACCTTACTTCTTACCGAAATGTCGGAATCTATCAAGAGCATGCGACAAATCGTATCCTTGATGATCTTGTACAATTACTCGATCCAAAAGAAATGAAAGTCACTGCAATCTGGAATGCACGTGGTGGATTGGGAACTGAAGTTGTAGCCGAGTATAAAAAAGATAACAAATAACTCTGGGGTCGGACCCTAAGTGTTGCCCAGGGGGTTGATCCATAAGTGCCTGACACTTTACTTTTGGTCAACCCCTTCTTCTGTTTATCAAAAAAACTATGTTATAGTTTTTGGTTTATTAGAAAACTTTCTTAAGCGAAGATCCCGACATTCCTACGGGAAAAGCGAGCCAGGGGAGACCTCGCATTTTGGATGCAGAGAGGTGATATCCAGCTCAGCGACCAGTCACTTGGGTCACTTCAGACTGCCTGTGACGGTCGACACAATGATTTATATCTTATGTGTGAGCTCACGCAGAACCGAACTTTGTTTGGTTCGAGCCTCCTCGTCAGTCTTCCAGTGACTTACGTGACTAAGCGGGTCGCTTCCGCTTTTCTTTATGTCCAGCTCAGCGACCAGTCACTTGGATCACTTCAGACTTCCTGTGGCGGCGACAGCCTCCTCGTCAGTCTTCCAGTGACCTACGTGACTAAGCGGGTCGCTTCCGCTTTTCTTACCCGCGGAAAGGGAGTGAATTTCGCAAGATTAACTAATATTAAAAAGAGCGAGGATTCAACCTAGAAAGGGGGATGACAGATGGAACCAATTGAATTGAAACGTATACTAGAAAGTAAACTAGGGACCGATGACCGTTCTCTCATTTTCAATACGAAAGAAAAAACATTAAGGATTGAAGAAAAGGAAACAGGCAAAGGGATTACACTGTCACTTCCAGGATTGACTGCAAAATATGAAGAGCGTAAAGATGATGCGATCGACGAAATCATCTATCATGTCGAAGAACTGTTTACCGTCATGAATCGGAACCAATCGTTGGATGGGAATCAGAAAGCGATATTTCCAGTGATCCGATCGACTTCTTTTCCTACTGAACATAATGGAGAGCCGCTGGTATTTGAAGAACACACAGCTGAGACCCGTATCTTTTATGCCCAAGACCTTGGGAATTCTTATCGCCTGTTGACAGAAAAAATGCTTGAAGATGAAGGATGGAACATGCAACAGCTGAAAGAAATCGGAAGGTTCAACCTACGGTCGCTTGATTGTTCAATGAAGGAAGATCAAGTAGCAGGAAATACATTCTACTTCATCAACCACAATGATGGGTATGACGCAAGCCGTATCTTGAATCAACAACTCCTTGACAGTATGGAGAAAAAAGTAGATGGAACGCTTGCTGTTGCTGTTCCGCACCAAGATGTGCTGATTTTTGCCGATATTAAAAATGAACAGGGATACGATATTCTTGGTCAAATGTCCATGCATTTCTTTTCGAATGGAAGAATCCCTGTTACTGCATTGCCTTTCCTCTATGAAAAAGGAGATCTCGATCCAATATTCATACTTGCAAAAACGAAGCCGGAAAAATCTGAATAGATGTTGACGAAAGGGGAAAGCCCGAATGGTGAATATATATTATAATCAAAAAGGAGTAGGGGATGTTTTGCTCGTTTCTGTAGATGCAGGAACAGTTAGTGAACGTGCCTTTCATAAAAAAGGAGAAGTCGTAAGATTATTTGATAAAAAAGACAGCCGTACACTAGGCTATAATATTTTTAATGCCTCCCATCACTTTGACCTTTCTGGAAATGGGAAAATCGAGGTCGCAGAAACACTGGTCAAGAAAATAAACCAGTTTTTACAAAAGAATGGTTTAGAGGAAGCGATTGAAAATGATACGCGTCCCGGTTTCATTGTCGGACACGTTGATTCAAAAGAAAAACATCCTGATGCAGATAAACTGAGCATTTGTAAAGTGGATATCGGTAATGAAGTCTTACAAATCGTTTGCGGAGCACCAAACGTCGATAAGGGTCAGAAGGTAGTTGTAGCACGTGTCGGTGCAGTGATGCCAAGTGGTATGCTGATTAAAGAAGCTGCACTTCGCGGTGTACAATCCTCTGGTATGATTTGTTCCGCTAAAGAATTGGATCTTCCAGACGCACCTCGAGAAAAAGGGATACTCGTATTAAACGAGAATTATCGAGTTGGCGAAGATTTCTTTAGCAGAACCCTTTAATTAAAGCAGAAAGCAACCAGAATTCCTCCCTGGTTGTTTTCTTCCTTTTCTAATGAAGAGGATAGGAATAAGCTATTACTCTTGTCGATTCCCTTTCAATAGTGAGGGTATAATCTCATAGTACTAGGAACATAAAAGAATTTTTTTAAAAAGGTGAATGGATAAAAATGTCTAAATGGTTGAAAAAAATGATAGATTTAATATTCGATGATGAAGAAGAAATAGAGGGTGAGAAACCGAACAACAAAAGAGCATCCAGGACAACTTCTGAATATGAAAGAAAAGGGAAATCGGTCGGCCGAATCACAACAGCTAAGGGCTCGTTTGAACCTAAAATGAAATACCAATACCCCAAAGATGGGAATTTCCGTTTTCCTGTCATACCTGACGACAAAGATAGGGACGATTCCTTTGAGACACCGGACAGAAACAAAAGAGCCAAGAAGCAATTGCATGAAAATGAGCCCGAACAAAAACACACGGATAAAGGGCAGCTTAGCCGTAGTCGGAGGGAGAGCCGGGTCAATCAAGCAGGAGAGAGACCGAAATTCACTGGGAAAAATTTTAAACCTGCGGAAATCCCTTCTCCAATCTATGGATTTAGGAGTCGCCCTGAAGTGTTCCCACCGGAAATCGGCCCTGAAAGTGCTGGCATCATTTCTAGTAAAAAACATGAAACAGAACCATCACATGAACCAGGATACGAAGCATTTCAAGCGGTTTCTGGAATGAGACAAGATCAATTCTCAAATGAAACGGATCCTATTGAATCAGAAAAACCAGAATCACCAATCCTTGGTTGGGATTTCAAGGAAGAATCAAAAATGGACAATGAACAGGCAGAAGATTCAATATCGAAGTCAAAAAGCACAGAGGAATCCCCCAATCATGAACCAGAAGAAGGAATAGAACTAATTCCCTGGACAGATATGGATCAAGAAAGGGATGAAGAAACACACGTAGAACCAGAAGAAGGATCAATCGGGAGAGATACATATTACAATAAAACGAGTAGTATTCAAGAAACGTCTGAACCACTCAAACCGGAAAACAATGAAAAAGCATCTCAAGATCAAAATGTCCAGGTCGATCGATCGGAGATACCTGAAAAAAAGAAGAGCCCGATTCCATTCAATGTGATGATGCTGCAACGGGATAGACAATCAAGGAGCACTCCAGATAAAAAGGATTCTGGCTCTGTTTCGTCAAAACCTGCCCAAGCCATAAATAGTGGATATATATTTCCATCTGAGAGTTTATTGGATCGGGAAATCCAGGAGATCAATGATGATGATACATGGTTAGATGATCAGATCGAATTGTTGCAGTCCACTTTACATGATTTCAATGTGAAGGCGACTGTCATTGGAGCAACGAAAGGACCTTCTGTAACAAGGATTGAAGTTCAGCCTGCACCGGGCGTAAAAGTGAATAAGATTACGAATCTTTCTGATGATATCAAATTAAGCCTCGCAGCGAAGGATATACGGATGGAGGCACCGATTCCTGGCAGGAATGCAATTGGAATCGAAGTGCCGAATAAAGTCAGTAAATCGGTGACCCTCCGTGAAATCATTACTCACCCGAATTTCGCCAAAAGCCCATCGCCGCTTTCTGTAGCATTAGGACTTGATATATCAGGGAATCCGGTCGTGACGGACCTCCAGAAGATGCCGCATGGGTTAATTGCTGGTGCTACGGGCTCTGGGAAAAGTGTATGTATCAATTCGCTGCTGATCAGTATTTTATACAAGGCGCATCCCGACGATGTAAGATTGATGCTGATCGATCCAAAAATGGTAGAGCTTGCACCTTACAATCATCTGCCTCACCTGGTAACTCCGGTCATAACGGATGCGAAGGAAGCGACTCTAGGTCTGAAGTGGGCTGTGGATGAAATGGAACGTCGATATGAATTGTTTGCGAAGACCGGTGTGAGAGATATGGAACGTTTCAACAAACTGGTAAAAGAAAAAGGGGAGCCTGATCAAAAGCTCCCATATGTGGTTGTCATTATTGATGAGTTGGCAGACCTGATGATGGTATCTCCACAGGAAGTAGAGGATTCTATTTGCAGGATCGCACAAAAAGCCCGCGCTTGTGGCATCCATCTACTATTAGCAACTCAGCGGCCTTCCGTTGATGTCATAACCGGATTGATCAAAGCGAACATTCCTACACGGATCGCCTTCTCTGTATCTTCAGCTGTGGACTCCAGAACGATCATCGATACAAATGGTGCGGATAAGCTGCTTGGAAAGGGAGATATGCTCTTTCTTGGCCATGGAGTATCCAAACCTGTCCGAATCCAGGGGAATTTTGTATCTGATGAGGAAATCGAGCGGATTACCGTGCATGTCAAAGGACAACGGGAGCCGGATTATTTATTTGAAAAAGAAGAACTGATACAAAATACAATGGCTTTTGAACAAAATGATGAGTTGTTTGATGAGGCATGCGAATTTGTGTTTGAGCAAGGTGCTGCTTCTTCTTCCGCCTTACAGAGAAGGTTTCGTATCGGTTATAATCGAGCAGCCAGGTTAGTCGATATGATGGAAGCGCGTGGCATCGTTTCAGAAGCGATGGGAAGTAAACCCCGTAATGTACTGGTATCGAAGCAAGAATTTTATGATCAAGTTAGTGAATGATATTCTGAACCAACTTGACTACCGGTAATACGATGATCAGCAATCTTTTTGGATTCATGATAGTCTTGAATTATCGGTAGTCGATTTATATGATAAACTTATGGTTATCTTATAGGTAATGGAAGTACATAAAGGAATAGGTGCAATCGTATGGATATGAAAGAAATCGAATTAAAAATGCAAGGAAAAATCAAAAGACTGACGAACAACACCTTTAAGTTCGATGAACGTGTTTCAGAGGGTTGGTTTTCAGCTGTATACTTCTTGAAAACATGCGAAATCGCAGAAGCACAGCGGCCGGACAATATCGTGAAGATGCAGTTCTTCCAGAAGGAACATGCGGTACTTTGCGGAACAGATGAAGCAATTGCATTGATCAAGACATTTGCAAAAAATCCGGAAGAATTAGAAATCTACTCACTTAAAGATGGGGATAAAATCGAACCTTATGAAACGGTCTTGACAATAGAAGGCCCTTACCAAAATTTTGGATACCTGGAAGGCATTATTGACGGAATGCTTGCCAGAAGAACTTCCGTTTCAACGAATGTGTATAACGTGGTTAAAGCGAGCAGTACATCAGGGGTCCAAAAGCCGGTCATTTTCATGGGTGATAGAGATGATCATTTTACACAGCAAGCTGGTGATGGTTATGCTGCTTACATAGGAGGTTCAACAGCGCAAGCGACTCATGCCATGAATGAATGGTGGGGGAAACGTGGAATGGGTACAATGCCGCATGCGCTCATCCAGTTGTTCGAAGGAGATGTTGTAGCAGCTTCGCATGCTTATCATGAACAGTTCCCGGAGGACGACTTGATTACACTGGTCGATTACAATAATGATGTCATAACGGATTCTTTAAAAGTGGCAAGGGAATTCGGCAGCCTGTTGAAGGGGGTACGCATCGATACTTCCCGGACATTAGTAGATCAATATTTCTGGAGAAATCAAGATGAGCTCGGTACATTCGATCCAAGAGGTGTCAATCCTGAATTGATTTTTGCACTAAGAAAAGCCTTGGATAAAGAAGGATACCAGCATGTCAAAATCGTTGTAAGCGGTGGATTCACGGAGGACCGTATACGAGAATTCGAAAATCGAAAAGTACCGGTGGACATTTACGGTGTCGGAAGTTCTTTATTGAAGATCCACATTGGTTTTACTGGGGACAATGTTTTATTAAACGGAAAAAGAGAAGCAAAGAAAGGACGTAAGCACCGTCCGAATCCAAGACTTGAAAAAGTAGAATAGGCTAAAGTGGTGATATATTGGTCTAAAGACTATGTTTTTGATATAATGTTAAAATGGGTTTTATGCCTAAGGGAGGAACTGGCCCCATTCAACAGGTTTAGGCATATAATAACGATAGAAAATTAGTAACGATTCCAGATTAGTTGGAGGTTCGTTTTATGACAACTTATCATTTTGTTGGGATTAAAGGAACTGGTATGAGTCCATTGGCACAGATCCTTCATGACATGAAGTATGACATCCAAGGGTCTGACATTGAGCAATACATCTTTACCCAACAAGCATTAGAAGAACGAAATATTCCGGTTTTACCATTTGGTGCGAATAACGTAAAATCCGACCAAGTAGTTATTGCAGGTAATGCATTTCCGAATGACCACGAAGAAGTAGCGAAAGCAACCGAATTGGGAGTGCCTGTTTACCGATATCACCACTTTCTAGGTGAGTTCATCAAGAAATTCATCAGTGTGGCGGTCACCGGTTCACATGGTAAAACTTCTACGACCGGGTTGCTGGCACATGTTTTAGGGGCAGCCAAACCTACGTCCTATTTGATCGGGGATGGATCTGGAAAGGGTAAAGAAGACAGCGAGTACTTTGTTTTCGAAGCGTGTGAATATCGACGACACTTTCTGTCATATGAGCCATCTTATGCGATCATGACCAATATAGATTTTGATCATCCGGACTATTTTAAAGAT
This sequence comes from Pseudalkalibacillus salsuginis, assembly GCF_021646685.1. GTDB lineage: Bacteria > Bacillota > Bacilli > Bacillales > Fictibacillaceae > Pseudalkalibacillus > Pseudalkalibacillus salsuginis. The sequence goes on along the minus strand of NZ_JAKJHW010000001.1, from coordinate 712,180 downwards.
GTGAATGATGTATTCGATGCATTCCAATCGATGGCACTGCAGGTTCAGAAAGGAATCATAGCTTGTGGGGATGATCCATACTTACAACAAATGCAAGCTAAAGTCCCTGTCATGTTCTATGGCTTGAATGATAACAACGATTTCCAAGCAAGGAATATCCAGGTAAACGAGAAAGGAACAACATTTGATGTGTTTGTGAGGAATTCCTTTCATGAAACTTTCTCGATTCCAGGATTTGGGACACATCATGTACTTAATGCCCTGTCTGTGATCGCCCTCTGCCACTATGAGCAAGTGGACGTCAACATTTTGAAAGAGCAGCTCGCTACTTTTAAAGGTGTGAAGAGACGGTTTACAGAAAAGAAAATCGGTCAACAGATTCTGATTGACGATTATGCACATCATCCAACGGAAATCAAAGCTACGATCGAATCTGCACAACAAAAATATCCTGACAAAGAAGTAGTTGCAATCTTCCAGCCACACACGTATACAAGGACACAGACGTTCTTGGCTGAATTTGCGGATAGCTTGAACCAGGCAGATGCAGTTTATCTATGTGATATATTCGGTTCTGCAAGGGAAAACTCAGGGAATTTGAAGATTGAAAACCTACAAGAACGTATACCGAATTCGAATATCATAGGGGAAGATACAATCGATCTCCTATCAAAGCATACCAATAGTGTACTCCTTTTCATGGGTGCAGGTGACATCCAAAAATATCAAAGAGCGTATGAAAGTCAATTAGCTTCGTAAAGGAAGCGACCTGAGAGACGAGCGATCCAGTCTTTTAAGGTCGCTTTTTTGATTTGTAGATCAGTTTGGAGTTGTCAGGATAATATCCAAGTTGTTGAGATAATTTCAGTATTGTCGGGATAATTCTAAAGTTGTGAGTTTCACCCTCAAGTTGTATAGATAACCATTCAGATAAATTGATTTTTGCGGAATTCACTTCCTTTCCACGGGCCAAGAAAAGCGGAAGCGGCCTGCATAGTACGCAGGTCACTGGAAGACTGACGAGGAGGCTGTCGCTGCAGGGTTTTGCCTGGCTCGATTCTCCCGCTGGAGTGTTGTGAATTTCGCATAAACCGGGTTTAAAGTGAAAGTGAAAAAGCCGAACCCAACTTTGGGTTTCAGCTTTTAAAAGTTATTTTAAATTCTCTGGATTTAGAGGTTCAAGTTCTGATAATACAAAGCGACCGTCTTTTCTGACAAGGACCCCATCGAAATAGATTTCCCCACCACCATAATCAGGACGTTGGATGTTTACCAGATCCCAGTGTATATTGGAGTCATTTCCGTTGAACGCTTCCTTATAGCATTGTCCTGGTGTGAAGTGGAAGCTTCCATCAATTTTCTCATCAAAGAGTATATCCTGCATTGGGGTTTGGATATAAGGGTTCACTCCGATTGCGAACTCACCAATATAACGTGCACCCTCGTCTGTATCAAGAACCTTGTTCAATCGTTCCGTATCATTCGAACTAGCTTCGATAATCTTCCCGTCTTTGAATGTGAAACTGACATTGTGGAAAACGAAGCCCTGATAGGGGGACGGAGAGTTGAATGTAATCGTTCCATTCACAGAGTCACGGACTGGTGCCGTGTATACTTCTCCATCTGGCAAGTTTTTATGACCTGCTGATGTAACAGACGGGATATCTTTGATGGAAAAAGTCAGGTCTGTTCCTGGTCCCTTGATATGTACCTGGTCAGTACTGTTCATAAGCTCTTCAAGCGGTCCCATCGCTTCGAGCATTTTGCTGTAGTCAAGGTTACATACATTGAAGAACAAGTTTTCAAACGCATAGGTACTCATATCAGCAAGCTGGGACATGGATGGTGTCGGGTAACGGAGTACACACCATTTGGTTTTCGGGATTCTGAGTCCATGGTGGACAGACTTGTAAACTTTCTTCTGGTACAGCGCCATTTTTTCAGAAGATACATCAGAGAGTTCTGAAATGTTATAGCCAGAGCGGATGGCCACATAAGCATCCATTTCCTTCATGATGGTTTCTTCAAATTTGCCTTGTAATTCTAACTGCTCTTCTTTTGCTTCCATAAGTAAAGCGCGTTGGGTTGTTTCGTCCTTGATGGTTACAAAAGGGAAGCCTCCCGCTTTATATGCTTCTTCTACAAGGGCGTTGACGAGCTCTTGTTGATAACCTGTATTTTCAATCAATACCTTTTCGCCTGGCTGAAGATCTACCGAGTATGTAATGATGTTGTTCGCCAAGATTTGTATTCTCTGATCTCTCATCTGAAATACCTCTCCTTTTTAAAGAATTTGTTATTTCCCACCTACTATTGTACTTTATTTTAAGTTTAGAAAAAAGATAGGAGGATTGTTGATTCTGGACAGCGAATTTGATAAAAAGGGTTTAAGTCTAGGGACTGTTATATTTCATTGTTGATTCTTGCGAAACCCACTCCCTTTCCGTGTGTGATCGAGGAGCTTCTCACTTTCACAGGATGCTGGGTTCGACGTTCACTACAGGATATGGTGGTTTTTAGTCGAAAATCTTTAAATTGCAGGTCACTGCGCGGTTTCACCCGATTTTCGCTTTCCCGCAGGAGTGTCGTGGCTTACAGCATTTTTCTAAGGAAGTCAGCCTAAATTAAACAAGGATAAAGTTTAATGAAAAGGTGTATTGGGAAATATAATACTATACAGGAGGTGGTATGCGATATGGAAATAATCTTATATTTAAGTGTAGCTTTGATTGCAGTAGCGTTTACAGTGCTAGTCGTTTTTATCTCTAAGACACTGAAATCTCTTCAACAAACTTTGACGAATGTTGCAAAAACGTTGGATGGATTAGAAAATCAATTAGATGGAGTATCGAGGGAAACGACGGATTTGTTACATAAAACCAACCGTTTAGCAGACGATATCCAGCATAAGTCTGAATCTCTCAACTCTGTATTCCAGGGTGTACGTGAAATTGGAGATAGCTTATCAAATGTAAGTCATTCTGTTAAAAACGTGTCTACTCGTATTGCAAGAGAAGGGGAACGAAGATCAGATACAGTTTCCCAGGTAGTGCAATGGAGTAATGCGGCTTTAGATATTTGGGACAAATGGCAATTGAGAACCAAAAAATATGGTAGAACGACAGAACCAAAATAGAGGAGGATGTTTTTATATGCAAACGACTGACAAAAATGTTCAAAACCAATCTTCATCAATTGACACGAAGGATTTTCTCATCGGATCTTTGATCGGTGGAATCGTGGGTGCCACTACTGCCCTTCTGCTCGCTCCTAAGTCTGGTAAAGAATTACGTACGGACCTCAATGATCAAGCTACTCAATTGAAGGATAAAAGTACTGAAGTTGCTACAATGGCCAGGGATAAGTCTTCTACTTTGGCACAGAACGTAAGCAATCAAACCTCTCAGGCTGCAAACAAAGTAAGGGAATTCTCGACTTCTGCCCGTGATAACATCAACAAGTGGAGAACGAAAGATAATGAGATTAACCAGCTAGAAGAGGAATACAATGAAGGTAAAGCAGATGCAATTGAAGATGCCATGCAAACGCCGAACAGCCAATTGAATGACATTGAAACAAATTATGAAGAAAAACACCCAAGCTCTACAAATAAATAATTTGATTACGGAGAGGGGTTGACCCGACAACAAAGTGTCAGACACTTGTGGGTCAGCCCCTCGATTTATAGATTAAAGAGAGGTATTACTATGAAAAAAATCAATTCATGGGAAGAATTCAAATCAATAGATACTACAACTCCATTCTACTTCTTAAAAAACAGTACGACGTGCCCAATTAGTCAATCTGCTTATGAAGAAGCAGAGAAGTTTGCCGAAGATCATCCAGACATGCCTTTTTCCTATCTCAATGTACAGGAATCAAGGTCCCTGTCCAACAAGATCGCAGATGAATTCGATGTTAAACATGAATCACCGCAAATCTTTTTATTTTCTAATCATACAGTCCTTTACAATGACTCTCATTGGAACATTACTTATAGTGCTTTAGTAGATCAAGTAAAGAAACATGTACCAAAAATCAGGAAATAAGATGCTCTTAGTACACCTTGCTAGACGGCAACATTTCATTAGACTACACTAATAGAAGGAATGATACATTTTATTGCAATAGGAAGTGAAATGATGAGCAATCAAGAATTGGACCATTTAAGAGAACAAATTGATCATATCAATCAACAGTTGGTAGAGTTAATGAATAAACGAGCTGAAATTGCCCAAGAAATTGGACATGTTAAAAAGAAACAAGGCATTAATCGATTTGACCCTGTACGAGAGAGAAAGATGTTAGATAAAATCGCCGAACATAACCATGGACCATTTGAAACGTCGACATTACAACATATTTTCAAACAAATTTTCAAAGCGGCTCTTGAACTTCAAGAAGATGATCATAGCCAAACTCTTTTGGTTTCAAGAAAAAATCAACCTGAAAATTCAATCGTAGATGTTCTTGGTGAACAAGTTGGGGACGGACAGCAGAGGATTGTTGCCGGACCGTGTGCCGTTGAATCCTACGAACAAGTGAATACTGTAGCCAAAGCCGTCAAAAAACATGGAATCAAACTTCTGAGAGGCGGAGCGTTCAAGCCGCGTACTTCCCCTTACGACTTCCAGGGCCTTGGAATGGAAGGGCTCATAATTTTGAACAAGGTTGCAAGGAAGCATAATCTTGCAGTAGTCAGTGAAATCGTGAACCCTGCGGATCTTGATGAGGCTCTTAAATATATCGATGTTATTCAAATCGGGGCTCGGAATATGCACAATTTTGAGTTGTTGAAAGAAGCCGGAAGGGCCTCCAAGCCTGTTTTATTGAAACGCGGATTTGCAGCAACAATATCTGAATTCATGAATGCAGCAGAGTACATCATGTCAAAAGGGAATAGCAATATTATTCTATGTGAACGGGGCATTCGGACTTATGAAAGAGCAACAAGAAACACACTTGATATTTCTGCTGTACCGATTTTGAAACAGGAAACCCACTTACCAGTCCTCGTCGATGTGACCCATTCAACCGGCAGAAGGGACATTCTGCTTCCTGTAGCAAAAGCAGCCTTAGCGATCGGGGCAGATGGTGTCATGGCTGAAGTCCATCCAGATCCTGCAGTGGCATTGTCTGATTCTGCACAGCAAATGGATCTCGATCAGTTCGACGAGTTTACAACCGCTTTAAAAGAAACGAATCCAAAATTAGTTTGACCGTTTAGTGTATTAATGTTGTACAATATTATCTAATAGAGTAAAAAGGATTATTATTAGGAAGAATAGGACTAACCATTCGTTTGGAAACAATAACGTGCAAAAGGAGGCCGTTATGAATAACAGTAATATTACCATTTATGATGTCGCAAGAGAAGCAGGAGTATCAATGGCAACCGTTTCACGTGTTGTCAACGGGAATCCAAACGTTAAACCTGCAACTCGTAAAAAAGTACTGGATGCAATTGAAAATTTAGGATATCGTCCAAATGCAGTGGCACGGGGTTTAGCAAGTAAAAAAACGACTACTGTCGGGGTCATCATCCCGGATATCGCCAGCATCTTCTTTGCAGAGTTGGCAAGAGGAATCGAAGATATTGCTACAATGTACAATTACAATATCATTCTTTGTAACTCAGATCAAAACAAGGAAAAAGAAATACATTTACTCAACACCTTATTAGGAAAACAGGTTGATGGCATTGTCTTCATGGGGGGCACGATTACAGAGGAACATGTCGATGAGTTTAAACGTTCGCCGGTCCCGATCGTACTGGCTGCTACAGTCTGTCCGGATGATGAGATTCCAACTGTCAATATCCATTACCAGGAAGCGGTTTATGATGCAATCAAGCTATTGGTTGAAAGAGGAAATGAAAAGATCGCATTGGTATCTGGACCACTTGAAGATCCGATCAATGGCGAATATAAATTTAAAGGATATAGAAGAGCGTTGGAGGAGTCCGGTCTTTCACTTAATGAGGACTATGTCCACGTTGGTGATTATACCTATGATTCAGGATTAGAAGCAGCTGAAAAATTCCTCAGTCTGGAAGACAAACCGAGTGCAGTCTTTGTCGGTACTGATGAAATGGCTCTAGGCGTCATTCACGGTGCCCAAGATAATGGATTGAACATTCCAAAAGACATGGAAGTGATCGGCTTTGACAATACACGTCTGGCCGCGATGGTCCGTCCAACCCTGACTACGGTAGTCCAGCCGATGTACGATATCGGGGCAGTCGCAATGAGATTATTGACAAAATTCATGAACAACGAAAAGGTGGAAGACCGAACCGTTATTCTCCCCCATAGAATCCAACTGAGAGATTCAACATTAGAATAGAAAAAAAAGCATGTGATTCTAATGAACCGCATGCTTTTTTATTGTGATGAGACAGACTTTTCAATTAAAATTCAATCGATTTCTTCCCGCCTACAACGGGTAGTACCATATGGCTTTGCCCTAGTGAAATCTCTATTTCAGCATTATTTTCTTCAGGAATCGTCCAGCGGTCATCACTTCCAGCAATGATGATCCCTATACGATGACCTGGCTTGAATACATAATCTTCAGGAAGAGCATCCCACTTGAATCGATAGCTCTTTCCAGGTTTCAATAGATCAGTACTGTCAAGGGACTTCCAGTTCTGAGCATCAAGCCATCCTTGAGTGACGATTTCATAGGATGCTTCGTGGGTTGTTTTTTCAGTAATTTTATAACATGCATCATCAACATCAGAGCTTTGTCCCCAGCAATTTTCCTGGTCAAGCGTCCGTATGCCTTCCCCCCTGCTTCGATGATCGACACGTGTATCTGTTCCGTAGTCGACGATCAATGCTGTAAGGTTCGTATTCTCTTTATCAATCTTTGCGCTGATATCCATTTGAGGAACTCCGCTGATGCGTATGTTATTGGTGAGTTCAGGGGATAAGAAAATCAAACGGTTCTCTTTATTCGTAAACTCATCTTCCACCATCTCATCATTACCTTGATCCAGGTCGTCTGTGAAAGATTGTGAATAATTGCCTTGTACTGGACCTGTAGTCAAAGCCCCGGGCAACTCTTCGTTTCCAGGTCTAAATCTAATTTTCACGGGTTCAGAATCTGCATCTGGCCATGAAGAGTAAGTTTCCCATGCGTCTGCGGCACGTTCGATGTCAACCAGCGGTTCATCCATGATACCATTGTTTATATCGAGTAACCAATAATCGAACCATCGATGAAGTGTATTCACCCATTCTTTCCGTCTGAAGTCAAACGGGTCGACATGACCAGTTTGTGTCAACCATAGCTTTCTTGGCACATTATAACGGGATAGCTCTTCCCACCAATTGGAGAAGTGATTGGCTTTCACATTATAATCATTCAATCCATGAACAACGAATACACTGGCCTTTACATTCTTTGCATCCTTTACAAAATTACGTTCGTTCCAGAAAGAGTTATAGTCCCCGGATTCATCATCGGCTCCCTCTGCCAACTCTTCTCGGATTGGAGCACACTTTTCGACACTTCCACGAGCTGTCACGACTCTTGACAGATACGATGGCCCGCCATTATAAAATGTGATACCTCCATAACGGTAGTAATCGTACCAGCTGCTGATCGCGGCAATCGGTACAATTGTCTCCAGGCCCTCTACCCCGGTGGCAGCCACACCATTGGCTAAAGTACCATCATACGACTTTCCGATCATACCGACTTTTCCAGTCGACCAATCAGCAACAACCTCTTGCCCGTCATTATTCCGAGCACTTGTTCTTCCGTTCAACCAGTCGATGACGGCTTTTATACCCTCGGTTTCTTCATAGCCACCTGTTGTCGGGCAGCCTTCTGAATGGTTTGTTCCCACCATATCGACTTGTACGATAGCATAGCCTCTTGGAATAAAATAATTATCATAAAAGAGTGGGAATTTTTCATTGGTGCCATCCCCATCAGGATCTTTTATTTCGGATTCGTTTCCACGACCAAGTCGTTCATAATAGGGGCTTGCATCCATTATGACTGGTACACGCAAACTTTCCTGTGTTTCTTTTGGCCGAATGATATCTGCCGCGATAAGATCAGTTTCCCCATCTCGGTCACTGTCTAATGCCGTTTCAACATATACGGTTTCCTTGATTGAATCTTCATAATTGTAGATCGGCTGCGAACTCTCTTCAGAAAACAGCTGTTGATTTACAGATTTTTCAGTAGTGGTTGCATATGTAGCAGTCCCCAAGGCAAAAGAAGAGGCTAAAACAAAGGATAAGGCCAGAGCTATTTTTGAACTTGATTTTCCCCTGAACATAGGAAACCTCCTAAACTATTATAGTTATATTTGAAAACTAGATTTACCATCAACCTTATAGGAATCTGTCAAATTATAGAAGGTAATTTAGGCTGAATTATTTCGTGTCTCTAAATAGTTCTTCAGGTGGAGCAATATGAATTGTAGTAGGAACAAAATATCAAAATATTCCAATAATATTGACAATTTTCCCTTCCGTCATTAGTATACTTGTATCTTGAAAACAATTTTAGGAAGGGAGGAAAAAAATAAATCAGTCCAAAAGTCACTTTATGAAAATGAAAGGATGAGTCCCGTTGATGAAAAAAAGAATCTACTTATTCTCTACTGTTCTGGTAGCCTTGATTTTAGTAGCTTCAATCATTTTCTTTCAAACTTCAGAACCAACCTCAAATATAGAAGAATCAATTGGAGTGCAAGAAGGTAAAGTTGAGGAAAAAGTTGAAGAGGATTTTGCTGAAAAAGGACCTGGGAAACGTGATGATTGGTTTATGACACAGAAAGGCTTTGAGGAGGAAGATATCCCTCGCAATGCCTTCCAAAAAGCGTTTGAACAAACCAAGCAAATCCGTGCATCGACTGCAAAAGAAGCTCCAGGGGCTTTAAATCAGAATTGGAAATTCAATGCACCAAGCAACATTGGTGGACGGGTTGTGGATCTTGTGGTTGATCCTAACAATGAAGATACAATCTACATAGGAGCTGCCTCTGGAGGCGTTTGGAAAAGTACGGACGCTGGGAAAACTTTCGAATCAGTATGGGAAGATGATCTTGTTCAATCCATTGGTGCGATCGGCATCACACCAGATGGAACGCTCTATGTAGGGACAGGTGAAGCGAATCCTGGTGGTGGAAGTCTTGTATATGGAGGTACCGGAGTCTATAAATCCTCGAATGGAGGAGAAGATTGGGAATACATCGGGTTAAAAGACAGTAATGCAATCGGTCGGATCATTGTTGATCCTTCTAATCCGGATAAAGTATGGGTAGCGGCATCAGGTCCATTATTCCACGATGGCGGAGAACGTGGTTTATATGTAACCGACGATGGCGGTGAGACTTGGAAACTTTCTCTTGAAGGCTTTAATAAAACAACCGGTGCAGTCGACATAGCGATTGATCCGGAGAATTCCAACCGTGTATTTGTCGCCATGTGGGACCGGATCCGTTATCCGAATGAACGTAAATACGGGGGAGAAGGATCCGGAGTTTATCGTTCTGAAGATGGGGGAGCAACATGGACACAGCTTAAAGAGGGGCTTCCATCAGGAGAAGAGGTTGGTCGGATCGGCCTTTCGATATCTTCTACTGATACGGAAAAGGTTTATGCAACTGTGATTCAAACAGATGGTTATTTTGAAGGGTTTTATATTTCAAGTGATGGAGGAGATTCATGGGAAAAACAACCGCGTAATGACCAGCTTGCAAACTCCCAATCTTCATTCGGCTGGTGGTTTGGACGTAATTATGTAGATCCGAATGACGGTGATCACATTTTTGTCTCAGGAGTACAGTTGGTGGAATCAACAGATGGCGGTAAGACCTGGAGCCGATCCAGGGGAAGTATACATGCTGATCAGCATACGATGGCATGGGATCCGAAGTCACTTGGACGAGTCTATCTTGGAAACGATGGAGGAGTATACCGGTCAGAGGATAATGGATCCGTATCTTCAGAGTGGATTAAAGCAGAATATGAGCCTTTCACGCAATTTTATACACTAGATGTAAGCCGTCAGGATCGTACCCGATTATCCGGTGGAACCCAGGATAACGGTTCAATCCGTTCTTGGGGAGAGTCAGCAGATGGATGGAACAACTATTACTATGGTGACGGTTTGGTCAACCTGATCAATTATGAAGATCAAGACATTGTCTATGCTTGTTACCAATATGGAAATTGTGCCCGTTCTGAAGACGGCGGTGAAACGATGACCTATTTTACGGATAAAACCGTATCGGAGCGCAGAAACTGGATGACACCAGTCGTATTCGATCCTAACAATCCATCAATCATGTATTACGGCGGAAATATCGTCAATCGTTCGACAGATGGCGGGAAGACTTGGGAAGCGATCAGTCCTAGTCTTTCGAATGCTGAAAGTCGAGACCAATATCCGTTTGGAACAATCACAACGCTTGCGGTAGCAAAATCAAATGCTGGCGTCTTATATGCTGGCACAGATGATGGAAAAGTGTGGACTACAAAGGATTCAGGTGAGAACTGGGAAGAAATCAAGGATCCTCAATTACCGCACCGTTGGGTGACGCGTATAGCGGTTGATCCGAAAGATGAAGAAATCGTTTATGCCACTTTTTCCGGTTTCCGATCTGGCGATGATGAAGCCCATATCTTCAAAAGCCAGGACGGGGGTAAAAGCTGGAGTGCTATAAGTGGAAATCTTCCTGATGTCCCACTGAATGATCTGGTGGTACATCCCCAAAAACGAAATATACTCTATGCAGCTAGTGATGTTGGTGTTTTCGTGTCACCAAACAGCGGGAAAAAATGGTACAGTTTCGGAAATGGAATCCCTGTCGTACCGGTTACTGACTTGAAATATCATGAGCCATCCGGTATCCTCTACGCAGCAACATTCGGCAGAGGTGTATATGAATTGAAACCAAAAGGTTGGTAGAATTATAACAGGACGTATCTGGTATTATCCCCTTCAGGTAGACAGGAAAAAAAGAGAGCATTTGATATGATGTTCTTAAGAGTCTACCTGGGAGGGGATTTTCTATGGCTAAAAAGGGGCAGCGTTTTACAAAATATACAGAAGAATTGTAACGGGAAGTTGTACGTTTAAAGCTTGAGGAGGGCTGGTCCTACCGACAGTTACGTGAACGATTTGGAATCAAGAGTGATGCGCAAATTGCCAATTGGGTGAAGAAAGTTCACGTTTCAAATTACCCGATTCTATTTAATAAATAGTTTTTTGTGCAGAATAGGGAAAGAGTAACTATGCTCTTTCCCTATCTTCACTTTAGAAGATGAAGATCTTAAGTTGGACATGATTAAGAAACTTGTATGGTTTTATTGTTAAGATACGATATATAAAAAGTCTTCAATACGAATGAAGGATGGTATCAATTATGAAAATCAGAATTGAAACTACATATAAAACGCCAAAAGGTTTAACGACGCGTCTATGTTCAGAGGTTATGGATGCTGAGAAAGGGATGACGATTGCTGAGGATCTGGAGAGGACGGGACGATCAAAAAATTTAAAGTTTATTGATAACAATGAAAATTCGTGGTCATTGAAGGAACTAAAAGAATTTATGAAGGGGATTGAAACTGAACCCCACAATGTGGTGGTTTATTTTGATGGTGGTTTCGATCTTGAAACAAGAAAATCAGGCCTAGGGTGTGCGGTTTATTATGATCAGAATGGGAAATCATTTCGTTTTAGAAAAAATGCCGTAGTAGGAGAACTTAATACAAATAATGAGGCAGAATATGCAGCTTTGCACCTTAGCCTCATGGAATTAGAGCAATTGGAGGTACACCACTTGCCCGTCACATTCATTGGAGATTCTCAAGTTGTTATCAATCAACTGAATGGTGAATGGTCTTGTACGGAAGAAGAATTATCAAAATGGGCTGATCGGATTGAACATAAACTCAAACAATTAGGGATCCAACCAGAATATGAATTAATTTCCAGGAAGAAGAACAAGGAAGCGGATCAACTGGCCACCCAAGCGTTAAAAGAAGTAGAAATTGAGAGTACAATCGAAACGAAACCCCGAAAATAAGGAAGGTTCAAAAATAGGTAAAAGCAGATCCATCCGAAAAGTAGTATCTGATTTTATAAGCATTATTAAAATATTGAGCCAACATAGGACAAGCTATAAAATAGATTTTAGATTATAGGAGTGTAGGTATGAAACTAAATGGAAGCATCATAACAGGAGATTTCGATCAATCAAATAATGAGTTCATGTTGGAAAAAGTCAAACACTTCTCCACAGAATCAACCCTTAAAGAAACCCAATTGAATAATTTATATGATTTTCTGTACAAAAATAAGGATGACTCTGATGGCTTAGTGCTCACGTTATACGACAAAATGCTGATCCGTTTGAACCAAGAAGAAATCAATCAGTTTATACAAGATTTAAACAATATTAGAACTTTCTATCAATAATGTGAAGGGTTTTTCTACATAGTTAGAAGTACCCTTCATCTTTAGCTGGATAAAGTTCATAAAATTTCGAAAAATCATATATCATTGGAAGGAATTTGTCAATTTAAGAGGAAAAGTATATCGAGAACCCTTTCAAGATTGCAATGTTCGCTGTTTTACCCGAAAATGAATACGCTTACAATTCGTTTATCGCTGAAAGGGATGTAAAACATATACATAGGAGGCGGTAAAGGTGTTAGGTATGGAAGATTTCGGAGTTGCTTTTGTATGGATCGCGACTGTACTGGCAACAATCGGATGTATTGTTTTTGGAGCAGTAATGTGGAATCGTGGGGGAGATGAGCAATGAATTTAGCAGTATTGATACCGATCATCATTGTCTATATCGGGATAATGTCTGGGCTTGCCTACTATGGTTATAAAAAGACGACCACAGAAGCGGATTACCTCGTAGGTGGAAGGAACATCCACCCGGCTGTCATGGCTCTTTCTTACGGAGCGACCTTCATTAGCACCTCTGCGATTGTCGGCTTTGGTGGAGCTGCTGGTGTATTCGGTATGGGATTGTTATGGTTGGCATTTTTAAATATCGTTCTTGGAATTTTCGTCGCATTTGCGATATTCGGGACCAGAATTAGAAGGTTGTCACTCAAGCTTGATGCATCAACTTTCCCAACACTTTTGGGTAGGCGATATGAGTCGAATTTCATTACTGTTTTTGCTGGGGCAATGATTTTTGTTCTGATGCCAGCATACACGAGTATTGTATTGATTGGAGGCGCGCGTTTCTTACAAGAATCACTTGCAATGAACTTTAATATTGCTTTATTGATCCTCGCATTGATCATTGCACTTTACGTAGTCAGTGGAGGCATCAAGGCTGTCATGTATACGGACGCTTTCGGGGCAGTTATCATGCTTGTCGGTATGGCGATATTCCTTTTCGTCACCTATCAAGCTGTCGGAGGTTTGATTGAAGGGCATAGCGGACTGACAGCAATGAAAGACCTAGTTCCACCACCCTTAGTCGAGGGAGGGCATCTAGGCTGGACCAGTATGCCTGCACTCGGGTCTCCATTATGGTGGACGGTAGTAAGTACGATAATCATGGGTGTTGGAATCGGTGTTCTTGCCCAGCCACAGCTAGCAATGAGATGTATGACGGTCAAGGATGATCGTGCGCTCTATCGCTCTGTGCTTGTTGGCGGGGTTTTCATTTTCTTTATGACAGGTGCTGCTTTTGTAATCGGTCCATTAAGTAACTTGTACTTCTTTAATAATTCTGGTGAAATTGCATTGACAGTGGCTGGTGGGAATGCTGATTTGATCATTCCGAAGTTCATCAATGCACTCATGCCAGATTGGTTCATTTACTTATTTACATTAACGCTTTTATCGGCTACGATTTCAACAGTTTCTTCTTTAATCCATGTTCAAGCAACAGCTTTTGGCCAGGATATTTTGAAAACACTTGGTGTGAACAGTTTCTTCGGAATGAAAATGGATTTATCACGTATCGGGGTTATCCTTGGAGTCATTGCAGCGGTCATTCTCGGTTATATCATGCCAGCAGGAGTCATAGCAACAGCAACAGCATTTTGGTTCGGGATATGCGGGGCAGCGTTCTTGCCTGCCTTGATGGGGGCTTTGTTTTGGAAAGGTGCGACAAGAGCGGGTGCGACCTATAGTATTATTACAGGATTTGCAGTCAGTATTCTAGGATTTATCTTTTTACACCAGAAAGAGGCAGCAGCTTTTGGAATCTCAAAAGCAATGTTTGGAAAAGAAACCTTGCTGGCGTTTCCTTGGACACATGTCGATCCGCTCTTTTATGCCCTGCCTTTGTCGACCATCGTGTTCGTCGTGTTAAGTTTTCTTGGAAAAAGTTCAAAAGTGAAAAGCAAATACAGAGAACAACACAAGACAGCTCTTTAACAGCAAAAGTCCTTCTTTCTTTTGAAGGGCTTTTTCTTATCTTGGTAAGAATAAAATTAGACAATAATATAATAAAGTGTACGCCAAACCCATTCTATCAAAATCGGGACTTCCATCTATACACCGAATCTATCGCCCAAGAATACAATACTATAGCTTCTTTTATAAGGAGGTGATAGAATGGGTGAATTCATTGCTAGATTAAAAGGTGAAAACGAGGTTCCTCCAGTCAATACCGAGGCTTTCGGTATTGCGAAATTCGTTACAAATACAAGACGTGGCCAGATCAGGTTCTTTCTGCAAGTGAAGGATATACGGAATCTTGTACAAGCTCATATCCACTTTGGTGCTCGTGGTCAGAACGGTCCAGTACTCGTTTTCTTATTCGGGGCAGACCTTGCCACACTTGAAGAACAGAATGGCCTCACAACTAAACGAGGGACTGTCACAGGTATCATTACCAACGAGGATATCGTAAGTAATGATATTGGTGTGAGAAATGTGAATGATTTGATTGAACTCATGTGTGAGGGACTCACTTATGTCAATGTCCATACGGAACAAAATCCCGAAGGCGAAATCCGGGGGCAAATCAAACGTGTTCGAAAAAATCCCTTTTTGTCCTGATTCGGACAAGCTGTTTCTTCCAATTTAAATTTAACTCTCTTCTTGATAAGAAAATACAACCTTGCTAAATAAAATGATTCTGTTTTTCGGTTGCATAATGAATAAATGACATTAAAAAACGGCTCGAATGTGACCACGGGTCGTTTTCACTTTATAGCACGTATGTTAATGCTTTACGGTAAGTGACCTGGTAAGAACAATGCAGGAATGCCAAAACAGAATATAGTACTATAAGAATAAAGGCAAAACAGATTGCTTCGCTATTATGTTATTTTAACAATACTTGTAACAATGAAACGGCAAATGAAATATATAGGAAACCCCCGCCTGCAGGGAGATGGGGGTTTTTTGGTTACTGATTTTGTAGATCGTCAGTTCCTGTAGTACGTTGCATTTGATTTAAAGCAGGAATATTTTGTGCCATGCTTTTTACATTACCACCTTGACCTCTCATTAGCCCTGTTGCAACTGCACCAATCCCAATCCCTGCAATAAGAGGCATCCACATGTTTTGCCTTCTAGTCATTTAATAAACCTCCTACTTTATTAATCGCTAAATGCAATTTTATTCTTTGGTTTTTAGTTAAAGTAAATGTATTGAAATATTTTCTAGTATATAAAATGGTTTTGTAGTTCCCATCCTCAGCCAAAATACATTTTAAAGTTAAATGAGCTATTTATTTTAGGTCTTTCACTTTCTGGTATAAATTTTAGCTTTTTCTCAACAATAACAATGTATTCAAAAGGAAAATCTACGGCAGGAAAAACGGGATTAAACACTAACGTAATACCTTAACAGACGTTAAAGTGGTCAACTCCAAAGAGGATATGCTTGTAGCGGTAAAACCTAAGCATTTAGAGAGGTTTCAATTAAAAAGCCTTAAGAAGAAAATACAGAAACAATAATTTAGTTGGTGATATTAGTATGATTTCATTCATAGGCGAACTGGTATTGTTATTTGTCGTTGTAACATTTGCAATACGGTTAATGGGGAAAACTGCATTAGCCCAATTAAGTCCTATTGATTTAGCTGCTCTTGTATTCCTTGTTACATTAGCTGTGACCCCGATAAAAATTGATGGAAAGATTCAGGCAATCATTGGTATCATGGTGGTAGTTACAATTTATATTCTTTTCTCTAAAATAAGTTTGTTGCAAGCAATGAACCGTTTATTTATAGGTCAGCCTTCTATCTTAGTAAAGCATGGGAAAATTTCAAAAAGAGAATTGGATAAATCTCGATTCAGCTTGGTCGAACTCTTGTCCGCGATCCGTATTGCTGGATATCCCGATATAGAAGATATTGAATATGTCATATTAGAGCCTAATGGAGAACTAAGTATCCTCCCGAATCATAGCGTTGTAAATATAACACCTAAACATCTTAATATTGAAACAGAGTATAAAGGTATTCCTATAGCAGTTGTTATAGAAGGTAAAATACAAATTCATAATTTAAAAAAGATAAGTAGGGATGAAACATGGTTATATCATGAAATTAAAAGAAGAGGGATTGATTTAAAGGAAATTTTTTATGCCTCAGTTAATGATAAAGATTACTCGCTATATATTGATAAGGGTAAACCTTAAAAGAATTTACAAAGGAGCTTATGTGTACTAAAAGTAAGGCTTCTTTTTTGTGAAATTAATCATTGTGTTAAAACCAATATTTTGAAATAATTGGTATTAAGCAAGAGGGAAAAGGGATGAGGAGGAGAGATCTAAGAAAGTTTGTAACCTATTTTTCTTGAATACATAGAAATTGAGCAGTTTCTGACTAACTTTGAAAATTTTGATAAGAAGGGGAGGGGTTCTATGAGAGTTATTACTTTATGTGGTTCCACCAAATTCAAGAAACAGTTTAGAGAAATGGAGGCATCCCTGACTCTACAAGGTCACATTGTAATTAGCCTTGGTTTTTTTGAACAAAGTGAAGGAATAAAAATTACTGAAGAGCAAGAAAGATTATTCCAGGAAATTCATTTTAAAAAGATTGATATGGCTGACGAAATTTTTGTTATCGATGTTAACGGTTATATAGGCAATAGTACCAATAAGGAAATCGAATATGCTTTAAAAATGAATAAAGATGTCCTTTATTATTCTAAGGGGAATAATATAAATAAGCAGATTTCCTTTCAATAAAAGAGTACAGACCAACGTAATGGAAGTGCTCCACTTCAAAATAGGAGGAGGCATTTATTTGAGCCATTTAATTTCTGCAATTTATATATCAACTTCACTAATACTTTTTTTCGCTGTCCGAGTGATTATAATGAACGCAGAGAAAACTTATCCTGAAAAACCAATGGCATTTATGAAAATGTCTGTTTATTACTTTCCGTACATTCCCCTGGCTATTGGATTACTATACTTATATATTCATATCGCTTCTACTTTTGAAAAGAAAAGCAATAGTTAAAGATTTTTAACATTATTGAAAAAAGTCACCAGATACCGGTCAATGAAAGTTATTAAAGAGAGAAGTGTTCAGTTTGAAAAATGTAAATGTTGCAGGAATTATTTTACTTGTTGCAGGCGTTATAGCTATAGGTTTTGGAGTATTTGTACAAGAAACATTGGATATGAAGAATGGGACTATTATTTTATCATCCATAGCGAGCATTTTTATTGGTTTATTGATGTTAGGGATAGCAGAAATCATTAGGCTTTTATTTAAAATCAGCCGGCAATTAGACCAAAAGTAAAACGTTTAAAAAATCGTTCTTTAAACAAATAGGGTAAGCCTCCTTGATTAAAAGGCGGTGTTTGAATGACAATCAATATCCATCAAAAGCGGCATTTGAGTGTCCAATCCTGATGTATCTATCTTATTTCCTATCTTTTCACCACGATTCAACAAAGTGTTTATCAGTTTTTATAATTTTCATAAACTCACTGCTTCTATTGAACTAATTGTGCCAATAAATGTCGAAAAATATAAACTTGTAGAGAAGGAAGTCCTTTCCGATAAGTTGAATAGATATCGTGGAACAGAAAAATAAAACCTGGAAAGGATGAAGTACATGAAGAAAGGTTTTTTCCTATTTTTAGGTGTTTTACTTGCTTTTTCATCATTTAGTTTCAGCGCATTGGCACCCCACAAGAAAAATCAAGCTCTAAGCAGGCATTTTTAGTTGTTTTTAAATCTGAAAACAGCTTGCCTGCAAATTACAAGTCAATCATTGAGAAGGCTGGAGGAGAAGTAACGTATGAGGTAGCTAAGATTGGAACAGTTGAGGCTACAACTTCTAATCCTACTGCATTTATTAAATCGTTAGTAAAAAACACAAATGTTTCGAGCCTTGCTCCTTCATTGGAAGTATCTATAGATTTACCTGAAGTTGAGGTAACTGCTGCTGACGTTGAGCAAAGTGGATTACAACCTGTTCCAGAGAATGAAAGCATTTGGGAAGCTGGATGGCAATGGGATATTGAGCGGGTAACTAATAAGGGTGCGAGCCATGACCTTTCAAGTGGCAGTAAAGATGTTGTAGTCGGTATTATCGACTCTGGCATTGATTTCGACCACCCTGATTTAAAGGATAATATTGTTTCTAATTCAAAAACATTTGTTCCTGGAACAAATGATGCACAAGATTTCAACAGCCATGGTACCCACGTTGCTGGAACAATCGGTGCAAATGGCCGTATTAAAGGTATTGCACCTGAGGTGGGACTACGTTCATACCGAGTATTCGGTGCTACAGGTGGTGCACAGCAAATTTGGATTACGGATGCTATTATTGCTGCTGCGGATGATGGTGTGGATGTAATCAATATGAGTTTAGGTGGTACAAGAGTAATTGGACAGTGGTATTACACAGATCCTGGTACAAGCGAGAAGATCCGTTTAGGTAATGACGCTGCTGATATGGTGGCTTACAATCGTGCTATTCGTTATGCTGCTAATAAAAATGTAACAGTTGTGGCTTCTGCAGGGAACGACCGTCAAGATTTAAGCAACCCCGCAAAGCTAGCTGATTGGTATAATGCTACTTTAGATGCGAATCCGGCAACAGCTGCTTATGATGTTCAAGGTGCTGCATTTAAAGTTCCTGCTCAAATCCCTGGTCTAATTACTGTTTCTGCTCTAGGCGGAGGCTTTGGTACAGAGGACCGGCTTGCATTCTATTCCAACTATGGAAACGGAAATATTAATCTATCTGCTCCAGGTGGAGATTTAGGTCCTGATTATAATGGAACACGCGTACCTGGTGATTACAAATGGTTAGTATTAAGTACTGTTCCGACTTATTTAAATTCTCCAACTGGAGTTGCACAATTCGGTTCGCAAGGCTATGGCTGGAAGGGCGGAACTTCAATGGCTTCACCACAAGTTGCTGGAGTGGCTGCTGCATATATCGCTAAAGTTTATAAAGATGCAGGAAAGAAGCCATCTCCAAGCCAAGTACAAACACATTTACAACAAACTGCGGATGATGCAGGAAAAAACGGTTATGATCCAATCTTTGGTCATGGTGTAGTAAATGCATATAATGCAGTAAAGTAATATATTAAAGCTGCTTTTTTGGTACAGATGTAATTAAAAAAAACGGCGTGCCAACTGACAACAGTTTTGGTACGCCGTTTTTTAAATTTTAATCTCAAAAAACTCAGGATATGTTATAGAAGTACCTATCTAGATACTTATATTCTATCCGGCTTTCACTACACAGATTTTTTTTCATTCCGGATATGCTGTAAGGTTCTTTGCAGCATGACGTGGTTTTTGTCACAAATTTCTTGCTTTCTCGGAATGCTTGGATAGAGGTCTGCTCCATCATCCCAGCTCGACGGAAGATCCACAGGCGCTTTTTCCTGCCATTTTGTCAGCCATGCTTCAGGTAGTGTACCTTGAAGTTCAATTCCATTCATTTCTGCCCAAATCATAGACCATGCCCTCGGTACAACTCTCCAAATATCATAGCCTCCACCCCCAACGGCAATCCAACGTCCTTCTGTGTAACGATCCGCTGCACGATTGACCAATTCCGGAATTTTACGATAGGACTTCATCGTCAGGGAAAGATGGGTCAATGGGTCCCAATAGTGAGCATCTACACCATTTTGGCTGATGATGATATCGGGTTTGAAGAACTTGACAATTTCATCGATCGCTTCCTCAAGTATAGGTATCCATGAATCATCCTCAGTAAAGGCGTCTACAGGTAGATTGAAGGAGTATCCATATCCTTTACCGGCTCCTTTTTCGGATACATTCCCAGTACCAGGGAATAGATAACGACCGGTCTCATGAATGGAAAACGTGCATACATCCGGGTCATCGTAAAAAGCCCATTGGACACCATCACCATGATGGGCATCTGTATCAATATACAGGACACGGGCATTATATTTTTGCTTCATGTACTCAATTGCTATGGAACTATCATTATAAATGCAAAATCCAGATGCCCTGCCCCTGAACCCATGATGCAATCCGCCACCTAAACTCAGCGCTTTTTTTGTTTTCCCTTCAAAAACTTGCTCTGTGGCGGTCAATGTCGCTCCGACCAGCCAAGAACTTGCCTCATGCATGTCTTTAAAAATAGGCGTGTCATCTGTATCCAAGCCGAAGCTTGACCGCAGCGACTCGGGAAGTTGCCCTAGGCCAGCCTTTTTTATTGCATTCAGATAATCTTTGTTGTGTACAAGCAGAATTTCTTCATCAGTCGCTTTACGGGGTTTGACGATCTGATCGTCTGAGAGAATCCCTGTTTCTTTTAAAAGCTCATATGCCATTTGAAATCGTAACGGATTGAACGGGTGATGATTACTGAACTTATAGCTCAAAAGCTGATCAGAAAAAACAAAAATCGGCTTTGTCATACGAATTCTCCTGAGGTGTCCGGCCATAATACATTGTATCCCTCCGATTTCAGATGATTGATGATCGGTATAGGGTTCATGGTCTGCACACGAAGGACAAGTACTTTGGTTACATCTGTTTCTCCAGGATAGACGAGAACACTGTTGATATTAACGTTATGATTCCTGATCACAGCTGTCACATCCGCTAACCTGCCAGATACGTTTTCCACTTTAACTTCAAACTGTGAACTTGGCTGATGTGCCCCTGTCAGCTGTATCAACGTATAAAGCATATCCCTTTCAGTAATCATCCCGACGATTTCATTGTCTTTCACAACGGGAATACATCCGATACGTTCTTCATAAAAAATCGATAGCAATTCCTCAACAAAATCGTATGGATGACATGTGATCACCTCTTTGACCATTACCGATTGTACTTCTATATCACTAGGAGATTTTTGGTTGGGAATACGGTCCAAAACCAAATCTCTATCAGAAACGATCCCCACCAGATTTTTTTGCTCATCAACAATTGGAAGATGGCGAATCCGATGGCTTTCCATCAGTTTCTTAGCTTCTTCAATACTGACATTTTTCCTGATGGAAATGACTTCTGTTTTCATCATAGCTTCGACTTTCATCTTTGGACCTCCTAATACATAAAACGATTTTGAAAACGGAGTTGATCAAATCTCTGAATCGATTCACGGTCAACACGGCTCCCGATCCTGGCCATCAAACAATTGGCAGGGTGAGAACTTATTTCCGGATCGTCTGTTGCATACCACTCCAAACCACCCGCATTCATCATTTTTTCCATGACTTTCCGGTAATCCCAAACAGATAATCCGGTGCCTTTCAAATCCCAATGCCAGTAGTATTCGGTTGTGATGACGATGTAGTCTTCCATAGCATCATCCATCATCGATACTTTCAATAGATTTTTACCGATTTTATAGTTGCGGAATTCCGGGATGATTTCAATTGCTCCGAGCTCTATCAAATTCTCCATATTACCTTGTGACCAGCGTTCAAGAGGATCAGGATAGACATATGTGACGTATCCAACAATCGTATTTTGATAGCGTGCAATGATGATTCGCCCCTCTGGCAGTCCTGCTATTTCAATCAACGCTTTATGCTGTTCAGCAGGAGGCCGGAACGCAACGAGGTCTTCATGGAATTCGTAGCTTGCGAGAGTCGTCGGCTTGATCGGCCCTTCTAAAATCAATTTCCCCTTAGGTGTATTCATAGTTTTTGCATTATAGATTTTTGGATGCTTCAAACTCGGGTTCACCACCTGTATTCATTCTCTACTCTTTATTATACATGAAATCATAACAAGTAAGCGTTTTCAAACCAAAATACTAGGAACAGTATTAAAATTGAGAATAATCGAAAATGTTGATATACTTAATCTAAATCTTAAATAAAGGGGAGATCGAATAATGAAAGTGGAAGCGCTTCCTGTTATCAATGGTGAATATAACCTACAAGATTATGAAACTACCTATAATTCTTTTGATTGGTCAGAGGTAGAGAAGAATTTCTCCTGGTCATCCACAGGCAGAGTCAACATGGCTTACGAGGCAATCGACCGTCATGCTGAATCATCAAAGAAAAATCAGGTAGCCCTTTATTTTTCAGACCAAAAACGAGATGAAAAATATACGTTCAAGGAAATGAAGGATTACTCTAATAAAGCAGGTAATGTGCTGAGGAATTTGGATGTAGAAAAAGGGGACCGTGTATTCATCTTTATGCCTCGTTCCCCTGAACTCTACTTCTTATTTCTCGGAGCACTGAAAGTCGGTGCGATTGTTGGTCCTTTGTTTGAAGCCTTTATGGAAGGGGCAGTGACTGACCGGCTTGAAGATAGCGAAGCGAAGGTCCTTGTGACGACTCCTGCTCTTCTTGACCGTGTACCAGTTGAAAAATTACCTGCACTCAAGCACGTGATTCTAGTTGGTGAAAATGTGCAAGAAGATGACACATATGCGGATTACTACAAGCGAATGGAGAATGCAACCAAAGACCTCGATATCGAATGGGTCGATCGTGAAGACGGTATGATTCTCCACTATACTTCAGGCTCTACAGGGAAACCAAAGGGTGTCCTGCACGTGCATAATGCAATGCTTCAGCATTATCAAACAGGGAAATGGGTCCTTGATTTGAAAGATGATGATGTATATTGGTGCACGGCAGACCCTGGCTGGGTGACTGGTACCTCTTATGGTGTCTTCGCTCCATGGTTGAATGGTGCATCGAACGTTATTCGTGGAGGCCGATTCAGTCCGGAAGATTGGTACTCCACCATTGAAAAATATGGAGTATCTGTCTGGTATAGTGCTCCAACGGCATTCCGTATGTTGATGGGAGCAGGTGATGAGGTGGTCAAGCGATTTGATCTCTCAAGCTTGCGTCATATCCTAAGTGTAGGTGAACCATTGAATCCGGAGGTTGTCCGTTGGGGATCGAAAGTGTTCGGACTTCGTATTCATGACAATTGGTGGATGACAGAAACTGGTGCTCAATTGATCAGTAACTTCCCGTCCATGGAGATCAAACCTGGATCGATGGGTAAACCGATTCCAGGTGTAAAGGCAGCGATCATCGATGATCAAGGAAACGAGCTTCCGCCGTTCAGAATGGGTAACCTTGCGATAAAAAAAGGTTGGCCTTCAATGATGAGAGCAATCTGGAACAGGCCTGAAAAGTATGAATCCTATTTCACGACAGGTGATTGGTATATCTCAGGTGATTCAGCCTATATGGATGAAGAAGGATACTTCTGGTTCCAGGGCCGGATTGATGATGTCATCATGACCTCCGGTGAACGTGTCGGTCCGTTTGAAGTGGAAAGCAAGCTCGTCGAGCATCCTGCCATTGCCGAAGCGGGTGTCATCGGAAAACCAGATCCAGTACGTGGTGAAATCATAAAAGCGTTCATTGCACTGCGAACAGGTTATGAACCCAATGATGAACTTAAAGAAGAGATACGCAGCTTTGTGAAAAAAGGATTGGCTGCACATGCTGCGCCAAGGGAAATCGAATTCAAAGATAAGCTTCCTAAGACAAGAAGCGGTAAAATAATGCGCCGGGTC
This sequence comes from Pseudalkalibacillus salsuginis, assembly GCF_021646685.1. GTDB lineage: Bacteria > Bacillota > Bacilli > Bacillales > Fictibacillaceae > Pseudalkalibacillus > Pseudalkalibacillus salsuginis. The sequence goes on along the minus strand of NZ_JAKJHW010000001.1, from coordinate 688,243 downwards.
TTGAAGGCATGGGAACTAGACCTCCCGACAGGCGATTTGTCTACGATGGAAGATTAATAATAACGGAGAGATGAACATAATATGGTTTAGAATTAGCATAAGCATGTGATTCCATACGACATCACATGCTTTTTTGTTCTTTCAAACCGTTATTTGTAAAATTATGTTAAAGTAGATGTGTAGGAAGGAAATGGGGGTTGGAAAATGACTCAAATGGTCGATCAGATCAAAATTGTAGAGTATGAACCTAGTTATGCAGCAGCAGTTGCTGAAATGTGGAACAATAGCCAGGATGGTTGGGGAGGCGGGAATACAGTACAGACAGAAGAACAAGTCCTCAAGCAAGAAGCTAATTCGACCAATCTCCACCTATACCTTGCTTTAGAAGGTGAAAAGGTGGTTGGGTACTGCAGTCTTAGTGAATATAGGGAGGATGAGGGAGCTTTATACATTCCCCTACTGAACGTACGAGGTGATTATCACGGTAAAAAAATCGGAAAGAAGCTTGTTCTGAAAGCATTGGAACGTGTTATCGAACTAAAATGGCCACGTCTTGATTTATATACTTGGCCCGGTAATACGAAAGCGGTCCCGTTATACAAAAAATGCGGATTTTTCTGGGAAGAGAGGGACGATGCTACCCATCTGATGAACTTCATGCCGACTGTATTACATACGGAAGCGGTCCAGGAATACTTCAAGGATTTGAATTGGTATGAGTCGAGTACAAGAACGATTGAAATAAAGCCGGACGGCGTAACAGAGAATGATTTCCATTACTATGAATACTCATGGGTCAAACGTGGAGAAATGTTGAAGATGCAATTCGAGCGCTTTGGACGCGGGCTCAGGTCGATCGAGACGGATGATTATAAAATTTCTGTTACAGTAGAGGACTTCAAGTTGGTTTTCGGTTCCCGGTATACAATGCGTTACCACATCAAAAATAAGAGTGGAAATCCTTTGACTGTTTCCCTCCGTGGAAGTGGCAACAAGAACATCCAATTCTCTTTTGAAACGGATTATCTTGATGTAGGGGATGAGGAGGTCATCGAAACGCCATTTTTTGTCGAAGGGATTGAAGAAGAACAGAGCGTTTGGAGAACCCACCCAACCGTCGATACGGATGTATTGATTAACGGAAAAACGGCAAAATTACAGGTCGGAGTACTGCCTAAATTTCCAGCGAATGTGAGTTGTCACATCGATCAGAACCTCTCCTTCATTGGTCAGTCTTCCAGTTTATATGTAGACATTGAAAACAATTACAAAGAAACAGTAACATTTTCATTTACGTTACCTGAAAGTGAATTATTCAGTTCAGTGAAAAATAAGGTTGATGTTACCTTGCAGCCAAAGTCAAGGTGTTCGGTTCCTATCGGGTATACGCTCAAGGGGCACGGATTTTATTCTCCTGAAGTTGAGATTACTGCAGAAAAGGCTGATGGTTCCCAGGTTGTTTTTAAGAGGAAAGTGAGTGTCGCTTTCAAAGGAATCGGAGCCAGGTTCTGCGGTGAGAGTGAAGAGAACTACAATTTCTATAACGGCCAGTACCATATGTGGCTTCAGAAATTCGATAACTGGCTGATCCCAGGGAGAAAGCAGACTAAGGACCAGGATTCTGCGTTCATGTATCCTCGTCTGGGAAAACCTTTTTCTGAAGAATTTTCCAAGGGAAAAGCTGAAAAAGTCGAGTTTATTAAAGATGATCGTTCAATAGGATACAGGGCAACATATCGCTCAAAGTCCTATCCAGGTGTGAAGATCCATGCTATCGCTAAATTATTTTCCGAAGGGTTGATTGAACATCACTACGAAGTGGAAAATACGAATTCCCATACACTGGATGAACAGCTATGGATTAACAATCCGGTCTATCATACGCTAGAAAAAGCAGTCATCCCTTATGAGAATAGATTGATAGAATTGAAGGATTCAATCGGTTCCTATCATCAATATTGGAAAGGGGATTCCGTCACCGAAAACTGGATATTTTCAAGGGATGACGAAAACCCAAGGGGACTAAGCTGGTCAAAGCAGGATAAAATTAACTTTGGCGGTTGGTTCGTTTATTTTGAAAACCGGATCGGCAGGTTAAGGCCACATGAAATCGTGAAAACGGAGCCGGTCCATCTTTCCATCGGAGCATTTCAAGACTGGCGATCCTTCAGGGAATTTGCAACTCAGAATTCATCTGATCATAGGGCTTTGACAGAACACCTTGAAATCAATGTCAATGACCATAATCCATTCATTACTGAGGATTCGATTGAAATTAAGGTATTAGATTACAAAGCTTCTTATCTAAATGGCGTTGTAGAATTTTTTTCAGGTAGTCAAATACTGACAAAGGAAAAGCTACGCTCAGATGAAGCGATTAAGATAAAGGACTTTAAAGTGCCATTGACTGAATTGCCGCAATCAGGAATATTGACGGCGAATCTAAAACTAGATGCAATCGAAACACAGAAATCCTCTCTTTATGTCAAGACTGGAAAAGAAGGAATCCGTTTTGAGACAGCGGTAAAGGAAAGTGTGGGAGTCTTCAAATGCGACAATGGTTTAATGGAGATATCTGTAGCTCCTGACTTCTATCCAGGACTCTATTCATTAAAATGGAACAATCAAGAGTGGCTTGATTGTTCGTTTCCGGAAGTGAAAGCAAAGTCATGGTGGAATCCTTGGTCAGGGGGAATTGAGCATAGACTGCGGGATGTTAGTCAAAGGTCTTTATTAAAAGAGAAGCGGTATACCGAATTCGTTTCATTAGAGGATTCTAAAGGAAATGAATGGAAAGGGATCAAGATTGTCGTTCGACTTGAAGAGAACGAGAAATATAGAGGATTTGAATATCATCAATACTTCTTGCTTTTACCAGGTACGCCTGTCGTATGTCAGACAACGGAAATCATTCAAAGTACCGGGAACTATATGAGCATGAAAAATTGGGATTCGAATTGTTTCTTCAACCCTAGTTCGAAGTTTGAACATAGCTGGGGGTACTTCCAGAATGCAAATGGTGAGTGGAAGAAGATCTATGGTGGAAAAGGGGAGCAGCAAATAACGGTCACACGAAGTGTCTCATTCGGCTCCGATGAGCATGAAGGTCTGCTCCAGATCATAGCGGATTCGAATGATTCTCGTATAAGTTCTTATATCAACAAGGAAGTCATGTTCCTGGAGATCAATACAAAGCTTAATTCAGAAAATGGGATGCGGATGTTTACCAAACCTGTATTCTTCCTCGGCACTCAAACACCTATTCCAGACAGCGCTTTAGATGATCTGAAGTCGATCCGGTTTACTAGCAAATAGCAAAACATTCAAAAAAGACCTTATCAAGTGTTCATTACTTGATAAGGTCCTTTTCGTTCATCAACCGTTTTGACCTTCAGGGTCATTCTCCGGATCAACTTCAGGGTCATCCCCCGGTGGAGGAGGCTCTGGCTTATCCTTTTCTTTCGTTGGCGGTGGATCTTTCGGTTTATCTTCCTTAGGATCTTCTCCCACTTTCACTGGGTCACTGTTCTTCGATTCATTTCCTGATATATCAACCGCGCGGACAATATAAGTGAAGTTTCCGCCTGAAATCTTAAAGCTCGTTTTATTTCCGCCACTCACTTCACCGACTGCAGAATAAGCATCGCTTCCATTTGCTGTACGATAAATTCGATAACCGATAACATCTTTTTCCCCTGAAGCATTCCAGCTCAGCGTTGAGCCACTTCGTTTCAGTGATACTGCCCCAGGTGCTTTGCCATTATCCTTCAGTTCATCATCACCAATGATATTGTCCCAATCGTCTTTGATGAAGTTATCTAAATTGATGCTATCAAAATAATCCTTATTGATCATGACTCCTTCAGAAGTGAATCCTCCAGGTGTATTCCCGGCAGCTTTGTATTTCTTACCTTCTGAATTGACAACATATTTCACTTGTTGCAAGCTGTCGTCCTCTTCTTTAGGCAAATATTTCACGTTAAACAGGTCGGTTTTCACAAGCCCCGCCTCTTTACACAACTTAGACGGAAGTTTACCAGAGATTCCACAGAACGAAGCTGTTGTAATCCCGCTTGGACGTTTATGTTTTTCTGTCGTCAACAATTCAGGTCTCACGTCATATGCCGCGTTCATAAGTGCTGCCCATATCCGTTGGCTTCGAGGGCCATAACCTGTGGCAACTTTTTTAGGAGTATCATAGCCGAGTCTCAAGCCCATCGTTAAAGTAGGGTTGGTCCCAATGAACCAGGCATCATGGAAATCTTGGGTCGTACCTGTTTTACCAGCCCAATCAACGGATGGATGTTTAAGCATGCTTGGTAATCCTGCAGCAGTCCCGCTCCGTACGACATCCCGCATGATATCTAAAGTCAAATAAGCGGTTTGAGGAGAGAAGACCTCTGTTTTCTTCGATTTATGTTCATATACGACCTCGCCATCTTTGGACTTGATCGATTTGATCATATAGGCATCGACGAACTTTCCTTGATTGCTGAAAGTGGTATAGGCATTCGTTGCTTCTTCCACAGTAACACCTGTAGTCATACCTCCAAGGGAAAGTGAAGGGTAATGGCGTTCTTCTTCACTTAAAGTCGTGAATCCCATCTTATAAAGGTATTCAGTCGCTTTTAACCGGTCCATCTTTACATACGTACGAGCAGCAGGGATGTTATAAGACTTTTTCAATGCTTCTCTAGCTGTTACCAATCCATGGTATCTGCCATCGTAGTTATTTGGACTCCATGGTTTAGCTCCACCTTTATTTGCATACGTAAATTTTGTATCTGGTATGATCGATCCGGGTTGCACCAACCCCATCTCCATTGCCGGAGCATATACAAGGATCGGTTTCATTGTGGAGCCGTTCGGTCGATACGACTGTGTCGCGTGATTCAAGTTTTCTTGCTCATAATCACGCCCACCGACGAAACTTAGAATTTCCCCTGTATCATTCTTGAGCAGCATGGCACCTACATCTTCAAGTTCTTTTTCACCTGTTTCAGGGTTTGTTGTATCAGGTCCATATGCGACTTTATTTTTTGTTTTTTGCCATGCATCATAAATCTCTTTATCGATTGTAATATCAATTTTGTAACCATTTTTCCTTAATTCAAGGTCGGCTGCTTTTTGATAGCTGCTCTTTTCAGTCGGAGTCAATTCGGAATATTTCTTACCGTCCTGCTCTGCTAATTTCACCTTCATGACATCAACTGCTCTGCGTTCGATTTCCATCGTCAAATGCGGATAATTTTCAAATGGGCTTGGCGAGTTTTTAGTGAATTCCTTTGTAACATCATGTGCTAGAGCTTCATTGTATTGCTCTTTGGTTATGTATCCACCAGAAAGCATTCTCGACAGTACCGTCTTCATCCTGTTGAGCCCAGGCTCTAAATTCTCTTTGACTTTTCCATCATTCGTGAATGGGGTGTATCCGAATGGACTTTGCGGCATTCCTGCGATAAAAGCGGCCTGTGCAAGGCTCAGATCTTTAGCATCCACACCGAAAATCCCCTGAGCTGCGGCCTGAATCCCAGCAATGTTATGACCTGAAGCATTCCGTCCGAATGGTACGATATTAAGGTATGCTTCTAGTATTTCTTCTTTTTCAAAGAACCGCTCCAATCTTAAAGCGAGAAGCATTTCCTTTGCTTTCCGATCAAAAGAGACCTCCCTAGTCAGCATCTGGTTTTTTACGAGCTGCTGTGTCAATGTGCTACCACCCGTTTGAACTGCCGCACCGGTAACTTCCTGGAAAATTGCACGGGCAATCGCTTTAGGAACAATTCCTTCATGCTCTTGAAAATATTCGTCTTCCGTCGCGATGACTGCATCTACCAAATGAGGTGAAACTTCCTTGATATCCACTTCTTGACGAACGATATCAGAACGGAGATTACCTAACAAGGTTCCATCAGTAAAATATATTTTACTAGTTTCTGTATAGTTGTAGATTTCGCCTCTCATATTGTCATACGTTCTTATTTCTTCGTCTTTGACAAGTGAAGCAAAGTAACCAGCACCAACTCCAGTTGCAAAAAAGCCGCCGGCAACCGCTAAGACTAACAAGACTAAAAACAGGTTCCATACTACTTTCCCTGTTATCCGACTAATTTTAAAAATGTTCTTATCATCTAAAACCTTCATGTAATGTTTCACTTTATTGATGAAGGATGATAGGTGATTCATGGTCATACCCCCCTAAATTTCCAATTTTCATTATAGCACATAGACAACATATGGAATACCTTTCATGTTGATTAACTAGAGGAGTAAATTTGACATTTCGATTATGAATGTGGTACAAAATGATTATACTTTTTTACATACTGATAGAGCATAGACAGGAATAAGTAGCAGTTTCCTCCCTGTAAACAGAGAGCTGGTGTCCGGTGAAAACCAGAACAAAGGAATACTGTGAATTACCTCCTCGAGCACCTTTTGTGAAAAAATAGTAGCAAAAGGCGGTAACCTTTACCGTTATCTGAATGAAGTGGAAGCGATTGATGCTTCAAGAAGGATGGTACCGCGTATATACGTTCCTTTCATTATGAAAGGGGCGTTTTTTATTTACCAATAATCAAATTCCAAAAAAGATAGATAAAAAGGGAAGGATGAAGGAAAGTGGGAAAAGAACATATACTCACAGCTGCACAACAGGAAGAGATTGAAAAGCAGCTGACGATTTTAAAAAGGGGAACCGTTGAAATCGTTCCTGAAGAGGATTTGAAGAAGAAGCTTGAAATGTCGATTGCTACCGGTAAGCCGTTGAAGGTCAAGCTTGGCCTCGATCCATCGGCACCTGACGTTCATGTCGGACATACAGTCGTTTTACACAAGCTTCGCCAATTTCAAGAATTCGGGCATGATATCCAGCTGCTGATCGGTGATTTCACTGGTCGAATCGGAGATCCAACCGGAAAGTCGGAAACTAGGAAACAGCTGACGGATTATGAAATCAGGGAAAATGCAAAAACTTATGTAGAACAATTCGGCAAGATCATCGATATGGATAAAACGGAGGTCCACTTCAACTCGAAATGGTTGTCAACATTAAACTTCGCAGATGTACTCGAGTTAGCAGGAAAGGTTACAGTAGCCCGAATGCTCGAGCGTGATGATTTCGAGAAACGTTATAAAGCGAACCAGCCAATTTCGATCCATGAATTCTTTTATCCGTTGATGCAAGGCTACGACTCAGTGGCACTTGAAAGTGATATCGAACTCGGGGGAACGGATCAGAAGTTCAACTTATTGATGGGCCGCCAACTTCAGGAAGAATACGGGAAAGAGAAGCAAGTGATGATGACAGTACCGTTGATCGAAGGTTTGGATGGAGTCCGTAAGATGTCTAAATCCCTTAACAACTACATTGGAATTGATGAGCATCCGAATGAAATCTTCGGGAAATCGATGTCGATTCCGGATGACTTGATGATTAAATATTTTGAGCTTGCAACACCAGTTCCAATGAACGAAATTAGAGCGATTGAAGAGGGTATCCAAAGTGGAGAACTACATCCAAGAGATATGAAAATCAAACTAGCAAAAACATTTGTGGAGATGTACCATGGCATGGATGAGGCAGAGCTTGCTGAAAAGCATTTCCGGACCGTTTTCTCAAAAGGGGCCTTGCCTGACGATATTCCTGAACATGCCTGGAAGGGCGAAGACGAAATTTGGATTGTCGATATGATTGTAAATCTTGGCTTGTTGAATTCAAAAGGGGAAGCACGCCGTATGATCCAGAATGGCGGAGTGAAGATCAATCAGGAGAAAGTGGATGATGTTCAGCAGCAGATTGCAGTTGAAGACGGCATGATCATCCAAGTTGGTAAACGGAAGTTTGTCAAGATAAAAAAATAAATAGGGAAGAGCCGTCAGTGGACGGCTCTTTTTCCTGTGTTAAGAATTTTTTGCGATTCCTTTTTACTAATTTCTAGGATTCAGTTTGTTTTTTCTAGGATTATGTTCAAAATTTCTAGGATTCAGTTTGTATTTTCTAGGATTCCTCTTCAAATTTCTAGGATTATACTCAATATTTCTAGGATTCCTTTTCTAATAAACAAAGCTCTTACAGCGACTTGAAGGATTTCAGAACCCGGTGTTGAAGTTATATCTATCTAGAAAGAACGGAGGGATTTTTTGAGCCCAAAGATATACTTTAAATCATATAAAATCGAAAAACTGGAAGCCTTAATCAGAAGAATTGTCTCAAACCATTCTGCAAAAGCCAGAGCGGAAAAGTGGTTAGCTACAAGTAAAGCAGGAGACCGTGGGGAGCGGTCATTAGATTATCATTTAAGTTTCCTGGATGACTATGGTCACGACATTTTTCAAGGTTTGCGCTTAACCAGTGGCAAATATCATTTTCAAATCGATATCCTTCTGACCCATCCTAATTTTTTCGTAATTCTTGAAGTGAAAAATTTATCTGGTAAATTGATCTTTGATACTGAATACAATCAGCTTATACGCCAACAAGAGGATAGGGAGGATTATTACAAGGATCCCATCCAACAGGTAAACCACCAGCATTTTCAACTCGAAAACTGGTTGAAACGGCATAGATTCAATGATAGGATCCCGATTTATTCTTTCGTAGTCATAGTAAATGAAAATGCCAAAATAGAACCAAAAAACGAAGACGGTCTGCTCAGCAAAAAAGTGATTCGGGATACCAAGCTATTAGACACAGTAATATCCCTTCATAATACCCATAAAAAGACTTTCTTCACCCATAATGACCTCCAAAATCTTCAGGAACTCCTCATCAAAAAGCATATTCCGAGCGACCCGGAACTACTCAATCTGCTTAAACTGAATAGGGAAGACCTTTTAACAGGGGTATTTTGCCCTGAGTGTTCTCGATGTCCGATGAAAAGAATCCATGGTAGATGGATTTGCCACGATTGCAGTACAATCTCCAAAAATGCCCACCTTCAAGCCCTTCGTGACTATGCTCTGTTGATCAACCCGGCTATCACTAATGTAGAATTAAGAAAATTCCTGCATATAGATTCAGAAGCAGTGGCGAATTACCTTCTCATTTCATTGGATCTTGATTATGAAGGCATTACAAAAAGCCGCATCTACAACTTGAGTCTACTTTTAAAGCGAATAAATGAATGACATGCAATCGGTTTCGTATCATTTAAATCAATAATAAAACCCCTAGACGAGATGCCCAGGGGTAGTTCAAGCTCCTATTAACGTGAGTAGAACTCGACGATAAGTGCTTCTGTGATTTCTGCTGGAAGTTCAGAACGCTCAGGGTAACGAGTGTACGTTCCTTCAAGCTTGTTTTCATCAATTGTAAGATATTCAGGTACGTAGTTGTTTACATCCAGTGCTTCCTTAACTATGTCAAGGTTACGGGATTTTTCACGTAAACCGATCACTTGTCCTGGAGCTACACGGTAAGATGGGATATCTACACGCTTACCATCAACAGTAACGTGTCCGTGACCAACCAATTGGCGAGCTTGACGACGTGTACGTGCAAGTCCTAAACGGTAAACAAGGTTATCCAAACGAGATTCAAGAAGAATCATGAAGTTTTCACCGTGGATACCATTCATTTTACCTGCTTGGTCAAACAAACGACGGAATTGACGTTCGTTAACTCCATACATATGACGAAGCTTTTGCTTTTCTTGAAGTTGCAATCCGAATTCAGAGATTTTCTTACGCTGGTTTGGACCGTGTTGTCCTGGAGCGTACGGACGCTTTTCAAGTTCCTTTCCTGTTCCGCTAAGGGAGATTCCTAAGCGGCGAGATAATTTCCATTTTGGTCCTGTATAACGAGCCATTAATAGCTCCTCCTTCACCATTTTTTTGTTGTAAAAAAAACAGTGCCGGTGTGATCGTTCATGTGTTCATTATGTTTTCATACACCTTCACTTCGACAGCATGAAGCTACGCGATGCACCTTGAAATATTTTATCAGCCGCTATTACAAGGAACATAATGAGAGGGCTCACATGAATTCACATGGCTGTCTTAATTTACACAAAGAACAGTGTATAACGTTTGAGGAGTAAAGTCAAGAGAAAGTCCTGGCATCTGTCTTTCTTTTATACCTCGCATTGTTAATTCCTTAATCGTTAATTTCCTGCGAAAATGGATTGAAGTGATCCAAGACATAAAGAAAATCGGAAGCGGTCACTGCTGGCTCTCGCCTGGCTTGCTTTTCCCGTAGGTTTGTTGCGACTTACTTTTAAACACTTTCTGTGAGGGAAATACAAAAATAATTTAACACAAAATGACATAAGAGTGTGATAGGATAAATTTAGAAAACGCTTTCATTCGCGTATAGAAAAAAGGAGTGTTCAGGAGTGAAAAAAGACAACAGGTTTGAGACAAAAGTTATCCATTCAGGCTACTCGTCTGATCAGCATCATGGCGCGTTAGTCCCTCCAATCTTTCCGACTTCCACCTTCGTCTTTCCTGATGCAGAAACGGGAGAACATCGATTTGCCGGTGACCAAGAAGGATACATCTATTCAAGGCTCGGCAATCCTACGGTGAAAATGCTTGTGGAGCGCATTGCTGTGTTAGAAGGGGGAGACAAAGGTTTGGCCTTCGGTTCAGGAATGGCAGCAGTGTCTGCAGTCCTGATGGGGTTGACTAGATCAGAGGATCACATTTTATGTTCTCAAGGCGTATATGGATGTACATTCGGGCTTCTCCAAATGCTTCGGGATAAATATAATGTAGAACACGACCTTATCGCGATGTCTCATCCGGATGTAATCGAGGGTTATATTCGTCCGAATACGAAAGTCATTTTCATAGAAACGCCGATCAACCCGACGATGGAACTCGTCGATCTTGAAATGATCGGAAGAATAGCTGCTAAATATAATATTAAGGTCGTGGTAGACAATACTTTCTGTACACCTTACCTGCAAAGACCTTTAGAGCATGGTTGTCATATCGTCATCCATAGTGCGACGAAATACATCGGCGGCCATGGTGATGTTATTGCGGGCCTTGTCGTAGGTGACAGGGAAACGATCGACCTTTTCGCTGCTACCACACAGAAGGATATAGGTGGAATCATGTCCCCTTTTGATGCATGGCTATTACTTCGGGGTTTGAAAACACTACCTGTCCGTATGGATCGTCATTGCGATAATGCAATGTATATCACACAAAAACTAAAGGGGCATCCATCAGTGGAAACGGTCCATTACCCAGGTGATCCGGATTTTGCAGATTTTACAATTGCTCAAAAACAGATGACGCGTTTTGGGGGACTTATTTCCTTTAAAATCAAAGGGGATAAGAAAGACGCACAGCATCTCATCAACTCGCTGAAATTATTGAAGATCGCTGTAAGTCTTGGTGATGCAGAAACGTTGATTCAACATCCGGCTACCATGACTCATGCTGTGGTGCCGAAGGATGCTAGAGATCGAATGGGCATTTCCGATAACCTGATCCGTTTATCTGTCGGGCTTGAGGCAAAGGAAGACATATGGGAAGATCTCGAGCAGGCTTTACAACAACACATAAGTAAAACGAAAACGGTATAGAGTAAAAAAACGAGGCGCTCTGATAGAAGCCTCGTTTTTTAAACCAAGGGTATACCCTGGAAAACGTTCTCCTGATTTCTGCTAAAGGAATTCCGTTAAGGCTTGTACGAATCGTTCAAGATGTTTTTTATCGATTTCATCAAAACGTGAAGTAACAGGACTATCAATATCAAGAACACCGATAACTTTCTGATCTTTCAAGACCGGAACGACGATTTCAGACCGGGATGCTGCGTCACAGGCGATATGGCCAGGGAATTGATGCACATCTTCAACAAGCATTGTTTTCTTATCTTTGACTGCAGTCCCGCATACCCCTCTCCCAACTGGAATTCTGACACAAGCCGGCAGTCCCTGAAACGGTCCTAAAACAAGGTCATCCTCTTCCATCAGGTAGAAACCGACCCAATTGACTTCATTAAGGAATTGATTCAAAAGTGCTGAGGCATTTGCAAGGTTCGCAATCTGGCTTGTTTCACCTTCCAATAATGCTTTCAACTGTTTGTTGAGCATTTCATAATTTTCTTCGCGATTTCCTGCGTATGATTCGACGTGAAACATGTTCCTTCTCCTCACAATCCATAGAAATTAGTCCTATGATATCAGAATTTGTTGAAACTTTCATTAGATATGTCGAGAGGTTTTCAAAGGATTTCCATAGAAAATGAAGAAAGTTGTTCAGTAATGAATGTACATTGAGGTGATTGCCATGAAGAAGGCTTTATCCATCACCAAAGAAAAAGTCGCAGAATCAGCCGCCTCCCTTTTCAATAACAATGGTTATGCCGGGACTTCTGTACGTGTTATCGCTGAAAAAGCTGGTGTGAATGTTTCTCTGATCTCTTACTATTTTGGCGGGAAAAGAGGACTGTTGGAATTTTTGATGTCGTCATTCTTGGAAGGGTATCTTCATGTATTGCAAGACGCTTACGATCGACTGGAAAAAGACTCGGCAAGCAATTGTCTAATTCATTTGATCGACGAAGTCATTCTTTATCAACAAAACCGTTCACAAGCTGCAAGGTTGGTTCATCGTGAAATCAGTATCGATACCACGCTTGTCCGTGAAATCATGACTACCTACCTGATGAAAGAGAAATTCTACTTGAATGCCATCCTTGAGCAAGGAGTGAAACAGAAGGAGTTCAAGCCTTGTTCTAAAAACATGGTGACGATGCAATTGAGAAGCATGTTATTCATGCCTTTTCTATATCCGCAATATGTCAGGGAAATCTATCAATTTTCTGTACATGACCGCTATTTTACTTCGAAATATTTAGACGTTTTACATGAGTGGGTGAATGAAACATTATGTATCCAGTATGATTCCAAAACGATTTCTGGAAAAGATAATGAAAACATAGCAAAGCCGAGTCTTGGCACAGGCTGAGCCAGTTTGGTTATCTTTAAAAAGCAAAAAAGCACCGCTTGCGGCCCTTTACATCGGCTGCATCAGCGGTGCTTCTTCCTTTAACTTCCCGAAACCCTGTCCAAGCTCACCAGCCCTGTGGGCATCGGAACCATAAATTAGAGGAATGTTTCTTTTCAAAGCCTCGGATATAATCCATTCTGGTGGATAAGGTTCCCGACATAAAGGTTTATTTACACCCGAACCATTATAGTCTAACTGTAATTTTTGTTTGGCGATCAAATCAATTGTTTCTAAAATTTCGTTCTTGTCGATATCAACATTTGGATATTTTTTCTGGAACTTCATTACGAGGCTGATATGTCCGATCCTTTTTGGTTTATATGCTCCCAGTTCTGCAAGAACAGATTTTTTGACCGTATTGTAGTACAAGGAATATAAATCTTGGATGGAATCAAATTCACGAAGTATTTTACCGAACATATCAGGGCTGTAATCCATACAGTAGTAACCAGTTTTTGCCTTTAAAAAATGGACGGATAAGATTGAGTCATCAAGGTATGGTCCATAACGGTTCAAGAATGAAGCCGTTTCATTTTCGAATCCATCGATATAATCAATCTCTAAACCTGTCTGAATGAGGATATCTTTTCTATATTCTTTTTTCAGCTGATTAATTTGTTCAATATAATTCTCAAGTTCTTCAAGTTGCATACTGCTGTCTTTATCTGGAGTAGGGTCTTCAAACCCGTCAGGCAAAGGTGCATGCTCAGTAAATGTCAAACCCTTGTACCCTAGATTGATTGCACGATCGATGTACAGATGGAATGAGTCTTTCGTGCCATGAGGACAATATGGGGTATGGATGTGACCGTCATAAATGTTCATGGTGTTCCTCCTAAATTGGTACTTTTGTAAGAAAAAAGCAATTTTTTATCTAATTTCAGAAAAAATGTAGTTCTAAAAGTAGTATACATGGTATTATAGTAGTTACGATGAACGCCGAAACTCGATGATATTTAGCGAAAAACGGTTGAATATGTCGATATTTTATATAAGTCTAATATACATAATTGAAAAAGGGAAGAAAGGATGGTCCCTGTGATATATATTTTTATTGTGCTGATCGTATTGCTCTCCGTATTTATTGGGTACGGTACATATATTCGAAAGAAAATTTATGATCAAATCGATCATCTTGAAACACAGAAAGTCAATATTATGAACAGGCCGTTATCTGATGAGATTGCTAAAGTGAAAGCACTTGAGATGATCGGGGAAACCGAAAAAAAATTCGAAGTATGGCGCGAAGAATGGGATGACATCGTAACTGTCCAACTTCCTGGCCTTGAAGAGAATCTATTTGATGCAGAAGATGCAGCTGATAAATACCGCTTCAAGAAAGCGAGGAACATTCTAAGTGACACAAGAAAAACACTCTTCTCCATAGAAGAGAAGATTGATGAAATCTCCTCTGAAATCAATGAATTTGTGGAAAGTGAAGAATTGAACCGAAAAGAAATCGGGAAGCTTAAAGAGAGCTACAAAGATCTCCGGAAGCATCTCCTTACGCATTACCGAGCACTTGGAACGCTTGTAGAGACATTCGAAAAGCGCCTGGAGAACATTTCTGAAGATTTTACGAGCTATAATGAAGAGACGGAAAATGGAAATCATATAGCGGCTCGCACCTATATCATACAGCTTGATAAAAAAATCCGCCGCCTACAATATGAATTAGAAGTCGTTCCTGAGCTTCAATATCAATTGCAGTCTGAAATCCCTGAAACGCTAAAGCAGTTGAAGGAAGGTCTGGAGCAAATGTCTGATCAGGGATTCCGGGTGGAGCAACTTGGTGTTGAAAAAGAACTTGAAGTGATCGACTACGCTTATCAAATCGTCAAAGAGCAAGTGAATGCCGTAAACATTGAAGATGCACAAGAAGAAATAGCTCAAATGAATAAGAAAATTGAGGAGCTTTACGACAGGCTTGAAGCTGAAGTCTTAGCAAAGCAATATGTGATGACAGATGGAAAAGAAGTAAAGGCAGAAGTTGAAGAGCTAGGTGTAGAAATCAACAAGATAAAAGAAGAAACGAATGTCGTTCGTTTGAGCTACCAAATCGAGCAAGAAAACATCGAATTGCAAGAACGGTTGGAATCTTCCTATGAAAAATTAGAAAAGCGGGTAAGAACGATTTTCCATTCTGTAGAGGAAAAAAACCAGACCTATACCTCTGTTAAAGAGATGCTGGAGAGCATAACGAAACAATTAGAAGATTTACGGGTCATGACGGAAGTATATCAAGAGAAATTGCACAACCTGCGTAAAGACGAATTAGAAGCTATTGAAAAGATTCATGAATTCCGAAAAAAGCTGATCGAGGCTAAGAAAGAAATCCATCGAAACAATTTACCGGGTCTGCCGGAACAATATTATGTATCCCTTCATGATGCTGAGAACAAATTACAGACAGTTACAATGAAATTGAATGATAAACCATTACAAATGGGTGAAGTCCTTCACAGGTTGATTGAAGCGGAAGAAGCCATCGTCGAAGTACATGCTAAGACTTACAAGCTGATTGATCGGGCAATATGGGCGGAGCGGCTCATACAACACGGAAATCGATACCGAAGACAGTATGTGACTGTAGCTGTAAAGCTATCAGAAGCTGAACAAGCCTTCCGTACGTATGATTATGAAGAAGCCATGGAGCATGCAGCAGAAGCTCTACAAACGGTCAATCCCCAGATCATAAGGGACCTTGAAGAAAACTATCAACAAGAAATGGAAAAAGTTCATTAAAGAAAAGCGAATCCGTAATTGGATTCGCTTTTCTTTACGTTAAGAAAGTATAAAAATTTTGGTTGCGGTGATGTGATGTCCAGCTCCAACGCTCAACCCCTTGGATCCCTTCAGTCCTCCTGCGGCGGCCGACACATTGATTAGGTCGAAGTGTTACCCACGCAGAACCGAACTTTGTTTGGTTCGAGTCTCCTCGTCGGACTTCCAGTGACCTTCGTGGCTGATCAGGGAGTTTGCGCTTTTCTTTATGCTGAAGATTTTTCATTTACCCAGGGGATTGACAACGCCTCTTTAGGCTTTATTAGGTGTGATGACGTGGTTTTGTGATCGTCCGATGACATATCCTATGATCGCTCCGATCAATGAAGGAATCACCCATCCTACACCTTGCTCGTAAAGCGGCAGATAGGCACTCATGACATTGTTGAACACAGTTATATCAACATTCATTTGCTTTAAGGCATCAAAGATGCTCACAACTCCTGCCCCTAACAGCCCGCCTATATATACTTCTCGATAGCCTCCAAAATGGCGATGCAAGAAGGAATAGGCGACTAATGCAATGGCAAGGGGATAAATGCCGATCAATACTGGCAATGTCAAGTTGATCAATTGGGTGAGGCCGACATTGGCTACAGCTGCACTGAACAAACATAATACAGCGATGATCAATTTATACGATACTTTCGGCATGATTCCATTGAAATATTCGCCACAAGCTGTTACTAATCCGATTGAAGTTGTCAGACAGGCAAATGTAATGGCTATTGCCAGCAACATGATGCCAAATTGACCGAATAAAAGATCTGCGGCTCCAGTTAGGATCGCTCCTCCATTGTCACTTTCTCCTAAAACGTTTCGACTAGTTGCTCCGATATAGGCAAGTGAGAGATATACCAATGCTAATCCGCTGACAGCGATGAACCCTGCTTTTGTTGTGGCCTTAGCAATCTCTTTTTTATCAGTAACCCCTCGGGATTTTACAGCATTGATGACCACAATTCCGAAAACGAGTGCTGCAATCGCATCCATTGTCAAATATCCATTGATGAACCCGGTAAAGAAAGAGTTGGATGCGTACTCACCTGTAGGAGTTGAAAAGTTTCCAATCGGATTGATAATTCCTTTAATCACGATAAGTCCGATCACAAAAATGAGAATCGGTGTTAAAATCTTACCGATCCGATCCACAAGTTTCGTTGGATTCAAAGCAACCCAAAATGTAATCGTGAAAAAGATGACTGTATAGATGAATAATGGCAAGCCGTTCGGATTCATTGTTTCAGGCAAAAAAGGAACTGCACCTATTTCAAATGCAACTGTACCTGTTCGTGGTATTCCGAAAAAAGGTCCAATCGCCAAATAGATTAATGTTGAAAAGATGATGGCAAAAGCAGGATGGACTCGACTAGCTAAATCCTTCAACGTTCCCCCTGTCAGTCCTACGGCAACTATGCCTACAAGCGGCAGGCCGGCACCAGTGATCAGAAAGCCGAAAATGGCAGTCCATACATTGGTTCCTGCAGTTTGACCAAGCAGAGGAGGAAATATCATATTGCCTGCTCCGAGGAATAGAGCGAACATCATAAGTCCGATAGTTAATGTTTCTTTAAAAGGAAGTGATTTTGTTGCTTTCATGCTGTAAAACCTCCGTGCAATTATCGACTGAAATCATTGAGTTTTCTAAAATCGGTTAAAGCTTAACATAATCTTTATATAAAATAGACACTTTAGAAAAAAGTTGAAAAATTGTATCGATTCCCAATGTTTGAACACCTCTTAATTTCTTGCATATATTTCGGCTTTCTTCTGAAACTAGTAGGTGAACGACCTTTAAGAAGAAAAGTATTTTTTGTCATTTTGTGTCGAGTACATACGTTTTATTTCTTGGTTTGGAATCAAGCCTATATATGCTATTATTAAATGATGCAGTAATACGAATATAAAAGGGGTAAAGGAATAATGATTTATTTCGATAATAGTGCAACTACAAAACCTTATCCTGAAGCACTGAAAACATATATGACGGTCTCTGAGAGTTACTTTGCGAATCCTTCATCGATCCACCGCTTAGGAGGAGAAGTGGAAAAGTTGATCAGTACTGCGCGCAATCAAATTGCTGGCCTCCTTCGGGTGAATCCTGGTGAGGTTGTATTCACTTCAGGTGGAACAGAAGCGAATAACCTGGCGATAAAAGGGATTGCAATTGAACATCAGACACGGGGGAAACATCTGATTTCGACTGAAATTGAACATGCTTCCTGTTATGAATCCTTTAGGCAGCTGGAGCATCTCGGCTTTGATATAACGTTTCTACCTGTAGATAGGAATGGTCATGTGTCAATCCAGGACCTTCGGAACGCAATCAGGCATGATTCGATCCTTGTCTCTGTCATGCATGTCAATAATGAAATAGGGACGATTCAACCTGTGGAGGAAATCGGTCAATTTCTAAAAAAACATCCGAAGATCTTTTTCCATGTCGATCACGTCCAGGGAATAGGAAAAGTCCCCCTTCAGTATGTACAATCGGGTGTTGATCTATGTTCTTTCTCGAGCCATAAATTCCATGGGCCAAAAGGTGTTGGAATCTTATATATTCGCAATGGTGTAACGCTATCGCCTCTGCTTCATGGAGGATCGCAAGAATTCAAACATCGGGCTGGAACAGAAAATATACCTGGAATCATTGCAATGGCAAAAGCTCTCCGTTTGACGATGGAAAAATCAAAAAAAGAAATGGATGGGCTTCTTCGATTAAATCGTCTTTTACGGTCAAAATTGGTGGAAATTGAAGGAGTTGTCCTAAATACACCTGAGAAACAAAGTGCCCCTCATATCATCAATTTTTCTGTTCCGGGTATCAAGCCAGAAGTGTTGATCCATTCTTTAGAAGAAAGAGACGTTTTTGTCTCGACAAAATCTGCTTGTTCCTCTAAGTCGACAGAGGTCAGCAGGGTATTGGAAGCTACAGGCTATGAACTTAAACGGGCAAGCAGTGCTATCCGTATAAGCCTGAGTTTTGATAACACAATGAACGAGGGAGAACGTTTTATTGCCATCCTTGAGGATATTCTTAATAATTTAACGAAAGTAATGAGGTACTAATATGATTTACGACCATATCATTGTCAAATACGGTGAGTTGTCACTTAAAGGGAAAAACAGACATCATTTTGTAAACCAGCTTAGGGATACGATCCGAAGAAAATTGAAGCCTTTTGAAGGTGTCACAGTAAAGAAAGCGTTTGATCGTATGTATATTGAGTTGAATGGAGAAGATCATGAACCGGTGGTAGAAAAGTTGCAAGAAGTATTCGGTATCCAAGGATTGACCCTTGCTGTCAGAACCGATCTTGAATTGGAAAACATCCAAAAGACAGCACTTAAGGCTTTGAGAGAAGCAGGTTCTTCAGTAGAGACATTCAAGGTTTCCACCAAACGTAATTATAAGCAGTATCCCCATGATTCACAGGAGTTGAACCATTTGATCGGCGGTTATGTATTGAAACACTCCGAAAACATTACTGTAGATGTCCATCATCCTGATGTAGAGATAAAAGTGGAGATCAAACCGGAAGCAACTTATATCAGTTGTATCGATTATCCCGGCGCTGGAGGGTTGCCGATCGGAAGCAGCGGCAAAGTCATGCTGATGCTATCAGGTGGTATTGACAGTCCTGTCGCTGGATATCTGACAATGAAACGGGGAATCCGCCTGGAAATGGTTCATTTTCACAGTCCCCCTTTTACAAGTGAAAGAGCAAGGCAAAAAGTGGAGGACCTGACGAAAGTTCTTACCAAGTTCGGTGGAACGATCAAAATGCATGTAGTTCCTTTTACAGACATTCAAAAAGCAATCAAAAAACAAATTCCGGATAATTACAGTATGACCATCATGCGGCGGTATATGCTTCGAATCACAGAGCAGTTGGCAGCCCAGAATGATGCTCTGGCGATTGCGACAGGGGAAAGCCTGGGTCAGGTAGCCAGTCAAACCTTATCCAGCATGAATACGATCAATGAGGTGACCAACTTGCCGATCATCAGACCATTGATCACAATGGATAAGATCGAAATCATGGAGATATCAAGGAGGATCGGGACGTACGATATCTCAATCCGACCATATGAGGATTGCTGTACGGTGTTCTTGCCATCTGCTCCCAAAACAAAGCCTCGACGGGAAAAAGCGAATCGATTTGAGCAATTTATGGAAATCGATGCACTTGTCGAGGAAGCTGTGGGTAATACCGAAACAGTTTATTTTAAAGAGGACGCCGAAACCCGTCATGATGCGTTGGAGGACTTGTTTTAACCTTCCTTCTCTTTCAAGATTTACCACCCCCAATCGAGTATGAATTCATCTTTACCTCCGTAACCTATGCATACAAAGGAGGTGAATATCATGGCTCGTCAATCAAACAAATTGGTCGTACCTGGTGCTGAACAAGCTCTTAACGCTATGAAGGCTGAGATTGCTTCTGAATTCGGAGTACAACTTGGTGCTGACTCTCCAGCTCGTGCTAACGGATCTGTTGGTGGTGAAATCACTAAGCGTCTAGTTGCTATGGCTCAAGGTCAACAACCTCAAAAATAATACACCTCTACAATAAGATATTGATGGAATACAGGTCAGCACAATGATGCTGGCCTTTGTGGTGTTTCATCATCCACCCAAAATAGAAATTTTCTAAAGATTATGTATAATAGAAAGTGTAAACGAATGCATAAGGAGGCGTCCACTTTGAATAACCAAGCATTAATTGCTCCTCAACAGTACAATGCAACTGAAGAAATGGAAAAGTTTGCGAATGATCCATCACGTTTAGCGATCAAGTACCGCAGCGAGCAGGGGGTAATAGATGAAATCACATACAAAGAGTTATTTGATCAAGCAAATGATTTAGCAAAGGCTCTTCTATCTTTAGGATTAGGCAAAGGTGACCGTATCCTCGTCTTGATGCCGCGTTTGATTGACACGTACAAAGTATATCTGGCCATTTTGAAATCAGGTCTTGTCGTCATTCCTTGTTCTGAAATGCTCAGGCCTGCAGATTTAAGTTATCGTATCAATCATGGGGAAGTGAAAGCAGTGATCGCTTATGAACCTTTGACTTCTCTCATTGATGAAATTGAGGAACCTGTCGAAAGTTTGGAGCATAAAATTACAGTCGGCGGATATGTTGAGGGATGGTCGACGGCCGAGGAAGTGATCCAATCGCTGGACCCATCTGTTGAAATGCCGAAAACCATACGTGATGATACGGCCTTTCTTTCCTATACATCTGGAACAACTGGCCAGCCGAAAGGTGTCGTCCATACACATGGGTGGACCTATGCTCATATCCGGACCGCAGCTAAATCATGGCTGAATATCAATGAAGGTGATATTGTATGGGCGACCGCCGGTCCTGGATGGCAAAAGTGGATCTGGAGTCCATTCGTATCTGTTCTAGGTACGGGTTCGACAGGGTATGTCTACAACGGCAAATTCGACCCGAATACATATCTAGGTTTGTTGGAGAAGGAACAGATCAATGTCCTTTGCTGTACACCGACTGAGTACCGGTTGATGGCAAAAGTGGATAACCTGAAAGATTACGATCTTTCAAGCTTGAGAAGTGCGGTCTCAGCTGGAGAACCGCTGAACCGTGAAGTCATCGATATATTCCGCAACTATTTCAATGTAACTGTCAGGGATGGTTATGGCCAGACAGAGAACACATTGCTGGTTGGTATTGTGGAAGGGATGGAAGTCCGCCCTGGATCAATGGGCAAACCGACGCCTGGAAACCGTGTAGAAATCATTAATGATGAAGGCAAGCCTGCTCAAGTGGGAGAGGTAGGGGACATCGCTGTCCATCGGGATGTACCAGCACTGTTCAAAGAATATTATAAAGATCATGAACGGACCATAATGGCCTTTCGTGGCGATTATTATCTGACAGGTGACAAAGCGAAAAAAGATGAAGACGGGTACTTCTGGTTCGAAGGCAGAGGGGATGACATCATCATCAGCTCAGGTTATACGATTGGACCGTTTGAAGTCGAAGATGCTCTCGTCAAGCACCCTTCTGTAAAAGAGTGTGCGGTTGTAGCAAGTCCTGATGAGGTTCGCGGCCATGTCGTCAAAGCCTACATCGTTTTGAAAAATCCAGCGGAAGCTTCTTCGGAGGAATTGATACCGGCACTGCAAGACCATGTGAAAGAACTCACCGCACCTTATAAATATCCGCGTAAAATCGAATTCATCGAGGAACTCCCGAAAACGACCTCGGGTAAGATCAGGAGGATCGAATTGAGGATGAAAGAAGCCAACACAACAGTATATTAAAATTGAAGGGCCGTACAGACGGTCCTTTCGATTTTTCTCGAGCAAAAACATGACTTCTCAGCAGGTTTATACTACGTTCTCCATACTAGATTTCCTAGTAAATCTTAGGTATGCTGATACAAACGAGGTTAGTGATTGGAGTGTAAAGATGAATACGTTGTGGACGAACGGTACCATTTATACGATGAAGCATGAATTTGATAAAGTCGAAGCTGTTTTGGTGGAAGACGATAAAATTATTGACAGGGGTGACCGTTCACGCCTTGAAAAGGAATACAAAATTGACCATATCGAGGATCTGCAGGGGGCCATCATGTATCCCGGCTTTGTTGATAGCCACTTACATATGATTGGTCATGGAGAAAAACTGTTACGGTTGGACCTTTCTGAAGTGATGTCAGCTGAAGAGATGAGAACGACTTTAAGGGAGAAAGTGTATTCAACATCAGTCGGGGATTGGATCATGGGCGAAGGATGGAATGAAAATAACTTTGTGGATCGAAAAATATTTCATCGATTTGAACTCGATGAGCTTGCACCACACCACCCGATGATGCTGACCCGGATCTGTCGCCATGCTTTGTTAGCTAACTCAAAAGCCTTGGAGCTTGCGGGTATCACCGAAGATACTGAGGATCCCCCAGGGGGTGTGATCGTCAGGGATTCGAATGGGCGGCCAACAGGATTTTTATTGGATAAAGCACAGGAGTTGGTGAAAAATGCCCTTCCACAAGTAACGGAGGACTATTTACAACGTGCACTGAGAACTTCTGTACAGGATCTGACCCGTCTCGGCCTTGTTGGCGGACATACGGAGGATCTCAACTATTATGGTGGTTTCAAACGGACCTATCAAACTTTCCTCGACGTTCTCAATCCAGGTCAGCTTCAATTCAAAGCGAATTTGTTAGTGCATCACGAAGTAGTTAAGGATATGCATGAGGAAGGGTTGGAATATGGAGATTCAAATGGATTGGTCGAGCTAGGTGCGATGAAGATTTTTGCTGATGGAGCCCTTGGCGGCCGTACAGCTTATTTGAGTAAACCTTATAATGACATGCCAGAGACGTATGGTGTAGCAATCCATTCATTGACAGAGTTGAAGGAGCTGGTCAAAAAGGCACGTCACTATCAAATGCCAGTCGCAATCCATACGATAGGGGATCTTGCTTTGGAATTTGCCCTTTACGCGGTTGAAGAATATCCGCCACCAGAAGGCTTACGCGATCGCTTCGTCCACGGTCAGGTTGTTCGTCCAGATTTACTAGAACGCTTGAAAAGGGTCCCTGTCATCATCGATATCCAGCCTCACTTTGTTGCCTCTGATTTTCCATGGGTGATTGAACGGTTAGGGGAAGCGAGGATGATGTATAGTTTTGCCTGGAAAACGTTATTAAAAGAAGGGATTGCATGTGCTGCTGGCTCAGATGCGCCAATCGAGACGGCGGATCCTTTGTTGACGATCTATGCAGCTGTCATGCGTAAAAAGCAAGGCGATAAACACGAAGGCTATTATCCTGAACAAAAATTATCTGTATATGAAGCTGTTGAACTATATACGAAGGGAAGTGCCTATGCTATCGGAAATGAAAACGGAAATGGGATGATCGAAAAAGGATACAGTGCTGATTTCACAATCTTGAACGGAGACTTGTTCCATATCGATCCAGAAGAAATTCCGAATATTAAAGTAGTAAAGACAGTCGTGAACAACTTGACTGTCTATCAAGCTTAAACGATGATCCGATCAGTTTCTGACTCATTGGGGGGCAGCAGTATCTGGTGATTTAAAAAAATTAGAGGACATCTCTACTGCTGTTCGGCTAGAACCAGTGCTGAAAGTCCATGATTTAAGGTCTCGAGAGTCCTCTAATTTTATAAAGCATGGTTATAAAAAGCTTCGCTTGACCTTGTGCCAGAAGGAGTTGTCTTTAAGCTTGACGGTCTTGATCCTTTTATCGGATAGTTGGATACGGATTGCCCCGGGTTCACGAATACTCAGTGCTTCATTGTCCATGCCGATGATCGGAAAGTTGTTCCCTTCTTTGATGATTTGAATTTCAAGTGCTCTTGATTCACTTAATATGAACGAACTTCCGAGTGTACGGTAATGATTATTATTGAGGGACGCCACTTCACTGATCTGCATACATGGAAGTTTCGGATCGACGATCGCTCCATCCAATGATTTGTTGTAAGCAGTACTTCCGGTTGGCGTCGATATGATCATACCGTCCCCTTTAAATCGCTCAAAAAATAAGTCATCAATATACAAATCCATGGACAGTGTCTTAATGATGCCTGAGCGGATGGAACATTCATTCAAACAATGAAAAGCAGCGTCATTCTCCATGCTTACGAGAATAGTCGGATATCTGCGGACTTCAACTTGTTCATTCATCATCGCATCAATCATACCGGCAATATCTTCTATGTCGAAATCACAATAAAACCCTAACTGTCCAGTACTTACACCGACATAAAGCGCATTGTCCCGAAATCCGGTTTGGCGGACGGCTTGGAGGAAGGTTCCATCTCCCCCGATGCTCGCTATGATGTTTGCATCGTCTGGGTTTTCAACCAATGTAAATCCATTATCGGTCGCTAAGTTTTTCAACTTAAGTATTTGTTCTTCATATTGACTGTCTCTTTTGTGGAAAAAATGGATATTCTTACGATCAGACATTACGAACCTCCTATGAGTTGCTGTGGTATCTAGTTTTACCCTGATTGTTGCGTGACTAAAATTGTACTGCTTATTTTATCTTCGTTTTTCACAAAGTTTTTGTCAAATGTTCATGATTCCATGATGAAAATATGATATTCTTACATGTGCTGGACATAATTACCAAATGAAGATGTGCTAGGAGGCTTTATATGAACGGGAAACGTTGGATTGCACTTGGAATTGCAGCAGTATTGTTCATTGGTTCTATTATGATGAATGTATTATCGTCAGCTGCATCCAACAATTTATCAGGATTACAGAACACTGGACTTTTAGATGAGGATCCTTTTGTAGAGAAGGTCGTTGAAAAAGGTAGCGATAAGCAGAATATTGTTCTGCTCGACGTTGAAGGAGTCATCCAGGATACTGGAGATGCAACCTCATTCTTTCAATCACCGGGATACAATCACCAGAGATTTTTGGATATGTTGAAGCACGCTGGTGAAGACAGGAATGTAGAGGGGATCATCATCCGGGTGAATAGTCCTGGAGGTGGGGTCGTTGAAAGCGCAGAGATCCATGACGCTATAACTTCCATCCAAAAGGAACATAAAAAACCAGTATACATATCGATGGGGAATATGGCTGCATCCGGCGGCTATTATATTTCAGCCCCAGCAGATAAGATTTTTGCCCACCCTTCCACATTGACAGGTTCTCTAGGAGTCATTATCCAATCCATGAATTATGGGGAGCTTGCTGACAAACTAGGTGTAAAATGGGAAACGATCAAGAGTGGCGCTCATAAAGATATTCTATCCCCAACACGTGAGATGACAGATGAAGAAAGGGAGATCTTACAATCGATCGTCGATAATTCTTACAATCAATTTGTCGATGTGATCGCTTCTGGACGTGACATACCTGAAAATAGAGTGAGAGAATTAGCTGATGGACGTGTATACGATGGCCAACAGGCAAAAGAAACGGATCTGGTGGATGAGCTTGGGGATTTGAATGATACCGTAAAAGCGATGAAAAAAGATCTCGGTAATTCACATTTGAATGTCATCAAGTATGAAAACCGCCTTGGTTGGAATTCCTTCTTGAACATGACAGCTCAAAAATTATTCCAACCGAATAAAGATTTGTTGGGGATTCATGAATTGATGAGTCAAACGAATACACCTCAAATCAAGTACTTGTATACGGAATAGGAGGGATTGGAATGGACCATACATTATCAGGTGAAGAACAGGTTGCAGAACCATCCCAACCTATGACACCAACAACTGCTCCTCCCGTCTATGCAGGATTTTGGATGCGGTTTTGGGCATTTCTTTTGGATCTCATTGTCATTTGGAGTTTGAACAGTCTCATTGTGAAACCATTTCTCGTCCTGTTGAATCTCCCTCTCGATGATGGGGGGATGTTTTCACTGAGGGCGATATTGGCGGCAATCTTCTTTTACGGTTATTTCGTATTGATGACACGCTTTTTCGGCCAAACAATAGGGAAAATGCTTTTTGCGATAAAAGTCGTGTCCAAGGATTTGGGTGAAAAGCTGCCCTGGTCTACTGTGCTTTTTCGTGAAGTGGTCGGGCGGTTCATCAGTAAGACCATTTTTTTGATCGGCTATATCGTCACAGCATTTACAAGGGAAAAGCAATCATTGCACGACATATTTGCGGACACTAGAGTCGTCCACATCCGAAAATAAGGTATTGTTATAGACCTGTCAGCACATAATGCTGATAGGTCTTATTTTTTTCGGAAGAAACATAGGTTCATTGAGATACGAATTTCCATGTCTTTCTAGATACCGAGGTGGTCCTCATGTTGTATTGGATTATTGGTATCCTGCTCTGTTTCTGTATAGTGTTCGCCATCATTTTGGTCAGCCGAGTAAGGATCACAATGAAATACATTCATCAAGGAAAAAAGGATACATTTTTGGTCCAAGCCCAATTCTTAAAAGGGTTATTCGACTATGCCTGGGTGATTCCTTTGAATAAAATTGAGCGTGGTAAGGATGGCCTCATGCATATGGAATATGAAACGGAAAAGGAAATCGCTAATCAAAAACAGAAAGATGAGAAAGAATCGACTTTCGAGGCTGAATCGTTGATTGACCGAGCCCGGGAAATAAGGGAATTGCTGGACTCTGTGTATCAACTGAGTAGGATCGTCAGGGGATTTTTAAAGAAAATGACGGTAGAGGAGTTCGAATGGGTCAGTACGATTGGTACAGGAGATGCAGCTTCAACAGGGATATTTGCAGGTTTGCTATGGACGATCAAAGGGAGTGTAGCTGGATTTATCAGTTTTACGACAAATATGATCAAACCGCCGGTCCTCGAGGTTACACCTTCTTTTCAAACACCAGTGGTCCAAACGGAATTATTCTGTATGTTTTCTTTTAGAATCGGGCAAGCTATGCTCGCAGCATATCTGATCGTAAAAAATTGGAAGGGAAGGAAACAGCATGTCAGAACATCCAATTCAGGGCTTGATGCAGACAGCAATGGAAAATATTAAAGAAATGATCGATGTGAATACAATTATCGGTGATCCAGTTGAAACACCGGATGGAAGTGTGATCCTGACAGTTTCAAAGGTTGGATTCGGTTTTGCAGCTGGAGGTAGCCAGTTCAATGGTCAATCAGGAGGGACAGGACAATCAAAGCGAGATTCTTCAGAGGGGGAATCACACCCTTTCGGAGGGGGTAGTGGTGGGGGAGTATCCATCACACCAATCGCGTTTTTGATCGTCAATTCTTCCGGAGTGAAAACGATCCACCTCGATAACAGTACACACTTGTATGAACGGCTGCTGGATTTAGCCCCGCAAGTAGTGGACAGAGTACAGAGAATGATGAGCAACAGCGGGTTTCAGATGAAATCAAATTCTAATAGAAACAACAATCAACAATCGAACAACAATTCACAAATGCAGCAACAACAACCTGAAAGGCGCCAAAAGCAAGACCTTGATTTTTAAAGACCTTGAATGTTGAAGGGCTGGCCGAACATCGCTTGAACCGATGTTCTCGGCCAGCTTTTTTGTACGTTAAGAAAGTATAAAAATTTTGGTTTCTGTGATATTATGTCTAGCTCCAACACCCAACCACTTGGATCACTTCAGTCCTCCTGCGGCGGTCGACACATTGATTTAGGTGGAAGTGTTAGCCCGCGCAAAACCGAACTTTGTTTGGTTCGAGCCTCCTCGTCGGACTTCCAGTGCCTTTGTGGATGATCAGGGGGCTTACGCTTTTCTTGTTCCGGGCAATTTACTTGATAACAAATTTCAGAAAGTTTAACATGAACGATGTGAGAATACTTTAATGAGGAGATGTTTTAAAAAATGGCAGCAGTAACATTTAAACAAAATCCTGTAACATTATTAGGAAATGAAGTGAAAGTAGGGGATACAGCTCCTGACTTCAAAGTATTGGCAAATGACATGTCTCCTGTAACTCTACAAGACACAAAAGGTTCTGTAAGGCTGATCAGTGTGGTCCCATCTGTTGATACTGGCGTATGTGACCAACAAACCCGCCGTTTTAACGAGGAAGCATCTAAGCTTGATAATGTCAAAGTATTGACGGTTAGCGTTGACCTTCCAATGGCACAAAAGAGATGGTGTGCTGCTGCAGGAGTTGAAAACCTTCATACTCTTTCAGACCACAGAGATCTTTCATTTGGAAAAGCATATGGTGTAGCAATTGAAGAGCTGCGTCTTTTGACTCGCGCCGTTTTCGTTGTAGATAGCAACGATAAAGTTACATATGTAGAGTATGTAAACGAAGCAACAAATCATCCGGATTATGAGGCAGCTATTGAAGCAGCCAAGTCTGCCCAGTAATCCTCTACAGCAGAAAGTTTAATAGGAAGGGGTTAACCACAGAAGAGTTGGACATACACTGAAATGTGTCTTATCTCACTGAAAGGTTAACCCTTTTTATTTTGGAAGGATTGACATCACCACCCTTAGAAGTTAACAGATTATTCCTGGAAGCGAACAAATTATGCTGAGAAGTGAACAGAATATTCCTGAGTGTGAACAGATTATGCTGTGAAGTGAACAGATTATCCTGTGAAGTGAACAAATTAATCTTGGAAGTGAACAGAATATCATGACATCATAAGCACCATCCCAGTAACTTCAAATCTAAGGTACTTTGATTCGGTGATTCTACATGTATTTGTTACAATAGGACTAGTGTATGTTAGGAGGAATTATACCATGGCTGATTTTAAGAACGTTGAATCAATCTATAGATTATTACATGAAACGGCTACTATTATTTCTGAGAAGGAACAGGTTTCCTATCTGGACGCTCTGATCATGACGGGGGAAAACCTCGTACAGGGTGGTATACAGGACAAGTATGATGAACAGACGAAGAATGATCTCATTTATAAATATGAATCACTTTCGTTAGATGAATTATCCAAGGAAGAAATCCGGAAAGGATATCAGTTAGCGATTCTGAAGGGAATGCAGGATGGGGTCCAGTCCCAGCATGCGATGACGCCTGATGCAGTAGCGTTATTCGTCGGCTATCTTGTTGAAAAGACGATGAGTAAAAAAGAGCGGATCACCCTCTTGGATCCTGCGATAGGGACAGGAAATCTTGTTTCAGCAGTTCTTAACCAGACAAAAATGAAAGTCTTCAGTTATGGTTCAGAAGTTGATGAAACATTGATCAAGCTAGCGTATGTCAATATGAATGCACAGGAGCACGATATCCAGCTTTATCATCAGGACAGCTTACAATCATTGATGATCGATCCTGTCGATCTCGTTATCACTGATTTGCCAGTGGGGTATTATCCGAATGATGATATGGCTTCAAAATACCGATTGAAGGCAGACACAGGTCATTCATTTTCACATCATCTGATGATTGAACAGGCACTCAACCATACGAAGGAAGGCGGGTTTCTCTTCTTCTTGATTCCGAACTTCCTATTTGCCGGTGATCAAGCACAGAAACTGAATAAATACCTTAGGGAGGAAGCAGTCATCCACGGACTTCTCCAGCTGCCATTGACGATGTTCAAAAAAGAAGAGCAGGCGAAAAGCATCTTTTTCATACAGAAAAAAGGTGAAGAAGTGACAGCGCCTAAGGAAGCATTGATGGCAGAGCTTCCGAGTTTTTCAGATCCCAGGGCTTTGCAATCCATCATGGAGAAAATCGATGCCTGGTTTAAGACTTCGTTTACTGGTTAACTTAAACTTACAAAGGAAGTTCCGGATGAGCTGAGTGAAATCGGATTCAAATCTGAAAATAACAAATATTGACGGAAACCGCTTTTCTTCCTTGCATGAACTCTGGACCGGTGGTTTAATGGTAATTGGTTTTGTGGTAAATGAACTTGAACAACGAAGGAGTTGTCGATATATGCGAAAGGTACTCGCCATTAATGCGGGAAGTTCATCGCTGAAATTTCAATTATTGAAGATGCCGGAGGAAAAGGTCATCACAAAAGGCCTGGTGGAACGCATCGGGATTCCTGAGAGTGTTTTTATAATTGAAGTGAATGGGGAAAAAGTAAAAGAAGTGACAGACATCGGAAATCATGCTGTTGCAGTGAAGATGCTGTTAGATAAACTGAAGTCTCACCATATTATTGAGTCTTATGATGAAATCGAAGGGATCGGACATCGTGTCGTACACGGTGGTGAAAAATTCAACGATGCAGTCCTGATTGATGAAGATATCATCAAAGAGATTGAAGAGGTATCCGACCTTGCACCCCTTCATAATCCTGCCAACATCGTCGGAATCCGTGCTTTCAAAGAAATCCTGCCGGATGTTCCTGCCGTAGCAGTTTTTGACACAGCATTCCATCAAACGATGCCAGAGCAATCTTATTTATACAGCCTTCCCTATGATTACTACAAAGAATATGGTATCCGGAAGTATGGATTCCATGGGACAAGCCATAAGTATGTGTCCCAGCGTTGTGCTGAATTATTAGGAAGACCGATTGAACAGTTGCGATTGATTTCTTGCCATCTTGGGAACGGTGCGAGTATCGCGGCGATCGAAGGAGGAAAATCCATTGATACATCCATGGGCTTTACGCCGCTTGCTGGAGTTACGATGGGAACTCGTTCAGGGAACATCGATCCTGCGCTTATTCCTTATATCATGGAAAAGACGGGGAAAACCGCTGAAGAAGTGATGAACGTCTTGAATAAGGAAAGTGGACTCCTTGGCGTTTCTGGCTTTTCAAGTGACTTACGTGATATTGAACAACAAGCTGAAGCAGGGAATGAAAGAGCCGAGCTAGCACTAGAAGTATTTGGAGGACGAATCCATAAATACATCGGCTCCTACGCATCAAAAATGCACGGCATCGATGCGATCATTTTCACAGCGGGTATCGGGGAAAATAGTGATGTCATCCGTGAACGTGTCCTCCGAGGCCTTGAATTCATGGGTGTCTATTGGGACCCGGCCTTGAACAAGGTTCGTGGAAAAGAAGCATTCTTGAATTATCCGCATTCTCCAGTAAAAGTGTTAATCATCCCTACGAACGAAGAAGTGATGATTGCTAGAGACACAGTGCGGTTAGCTCAGTAAAAAATCCAAAGACAGAACTTCGCCGATTTTCCGGTGGAGTTCTTTTTATGCTCATTATTTTAATCGTGCTAGTTTTGGTATAATGAATGAAAAGTGCTTCTTGGAGGTGTACGTATGGAATGGTCTCAAAATGAAAAGCAAGTATGGTCTTCCATTGAAAAATGGGAGCAAGAATATTTTACCTATGTTCCGACTGACTTCAACAGAGCGTACGAAAAAACATTCGAGGATGTCTTCAACAGGATTTCTCCAAAGATTAGGGAGAAAGCACTTCAAACGATCGACAATCTGCTTTTCCATCTGCATTCGATCATTCTGAATTCACAATTCCAACAAGATACAAAACAGCGGGTGCTGCTTTCAGCTCAATCAATGAACAAAGATGTAGAGGTATGGGAAGATGTCCAGGATTGCCGGATTGAGCAGCTTAGATACATAGCACAGCATCAAGTAGCGAAACATAGACTCCTTTCTTTTGCACAAGGCGGTTTATCAGGGGGAGGAGGGATTTTGTTTCTAGGAATTGATATCCCTGCAAGCATTGCCGCACACTTGAGATCGATCCAAGTACTTGCCCTTTCATACGGATATTCGATCAACCAACCTTATGAAACCATGTTGTCTCTGAAATTGTTTCATGCGGCTACATTGCCGAAGCAACATCAGCTTCAAGGATGGGAACAGTTGATGAGCGAGGTTTTGGAACAGGATATCAATCCATACTTATTCGAGTCAGACGAGCTGGTCGCCGACAGTCAATGGATGCGGCACTTGGTAGGTCTTGTCGGTAAAGGAATGGTTCTTTTCATGCTCCGAAAACGTCTGATCCAAGGGATTCCATTGATGGGGATGGTATATGGAGCAACAGCTAATTATCAACTTTCAAGACAGATCACTGATTTTGCAAACCAGTTCTATCAGAAACGTTGGCTCTTAGAAAAGCATGGCTAAGGAGGATATATGATGAGTGTAGAAGAACACAAACAGGAAGCCCCAGACTATGTTCGTGTCATGGTCATTACAGTCAGTGATACACGAACAAAGGAAACGGACAAGAGCGGAAAGTATATTTTAGGTGCACTTGAGGATAACGGTCATAAGGTCTCTTCATATAAAATCGTAAAAGATGAGTCGATGGTTCTTCATGAGATTTTAAGGAGCGGGGCAAGTGATTCAGGAACAGACGCGATCATCATGAATGGCGGGACAGGCATTGCTAAGCGGGATGTTTCTGTAGAGGTAGTATCGGAGTTATTGGATAAGGAGATTCCAGGGTTTGGAGAGCTTTTCAGGATGTTGAGTTATACAGAGGATATCGGTCCAGCAGCAATACTAAGCAGAGCTATTGCTGGGGTCTATAACGATACAGCGGTTTTTTCGGTACCAGGGTCGACCGGTGCGGTAAAGCTAGCCATGAATAAATTGATCCTCCCAGAAATCAATCATGTCATACGTGAAATCAAAAAAGATTTGTAAGAGAAGATGGCTTATTGAGTCATCTTTTATTTTTACCCAAAAGAAAAAACTCATTTTTAGATGAGTTTTTAACAAATATCAATAAGGGACTTTGCTGGTGATGTGGTTGTTCGTCCTGTACCAGATCCACAAATCATTGATGATGGAGGCTAACTCAGAGATTTCCGAATTCAACTTACATGATCGTTCGAAGTCTTCTTCTTGATAGAGTTGGCTTTGCCTGTCGTTGATTTCATTTTCTAAATCCTTGATCCGATCTGGAATTTTTCCTCGAATCGTTTCCCATTCTGCTAATATCGATTCCTGAGTTTCTTTTGTATAGTTATTCCATGATTGCTCTAATAACGGAAGCTTAATCCCTAAGCGCTCATTATTTGTAAATGTATAGGTCATCGATCCATTCCCCCTACTAACACACATTGTACATAAAATGGGGGATTTCTGCTATCCATATGACGTGGCTTTGGCTCTTATTGGTTTAAATAACGAGTTGGTCTTCTTCACATACTAAAAATGAAACCATAGGAGAAGGAGGCGCAGATTATCATGGAGAAAAAAACTGATAAAAATAGAAAATATCAATTTGAAAAAGAAGGTGAAATGGAAGTTCAAGATCAAATCATGCAGTCCTATCAAAGCGGTGTTGTAGGTCAAGCAGGACCGAATCATATTGATACACCTCACGAAGAGGATGAAAGCCAGAATCAATTGAGATAAGGTCCAGTGAAGACCTCTTCTAAAGCATCTGAAAAGAAGGGGTCTTTAAAAAAGTTCTCGAATTTGTTGGAAAATTAACATTACGACTCAACAAAGACAAAAAAATAAATAAAATGATCCGATAAAACAAACCTTATGATTATAGGCTATCTTCATTTGTGTTTTATGTTATGATGGAAACGTATGGAAAGGTGTGAAGAATACGCTCATTCCAGTGTACACCACGATTTTTCACTTTTTCTTTTTGTCAATTGGTGTTATCTTTAAATGGCAGTCAATTTGGACTGGAACGAGGACACAGTAGTTATTGAAGATTTGTTGATTTAGGAGGTCGTAAAAATGCGTATTGGTGTACCAAGAGAAATTAAAAATAATGAAAATCGTATCGCAATGACGCCTGCTGGTGTAGTTAATCTGAAATCATCAGGACATAAGGTTTTTATTGAAAGAGATGCTGGTCTTGGATCAGGGTTTACGAATGAACAATACCAAGAAGCCGGCGCGGAGATCGTGGATTCTGCAGCAGAAGCTTGGAGCACGGAAATGGTCATGAAGGTGAAAGAACCTTTACAGGAAGAATACCAATATTTCCGCGAAGGACTAATTTTGTTTACATATTTACATTTGGCGGCAGAATCAGAATTGACAAAAGCGCTGATCGAAAATAAAGTTATTGGTATTGCTTACGAAACAGTGCAGCTTCCTAATCGCAGCCTTCCATTGTTGACACCTATGAGTGAGGTAGCAGGCAGAATGGCGACACAAATCGGTGCATCATTCCTTGAAAAACCTCATGGAGGAAGGGGAATTCTGCTCGGAGGCGTTCCTGGAGTACGTAGGGGCAAAGTTACAGTTATCGGCGGTGGTGTAGCAGGTACAAATGCAGCAAAAATCGCTGTTGGTTTGGGTGCAAGTGTGACGGTCATCGACTTGAACCCAGAGAGGCTCCGCCAGTTGGATGATATTTTCGGTTCCGATATCAATACGTTAATGTCCAATCCACTGAATATTGCCGAAGCAGTAGTAGATTCTGACCTTGTTATCGGTGCTGTACTGATTCCTGGCGCAAAAGCGCCTAAGCTTGTCACTGAGGAAATGATCCAGAAAATGAGAATAGGATCTGTTCTCGTTGATGTTGCAATCGACCAGGGAGGAATTTTTGAAACGACCGATCGAATTACAACCCATGATAACCCAACGTATGAAAAGCACGGAGTAGTCCATTATGCTGTTGCAAACATGCCAGGTGCGGTTCCACGAACCTCTACGATTGCTTTGACAAATGTCACCGTCCCTTATGCTTTGGAAATTGCCAATAAAGGTTACGTCAAGGCTTGCAGTAATAATGATGCACTCCTTAAAGGCATCAACACACTTGATGGATACGTGACTTATGAAGCAGTTTCTGAGGCTCATGGTTTAGAGTACAATGATGTTAAAGAGATGCTCTCAAATAAAATATGAATGTTTAATGAACATCGAGACTGGCCTGCAGGTGGCTAGTCTCTTTTTTTCACGTTAAGAACGTATAACTTTTTAGCGAAGTAGCTAACCGGAACAGCAGAAAAGTTTACGAACTAAGTATAAGTGTGTAACTAAGGCTCAGTCTTTCTTCTACGGCGGCGACACATTGATTTAGGTCGAAGGGTTTACCCACCCAGAACCGAACTTTGTTTGGTTAAGCCTCCTCGTCTAACTTCCAGTGGCCTGCGTGGCTGACCAGGGCGCTTGCGCTTTTCTTTATAAATCCAAATCATTTTTTAAATTCGGACCTCATGTGTAAAATGAAGGGTGAGACGGGTACAAGGATGGTATGTATCTTGTGTTTTGTTTCTACTGCCAGAAGGAAACGGAAATACTTTAAAAGAAGGAAATACACAGAAACTAAATTTGAAAGAGGAGAGATCTTGAATGAAAGTAACGTACTATGGCCATTCAGTAGTCGCTATCGAAACAAATGGAAAATCAATTTGGATTGATCCCTTCATCACAGGAAATGAACAATGTCACATTAAAGCAGAGGATGTAAAAGCAGATGTAATTTTACTTTCCCATGGTCACAACGACCATGTAGGAGATACCATCGACATTGCGAAAAGGAACGATGCTTTGGTCGTCGCACCATTTGAATTAGCAAATTACCTAGGTTCTAAAGGTGTAGAGGCCCATGCAATGCATATCGGTGGTGCATACCAGTTTGATTTCGGAAAAGTGAAGTTGACCCAGGCTTTCCATGGTTCGAGCTATGCGGAAGAGGATGGAACTGTCGTTTACACAGGGATGCCCGCAGGGATCCTATTTACAGCTGAGGACAAAACAGTATACCATGCAGGTGATACAGCATTGTTTTCCGATATGAAATTGATTGGTGACCAGAACTATATCAACCTCGCTTTCCTGCCAATCGGTGATAACTTTACGATGGGGCCAGAAGATGCTTCGATCGCTGCAAGCTGGTTGAAAGCAAATTATGTCGTACCGATCCATTACAATACGTTTCCAGTAATTGAACAGGATCCTGAAGCATTTGTAAATGAGCTGGAAGGCAAAAAAGGACGAGCATTGAAATCTGGAGAATCCATCGAACTTTAACGAGCTCATTCTTCTTTCCAAGAGGGTATTTGCATACATTTGATAAAAAGGGACATCCCCTATGCAAATGGAAAGGAGAATGACTTAATGAAAAACAGACTGATTTTATCCTTGCTAGCTGCCCTGGCGCTTGTATATTTTGCTGTTCCCTATCTGCCTGAAATCGGGACAGGATCAGGTGGATGGTTTTCGGCTATCTGGTTATTCTTTGCGCTGCTTGTGATCGGTGGGAATTTTTCAGCGTTGCTTTACAAAAGATATCCACAACAATCCACCGAAAGCACATCTCTTAAACGTGCAGCAAAAGAACGGAAGAGAATCAGACAACATTGATGTAATGGGTCACCCTTAGTATAATAGGAAAGACTTAGCAATTTGGTAGATGGTTTTTAGAAAGCTTGGTGAAAAGATGGCTACAAAACATGAACAAATATTAACGTATATCGAAACATTGGAAATCGGAAGTAAAATATCTGTAAGACAAATTGCAAAAGCTCTTTCCGTTAGTGAAGGTACTGCCTATAGAGCTATAAAAGATGCAGAAAACCAAGGGACAGTCAGCACGATTGAGCGTGTAGGAACGATCCGTATCGAAAAAAAACGTAAAGATAACATCGAAAAACTTACATTTGCAGAGGTTGTCAATATTGTTGATGGACAAGTTCTTGGTGGGAAAAAAGGACTGCATAAGACTCTTAACAAGTTCGTCATTGGTGCTATGAAGCTTGAGGCGATGATGCGTTATGTGGATCCGGATAGCCTATTGATCGTTGGAAACAGGACAAAAGCACATGCACTTGGATTAAAAGCGGGGGCAGCGGTCCTTATAACAGGTGGCTTTGATACCGATGAGACGGTGACGAAGCTGGCAGACGATTTGGAACTTCCAGTCATTTCGACGAGTTATGATACGTTTACCGTGGCTGCAATGATCAACCGGGCCATTTATGACCAGCTGATCAAAAAGGAAATCGTCCTTGTCAGTGACATAACGATCCCAATCGAACAAACGAATTATCTGGTGAACGAAGAGAAGGTCTCTAAATGGTACGAGTTGAACAAGGAGACCAATCATAGCCGTTATCCTGTTGTGGACAGGAAAAAGCGCATTGTTGGGGTCGTCACTTCCAAAGACATTATAGGGAAGGACAACGAATTGACAATCGAGAAAGTGATGACCAAAAATCCAATCACTGTCAGTGGTACTACATCGGTTGCCAACGCAGCTCATATGATGATTTGGGAGGGTATTGAGCTTTTACCTGTCATCGGTTCACATCAAACACTGCAGGGGATCATCAGCAGACAAGATGTGTTGAAGGCTCTACAAATGATTCAAAAACAGCCACAGGTCGGTGAAACCTTCGATGATCTGATAACAAGCCATGTTCAAGATAATGAAAACGAACAGGATGTATTCTTCACCTGTGAAATCACTCCACAGATGACGAGCTATTTGGGGACTCTCTCTTACGGTGTAATGACGACACTGGTATCTGAGGTTGGAAGCAGGGCATTGCGGAAGCGGAAAAAGGGTGACCTGGTCGTTGAAAATATCACACTGTACTTTTTAAAGCCTGTACAGATCGATAGTAAAATTACTATCCGCCCAAAAATTCTTGAACTAAGCAGACGGTATGGGAAAGTAGATGTTGAAATCTACCATGAAGGGGACATCGTCGGCAAGGCGCTAATGATGGCACAACTTATCGAACGCCATCTCTGATTAGAAAAGAAGGGAACTTGGCACATGATTCTATGGTGACGGCTGATAAAAGTTTAATTCGGCTTATAAATCGAAAAGTCCGTTTATTCCAGTGCCAAATCAACAATAATACTCAAAAAACTCTCCGGTGTGAGTAACCATCTTTGCTCCTTCAAAAAACTGATATGGTTTTTAACAAAGCGAAAACGGGATCTCAATTCGAAAAGAGGCATCATGTTTTAACATGTAAGCTATTTTGAATCGTTGAGATCCCGCAGGGGGGCAATAATCTAAGACTCAGATCGTTGATTCTCCTCAACAGCAAGCGGAAGGAAATATTTATAAGCCTTATAACCCATATAAACGTTGATCAAACCTAAGATCAAAAATACGCTGCCTATGACCAAATCATACGTAGATTCATTGATGAATAAACGATTAAGCCCGAACACCCCAATGAAAATACCTAGCGCTATATTAGATTTGGATTTCGTCCATCTCTTCTCATAAGGAGCCTTCACACGAAATTCCTTGACTTTATAGAATATATAAAGGCTTATTGACAATACGATGATAATGATGAAAACGGGCATGACAATCCTCCAATGTTAGTGATTCTTCGAGTTCCATTGTATAGAAAAACGAATAAAAATTCCATAGATTGTACGATTCTAAAGTGAACATTAGGTTACAGTTAAAGGAGTCCAGAATGAAAGAACAAATTACACAGAAGATCAAAGAATATGAAAAAATCATCATTCACCGGCATGTACGTCCTGATCCGGATGCGCTTGGTTCACAAGGAGGTCTGTCAGAAATCTTAAAAGCAAGCTTTCCGGAAAAAACGATCCATGTGGTCGGGGAGGAAGAAGCATCCCTGAAATTCCTGATTGAAATGGATCAGATTTCAGATGAGGTATACGAGGATGCCCTTGTTATTATTTGTGATACAGCGAATCAAGCTCGGATCAGTGACAGCCGCTACTCATCAGGAGACTTTCTTATAAAAATCGATCACCACCCAAATGAAGACCGCTACGGAGATTTGATTTGGGTTGATACAGAAGCAAGCAGTGTCAGTGAGATGATTTATGAGTTCTTTTTATACGGGAAAGAA
Source organism: Pseudalkalibacillus salsuginis (assembly GCF_021646685.1). Lineage (GTDB taxonomy): Bacteria > Bacillota > Bacilli > Bacillales > Fictibacillaceae > Pseudalkalibacillus > Pseudalkalibacillus salsuginis. The sequence continues at coordinate 649,321 of NZ_JAKJHW010000001.1, read as the reverse complement.
CAGCATCAATTCAAATTATCTGATAAAGGGGCCGGACTCCTTTATGCAGGGATCGTTGGAGACACAGGACGTTTCTTGTTTCCGAATACGACAGAGAAGACGATGAAATATGCTGGGGAATTAAGGAATTACGATTTCGATATCTCGAAAGTCTATGATGAAATGTATAAAGTGAAATTGAATTTAGCCCGGTTAAATGGTTATGTATTGACTAATTTCAAATACATCCAGCCAGGTGTAGGCTATATTTATTTGACGAAAGAAGTAATGGAGAAATTCAATACCACCCCAAATGAATCTTCCTTGCTTGTCAATTCCTTTTCCAATGTTGAAGGCCTTTTGTCGTGGGTTTTCTTTGTAGAAGAACCTGATCAGATTCGTGTGAGACTCCGCTCAAAGGGGCCGATTGTCAATACGATCGCAGCAAAATACAATGGCGGAGGACACCCGATGGCATCTGGTGCCACAGTATATACCATGGAGGAAACTGAGCAGATCATTCAGGATCTTGTGGAAGCATGCCGTGCCCATTAATGATTTCAGCGAAAATAATAGCCCCAATCCTTTTTGTGAAAAGGCTGGGGCTAGGTTTTCGGTAAATTATCGTTTGGCTGGGATGAACCAGGATCCAATTTCTGTCACGTCCTCTACAAATTCGATGTTCAGTTCGGCAGCTTGCTTTTTAATCAGTTCTGCGACCTCTTTTGTTTCAGCAAACGCTGAGTAACCGTTTTTCAGCTTTTCGACTTTCGCCCTCGCCATTTCTTTTCGATTGATGATCATTCACAATCCCCCTTACATGTTTTTTCCTATTTATATTGTATTCGATTTGCGTGTCCTTTGCTAATGGTAGAACCCAAATGTCTCACAATTGTAAAAAACAAGCCTAGTCAGCACGTTCTACTTTTAAATATAGTCGTAATGTTGTATAAAGATGCATCTGATAAACCTTTACATTATACGTTTCTTTCCCAATCAAGAAGTTTTTGTTTTCAAGCGTGCGGATCAATAAATTTGAGTTTTGGCCAACAGATTCGATGTCTTTTGTCAGGACGTCATGTAGCTGTGATTTCACGCTATTTTCTAGTTCAATCAATGGGAGCCCTTTCAATCCGACTTGTTCCCGGTTCAAAAAACTGACTTTAATTTCTTGAATACGCAGCTTCTTTTCATTTTCTTTATTTTTTTCTTCATAATCTTCTCTGAAATGTTTGAATTTCTCATTCAAGTCTTTAATCTTCTCGTCTCTTCGATCGATCTCTGTCATGTAGAAATCCTGTAAACTTCCAAAACTCAATAGAAAGAAAAGCCATCCGCATATGAAGCCAATGACAATACCGGCAAAAAAACGTTGGTAACCTTTACGACGATGTAGGGGAGGAATCCTCATCTTCTAATTCTCCTGGGTTATCCATTGGATGATCACCCCGCCCGCATTCGCACCAAGCAGAGCCGAGACGATATAGAGGATTTGCTTGATGACTTCAATCCAAGCTTCGCTTTCAAACCCTCTTTCAAAATTATCAATGGTGTCAAACGTTCCACCGATTGCTGCGACAATCGCCCAGATCTTTAAACTTCTGGATAATTGAGACATGGAAAGGAATGGGGGCTTTCCAGTCAGCATCATACCGATCGCCCCAACTAAACAGCCTCCCAGTATGATTCCAAAGGCAATAGAGAAATAGATTATTGTGGTTGAAACAAATTCTCTGACCAAAACAGACCCCGCCTTTTCATGAAAATCTGATAAACGCTCTCAGTTTATAAGTATGGACAACTACGGATAAGTATGCTTGATTTCATGTTGTTGCAGTCTTGTATATAATGAAACTAGGATTAAAGGAAGGGAGTGATTCTAGTGGGATTTGTTCATTTGCACGTACATAGTGAGTATTCATTGTTAGAAAGTGCTTGCAGGATCGATCGGCTAACCGAGCGTGCCAAAGAGGTTGGAATGCATGCATTAGCGCTTACCGATCGTAATGTCATGTATGGCATACTCCCGTTCTATACATCTTGTGTTGAGAAAGGTATTAAACCGATCCTTGGACTCGAAGCTGACCTTCAATTCACTTCGGACACAGATTCATCACCCGCAAAGCTTCTTTTATACGCTAAGGACAAAATGGGTTACCGTCAATTGATCAAACTGAGTTCTATGCTCCAGACATATGAAGGTAAACAGCAACCAGCTCTTCGTCTATCGGACATCCACAAGTTCAAGGAAGGTCTTCTCGTTATTTCCACAGGTTTGAATGGAATCATTCAGCGTTTTCTTCAGACTGACAGGCAGATTGCTGATCAGATATGCAGGAAAATGAAGCAGTCGTTCGGGAAGGATTTTTATTTGGGAATAGAGGATCACGGTATCGGAAAGGAGAAAGAACTTAACCTGAATATCAGCCAATTATCCAAACAAACCGATGTTCCGATTGTGGTGACAAATGATATCCATTACATAGAAAAAGGCGACGCAAACGCTTTTGAGGCATTGAGAGCAATCAAGCTTGGTACTAAATTGAACGATGGAGATCATGAACGTTACCCGACAGATGGTTATTATTTCAAATCAGGTTCAGAAATGGAGAGCCATTTCGCACATATTCCTGAAGCGATTCAAAATACAAGAGAAATTGCAGAAAAGTGCAGTGTTGAATTGGAATTCGGAAACCCAATTCTACCACAATATCCTTTACCACCTGAAGAGAGTAGTGGTACATTTTTAAGAAGGCTGTGTAAAAAAGGCGTACATGAAAGGTATGGAAATCCGTCCAACAAGGTAGTCGATCGTCTGGATTACGAGTTGAAGATTATTGAGGAAATGGGTTTCAATGATTATTTCTTGATTGTTTGGGATTTTATGAAATATGCCCGTGAAAACAAGATAATGACAGGTCCTGGACGGGGTTCAGCAGCAGGTTCACTCGTTGCGTACGTGTTATATATCACTCAAGTGGATCCTATCGAAAAAGAATTGCTTTTCGAGCGGTTCTTAAACCCTGAGAGGGTAACAATGCCTGATATTGACATTGATTTTCCCGATACAAAGAGAGACGCAGTCATTGAGTATGTTTCGAATAAATATGGGAAAGATCGGGTTGCTCAAATCATCACGTTTGGTACATTGGCAGCAAAGGCGGCTGTAAGGGACGTCGGCCGTGTTTTGAACCTTGATAACCGTTTAGTGGATAAAGTGGCAAAGCAGATTCCTTCACGGCCAGGAATTACATTGGAAAAGGCGATCACTGAATCTCCGTTACTTAAAAAGACACTAGAACAATCACAAGAGGCTCAGACCTTATGGAATATTTCAAAAACGATTGAAGGACTGCCAAGGCACTCTTCAACTCATGCAGCGGGTATCATCATCAGCAGGGATCCTCTTCATGAAGTCGTACCTACTCAATCTGGAAGTGAATTCCTGGATCTGACTCAATATACGATGGATGGTTTAGAGGAGATCGGACTTCTCAAAATGGATTTTTTAGGCCTTCGAAACTTAACGTTGCTTGAAAATATCACAGCTTCAATAAAGAAGAGTACTGGGGAAGAAATCATCCTGAATGAGTTGGAATTTGATGATGATAAAACCTATCAACTGTTAAGCCAAGGGGATACGACCGGCATATTCCAACTAGAATCAGATGGGATGAGAAAGGTTCTACGGAAGCTGAAGCCTACTGAATTTGAGGATATTGTTGCAGTAAATGCCTTATATCGTCCTGGCCCGATGGAAAACATTCCAACCTATATTGAGCGGAAACACATGGAGACTCAAGTAAACTATCCACATCCTGTTTTAGAGCCGATATTGAACAAGACTTATGGTGTCATCGTCTATCAAGAACAGATCATGCAAATCGCTTCAGCCATGGCGGGATTCTCCTTGGGAGAAGCCGATTTGTTGAGGCGGGCTGTAAGTAAGAAAAAAGCAGATGTTCTCCATGAACAGAGGAAATTCTTTGTTGATGGTGCCATTCGTAAAGGCTATGATGCCGATTCAGCAAACGACATTTATGATCTGATCGTCCGGTTCGCCAATTATGGATTCAATCGATCCCACGCTGTAGCTTATAGTGTAATCGCTTATCAGCTAGCTTACTTGAAAGCGAACTACCCACTCTATTTCCTAGCTGAACTTCTCAGCAGTACGGTAGGAAATCAAGGAAAGACGACAGCATATCTAAGCGAAGCACGGCAAAAAGGGATTGAAGTGTTGCCGCCTTCCATCAATTCAAGTGACGCTGGATTTACAGTCGAAAATGGAGGCTTACGGCTTGGGTTCCTTGTCATCAAGAATGTAGGGTTACGTGCAATCAGGGCTATTTTAAACGAGCGAAGGAAGGGGCCCTATCAGGATGTTTTCGACTTGTGCAGGAGAGTATCCCTTAAAACGTTGAATAAACGATCGTTGGAATCGTTGATACTCGCAGGTTGCCTAGATGAATTTTCAAACAACCGAGCCCAGCTTTTGGCTAATTTAGATATGGCGATCGATTATGGGTCTAAAATTCAAAAGGCTGAAGAGGAAGGTCAAATTGACTTGTTTGAGGCTGATGATCATTCAGATAAACCTGTCATGGAAGATGTACCGCCTTTTCAGGACAAAGAAAATCTTCAGTTCGAGTATGAAGTCCTCGGCTTTTATTTGACAGGACATCCTTTAGAGGAATTTAATTCACTTCTTGATGTTTATAACCGCAAGCAAATTGGAGAGATTGATAATGATGGACAACACATCCGATTAGGTGTCTTGGTCACAAAAGCTAAGCTTATCAAAACGAAAAAAGGAGATTGGATGGCATTTGTCCAGCTAAGTGATGAAACGGGTAAAATTGAGGGGATCGTCTTTCCGAAGGCGTATCAAAAAAATCCTGATCTGTATCAGGAGGGAAGACTCCTGTTTGTTGAAGGAAAGGTGGAAAATTCTGAAGGCCTGAAGGTCATCATCGAAAAAGCGGCTGACATACAAATGCTCCCGAATCCAGGAGAAAAGAAGAATAGAAGTCTATTCCTCAAGGTGGAGCCATCCCAGCAGGAAAGTGGAGTTTTGCATCATATTAAGAAGATTGTCCTGCAATATCCAGGTAACACTGATGTTATTTTATATTATGAGCAAAGAAGAAAGACTGTAAAATTATCAAACGAGTTTTGTATTGACCCTACTCAGGAATGTATTGTAAAGTTTGAATCATTACTAGGAACGGAAAACGTGGTTTTAAAATAAACCGCAATTTCTTTACAGCTTGACGTGGTTTGTTATAATGAATAGGTCAAAAGGTGGTCAGACCACCTCGATTTATCAATTTGTACTACAACAGACAGAGATTATAATCAGGCAGTGTCAATAAATCGTCAGGTTAGTTTAATCATATTTTATATTCCATTTGACTTCGTTTAAGTCTTTGGATCAACCCGTTATATGACAAAGCCTATATATTTTAAAAGGATAAGGGAGATGAACTTATGTCTGTTTCTCGAGAAGAAGCATTGCACATGCACAGAATCAATCAAGGTAAACTAGAATCCAAAGCAAAAGTACCCGTGAGAAATGCGACTGACCTCAGTCTTGCTTATTCTCCTGGAGTCGCAGAACCCTGTAAGGATATTTATGAAGATAAGAACAGAGTCTATGAATATACGATGAAAGGGAATACTGTAGCTGTAGTTTCCGATGGTACAGCAGTACTTGGACTGGGAAATATCGGTCCGGAGGCGGCACTCCCTGTCATGGAAGGGAAAGCGGTCCTTTTCAAAAGCTTCGCTGGTGTAGATGCCTTTCCAATCTGTCTGAATACAAGTGATGTGGATCAGATTGTCCAAACAGTCAAATTGCTGGAACCGACCTTTGGCGGGGTCAATTTGGAAGATATCGCAGCACCAAACTGTTTCATCATTGAAGAGCGCTTGAAGAAAGAAACGAACATTCCGATTTTCCATGACGATCAACACGGAACTGCAATCGTAACTGTTGCTGGGTTGGTCAATGCGCTCAAATTGACACGTAAGACGATGTCTTCAATCAAAGTTGTTGTAAATGGTGCGGGTTCTGCCGGAATTGCCATCATCAAACTTCTGAACAGATTCGGCGTTAAAGACATCATCATGTGCGACTCGAAGGGGGCGATTTATGAAGGCCGCCCTTATGGAATGAATCGAGTAAAAGCAGAAGTTGCACACTTTACGAACCGGCAACAGATAGAAGGATCGTTAGAAGAGGCAGTAAAAGGAATGGATGTTTTCATCGGGGTTTCTGTAGAAGGTGCATTGACACCTGATATGGTAAAAAGCATGAACGAAGATCCGATTATCTTCGCAATGGCGAATCCGGTCCCTGAAATCATGCCTGATGAGGCAAAGGCAGCTGGTGCTAAAGTGATCGGGACAGGGCGTTCAGATTTCGCGAATCAAGTCAATAACGTACTTGCATTCCCGGGGATATTCCGTGGAGCACTTGATACACGTGCTACCCATATAAACGAAGAAATGAAGATTGCAGCCGTTTATGCAATTGCCAACCTTATCCAACCGACCGAACTTTCTGACGATTATGTCATACCTGCACCTTTCGACCCCCGGGTTGCTCCAGCGGTAGCGGCATCTGTCGCAAAAGCCGCGATGGAAACTGGTGTTGCCAGAATCGAGGTCGATCCTGAGGAGATTGCAGAAAAAACCCGCCGACTTGCTCTTATCGATGAAGAATAATAAAGCTTCTGAAAAAGTGGGTGGCGTATAAATGACAACCAAACCTCGTGAAAAGGTGTTTGTAGAAATTTTAAACCAGCTTAAGACAATCATGTTGGATGATCAACTTCAGCCAGGGGACAAACTTCCTTCCGAAAGGGAACTGTCAGAAAGGCTGAATGTTGGCAGATCCTCAGTTCGCGAAGCGTTGAGGGCTATGGAATTGTTAGGGTTGATCGAAACACGGAGAGGCGAGGGAACATTTATAAAGGAACTGAAGAAGCATCGTCTTGTCGAGGTGCTTGCTTCCTTTATCCTTAGCGATACCACAGCAAAAAAGGAGCTGGCGGAAACAAGAAACCTCATAGAAAAGAACGCCATCACGCTTGCTTCTAAAAGAAGAACAGAGGAACAGGTTTCAAAACTGAAGAATTTGCTTTCTCGGATGGAAAAATCCAATACCGATAAAATATCTTCTGCATTGGAATGGGATTTTTTCAAAGTCATTTTTAACGCTGCACAGAACTTTTTATTATACAGACTGTGGATTGAATTGAATGAATACGACGATACGAGCTCTAAGAAAGAATATGCTTATGAATTATCCGATTACAAATATATAACATCGTTGGTCCAATCAGGAATGGGAGAAAATCAGTTGTCTTCCATACATAGGTATCAGCAATAAAACAGATTAGGATTATACTTGGCTCCAGCGCCATTACTCGTTCGCTTCAGCTTGCTCTTCAACGGACAGTCCATGTTCTGTTGTCACTGAGCGTGGCGCTTGTGCTTGTTATTTAGTGTTTATGGAGGTGCAACAACTTGTTAAAAGACTTGTTTGCCAAGAAAAGAAAATATGCGACGATACCTTCTGATCGAGTTAAGCAGGATGTTCCTGAAGGATTGATGACAAAATGCCCGGTATGTAAGTCAATCATGACCACAAAGGAACTGAATAAGGCTAATAAAGTGTGTATTTCTTGTGATCACCATTTCCGCATGACTGCACAAGAGCGCATCAACCTTATCATTGATCAGGGTACGTTTAACGAAACCAACAAAGGAATGCAGACTGAAAACCCCCTGAACTTTCCAAATTACCTGGAAACAATAGAGAAAGATCGGAAAAAGACAGGAATCAATGAAGCTGTTGTGACTGGAAGTGGCGATATTAATGGGCATTCGATCGTTTTCGCCGTGATGGACGCACACTTCAGAATGGGAAGCATGGGTTCTGTTGTCGGTGAAAAAATTACGCGGGCAATAGAAGTTGCAACGGAAGAACGAAAGCCCTTCATCATTTTTACTGCATCTGGTGGAGCTAGAATGCAAGAAGGTGTTCTCAGTCTGATGCAAATGGCAAAAACAAGTGTTGCATTGAAACGTCACCATGAAGAAGGTTTGTTGTTTATTTCTGTGATGACTCATCCTACAACAGGGGGAGTTTCAGCAAGCTTTGCTTCGATAGGAGATTATAATTTTGCTGAACCGCAGGCATTGATCGGGTTTGCTGGGCGCCGGATCATTGAACAGACGATACGGCAAGAGCTGCCGGAGGATTTCCAGACAGCGGAATTTTTGTTGAAGCACGGCCAGTTGGATGCTGTGGTTCATCGGTCGAAAATGAAGTCGACACTATCGACTGTATTGGATATTCACCAAGGAGGTGAAGAGTGATGGTAGGAGATTTAGAGTTTGAACGTCCTGCTAAGGAACTACGCAATAAAATTGCTGAACTCAAAAAATTTATGGATGATAAAGGGATCGATCTTAGTGACGAACTTGAACGGTTGGAGGAGAGGCTTGAGAAAGTGGAAAAAGAAATTTACGGCAATATGACCCCATGGGACCGTGTCCAATTGGCTCGTCATCCTGAAAGACCGACAACCTTGGATTATATCACCACTCTCTTCACCGATTTCCTAGAGCTCCATGGCGACCGTCTTTATGGGGATGATGAAGCGATTGTTGGCGGAATAGCGAAATTCCATGGTAAACCAGTGACTGTGATCGGTCATCAGCGAGGTAAGGATACGAAGGAAAACCTGCGCAGGAATTTTGGCATGCCTCATCCAGAGGGATATAGAAAAGCTTTACGTTTAATGAAACAGGCTGAGAAATTCAACAGACCAATCGTATGTCTTCTTGATACAAAGGGTGCCTATCCTGGTATGTCAGCTGAAGAACGAGGGCAAAGTGAAGCGATTGCTCGCAATCTTGTGGAAATGGCAGGTTTGACGGTACCGGTCATATGTATTGTCATCGGTGAAGGTGCTAGTGGCGGAGCTCTTGCAATTGGTGTAGGGAACCATGTTCACATGCTGGAAAACTCATGGTATTCGGTGATTTCACCTGAGGGTGCTGCAGCATTATTGTGGAAGGATTCAACACAAGCTAAAAGAGCAGCCGACACGATGAAGATCACGGCCCCTGATTTGCTCGATATGGGCATCATCGATCAAATGGTACCAGAGGTAGAAGGCGGGGCTCATCGCGATCTTCCTAAGCAAGCCTCTCTTATTGAAACTGTCCTCAAATCATCATTAGACGAGCTCTCGAAGATGACCAGGGATGAACTCGTAGCGCATCGGTATGAAAAATACAAAAAAATCGGACAATACACCTTTGAAAACGATTCCATTGGTGTGAAATAAAGAAAGGGCTGTCTCATAAGTGTCTGACACTATTGTTTTGGGACAGTCCCTTTTTCTGTTGGATTTTGTCTATTGTCTTCCATTTTGGAACATGATATTTTAAGAACACAACTAACATAACTATGGTCGAGGTGAAAGATATGAAGCGGATTGGAGTATTGACAAGTGGGGGAGACAGCCCAGGTATGAATGCAGCTGTTAGAGCTGTCGTACGTGAAGCTATATATCAAGAAATAGAGGTGTACGGAATTTATCATGGGTATGCAGGTCTCATCCAAGGAAATATCGAAAAAATGGAGCTCGGCTCTGTAGGTGATATCATCCATAGGGGCGGAACGATGTTGTATTCAGCCCGATGCGAAGAGTTCAAAACAAACGAGGGACAAATGAAGGGAGTTGAACAGCTGAAGAAATTCGGTATTAATGGACTGGTCGTCATCGGTGGTGACGGCTCTTATCGAGGTGCCCAAAAACTGACGGAAAATGGGTTCCCGACAATCACTTTACCAGGGACAATTGATAATGATATTTCTGGAACTGATTATACAATCGGATTCGATACTGCCTTAAATACGGTGATTGATGCAATCGACAAGATCCGAGATACAGCCACTTCACACGAAAGAACCTACGTGATCGAAGTAATGGGAAGGAACGCCGGCGATATCGCCCTTTGGTCTGGATTGGCTGGTGGAGCTGAATCAATCCTGATTCCTGAGGAAGACTTTAAAATGGAAGAGATTACTGACCGATTACGCCGCGGCCATGAACGAGGGAAAAAGCATAGTATCATCGTCGTTGCAGAAGGAGTCGGCAGCGGTGTCGATATCGCCAACCAAATTAAAGAATCTACCAATTATGAGACAAGGGTCACCGTTCTGGGCCATATCCAACGTGGTGGTTCTCCTACTGCATTTGATCGCGTGTTAGCTAGCCGACTAGGAGCAAGAGCGGTCCAAATGCTCATCGCCGGAGAAGCTGGTAAGGCAGTCGGGATTCAAAATAACAAAATCGTTGCGCATGACATAAATGAGGTCCTGTCTCAACCACACAAAATCGATAACGAGATGTACAAGCTCTCTCAAGAGCTGTCGATATAGAGATGCTTTGATGGGAGGGTTATGGTTCTCCCTATGCATTTTTAAAAGAGTGATTTTCAAGGAGGAACATAATGAGAAATACCAAGATTGTTTGTACAATAGGACCAGCAAGTGAAACTGTGGAAACATTGACATCATTGATTGATGCAGGGATGAATGTTGCAAGACTGAATTTTTCACATGGAGATTCTGACGAGCACGGTGCCAGGATCTCGAACATCCGGCAAGCAGCAGAAAAAACAGGCAAGACGGTCGCGATTCTCCTTGATACGAAGGGGCCGGAAATCCGTACCGGAACTTTAAAAAATGGTGAGGTCGAATTGAAGGCTGGACAAGACCTGATCGTATCCATGGAAGAAGTAATAGGGGACGAGACCAAGATTTCTGTCACTTATCCTAGACTAGTGGACGATGTCAAGGTTGGTTCGAAAATCCTGCTCGATGATGGCCTTTTTGAGCTGGAAGTGATAAAAGTAGAGGATAAACAGCTGTATACACGTGTATTGAATAGTGGAACATTGAAAAACAAAAAAGGGGTGAACGTCCCGAACGTGTCCGTCAACCTCCCGGGTATTACAGACAAAGATGCACGTGATATCGAGTTTGGTATTCGTCAAGGCGTCGATTTCATCGCCGCTTCTTTTGTACGCAGGGCATCGGATGTTTTAGAAATCCGTGAAATCCTGGAACGTCATAATGCAGAACATATCCAAATCATTCCGAAAATCGAAAATCAGGAAGGCGTTGATAATATCAACGAAATCCTCGCAGTTTCAGATGGATTGATGGTTGCCCGTGGAGATCTTGGTGTTGAAATCCCAGCTGAGGATGTCCCCCTTGTCCAAAAAGAGTTGATCCGTAAGTGTAATGACAAAGGGAAACCGGTTATTACAGCAACCCAAATGCTAGATTCAATGCAGCGTAATCCGCGCCCTACGCGTGCTGAAGCAAGTGATGTAGCAAATGCGATTTTTGATGGGACAGACGCAATTATGCTTTCAGGAGAAACGGCAGCAGGGCTGTATCCAGTTGAGGCAGTCCAAACGATGCACAAGATTGCCCTGAAGGCAGAAACGGCAATGAACCATGCAGATATCCTTCATTCCAGAAGCAAATCAAGTAGGCTGACAGTGACGGACGCAATCAGCCAATCTGTATCTCATACAGCATATAATTTGAATATATCTGCGATCATCGCACCAACTGAAAGTGGTCATACTGCACGGATGATTTCAAAATACCGGCCAGAGGCGGCCATCATTGCGGTAACAAGTTCTGAAGTGGTTTGCAGAAGGATGTCCCTCGTATGGGGTGTGACACCTCAGCTTAGTGAGCAAGCACGATCGACGGATGAACTGTTGGAAATCGCTGTAGATGCTTCCCTTAAGTCCGGTATTGTCAAGCATGGAAACCTCGTCCTTATCACTGCAGGGGTACCAGTTGGTGAAACAGGTACTACTAATCTTATGAAGGTCCACGTTGTCGGGGATGTGATTGCCAAGGGTCAAGGGATCGGTCAAAGTTCGGTTGCTGGAAAAGTGGTTGTGGCAAACAATGCCGAGGACGCAATTGCAAAAATGAATGAAGGAGATATTCTTGTTACCATTGGCACAGATCGGGAAATGATGCCAGCTTTGAAAAAAGCCTCGGCGGTCATTACAGAAGAAGGTGGGTTGACAAGCCATGCAGCAGTGGTTGGTTTGAGTCTCGGGATTCCGGTCATAGTCGGGGTTGAGAATGCTACGGAAATTTTGCAGGATGGTCAAGATATTACTGTTGATGGTTCGCGTGGTGTTGTTTATAGCGGTAAGACAAGTGTGCTATAAGACACTTTTTCGGCTATAATTGTAGTAACCCCGTCCTAAGGAGCGAGTCCTATGTTTCGAATTCTCTTATTATTGCTTATCATCATACCTGCCATGGAAATTGGCATATTGATTTGGTCTGGTAATACAATCGGCGTACCTTTCACAATTCTTTTGATTATCATGACAGGGATCATAGGTGCATGGTTGGCAAAAAAAGAAGGTATACAAGCGCTGAGATTGGTCCAGATCCAATTGCAAAATGCCCAAATACCGAGTGACGTCCTCTTAGATGGGATCTGTATCCTGGTAGGCGGTACATTGTTGTTGACACCAGGTTTCATTACCGATACAGTAGGTTTCTTGCTGCTGATCCCTTATACCCGGACTTTTGTGAAAATCTGGATGAGGCGATTCATAAAAAAGAAGATCGAATCAGGACAATTCACATTCACAATACGTCGTTAACTAAAAAAACTGGACTGACACTAAAAGTCAGTCCAGTTTTAATTACAAAGGATAAGAAAGTATACAATTTTGGTTGCGGCGATATGATGTCTAGCTCCAACGCCTAACCACTTGGATCACTTCAGTCCCCCTGCGGCGGCCCCACATTGATTTAGGTCGAAGGGTTTACCCACGCAGAACCGAACTTGGTTTGGTTCGAGCCTCCTTGCCGGACTTCCAGTGACCTTCATGGTTAGCCAGGGCGCTTGCGCTTTTCTTCGGTTCAGAAAAATGGAGCTGAAATGAGCCTAAATCTTTTTTTATATCATGCTGCTTTTTTACCGATAATAAAATGCCAGAGATCTTCGAAGACATTCGCTTGGCTCAATGCACGAATGACAACGAGGGTAACAGGCCCGATGATCAGGCCAAGGAAACCGAATAACTTGAAACCCACGAATAAAGAGATTAATGTAGCAAGTGGGTCCAAACCGATACTGGATGATAGGATTTTAGGTTCCATGATTTGGCGCTGTATAATGACGACCCCGTATAAGATCGATAATCCGATTGTAAGCGTAAATTCTTCCATGACGAACGAGTAAATGATCCAGGGAACGAATACGGCACCAGTGCCAAGATAAGGCAGGAGGTCGACTATACCGATCAGGATAGCTATGGTGATTGCGTAGTCTACCCGTAAAATCAGAAGTCCGACCAGGACAATCGCTGCAGTAATCGAAATGAGTGTCAATTGCGCTTTTATGAAGCCTACAAGCGCTTTACGAAGCTCAATATAGACGCTGCGCCCGCTCTCGACAGTCCGTTCAGGGGTCTTTTTCTCCAACCATCCTTTGAAACGATACCAATCCTTACTGATGAAAAACGTTGCAAGTAAAGAAAAAATCATAACGGTGACGACATTAGGCAAGCTAAGTAAAAAGTTCTGTAATCCGATTAATACAGATTGTACAAATCCCTTGACGTTTTCAGTTATATTTTCACCAATCGATTGAATATTGGCAATGACTGTATCACGCTGGGACGGGTCCAGGTTTTTGAACATTGCAAGCAGGTCATAATAGACCGGTAAAACCTGCTGGGTGAAATAGGCTTGCCCAAAATGAACGAGTGTCTGCGTATGCTGCGGAATAACTTCTGCCAAATAGCCAAATCCGGATATCATCTCACTAATCAACAAAGTCAAAAATCCTGCAATCAACGCGAGCAGTAAAATCAAAACGATCATGACAGCAATGCCCCTTGGCATCTTTCCTTTCCGTTCTAGAAGGTTTACGAGCGGATTAATCATCAAGGCTAAGAAAAATGCGATGATGAATGGATATGTAACCTTTGCAGTAAGCAATAAGGCATAGCAAGAGAAGATAATGATTGCAATGATGAATAGAAATCTTAGAAAGCTGTATACATAATGAAGATTCAACGGCCTCGATCCTTTCGCAGGGGTCTCCACCCTGTGGAATAGTATTATTTTACAATTCATAGCATGAAGATTCAATGTTAATTAGAAAGGAAGGAAAGAATGTTCAACCAGGCATCCTTATTTCTATTGATTTTATTGGGAATTGCTCTTTGGGCAAAGAACAAGTCATTATTGATCGCTGTCGTGTTTTTGCTCGTGATTAAATGGGTAGGTCTTGGTGATAAAGTCTTTCCTACCTTTCAAAAAAAGGGAATTGAATGGGGGGTCACCATTATTACGATTGCTGTTCTGGTCCCGATCGCCACTGGGGATATCGGGTTCAGGCAATTGGGAGAGGCTTTGAAATCATCCTATGCATGGATCGCCCTTGGATCAGGTATAGCTGTTGCTTTGATAGCCTCAAGTGGGATCAAACTTCTCGCTGAAGATCCACATATCACAACAGCACTTGTTTTCGGTACAATTTTAGCAGTAAGTTTATTCAATGGAATAGCAGTTGGTCCATTGATAGGAGCAGGGATTGCATACTTGGTCATGAAAGTTGTACATCTTATATCATGACCAACCTACAAGAGAATTTCATTGATAGATTAAGGTTTTCGAGTCGTATGCATTCACAAAGTTTAGAAACTTGTTTATAATTGATATGTATGCGTTTTATCCTTCCTTGATTAATGTGTTTACTATGGAGTAAACATTTTCCTTTGATACAAGAAGTTCGTCACTTTTTGGGCGCAGGCTTTATTGTATTAAGAGAACAGAGATTTCAATCTATTAAAAGGAGAGAAGGCCATGACCACAACTAGAGGTTTAGAAGGCATTGTAGCCACTACATCTTCGGTAAGTTCCATCATCGACGGTGTGTTGACTTACCGCGGCTACAATATTGATGATCTTGCAGATTATGCAAGTTTTGAAGAGGTTGTTTACCTGCTTTGGTATGGTAAGTTGCCTAACCGAAAGGAACTGGATGACTTCAATGCTGAGTTATCCAAGCACTATGCTTTGCCAGAACAAGTATTGGATATGATGAAAAGCTTTCCGCTTGATGAAATCCACCCAATGGCCGCGGTGAGAACTGCAGTATCAGCGTTAGGATTATATGACAGCGAAGCTGATGAAATGAGTGAAGATGCGAATTTCACGAAGGCGATCCGCCTTCAAGCGAAGCTTTCATCCATCGTCGCTGCATTATCCCGCTTACGTGATGGGCAGGAAGTCATCCAGCCGAATTCAAAACTTAGCTATGCTGCAAACTTTTTGTACATGCTTAACGGAAAAGAGCCTGATGAGATTTCCGAAAAAGCGGTCAATAAAGCATTAGTACTTCATGCGGATCATGAGCTAAACGCTTCTACATTTACAGCCCGTGTTTGTGTGGCAACACTATCCGATGTATATTCAGGTGTAACAGCTGCAATCGGTGCATTGAAAGGACCTCTTCACGGCGGAGCCAATGAAAGGGTCATGAAGATGCTTACGGAAATCGGTGACCCGGAAAATGTAGAATCCTATTTGAAAAAAGCGCTTGAACGCAAGGAAAAAATAATGGGATTTGGACACCGCGTCTATAAGGATGGAGATCCTCGGGCAAAACACCTTCGTGAAATGTCTAAACAATTGACGGACATCACGGGTGAATCAAAATGGTACGATATGTCTGTGAAACTTGATGAATTGATGAAAAATGAAAAGGGCTTACTACCTAATGTCGATTTCTATTCAGCATCCGTCTATCACAGCCTGGGTCTAAAACATGATCTTTTTACACCGATTTTTGCAATGAGCAGGGTTTCCGGCTGGCTTGCACACATCCTAGAACAATATGAAAATAACCGTCTAATTCGTCCGCGTGCTGAGTACACAGGACCATCAAAGCAAAAGTATGTTCCGATCGAAAACCGCTGATTGGAATGAACGTATCGGCTCACTTCAAAAGTGTCGGATGAGATTGAGCATGGGAAGTCCAACTTCATCAGATACCTTTTATGAGTCATTTCCAAGTGTTTTTGTTACGATAATAAATGAAAAATTAGATTTCTTAGCAGGAGGTAATTAACTTGTCAAACGGAGAACGTATTACAGTAGATAATGGGGTACTGAATGTACCGGACAAGCCGATCATTCCTTTCATCGAAGGAGACGGTATTGGACCGGACATTTGGGCTGCAGCGTCTAAAGTATTGGAAGCAGCAGTTGAAAAAGCATATAACGGAGAAAAAGAAATTGTTTGGACGGAAGTCCTTGCAGGACAGAAAGCTTTTGACCAAACTGGTGAATGGCTCCCTGACGAAACTCTTGATATGATTCGTGAATACATACTCGCGATCAAAGGACCATTGACAACTCCTATTGGTGGCGGTATCCGCTCATTGAACGTAGCATTACGCCAAGAATTGGATCTTTTCACTTGCTTGCGTCCGGTTCGTTATTTCACTGGAGTTCCATCACCACTTAAAAAACCAGAAGATACTGACATGGTTATTTTCCGTGAGAACACTGAGGATATCTATGCTGGAATCGAATTTGCCAAAGGGACGGATGAAGTCAAGAAAGTCATCAAATTCCTTCAAGAGGAAATGGGTGCAAATAAAATCCGTTTCCCTGAAACATCTGGAATCGGGATTAAACCGGTATCAGAAGAAGGGACGAAACGTCTTGTGCGTGCTGCAATCCAATATGCATTGAATGAAGGACGCAAGAGCGTAACACTTGTCCATAAAGGAAACATCATGAAGTTTACGGAAGGAGCATTCAAGAACTGGGGTTATGAAGTAGCCGAACAGGAATTTGGAGATAAAGTGTTCACATGGGCTGAATATGACCGTATTGTAGAGGCAGATGGTAAAGAAGCTGCAAACAAGGCACAAGCTGATGCTGAAGCTGCTGGCAAGATCATCATCAAGGATGCGATTGCGGATATTTTCCTTCAACAAATCCTTACACGCCCTGCAGAATTTGATGTTGTAGCAACTATGAACTTGAACGGTGACTATGTGTCTGATGCCCTTGCTGCCCAAGTAGGTGGAATCGGTATTGCACCAGGAGCAAACATCAACTATGAAACCGGACATGCAATCTTTGAAGCGACACATGGAACAGCTCCAAAATATGCTGGGTTAGATAAAGTGAATCCATCTTCAGTCATCCTTTCAGGTGTTTTATTATTAGAACATATCGGATGGACTGAAGCAGCCGAATTAGTTATGAAATCAATGGAGAAGACGATTGCAAGCAAAGTCGTCACATACGACTTCGCACGTCTTATGGAAGGCGCTACTGAAGTGAAGACTTCTGAGTTCGGTAATGAACTTATCAAAAATATGGCGTAAGGGGAGATGGACATGGCAAACAGACGTAATAAAATTTCCGTAATCGGCGGCGGCTTTACTGGAGCCACTACAGCATTCATCACTGGTCAAAAAGAACTTGGTGATGTTGTCCTTGTAGATATTCCCGACATGGAAAACCCTACGAAGGGTAAAGCGCTTGATATGCTTGAAGCAAGCCCTGTTCAAGGGTTCGACGCGAAGATTACAGGGACTGCAAATTATGAAGATACTGCCGGTTCTGACATTGTCGTAATTACTGCAGGTATTGCCCGCAAGCCAGGTATGAGCCGTGATGATCTGGTCAATACGAATGCTAAGATCATGAAGAGTGTAACGCAGAAGATTGTAAAATATTCTCCTGATTGTACGATCATCGTATTGACGAATCCGGTTGATGCTATGACTTACACAGTGCTTAAAGAATCTGGTTTCCCTAAACACCGAGTGATCGGTCAGTCTGGCATTCTTGACACTGCTCGTTTCTGTACTTTCGTTGCGGAAGAACTCAACCTTTCAGTAAAAGATATCCGTGGATTCGTCCTTGGTGGACATGGAGACGATATGGTTCCATTGATCCGTTACTCCAATGCCGGAGGAATCCCATTAGACAAGTTGATCAGCAAGGAGCGTTTGAATGCAATCATCGAGCGTACACGTAAGGGTGGAGGGGAAATCGTACAATTATTAGGTAACGGCAGTGCCTATTATGCACCTGCTGCCTCTCTTGTTGAAATGATTGAAGCGATCCTCAAAGACCAACGACGTGTACTTCCTGCCATCGCTTATCTTGAAGGTGAGTATGGATACGATGGAATCTGCTTAGGTGTACCGACTATCCTCGGCGGGAATGGCTTGGAAGAAATTATCGAGCTTGACCTTACAGAAGATGAGAAAGCTGAATTGGATAAATCGGCAGACTCAGTCCGTACCGTCATGAATGTTTTAGCTTAATAATGGAACACTGAAAAGGAGGAATTCGGGAATCTTTCTCGAATTTTTTCTTTACACCTTAAGAAAGTATAACTTTTCAGCGATGTAGCTAACCGACGTAGCAGAAAAGTTTACGAACTAAGTATAAGTGTAACTAAGGCTCAGCCTTCGCCTAGGCTTGGCTTTACCAAGTATTCTATACACGATAAGAAAGCATAAATATTTTGTTGCAATGAAGCAATGTCCAGCTCAGCGCCCAGCCACTTGGATCATTTCAGTCCTCCTTCGTGGCTGATCAGGGCGTTTGCGCATTTCTTACACCACAATGTCAGAATGTTTCTATTCATCTGGCATTTCCTTTTTTAAAATGGTGTAAACGCTTACTTCACGAGGAGGGAACTGACATGCTACTAGGTAAAAAACGCAAGCTTGGAAGAAAAATTGATGAAATGAACGTTGGGGAAAAACTAGAAATCACGGAAACAATTCATGATAAAGATCTTCTCCTCTATCTAGGTTTGACGGATGACAATAATCCGCTATATATCCAACATGATTATGCTTCACTGACACCGTTTAAAAAACCAGTCGTCCCGCAGATCATGCTGACCGGTTTCATAACTTCTGCTGTGAGTAAATACCTTCCAGGTCCGGGAAGTTCAATTTTAAAACAGACGATTTCATTTCCGAAGCCTGTCTACCATTATGCAACGATTGTACTCAAATTCGAAATCACGAATGTAGATTCGGAGAAACATCTTGTGACAGTCATAGTCAAAGGTTATGATGAGGACGAAACTCTCGTCATCGACGGAGAACTCGAAGTATGTCCGCCTTATGCACCACGCTCGATCACATCTAGAACCTTCGATAATTTTTAAGCCAGTGTAAAAATTCGGTAACAAAAGAGACGTTTTCGTCTTTTTTGTTTTTTTTTCGGCTCTAATGTGTAAAAATAAAATCAAAATTATGTCCAATATGAGGTGGAGCTTAAGATGAAAGAGAAAATACTAGTAATTGAAGATGAGGAGTCAATCAATACCTTATTACAATTCAACCTTGAACAAGCAGGTTTCGAAGTGATCACGGCTATGGATGGTGTTACCGGACTTGAGCTAGCTCGTGAAGAACACCCTGATTTGATCGTATTGGACTTAATGCTGCCCGAAATGGATGGATTGGATGTCTGTAAGAATCTCCGTCAATCACAGCATCTTATTCCTATTCTTATGTTAACTGCTAAAGATGATGAGTTCGACAAGGTTTTAGGTTTGGAGCTTGGGGCTGATGATTACTTGACCAAGCCATTCAGTCCTCGTGAAGTTGTAGCTCGGGTTAAAGCGATTTTAAGAAGAAGTCAATACGTTTCTTCTCAAAACCAAAACCGGGATGATCTTGAGTCTATGAAAGTCGGGGAATTGAAGGTGTTTCCTGACAATTATGAAGCCTTTTTTGAGGGAGAGCCGCTTGAACTTACACCAAAAGAGTTTGAACTTCTCGTCTATCTGGTCAAAAACCGTGGAAGAGTCCTTTCCCGTGAACAATTGCTGAATGCGATCTGGGATTATGATTTTGTCGGGGATACGAGGATTGTCGATGTGCATATCAGCCATTTGCGGGAAAAGATAGAGCATAACACAAGGAAGCCAATTTATATTAAAACAATTCGCGGGTTAGGGTATAAATTGGATGGGCCTCAATAAATGGTTAATTTTCGCGGAAGGATCTTAAATTCTTTCATCATTTTTACAAGCGGTATTTTCTTATTGCTAAGTTTTGCGATTGCTAATCTCTCAATAGGAGCAATGGAGCGAGAGCAGTTTGAGTCCTATGTCACCCAGCTTGAACTTGTTTCTCGTGCTGTCGATCCTGAAACAGAACAGCTGCAGTCCGCATTGACTTGGTATAAGGAATACATTGATGGAGAGATTTCTTACATAACAAAGGAGGGAGAGGTTTCGGCAACGACATTTGAGAAGCCTCCTTTCACCAATCAAGATCTATTCAGTCCATCTGATCACGTAGAGAGAGTCGAGAGGGATGACAGGGTTGATTTTGTTTTGACCCTTTCACCTGGACAGCCATCTTCTGATTACCTGGTCATTTCCACTGAGAAGCGCAAGTTGACGAATGAAGTACGTCGTTATTGGATTCCGATCTTATTGACCATCCTGGTTAGCTATGCTCTGTTGATCGCTGTCACCTTCCGATTGACTGGTAAGCTTGCAAAGCCTGTCGATGATGCAATGCGGGTGGCGAAAGAACTGGCTCGTGGTAATTTCAAAGCCAGGACGCATGAATATCAGTTGAAAGAGACTGGTGAACTGAACCATTCCCTTAATATCCTTGCCCGAAATTTGGAGCAGATCACGGAATTGAGGGAATCGGAACAAGAACGGATGTCCACCGTTATCGAGAATATGGACAGCGGATTATTATTGATTGATTCTAAAGGTTATATCAATTTGATGAACAGAGCCTACAAAACCATTTTTGGAATTGATTCGAAGGCATGGAATGATAAGCTGTATCATGAAATCATTCCGAACAAAGATGTCATTGGTCTGGTCGATGAAGCGTTCCTTACAGAATCGACTGTCAGAAAACAGGTGACATTGTCAATCGGGATTGACCGAAAACATTTTCATATCACGTGCGTTCCGATCCTTGGGCATAAAGATAAAATCAAAGGAATCGTTCTGGTTTTCCATGATATCACGGAATTAAAGAACCTTGAACAAATGAGGAAAGATTTTGTAGCGAATGTATCCCATGAGTTGCGTACCCCAGTCACGTCGCTGAAAGGGTTTACTGAAACCCTATTGGATGGAGCAATGGAAAGCAAAGAGTTGCGGAAGAAGTTTTTAACGATCATCTGGAAAGAAAGTGATCGTCTTCAAAATCTAATACAGGATTTGCTTGAATTCACGAAAATGGAGCAATCCAATTTCCAATTGAACTGGCAGTCGATCAATTTGGAAACGATCGTCAATGATACGGTTACGTTGCTTGAGCCGAGTGCGGAGGAGAAACAGATCAAGGTGTTCGTCGAGTTAGAGGGGGACCTTAGGATCGAGGGTGATTCTGCGCGTCTTAAACAAATCTTGATCAATTTGTTGAACAATGCTTTTTCCTATACTCCGAATGGCGGGACTGTATGGATTACTGGAAAAGATGATCATGAAAAGGTCTACCTTGAAGTTAAAGATACGGGGATTGGTATCAATGAAGATGAAATTCCTCGTGTCTTTGAACGATTTTACAGAGTCGATAAGGCTCGGAGCCGTAACTCTGGTGGAACAGGACTAGGTCTTGCGATCGTCAAGCACTTGGTAGAAGCCCATAAAGGGCAGGTCAAGGTGACGAGCAAGAAGGATGTTGGCACAACGTTTACATTAGCCTTTTTCAAAATGAGACAAGACTGAAAATTTACACAACATTAACACCCATGAGATTCGTGCTTCATAAACCTTTGCTAGACTGAATTTGAAAATCCTTTTCAAAAGGATCCCCTTATTGATGGCGAGAGTGTACCTACGGACTCTCGTCTTTTTTTTTTGGTTATAAATGGATAAAATTTGTATCGATGAAGGAATGTCTAGCTCCAACGCCCAACCACTTGGATCACTTCAGTCCTCCTGCGGCGGCAACAGCCTCCTCGTCGGACTTCCAGTGACCTTCGTGGCTAATCAGGGCGTTTGCGCTTTTCTTTAGGCGTAGACATTTATACTAGTCGGACAATTGTGTCCAAACGTGCTCGATCATCCGCCATGTATTTTCCAACTTCGCTCATAGACTTACTCGATACACTCTAAAATCTACTCGACATAGTTTGGACAGCACAGTGGACGGAATCATCCCTTGACACTCCCTTTTTCCCTTCTAAATCCAAACATGATAAAATGAAATTAGTGTTGAACGAGGAGGAAATCGAATGAGCAAAAAGAAACTCGTTTTAGTAGATGGGAACAGTATCGCATACCGTGCATTTTTTGCATTACCCCTTTTGAACAATGATAAAGGAGTTTACACGAATGCAGTGTACGGGTTTACAACGATGTTATTGAAGGTGCTTGATGATGAAGCACCAAGTCATATGCTGGTTGCATTTGATGCCGGAAAGACAACGTTTCGTCACAAGACCTTTAATGAATATAAAGGCGGACGGCAAAAGACACCGCCAGAACTTTCAGAACAATTACCTTTGATCCGTGAATTGCTGGATGCATTCGGTATCAAGAGATATGAATTGGAACAATATGAGGCGGATGACATCATCGGTACATTATCGAAACAAGCAGATCCTAAGGAATGGGATGTCAAAGTCATCACCGGGGATAAGGACTTGCTCCAATTAGTGGACGAGCATGTCCATGTTGCATTGACGAAAAAGGGCATAACAGATATGGATACATATGACATGAAGCTTGTCGAAGAACGCTATGGCCTCACACCCGATCAGATCATCGACATGAAAGGACTTATGGGGGACAGTTCGGACAACATTCCTGGAGTTCCAGGTGTCGGTGAAAAGACTGCGATCAAGCTGTTGAAGGAATTTGGGACAATTGAAGAAGTGCTGGATTCAATTGATAAAGTTTCTGGTAAAAAGCTGAAGCAAAGGCTTGAAGACAACAAAGAACAGGCTGAAATGAGCAAAAAACTTGCTACGATTGAAATAAAAGCCCCGGTAGATGTCAAGCTCGACAGCTGTGAGTTTGTGAATGAAATCTCTGACAAAGTCATTAAACTGTTCAAAGAGTTAGGATTCAATTCACTTCTTGATAGGGTTGACAGCGGAGAATCAGAAGAAGGGGATACACCGACTGATGAGATTGATTATGAAATTTTAGAAGAGGTTACGATGGCAGATTTCGGTTCAGACGCGGCGGTGGTCATCGAATGCTTAGCTGAAAACTATCATCATGGGGATATTCTAGGGATGGGTATTGTCAGTGAAAAGGGAAAATACTTTATTCCAACTGACGTAGCTTTAAAGTCAGAAGCCTTCATTGAATGGCTTGAAGATGAAAAGATAGAAAAGTATGCAGCCGATGCAAAGCAGGCAACTGTATCGCTTGCTTGGAAAGGCATCGACCTGAAAGGGGTCAAATTTGATGCTCTTATCGCTTCTTACTTGTTGAATCCTTCTGACTCCTCACATGATATTGCTTCGATAGCAAGCCGGTTTGGATTGAAAGGCGTATCAAACAATGAAACGATTTATGGAAAAGGGGTAAAGCAGAAAGTTCCAGAAGGAAAGTTTTTAAGTGAACACATTGTACGCAAAGCGAATATGCTTCTTCAAGTCGTCCCTCGTCTTCAAGAGAGCCTTAAAAAGAATGAACAAGATCAGTTGTTCTATGATTTGGAGATGCCGCTGTCCATTGTCCTCGGTAAAATGGAGCAGCAAGGTGTCCAGGTCGATGTGAAGCGGCTGGAGGAGATGGGCACCGAGTTGAATGACCAATTGGAAAAGATCGAAGCGAAAATTTTCGAACTTGCCGGAACCGAGTTCAATATCAATTCCCCTAAACAGCTTGGTGAAATCTTATTTGAAAAAATGCAGCTTCCAGTCATCAAAAAGACAAAGACAGGATATTCAACGTCAGCTGATGTTTTGGAAAAACTGAAGGATAAGCATGAAATTGTTGAGGAAATCCTTTACTACCGCCAGCTTGGCAAGCTCAATTCGACTTATGTAGAAGGGCTTCTGAAGGTGGTGAACCGTGCTACGGAGAAAATCCATACACGTTTCAATCAAGCGCTGGCACAGACTGGCCGCTTGAGTTCTATCGATCCGAACCTTCAAAACATCCCGATCCGTCTGGAGGCGGGAAGAAAGATCCGCCAGGCATTCATACCATCAGAAAAAAATTGGGTCGTGTTCGCCGCGGATTATTCACAAATCGAGCTGCGAGTCCTTGCTCATATCGCACAGGACGATAAATTGATCGATGCATTCAATAATGAAATGGATATCCATACGAAAACAGCAATGGATGTCTTTCATGTTGAAAAAGATGAAGTGACGTCGGATATGAGAAGGCAAGCGAAAGCTGTCAATTTCGGAATCGTATATGGAATCAGTGATTATGGACTTTCGCAAAGTCTTGGCATTACCCGGAAGGAAGCTGGGCAATTTATCGAACGGTACCTCAAAAGCTTCCCAGGCGTCAAACAGTACATGGATGATATTGTCCAACAGGCGAAACAGGAAGGCTATGTGACGACGATGTTGAACCGTCGCAGATATCTTCCGGAAATCACAAGCCGTAATTTCAACTTAAGAAGCTTTGCTGAACGTACAGCCATGAATACACCGATACAAGGCTCAGCAGCAGATATCATCAAAAAGGCTATGGTGGAGATGGCCAAACGATTAGAGAAAGAAAAGTTGAAGACAAGGATGCTGTTGCAGGTGCATGACGAATTGATTTTCGAAGCACCGAAAGACGAGCTTGAAAAACTGGAGAAGATTGTACCGGATGTCATGGAGCATGCTGTACAACTGGATGTCCCTTTGAAAGTCGATTATTCATATGGGGACACCTGGTATGATGCGAAATAGTAAATTGGATAGAAGCTAAGTCTGCCCCTGCTGCAGGCAGGTATTAGAGATAGGGAGATCAGAAATGCCAGAATTACCTGAAGTGGAAACTGTCAGACGTACCTTGGAAAATCTAGTGCTTGGTAAAAAAATCGAAAATGTAACGGTCAAGTGGGCGAAAATCATCAAACATCCAGATGATTTGGGAGATTTCAAATCCTTGTTGATCGGCCAAACGATCCGCTCCATCGGAAGAAGAGGAAAATTCCTGAAAATCATTCTCGATGATGTAGTTCTTGTTTCGCATTTGCGGATGGAAGGACGATATATTTATGTTGAGGGCGGTGAAGAAGCTGATAAGCATACGCATGTGATCTTCGCTTTTAGGGATGGATCTGAATTGCGTTATCGTGATGTACGTAAGTTTGGAACGATGCATGTATATCCGATCGGGAAAGAAGAGGAACATCTACCTTTATCCCAATTAGGCCCAGAACCATTCGATCCGGACTTCAAACCAGTAGAGCTCTGGAATAAGCTTCAAAAGACGACTCGTAAAATCAAGCCTGTTTTACTGGATCAGACGGTATTAGTGGGACTCGGCAACATTTATGTGGATGAAGCCCTTTTTAAAGTCGGACTCAACCCTGAAGCTGAAGCAAGATCGTTATCGAAAAAGAAGGCAGAAGCGTTGCATCAAGCCATCGTCGAAACATTGAATGAGGCCGTGGATCAAGGTGGAAGCACGATTCGTTCTTATGTGAATTCCCAAGGAGATATGGGGATGTTTCAGCAAAAGCTTGCTGTTTATGCTCGGAAAGGTGAACCCTGTCTCAATTGCGGCTCAGAAATCGTGCGTATTGTTGTAGGGGGGAGAGGTACACATATTTGTCCAAGCTGCCAAAAGTGATGAGAAATTCATGAAAAAGTCGTACGTCGGATAGGCCCTATCCATATACTATCCTAGCGTTTGAAGCAAGGAGGATGTGTGGAAGTGACAGGATGGATAGCCTTACTGACTTTGACGATTGCTGTGAGCATGGACAGCTTCGGGGTCGGTGTAACATACGGTGTACGACGAATGAAAATCACTTACTTCTCCATTATTCTGATTGCAATATGTTCAGCTTTGATGTTGCTGTCTGCTATGAATGTAGGGACAATCATCAGCACATTCATTTCTCCTGTTTTTGCAGGCAAGTTGGGTGGAATGTTGCTGATCGGTTTAGGGATGTATGTCTTATGGCAATTCTTTAAAACCAGCGATGAACGTGAAGAGGCATCAATCAAAAAGCATGAATCGGAATATATTTGGAACATGGAGATCCGATCGTTAGGTATCGTCATTCAAATTTTACGTACCCCTGCAGCCGCGGATATTGACCGTTCTGGAACCATTACAGGATTAGAAGCATTGTTACTCGGCCTGGCTTTATCGTTAGATTCGTTTGCTGCTGGACTTGGGGCATCACTACTCGGTTTCCCCCATCTGATGACAGCCGTATTTGTAGCAGGTATGAGTGTACTGTTCCTTGTGATTGGTATGAAGCTTGGAAGAGTGTTGTCTGCCATACCATCCATGAGGTTGATCAGCTTTTTGCCAGGTGTCATGTTGATCGTGTTAGGTATATTCAAACTGTGAGGTGTTATAAATGATTGTAGGTTTGACCGGTGGGATTGGAAGTGGGAAAAGCACGATTTCCGTTATGATTCAAGAGCTGAATATCCCTGTAATTGATGCCGATAAAATCGCCCGGGAAGTTGTATCGCCGGGCGAAGCAGCATATGCGCAAATCGTAGAATTCTTTGGCGGAGATATTTTGGAGGAAGATCGGAGCATCAACCGCAAAAAGTTAGGTGCAATCATATTCAATGATGAAGAAAAGCGTCTAAAGTTGAACAGTTTTGTCCATCCTGCTGTCCGGGAACGAATGCTTGCTCGCAAAGATGAATTGCTGGAAGTACAGGAGTCCGTCGTCATGGATATACCATTATTGTTTGAGAGTAAATTATCCCATATGGTGGATCGTACATTACTTGTCTATGTGGATAAAAAAACACAATTGGAAAGATTGATGAAACGTGATCAATCTTCCTCTGCGGATGCACTATCCCGAATTCGCTCCCAAATACCGTTGGACGACAAGACAAAATGGGCAGATGGAATCATCGACAACAATGGGACGGTGGAAGAGAGCCGTCAACAGTTGATACATATATTCACGAAATGGGACATACTCTAATTCTGAGTTAGAACCAGCAGGTTAATCGACAAAAGAGACAATGAATTCCGATCAACCGACACACTAATAGCAGAATGTGTAATGTTTTTGTCGATTTTTTGAACTTTAGGGGCCAGGCACCGGCCTCTTTTTTTTATATTGATAAATTTAGTGTTCCCTTTTACATATAATATGTTATACTAATTTTAGATTTTTAGAAAAAAGTATAGCACTTTATATAGTGGAGGGATTTCAACATGAAAGCTAAAGTAGCTATTAATGGATTTGGACGAATTGGACGGATGGTATTCCGTAAAGCGATGAAAAACCAACAATTAGATGTTGTTGCGATAAATGCAAGTTATCCTTCTGAGACATTAGCTCATCTTATCAAATACGATAGCATTCATGGTACTTACGATCTCGAGGTTGAAGCGAATGAGAATTCTCTGTTTGTAGATGGTAAAGAAATCAAGTTGCTCAGTAATAGGGATCCTAAACAATTGCCATGGGGGCATTTGGGCATTGATATCGTCATTGAAGCAACAGGCAAGTTCAAATCAAAAGAGACTGCCGCTTACCATTTAGAAGCTGGTGCCAAGAAGGTTATCATCACTGCTCCAGGTAAAGATGAAGATCTTACAGTCGTGATGGGTGTAAATGATGACGCTTACATTCCGGAAGAGCACCATATTCTTTCCAATGCCTCATGTACGACAAACTGTCTCGCACCGGTAGTAAAAGTTATTGATGAACAATTTGGGATCGAAAACGGTGTGATGACGACCGTTCATGCCTATACAAATGATCAGAAGAATATCGATAATCCTCACAAAGACCTAAGACGTGCTCGTGCTTGCGGTCAATCGATCATACCTACATCAACCGGTGCAGCGAAAGCAATCGCGAAGGTTATGCCTCAATTAGAAGGTAAACTTCACGGGATGGCGCTTCGGGTGCCGACACCGAATGTATCTCTAGTTGATCTTGTTGTCGACGTGAAGCGTGATGCGACGGTTGAAACTGTCAATGCAGCCCTCGAAACAGCGTCTAAAGGAACTTTGCAAGGAATCCTGGGTTATACGAAAGATCCACTTGTCTCAATCGACTTCAACGGAAATGAAAATTCTTCAATCATTGATGGGTTGTCTACAATGGTGATCGAAGATCGAAAAGTTAAAGTTCTTGCCTGGTATGACAACGAATGGGGATATTCTTGCCGAGTAGTCGATCTTGCGGAGAAAGTTGGAGAAACACTTGGTGCGTTATCCAATAAGCGCTTGTCCGGAACTGCGTAACAATCCTTATAATCAGAAAGTGGAACGGGGTAGACCTTCATGGTCAACTCCGTTTTTTATATTGTGTAAAAGACTGCTTAGTCTGCTGCCAACGGATTAACATTGCTTGTGGGAAACATATGATCATCCATACTTGAAGGGATTATATGTTTTTTATTTCTTTCATTGTGGAATGAGGAAGTACAAGGGTGTATTTTTTATGGAGGTGGAAAATCGAAAAATCAACTTGCAAAAAATGATGAAAAGCAGTATACTGTTCTTCGTGAACTTCATGTTATAAGCAATTCAGGAACTGGATACTACTTAAAGGGTTAGGACCTCTTTGGACTAACTTTCCCCCGTGGTAAAATTCCATTTCCGCATGCTTTTGAAGGCATGATTAATTTTAAAGGGGGACTATGCAAATGGATACAATGGGACGTCATGTGATTGCTGAGTTATGGGGTTGTGATGTTGAGAAATTGAACAATATGCCTTATATTGAACAACTTTTTGTAGAGGCTGCACTTAAATCAGGTGCAGAGGTAAGAGAAGTTGCTTTTCATAAATTTGCACCTCATGGAGTTAGTGGAGTTGTGATCATTTCTGAATCACACCTAACCATTCACAGTTTTCCAGAGCATGGTTATGCAAGCATTGATGTTTATACATGCGGTGACCTTGATCCAAATGTCGCTGCTGATTATATTGCAGAGGCCCTTGGTGCTACGTCCAAAGAGAATGTAGAACTTCCAAGAGGTATGGGTCCGGTTAAAGTTGACCAGAAAAAGGTCTCGGCATATTTGTAATCACAAAAAACCAACAAGGTGTGCAGCTGCACACCTTTTTTAATCGTTAAGAAAGTATAACTTTTCAGCGCTGTAGCTAACCGAAATAAACAATAACCTGTAACAGAGCCAAATGGAAAAACGGCGAGGACCTCAGTTGATTTGAAAATATCTTGTCACAGGGACACCTTTCTACTATCATTATAGTTGAGGATAATTTTACAATTCGACTATATATGACAGGATATAAAGCAAAGTTTATCGATATGGGGTTGGTTACATGCGTTGTCCAAATTGTCAAAATAATGGTACCAGGGTGTTGGATTCTCGCCCGGTTCATGGTGGACGTTCGATTCGCAGACGTAGAGAGTGCGAAAAATGCAATTATCGGTTCACCACTTTTGAAACAGTTGAAGAGATTCCTCTTGTCGTTGTAAAAAAAGAGGGTACCAGAGAAGAATTTAACCGGGACAAGCTGTTACGTGGTTTGATAAAGGCTTGTGAAAAACGTCCAGTTCCGCTTGAGGTTTTAGAAGAGGTCGTAAATACTGTCGAAAAGGAATTACGGAATGATGGCTCTTCAGAAATCCAAAGTAAAGAAATTGGTGAACGTGTAATGGACCATTTAGCAAAGATCGACGAAGTCGCTTATGTCCGTTTCGCGTCCGTTTACAGGCAATTCAAGGATATCAACGTATTCATCGATGAACTGAAAGATCTATTAAAACGAGAGAACGAGTAAAGAGCTTACCTATACATAAGCTCTTTTTTCACTTGCACATTAGAAAGTATAAATCCTTTCTTTAGAATAAACGTAACTATGCTCGATTAACCCAATTATGGGATGATAAAGGTGAAGTAAATGCAAAACCATTGGAAAGAACTACTTCCTGTCGACCGCTTTCAAGTATATAGCAGGGGAAGGATACAAGCTGAAGAATTGAAGATGGTTACCCTATTATATCAACCATTGGTAGGTGCGAAAGCATATAGCCTATACATGACTCTTTTCAGTGAAAACCTAAATGGAATGACTTCTCATCATACATTGATGAACCACACGCAAATGAATATGCAGCAGATTTTTGAAGAGCGAAAAAAACTTGAGGCAATCGGACTTTTAAAAACATATCGGAAACGAACTGACGATGACCGGATTTTCATATATGAACTACAACCGATAATAAAGCCAGAGCAGTTTTTCCAGGACGATGTTTTAAGTGTCTATTTATATGGACGTTTAGGGAAGCAAAGATATCTTGAAGTAAGAAACCGTTTTGTCCTGAAAACAGAACAACATGACGAATTCGATAATATTACAGCTAGCTTTAATGATGTGTTCTCATCATTACATGAATCTGAGATCAGAGCGGCAACAGACTCTGAAATCCATCAGGCTATCTCGAATACCCAAAATGGAAATGTTACGGGAAGTGCGCCCAACTTTTCTGAAGATGACTTCGATTTCAATGCGCTTGAACGGGACTTGAGCAGTTTCATCATTCCTTCAGAGGTGTTGACGGATACCATCCGTGAATCCATTCATCGACTTGCGTTCATTTATCAAATATCTCCGATTGAAATGAGCAGTATCGTCCAACAGGCTTATTTCAGGGATGAGCAATTAACACCTTACTCTTTAAGGCAAGAGGTGCAACGGTGGTATAAAATCGAAAAGCCAGGGCATTTGCCACGATTAAGTGAACGGAGCCATACGAATGCTCCGCCTCAAAAAAATTCGGAGCATCTATCACCAGAAGAATTGATGATCCAGACGTTCGAGACGATCTCACCGCGAACCTTACTTGAAAAATACAGCGAGGGTGGGCGTGCTGCGAGCGCTGACCTTAAACTGATCGACTCCATCATGTTTGATCAGAAACTTTCAGCAGGGGTCATCAATGTACTGATCGATTATGTATTAAATACTAATGATATGAAGTTGATTCATGGGCATGTAGAAAAGATCGCAAGCCAATGGAAACGCAAAAAGATATCTTCAGTCAGAGAAGCGATGGAACTGGCGAAAGCGGAGCATAAAAGTTATCAATCCTTTAAACAGCAAAAAACAAAATCAGGCAGACCAGCCCAACAGAAGAATGTCAGAAAGGACAAACTTCCTAAATGGATGGACTCACCTAAACCAGATAAGGAAAAACAAAAAGTTTCAGAAATGGATGAAAAATGGCTTGAAGAATATTTGAAAGGGCTATAGGGGGTGACAACGTGAAATCCATATCAGAATCGATGAAAGGTTTTACCGAGCGTTCGAATGTAGAAAGAGAATTAATCGAACTGAAGAAGAAGGTGTTGTCGCACCCTGATTGGAAGGCGTTCCATCAAGCAAACCCAGAAGTTACGATTGATATGATCAACAGGAGCCTTCCGAGACTAGTGGAGTTTATAGAAGGAACAAGGGATTGTAAAGGATGTGTGGACCTGAAAAGTTGCCGAAACATGATCAAAGGGTACGAGCCCCAGTTGTTCATTAAAGGTCAGATCATTGATGTTACGTACACTCGGTGTCCTAGTAAAGTGGCTAACGAAGAGATGGAAAATTTACAGTCGTTAATCAAAAGCTATTTCATCCCAAAGGACATCCTGACTGCCACCTTTGATCAATTTGATAAGAAGGACCAGGAGAGATATCAAGCGACTCTGAAGGCTGCAGAGTTTGTGAAATCAGTCTCTGGCCCTGAAGGCCCTGCCCAAGGCCTCTATGCACACGGTGAATTCGGGGTGGGAAAGACCTTTCTTATGGGGGCGATTGCAAACGCTCTGGCTAAAAAGAACATCCAAACAATTCTCGTCTATACACCTGACTTTTTTAGAGAAATGAAATCCTCTATCGGGGATCAGACCGTAGATGAAAAGTTGAATGTGATTAAAAAAGCACCAGTATTAGTACTTGATGATATCGGGGCTGAAACGATGTCCAGCTGGATACGAGATGAAGTATTAGGTTCAATCTTACAATATCGGATGATGGAGAAACTGCCAACCTGCTATACATCAAATTACGATTATGAGGAACTTGAAGATCATCTCGCCTATTCCCAAAAAGGCGGTATAGAACAATTGAAGGCAAAGCGTATTATGGAACGGATCAAGCACTTCACAACGCCAATTTCACTCGGCGGGGGAAATCGACGTCAAAGATAAATAGAACAGGCTCTGTCATTCTTACAGGACAGAGTCTTTTTCTTTTGACAGCTTTCGTTAGAATAATCTTTCTTGATGTTCATATATTGTAACAATGATTGTGGACAAGGAGGATTAAGGTTGGTTACGATTCACTTTTTGGATGAAAAGGAAGGCCATTATTTGTTTGAACGAATCAATAAACTACTTAATAACCAAAACATATCCAACCGGTCGACTCCCATAAGGATTCAATATACAGATGAAAACGCATTGGAAATTGATATGGATCACCGGGATCCGGTCAGTGACATGTTAAGGCCGACGATTTTACTTTTTCTGGCGAAGCATATCATTCGTACAAGGGAAGCAGCCTGGATAATAAGAATCTTGGAAAGTAATTTTTATTTTACGGATATAGATGAACAACTCCAAATTTTATCCATCGCTCAATCCCTTATCGAAGGGAATTCCGAAAATATACCATTAGTCAGCAAGTTCCCATCAAGAGAAGATATGATCGTCGATGCATTGGAGGACTTTTTTGATTCTGAAATGATTTTTTCCTATGAATCATTTTTGCAATTCCGCTTGAAGCCATACCAGGAACTATTAACAAGGTATATCGAATGTGCGATCGATGAATTTAAGTACGAACAAGAGTACCAGGATTTCATCAACCAATTGCGGCAATTTGTCAAATCAAGGGTCTCTTTGTTTTCAACTGTGCATCTTAAGCATGAGCGGAATCAGTTCAAGATTTATAATGAACATTATTATGAATTAACTAAACAAGATATCGAACAGCTTACAAAGGGGAAAGGAAAAGCCTATTTACAGTCCATATTTTCGGATTTATTGAAGATATTGGTCGAGATCGCTCCAGAGAGAATTTATCTGTATACCGATGCTGAAGACGACTCGATGAACCGTACCATTCAGAATGTATTTCAAGAACGCGTCCACATCCTTCCTAACCGTAAATTTTTAGTTAGATAACAAAAAACTTATATTTGGTATTTTCAGGCTTGATTTTCTTTGGTAGACTGCATATAATACTACATAACAATTAACAATACCAAAGTAATGACGAGGATATGGGCCTTTGGATACTGGTTTCCAGAGAGAAGAGAATCAGCTGAAATCTCTTCACCAAGTAAAAAGTGCTTACCACCTCTGAACTTCAACGGGGAAATCGTAAAATAACCGTTGACGGTAAATGACCGTTAAATGATTCCAAGTGCCGGCATGTGAGTCGGAACGAGGGTGGAACCGCGAGCAAACACTCGTCCCTTTTCCAGGGATGGGTGTTTTTTTAATTCCATTTTGTTTGACGGGAGAAAGTGTTTTTCTGGTTTACGCAAAGCTAGTTGACTAATAGTTGTATTAATTAATGTAGGAGTGTGAACGACCATGTCTAAGGTGAAAATTACTTTCCCGGATGGAGCAGTAAAGGAGTTTAAAAAAGGCGTGACAACAGAAGAAATAGCCGCATCAATCAGCCCAGGCTTGAAAAAGAAAGCCATCGCCGGAAAACTTGATGACCAGTTGCTTGACCTGCGTCAACCGATTGAGCATGACGGAACAATCACAATCATCATGCCCGATTCTGAAGAAGGGCTTGAAATCATCCGTCACAGTACAGCTCATCTGATGGCACAAGCAATTAAGCGCGTTTTTTCAGATCAGAAAGTCAAACTTGGTGTAGGACCGACGATTGAAAATGGGTTCTACTATGATATCGATATGGAGCACCGCCTCACTGAAGAGGATTTTCCTAAGATTGAAAAAGAAATGAAAAAAATCGTAGATGAAAACCTTGAAATCACTCGCGAGGAAGTGAGGCGGGAAGAAGCAATCCGCCGGTATGAGGAAATCGGGGATGATCTTAAAGTAGAGTTAGTCGAGGCGATTCCAGAAGGAGAAAAGATCACTTTCTATCATCAGGGAGAATTCTTTGATCTTTGCCGGGGTGTCCATGTCCCGCAAACAAGCAAACTGAAGGTTTTCAAACTGATGAACATCTCTGGGGCTTATTGGAGAGGTGACAGTGATAACCAAATGCTTCAACGAGTTTACGGGACAGCGTTCAATAAAAAATCAGAACTTGAGGAGCATCTGTACTTCCTCGAGGAAGCGAAGGAACGTGACCACCGTAAACTAGGAAAAGAATTAGAGATTTTCACAATCTCACAAAAGGTCGGCCAAGGACTGCCGATCTGGCTTCCTAAAGGTGCAACAATCCGCCGGGTCATCGAACGATATATCATCGATACGGAAGTAAAGCTCGGCTATGACCATGTATACACACCTCATCTTGGCAGTGTTGAACTATACAAGACTTCCGGCCACTGGGACCATTACCAGGAGGATATGTATCCGGCAATTGAAATGGATAACGAACAGCTCGTTCTCCGTCCGATGAACTGTCCGCATCATATGATGATTTATAAAAACGCATTGCACAGCTACCGTGATCTGCCTGTCCGTATTGCTGAGCTCGGCACTATGCATCGCCATGAAATGTCTGGAGCACTTGCAGGGCTACAACGGGTACGCTCCATGACGTTGAATGATGCCCATATTTTCGTAAGGCCAGATCAGTTGAAAGAGGAATTTATCAGGGTGGTGCAACTTATCCAGAAAGTTTACAAGGACTTCGGAATCAAGGACTACAAATTCCGTCTATCCTATCGTGACCCTGAAGATAAAGAGAAGTATGTGGATAACGATGAAATGTGGGAAAAGGCACAAGCCCTCTTGAAAGAGACAATGGAAGACATGGATCTGAATTATGTGGAAGCAGATGGGGAAGCAGCCTTCTACGGGCCGAAACTGGATGTCCAGGTGAGGACAGCGCTTGGAAAAGAGGAGACGCTCTCTACTGTACAGCTTGACTTCCACTTGCCAGAACGCTTTGATCTTACTTACAAAGGCAGCGACGGCCAAGACCATCGCCCGGTCGTCATCCACAGAGGAGTCGTTTCAACAATGGAACGCTTTGTCGCATTCTTGATTGAAGAATATAAAGGTGCGCTTCCTACCTGGTTGGCTCCAGTCCAAGCGAAAATCATCCCTGTATCTGCGGTGCATATGGACTATGCATATAAAGTACAGGAAGAACTGAGGACGAGTGGAATCCGTGTCGAGGTAGATTCCCGTGAAGAAAAGATCGGATATAAGATCCGTGAAGCACAAATGCAGAAAGTCCCTTACATGTTGGTAGTGGGAGACCAGGAAATCGAGTCCAACGCTGTTAATGTTCGTAAGTACGGGGAACAAGATTCCGAAACAGTTTCACTAGAGGACTTCAAAGCAAGTCTTAAAGCAGAAATAGAGCATAGTTGAAGGAAGAGGGAGATGACTGAATCGGTCATCTCCTTTTCCTAGAAGGATAAGAAAGCATAAAAATTTGGTTGCGATGAAGTGATGTCCAGGGTTCACCGCCCAACCACTGGATCACTTCAGTCCTCCTGGGCGGTCGACACATTGATTTAAGTCGAAGTGTTTACCCACGCAGAACCGAACTTTGTTTGGTTCGAGCCTCCTCGTCTGACTTCCAGTGACCTTCGTGGCTAACCAGGACGCTTGCACTTTTCTTTTGTAATTCAAAAAACGATTTGTTATTGCCTTTCACAAAATAATCCTTGATTTTTCACATGAAATCATTTACGCTATAAAGGTTGAAACGAAGCCAGAGGGCTTGACATCAATATGACATCGATGATATGATTCTAATGTAAATATAATCGTATATTCTTGTAAACAAGCAGAAGCACCCGCTTCTCACCTGATTGGCGTACAAAAGTACAGCTGACAGGTATAAATGATACAGTTTTCGACAATAGTTGGAACCTTTCAGTGTGGGTGTGGTATGCGCCGACGCTTTTTCTATTTGTTTTGTATTAAATTGAAATAGATTTGCTTTACTTTACAAGAAAAGATTAGGTTGTAAAAATCGATGGAGGTGGCTCATTATTAGTAAGGACATGATGGTCAACGACGGCATTCGCGCCCGCGAAGTTCGCCTGATTGGCGCTAATGGAGATCAAATTGGCGTAAAATCTCGTCAAGAAGCACTTGAAATTGCAGCAAATGCAAATCTAGATCTTGTTCTTGTTGCACCTGGTGCGAAACCGCCAGTCTGCAGAATTATGGACTATGGTAAGTATCGCTATGAGCAACAGAAGAAAGAAAAAGAAGCGCGTAAGAATCAAAAGACTATTACGACGAAGGAAGTTCGTCTTAGCCCGAATATTGAAGAACACGATTTCAACACAAAACTTCGTAATGCGAGAAAGTTCCTTGAAAAGGGGAACAAAGTCAAAGCGTCCATCCGTTTCCGAGGACGTGCGATCACTCACTCTGAATTAGGACGTGACGTGCTTATGCGTATGGCCAAGGAATGTGAGGATTTTGGAACGATTGAATCCAAGCCTAAAATGGAAGGCCGCAGTATGTTCTTGATCTTAGCTCCGATTGAAAGTAAGTAACTTTTGATAACGGTAGGGATCTTGAACGAAATTTCTTTGAACTAGTAATTAAAGGAGGAACTTTTACCATGCCTAAAATGAAAACTCATAAAGGGACTGCTAAGCGATTCAAGAAAACCGGAAGTGGCAAATTGAAGCGTTCACACGCATTCACCAGCCATATGTTCCGTAACAAGTCTCAAAAGCAAAAGCGTAAGCTCCGTAAATCTGCACTTGTGTCCAGCGGAGACTACAAGCGTATCAAAGACATGATCTAAATCATCATATGTTCAGAAAGCTACTGTACGCCTGCTTTTTGAACAAGAAATAATAACTGAAAAATCTAGGAGGGATTACAATGCCAAGAGTAAAAGGTGGCTATGTAACACGTCGTCGTCGTAAACGCGTCTTAAAACTTGCTAAAGGTTATTTTGGTGCGAAACATAAATTATTCAAAGTTGCTCAACAACAAGTATTCAAATCATTGCGCTATGCATACCGTGACCGTCGTCAAAAGAAGCGTGATTTCCGTAAATTATGGATCACACGTATCAACGCGGCAGCTCGTTTGAACGGAATTTCTTACAGCCGTATGATGCACGGTTTGAAGCAAGCCGGAATCGACGTTAATCGTAAGATGCTAGCTGAACTTGCTATAAACGATGAAAAAGCTTTCTCGGAACTTGCAAACAAAGCTAAAGATAGCCTTAAAGCATAAATAACAAAGGGGTTGACTATATAAATAGTCAGCCTTTTTTATATATGCAGGTCTCTAAATACTTTACGAGGCGGAAAAGTTGGGATAAGTTACTCAGTAATGCGATCTGAGACCCTGAAAATGCGAAAAATGAATTTTGGGATACTCATTAAGCCGTCAAACGCGAAATAAGTGAGTCCAGATGTTTATTTTTTCTAAATAAACGAAACACAAAGGAACAGGGAGATCAATTATGGCTTCAATTACATCATTATGTGAACTGTACGGCCGAATGAAGAACTAGCCACCTTATATCAAAAATTGATATCCTTTCGTACAAAACGGGCAAATACATAAATGCGTAAAGCGGGTCTGCAAAACCAGCCTGCAATCACCAGTCCGATAACTAAAAATCCAACGAGAAGAAAAAGGAAGCGTAAACGATGATCATTTATACATTGATTTTGATAAATTTATATGGTCTAATCATCATGTTCATTGATAAACAAAAAGCAAAGAGACAGCAATGGAGGATCTCTGAAAGTCATTTATGGATCGTTTCCATAGTGGGCGGCGCGATCGGAATTTTTGCAGGTATGCATCTCTTCCGTCATAAAACGAAGCACCTCTCCTTCCGAATAGGACTCCCGGTCTTGATCATCCTCCAGATCAGTCTTTACCTATACTTGTCTGCCAACAGGCAAGGTCTAAGTCCGTTTCCCTTTTCATAAATTGTTTATGGGGGGGATGGAGATGGAACAGCATGCAATGCAACTCATCCATTGGCTCGGTAAAAGCGGTGCATTGGCCCCAGTCCTGTTTATTTTCCTGCACATTTTACGGCAATTTTTATTTATTCCAGTCGGATTCATCTGTATTCTTGGCGGTGTCGTTTTTGGTGTGGTTTTCGGAACGATCTATTCCATCATTGGTGTAACATTGGTCAGTGTCTATTTTTATGCACTCGTAAAATCGTTGCCGAAATCTTTCAGTAAAGTCATGTACATGAAAGAAAAATGGTTTGGAAAACGTTCAGAACTCTCAATCGGACAAATCACCATCTTACGCTTGGTCCCCTTTCTTCATTTTCATCTCATTTCTCTCTGTATCATTGAGATTGCAAGAAATTTCAAGGACTACACCAAGCTTTCCATATTTACGAATGTGCCTTTAGCTATTGTCTATACATCGTTTGGAAGCTGGTTGAACCAATTGACGCTCTATTGGATGATCAGTATCCTCTGTATCTTAGCAGTGTTGTTTTATGCACTAAGGCGTAAAGAATGGGTCTACAAATGGCGGGATTTCTTTGCGGAAGCACGCTGAGGGTATAGTGCCGGTATACTCTTAAAAAGAGGTTCCGGCTTTTTTAAAAGGTAAGAGATGAAGGAATGTCCAGCTGCAACCCCTCACCACGGGTCTCTTCAGTTTCCTGTAGCGTCCAGGGGTTTACCCACGCAGAACCGAACTTTGTTTGGTTGAGTCTCCCCGTCGGACTTCCAGTGACGTTCGTGGCTGAACAGGGTGTTTACACTTTTCATATTAAGAAGAATTCTTTAAGGTTCATGATGTTCCTTGTTATACTGGAGAAAGTATAAAGAGAGGGGATATTCTATGGACCTGGAACTTCAACAAATGTATAAGATGCAAAATGAATTGGATCGACGAATTGAATCTGAAAGAGGCTTGGAGAAAGAAGATTTATTAGATGAAAAAGTACTCGCATTACTTGTGGAAATTGGTGAACTCGCGAATGAAACGCGATGCTTCAAATTCTGGAGCTCCAAGCCGCCTTCACCTAAAGAAACCATCCTGGAAGAATACGTGGATGGAGTCCATTTTTTGCTTTCAATTGGGTTGATTCTTCCTTATGAAGTACCACAGCAAGTAACTCTACCCAAAGTTGCCGACATAAATCCTGTCCATGCTTTCTTGAAGGTTTATGAGAGTGTGTCCATATTTAAAAACAATGAGGATGACATCAATAATTACAATCGATTAATGGAAGACTATCTGATGATCGGACGGGTTTTAGGTTTTACTATTGAAGAGATAAAAGATGCTTACTTATCAAAGAATCAGGTGAACCACGCACGTCAAGATGAGGGGTATTGATACATCACGATTAGACATCAGGAGGGTCTTCATGAATAATTCAGATGAAACACTTACCATGCTGAAGGAATTGACAGATGCAAACGGAATCTCAGGGGACGAATCAGAACCGCGGGAGGTTATGAAAAAATACATCAAACCCTATGCTGATGAGGTATTTTACGATAATCTCGGAAGTTTGGTTGCTAAGAAGAAAGGTTCCAAAAATGGCCCGAGCATCATGCTGGCAGGACATCTGGATGAAGTTGGATTTATGGTTACAAGAATCGATGATAAAGGCTTTTTGCGTTTTCAACCTGTTGGGGGCTGGTGGGAGCAAGTTTTGCTCGCCCAGCGTGTCACAGTTAAAACGAAAAAGGGAGACGTTGTAGGAATAATTGGTTCTAAGCCGCCACATATCCTTTCACCTGAAGCGAGGAAGAAGCCTGTACCGATCAAGGATATGTATATTGATATTGGTGCTTCGGATAAGGAAAATGCCTTGGAAATTGGAGTGCGGCCAGGGGATTCCGTCATACCTTACTTCGAATTTACAGTCATGAGCAACCCGAAAATGCTGCTTGCCAAAGCTTTTGATAACCGGATTGGATGTGCAATCGTAATTGATACGTTGAGGCAGTTGAAAAAGATCAAGCATCAGAATACCATTTATGGTGTAGGGACTGCCCAGGAAGAAGTAGGTTTACGTGGTGCTAAGACGGCAGCTCATATGATCCAGCCTGATATTGCATTCGCCATTGATACAGGCATTCCGGGTGACACTCCTGGGGTGACAGAGCGAGATGCACTATCCAAGCTTGGGGAAGGACCACAGATTATCATTTATGATGCAAGGACGATTTCTCATAAAGGGTTACGGGACTTTGTCATTGAAACAGCAGAAAAAAATAAAATACCTTACCAGATCGATACAACACCTGGAGGAGGTACGGATGCAGGAAATATCCATATCAGTCATGAAGGAGTACCCACCATTTCAATTACGATTGCTACGAGGTACTTGCATACTAATGCATCGATCATCCATAGAGATGATTATGAACAAGCTGTACGTTTGATGGTAGAGCTTATCAAAGGCCTGGATGAGAAAATGGTACGCCAAATCAAAGAATCCTGAAATGAAGAACAGGACTCCTTTTTATGGAGTCCTGTTCTTCATGACTTTCTAATTCTAATTATTGAAGACCTTCTGCAAGAATTTCAAGTATTTCGTTTTTCTCTGATTCGTCACAGTTCTGCCAGATGACTTCAAAAAGTACACCGAGTCCAGGGAGCATCTTTTCTTCTCCGCTGTTGATCGCTTCAACAATCGTACTTTCAAGCTCTTCGTGGCTATTCCCAGAAACATTCGCTAAAACTGCTTTCCTTAGGTTTAGATCCATACTTTTTCACCTCATATTTTCGTTTAGGAGTGATGTACATAGCATTTGTATGTTGATAGTTTTTATCCAGTTGTATTGGATTATGTATGATTATCACGTATAATAGCATTATTATTTTGGTAAGGAATGAAAAAGATGAATCGAATTACATCACCTAAAAACAGCAGGGTAAAGGAATGGAATAAATTAAAAAGAAAAAAGGGCCGGGACAAAGCCGGTGCTTTCATTATCGAAGGACCTCATTTGATTGAGGAGGCTTTAAAGCATAAAGCTGAAGTAACTGATCTGATCATCGATAAATCATTCCGTATCCCATCTGATTGGCATACAGGGAATATGACGACCTGGGTTGCAACATCTTCTGTGATCGAGGAACTGGCAGATACTGAGACTCCACAGGGTGTGGTAGCGATTGTCCAAGCGGGATCCAAGGAAATGGAACTCAGTTCTGATGGGAGCTACCTTCTACTTGACGGGATTCAGGACCCAGGTAATTTAGGGGCGATTATCCGGACTGCAGATAGTGCAGGTGCTGACGGGGTGATTCTCGGAAACGGAACGGTGGATCTATACAACAGTAAGGTTCTGAGATCGACACAAGGATCTTTATTTCACTTGCCTATTGTAAAAGGAAATTTACTAGAGTGGATTCCGCGAATGAAAGAGAAAGGAATCCAGGTATTCGGGACCTCTCTCAAGGGCGGCATCCCTTACACTTTATCCGACAGAATAAGCGGTTATGCCCTGATTTTAGGGAATGAAGCGAACGGTGTGCATGAAGACCTTCTGGCATCCTCGGATCAGAATCTTTTCGTACCGATTTATGGGCAGGCAGAATCACTAAATGTGGCTGTGGCTGCGGGGATTCTGTTATATGGTCTAAAAGAGGGTAAATAAGACGATAATAGTTGCAGGAACGTTATTGATTCCTTATAATACAGTATAGTTAACAAAATAGTTGAAAATGA
The DNA here is from genome assembly GCF_021646685.1 of Pseudalkalibacillus salsuginis. Classification (GTDB taxonomy): domain Bacteria; phylum Bacillota; class Bacilli; order Bacillales; family Fictibacillaceae; genus Pseudalkalibacillus; species Pseudalkalibacillus salsuginis. The sequence goes on along the minus strand of NZ_JAKJHW010000001.1, from coordinate 607,307 downwards.
CGATGATGGAAACTAGTACATCATAGGTCGCCATTCAGGGAGAGGACGCCATAGACTGGAAGCGTGCTTATGGTAGAGATGGTGGAATTCATTCCGGAGTTGCCTTTCGAACACTGATCGGATTTCCGATGAGCTAAGATTGTGCCGGGAAACCGTTACATAATGGAGTGAACAGCTTCTTGATTTAATGCTGTTAATTAGGGTGGTAACGCGATACCTTCGTCCCTTTCTGGGATGAAGGTTTTTTTATGGCATTTTTACTCCCTATCATGGCTCTTTCGTATCAGCAAGGTTTTACATGGGAGGCTGACACCCTTGCCTTTCCTCAGAGTCCTATTGCACCGCCACACTTGGATAGGGCACAGAGAAGCATACTTGCTCATAAGTATTCGAAGGTTATGACACAAGATTAAAATGAAAGGCTTATCCAGGAAATTTATGAACCTTTTATAGGTCAAGTTTACGAAGATAAAGGAGGAACAAGTTATGCAAGAGCGTTTGATGACCCTGCAAGAGGAAGCTGTTGAAAAAATTGAACATGCCTCTTCATTAAAGGAATTGCAGGATATCCGGGTTGAATATTTAGGCAAGAAAGGCCCAATCACAGAAGTTTTACGAGGTATGGGCAAGCTGCCAGCTGAAGAAAGACCGAAGATGGGCCAATTAGCAAATGAAGTAAGAGAAGTCATCACGACAAAAGTGGATTCCAAACAGGAGAAGCTTGAGAGGGAAGAACTTGATCGCCAATTAAGTAATGAAACGATCGATGTAACTTTGCCTGGACGTCCAATCCGTCAAGGGAACGCACATCCGCTTACAGCAGTAATTGAAGAAATTGAAGATCTTTTTATCGGCATGGGTTTTTCAATTGCTGAAGGTCCGGAAGTTGAAACGGACTACTATAATTTTGAGGCGTTGAATCTACCGAAGAACCACCCTGCACGAGATATGCAGGATTCTTTTTTCATCACGGAAGACCTTCTCTTACGTACACAGACATCACCGGTACAAGCCCGCACGATGGAAAAACATGAAGGGAAGGGTCCTGTCAAAATCATCAGTCCTGGTAAAGTCTATCGCCGAGATACAGATGATGCGACACACTCTCATCAGTTCATGCAAATTGAAGGACTTCTCGTCGATAAAAATATCCGAATGAGTGATTTGAAAGGAACATTGACGTTGTTTGCACAAAAGCTGTTTGGAGAAGAACGTGAAATCCGACTCCGGCCAAGCTTCTTCCCATTCACTGAGCCATCTGTTGAAGTCGATGTGTCTTGTTTCAAATGCAACGGAGCAGGATGTTCAATCTGTAAAAGGACCGGTTGGATTGAAATTTTAGGAGCTGGGATGGTTCACCCGAATGTACTTGAAATGGCTGGGTTCGATTCTAAAGAGTATACGGGCTTCGCGTTTGGTATGGGTCCTGAAAGAATCGCCATGTTGAAGTTCGGAATTGATGACATCCGTCATTTCTATACGAATGATCTTAGGTTCTTGGAACAGTTCAAACGGGCATAAATTCGAAATGATGATGGAACAAATCTATATGGGGAGTGTAAATCATGTTAGTATCCTATAATTGGTTGAAAGAATATGTTGATCTCGATGGTATTCAACCAGATGAGCTTGCTGACCGGATCACGAAAAGCGGCATCGAGGTTGAAGGAGTCGAATCTTTGAGTCAGGGTATTTCCGGTGTTGTTGTCGGCCATGTGGAAAAGTGCGAACAACATCCGAATGCTGATAAATTGAATGTGTGTCAGGTGAAAATCGGAGAAGGAGAGCCAGTTCAAATCATCTGCGGAGCCCCAAACGTCGGTACGGGCCAAAAAGTCCCGGTTGCCACAGTCGGAGCGGTTCTTCCAGGTAACTTCAAAATCAAAAAAGCGAAACTCCGTGGGGAAGTTTCGAACGGGATGATCTGTTCCTTAGAAGAACTGGGAGTAGATGTGAAAATGGTACCGAAGGAATTTGCGGATGGCATATATGTCATGAAGGAAGATGCAGAAGTCGGGAAGAACGCACTTTCCTACCTCAACCTCGACGATCATATTTTAGAATTGGGTCTTACTCCGAATCGTGCTGATTGCTTGAATATGATCGGAGTGGCTTATGAAACAGCCGCTGTATTTGAACGAAAATTGACGTTACCAAAGCCGTCATTGAATGAAAACAATGAATCTGCATCTGATTGTATCTCGGTCAAGGTGGACGACTTTGGGGATAATCCGTATTATGGTGCGAAAGTGATCCGTAATATTAAAGTGGGACCGTCTCCTGAATGGATGCAAAGTCGTTTGATTTCAGCAGGGATACGTCCGATCAACAACGTGGTGGATATCACAAACTATGTACTGCTTGAATACGGTCAACCTCTTCATGCTTTCGACTATGACCGATTCGGATCCAAAGAAGTACTCATAAGACGTGCGGAAGCTGGAGAAGAAATCAGGACATTAGATGATGAAATGCGAAAGCTTGAAGCACATCATCTCGTCATCACTAACGGGATGAAACCCGTAGCTGTAGCTGGTGTAATGGGAGGCGCATATTCAGAAGTTTCAGATGAGACGACGACGATTTTACTTGAAGCTGCTTACTTCAACCCATCTATTGTCCGTCAAGCTTCGAAAGACTTGGGGCTTCGAAGTGAATCATCTACACGATTCGAAAAAGGGATCGACCGCAACCGTGTTTATGAGGCGGCCAATCGTGCTGCTGAATTGATGGCTGAAATAGCGGGAGGCGAGGTTCTAGAAGGGATTGTAGAAGCAGGACCAAGGTTCGTGGACCCAGAAAAGGTCATTGTGCGCGGTGAGCGGGCCAATAAAGTATTAGGGACAAATATCGAAACGAAAGAGATTCACGAAATATTGGAACGACTCAGGTTTTCGTATGAACATGAGAATGATGAAATTACGGTTGAGGTTCCGGCCAGACGCCCGGACATCACACTGGAAGAGGATTTGATTGAGGAGATCGGGCGTATTTATGGCTATGATAAAATTCCTGCAACACTACCAGAAGGTGCCACTACAACGGGAGGCTTGACCCCATCCCAAATGAAAAGACGTAAAGTACGCCGCTATTTGGAAAGCGTAGGCCTTTATCAGGCACTCACATACTCACTGACGACAAAAAAGAAAGCGAACGCCTATCATGGCCTGGCTACAGAGGAAGAACCAGCTTTCATTTCTGTCTCGATGCCAATGAGTGAGGAACGAGCAGTCTTGCGCCGTACGATATTACCTCAACTACTTGAAGTGGTCCAGTACAACCAAAATCGCCAGTTGAACGATGTGGCTGTATACGAAATCGGTTCTACTTATTTGACGGATGAAAGGAACCTGGAAAAGCTCCCGAATGAGCATCAAAAACTAGCCGCTGCTTTTTCAGGATTATGGCACTTCCACCCATGGCAGCAGGAGAAGAAACCTGTAGATTTTTATGTCGTAAAAGGAGTGCTGGATGGTTTGTTCAAAAAGCTTGGAGTCAGTGAACGAATCGAGTTTCAACAAGTGAAACGTGAAGGGTTCCATCCTGGCCGAACGGCTATCGTGTTGCTTGATGGGAAACAAATCGGAGTTATCGGACAACTGCACCCTGCAGATCAAAAAGAATGGGACATCAAGGAAACATACCTGTTCGAACTTGACCTCGATATCGTCTTCGATATAGATGTGGAACCAGTGGTGTACTCTGCTTTACCACGATATCCATCAATTTCACGTGATATTGCGTTGATCCTTGAACAGGATGTAAGTGCTGGAGAGGTACAATCTGGTATTAAAGCTGCAGGCGGCGAATTGTTGAAAGAAGTATCGATCTTCGATTTGTATGAGGGAGAACATATGGATGAAGGGAAGAAGTCAGTCGCATACTCTCTCACCTATTACAATCCAGAAAAAACACTGACAGACGACGATGTGGAAAAAGTCCACAGCAAAGTGCTCGGCTACGTGAAGGAAAAGTTTAACGCAACCATGAGAGGTTGATAGGAAACAGGGTAGGCACCAAGTTGGGGCCTACCCTGTTTTATAGGACAAATTCACTCTTGAAAAACATTTTATGTGTAAGCCCACGCAAAACCAAGTCTTTGTTTGGTTCGAGCCTCCTCGGCTGTTTTCCAGTGACCTACGTGACTAATCAGGTCGTTTCCGCTTATCTTTAGCCTCAGGAAAGGGAGTGGAATCTGTAAAACGGATTCTAGGCTCTTAGTTCAGCCTTTCCGCTTCTGTTGCGCAAGTTTGATCGCCTTTTGGGTGTTGGCAAAGTGGGCTTTGCTCACTTTTTTCAATCCTTCGAGCCCATGATTGAAAATGATCCTTGCAGCAGCTTCGTCAACGAGTGATCCAGCTCCTTTCGGCAGTGGAAGTCCGAGAGAATCAGAAAGTTCATCCATTTTTTTTAAGAAAGCATAGCGAGCGATGATGGAAGCTGCTGCGACAGAATGGTGGAGCGTTTCCGCTTTCGTTTCGAAAAAGTAGGGCGGATTTTTGCCAGGCTGTGAATTCGTATGCTTGAAATAAATGGTCGGTTCACAAAATTGATCGATCAAAATACCTTCCACAGCAGCAGAAACTGATACTTTTGAGAGTACGTTGCCGATCGCCTTATGATGGAGCATCGCCTTCATTTTTCCTTGTGACATTCCTTTACTCTGAAGATCATTGTACTTGGGATTACCGAGCACCAATAGACTATAGGGGATGCTTTGGATCAGGTCTTTTGCAATCTCAATGATTTGCGGATCCTTTAAAAGCTTAGAATCCTTGACACCCAGTTCTTTTACAAGCGGAAGCTGTTCTTTTGATACGTAAGCAGCTACGACAGTGATCGGTCCAAAGAAATCTCCTGTTCCTACCTCGTCTGAACCGATCAAAGACATTGAGCCGACATTTTCTGGTGGAAGATAGGCGTGTTTTTTTCGAGCTTTTGATTTTCCTTGGGCGTTTGAGTTCGTTTCTCCTTCACCCCAACGAGAGGATTCCTGTTCTGCAGCCGGTCCCTGGAAAAGGATTTTTCCTGATTTGTAAGCGGTGATTGTACAGCCTTCCACTTTTGCAACGAATAAGCCGCCCTGGGGAACGTTCGATTGTATGTATGGTTGATATTCATTTTTAATTTTATCGATTTGAGCTTGATCCAATTTTAGTACAGCATGAGACATTTCATCTGTCACCTTCGTTCCTATGAAATTAATGACTTTAAACTTGATAGCCCCAACACCATTATAACGGAGGCAGGCGAAGCACGCGAATAGAAAATAGGTTGAAATCATATTCACATATTCAGTAAAATAAAATGGAAGGGTTATCGTTTTGTAATAATATGTAAAACCTTGGAGTCTCATTATTCCCATTCTCGGTAGTTCGTGTTAATATTATGATTAGTTATTTTCGAGTTAGGAGGCTTGTGGGTGTCTAACGGTAATCGAACAATTGTCCATATTTATGGTCAGCAATATACTATTGTAGGTGAAGAGGACCCAGGGCATGTCAATAGAGTGGCATCAATAGTCGATAAAAAAATGAGAGAGATTCGACATCAAAGCAATAACCTTGATGCTAAACAATTAGCTGTCCTTACATCGGTCAATATTACGAGTGATTATTTGAAATTACAGGAACGTGTCAGACATTTAGAGAAACAGAAAGAGGAATAATATATGATTGATTTGATTTTAATAGGGGTACTGGTGGTCGGCTTTCTGATCGGGTTAAGAAGGGGATTGATCCTGCAGCTTGTTCACTTGACTGGGTTCATCGCTGCATTCATCATTGCTTACCTTTATTTCGATGAATTGGCTCCTAAATTGAGGCTTTGGATACCTTATCCTACAGTCTCAGAGGAAAGCAGCCTAGCCATGTTTGTGAATGCTGGGTTTTTAGAAGATGCGTATTATCGTGCCATTGCATTTGCAATGTTATTCTTTGCAACAAAAATAATTCTGCAAATATTAGGTTCGATGTTAGACTTCCTGGCGGATCTTCCTATATTGAGGACGATCAATGGCTGGTTGGGAGGAATCCTTGGATTTGTAGAGGTATATTTGGTCATCTTCCTTTTCTTATATATTGCTGCGCTTGTTCCGCTTGCATCAATACAAACAGCCATTGCTGATTCTGTTGTAGCTAAAGCAATGGTAGAACATACGCCGGTTTTTTCTGAAAAAATAAAAAGTATGTGGATTGCTGAAATCAATACGAAGATCTAATTGAGAGTCCGGGGGCTGACGCTTTTGAAGTCACGCCCTTTTCTACATTCCGGCCTTTTTTGACATACCGGCAAAGGGAGGGGTCATCTGATGAATAAAAAGCAAATTGTCAGGATACTCGAGCAGATTGCTCTTTATATGGAAATAAAAGGTGAAAATAGTTTTAAAATATCAGCATATCGGAGAGCTGCACAGGCGTTGGAAAGTGATTCAAGAACGATTTCTGAAATGGACGACCTTTCGAAAATCAAAGGCATTGGGAAAGGGACATTATCGGTAATTGAGGAGATTTTGGAAACAGGTGAGTCTTCCCTTTTGGAAGAATTGAAAGAAGAACTGCCTGCAGGCTTACTTAGCTTGGTCCATTTGCCAGGGTTAGGAGGCAAGAAGATCGCCAAGCTTTATCATGAACTTGGAGTCACAGATATCCAATCATTGAAAAAAGTATGTGAACAAAATCGAGTACAGGAAATGCAGGGGTTCGGGAAGAAGACTGAGGAGAAGATCCTTGTAGCTATTGAAGACTTCGGAAAACGACCTGAACGTCTCCCGATTGCGGTGATGCTGCCGATCGCTGAAAGAATTGAAGAACAACTCTCAATGCTTGAAGGGATCGAACGTTATTCACGTGCAGGGAGTATACGGCGTTTCAGTGAAACGATTAAAGATATCGATTTCCTCATTGGTACGAATACCCCGGAAAAAATCGCTCCCGAGCTTGAGAAGCTTGAAAATGTTACGGAGGTCATTGCATCAGGATCGACGAAAGTGTCTGTGGTCATCACGTATGATTATGACATAGCCGTCGACTTCCGTCTTATAAAGCCTGAGGAATTTGCCAGTGCTCTGCATTATTTTACAGGCTCCAAAGATCACAACATCAAAATGCGCCAGCTCGCTAAGAAGCGCGCTGAAAAATTGAGTGAATATGGCGTGGAAGACACAGAGTCTGGAAAAATCAAGACTTTTGAGACCGAGGAAGCGTTTTTTGCCCATTTTGGATTGGAGTTCATTCCTCCTCAAGTTAGGCAAGGGAGAAATGAGCTTGAACTTTTTAAAAACAAAGTCGACTACCTGAAGCGTGACGATATAAAAAGCGATCTCCACATGCATACGACATGGAGTGATGGTGCGAATTCGATTGAAGAGATGGCAGAGGCTGCACGAAATAGAGGATATAGCCATATCGTTATCACCGACCATTCACAATTTTTACGTGTTGCGAATGGTTTGACACCAGAGAGGGCCAAGGAACAACAGGCAGAAATCAGACGGGTTAATGAAAAATGGGATGACTTCACTATTTTTTCCGGTATCGAGATGGATATCTTACCTGATGGTTCCTTGGATTATGATGATGCTTTTTTAGCAGAGCTTGACTTTGTGATTGCATCGATCCATTCCTCTTTTTCACAAAGTGAAGGGATGATCATGAAACGTTTGGAAATGGCATTCCGTAATCCTCATGTCGACCTGATTGCTCATCCTTCTGGAAGAATCATCGGACGCCGTAAAGGTTATCCAGTGGATTTTGATCGATTGATAGAAATGGCAGCAGAAACGGACACAGCATTAGAATTGAATGCGAACCCAAACCGGCTGGATTTGGCACCGGAATGGTTGGAAAAAGCCCAGGAACGGGGTGTTAAGCTGTCCATCAATACAGATGCCCATGTCAAGGAGACCCTTGAACATATGGGCATCGGTGTATGTGTCGGTCAACAAGCGTTATTAAGAAAAGAAAACGTTTTAAACGCTTATAGTTTGGAAGAGTTCCGTACTTTCTTAGACCGGCATAAGTAAGTGAACTGTTAACAGGAGGCTTTCAAGTGAACGAACGAATATTAAGAGTTTTGGAATATACGAAGGTTAAAGAACAATTACTCGAGCATGTCTCCTCATCCTTAGGAAAAGAAAAGATCAACGCATTGGTGCCGTGGACGAATTTTAAAGATGTTGCCCATCAACAAAGCAGTACGGACGAGGGTGTCCAGGTTCTGCGGTTGAAAGGGAATGTGCCATTAGGTGGGATACGTGACATACGTGCTTCTGTCAAACGAAGTGAAATCGGAGGCATTCTCAATCCAGAAGAATTAGTTGATATTTCAACGACTATATATGGGGGCAGAAGGTTCAAAAGATTCATAGAAAGTATGCTGGAGGATGAAATCGAACTACCGATCCTGCAAGATCTTGTTGAACAGATCGATCCTTTGATGGAGGTCGAAACGAAAATCAAAGATTGCATCGATGACCAAGGGCATGTGATGGATACTGCAAGCCCGGCCCTAAGGACGATCCGGCAGCAGTTGAGAAGCTATGAGTCTCGAATTCGTGAAAAATTGGAATCGCTCATCCGTTCTTCAAAATCCCAAAAGATGCTTTCTGATGCAATCGTTACCATTCGAAATGATCGATATGTGATCCCGGTCAAACAGGAGTATCGTTCCGCATTCGGTGGGATGGTCCACGATCAATCCGCTTCAGGAGCTACATTATTCATCGAACCACAGGCAGTTGTGACGATCAACAACCAGTTGAAAGAAGCAAAGAGTAAAGAATATCAAGAAATCCAACGGATTTTAAAAGATTTGACCGAGAGGGTTGCTGAAGTATCCGGCTTCCTGACCCATAATGTTACGGTCCTTGCTGAGATTGACTTCATTTTTGCAAAAGCTCGTTATGGTCACTCCATCAAAGCGACGAAGCCGGTTTTGAATAACAAAGAGTTTATCCGTCTGAAACGTGCACGGCATCCTCTGATTCCAGCTGAAGAAGTTGTACCGATCAATGTTGAACTAGGCGGTGAGTATAACGCTCTTGTCATCACAGGTCCGAACACTGGCGGGAAGACGGTTACACTTAAGACGATCGGCCTTCTTTCATTGATGGCTCAATCCGGCTTGCAAATACCGACAGAAGAAGAATCTGAGGTGACAGTCTTTGATGCGATCTATGCGGATATCGGGGACGAACAATCGATTGAACAAAACTTGAGTACGTTCTCTTCCCATATGACCAACATTGTTAATATTTTGGACAGGGTGGATTTCAAGTCCCTTGTGCTTTTCGATGAATTAGGAGCTGGAACGGATCCTACAGAGGGTGCTGCCCTCGCCATCTCAATCTTGGATTATGTAAATGACCGTGGGGCAAAAGTTGTCGCTACGACCCATTATAGTGAATTGAAAGCTTATGCATACAACCGTACGGGTGTTATGAATGCGAGTGTTGAATTTGATGTGGAAACTCTACGACCTACGTATCGATTATTAATTGGAGTTCCCGGTCGGAGTAATGCCTTTGAAATTTCGAAACGGATCGGGTTGAATGATAAGATCATTGAAAATGCCCGTAGTCATATTAGTGCCGACAACAATAAAATCGATGTTATGATCGCATCCTTGGAAGATGTTCAGAAAAAAGCGGAACGTGAACGTTCGGAAGCAATCGAGTTCCATCAGGAAGCCGAGGCATTGAAAAAGGATTTAGAGAATAAATTGCATGAGTTCGAACGGTTCAAAGATAAGCTCTATGCGAAAGCTGAACAAGAGGCTCAGCAATCGGTGGAAAAAGCACGTAAAGAAGCCGATGCTATCTTAAAAGAGCTCCGAGCTTATCAGAAAGAATATGGGAATGTGAAAGAACACAAATTGATCGAAGCACAAAAACGTTTAGACGAAGCGATGCCGGATTTTGATCCGAAAACGAAAAAGCAAGTAAGGCAAACGGACAAAACACTGGAAAATCTTAAACCAGGCCAAGAAGTGAAAGTGTTGAGCGTAAATCAGAAAGGCCATATTGTTGAAAAAGTCGGAACAGATGAATATCAAGTCCAAATCGGAATCATGAAAATGACAGTTAAAGCGAACGAGCTGGAGCCGATCAAAACAAAAAAGAAACGTGAACCTAAACCATTCGTAAAAGTAGAAGGTTCATCTGTCACCAAGCCGGAATTGGACTTGCGAGGCGAACGTTATGAAAATGCACTGCGAGCAGTTGATAAATTTTTGGATGAATCCTTATTAGCAGGTTATCCGCAGGTTTCGATCATCCATGGGAAAGGGACTGGGGCTCTCAGGAATGGGGTCCAATCCTTGCTCAAGGAACATCCGAATGTGAAAACGACTCGGTTAGGTTCTGCAGGTGAAGGCGGAAGCGGTGTAACAATTGTTGGATTGAAATAGAAGGTGGGGCGGAAATGGTTAGTTGGTTGACGAATCCATACATTGAGACCGTAGCAAACTATAGTGTAGTCGTTTTAAGTTTAGTTGTTTTCCTGGCTGTTTTTGAGGTTGTAACCAAGTATAAGAATTGGGAAGAAATCAGTAAAGGGAATCTCTCAGTTGCAATGGCGACTGGAGGAAAAATATTCGGGATAGCCAACATTTTCCGCTACTCGATTGAGCATAACGATACGATCATTGATATGATGGCATGGGGTGCCTATGGATTTTTATTGATGTTGATCGGATATTTCATATTTGAATTTCTGACACCCCGCTTCCGTATCGATGAAGAAATTCAAAAGGACAATAGGGCTGTCGGTTTGATTTCCATGATCATATCTGTTGGATTATCATTTGTGATCGGCAGTGGAATCGGATAGGTGAAAGCATATGGAAACATTATGGAAGGTTCTGTTGGTTTGTTGTGGGTTGTTCATTTTGGCAGGGGTGATCTACCTCTTTTTTTAGAGGAATTTTAAAAGCCCAACAAATGAAACTTTCTTTTGCTGAGAAGACCTTTACTAGGTATTTATGCCTGGGAAGGTCTTTTTTATCGACATTTTCATATATTTAAATTAGGAGTAGTGGCTGCTATAAATCTCCTTAAAATGGAAATGGTAAAAACTATAAATGAAAAAATATTCTAAAAATATGTAAAAATGAATCCGTTTTCATTATAATGGGAATAGAGAGTGAGTTTTTAATGGAAAGGAGCGGTATAAAGGAGGAGATTAAGGTGGAGAAAAGATGGTTACAGCAATATCCCGAAGAGATCCCTCAAGAAGTCGAAATCGACGAGAAGCTGTTGCAATTTTATCTGGAGGATGCCGCTAACAAGCATCCTGGAAAACCTGCTTTGGAGTTTTTGGGCAAAAGGATGACATATGGCGAGGTGTACGGAAGTGCCCTGAGAATGGCGAATCAACTGCGTTCGCTCGGTATTCAGAAAGGTGACAGGGTAGCAATCATGCTGCCGAATTCTCCACAATCCGTCATCAGTTACTATGGTGTATTGATTGCTGGCGGAATCGTTGTACAAACGAACCCGTTATACACAGAACGGGAGTTGGAGCATCAATTGATCGACTCTGGATCGAAAATCATCATCTGCTTGGATCTATTATTTCCGAGAGTAGAAGCTGTAAAAAACCGCACGGAATTGACACATGTGGTTGTGACTGGGGTAAAGGATTATCTTCCGTTTCCGAAGAATCTCATCTATCCGTTCATCCAAAAAAGACAGACCAACATCGTCGTCAATATCAGTTACAGCGATAAGGTCCATGCTTTTAAAAAATTGATGGATGAAGGCTCATCGAACCCTATTAAACTTGACATCGATCCCAAGGAGGATCTCGCCCTACTGCAATATACAGGAGGTACTACAGGACCTGCAAAGGGTGTCATGCTGACGCATTACAATCTTGTTGCAAATACCATGCAATGCCGGTCGTGGTTGTATAAGGCTAAATATGGAGAAGAGAAGATCCTTGGAGCACTGCCTTTCTTCCACGTTTATGGGATGACCTGTGTCATGAACTTTTCAATCATGTACTTGTCAGAAATGATCATTCTCCCTAGGTTTGATCCGAAACAGGTTTTAAAAGCAATCGGAAAGCACAAGCCGACCATGTTTCCAGGTGCACCAACCATGTACATTGCTTTATTGAATGAACCGAATATCAAATCCTATGATTTATCCTCGATTGCAAGTTGTATCAGTGGATCAGCACCACTGCCTGTGGAGATTCAAGAGAAATTTGAATCCATTACAGGAGGAAATCTTGTAGAAGGATATGGTTTGACTGAAACTTCACCTGTTACGCATGCTAACTTCCTGTATGATAAGCGTATGACAGGAAGTATTGGTGTACCTTGGCCGAATACCGAAGCAGCGATTTTGTCCGCTGAAACTGGTACGATAGCTGACGTTAATGAGGTAGGCGAACTGATGATCAAAGGACCACAAGTGATGAAAGGTTACTGGAATCAGCCTGAAGAAACGGCTTCAACCTTCCATGATGGCTGGCTTTTGACAGGTGATATGGGGTATATGGATGAGAAAGGATACTTTTATATCGTGGATCGGAAAAAGGATATGATCATTGCCGGCGGATTCAATATCTATCCCCGTGAGATTGAAGAGATCCTGTTTGAACATCCGAAGGTAAAGGAAGCAACCATCATCGGTGTTCCTGACCCATATCGTGGCGAAACGGTGAAAGCTTTCGTCGTATTGAAGGATAACACCGAATGTACCGAACAGGAACTGGATGAACATTGCAGAAAACACCTGGCTTCATTTAAAGTACCGCGCCTTTACGAATTCCGAGACGAACTTCCGAAGACAATGGTAGGTAAAGTATTACGGAGAGTGCTTGTAGATGAAGAAAAAGAAAAGCAAAAGCAAAAACAAAATGCGTGAAGGAATATGAAGGCCTCACAAAGGTGGGGTCTTTCTTTATTTGTTTGCGAACATTTACATATTAGAGATATTTTTGCAGTTGTAGAGGTAATTTTGTAGTTGTCGAGATAAATTCTGAGTTGTCGAGACTAATTCTGAGTTGTTTAGATAATTTCAAATTTGTAGTGGTTTGATCCTTAGTTGTAGCTGGTCGATAGCTTTATCAGGATAAAGTCGTTCTTTTTAAGCGTCTAATAAGGTGGAAACATGTATAAATCTCCAAAAAATCAGGTACACGACCAAAATGGGATCAACCAAAATCATCTTACCATCTTTATCAAAAAATTCATCATAAATCTGGAATTCATCGGTAGTCTTATAAAATTGACTAAATATAAAAAAGGACCTATAACTTTTGCCATGTCAAACAGTTGGTTGTATACTTGAAACAGGGTGCGAAAAATTCTGAAAAATACGAAAGATTCGTTGACTTTTCACCTTCAATTACAGTACAATTAACCCGAGTGAATGTTCATTCATTTTTTGTCACTTGAAGAAAGTATGTATCCTTTCTTCAATATAAGGATAACTAAGGCTCATCCTACGCCAAAGGCTTGATCTAGCCAAGTTTTCTTTACTGTGGAGGTAAAACAAATGACCGTAAAACGTAAAGGACCCAAATATGAAAAAATAATCGATGCAGCTGTAACGGTCATAGCAAAACATGGCTATCACCAATCACAAATTTCAAAAATTGCACGCGAAGCTGGTGTAGCTGATGGAACGATCTATCTCTATTTCAAAAACAAGGAGGATCTCCTCATCTCTTTGTTCCGCGAAAAGATGGGACGTTTTATCGACACGACAATAGATGAAATCGAACATCAGAAATCTGTTGAAGATAAGCTGTTAACTTTGATTGAAATGCACTTCAAACAGCTATCAGTGGACCATGGACTTGCAATCGTCACCCAGCTGGAGCTCCGTCAGACGAATCGGGAATTACGGGCGAAGATCGGGGAAGTGCTGAAGCGGTATTTGGAATTGGTCGACTCGATCATCCTTGAAGGCATCGATCAAAAGGTTTTCCAACCGGACCTTGATATCCGTATCGTCCGTCAAATGATTTTCGGCACGATAGACGAGACGACTACGAGCTGGGTGATGAATGATCATCGTTTTGATTTGATAGCGCTTGCAAAACCGGTCCACGATTTACTGATTAATGGCTTCCGTTATAGACCAAGTTAGAGGAGGAGAGATTTTGGAGTACTTATCCTATTCAAAAGAACACAACATATGCACGATCCTACTGCAGCATGCACCTGCAAACGCTCTCTGTTCCCCGATGATCAAAGAACTGAACTCGGTATTTGATGAATTGGAGAATGATTCAGAGGTAAAAGCGATTGTCATTCGGGGAGAAGGAAGATTCTTCTCTGCGGGTGCAGATATAAAAGAATTTACAACCGTCAAAGATGCGGATGGATTCTCGGAACTCGGAGCTTTCGGACAAAAGGTGTTTGATCGGATCGAACAATTCTCAAAACCTGTCATTGCTGCAGTACACGGTGCGGCACTTGGTGGGGGACTTGAACTCGCAATGTCTTGCCATATGCGGATTGTAACGGAAAATGCCAAACTAGGCTTGCCTGAACTGCAGCTTGGTTTAGTACCAGGGTTTGCCGGCTCTCAACGTCTTCCGCGGTATGTCGGTGCAGCTAAAGCGACAGAAATGCTTTTGACCAGTGAGCCGATTACCGGTACTGAAGCCCATCGTTCAGGTTTAGCCAATCACGTCGTTTCAGAGGATGAACTACTGGATAAGGTTTATGGACTGGCAGGTAAAGCAGCAGCTAAAAGTGCTGTCGCAGTGGACTTTGCTTTGAAACTGGTGGACTATGCTAGAAAAGGTAAATATGAAGCAGGAGCTGAAAAGGAAGCTGAATTTTTCGGTAGAGCCTTTTCCTCGCATGATGGACAAGAAGGGATCCAAGCTTTCATAGAAAAACGAAAACCAGAATTTAAAGACCGTTAATACTGGAGGGGAAGAATAATGAACATTTATGTGATTCTAAAACGTACATTCGATACGGAAGAGAAGATTGTAATCGAAAACGGCAAAATCAGTGAAGATGGTGTGGAATTCATTATCAATCCTTATGATGAATATGCCGTAGAAGAAGCTATCAAATTACGTGATGAGCATGGCGGAGAAGTGACTGTCGTTACTGTCGGTGAAGAGGAAAGTGATAAACAGCTTCGTACTGCACTTGCGATGGGGGCTGATAAATCAGTATTGATCGATGACGAAGATGTGGAGGATGGAGACCAATTCTCAACTGCAAAAATCCTTGCTGCATACTTCGAAGATAAGGAAGTAGATATCATCATTGGCGGAAACGTGGCGATAGACGGAGCATCAGGACAAGTCGGTCCGCGTCTCGCAGAATTACTGGATATTCCCCATGTAACGACGATCACAAAACTGGAAATTGATGGTACGAATGTTAAGATCGAAAGGGATGTAGAAGGGGACGTAGAAGTGATCGAAACTTCTTTACCAGTACTTGTTACTGCACAGCAAGGTTTGAACGAGCCCCGTTATCCATCACTTCCAGGGATCATGAAAGCAAAGAAGAAGCCGCTTGAAGAGCTGGAAATTGATGATCTCGACCTTGATGAGGACGAAGTGGAAGGAAAGACAAGAACACTAGAAGTATACTTGCCGCCTGAAAAGCAAGCAGGTAAAGTCCTTGAAGGGGAACTTGATGATCAAGTAAAAGAACTAGTGTCATTGTTACGTTCAGAAGCAAAAGTGATATAGAAGGGGAGAGGAACCATGGCTAAAAAAGTATTAGTATTAGGAGAAGTCAGAGACGGAGAACTACGCAATGTATCCTATGAAGCGGTTGCTGCAGCAAAAGAAATCGCTGAAGGCGGAGAAATCGTCAGTGTCCTATGCGGTGAATCTGTGAGCGGGTTAGCGGATAATTTGATCCATTATGGAGCAGATCGTGTATTGGTTATTGAAGACGAAAAATTAAAAACGTATACAACAGATGGATATGCACAAGCACTGTTGCAAGTGATCGATCAGGAAGATCCAGAAGGAATCGTTTTCGGCCATACAGCAATGGGGAAAGACCTCTCCCCGCGTCTTGCAGCCAAACTTGGGTCCGGGCTGGTTTCAGATGTCACTGGCATTGAAAATACCGGGGGAAACCTGATCTATACCCGTCCAATCTACTCTGGGAAAGCGTTCGAAAAGAAAATCATCACAGATGGGATTTCCTTTGTGACGATTCGTCCAAACAACATTGCAGCTCTTGAGAAAGATGAAAGCCGTTCAGGCGATGTAACGAATATAGACGTCTCAATCAAGGATCTCCGTACGATTGTTAAAGAGATCGTTCGGAAGACGACGGATGGTGTCGATCTTTCAGAAGCGAAAATCATTGTTGCAGGCGGACGCGGTGTAAAATCTGCAGAGGGATTCGGACCGTTGGAAGAACTTGCAGAAGTTCTCGGAGCGGCTGTCGGTGCATCCCGCGGTGCTTGTGACGCGGAATATTGTGACTATGGCTTACAGATCGGCCAGACAGGTAAAGTCGTGACTCCGGACCTTTATATCGCTTGTGGTATTTCAGGAGCCATCCAGCATTTGGCTGGTATGTCCAACTCGAAAATCATCGTAGCGATCAATAAAGACCCTGAAGCGAACATCTTCAATATAGCTGACTATGGTATCGTAGGGGATCTCTTTGAAGTCGTACCGAAGCTGACAGAAGAATTCAAGAAGGTACTTGTCTAATCCAGTTTGGTTCAATGAAGAATTGGGATCACAATGGTGGTTCACGAGATCGGCTCAAATATAGCTCTTTTACTCCTCACAACGTTTCTTATAATGTATAGGATGGAGTAACAGACATAGATGAGTCGATTCTTTTTCTTTGCTCCACGGATACAACCTAATGAAAAGGGTGTCTGAGTTAGGAAGAATCGGGTATGCTACAAGTGAAAACAAATTATTGGGAAGTTTTTTTGTAAGGTGATATACTTTGCATTGTAGCGAAATGATGAGGAGGCATTAATATGGCAATCGTGAAAGCAACAGACCAAAATTTCACTTCAGAAACAAGTGATGGCCTTGTATTAGCTGACTTTTGGGCCCCATGGTGCGGACCTTGTAAAATGATTGCACCAGTATTGGAAGAGATTGATAGTGAAATGAGCGATAGTGTTAAAATCGTAAAACTTGATGTAGATGAAAACCAGGAAACTGCAGGGAAGTTCGGCGTAATGAGCATTCCGACCCTGATGCTTTTCAAAAATGGTGAAGTAGTTGATCAAGTTGTCGGTTTCCAACCGAAAGAAGCACTAGTCGACTTGATCAACAAACATCAATAATCCATACAACCAACCAAATGGGGCTGTTTCCTTCCAAGGACCAGCCTCTTTTTCGTGTTTGAAGGTTATCTTTTTCCATATAATGTTCGAGAATGATACAATCAAATCAATGGTTAGATTCGGGATTAATACATATAAGGTTTTGCTTGAATTTCTTTAAGCAGAACTCGCGATATTCCTATGGGGAAGTTAGCCAGGCTAGACCCCACAGTTTAGATGCGGAGAAGTGATGTCCAGCTCAGAAACCAGTTACTTGGATCACTTCAGACTTCCTGTGGCGCTCGACACATTGATTTACATCTTATGTGGGAGCCCGAACGAACCGAACTTTGTTTGGTTTAAGCCTCCTCGGCAATTTCCAGTGACCTACGTGACTAGGCGGGTCGCTTCCGCTTTTCTTATGTCTGTAGAAAGGAAGTGAATCTTCCAATAAGCAGTTGGGTATGACAAGACCATATAATAAAGCAATGCCACTCCTTAAGGAGGTTGAAAGATGAATCAACGGTTGAAGCAAAAGCTTTCCGTCCTTCCAGACCAGCCTGGGTGTTATTTGATGAAGGATCGGAACGGCACGATCATATATATTGGAAAAGCCAAAAATCTACGGAATCGAGTCCGCTCCTATTTTTCCGGATCACATGACGGGAAGACACAACGGCTCGTCCTGGAAATACAGGATTTTGAATATATCGTCACGACCTCAGATCTAGAAGCCCTTGTCCTGGAGATGAATCTGATTAAAAAGCATGACCCCCGCTACAATGTAATGTTGAAGGATGATAAAAGCTATCCATATATCAAGGTCACGAATGAGAAACATCCTAGATTGATCACGACCCGAAAAGTGAACAAAGGAACTGGAAGATATTTCGGTCCATATCCGAATGTGTATGCCGCCAACGAGACAAAAAAGCTACTCGATCGGATCTATCCATTGAGAAAATGCAAAACGCTTCCTGATCGGGTTTGTCTCTATTATCATATGGGGCAATGTCTTGCTCCATGTGTCCATGAGGTCACGAAAGAGCAGAACCAGGAGATGGTCGAAGGGATTTACCGTTTTCTTAACGGCGGCCATAAAGAAGTCAAGCGCGACCTGCAACGGAAAATGGAAGAGGCTGCTGAAAAGCTTGAATTTGAACGGGCCAAGGAACTTAGAGATCAAATCAGGCATATCGAGTCGGTCATGGAGCAACAAAAGATGGTTCATACCGACCAGAAGGACCGGGATGTTTTCGGATATCATGTGGATAAAGGCTGGATGTGTATCCAAGTATTCTTTGTCCGCCAGGGAAAGCTGATTGAACGTGATGTTTCACTTTTCCCTGTTTACGGTGATCCTGAGGAAGAATTTCTCTCTTTTGTCGGACAGTTTTATTTGCAAAAGCACCATATCATGCCAAAAGAAATTTTCGTACCAAAACATGTTGAGCATCATCTGTTGGAGGAACTGCTTGAAATTCCAGTATCCCAACCCCAACGAGGAAAAAAGAAAGACCTCGTTAATCTTGCAACGAAAAATGCCGAGATCGCTTTAAGTGAAAAGTTCGAGCTCATCCAGAGAGATGAGGCCCGGACGATCAATGCGGTTGAGGGGCTAGGGGAAAAGCTGGGAATTGCAACCCCCCATTTAATTGAAGCCTTCGATAACTCAAATATCCAAGGAACCAATCCTGTTTCTGCCATGGTCGTGTTTACGGACGGGAAACCGAACAAAAAGCAATATAGGAAGTATAAAATCAAAACTGTAGAAGGCCCGGATGATTATGCATCAATGAAGGAAGTTACACGAAGAAGGTATTCACGTGTTTTGAAAGAAGACCTGCCGCTTCCTGATCTGATCATCATTGATGGAGGAAAAGGCCAGATCAGTGCAGCCATCGACGTTCTCGAAAATGAGCTGGGTTTATCCATCCCAGTATGTGGGCTGGTAAAAGATGAAAAGCATAATACAGCCCAATTGATGATGGGCGATCCACCTGAAACCATCCCCCTTGCAAGGAACAGTCAGGAATTCTACCTGCTGCAACGAATCCAAGATGAGGTACATCGTTTTGCGATTACCTTTCATCGTAAAATCCGTGAAAAGGGAATGGTGCAATCAAGCCTTGATAAGATCCCTGGAGTCGGTGAAAAACGCCGTAAAGCTTTGCTGCGTCACTTCGGTTCTTTTAAAAAAATCAAGCAGGCGTCCGTTGATGATTTACGAGACGCGAAGATCCCTACATCAGTTGCAGAAAGTATTGTCTCTTATTTTACAGACCAGGAAAAGGAAGAGGAAGAGACTGAATCTGAATGAACTTGGGTAGACGGAAGCGCAGGCGATTTCCTATAAGAAAGGAATCACCTGCGTTTTTTACTTTCACTTAAAGTATGTGTGGTAGATATTACTCTTCATGCCCTTTATTTAGTAGATAAGCTCAAGCTTAATAAAAGAAGCTCCTAAAGAAATTGAATTCTTTGGAGCCTCTCATATGTAAACCCAATCAACTTCAGACACTGGTCGAGTCCGATATTTCATCTTTCCGATCCCATTGGACGGTGAAAATAATCTTGTCTTCCTTGCCCCGCTTGATTTCTTCAAACGATTCAGTGATTCTCTCTTTTTTCCTTTGGATTTGCTCAGCCAGGAAACCTGCTTCCAATTGAAATCCCTCGTGCCTTCTTTTCCTCAGCAAGTCAGAAATCCGATCGGAAGTCAACTCGAAGGTTATCGTCTTAGAGGTTTCTTCTTTAAGACGCAACTCTCCGAAGTTGGCAGCAGCAAAGAATTGTATCAGTTCCTCTGATGTATCCATAGGGTATTTACGCGCAAGGGTCCTGCCTGCCCAATAGAGAAGACTATGATCTTCTTTACCTAACAGCTCAGGCAATAAAACATCCCTCATTAATTCGTAGCCGAACAAATAACCCTCTTTTTCATTCGTCGGTTGCGGAAGGACATCATTGTCTTTTTTCATATGCTTTCCCCTTTCCTTCACTCATCATTATTTCATTATACTATCTTTAAGGTGATTGACAAAGGTTAAACTTTCTGTGACACATTAAAGGATCAAAAGAAAGGTAAGGCTTTACATAAAGAGAAATAATCCCGATTCTTCAAGGATTGAAAGGGTTTTCGCCTTCAAGAAATTTCTGAAATCCAATGTATTCGTTTTCTTGACGGTCCTAAATGATGGGAGTACAATAGACATGTTATCAATTCTTGTCGGAGCTTGTCTTCGATTAACAGTATTCTGAACGTATGATCGGCTTTTCACATGTTGTATTTTGCAGCGGCAACACTTATTTAGAAGGGAGCACAGACATGGCAGACACAAGAGATTTTGCTTTAAGAAGATTACATTCGTTACTTGGTGTTATACCAATTGGTTTATATCTGATCCAGCACTTGACAGTAAACCATTTTGCGACCAGAGGTCGTGAATCATTCGATGCTGCAGCACATTTTATGGAGACACTTCCATACCGCTATTTCCTTGAAATTTTCATCATCTTTTTACCGATCATTTTTCATGCTGTTTTCGGATTGTACATAACGTTCCAAGCTCGCAACAATGTAAGCCGTTACGGTTATTTCCGTAACTGGATGTTTCTATTGCAACGTGTAACTGGGATCATTACACTTATCTTCATTTCATGGCACGTATGGGAAACACGTGTACAAGCCGCATTCGGGGCGAAAGTCAACTTCACCATGATGGAAGAGATTTTAGATAATCCTTTCATGATTGGATTCTATGTTGTTGGCGTACTCTCTACTATCTTCCATTTTTCGAACGGATTATGGTCATTCCTAGTAACGTGGGGAATTGTTCAATCACCACGCTCTCAGAGAATCGCAACGTTTGTAACGATAGGAGTCTTCTTCGCAGTTTCAATCGTTGGAATGAGAGCTATTTTTGCATTTGTAAATCCTGAATGGTTTGCTTTTGCAACAAACCTACCAATTTTATAAGGAGTGAGTCACGATGAGCAAAGGAAATATCATAATTGTAGGCGGAGGACTGGCCGGCTTGATGGCTGCCATCAAATCCGCTGAAGCAGGAACACATGTTGACTTGTTCTCACTCGTGCCTGTAAAACGTTCTCACTCCGTTTGTGCACAAGGCGGAATAAACGGAGCAGTTAACACAAAAGGTGAGGGAGACTCTCCTTGGGAACATTTTGACGACACAGTATATGGTGGGGACTTTCTTGCAAACCAACCTCCTGTTAAAGCAATGTGTGATGCCGCACCTGGAATCATACATCTATTAGATCGTATGGGTGTCATGTTCAACCGTACACCCGAAGGATTATTGGATTTCCGTCGATTTGGCGGAACACAGCACCATCGTACAGCATTTGCCGGGGCTACAACAGGCCAACAATTACTTTATGCTCTGGATGAGCAGGTCCGTCGTTATGAAGTGCAAGGACTTGTTACAAAATATGAAGGCTGGGATTTCCAATCAGCTGTACTTGACGGGGACAATGTATGCCGCGGTATCGTAGCCCAATATTTGAAGACATCTGAAATCAAGAGTTTCAAAGCTGATGCAGTCATCATGGCTACTGGTGGTCCTGGTGTCATATTCGGTAAATCCACGAACTCTGTCATCAATACAGGTTCAGCAGCTTCTGCCCTTTATCAACAAGGTGTCCACTATGCTAATGGAGAGTTCATCCAAATCCATCCAACCGCCATTCCAGGAGACGATAAGCTCCGGCTCATGAGTGAATCTGCTCGTGGAGAAGGTGGACGTGTATGGACATATAAAGACGGTAAACCGTGGTATTTTCTTGAGGAGAAGTATCCGGCTTATGGAAACCTCGTTCCGCGTGATATCGCAACACGTGAAATCTTTGACGTCTGTGTAAGGCAAAAGCTCGGTATCAACGGGGAAAATATGGTTTATCTTGATCTATCACATAAGGATCCGAAAGAACTTGATATCAAGCTAGGTGGTATCATTGAAATTTATGAAAAGTTCATGGGTGATGATCCTCGTAAGGTACCAATGAAGATCTTCCCTGCTGTCCACTATTCAATGGGTGGTATGTGGGTTGATTATGATCAAATGACGAACATTCCTGGCCTTTTTGCTGCCGGTGAATGTGATTATTCCCAACATGGGGCAAACCGCTTAGGGGCGAACTCGTTGTTATCTTCCATCTTCGGTGGTATGGTAGCTGGTCCTAAGGCAGCAGAATATGTCAGCGGCCTCGAAAAAACAATCGAGGATATTCCTGAGGACATTTATGAACGTCAAGTGAAAAAAGAAGAAGATCACTTAGCTCAAATCATGAAGATGGATGGTACCGAAAATGCCTATCAGCTTCATAAAGAGTTAGGTGAGTGGATGACAGATAACGTGACGGTTGTCCGTCACAACGATAAGTTGAAAGAAACAGATGACAAGATAGTAGAGTTGATGGAACGTTATAAGAACATCAACATCAACGATACATCAAAATGGAGCAACCAGGGTGTGTCGTTCACGCGACAACTGTGGCATATGTTACAATTGGCACGTGTCATCACACTTGGTGCACTGAATCGTAACGAAAGCCGCGGTGCACACTTCAAGCCGGACTTCCCGGATCGTAACGATGAAGAATGGTTGAAGACCACTATAGCGATTTTCAATCCAGAGAAGAACGGCCCAGACTTAGAATATGAACCTGTCGATACTTCTCTCATCAAACCACGTAAGCGTGACTATTCTAAGAAGAAGGGAGAGAAATAATTGTCATGGCTGAAGAAAATAAAGTGATCCAATTTATTATCAAACGTCAAGATGACCCCGATTCTGCAGCTTATGATGAAAAATTCGAGATCCCTTACCGTCCGAATATGAATGTGATTTCGGCTTTGATGGAAATCCGTCGAAATCCTGTAAATAGTAAAGGCGAGGCAACTACCCCAGTCGCATGGGAAATGAATTGCCTTGAAGAGGTATGCGGAGCTTGCTCGATGTTGATCAATGGAAAGCCCCGTCAATCTTGTACGGCGTTGGTTGATCAGCTTGAACAACCGATCCGACTAGAGCCGATGGCGACATTCCCGGTCGTACGTGATTTACAAGTCGATCGCAGCCGTATGTTCGATGCTTTGAAAAAGGTTAAGGCATGGATTCCAATCGATGGCACATACGATCTCGGTCCTGGACCTCGTATGCCAGAAAGCAAGCGACAATGGGCTTATGAATTATCTAAATGTATGACATGTGGGGTCTGTTTAGAGGCATGCCCGAACGTCAATGATAATTCTGACTTTATCGGTCCAGCTGCACTCTCGCAAGTTCGTTTGTTCAACGCACACCCAACTGGAGAAATGAACAAAGCCGAACGTTTGACTTCACTTATGGGAGACGGTGGACTTGCTTCTTGCGGAAATTCCCAAAACTGTGTCCAATCATGTCCGAAAGGGATTCCATTGACGACATCGATTGCTGCGCTCAACCGTGATACATCATTGCAATCTTTCCGGAATTTCTTCGGATCGGATGCACAATAATAGCTAATGATCTTCTGAGGACTGGCCTAAAAAGTGTCAGTCCTCATTTGCCGCCAAAAATGAATAATCATTCATTTTTGGGAATACATTGATCCGGAGGGGACCATGAAAGGGATAGATTACATACAAGACTGGAAGAGCTGGAGAACAGGTTTTCACTTTTATACCACGGTAGATGTCCGATTTTCTGAAGTTGATCCATTTAACCATTTGAATAATACGATTCCATTTGTCTATTTTGAAGATGCGCGTATACAGTTGTTCAAAGAGTTAGGGTTCATGGAAGAGTGGAACAAGGCAGGCAGCAAAACGATTCCAGTGGTAGCGGACCTTCAATGCAATTATCTGAAACAAATCTATTTTGATGAAACGTTGAAAATCTATGTAAAAATCGCCCATATCGGAAAAACGTCGGTCGATCTGCACTATCTGGCAGAGAACTCGGAAGGTGAGTCCTCTCTTGTAGGCAGGGGGCGTATCGTCCATATCGATAAACATAAAGGCGTTCCTGAAAAATGGACAGGCGATATGATCGAACGCATGGAGAGAATGAAGAGGTAAATCACGTTTTCTCAATTATTTTCATTGTGTCAAGTCACGACCGATTTCATCCCTTCATATGATATGTTGACTAAATATCTTTTCTGCATGAACCGCAGCTCGTTAGCCCATGCAAGGAGGGGTGAAATTCATTGAAAGATAAACACTACCGACCGAAGCCTCTACTTACAAAAAGGGAGAGAGAAGTATTCGAACTTCTTGTTCAAGACAAGACGACCAGGGAGATTGCCGAACAACTTTTTATAAGTGAAAAAACTGTTCGGAATCACATTTCCAATACGATGCAAAAACTAGGTGTCAAGGGGCGCTCCCAGGCTGTCGTCGAGCTATTGCGGCTTGGCGAGTTGGAAATTTAGAGGTTTGCGGCTTTCAACAATGAAAGCCGCTTTTTTCTTTGCTTAGTTAAACTTTAATGTTTCAAGTTACGGACTATAACTAGAACATTACTGTCAGACTGTTATAATGAATATTGACGGTAATTGTATGATCAGGTATGATGTTGTCGTTTGGAAACATGACGGACAGGTGAAAGGGGATGGCAGTGCATGGATAGGAAGTATACCATTTTAAAAGTATTGAACAACAACGTTATCATTGCACGTGATCCCGCTCTTCAGGAAGTCGTGTTGATTGGCAAGGGTATCGGATTCTCGAAAAAAAGCAATGATATCCTTGATGGTCCAAGTGTAGACAAGCTCTATATATTGCATGATATGGAGGAACAACAACAATACAAGCAATTGCTCTCACAAGTCGACGAATCCTTTATACTTGTCATGAATGAAGTGATCTTTTATAGTGAGAATCAATTAGGAGTGAAGTTCAACGAGCATATCCATATCGCATTGACCGATCATATTGCTTTTGCCCTTAAACGAATCCAGCAAGGTATCGATATTACGAACCCTTTTTCAAAAGAAACGGAACTTCTTTATCCGAAAGAATATACAGTAGCAGAAGAAGTCGTTAAGTTGATTGAGGAAGAAACCGGTGTTCATCTTCCGGAAGGTGAGATTGGATTCATAGCTCTCCATCTTCACAGTGCAGCGACCAATCGTTCGATCTCTAAGTTGAATCGTAACTCTCAATTGATCAATTCACTGATCCAGCTTATTGAACAGCACTTGGATATTTCGATTGATCGTTCAAGTATGGATTATTTAAGACTCGTTCAGCATTTGCGGCATGGCATCGACAGAATCGAAAGAGAGGAACAAGTTGGTAATCAAGATAAACTTGCAAAAGTGTTGAAAGAAGAATATCCAGTATGCTACAATCTTGCATGGAAGCTGATGAAAGTCATGCAGCAAAAGGTAGGCAAACATGTTTCTGATGCAGAAGCGGTATACTTGACTATGCATTTGCAAAGGCTTTCACCTCAATAGAATAAGAAAAGCTACACTTTACGTGTTACTGATACGATCAGGCATGAGTAAAGAAGATTATTGAAATGCTCAAAATAGGGGTAGTATATACCTTAGGTGCATTTTGGTCTTGTTTACTCATGTCTTTTTTTCTTTCATGTAACCGTATTCTTAAGCTATTGCGGACTACAATAACAATGGAGGTTTAGAAAATGCAAAAGGCTTTTGGCACTTTACAAAAAGTCGGTAAGGCATTGATGCTACCGGTTGCAATTTTACCAGCTGCAGGTCTTTTACTTGCGTTTGGTAATGCATTGCAAAACCCTACATTATTGGAAATGACACCTTTCCTGGATAATGGAGTGGTTGAAATGATTGCATCAGTCATGGAAAGAGCCGGGGGGATTATTTTTGATAATCTAGCATTGCTCTTTGCTGTGGGGGTAGCCATAGGTTTAGCGGGCGGTGATGGTGTTGCTGGTCTTGCAGCGACTGTCGGGTTCTTGATCATGAATGCTACGATGAGCGTCATCCAAGGACTTGAGATTGCAGATGTAATTGGTAAAAATGCTGACCCGGCATTTGCGCTCGTATTGGGGATCCCTACTTTACAAACAGGTGTGTTTGGAGGGATCATACTCGGTATAGTTGCTGCGTACATGTACAATAAATTTTATAACATTGATTTACCATCGTACTTAGGATTCTTTGCTGGGAAACGATTCGTACCGATTGCAACAGCAGCGAGTGCAGTCATCCTCGGTGTCATCCTGACATTCATCTGGCCTCCGGTACAGAATGGTTTGAACGCATTCTCTGAAAACATGGTGCATGCGAACCTGACGTTATCTGCGTTTGTATTCGGTGTCATTGAACGTGCGTTGATCCCGTTTGGACTCCACCATATCTTTTATGCTCCATTCTGGTTCGAATTCGGTTCTTATACCAATGAAGCAGGTACTCTCGTACGTGGAGACCAGCGTATTTTCTTTGAACAGATCAAGGATGGTGTACAAAACTTGACTGCCGGGACATTTATGACTGGTAAGTTTCCATTCATGATGTTCGGACTTCCTGCAGCAGCACTCGCCATCTATCATGAAGCACGACCTGAGCGAAAAAAAGTTGTTGCTGGTATAATGGCTTCAGCAGCACTGACATCGTTCTTGACTGGTATAACTGAACCTATTGAGTTCTCATTCTTATTCGTAGCTCCTATATTGTTTGGAATCCATACGATTTTTGCCGGATTATCATTCATGACAATGCATTTGCTGGATGTTAAAATCGGTATGACTTTCTCAGGAGGACTGATCGACTACATCCTGTTTGGCGTCATCAACCCTCAAACAAACTGGTGGCTTGTCATTCCAGTAGGACTAGTTTTTGCGTTGATCTATTATTTCGGATTCCGCTTTGCGATCCGTAAATTCAACCTAATGACACCAGGACGGGAAGACATCGCTGAAGATGATGAAGATACGACACAATCGAGCACTTCCGAGTTGCCGTACAACATACTAGAAGGACTTGGTGGACAGGATAACATCTCCCATTTAGATGCATGTATCACCCGTCTCAGAGTATCTGTAAATGATGTGAAAAAGGTGGACAAATCAAGATTGAAGAAATTAGGTGCTTCAGGTGTGCTTGAAGTAGGGAATAACATTCAAGCGATCTTTGGACCAAAGTCTGATTCCATTAAATCTCAGATGCAAGACATCATGAAAGGGAAGCGTCCTCGGAAAGTCGAAACAGATACCGGCGAGGAAGTTCAAGAACAAATAGAAGATGTGACTCCTGGTGCTTTGAAAAACCAAGTTGAGGTGGACAAAGAAACGATTGTATCACCAATCAAAGGAAAGATTCTTGAAATAACAGAAGTTCCAGACCAAGTCTTCTCTGGCAAGATGATGGGTGACGGCTTTGCAATTAAACCAGTGGAGGGAACCGTTGTTTCACCGGTCGATGGTAAAGTGGTCAATGTATTTCCGACAAAGCATGCTATCGGATTAGAAACTGCTGGCGGCCGCGAAATATTGATCCATTTTGGAATTGATACCGTCAACTTGAAAGGGAAAGGTTTCGAAATAATGGTTGAGCAAGGGGACGAAGTAAAAAAAGGTCAAACATTGATGAAGGCAGACCTTGATTACATTTCCAAACATGCAGCCTCGATCATTACTCCAATAGTGTTTACAAACCTCCAAGAAGGAGAAAAAGTGAGAATAAAGAAGTCTGGTTCAGTTGATCACAAAGAAGAAGACATTATCTCAATCGAAAAATAGGAAGGAAGATGGAAAATGGCAGAGAAAACTTTTACAGTAACGAGTGAATCAGGAATACATGCACGACCTGCGACCACATTAGTAAATAAGGCTGGGAAATTCAGTTCTGACATTGAGCTTGAGCACAAAGGGAAAACAGTAAACTTGAAATCGATCATGGGTGTCATGTCTTTAGGAATTCAACAAGGTTCTGAAATTACAATTAAGGCAAACGGAAACGATGCGGACGAGGCACTTTCTGCTTTGACAGATGTATTAAAACAAGAAGGGCTTGCTGAGTAATGAGCCAGCGCATCACAGGAATTGGAGCTTCTGCAGGAATCGCCATCGCAAAAGTATTCAAGCTTGAAAATCCTGCTCTTGAAATAGTAAAAACAACGATAAATAATCCGGAGCAAGAAGTAGAGCGATTTAAAGAAGCGATCAGCCAATCGAAAACTGAACTCGAAGTTATCAAAGACCATGCAGAAAAAGAGCTAGGAGAAGACAAGGCAGCAATATTTGCTGCCCATCTTCTTGTTCTGCAAGACCCAGAATTGATCGATAACGTAACGAGCAAGATCAATGAGGATAAGACCAATGCAGAAAGTGCTTTGGATGAAGTTTCAGGTATGTTCATCTCTATGTTCGAAAATATGGACAATGAATATATGAAGGAAAGAGCAGCAGACATCCGTGATGTTCGAAAAAGGGTGCTGGCTCATTTGATGAATGTTGAATTCAATACGCCAAGTATGATTACTGAAGAAGTGATTATTATTGCTGATGACTTGACTCCTTCTGACACAGCCCAATTGAACAGAACATTTGTAAAAGGTTTCGCCACTGATATTGGAGGAAGAACATCCCATTCAGCAATCATGGCTCGCTCAATGGAAATCCCATCTGTAGTTGGTACAAAGGAAATCACTGGATCAGTTGAAAATGGAACGACTGTTATCATCGATGGTATAGATGGCGTTGTAATCATCGATCCAACAGAAGATGAAAAGGCATCGTATGAGCAAAAGCGAGTACGCTACGAAGAGCAGAAGAATGAATGGGCGAAGCTAGTCGATGAATCGACAAAATCGGCAGATGATAAACATGTTGAGCTTGCTGCAAATATCGGTACTCCAAAAGATCTCCCAGGCGTATTAAACAACGGGGCAGAAGGAATCGGGTTATACCGGACGGAATTCCTATATATGAATCGGGATCAATTGCCGACTGAAGAGGAACAGTTCGAAGCGTATAAAGAAGTTCTCTCTAAAATGGAAGGTAAACCTGTCGTCATCCGTACATTGGATGTAGGAGGAGACAAAGAATTACCATACTTGAACCTTCCGAAGGAGTTGAATCCATTCTTAGGCTACCGGGCCATCCGGCTTTGTCTCGATCAACAATCGATTTTCAGGACACAACTTAAGGCATTGTTACGCGCAAGTGCTTTTGGTAATTTGAAAGTGATGTTCCCGATGATTGCCACACTGGATGAATTCCGTCAAGCGAAAGCGATTCTTTTAGAAGAAAAGGAAAAACTTGAGCAAGGTGGAGTTGACGTATCAGATTCAATTGAAATCGGAATGATGGTGGAAATCCCATCCACTGCAGTAATGGCAGACCTTTTTGCGAAAGAGGTGGATTTCTTCAGCATCGGTACAAACGACCTGATTCAGTATACGATGGCAGCTGACCGTATGAATGAGCAGGTATCCTATCTTTACCAACCATATAACCCTGCTATTTTAAGATTGGTGAAGAATGTGATCGATGCAGCTCATAAAGAAGGCAAATGGGCTGGCATGTGTGGCGAAATGGCTGGTGATGAAATCGCTATCCCTATCCTGCTTGGATTAGGATTGGATGAATTCAGCATGAGCGCAACATCGATTCTACCTGCTCGAAACCAGATTCGAAGATTGAGTAAAGGGGAAACTGAGACTCATATGGGAGATCTCCTGCAACTCGATACAGATGAAGCAGTAAAGCAATATGTCCAACAACATTTCCTAAAGTAAAGTAAACAGATGACCCATGAGGAGTATCCTTTAGGGTCATTTCTTTTATGGATAACCGTATTTTAAAAATAGTTTTTGATTTTCAGATCTTTGCCAAGATTTTATATACGTTAAAACCTATTGTTTAAGGGGATTCAGGATTTTGTATCATTTTAAGAGGAAAAATGCAGTCTTATTCTTACCTTTAATGACGAAATATTGCACATTAACAGGAATTGTAGTTGAAAAAAACCACTAAAGACCGCAAAATAGAAAATAACAGTTTGTTCAGGAGGTTACATAGTTGGAGCTAGCTAAACAAGAAAAAATCAATGAGATGGAAAAAGCACTAAGAATGATTTCAGCACATATAAAACAGAAGGGTAGGGAAATCTTGAATGATTTCTCTATTACACCGCCGCAATTTGTGGCATTGCAATGGTTATTTGAACAAAATGAAATGACGATCGGGGATCTTTCAAACAAAATGTACCTTGCATACAGCACGACTACGGACTTGATCGACCGTATGGAAAACAACGGACTCGTAAAAAGAATACGGGATCCGAAAGATCGTCGTGTGGTCCGTATTCAGAAACTTGATAAGGGCTACGAAATAATAGAAGAGGTTATTAAACGGAGACAGAATTATCTTAAGGATTTGACTGAGCAATTTTCCGATGAAGAAATTGAAAATCTTCACCAAAGCTTGCATCTCCTTTATGACAAAATGAATTCACATACTACCAACTAGACTTAACAGAGAAATTGAGGGGATTTTTTGAATAGTCCTATAGGAATTATTGATTCTGGTGTTGGGGGGATGACTGTAGCTCGGGAAGTCATGAGGCAGCTTCCTAAAGAAAAAATTTATTATTTAGGCGATACTCTGCGTTGTCCATATGGTCCAAGACCCATAGAGGAAGTCCGAACGTACACTTGGAGAATGATCCATTACTTTTTAGAGAAAAATATCAAGCTGCTTGTGATCGCCTGTAATACAGCTACTGCTGCAGTATTGGAGGAGGCTCAGGAAAAACTTCCGATTCCTGTGGTAGGTGTCATTCATCCAGGGGCTAGAGCGGCAATAAAGAACACCTTGAACCGAGAAATAGGTGTAATCGGGACAGAAGGAACTATCAATAGCCGGGCTTATGTAAAGGCATTACGAAATATTGATAGCGAGGTCAATGTCCATGGTCTTGCGTGCCCTGAATTCGTGCCCCTAGTTGAAAGTGGAATGATCGACAGCCACGAAACATTGCAAGTGGTCTATGAAAGGCTAGCCCCTTTGAGTGATTTTCCGATCGATACGTTGATTCTCGGCTGTACACATTATCCGATTCTGGCGCCTGTCATTGACAAAGTGATGGGAAGTAATGTCCGGATCATTTCATCTGGAGCTGAAACAGCGAGGGAAGTAAGTACACTCCTATATTATAGTAATCGTCTATACACAGGCAGCCGAACACCTGAACATCGTTTTTTCACTACAGGTTCCAGTCAGATCTTCAATCGTCTGAGCAATGAATGGTTTGACCAAAGTGTAAAACATATTGAGCATATCGAATTATGAGGCGGCACAGCATTCATTGTGCCGTTTTTCTTTTTGAGTCCTTTTATCGGATATTTTTATAGAGAAAATTGTTTTTAGTGAAATTCGCGACACTCCTGCGGTAAAAGCGAGATCCTATGAAAGTGATCCAGCTCAGCGACCAGTCACTTGGATCACTTCAGACTTCCTGCGGCGGTCGACACATTGATTTACATCTTATGTGAGAGTCCACGCAGAACCGAACTTTGTTTGGTTCGAGCCTCCTCGTCAGTCTTCCAGTGACCTGCGTAACTAGGCGGGTCGCCACTTTTCATTAGTCCGCGCAAAGGTCAAGAAAATAGACAATCAGATCCCTTCCTTCCATTTCCTTAAAATTATAGAACGATGGTCTAATTGGACGGATAGCTCGTATATATAGTAGTACAAACCATTGTAGGAGGGAATGGAATGAGGAAGAAGCAGAGGAAAATAATCTTTGTTTCTCTTTTAACAGGTCTATTACTGCTTATGTCTGGGTGTGGCTTGTTAACAGAAAAAACAAATAACGAAATCGATCCACCCCAAGAAGTCAACTTTCTGGATGATGGCGAGTCTCTGGAGGAGACTGGTGAAGACAAAGATGCTTTGGCAGATGGGAAGGATGCCCCAGCAGGTGCTACTGAATCGCACCAATTACAAGTATACTTAATTGATGAAAATGGGCTGGTCGTTCCACAAACGATGAAAATGCCGAGTGCGGAAGATCCAGCAAAGCAGGTTGTCGAGTACTTAGTGAATGATGGAAAAGCGTCCAATTATATTCCAAATGGTATGCGAGCCGTTTTACCTGCAGGAACCGAAGTCTTAGGCATGAACATAGACCAGGGGACGGCAACGGTCGACTTTTCTAAGGAGTTTAAAGAGTATGCAGCTGAAGATGAACTTCGCATTTTGCAATCTTTGACCTACACGCTTACACAATTCGATAATGTGCACGCAGTCAAGATCAAGATTAACGGAGAAGACCAGAAAGTCATGCCGGTCAACCAGACTCCAATCGGTGAAAACATGACTCGGGCAGATGGAATCAATATTGAAACCAATGGGGTCGTCGATGTAACAGGAAGCAAGACCGTTACGGTTTACTTTATCGGTCAAAATGGTGATGATGAATTCTACTATGTTCCTGTCACAAGAAAGGTGAATTCCAATGAAAATTTGGTGAAAGCCACTGTTGATGAATTGCTGAACGGCCCATCCATTCAATCCGGCCTGCTGACCGATATGAGAAACGAAGCTGAACTTGTAAGTGCCCCAGTTGAAGAGGGGGGAGTCGTAACATTAGACTTCAATGAGGCGATCCTCGGTGAACAGAAAAATACAGCTATATCTGACGCTGTCCTGAACTCACTGGTCTTATCATTGACTGAGCTTACAGGTATCGAAAAGGTACAAATCAAAGTGAATGGCACGAATGAAGTCGTCAGCCAAGATGGGAAATTACTGACTGAGCCTGTTTCTAGACCAGTGAATGTGAATACTGTAGAATTTTAAAATGAATAGAAAAGGTAAATGTGTTACGATAATAGAGTCAGGCGGTTAACAGCCGCCTTTTTCTTTTGCCGAACACAAAGGATCACCGGGATACTTTATAGATTGTGTTGGTCATACTAATCAATAGTGTAAGTTACAGAGGAGGAATTTCATATGAGAACAGATGGTAGGTTGAAGGATCAATTAAGAAAAATACATATCGAAACGAATTACATTAAACACCCGGAAGGCTCTGTATTGATCTCAGTGGGGGATACAAAAGTTATTTGTACAGCCAGTATTGAAGATCGTGTTCCACCCTTCATGAGAAATCAAGGGAAAGGTTGGATTGCAGCAGAGTATTCTATGCTTCCACGTGCTACAGAGCAACGGAACATCCGTGAGTCGAGTAAAGGGAAAGTATCCGGACGAACAATGGAGATTCAACGGTTGATTGGTCGTGCACTCCGGTCGGTTGTAGAGCTGGATAAATTCGGAGAACGCACATGCTGGATCGATTGCGATGTCATACAAGCAGATGGAGGCACCCGTACCGCAAGTATAACTGGTGCATTTGTTGCTATGGCATTGGCTTTCAACAGACTCATTGAGCAAGATGTCATCAAAAAATTGCCGATAAAGGAATTTTTGGCTGCAACATCTGTAGGGGTGGTACCAGAGAACGGGGAAATCTTAGACCTTTGTTATGAAGAGGATTCTAAAGCCCACGTGGATATGAACGTCATCATGACTGGCGGGAAAGAATTTGTCGAATTGCAAGGTACAGGCGAAGAAGCAACTTTCTCATACAGTCAATTACAGACAATGCTTAACCTTGCAGATAAAGGAATTACTGAACTTATAGAATACCAAAAAGAAGCATTGGGGAAAATTCATAATCTGATCGGTGAAAAGTAGGTGCCATAATGGAAAAGATTATCATCGCTTCCCATAATGAAGGGAAGGTCAAGGAATTTCGAGAAATGTTTGAAAAGTTTAACGTAAAGGTGGTTTCTTTAAGGGACCTGGATTTTCACGATGAAATCGAAGAAAATGGTTCCACTTTCAAAGAAAATGCCAGTATTAAAGCGGAAACCATCGCCAACCATTTCCATGAGCCTGTCATCGCTGATGACTCCGGCCTTGTAATTGATGCACTGGATGGCAGACCGGGAGTCTATTCAGCACGGTATGCAGGGGAAGAGAAAGACGATAAAGCCAATCTACATAAAGTATTAGCGGAAATGGAACATGTTGCGGAAAAGGATCGATCTGCTCGATTTATTTGTGTTTTAGCGGTTGCACAACCAGGGAAAGAAACAAGTAGTGTGGAAGGAAAGTGTGAAGGATTCATCCTTCACGAAAAAAGAGGTGATCACGGTTTTGGCTATGATCCGATTTTTTATATTCCGGCATTGGGAAAAACATTGGCTCAATTGGAACCTGGGGAAAAAAACAGAATCAGTCACCGCGCCAACGCTTTGAAGGAGTTACGTTATCATTGGTCTGATATCTTTTCTTAAAGGCAAATAAAGCTCAGTCTTTGCCATAGGTGTGGCTTTGCTAAGTTTCTTAGCTTTTAAAAGGAGGACCTTTCATTGAATGTACTAGTCGTAAGTGATAGTCATGGACTGACAAAGGAACTGAAGGAACTCGCTGAATTGCATAAAAACCATATTGATGCGATGATTCATTGTGGTGATTCTGAATTGCCTTCCGACGATCCGATGCTAAAACCTTTTTACAATGTTCAAGGGAATATGGATCTCGGACATCATGATTTTCCGAATGAAACATTGGTTGAAGAACAGGGTTATCGCTTGTTTGTCACACATGGACACTTATACAATGTGAAAATGTCCTACATGAATTTAGCCTACAAGGCTGAAGAACAAGGAGCGGACCTGGTTTTCTTCGGGCACTCTCACATCGCTGAATCGTTCGAGGAAAATGGCATGATTTTTGTTAATCCAGGAAGTTTCCGTTTGCCAAGAGGGCGGAAAGAAAGGTCTTATGCAATCTGTGAATGTAAAGATCGTCATAACATACGGGTCCGTTTTTTTGAATTTGATGGGGACGAACTAACAGATTTATCAACTGAATATCAGCTATAATGGAAATAAACTCACGATCACCAAAAAAACCTTGACATTTATATCAGAATTCGGTATATTAAATACTGTCGCTGATTGATGCGGGTGTAGTTTAGTGGTAAAACAAGAGCCTTCCAAGCTCTGGTCGTGGGTTCGATTCCCATCACCCGCTCCATTACATGTCCCAGTAGCTCAGCTGGATAGAGCAACAGCCTTCTAAGCTGTCGGTCGGGCGTTCGAATCGCTCCTGGGACGCCATACTTCATACATACGATCGCTTCTTTGCATAGCAGCAGAGAAGCGTTTTTTTTATTATGCTGCTGATTCTTTCATTAGACAACTCGGGTACGAAAATTCAAGTGATGGAATCCGTATAATTGTCCGTATGAAAGATCCGGATCGGCATGATGACATCGTATGCAGTTGAATGAATTTGTAAAGACAAGTGTAATATAGACTTAATGTGTTACGATTTGTTTTTAGGAAGTTAAACTGCTAAACTTGCTTTAAACGATTGATAAAAAGCGGGGAGATTGATTTGGAAAAAGACCATAAAGGGCCGCGTGAAAGTAAAATCGTTTACTTCCCAAACCTTACTGCAAAGCTTGTGAATAAGGGAATGTCAGCCCTCAAACAAAAAAAATTCAAAGAATCGCTGAATTTTTTCCAACAGCTGATCGAGATGGAGCCGGATCATCCACAAGGGAACGTTGGCGTTGTCTTAAGTCTGGTTGAACTTGGTGAATTAAGCGAAGCAAAGGAAAAGTGTGATGCGATTCTGAAAAAAGACATCGGTGAGTATTATGATGTCCTGCAAATTTACATATCCATTCTCATCCAATTGGGTGATTATGAAGAAGTTGTCGATATTCTCGAAGCAGTCATTCAAGAGCAAAGCCTGCCGCCGCAAATGGCGGAGAATTTCTATCAGCTTTTGTATTTCAGTCGGAAAATGGCAGAGGATGAACCGAGTGATGACTTTGTTTTTGAAGCAAAATTTTCAGAGCAGGAGATAGACCATCTTTCAACACAATTGAAATCAACTGACTCTAAGAAACAATGGCAAGCAGTCCAATCGATTGAAAAACCAGATCAACCAGCAGTACGTAATGAGTTGAAGAATTTTCTTACATATCCTGACGCCAATCCATCTTTAAAAACAATTGTGCTACAAATGCTGAAAGAGGGAGACGCGTCAGAATCGATCAGTATACATAAGTTCGGCAAAACGATGACGGTCAG
Organism: Pseudalkalibacillus salsuginis; assembly: GCF_021646685.1. GTDB lineage: Bacteria > Bacillota > Bacilli > Bacillales > Fictibacillaceae > Pseudalkalibacillus > Pseudalkalibacillus salsuginis. Next base: position 570,948 of record NZ_JAKJHW010000001.1, on the reverse strand, counting down.
TACAGATCAACTTCACGACATACCGGATGGACAATTTTATAGACTGGTTAAAACAATCATCGAACATCAATTGGAACAGCAGAATCCAACATTGTTAGAAATGGCTGTGCAAATCTGGGACCATTACTTATTTATGATCTACCCGTTTCAGCCAGAGCCCCTTAATGAACAATTATGGGCAGTCGCTGTTCTCGAAGTTGCACATAGGCTCAACGGTATAGATTTTGATGGAGATGACCTTCAAGTTGCTTTTTCATTAGATGAAGAATTACTTGAGGATGTTGTCGGAAAGATTTTGGAAATTGAACGATTATCTATGAAAGAAGTCGGTCTTTCTGATGACCAGTCGAACTAGTTGAAAACCGATGTTCATGTGTTATAATGTAGTGGTTGTAAACTCATTCGGACGTTAATGTAGTTTAAGAAGATAAATGTTGGAGGGAATTATAGTCATGAGTGCAAAATGGGAAAAACAAGAAAGCAATCAAGGTGTATTAACCATTGATGTTGATGCTGAACGTGTAAATGAAGCATTGGATCAAGCGTTCAAAAAGGTCGTTAAAAAAGTGAACGTTCCAGGATTCCGTAAGGGGAAGGTCCCGCGTTCAATGTTTGAAAAGCGTTTCGGAGTGGAAGCACTTTATCAGGACGCTTTAGATATCCTGCTTCCTAGCGCATATACTCAAGCAGTTGAGGAGGCGGGTATCGAGCCAGTCGACCAACCTGACGTTGATATCGAACAAATGGAAAAAGGGAAAAACCTCATTTTCAAAGCAACTGTTACAGTAAAACCTGAAGTGAAACTAGGCGAATACAAAGGCCTTGAAGTAGAAAAACAAAATACAGAAGTGACAGATGAAGACGTCCAAGAAGAATTGACATCACTTCAAAAAAAGCATGCTGAACTAGCAGTCAAAGAAGAAGGTAAAGTTGAAAAAGGCGATACAGTCGTAATCGACTTTGCTGGATATGTTGACGGTGAGGCCTTCGAAGGCGGAACAGCAGAGAATTACTCTCTTGAAATCGGTACTGGATCATTCATTCCTGGTTTTGAAGAGCAGCTCGAGGGTGAAGAAGCAGGTGCTGAAAAGGATGTTGAAGTAACATTCCCTGAAGAATACCATGCTGAAGAGCTTGCAGGAAAACCAGCTACATTCAAGGTGAAAATCCACGAAATCAAGCAATTGGAACTACCGGAGCTCGATGACGAGTTTGCTAAGGACGCAAATGAAGAAGTGGAAACACTTGATGAGTTGAAAGCTCAAATCAAAGAGCGTCTTCAAAATGATAAAACAACACAAGCTGAAAATGAAATGAAAGATCAACTTGTACAAAAAGCATCTGAAAACGCTGAAATTGATGTTCCTGAAGCGATGGTCAATTCCGAACTTGATCGTATGATGAAGGAATTCGACCAACGTCTCCAAATGCAAGGCATGAACTTGGATATGTACTACCAGTTCTCAGGTACTTCCGAAGATCAGTTGAAAGAGCAAATGAAAGAAGATGCAGAAAAGCGTGTTCGTACAAACTTGACTCTTGAAGCGATCGCTGAAGCTGAAAACATTGAAATCACTGAAGAAGAAATAGAAGAAGAAATCAAGAAAATGGCTGAAATGTACCAAATGGAAGTTGAAAAAATGAAGCAAATGTTAGCGATGCAAGGTGGACCTGATCTCTTGAAGGGTGACCTGAAAGTTCGTAAGGCAATTGATTTTCTTGTGGAGAATAGCAAAACTGTTGCATAATATACAGTAAGATGTAAAACAAGGCGCGGAATTTCGTGCCTTGTTTTGTACAAAAATACCTTTATTTATATGTATGGGGATTTTATGTGAGTCAATTCGAGAATATTTTTTTAGCAGGAATCGCATATCTGAATTATGACTATACTGATATATATCGGACTTGGATTTTACATAGCAAAGCGTTATTATTTTTGTTTTACGGCTCTTCATGATAAAATCGTATGTACATAATAAAATGGAAGCCATCGACCAGATTTGTTACTCTGAAAACATATTGTAAATCTTTCAATGTGTAAAATACACGTGATGACAAATAACTAAAAGTAACAATTCATCCAAACCATTCTTAGGGGTGATTCAATGTTTAAATTTAACGAAGAAAAAGGACAATTGAAGTGTTCTTTCTGTGGCAAAACACAAGATCAAGTACGTAAACTGGTTGCCGGACCAGGTGTCTATATTTGTGATGAATGTATTGAATTGTGTACAGAAATCGTAGAAGAGGAACTCGGTACTGAAGAGGATGTAGAATTTAAAGATGTACCGAAACCTCAGGAAATCCGGAAAATACTCGATGATTATGTCATTGGTCAGGAGCAGGCGAAAAAATCGCTTTCCGTTGCGGTTTATAACCATTACAAGCGTATCAACGCTTCTAAGAAGTCGGACGATGTAGAGTTGGCTAAAAGTAATATTGCAATGATCGGACCGACTGGTAGCGGTAAGACGTTGCTGGCCCAAACGTTGGCACGTATCCTGAATGTACCGTTCGCAATCGCTGATGCTACATCATTGACTGAAGCAGGTTACGTAGGTGAAGATGTGGAAAACATCTTACTCAAACTGATCCAGTCAGCAGATTATGATGTGGAAAAAGCAGAGCGCGGTATCATTTACATTGACGAAATCGATAAGATTGCACGTAAATCCGAGAACCCATCCATCACTCGGGATGTATCTGGTGAAGGGGTGCAGCAGGCCTTGCTTAAGATTTTAGAAGGAACTGTTGCAAGTGTTCCTCCTCAAGGGGGTCGTAAGCATCCACATCAAGAGTTCATCCAGATCGATACCACGAATATTTTATTCGTTTGTGGTGGAGCGTTCGATGGAATTGAACAGATCGTCAAGCGTCGTCTTGGTAAAAAGGTTATCGGATTCGGAACTGAGACTACCGAAAAAGCGGATCTTAATCAAGGTGAGTACCTTTCAAAAGTATTGCCTGAAGACTTGCTTCGTTTCGGGCTTATTCCAGAATTCATCGGTCGTTTGCCAGTGACAGCAAGCTTGACGCCGTTGGATGAGGAAGCATTGGTAGAAATCCTTACAAAGCCGAAAAACGCTCTTGTAAAACAATACAAGAAACTGTTGCAGTTGGATGATGTTGAGCTTGAATTTACGGAAGACGCATTGAGCGAAATCGCAAAACAAGCGATTGAACGTAAAACTGGTGCACGTGGTCTGCGTTCCATTATTGAAGGGATCATGCTCGATGTCATGTTTGACCTTCCTTCACGTGAAGATATCAACAAATGTGTCATCACTGCGCAAACGGTTACGGATAAGGTTCCGCCACAACTTATTCTTGAAGACGGAACTGTTATCGATGAAAAGAAACCAAAAGAAAGTGCTTGATCAATTGTGTAAAAACACTCCGCGTGCATTCGGCGGGGTGTTTTTTTAATGATAAGGAAGTACAAAAGTTTTGTTTCGATGAAGAAGTAATGTCTAGCTCCATCGCCCACCCACTTGGATCACTTCAGCCCTCCTGTGGCGGCGACAGCCTCCTCGTCGGACTTCCAGCGACTTTCGTGGTTGAACAGGGCGCTTGCGCTTTTTTTGATGATTTAAAAGTACTTTTGGCCTAACATTATTTGAATACGATCATTCAAGGAGGGTGAACCTTAATTTTTAATCTGAAGTTAATCCTTTTCTTGTATTTGATCGAATAGCACCTCGACTAATACTCTGATTCAAATTCCTCGATTCATTTCTTAAAATAACGTTTAGTCCAACACATGCTCGGAGATACTAATGGATACGAAAACATACATATAGGAGGGGAAAGCATGAGTTGGACAGGAATAGCACTGGTCATCCAGCTGTTCTTCGGAATCATCATCGGTCTCTACTTCTGGAATTTATTACGAAACCAACGGACACAGAAAGTCTCGATAGATAAGGAATCACGAAAAGAAATGGATCAGCTTCGTAAGCTGAGAAATATTTCGTTAAGCGAACCGTTATCAGAAAAAGTCCGTCCTTCTCGTTTTGATGAAATTATTGGTCAAGCTGAAGGAATACGTGCGTTACAGGCAGCTCTATGTGGTCCCAATCCGCAACACGTTATCATTTATGGACCACCAGGAGTAGGGAAGACAGCTGCTGCGAGAATTGTACTGGAAGAAGCTAAGAAAAATAGACGGTCTCCATTTAAACCGACTGCTGTTTTTGTGGAACTGGATGCCACGACAGCCCGTTTTGATGAAAGAGGTATTGCCGATCCCCTTATTGGTTCTGTGCATGATCCGATCTACCAAGGTGCGGGGGCGATGGGCCAAGCAGGAATTCCACAGCCTAAACAAGGAGCGGTTACGAATGCGCATGGGGGTGTACTGTTCATTGATGAAATCGGTGAGCTTCATCCGATCCAAATGAATAAGCTGTTGAAGGTTCTTGAAGATCGAAAAGTCTTCCTGGAAAGTGCCTATTATAGTCAAGAAAACACTCAAATCCCCCAGCATATCCATGATATTTTCCAAAATGGATTACCTGCAGATTTCCGCTTAATTGGTGCGACTACTCGTACACCAGAAGAGATCCCACCAGCCATTCGATCACGGTGTCTTGAAATATTCTTTAAAGAACTGACTGCTGAAGATATCATCCGAATTGCAAAAAGAGCGGTGGAAAAAATCAGCTTTACAATTGAGGAAAGTGCTTTGACCCTCCTATCCCAATATGCGCGGAATGGACGAGAAGCTGTCAATAGTGTACAAATTGCAGCAGGGTTAGCAATCACGGAAGATCGAAACCATTTAACCAAAAATGATATCGAATGGGTTCTTCACTCAAGCCAGCTGTCCCCTAGGATGGAGTCAAAGATCCATCCGGTCCCGCGAGAGGGTTATATCAATGGGCTAGCTGTTTATGGACCGAATACAGGTGCATTACTCGAGATTGAAGCGACGGTGATTCCTACAAAAGAAAAAGGCTCGATCATGATCACAGGGATTGTTGAAGAGGAGAGTATCGGAAGTCAATCAAAATCGATAAGAAGGAAGAGCCTCGCAAAGAGCTCAGTCGAAAATGTATTGACAGTTCTTAGAAGAATGGGTGTCCCGTCCAACAATTATGATATCCATATCAATTTCCCTGGTGGCGCTCCAGTTGATGGACCTTCCGCAGGAATAGCGATTGCAACAGCCATCTATTCAGCGATAAAAGGGATCAAGGTCGACAACCAAATTGCCATGACAGGTGAAATCAGTATACATGGAAGTGTCAAACCAGTCGGAGGCGTATTTGCAAAGGTTTCAGCCGCAAGTCAGGCAGGCGTTCAGACCGTCTTTGTCCCTAAAGAGAACCAACAATCGATTTTAAAGGAAATCAAAGGAATCGAAATTGTTTATGTCGATCACCTAGATGAGGTTTTCGAACACGTCTTCAAGGAAAAGTATAATAAAGAAAGAGTCGATAGCATCACTGCGCAAGAGTCCTCGCCAAAGGTCGTTTGAGGCGGGGCTTTCTTTTTTAATTTGATTAGTGAAAACGTATTTCCTGGACATTGAATAATTCTAGAAATCATCTAAAATAAAGGCTGAATGGAATAGTACTTATTAGACAAAGATGTGATTTACGGGTAGAATTGATAAGATGAAATACCTATTTCAACTCATGATAATCAAGCTGATGTTCATCCACTCCGATCCCTGTATCATTGAAGAATATTTCGTGACTACTAGTATGGGTGAAGTTTTTTCAAATCAGTTTGTCAAATAGAATTTGGAGGTGTGTTTCTATGGCTCAAACGAGAACAATACCATTGTTGCCACTAAGAGGACTGCTTGTTTATCCAGGAATGGTACTACACTTGGATGTGGGACGCAAGAAGTCTGTTCAAGCCCTTGAACAAGTAATGATGGATGACCAGCACATATTTTTATCCACTCAAAAAGAAGTGGCCATAGAAGATCCAACGGAAGATGAAATTTATAAATTAGGGACGATTGTTAAAGTCAATCAGATGCTGAAGCTCCCGAATGGAACGATCAGGGTACTAGTTGAAGGTGTACAACGCGGAGAAGTCACTTCTTATAAAGACGATGATGAAATCGGATATATCGAAGTGAATGTAAAATTGATCGAAGAACGCGTAGAGGCAGATGCTGAAGAAATGGCATTGATGCGTACATTGCTGCACTATTTTGAACAATACATAAACCTATCAAAGAAAGTGACAGCCGAGACCCTCGCTTCTGTTCAAGACATTGAAGAGCCCGGCAGACTAGCTGATATCGTTTCTTCACATTTACCGTTAAAAATAAAACAAAAACAAGAAATTTTAGAAACACTTGAAACCAAAGAACGGCTTAATAAAATCATTAAGATATTGAATAACGAAAAGGAAGTACTCGGTCTTGAGAAGAAAATCGGCCAGCGTGTCAAAAAGTCGATGGAACGGACTCAGAAAGAATATTACCTTCGTGAACAAATGAAGGCGATCCAAAAGGAACTTGGTGACAAGGAAGGTAAAGCAGGGGAAGTCACATCATTAAGGGAAAAAATTGAAGAGTCTCAAATGCCTGAAAATGTCCAGAATACCGCGCTTAAAGAATTGGACAGATATGAAAAGATGCCGCAAAACTCTGCTGAAAGCGGTGTAATCCGAAATTACATCGATTGGCTGCTTAACATACCTTGGGTGAAAGAGACAGAAGACAACCTTGATATCAATCATGCCGAAAAAATCTTGAATGAGGACCATTATGGCCTTGAGAAAGTGAAGGAAAGGGTCCTTGAATACCTTGCAGTCCAACAGCTTACAAATTCTTTGAAAGGACCGATTTTATGCTTGGTCGGACCTCCTGGGGTTGGAAAAACCTCCCTTGCAAGGTCGATCGCGCGTACACTTGGACGGAATTTTGTAAGAATTTCACTGGGGGGTGTACGTGATGAAGCGGAAATTCGCGGTCATCGCCGCACATATGTAGGTGCGATGCCTGGACGGCTTATCCAAGGGATGAAAAAAGCAGGCTCTGTGAATCCTGTGTTCTTACTTGATGAAATTGATAAAATGTCTAATGATTTCCGCGGGGACCCTGCATCAGCTTTACTAGAGGTGCTAGATCCTGAGCAGAATAATACGTTCAGCGATCACTTCATCGAAGAGCCTTATGATCTATCAAAGGTTTTATTTGTAACGACTGCAAACAACATTTCAACCATACCTGGTCCGCTGCTGGATCGTATGGAATTGATACAGATCGCTGGATATACTGAAGTGGAAAAGCTTCATATAGCGAATCAATATCTTGTAAAAAAACAAACAGAGGCACATGGTCTTACCAAAGGCAAGCTTCAGATCCGTGATGAAGCGTTGATGCAAGTCATCCGTCGCTACACGCGTGAAGCGGGGGTCCGTAACCTGGAACGTCAAATCGCATCCTTATGCCGAAAAGCGGCAAAAGAAATCGTGGGTGGCGACAAAAAGCGTGTCATTATTACAGAAAAAACGCTGGGAGATTATCTCGGCAAACCTAAATTCAGGTATGGACAAGCTGAAGTGGAAGATCAAATCGGAACTGCCACAGGTCTCGCTTATACGACAGCTGGCGGTGATACACTTTCGATCGAAGTCTCAGTTTCACCAGGTAAAGGCAAGTTGATCTTGACTGGAAAACTTGGCGATGTCATGAAAGAATCGGCGCAAGCAGCATTCAGTTATATCCGTTCACGTGCTGAAGAATTGAATATCGATACAGAGTTTTCCGAAAAAAATGATATTCATATCCATGTCCCGGAAGGTGCAACACCAAAGGATGGCCCCTCTGCAGGGATTACGATGGCAACAGCGCTCATTTCAGCAATGACAAACCGTCCTGTGCGCAAAGAAGTCGGCATGACCGGGGAAATTACCCTTCGGGGACGTGTGTTGCCGATTGGCGGATTGAAAGAAAAGACACTGAGTGCCCATCGAGCAGGACTTGAAAGAATCATTTTCCCTAAAGAAAATGAAAAAGACTTGGATGATATTCCGGATAGTGTAAAGAAGGATCTTATCTTCATTCCAGTTTCTCATTTAGATGAAGTATTAAAAGAAGCATTGATAGGTGGACAAGAATGAAAGTAAATACAGCTGAACTGATTATCAGCGCCGTAAAAAAGGAACAATACCCGAATGACATGAAGCCGGAAATCGCACTCGCTGGCCGTTCGAATGTAGGTAAATCCTCTTTCATAAATAAAATGATCAATCGTAAAGCTCTTGCCAGGACATCTTCCAAACCAGGTAAGACACAAACTTTGAATTTTTACCTTTTGAATGAAGTAATGTACTTTGTCGATGTTCCAGGGTATGGATTTGCAAAAGTCTCGAAAAAAGAACGTGATGCCTGGGGGCGGATGATAGAGACCTATTTGAAGGAAAGCAAGAAATTGAAGGCTGTTGTTTTGCTAGTCGATCTACGCCATGCGCCAACCAAGGACGATCAATTGATGTTTGATTGGTTGAAGCACTTTGAAATCCCCGTAATTGTCGTTGCGACAAAAGCGGATAAGATTCCAAAAGGCAAGCACCAGCAGCATATCAAACAGATCCGTGAAACCCTTCAGATGGAAAAAGGGGAGTCAGTACACCTTTTTTCTGCAGAAACATCATTCGGTAAAGAAAAAGTCTGGTCAACAATCGAAAGCCTTTTATAAAGTGACAAAAACCTCCCTGTTTTAAAAAACAAGGAGGTTTTTTTGTTTTTATGTAGAAGGTATACAGTGGATACTTTAATAGAAAGCAGGGCTTTGGTGCTGTTTAGTTCGTCGCAGTTAAGGGAAATGTACAGTGGTGGAGAGAAATGTAGAGTGTGTGAAGTAGGCTGAAAGAATAAATGCCTCGTCTACATACTCTTTGAAAAATAATAGGATCGTTTTTTGTGACTGTTTACCACTGTATGTTTCTCTCGTAAGTAGTATCCAAAATTCTACAGAAAGAGGGTCAAAACAGAATGAGAAAAGTTAGCTTATGGGCAGTCATGATCTTATTGTTTTCAATGCTTCTGGCAGCCTGTGGAGGCGGTTCAGAAGATGGGGACGGAGCAAATGGGGAATACGATCTCAAGGAAGATGGAAAGTTCACTTACGCATCTTCGGGTGAGTTCAAACCATTCAGTTCAACGGATGCAAATGGTGAAATGACTGGATTTGATATCGAAGTAGCAGAGGCAATAGCCAAAGAATTAGGATTGGAGCCTAATCCACAAAAGTTCAAGTTTGCAAGTATCGTTGAAGGGGTAAAGACTGGACGATTTGATGCTGCGGTTGCAAGTCATACCATTAACGAGGAACGAGCAGAGCATGTGGATTTTTCCATTCCATACTACTATTCTGGTCCACAGATTTTCACAAGATCAGATAGTGATATTGAAACAAAAGATGACTTGAAAGATAAGGAAATCGCTGTCTCAAAAGGGTCGACATATGCAAAATCAGCGGAAGAAATGACCGATAACATCAAAATTTATGACAGTGACGTGACAGCACTTGAAGCTTTGAGTGAAGGGAAGCACGACGCGGTCATCACTGATTTTATTACTGGTAAAGAAGCGATCGGGAATGGCTTCAATATCGAAGGAAAAGAACTTTTAGGACGAAGTGAGCAAGCAATCGCTGTTGCCAAAGACAACGATAAACTACTTAAAGATATCAATGCAGCTTTAGAGAAACTTAGAGAAGATGGTACATTGAAAAAGCTAAGTGAAAAGTACTTCGGGGATGACATTACATCTGATCCTGAAGGTAAATAAATTTTGACTAGGAAAGAATGACGAATGTGCGCAGCTTTGCGCACATTTGTTTCTTATCATATGTATTGCATAACTTTTCCAAAGGCATGAACCATACAATCATACCAGCTTGATATCGGTGCTTTAAGGAGATGATACACCTTGCCAAGTTTTTCGCATTTTTTTGAAACGTTCATCGATAGTTATCCAGTCTTTTTCAAGGGGATGCTTTTAACCCTTCAAGTTACGGCAGTTTCTATCTTGATTGCAATATTTATAGGTCTTTTCTTTGCATTTTTGAAGATTTCTAAAATCAAAGTATTGGAAGCAATAGCGAATGTTTATATTTATATCGTCCGAGGGACACCACTGATCGTCCAAATCTTCATTTTTTATTTCGGGTTATCAGAATATAATATTTCAGGGTTCTGGTCTGCAACATTGGCACTTGCCTTTCACAACGGTGCCTATATAGCAGAAATCTTTCGAGGCACGATCCAATCGATCGATAAAGGCCAAATGGAAGCTGGGCGTTCATTAGGTATGACGAATGCTTTGACTATGCGAAGAATCATTCTTCCGCAAGCTTTCCGTAGAGCATTGCCTCCACTCGGTAATCAGTTCATCATAGGATTGAAAGACTCCTCATTAGCAGCCTTCATCGGTATGTATGAATTATTCAATGTTGCTACAACAGCTGGATCGAATAACTTTGATTCTATGACCTATTTATTGATTGTAGCTGTTTACTATCTGATTCTTGTCTTCCTATTAACAACCATTGTCAGCTTGATGGAGAAAAAGCTATCTGCGAGTGATTAAGGGAGTGAATGATATTGAGTGAAAAACGTGAAATGATCAAAATAGAAAAGCTGAACAAGAGCTTTGGTGATCTACATGTTCTGAAGGATATTGATATGGAAGTCAAAGAAAATGACGTTGTCGTTTTGATCGGGGCAAGTGGGTCTGGGAAAAGTACCCTGCTCAGATGCCTGAATTTCTTGGAAATTAAAAACGGTGGAAAAATTATCGTTGAAGGAAAAGAAATTGATCCTAAAAAAGACAATTTGAATAAAGTTCGTGAACAGATCGGAATGGTATTCCAGCACTTCAACCTGTTTCCTCATAAGACGGTACTTCAAAACGTCATGGAAGCACCACTTGTCGTAAAAAGGAAGAACAGATCCCAGGCTGAGAAAGAAGGGAAAGAATTACTGGAAAAAGTCGGGCTCGCTGAAAAAGCGGATGTCTATCCATCTAAACTTTCTGGTGGACAGAAACAGCGTGTAGCTATTGCAAGGGCATTGGCGATGAAACCGGACATCATGCTTTTTGACGAGCCTACATCAGCATTAGATCCTGAGCTTGTCGGGGAAGTCTTATCGACAATGAAACAGCTGGCGAGAGAAGGGATGACGATGGTCGTCGTTACCCATGAAATGGGCTTTGCCCGTGAAGTAGGTGATTGGGTCTTTTATATGCATGATGGACGAATTGTTGAACGGGGCGAGCCGCAAGAACTTTTCAACAACCCGAAAGAACAACGTACGAAGGATTTCTTAAGTTCCATACTCTAAAGTAAAAGGTGTGACCATCACTGGTCACACCTTTTTTCAAAGATAAGAAAGCAAAAATTTCGGTGAAGTGATGTCCAGCTTCACCGCCCAACCACTCGGATCACTTCAGTCCTCCTTCGCCGGTGACAGCCTCCTCGTCAGACTTCCAGTGACCTTCGTGGCTAACCAGGGGCGATTCCGCTTTTGATGTCCAGCTTCACCGCCCAACCACTCGGATCACTTCAGTCCTCCTGCTGCGGCGACAGCCTCCTCGTCGGACTTCCAGTGACCTTCGTGGCTAAACAGGGCGATTCCGCTTTTATAGGCAAGAGTCATTTTTTTCGTTTAATCAAATAAAATCCGATGACAATCAGGATTACTGCCCAAAATTGTTCGGTATAATTGATGATCGTACGGATGATTCCCTTTGTATTAGTTGAAAAAAGTGCAATCAGGGAAATGATAGTCAGGACTGCACCGATCCATAAGCCGCTCTGCTTCGTTCGATTATATTGCAGAAGAAATCCTGTGCCGATACTAAGAAAATATACGATCCATAAGGCTGGCCAATTGGCGATATTACCGCTGGCATAGTAATGGAAAGCAATACCGCAAATGACTACACCGGAAAACAGAGCGTAAGGTTCATTCCTTTGTAATAGGAATGCTATCCCGATGATCAATAAGAATGCAGGAAGGGCATCGATCTCACTAATAAAAGGAACAGACCATTGCTTTGACAAAAAATAGACACCTAAACCTGCAATCAATGTTCCTGGAAAAATACCTTGTTTCATAATCTCCTCCTCACAGAGCTCAAAAATCATGCTGTTCTTTTGCGAAAACCTTCGAAATTTGGTACATTAGATTTGTATGGAGCTTGGAAACCTATGAGATACTAAAATTTGGTGTAAAAGGGAATGCTGATTTTATCTATTAAAAATCATACCATAAGACTTTCAAACACTGTTCACATTTGTTTCGAATAATAATTGATTGGACATGCTATAATGGCTATTGGGAAATTATATATACTCATTTACATAAATACAGGGGGTGACGGACGATGCACATTTTAAAAGTTGGGCTGAACCATAAGACAGCTCCGGTTGAAATACGGGAAAAAGTATCTTTTCAACCTGGTGAATTGGAGTTGGCTTTACAGTCGCTTAGAAACACGAAAAGCGTACTGGAATGTGTGATCGTATCGACCTGCAACCGTACTGAAATCTACGCCGTCGCTGATCAGTTGCATACAGGGCGATATTATATAAAAGCATTTTTAGCGGATTGGTTTTCATTAGATAAAGATTTGTTGAACCCATACTTACAAATTCGTGAACGGGAGGATGCCATAGACCATCTCTTCAAGGTGGTTTGTGGACTGGACTCGATGATCCTGGGGGAAACCCAAATCCTTGGACAAGTGCGTTCAAGCTTTTTGACTGCACAAGAAACAGGGACAACCGGTACTGTGTTCAACGAGTTGTTCAAAAAGGCGATCACGTTGGCAAAGCGCTCTCATTCCGAAACTGAAATTGGAGAGAATGCAGTATCTGTGAGCTATGCTGCAGTCGAACTGGCTAAGAAAATTTTCGATGGACTTGAAGGAAAGAATGTATTGATCATTGGTGCCGGGAAGATGGGTGAACTTACTGCAAAACACCTATGCAGTAACGGTGTCGATCAAATTTCCGTCCTCAATCGGACATATGCAAAAGCGCAGGAAGTAGCAGCTCGTTTTAATGGGCAAGCTTCTACTATGGAAGAGCTGGAATCTTCGTTGAAGAAAGCGGATATTGTGATCAGTTCTACTGGTTCAACAGAGTTTGTGCTTACGAAAGCGAACGTTGCCCCAGTTTTGAAGAAACGAAAAGGGAAACCGTTGTTCATGATGGACATTGCGGTACCAAGAGACCTTTCTCCAGATCTGCAGGAGCTTGAAGGTGTCTTCCTATATGATATTGATGATTTAGAAGGAATTGTCGAGGCGAACTTAGCTGAGCGACAAGAAGAAGCGGCTAAGATCCGTTTATTTATTGAAGAAGAACTGCTTGCATTTTTGAACTGGATCAATACCCTCGGAGTTGTTCCTGTCATCACAGCCTTAAGACAGAAAGCACTTTCCATCCAGGCTGAAACGATGAAAAGCATCGAACGTAAAATACCTGATCTTACGGAGCGTGAACGGAAGGTACTCAGCAAACATACAAAAAGTATCATCAATCAATTGCTTCGTGATCCGATCACACGTGTGAAAGAGTTGGCAGCTGAACCTGATTCCAATAAGCATATAGATCTTTTCACACAGCTGTTCGGAATTGAAGAAGAGTTGGAACAGGTATTAAAAGAGGAGCGTCTTGCTCGCGAACAAAAGTTGCCTGAGGTAGAAGGAGAGAAGTCTTTTCAAACGATCTCCAACCCAGCGACGAATTAGTCTTGCTCCCAGGAGAGGAGTTGTATCGTGAGTATTATCAGGTGGATTTACGATATTACAATCATTTTATATGCACTCAGTGTACTAGGATATTTCATGGATTTCCTGCAAAACAACCGGAAGGCGAACCGAATAGCCTTCTGGTTGCTTTCTATTGTCTGGGTATTGCAATCATTCGTTCTAATATTACGGATTTTTGAAGCTGACCGCTTTCCGATACTCACACCTACGGAAGGGTTATTTTTTTATTCCTGGGTAATTGTCACACTTTCCCTTTTGATCAACTGGTTTTTCAGGGTACATTTCTTCGTGTTTTTTACGAATATCATCGGATTCATACTCATGGCTGTCAGCTGGTTTGCTCCGAACAGCCAAGTATCTGAAGCATTTTCAGATCAACTGATCAATGAATTAGCGATCATACATATTACGATGGCATTCATTGCGTATGGCGCTTTTACGGTATCGAGTATCCTATCGGTCATGTACCTGGTTCAATACAACCTGTTGAAAAAGAAGAAAGTAGGGAAATGGCTATGGCGTTTCGAAAGTCTTACACGACTTGAAAGGTTGCCTTTCATATTGAATATGATCGGTGTCCCGATCCTGTTTCTCAGTCTGGTACTAGGCTTGATTTATGGATACAAAGTATACATGACACTAGCAATCTTCGTAGATGCAAAAGTGATTAGTTCGTTCATTGTATTATCTGTATATGGAATCTATTTGTATCTGAAAGTAGGAAAAGAGGCGTACGGGAGGCAGCTGGCTTATTGGAATGTCGCCGGTCTTCTCGTCATCCTCATCAATTATTTTTTAGCTGCTACACTTACGGAGTTTCACCTATGGTATTAGAAGGTTTAGCGGATATCCACCACACTGGATAAGCTGATACTGTCTTTGTCATAGGACATGACGCATGTACCAGGCACTTTTCTGGATCGCTTGGGGCACAAGGGTCAAATTGTCGTGCCTGGCACCGTCTGAAATTCGAATCTACATTTGGAGGTCAATTATGCGCAAGCTCATTATCGGTTCTCGAAGAAGTAAACTTGCTCTTACTCAAACGCGTTGGGTAATCGATCAATTGAAAAAAGCGGGGGCGCCATTCGAGTTTGAAATCAAGGAGATTGTAACGAAGGGAGACCAGATTTTGAACGTCACCCTTTCAAAAGTCGGCGGAAAAGGTCTTTTCGTCAAAGAAATTGAACAGGCGATGATGGATAAGGAAATCGATTTTGCTGTCCACAGTATGAAAGACATGCCGTCTGTCCTTCCGGAAGGGCTTGAATTAGCTTGTACACCACCGAGGGAGGATGATCGCGATGCGCTCATTTCAGAGAATCATGTTCCTTTTGAAAAATTACCTGATGGTGCAATCGTTGGAACGAGCAGTCTTAGAAGAGGAGCACAATTACTTGCGAAACGTCCGGACCTCTCTATAAAATGGATCAGAGGAAACATTGATACAAGGCTTGCAAAGCTTCAGAATGAAGACTATGATGCCATTGTGTTAGCAGCTGCCGGGTTGAAGCGTATGGGATGGTCAGATGATGTGGTCACTCAATATTTGGAGAAGGATGTTTGTATCCCCGCTGTTGGGCAAGGTTCTCTTGCCATTGAATGCCGGGAAAGTGATCAGGAATTGAAAGATTGGTTGGAAAAAATCAACTGTCCTGATACCTTCGATACAGTCCGTGCTGAAAGAGCGTTCCTACGTACACTTGAAGGTGGCTGCCAAGTACCGATCGGTGGTCTTGCAGAATTGGCTCATGACTCAAGAACGATCACCCTGACAGGATTCGTTTCAACTCCAGATGGAAAAACGATAATTAAAGATACCATTCAAGGCACTAATCCAGAGGAAATCGGCATCGAACTAGCTAACAGACTAAGTGAACGGGGTGCCAAGGATATTTTAGATCGAGTAAAAAAGGAGCTTGATCAGTAATGGATACAGGATCGCCGTTTTCAGGTCATAAAATATTAATAACAAGATCTGAAGAACAGGCTCTTCCGCTTGTCCATTCAATTGAACAAAGAGGAGGGGAGGCTGTCGTGGTTCCCCTGCTCTCTTTTAAGACTCCAAGTGATAATACAGCATTAAGAAGAGCGATCCACGAGATTGAACATTTCCAGTGGGTCGTTTTTACAAGTCAGAACACGGTCCGGTTTTTCAAGAGTCAAATGGAGAAAGAAGGACGTCCGTTTGAACTTCTGGATACAGTGAAGATAGCTGCGATAGGCAAAAAAACCGTAGAACTTTTAGAGAAGTGGGGTATAGAAGTTGACTTCGTCCCTACTAAATTTGTAGCAGAAATATTTACAGAGGAATTCATCAATCATACGAAAATTGGCGACCGCATTTTGCTCCCACATGGGAATTTATCGCGCAGCATCATCATTGATAACCTGGGTGAGGCAGGAAGAAATGTTGAAGCCGTCATCACTTATGAAACTGTGCCGAACGATAATATGCGAATAGATCTGAAAGAGATGATGAGAAGGGGTGATGTCGACATTCTTACTTTCACTAGCCCATCAACCGTTCATTTTTTCTTTCAGTTGGGGGAAGAAGAAGTCATTCTGAAGGATCGGATATGGGCGTGTATCGGACCGATTACAGCTGAGACACTCAAAGGATATGGAGTAACTGCAGATATTGTTGCAGACGAATATACAACTGAAGGCTTGGTTGCTTCGATCGAGTCTTATTTGCAAAAGGAGGAACGACGATGAACAATGCCTTTCAGCGACATCGCCGATTAAGAAGAACTGCAAGTATGCGTTCGTTAGTACGAGAAACCTTTTTACGAAAAGAAGATATGATTTACCCGCTTTTTATTGTAGAAGGTGAAGGGATAAAAGAAGAGGTTGGTTCGATGCCAGGCGTTTTCCATTATTCCTTAGACCGTCTTCATGAAGAGCTTGATGAGATTACAGGAGTAGGTCTTCAATCCGTCATCGTTTTCGGGGTTCCGAAGCATAAAGATGAACGTGGTACTTCTGCTTACGAAGTAAATGGGATCGTTCAACGCTCAATCACGTACATCAAGGAAAACTATCCATCATTGACAGTGATTGCCGATACGTGCCTCTGTCAGTACACAGATCACGGCCATTGTGGTGTCATCCATGATGGAGATGTTTTGAATGACCAGTCGTTGGAGTTATTGTCACAGACCGCAGTCTCACAAGCTCAGGCTGGAGCAGATATCATTGCACCCTCCAACATGATGGATGGGTTCGTAGCGGCTATACGTGCAGGACTTGATGAAGCCGGATTTGAAGATATCCCGATCATGTCCTATGCGGTCAAATATGCATCTGCTTTCTACGGTCCATTCCGTGATGCTGCACATAGTTCACCACAATTCGGTGATCGTAAAACCTATCAGATGGATCCGCCTAATCGTCTCGAAGCGATTCGCGAAGCTCAATCGGATTACGAAGAAGGGGCAGACTTTCTTATGGTCAAGCCTGCGCTCGCTTATCTCGATATTCTGCGCGAGTTAAAGGATCGTTTCCCGCTTCCTCTTGTAGCTTACAATGTCAGCGGGGAGTACTCGATGATCAAAGCCGCCTCACAAAATGGCTGGATCGATGAAAAGGATATTGTCCTTGAAAAGCTTACGGGGATGAAACGGGCTGGTGCAGACTTGATTATTACTTATTTTGCAAAAGATGCAGCACGATACATTGATGAAAGATAATGGATAGGAAGGGTGTTAAGATGAATAATCGTACATTTGAAAAATCAAAGGAAGCTTTTTCAGAAGCGACACCGCTTATGCCAGGAGGAGTGAACAGTCCAGTCCGTGCCTTCAAGTCTGTTGATATGGATCCGATTTATATGAAACGCGGAAAAGATTCGAAGATCTATGACTTGGATGACAATGAATACATCGATTATGTGTTGAGCTGGGGACCTTTGATCCTCGGTCATGCGGATGATCAAGTTGTTGAAGCATTGAAAAAAGTGACTGAGTTTGGAACAAGTTTCGGTGCCCCACATGAAATGGAGACCAAATTGGCCGAATTGGTGATAGAGCGTGTCCCATCTATTGATGTCGTAAGAATGGTGAACTCAGGAACCGAAGCTACAATGAGTGCTCTTCGTCTGGCGCGCGGTTATACTGGCCGAAACAAGATTTTGAAATTTGGAGGGTGTTATCACGGGCATGGGGATTCCCTCCTTATCAAAGCTGGCTCTGGTGTAGCAACACTTGGATTGCCGGATAGCCCGGGTGTACCTGAATCGATTGCACAAAATACGATTGCGGTCCCTTACAATGATCAAGAAAGCGTACGTTATGCTTTTGAGCAATACAGTGATGATATTGCTGGGGTCATCGTTGAACCTGTAGCAGGGAATATGGGCGTTGTTCCTCCTAAAGATGGTTTCTTGGAATTCTTACGGGAAATCACCACGGACCACGGCACCTTATTGATTTTTGATGAAGTAATGACTGGTTTCCGTGTCGGTTATCAATGTGCACAAGGCCATTTCGGTGTGACACCTGACTTGACCTGTCTTGGAAAAGTGATTGGTGGTGGTCTTCCGGTTGGAGCGTATGGCGGTAAAAAAGAAATCATGGATCAAATTGCCCCGAGCGGACCGATCTACCAGGCTGGAACATTATCAGGAAATCCATTGGCGATGACAGCAGGTTATGAAACCCTTCGCCAGTTGACTGAGGAGTCTTATATCGAATTTGGGAAGAAAGCAGATCGTCTGGAACAGGGTCTTTCTGAAGCTGCAGAAAAGTATGGGGTTCCTCATCATATCAACCGGGCAGGTTCAATGGTCGGACTGTTCTTCACTGACAATGAAGTCATCAACTATGAAACAGCCAGTTCATCAAATCTCGGAGCATTCACCGTCTATTTCAAGTCGATGATCAATCAAGGCATCTCGATTCCTCCATCACAATTTGAAGGCTTATTCTTATCTACAAAACACTCCGATGAAGATATCGAACGTACGATCGAAGCAAGCGAAAATGCATTCAAGGCAGTCGCAGAATTTTTGCAAAAGTGAATACTAAAAATAAAGCAGGCAGGATATCAATGGTATCCGGTCTGCTTTTTTGTTTCAAGGGTCACACGAAGTCATTATGAGTACCTCAAATTCCGATTTTCGAGGGTCCTATGAGGCTGTAAGACATCATGGGGAGTTTATTCACCTAATCACCGAGAAGGCAGGGACAATCTATCTTCTCTATGTCATTTTTAAGCATAAAATCTTAGCTCATACATACACCTGTATTGTACAGGAATAATTGTGTTGAGAGGGGGAGCTTGCTTTGACAGAGCGTAATCAGTCTACGTTAGAGTTTTCAATAGAGGAATCAGTATGGCTCAATAAGGGACAGGAGGTTGAGGAACTTTACACGGTCGATTTGAATCCTGAAGTTACAATCGAAGAGGTGGATGATCAAATATGCATTAAAGGCTATCTCTGCTTAACGGGGGAATACAGGTGTGCGGATCAAACTGAGGAAGAGACTGCCTCAGAAGAATCTACTTATCTTGGTTATCGTTCATTTTCCCAATTGAATGAGGTCTCCGATGATGTAGTGAAACTGGACCACCGTTTTCCAGTGGATATCACCCTGCCGAAAAATCGCGTGCTTGATAAAGATGAACTTACCGTTACAGTTGATGATTTCAATTATGAAATGCCTACTCCTTCGTGTATTGAAGTTTTTGCAGCCGTCAGTGTATCAGGTGTATATGAAAATCAAGGATATGTTAGTGAAGGATTCGAGAACCAAGAATCGGTTTATGAAAATGATGACGTGTATGAGACTCGTGAAGAAGATGACGAGGACGATCATGAGTTATACGAAGGTGGATCAAATCCATTCCCGATTTTAGAGTTCGAATCACGCAGGTCTCCGGAACCTGACGAACACGAAGAAGAGATGGAGTATAAGGCCGAAAGAAGAGAACCTCAAGTAGAATTTTTAAGCAGAAGCGAAGAGCGCTATGATTATTCTGACGCATATGGCCATCTCAGTGACCTGCGTAACTCGGATACCTCTGAATATGAGGAAGAGTATGAAGAAGAGGAAGAGCCTTATCGTCCTGATGAGTATGAGTACGAGGAAAATGACGAGGAGTATGATTACGAGGAAGAAATTGAAGAAAATGATGATCATGAGGAAGTGGAGAGCTCCTCGCATCGTCCGCCGCGTGAAGAGAATGCACTATATTTAACAAAAATGCTGACAAGGGAAGATGAAGAACTAACGAAAATGAAAATGTGTATCATCCAAGCAGGCGATTCATTGGATTCAATCGCTGGAAGATATGATATCCCGGCAAGCCAACTTATGAGGGTCAATCGCTTGGAGAGCGAAGAGATTGAAGAAGGACAAATTTTATATATACCAGTCTCCGTACGTTAGGACGGTGTTGTTATGAGCATGGATATACTGGAGCTCATCGAAAAACACTACCCATTAAAACCTTTACATTGGAAACATAAAAATGAAGTTCTTGAAACAGATGCCGGTACGAAAAGAGTCCGCATCTGGACAGATGAGAGGACGATGACTTGGCATTTTAATTGGAGGGAGCAGCTGGAGAGCAATACATTGTTGACAGATCGTATGATACGGACATTGGATGCGAATTGGTTCCTCCCTTTTGAAGACCATTTCCTGACCCTCCATGATGAACGGTATGAACCTTTTCCGAAGCATAGCCATGAACAAACATGGGGTATGTTGCTCGGGAAATTATTGTCCCAGGGGATTGAACAACCAATATATGAAAATGAGCATTTCTCTGAAACAAGGGAACAAATGGTGCAGCAATATGGTGTAGACCGCTCAGACCTGAACATACCGATTCTTAACCGAAGCTTACCTGAGGCGAAGAGACGAATCAGGACCGTTGAAACGATAAGAAACCGGTATAGACATTTGAAAATCCCGTCATTAGAGCCTTCAATCCTGACCCATCAAGGAAAGCGTGTCCATGGAAGATTGTTTTGGCAAGGTGGTAATGAGCCTCCTGAGAGAAGCATGTACGGTTTATGCGATTTTCTTTCAGATTGGCGGTTAGCCACTGATACCAAATCTATGTATAAATTGTTGGATGCCATTCATGATCACTTTCCGCTTGAAGGCGGTTATGATCAATTGTTGGCTGCTGACCTTATTGCTCCACGAGAGGTGCAGAGGTGTGTACGTCGGCTCGACTCGACAGATGATCATTCTGTCAGTGAGATCTTGGATCAGTTTGAAAGGGAATGGGAATCGAATCGGACCCTCGTTGAAGAAGTTTGTCGCTGGATAGAGCACAGGGCAAAGAAGGTGATACGATGAAAGCAGCATCAATGTCAGTAGACGGAATCATCTTATATTATTATGATCTGTTCCCTGAAAAGATCGAGTCCTATGGTCGAGTTCAGCGTATCACCACAAAGCGGGGGACTTTTGCTCTTAAGGAAACGACGATGAACAAAGAGCAGATGGATTGGTTTTTACATTGTATGGATCGGCTCAATGAGCTTGGATACGACCATGTTGTTCCATTGACCTTGACTAAATAT
This sequence comes from Pseudalkalibacillus salsuginis, assembly GCF_021646685.1. Classification (GTDB taxonomy): domain Bacteria; phylum Bacillota; class Bacilli; order Bacillales; family Fictibacillaceae; genus Pseudalkalibacillus; species Pseudalkalibacillus salsuginis. The sequence goes on along the minus strand of NZ_JAKJHW010000001.1, from coordinate 549,649 downwards.
GGTGATCCCTATGTCATTGCGAAAAACCGTTACTTTTATGTGACAAGGTGGTATGAAAGCGACTCCCGTTCAAGCTTCCCATATGAAGATTTCATTATAGATGAGCTCGGAAAACTACATGCGAATACGGTTAAAGCCCAGTCGTTTACTGTAGATGTGATCAAGGATTCTTTCAACGGACTTTCAACACGTTTTGAACAACGGCAGCTTGAAATGGAGAGATTCACAGAATTAGCCGAGCGACAAACGTATATTTCTCCATTTGAACTTCGATATCTTTCGCAGTTTCATAAAATGATGCGGATTGCTGAAGAGGCGAAACAGAAAGTCTCAGAATGGTATAAAGGTTGCGAGGAGAATGAACGCTATCGAAGTGCCTTATGCCATGGACGTCCATTCAGAGGGCACGTCGTCCAGGATGGACTTGGCGAAGGAAGTTTCATCAATTTCGAAAGGGCAATTCTGGATACCCCGGTCAGGGACCTGGCATATTTCTTCAGAACCGCTGCCCAGTATCCGGAATGGAGTGAGCAAAGGGCTATAGAGTGGCTAGGGCGATATGAATCCCATCTCCCATTATTGCCGGAAGAAAAAGTCTTATTAGCAAGTTACTTGAAGTTCCCGGAACCAGTATTCTCGACAATCCAGCTGTACCAAGGTTCTTCTGACATCTCCCAGCTTGAACTTGTCCGTAAATTGGACCGGAAACTGAATGTGATGAAATCACTCGATCGATTTGCCGATCAATTCCTTTATACGATACCAAATTAATAACTCTGCTTATGGCAGGGTTTTTTGGTGTCTATAAAGAGAATAGGTTTGGATTGGAATTCAGACAGGCGTGTCACCAGAATTCATAATAAATCGCTAAATGGAGCGCTAAAAGGATAACCACAAGGATGATATCGAACGCAGAGGGGAATAGGAGGGTCCGGATCGCTTGGAAAATCAATAGTGGAAAGACAAATTGTTCACAGATGCTCCGAAACTGGCGTAGATGATATTGAAAACGATATTTGTTGAATCCTCGGCGTTTCCTCATCGGAATGCTCCTTTCTCTATTTAGTGGCTATACTATATGGTATGACACCTACCCATTTTCCGTACCATTTTCGTTTAAAAGAGAAAATTTGTGGAAAGCCTATTGACGATAAGACAATTCAAAAGGTAAACTATATACTACTAATAAATCCTAAATAGTAAGCTTCGATAGGGAAGAGTAAATTGTGAAACCTAAAGAGAGAGAAATCATCTGCTGAAAGATTTCTCAGGAGGTAACAGTTGAACGTCGCCCTTGAGCAACTTCTCTGAACCAATCAGTAAGAGGAGTCGGTATTGAAACCGTTATCGATTTGAGGTGTGCAGCCTAATATGATTTGTGCTGTAAACAAAGGTGGTACCGCGAACTTCTTTCGTCCTTTGAGGATGCGAAAGAGGTTTTTTTGTTTTTTGGCTCTGTTATTCTTGATCGTTGAACACTGGCTTCGCTGTTCCAGCAGGAGTGTCGCATATTTTGCTTAAAAAATCCCAATTAAAAAGTCAACAGGATCTACTATAGTTTCAACCCTTCCAGTATTTCAAAAAAATTTTAACAGTGTAGAAAGGTTTTAAGGAGGAGTAAAAAATGGCTAAGCAGGAACAAGAGATATCGATGCCGACTAAATATGATCCACAAAAGACAGAAGAAAAATGGTATCAATATTGGTTGGATGGAAAGTTTTTCGAAGCAAAGGGCGGTGAAGACAAGAAGCCTTACACCATTGTCATACCACCCCCGAACGTAACAGGAAAGCTACACCTAGGGCATGCATGGGATACGACGTTACAAGATATCATGATCCGTACCAAGCGTATGCAGGGCTATGATGCATTATGGTTGCCAGGGATGGATCATGCAGGAATCGCTACACAGGCGAAGGTTGAAGGGAAACTAAAGGAGGAAGGAACCTCTAGATACGATCTCGGCCGCGAGAAATTTCTTGAGGTATCTTGGGAATGGAAACATAAATATGCTGAGTTCATCCGTAAACAATGGTCGAAATTAGGGCTGTCCCTTGATTATTCACGTGAACGTTTCACGCTTGACGAAAGATTATCTGACGCGGTTAAAGAGGTTTTCGTTTCACTATACGAAAAGGATCTTATTTACCGAGGTGAATACATCATCAACTGGGATCCTCAAACAAAGACAGCTTTATCAGATATCGAGGTTATTTACCAGGACGTACAGGGTTCTCTTTACCACATGAAATACCCGTTAGCGGATGGAAGCGGTCATATTGAGGTAGCGACTACCCGTCCGGAAACGATGCTTGGGGATACTGCGGTAGCTGTCCATCCTGAGGATGATCGGTACAAGGATCTGATCGGCAAGAAAGTCAAGCTGCCGATTACGAACCGGAAAATAGAAATCGTAGCGGACGATTATGTCGATATGGAATTCGGATCAGGTGCTGTAAAAATTACGCCAGCACATGATCCAAATGACTTTGAAATCGGAAACCGTCATAAACTTCAAAGAATCCTTGTCATGGATGAAGGAGGAACGATGAATGAAGAGGCGGGGCCTTATCAGGGATTGGATCGCTTTGAATGTCGAAAGAGGATCGTCAAGGACCTTCAAGATCAGGGAGTCCTTTTCAAAATTGAAGAGCACATGCATTCAGTAGGACATTCAGAGAGAAGTGGGGCTGTTGTAGAACCTTATCTTTCCACACAATGGTTTGTCAAAATGCAACCATTAGCTGACCAAGCAATCCAGCTCCAGAAAAAAGAAAACAAAGTTCATTTCGTTCCGGAACGCTTCGAAAAGACTTATATGCATTGGATAGAGAATATCCGCGATTGGTGTATCAGTCGTCAATTATGGTGGGGACATCGAATTCCAGCCTGGTACCATAAAGAAACTGGTGAAATCTACGTTGGTCGTACAGCTCCAGAGCATCCGGAAAAATGGAATCAGGATGAAGATGTACTCGATACATGGTTCAGTTCTGCCCTTTGGCCATTTTCGACGATGGGCTGGCCGGATGAAAACGCTGCTGATTTCAAGCGTTATTATTCAACTGATTTATTAGTGACAGGTTACGATATCATATTCTTCTGGGTTGCACGTATGATTTTCCAGGGACTTGAATTCACCGGGGAGCGTCCGTTTAAAGATGTTCTGATCCACGGATTGGTACGGGATTCTGAAGGGCGCAAGATGAGTAAATCACTTGGTAACGGCGTCGATCCGATGGATGTCATTGATAAGTATGGTGCTGACTCATTACGTTTCTTCCTTTCTACAGGAAGCTCACCTGGAAACGATCTTCGTTTTTATTGGGAGAAGGTTGAGTCGACTTGGAATTTCGGGAACAAGATTTGGAACGCGTCTAGGTTTGCATTGATGAACATGGAGGGGATGACAGCAGACGAAATTGACCTCAGTGGTAAGAAATCACTTGCTGATGAATGGATCCTGACCCGTTTGAATGAAACGATCGAATCCGTTACGAAATTGATTGATGCCTACGAGTTCGGAGAAGTTGGCAGAGCCTTGTACAATTTCATCTGGGACGATTTCTGTGATTGGTATATCGAAATGGCGAAGCTTCCTCTTTATGGTGAGGATGATGGAAGAAAGAGAACGACCAGATCTGTTCTTGCTTATGTCCTCGATCAAACGTTACGATTGCTTCATCCATTCATGCCATTCATCACAGAAGAAATATGGCAGCATATCCCACATAAGGGCGAATCCATTACTGTCGCTTCCTGGCCGGAAAAGCGTAAAGATCTACATTTTGAGGAGTCGGCGAAAGAAATGAAGATCCTAACTGAAATTATCCGTTCGGTTCGTAATACGCGATCAGAAATGAACGTACCTCCAAGTAAACCGATCGAAATCCAGCTTAAACCACATAATGGGGACGTCCTTGAGCAGCTAGAGAAAAACCGTTCGTATTTGGATCGTTTTTGTAATCCAGAACCTTTGACCATGGGGCTTGAACTAGAGGCACCAGAAAAGGCTATGACCTCTATCGTAAGTGGTGTAGAAATCTTTTTACCCCTCGAAGGACTGATCGATATTGAAGAAGAAATAAAACGGTTGGAAAATGAATATAAGAAATGGGATTCGGAAGTTCAACGTGTTCAGAAAAAACTGAGTAACGAAGGATTCATCAAGAAAGCACCTGCAAAAGTCGTGGAAGAAGAGCGTCAAAAAGAGAAAACGTATCTTGATAACCGACAAAAGGTTGAGGAAAGAATCAAAGAATTAAAGAATTAAGTGTAGGGAGGCGGATCATATGATTCGTCTTCTTCACAGTTGCAAGGAGAAACGGGAAAATGAAAACATATGAAGAGACATTGCATTGGATTCATGAACTCCTGGCATTCGGTATGAAACCAGGGCTGCTGAGAATGGAATGGATGCTGAAAGAACTTGGCCATCCTGAAAAAGAATTGACGTCCATACATCTCGCAGGCACCAATGGAAAAGGTTCTACATTGACCTACATGCGTTGTATTTTACAGGAGGCTGGATATACTGTCGGTACGTTCACCTCCCCTTATATAGAACGGTTTAATGAACGAATCTCCATAAACGGTGAACCGATTACAGATGAAGAGCTTGTTATGGTTGCAAACGATGTAAGACCGATAGCGGAAACGCTGGCTGCTACTGATTTGGGAACACCCACAGAATTCGAAGTGGTCACGATCCTCTCGATTGTTTATTTCGCAAGGTATCGGAAAGCGGACATTATCCTATTCGAAACAGGTCTCGGAGGCAGGCTCGACTCAACAAATGTAATCCATCCGATTCTAACTGGAATCACCAATGTAGGGTATGACCACACTGCGATTTTAGGAAATGCCTTACATGAAATAGCCTACGAGAAAAGCGGCATCATCAAAAAAGGGGCTCCATTAGTTACTGGGGTCGAACAGGAGGAAGCCATTCAAGTCGTTGAAGAAAAGGCGAAGGCGAAAAATGTTCCTGTCACCCGGCTCAATAAGGATTATTTCATAAAAGGACATGAGGTGTTACAAGACGGGGAATTGTTTACACTTTGGACCCAAAATCGGACCTATGAAAATCTGCACATCAAAATGAAGGGCTTTCATCAGGTTAAAAATGCGGCAATGGGAATCATCATGATTGAGGTGTTGAAGGAACATTCCGAGTTTGATATCCAACACAATCATATTCAGAACGGATTGCTTCAAGCCGAATGGCCAGGCCGGTTCGAAAAGATGAGTCAGGAACCCTTGATCATATTGGATGGCGCTCATAATAAAGAAGGGATTGCAAGTCTGAGGCAAACCTTGATCACCCATTATCCTGAGCGGCGTAAAAGAATGATCTTCAGTGCGTTATCAGACAAACCGGTTAATGAGATGCTTTCAGAACTTTATGATTGTATTGATCACATCATGTTCACCTCATTCAACTTTCCGCGCGCAAGTTCTGCATCATCTTTATATGATAGATGTATTTATGATTCAAAAGACCTAGAAGAAGATTTTGAAACTGCATTGAGGAAGGAATTGGACCGAATGGAGAGGGAGGATGTCCTGATCGTAACCGGTTCCCTGTATTTCATATCAATAGCAAGGGAAATTTTGAAAAATATGAAATAAATAGAATATTTTAATTACAATTCCAAAGAACATTTGATAAAATATGATTAAGGTTAACTAGGACGTTAGACTTAAGTGGATGTTAGGCATAAAGGCGAAGGGGGATGAACATGGCGAAAGGTGCAAAACAAATACTCATCATAGTCTGTACGTTAGCTTGGGTCATGGTCCTTTGGGCATTTTTTTCATCCTCGGTTCCTTCGCTGGAAGGTTATTGGTTGGATATTATCGGCATGTTAATCATGATGGTGGTCGTGGCTTTGTTTCCGATCCACGTGAAAGGGACAAACATATCGTTGATCCAAGGAATTTCCCTCGCCGTATTCCTGCATTTCGGGCTATTAGTTGAATTGGTCCTCGTACAGGTTACGATCGTGGCTTCGATGATCCGTCTAAAATACCCTTTATACCGGATTGGTTCAAGTTCTATCATGTTCATGATCGTCTCTGCTTCTGCTGCATTGGTTTATTACTTGCTTGGTGGTGAGGTCGGCGGATTGGCTATGAATGAGTACCCGAAAATTTTGCCGGTTATCGGGTACTCCCTTACTGCCATCCTTACGAATCATATCATTCTTTATTTACTACGAAGATACATATACCAAGAATCGAGTTCATTGTTTGATAAGGATTTCCTTTGGGAGATGTTCCTGGAATCTTTCATCCTTCCTGTGGGAATCACCTTCTATATTCTTTATTCCCAGCTTGGTACAACTGCAATTCTATTTGTCGGTATCCCGTTTGTGGTCATCTCATTATTCATGAATATGTATCATTCCAGCCAAAAAATCAATCACCTGCTGAAGTTTACTAGTAAAATCGGTCAAGAATTGACGGAAAGCTTAAAAGTGGATGAAATACTAGATATCTATTTGAACCGGATTACAAGAATGTTGAAGGTGGATCATGCTTACATTTTGGATATCAAGGATACAACACAGCTTAGGGTCATCCGTAAATATGAGTCAAAGAAAGCACAAAATGTAAATCTTCCTTACTTGTTCAAAGGTGAAGGAATCAGTGGAAAGGTATGGGAGAGCGGTCACAGTCTTCGTTTTACTGCCCGGCACCAATGGCGGAAATATTCAAAAGGCCATCTTCCTATGATATCGCAATCAGTACTGTCCGTACCTATGATCCGGAATCATGAAGTCGTAGGTGTCATCACATTTGCTTCGAATCAAAAGAAAGCTTATGACAAAGCTCATGTTATGATACTAGAAATATTATCAAATTATCTTGCTGTCGCGATCGACAAGGCAAAGAATTATGAGGCAACAAAAAATAAAAGTGAGCGGTGTCATCTGACAAACCTTTACAATTACCGGTATTTTGAAGATATGCTATCGGAGATGTATGTGAATTATGAAAAGTCACATGAACCTTTTTCACTCATCTTGCTTGATATTGATCATTTCAAACGAGTCAATGATACGTATGGCCACCAGTCAGGAAACATCGTGTTATGCCAGGTGGCGGACAGGCTCGTGGAAATCATAGGTAAATATGGAACTGTTGCCAGATATGGGGGTGAAGAATTTGTCATCGTCCTCCCGAATATGGATCATGAAGAGAGCCTGGACTTTGCAGAGGCCATCAGGGAAGACATTTCAATTACACCATTCACCATTAAAAATGACCTTGGAGACATGCGTATTAAACGGATCCGCCTAACAGTCAGCATTGGTGTCTCAACTGCACCGTTACAAGGTGAGGATCCATTGACATTGATCAGAAATGCTGACAGAGCGATGTATACAGGTGCAAAACAGCAAGGCCGCAATAAAGTTGCAAGCTATAGCGGCTAGAAAAAGTGTTGAATAATTAAAACATCCTTTCCAACGGAGAGGCTAATTGTTAACTATGGAGTAGATAGAATGTACATGTTGTTTTTTATTTTAGGATTGGTGATGGGATCGTTTTTTAACGTTGTTGGATTAAGAGTTCCGAAAAAGCAATCAGTTGTACATCCAGGATCACATTGTGCCTCCTGTAAGAGAACATTAGAACTGATCGACCTTATTCCAGTTTTATCTTATATCTTAACAAATGGAAGATGCCGTCATTGCCAGAACCGAATCTGTCGTATTTATCCTATAACTGAATTGTCGACTGGATTGCTATTTGCCTATAGTTACTACCAATTTGGATGGTCTTCGATGCTTTTCGGTAGTCTCATTTTAGTTTCTCTTTTAATGATTACCTTCGTTAGTGATCTTTCCTATATGTTGATTCCGGATAAAGTGCTACTATTTTTCGCGCCATTTATTATTTTCTACAGGTTATGGTTACCGACAGACCCTTGGGTGGATGCGTGGTTAGGAAGTATCTTAGGATTCCTCCTGTTATTTTTTATTGCAATAATTAGTAAAGGCGGAATGGGGGGCGGTGATATTAAATTATTTGCGCTTTTGGGCATGATGTTCGGTGTCAAAGGAATTTTGCTTGTTTTATTTTTAGCATCCCTGTCTGGATCCGTTATAGGAATCGCCCTTTTCATGATGAAAAAGGTCAAACGTAAACAACATGTCCCGTTTGGCCCCTTCATTGTACTTGCTTCAATCATAACTTTGTTTTGGGGTGATCCAATTTTACGATGGTACTTAAATTGAAAGGAAATTGACGATTAAACGTGCATTTCAATATGAGAGGCTGTCAAAAAAACTCGAACGCTTTTAAGGACAAGACGACAGAGGTCTTGTTCTTTTTTAATTCCGATATGTTATGCTCACCCTACTACTCTACCATCCGAGTTCTAACAGGGGACTCTTGTACATAGAATGACATTGAGCATAGAAGGAGTTGATAGGGATGCAGAATGATCCGAACAAAATATCGATCAAAGTGAACGGGAAGGACAGGCCTGTGACCGAGATAAAGCAAGAGCAGGAAATAGCAGCAGCAATTGATCGAGAATCCATTGATACTCCCTTTGAATGGGTTCTCCCAAAAGATATACAATCATCGAATGCCTATTTTTTTCATCAAAGCCGCAGTGAAAAGCAATTGGAAGATTACGAGCCGATATCTTATGACCGTAAACCAGGTCTGCCGATCCATAGAAAGAAACAGCACATGTCTTTCAAAGGACAGCTTCCGACTCCAAAAGTACCTTTCCAATTTCCGAGACGCATGCTATTCCCTATTGGAGGCGCGGTCATCATCGGATGTATGATCGGATTGATCGTTTTGATGATTTTCACGGGAGAAGAGTTCCAGTCACAATCCCAAACTCAACCAGCTATGGTAGAACAGGATGATTCTGGTATCGCTACAGGATCATCCGAGACTCCAGCCGGGACTGCTGCCATGGATGTCAATGTCTCTACTTATATAGTTCAAGGGGGGGTGTTTTCTACAAGTGAAAATGGTAAAGAGTTTGTTGAGAAAATAAAAGCAAGTGGCTTTGCAGCCGCTATGGACCCAGAAGATAACCGAGTCTTGATCGGAGTCGGTGGGTCAATGGATATTGTGAAAAGTCTTGCTTCTGATTATCAGGCAATCGTTGAAGATGCCTATGCAAAAGAATGGACCATTTCAAGGGACGTTATTTCAGTTACAGGTGAGAATAAACTTCAATGGCTCAAAGGGGGAAAAGAACTTTTTGAGAAACTATTGATTGCAGAGGCGTCTGAAATCAATAATTTGCAACCAGAATTATTGAAGTGGAAGGATGAATCGTTGGACTCGATCTCTGTCCTTTCAACTGGACAACAGCAAAAATCAGTGGCGTTTATCAATGCCCTGAACACAATATCCGAAAATACCAACAACAAATGGGACCTCCAGCAGGCAAAACTGGATGCAGTCATCCACTATAAGTCCTTGATTAAAAGCTTTGACTAATCTCCCACGACATTTACAGTCGATAACCTCCAAAATTCTTTTATGATTCGACAAAAATATAGTCATAAAGCGGCCCTCCTTTACGAATTATAAAAAAGGAGGGTAATGACTAATTTTGGTTGTCTAACTGGAAGAGATTTGATATTCTGTAAATAATCCCTTCAATAGTAGTGAAATGACAATCATAACCTCTACTCTAAGACGTAAAGGGTGATTGCATGAAAAGCCTCATTTTAGCCTCAGGCTCACCTCGACGTAAAGAATTACTCGAAATTGCCCACCTATCTTTTACTGTCCAAAAAAGTTCTGTATCCGAAAACATAACTGGTGACTTCACTCCGGCGCAATTTGTCGAACTATTGGCTCTACATAAAGCTCAAGACATCTACAGGAAGAACCCGTCTCATGTTGTATTAGGGGCGGATACTGTTGTTGTGTTCAATAATCAGATTCTAGGGAAGCCCGAAAACGACAAAGAAGCTTTCGACATGCTGGCGGAGTTATCGGGGCAAACCCATCATGTATTCACAGGAACTGCTATTATTTCTGAAGAAAAAGAGATAATTTTTCATGGAATAACTGAAGTGAAGTTTTGGAATCTTACTTCGGAGGAAATAGAAGAATACGTGAGTACTGGAGAAAGCTCGGATAAGGCAGGAGCATATGGGATTCAAGGCTATGGTTCAACCTTGGTGAAAGAAATCAAGGGGGATTTTTTTAATGTAGTCGGTTTGCCATTAGCACGGACAGTGCGTGAATTGAAAAAATTCGGAATAACCAATGATCTTAGTCAGTCACGGAATAAATCCTAAGGAGGATGTATATTTGGGAATCAAACCCCTTACAATCCGTGATTTTCCATTGAGCGAAAGGCCAAGAGAGCGTATGCTGAAAGAAGGTGCCAGCGTCCTCTCTAACCAAGAACTGCTTGCAATCATATTACGTTCAGGAACAAAAGAAGAATCTGTTCTTCAACTCTCACATAGATTGATCCAGCAGTTTGAAGGATTAAACCTTTTGAAGGACGCCACGATCGATGAACTTATTGCTGTCAGAGGCATAGGGAATGCAAAAGCAGTTGAAATTCTGGCGTCTCTTGAACTTGGAAAACGAGTAAACAGGCTTCAGATTGATGAGCGATATATCATTCGTTCACCTGATGATGGAGCCAAGTATGTAATGGATGAAATGCGTTTCTTGTCACAAGAGCATTTCGTATGTATCTATTTGAACACGAAAAATCAAGTGTTGCATAAACAGACGGTTTTTATCGGAAGTTTGAATGCATCGATCGTACACCCGAGAGAGGTATATAAAGAAGCGATGCGCCGTTCAGCGGCTTCAATCATCTGTTTCCATAATCATCCGAGTGGTGATCCGAATCCGAGTCGTGAAGATATTGAAGTGACTCAGCGATTGGCAGAGTGCGGAAAAATCATCGGAATCGATTTGTTGGACCATATAATCATCGGTGATCAAAAATTCGTAAGTCTTAAAGAAAAAGGCTACGTTTAGACTGTTCAAGCTTTACTGTTTGGAGTATAATCAAAGTTATGAGTTTTGCTAGTTATGAAGGGAGATTTACATAAATGTTTGGTGGATTTTCAAGAGATATGGGAATTGATTTAGGTACAGCAAATACACTTGTATATGTGAAAGGGAAGGGTGTAGTTGTACGTGAACCTTCCGTAGTCGCAATCAATACGAAAAGCGGGGATATTGAAGCCGTCGGTAATGCTGCAAAGAATATGATAGGACGTACACCTGGAAACATCGTTGCTCGACGTCCGATGAAAGACGGAGTCATTGCAGATTATGACACGACTGCCACGATGATGAAGTACTATATTCAACAGGCTCAGAAGAATCGTTCGGTCTTTTCGAGGAAGCCATTTGTCATGGTTTGTGTACCATCCGGAATCACACATGTGGAAGAGCGTGCAGTGAAAGAAGCGACAAAGCAAGCAGGAGCTCGCGAGGTCGAAACGATTGAAGAACCTCTTGCAGCTGCTATCGGTGCCGATCTGCCAGTTTGGGAGCCTACTGGAAGTATGGTGGTAGATATCGGTGGAGGAACAACAGAAGTCGCGATCATCTCCCTTGGCGGGATCGTTGAAAAGCAGTCGATTCGTGTTGCTGGTGACGAAATGGATGATGCCATCATCCAATACATCAAGAAGACATATAATGTCATCATCGGTGAACGTACAGCAGAAACCATCAAGCTCGACATCGGCTCTGCAGATGTATCAGACGGTGCAGAAGAAATGGACATCCGTGGGCGAGATCTCCTCACAGGATTACCGAAAACGATTACGATTTCTGGGGAAGAAATTGCTGGGGCGTTGAAGGATACAGTCGATACGATTATGGATGCAGTCAAACTCGCACTAGAAAAGACTCCACCTGAGCTTGCAGCTGATATCATGGATCGTGGTATTGTGTTGACTGGCGGTGGTGCGCTTCTTCGTAACCTTGACCGTGTCATCAGCGAAGAAACTAAAATGCCTGTCATCGTTGCTGAGAACGCATTGGACTGTGTTGCGATTGGCACTGGTCGTGCAATCGAAAACTATCAACAAATCAGCAGTAAACCAGGATTTGGCGGCGGCCGATCTAAATTAAAATCGTAAGAGGTGTAAGCCGTGCCGCAGTTTTTCTCTAATAAACGATTGATTATTTTACTTGTAAGTATGATTGTCCTGGTGGCTATGATCGGATTTTCAATGAAAGAAAGGGAAAACATTTCATGGCCCGAACAATTTTTGCATGATACCGTTGGATGGACTCAATCTGTCTTTTATAAACCCGCACACTTTGTAGCGGGTTTCTTTGGGAATGTAGTAGAGATGAAAGAAATCTATGAACAAAACAGAGTCCTGAAATTACAGTTGAATGAATATGATAAACTCGCAAGTCGTGTGAAAGATTTAAAAAAAGAAAATGAGACGTTAAGAGATACGCTAGAGAAAGAGGAAAGCCTGACAGATTATACAGTTTGGCAAGCAACCATCGTCGGAAGGTCCCCAGAGAGATGGTACCAATCCGTCAAAATCAATAAAGGGAAGCAGGCTGGAATTGAACCGAATATGCCTGTGATTTCCTCCAAAGGGTTGATTGGAAAGATCGATAAGGTATCAGCCTTCCATTCAAGTGTCGAGCTCGTTAGCAGTCATGACCCGAACAGCCGTATTTCAGCTGTGGTCAACACTGATAAAGGCCGAGTCCATGGCCTGATCCAAGGATTCGATGAGAAAAAGAAAGTATTGTTGATGAAAATGATTCCGATCGACAGGGAATTGAAGGAAGGCCAAACGGTCACGACATCCGGTATGGGCGGCATCTTTCCAAAAGGCTTGGAGATCGGTAAAATCGTCGAAATAATACCTGATAAGGTTGAACCTACGCAAACTGCTTACATAGAGCCTGCTGCAGATCTTTATGATATCGATCATGTGATGGTGGTCAAGCGGAAGATGGAAGAAGTGGATATCGAACTTGATGATTCCGATCAAATAGAGGAGGAAGAAATGCCATGATCCGATTTCTTCTTCCTTTTGTTACATACCTTGTTTTTATAAGTGAAAGTACGGTCATGCAAGTGTTCACCCCGCAACATATGGAAAATGAGACAATTCTAATACCTCGTTTCGTTGTGGTCATGGTTTGCTTTATCGCCATGTATATTTCACCGATCCGGGGTGTTGTTTACGGGATTGCTTTCGGATTGTTATACGATGTGATCTTCACTGATTTGATTGGCGTATACATGTTTTCCATGGGTTTGACAGCATATGTGACAGCTTTCATAGCCAGGTATTTTCATAGAAACATATTTGTGACATTGTTCATCATGCTTATAGGCCTTTCTGCGTTTGAATTCTTGGTTTATGGATTATATAGCTTAATTGGTGTATCGAAGGTTATGTTGGAAACCTTCATCTATCAGCGTTATCTTCCAACCTTGATTTTAAATGGCGTATTCGTCGTTTTGGTCTATTACCCACTCCGGAAATGGCTGCTCGATATAGCCATGGAACTTCAAGAAAAATAGAGTGGAAAAAAGGAATCCCATTTGACATTGTCGAATTTGTGTATGTTGAGGTGAACAGGGTAATGGCACAGAAACAAAGACAAAAAAAATCAAATACGCATTACGTAACCATAAAGGGGACGAAAGAAGGACTCATCCTTCATCTTGATGATACCTGCTCATTTGATCAGCTTCTTGAAGAGCTTGAAACGAAGCTGATCCATCCAGGGACCGAGGATTCTTCAGAGAGCCCGAAAATCACCGTAAAAGTGAAAGTGGGTAAGCGATATTTGAATAAACCTCAAGAAGAGATCTTGAGAAATATCATTTATCAGAAGAAGAATCTGATCGTCGATATGGTCGAATCAGATGTTATTACGCGTGAAGAAGCAGAGTTCATGAAAAAAGAGAATGAAATCACTTCTGTATGCCGGATGATACGGTCTGGTCAGATATTGAAGGTCCAGGGCGACTTACTATTGGTAGGCGACGTGAATCCTGGAGGGACCGTCGCAGCTACCGGAAATATATTTGTGATGGGAACTCTGAAAGGAAATGTACATGCTGGCTGTGAAGGACGTAAATCAGCCGTTATTACAGCTTCTGTATTGAATCCAACCTTAGTTCGTATAGCAGACCAATTTATAAATGAGGAAGAAAATGATCAAGCGTATTCTGGTGAGTGTGCCTATTTAGATGAAGAGGACAATACGATCAAATTCGATCGTTTGCACATCTTACACCAGATGAGACCGGGTTTAAACCGATTGTAGGGAAAGGGGAATGTTTTGTGGGTGAAGCTATCGTTATTACATCTGGAAAAGGCGGAGTTGGAAAAACCACAACCACAGCCAACATTGGGACATCACTTGCACTTCTTGGAAAGAAGGTTTGTTTGATCGATACTGACATCGGCCTTCGAAACCTGGATGTGATCATGGGGCTTGAAAACCGTATCATCTATGATTTGGTAGATGTTGCTCATAACCGTTGCAAGCTGCATCAAGCTTTGATAAAAGATAAGAGATTTGAGTGTCTATATCTGTTGCCGGCAGCTCAAACAAAGGATAAAAGTGCCGTTAAACCTGAGCAAATGAAGAAAATGGTCACAGAACTAAAACAGGATTATGATTACGTCATCATCGATTGCCCTGCAGGTATTGAACAAGGATTCAAGAATGCAATTGCAGGAGCCGATAAATCAATTGTCGTGACGAATCCTGAAACCTCTTCGGTCCGGGATGCCGATCGAATTATCGGTCTGTTGGAACAAGAGGATATCGAAGCTCCTAAGTTGATCATTAACCGATTGAAGGCACATATGATGGAAAATGGGGACTCCTTGGATGTCGAGGAAATCGTATCGATTTTAGCAGTGGAACTATTGGGAATCGTAACGGATGATGAACTTGTGATTCGTGCCTCAAACCGAGGAGAACCGATTGCACTAAATCCGGATACGAAAGCCTCACAGGCATACCGGAACATTGCGCGCAGGATTCTTGGTGAATCCGTTCCATTAATGTCTTTAGAGGAAGATAAAGGACTATTGAAAAAAGTGAAGCAATTCTTTGGAATGAGAACATAAACCTAAGCCGGATCCTGCAGGATATCCTGATGATCCGGCTTTTGTATTTGGGTCATGGAAGGTTGAAAGATAAACAGTTAAACATATTGATTCCGCAATCCTTGGCACTACCAGTAATTCACATACGGAATAATGATGATGAAAAATGAACTAACGTATCCCGGTTTATTCTGGCTTCATCGTTGAAGTGGCATTTTATCCGGTCCTGAACGATATCGTCTTCTTAACCTGTCATAAACACTCCGGACAAGTCATAAACATGTACAAACTTGATGTAGAGGATGGGTGTTTATGAAAAGCAGAGCAGATGAGATACGGAAAAAGTATCACAATCATATAAAAAGCCAAAAGCCTGGTACCAATCATTCCTACCCAAACTATGACAAAGGTCCAAATAATGGGGGACACCCTTTATTTTCATCTCAAGGGTTCCTTTTTCGAGTAATGGCAGCCGTTTGTTTATTTTTGATTGTAGGAATTGTATTTAGGAACCCATCCGAAAACCTTAATCCTGTGCGTACTTTTGTCCATAATTCATTTGAACAGGAATTTCAATTTGCCTCCATTGCAAGTTGGTACGAAGATCGGTTCGGTCAGCCGATCGCCTTGTTTCCCACTGAAAACAAAGATAAAAATGTTGCCGGCACGAGTAAGAAGATGCAAAGTTACGCATTACCTGCAAACACGAAAGTCCTTCAATCCTTTGAAGACAACGGACAAGGCATTTTGTTGGAGACAGGGAACCAAACCGATGTCTCGGCCATTAAAGAGGGCTTTGTCATTTTTGTAGGTGAAAAAGATGAATTAGGTAAAACTGTTGTTGTCCAACATTTTGACGGAAGTGAATCGTGGTATGGAAAGTTAGATAAAATTGCCGATAGCATCAAACTTTATAATTACATCGATTTGGGTACGAATATTGGTAAAGTGACAAGAGAAGAAGGTTCAGAAGCGGGGATGTTCTATTTTGCAATCAAAGATGACGGCGGGTTTGTAGATCCTTTGAAAGTACTGTCATCTGAGTAATGTTATCGGTACTCAAATTAATTCGAATAAACCCGCTTCTTTGGCTGATTGCTTTGATTGGCGTCATCACCGGTCATTTTCGTGAATTCCTTATCTTATTTCTCGTAATTCTTATTCACGAGCTCGGTCATGCTTTAGCTGCAAGCTTTTTTAAGTGGCGATTGGTTAAAGTCGAATTGCTCCCCTTTGGCGGAGTAGCAGAAATGGATGAATACGGAAATCGTCCTTATCATGAGGAGATCATTGTAACAGCAGCCGGACCTCTCCAGCATATATGGATGATTGCAGGTGGTATGACCTGTCTCTCTGCTGGCATTGGGGATCCTCAATTGCTTGAACTTCTCATAGAAATGAATTGGATGATATTTTTGTTCAACCTTCTTCCGATCTGGCCGCTGGACGGTGGGAAACTCCTGTTTCTATTGCTTACATTGTTTTTCCCTTATAAAAAAGCAAAGGAATCCATGTTGATGCTCTCTTTCGGATTTCTTCTTATTTTTGCAGTGGTGTCATTTATTTGGTTTACCGTCCACTTGAACTTGATCATCATTTTATCCTTCTTGCTTTATGCCCACTATTTTGAATGGAAACACCAGCCGTATGTATATATACGCTTTTTGCTTGAACGGATGACTGGAAAGGAAAAAACGATGCGATCCAAGATCCTTACTGTGCAGCCGACGACAACTGTAGAGAATGTGCTGTCAGGATTCTATAAAGGCTGCAGTCATGATATATTAATAAAATCTGCTTCTCCTTACATGTGCAAAGAAAAAGATATATTGACTGCTTATTTCAAGCAGAGTGCTGGCACATGTGCAATCGAAGATCTTTTTCGTTAAAATATAAACAGATTCATATTTCAAGTAAACGTTGACTTTTAGAAGTGAGGAAGCATATTGATGCAGATTTTATTTAATGTAACGACATCTGAAAAGAGAGCTGCGATTGTCAAAGATGGAAAATTGATCGAAGTGATGATTGAACGACCCAATGCCTATCCAAAAGCAGGAAATATTTATTTAGGCCGTATTGCAAAAGTTTTGCCTGGTATACAAGCTGCCTTTGTGGATGTTGGTTTTGAGCAAAATGGTTTCATCCATGACACTGATCTGGTTGATAAAAATAAAGGAAAGAAAACGGACTCTATATCTGAAAAGATTCATGAAGGCCAATGGATCATAGTACAAGTTAAAAAGGAAGCTTCAAAAAGCAAGGGACCTCTCCTTACAGAAAACATCACACTGCCCGGGGAAAACCTTGTTTATTTGCCGTTCGGGAACTATACAGCGGTTTCTAAAAAGCTCTCAGATGAGGAAACAATTCGTATGAAAGACGTTGGGACTAGTCTTATAACCGGTCAAGAAGGGTTGATTATGCGGACATCAAGTACAGAAACATCTGTTGACATCCTAGAGCAAGAAGTATCGAGACTCAGGGAGCAATGGACCTCATTATCTGGAAAAGCGCGAAACATGAAGCGGGTTTCGCTCTTGTTTGAAGGGAACACGCTGATTGAGCGCGCTTTGGCACATACATCTAATGAGCAAGCAGCATATATTTTTGATGATTTCACCTATTACCAATCCTTTAAACAAAATTATCCGGAATTCTCTAAGCAGACCCAGCTATATAAAAGATTCGAGAATATTTTCTCCCATTATGATATCGAGCAGTCGATACATAAAGCTCTGCAGTCAGTTGTTTGGCTGAAGAATGGCGGGTATATCAATATCGATCCGACTGAAGCTTTAACGGTAATTGATGTGAACACTGGAAAGTATATTGGTAAACAAGATCGTAGCCAATCGATTTTAGAGACGAATCTATACGCTGCAGACGAGGCCGCGAAACAGTTGCGGCTTCGCAATATAAGCGGTATGATCGTCATCGATTTCATCCGGATGGACAATCAAGATCAACAAAAGAAAGTCCTCCAACTTCTTGAAGATCGGCTTAATCAAGATCCAATTCGAACGAGAGTACATGGATTTACAGCACTCGGATTATTGGAACTCACCCGACAGAAGGTAAAAGACAGCCTCTCTGCATTAATGACAGAAAAATGTCTTCTCTGTAAAGCAAGTCATAGACAGCTGTCGGTGGAATCGGTCTATTATGCATTTGAACGGACATTATTCGAACATCGGAATACAGATGAGGAAGGCATTTGGATCGAAGCGACGAATCCATTGCTGCTTTTTATAACAGATCCAGGAGAAAACAGGGAGGATAGACTCTCGAGCCTGGTATCTGCTAAACTGTATATAACTGAAAAAAAGGATGTTGAATATCCCATGTTCCATATCCGTCAAATTGGTCGATGCGGTGAGATTGAATCTCGTATAAGTATGGAATAGCATTGACAATACCTTTTGTTTTATGGTATGATTTTTTCGTTAGTCTTTGGAGCCTCATGCTCCAACCGCACAAAGCAGGTTTTCAAGCTTAACCCTTAAATTGAGCACAGAATTCGACGCTCAATTTATGTGAAATTGAACCAATAGAATCGAGTAGTTCGAGGTGCGAAAGTTGAGGACCAGATAATAGGAAGCTCTATTTGAGGACCGCAGTAACGGCGCATCAACGAAATACGATGGCTATATTGATTCAGAAGCACCTGCGATGGCGAGTCTGAGTAAAACAGGAGGTGCAAATAATGTACGCAATTATTGAAACTGGCGGAAAACAATTCCGTGTCCAAGAAGGACAAGAGCTTTACATTGAGAAAGTGAGTGCAGAAGCTGGTGACACAATTACATTCGACCGTATATTGATGGTAGGTGGAAATGACGTTAAAGTCGGAAGTCCGCTAGTAGACGGAGCGACTGTAACAGCAAAGGTCGATAAGCAAGGTCGTGCGAAAAAAGTGGTTGTTTACAAGTTCAAGCCTAAAAAGAACTATCGTCGTAAACAAGGACATCGCCAACCATACACTAAAGTTGTGATTGAGAAAATCAACGTTTAATCATGTTAAATGTCAATGTAGTTCGGGATCAGCGTAAAATCGTATCGTTCAGCATAACGGGGCATGCGGAATCTGGTCCATATGGCCATGATCTCGTCTGCGCAGCGGTTACAGCTGTTTCCTTCGGTGCTGTCAATGCCATTGAAGAGCTCTGCGAGGTTGAACCTGAAGTGGAGACCTTGGAGGACGGCGGCTATTTCACATTCAAAACACCTTCCTCTGTAAGTAAACAGACATCAGAGAAGATACAGCTTTTACTTGAAGGTATGCTGATAGCATTGAAGTCAATCGAACGTGACTATGGACAATATATTAAAATTAATTAGGTTTTAAGGAGGTGCATCTCATGCTTAAAATGAACTTGCAGTACTTCGCATCCAAAAAGGGTGTTGGTAGTACAAAGAACGGTCGTGACTCAATCTCTAAGCGTCTAGGAGCTAAGAGAGCTGACGGACAAACTGTTACAGGTGGTTCAATTCTTTTCCGTCAACGCGGAACAAAGATCTACCCTGGTAATAACGTTGGCCGCGGCGGGGATGACACTTTATTCGCTAAGGTTGACGGAGTCGTTCGTTTTGAACGCCTTGGACGTAACCGTAAGCAAGTAAGTGTTTACCCAGTAGCCAAAGAAGCGTAACACTTAAACTCTAACCGGACTGGTTAGAGTTTTTTTCTTCTTATACAGTTTTGATCATGAAGCTTGTTCGTTTATTTGATTTTCAGCTCCTTCGTGTGAATATATATTTTTTTTACGCGTCTTTCATCATGGTTGATCGTTACTGGAATTAGAAAAAGATCTTCATGGTGATGAAATGGAGCGTGAATGGGCTGAAATCAAAAAGTCACAGCATGACTTTCAATGACCAGATGGGAAACGATTAATTGTTTGGGAGTGCTGATATGAAGGGAAATTGGGATCCTGTAAGTCTATTGCGTCATGCACGGCATGATTGGCTGAACCATCTTCAATTGATAAAAGGGAATTTGGCACTGGACCGTACTGACCGCGCTAAAGAAATAATTGACAAGGTTGTCCGAGAGGCGAAAAACGAAGCGAAGGTTTCTAACCTTCGAATGCCCAAAATGGCTGAATTTTTATTGACGTATAATTGGCAGCAAAATGCCTATCGAATGGATTACGAAGTGATTGGTGAAGAAAAGGACCTATCCACGTTTGATGACGCCATATATGATTGGACGAAAGAATTCATCGGGCATCTTGACAATTTGGTGGGGGATGACGGTGAACCACATTTGATGATTACGATCCAGTTGGTGCATGACAGGACAAGAATTGCATATGATTTCGCTGGAAAGATCAATATGGATCATGGGAAGGCGTTAGACTCACTGAATACATTACATAATTCAATCAGAATCGTCGAAAGCTACTGTCAGGAAAATGAACTGTTGTATATCCTTGAGATAGGATAAAAAGGTGAGGTGAAAATATCATGTTTGTCGATCAGGTAACGGTTTTTATAAAATCTGGGGATGGCGGTAATGGAATGGTCGCTTTCCGAAGAGAGAAATATGTACCCGACGGTGGCCCGGCAGGAGGAGACGGGGGAAAAGGCGGAGATGTCATTTTCCAAGTGGAAGAAGGGTTAAGGACATTAATGGATTTCCGTTACAACCGTCACTTCAAAGCTCCCCGTGGAGAAAATGGAATGTCTAAAAATATGCATGGCCGCAATGCGGAAAATATGATTATTAAAGTTCCCCCGGGCACAGTCGTGACGGATGCCAGGACAGGGAAGGCTATTGCTGATCTCGTCGATCACGGCCAGCAAGCAGTTATTGCAAAAGGCGGCCGTGGTGGACGCGGGAATACACGTTTCGCAACTCCTAAAAACCCAGCACCAGAACTGTCTGAAAATGGTGAACCAGGTGAAGAAAGAGAAGTTACGTTAGAATTGAAGCTGCTTGCAGATGTTGGGCTTGTAGGCTTTCCTAGTGTAGGGAAATCCACGCTCTTATCCGTTGTTTCAGCAGCTAAACCCAAGATTGCAGAGTACCATTTTACAACTTTGAGCCCAAATCTAGGTGTTGTTGAAACAGATGATAACCGGAGCTTTGTCATGGCTGATTTGCCAGGTCTGATTGAAGGAGCGCATGAAGGAGTAGGCTTGGGCCATCAATTTTTAAGGCATATCGAACGGACACGAGTCATCGTGCATGTCCTTGATATGTCAGGGATAGAAGGTAGAGATCCTTACGAGGACTTTTTGAAGATCAATGAAGAGCTAAGGCAATATAATTTACGGTTGACCGAACGGCCGCAACTTGTGGTTGCAAACAAAATGGATATGCCGGATGCACAGGAAAACTTGGAACTATTCAAAGAACAGGTCGGTGATGAATACCCAGTTTTCCCAATCTCCGCGATTACAAAAGATGGGGTCAGGGATCTGTTATTTGAAATTGCGAATAAGCTGGAAACGACCCCAGAGTTTCCATTGATTGAAGATGAAGAAGAAAAGGATGATAGAGTCCTATATAAGCATCAACGTGAAGAGCAGCCATTTGAACTTTCCAGAGAAGATGATGGAACCTTTGTCATCTCCGGATTGAAAATTGAACGTCTCTTCAAAATGACGGACTTTTCTAGAGATGAATCGGTTCGACGATTTGCTCAACAAATGAGAAGGATGGGAATTGATGAAGCGCTGAGGAAACGCGGTGCTGAAGATGGGGATATCGTCCGGATAATGGATTATGAATTTGAATTTATCGAATAGACTGTCGCTATGACAGTCTTTTTTAAAGATAAGAAGTATATAAATTCTGTTTCGAAGGGCGTTTACGCTTTTCTTATTGTCTAGCTCCATCGCCCAACCACTTGGATCACTTCAATCCTCCTGCGGCGGCCGACACATTGATTTAGTTTGAAGTATTTGCCCACGCAGAACCGAACTTTGTTTGGTTCGAGCCTCCTCGTCGGACTTCCAGTGACCTTCGTAGTTGATCAGGGCGTTTGCGCTTTTCTTGATGCTTGCTAACAAATGCTAATCATTTTATACTGAAGTAATAATTCCTGACAGGAGGCTTTAAGATGAATTATAAAGGGGAACGTTTTTATCTGGTAAGGGAGGATGTCCTTTCAGAAGCCATGACGAAAACTCTTGAAGCGAAAATGCTATTGGAGACGGGAAAAGTAAATACAATCAATGAAGCAGTTAAAGCTGTAGATTTAAGCAGGAGTGCATTTTATAAATATCGTGATCGGATTTTTCCTTTTGAAACGATGGTCCAAAAGAAAATCGTATCGATCTCCATTCATTTAGAAGATCGTTCTGGATCTTTATCGTCCTTATTGGGGATTCTAGCTGAGTTAGGTTGTAATATATTGACGATTCACCAGACAATCCCACTGCAAGGAAGAGCGAATATCACGATGTCGATTGAAACAGCTTCTTCTAAGGAAGACATAAACGGCATTCTTAAATCGCTTGAAAAGCTGGAGCATGTAAGGCAAGTAAATATAATCGGGTCTGGAGCATAGAGTGTTTCAATTGGACCTCTGTCGGTTGAAAATTGAAAACACCCCCTTATCCATTCAAAATTATGAACGTGGCAACAAATAACCTTTATCCTCTAATGCAAGGCATACTTGATCAAGTTGATCTTCTGAATCTGCTTCTATCGTGTGCAAGTGGACTCCGCCTGTCAGTTCAAGCAGATATGAAGCGTTCGTCTCCTGTACCTTATTTATGAACTGTTCAACATCATGTCGATTTTTGAGCATGATCGCCCCTGTCAAATCTCCATAAACAGGATGTTCAATCGTCACATCTTTTACAGTTGCGCCAAAATCTACAATCGTGTTCAATTCATCCATTGTTTCTTCAGAAGAATGCTGGCATGCGATGATCCTTGTATATTTTTGATTTGTAGGACCTGCCTGAAAGTATAGGTACCCATGCGAAGTAGCCATGATTGGTTCATTTCTAGCCTTCAACAACGAGATATCTTGAACGATCACCTGCCGGCTCACATTTGTTTGCTTTGCGAGATAACTACCAGTCAACGGTGAATTGCTTTGTTTCAGCCATTGTAGCAAAAGGTCCCTCCGTTCTTCACCTAGGACCTTGTCTCCTCTTTCTTTCATCGTATCTCCTCCCAAAACAACAGTTTCGTTTTTAGAATACCATAACTCTTATGGGAATCACGAGCTTTACCAACAAAATTGAATATGAATTTCATGGGAATCATATATTGATTATGGTGAACAGCGCGTTTGTAAAATTGTAGCAAGATGCCCAATCTCTCATATACTGTGTAATGAATTAGGCAGGGAGGAGATCGTTTTGAAAATTCACATTGTGAAAAAAGGGGATACACTCTGGAAAATATCTAAAATGTACGGTGTTGAGTTACAAGATGTCATTAAAGCAAATCCCCAAATCAGTACACCTGATATCATTTATCCAGGTGCTAAAGTAAATGTACCGGCAAGTAATCCGCACGGAAAAGCGAATAAACCTGGCAATCTGAATCCCCATATCAAGCCTCATATGAAAATGAAAGAAAAGCCAATTGCAAAGGAAATACCGATTCCTAAACCAAAAAAAGAAATGCCAATACCTAAACTGAAAAAAGAAATGCCTATTCAAAAGCCTGTGAAAAAAGAAATGCCGATTAAAAAGGAGATGCCGATCAAAGAAAAACCGATAAAGGAAAAGCCGATTGTGAAGGAGAAACCGGTTCCTAAAAAACCTAAGGCACCGATTACAGAGGAAGAGTTTCAAATTACATTAGGCATACAACAGGAAGAAAAAACGACCACTTATGAAATTCCAAAGCCAAAGCCTATAGAGCCATGTCCTCCAGTTGAATGTGTTCCATATGACGATTATTGCATGCCGGATCCTTGTTCAGGTCCATGGGGCTACCATGATTCATACGGAATGATGGATCCTTGCTGTGATCCGATGATGCAACCATACGGATATTCGCCTCATCATATGGGTGATTACTCTATGTATGGGCATATGGACCATTACGGAGAAATGCCAACAGGTTACATGGGGCATCAAGGAATGTACGGTATGGAAGAAATGGCTCCAGATGATTATCAATGGATGAGCCAAGGTCATGGCGGAATGGGTCAATCATGGATGCAACATGGCCAGCAGGGAGCAGGGCAGATGCCATGGATGCAACATGGCCAGGAGGGAGCAGGGCAGATGCCATGGATGCAGCAAGATCAACAGGGAGCAGGGCAGATGCCATGGATGCAACATGGCCAGCAGGGAGCAGGGCAGATGCCATGGATGCAGCAAGATCAACAGGGAGCAGGACAGATGCCATGGATGCAACATGGGCAAAATAATGAAGCACAAAATCCCTGGCTAACCCAGGACCAAGCGGGAATGGGGCAGTTCCCAACGATGGGTCAAGGCCAGCAAGGCACAGGTCAATCGCCATGGATGCAACAAGGGCAAGCGGGAATGGGTCAGCTCCCGACGATGGGTCAAGGCCAGCAAGGCACAGGTCAATCGCCATGGATGCAACAAGGGCAAGCGGGAATGGGCCAGTTTCCGACGATGGGCCAAGATCAAGCAGGAGCAGGCCAAATGCCGTGGATGCAGCAAGGGCAAGCGGGAATGGGCCAGTTTCCGACGATGGGCCAAGATCAAGCAGGAGCAGGCCAAATGCCGTGGATACAGCAAGGGCAAGCGGGAATGGGCCAGTTTCCGACGATGGGCCAAGATCAAGCAGGAGCAGGCCAAATGCCGTGGATGCAGCAAGGGCAAGCGGGAATGGGTCAATTTCCGATGATGGGCCAAGACCAGCAAGCGGGACAAATGCCGTGGATGCAGCAAGATCAGGGCGGAATGGGTCAGCTTCCATTTATGGGCCAAACTCCTGGGAGAGATCCTTATTGGGACATCGACATCCAGATGCAGCCTCGAAAAGAAAAGAAAAAAGAACCTAAGGGCAAAAACAAAAGTTAATCATTTCCATTGTAATTGAGATTATTTTAAACCTCTGATTGCCATTCTAAATGGTGAAAGGAGGTTTATTTTATGAAAAAATCAATGGTTTTGACTTCGGCACTTATGCTGACAGTTACGATGTCAGCCTGTAATGCAGACGGTAATGAGGCAATGGATACCCGTTACAACAATGATACGCGGCCAATCGGGTACTACTCCAATAATACTGATGGTGAAGGTCCTTTAACTGAGATAGCTGATCGTGACCGCAACCGTAATGACTTGGATAGAGCAGAAGTCAATTATGCAGACGATTACAACGGTGGAGATCTAGCGCAGCGGATCCGTGATAGAGTCAAGGGCATGAATGACGTTAATGACGCTCGTGTCGTCGTAAATGGGGATACAGTTCTAATAGGTATCGATACGAACGATCGTAATGATCAAACGATCAGGGACAAAGTCAAAAACACTGTGCAACAAATGACAGATAAAAATGTTCGTGTAACAACGGATGAAGATATGTTTACAAGAATCAGAAACGTCGACGATGACTTAAGGGGCGGTAATGGTTTCGCTGAGGTGCGTTCAGATGTCAATGGAATTATGAACGATCTTGGCGATGAAGTACAACGCCCTTTTGGAAACAATCGTTAATCGGATGTTGATCGGGAGGTGGCACTTAGTGTGTCACTCCCATTTTCTTTTTACAGATAAACATATGTGCTATATTGATACTGAAGTGCATCAAAAGGGGAGAAACATTATGGCAGGACATTCTAAATGGAAAAATATACAGCGGCGGAAAAATGCACAGGATGCGAAACGCGGAAAAGTATTCATGAAGCTTGCAAAAGAAATTTTCGTAGCAGCGAAAGAGGGTGGAGGCGATCCAGAAACGAACCCATCGCTGCGATTAACCATTGATAAAGCCAAATCCGCGAATATGCCGAATGAAAACATCGATCGAGCCATCAAAAAGGCAACTGGGAATATAGAAGGTGCCAATTACGAAGAAATCGTCTATGAAGGGTATGGTGTCGGAGGGACAGCAGTGATGGTAGAAGTGTTGACTGATAATAAAAACCGTACTGCAGCTGAAGTGAGACATGCGTTTTCTAAAAACGGAGGAAACCTTGGAGAATCCGGATGCGTCGCTTTCATGTTTGATCGAAAAGGATTGATCATCATTCCTCAAGAAAATGTTTCATTATCTGAAGATGAATTCATGCTGGAAATCATTGAAGCAGGTGCAGAAGAGTATGAAGTAAAAGAAGACACCTATGAGATCCATACTGATGCAGAGAACTTTTCCAGTGTGAAAGAAGAACTGCTGGCAAAAGGTTATACACCTTCTATTTCAGAAATTACAATGATCCCTCAAACACTCACAAAGCTTGAAAGTGAAGATGCTAAAAAGATGTTTGGTTTGATTGATGCGTTGGAAGATCTGGAAGATGTACAAGAAGTGTATCACAACTTGGAAGTAGATGATGAAGAATACGAGGCGCATTTCTCTTGAACAAGATGGATAAATTATCCTAATACGGTAAAACTATTACTGAATGTATAATTGTCTGAAGAAGACAACGAGAGGTGATAGTTGGTGAAAGCCTTCTCCATGAAAACAGCATGGGTGTTTCCATTAGTTGTGACCGTTTTAGGGGCAGTTTATGTACTCTTGTTTCATTCGTTTGAGGATGAGGTGAAAGCAAATTTACCTTCGCAGGTTCAAACAGGAAGTCCAAAAGCACAAACTGTTTCCGGGCCACTTACGGTCGAAGTTCTTCTACAGCGAACTTATTTAGACGGGGAAAGCAGTCAAGAAGTCATCTATGAAACGATCTGGTCAATGGATGACTTTTGGGCAGCATATGCAGACTGGCAATTGGTTGACCAAGATTTGAGTCGAATCATATTTGAACAGGAAATAGACGATATCTCGCCACTATTGAAAGTAAATGGATATTTTGGTTTGACCGAAGATGGTATCCTTACGATCTTCAACGGTAGACCCCATGAAGACCAAGTTATTCAATCGTTCTATCAAATTGATGTCCATAAACTTGAAAGCAACCTTCTGAAAAAGTTAAGAGAGGGTATTCGAGTTGAGACGAAGACAAATTATCAAGAAGTAATCAATCAATATAAACCCTATGCAATAAAAGAATAAAGGGCTGATAACCTGGAGCCTTGGCCTACTGCCTTATTAGCAGTAGGTCTTTTAATGTTCATTATAAGGACTGAACTGGATATTAAATTGATTTTATGAGTGATCATACTTGGGTCGTTTTACATCTAGAGAATCCATCCTATCCAGGTCTATATTCCATCGACTTTTCTTCAACTGATATGCTACAATAAAAAATAAGAAGAAACGTTCGTATTTTCAATAGGAGAGAGATCATACGCACTACATAGGGGAGAAGGTTACTACCATTGATTGATTATATTACTGGTCAAGTAAAATACATACATACAGATCATGTCGTCATTGAATGCGGAAACATCGGTTATAAAATAAATTGTCCAAATCCGTTCGTTTATCAAAAGCAAATCGGAAACACTACAACAATTTATACCTATCAGCATGTCCGGGAAGATATTCTTGCGTTATACGGGTTTGAAAATCTGGATGAACGTGATCTTTTCATGAAATTGATTCAAGTTTCGGGAATCGGGCCAAAGGGAGCACTTGCCATTTTAGCTTCAGGGAAACCGGATCAGGTTGTTTCTGCGGTTGAGAATGAAGATGAAAAGTTTTTGACACGTTTTCCGGGAGTTGGAAAAAAGACAGCAAGACAGATGATTTTAGATTTGAAAGGGAAGTTGACGACTTGGACAGAAGTGAAGATTGAGGAAAGGCCAAGGGTCGAGGTTCCTCAAGATGGTTTGCAAGATGCGTTTGAAGCGCTTGAGGCCCTAGGATATGGTCATAGAGAAATCAAAAAGATTGCACCTCAGCTAGAAGGTGAAGGTGAATTGACAACCGATCAATACATCAAGAAAGCTTTACAATTATTATTGAATTAAACCTGAGGTGGGTGTGAGATGGAAGAACGGATTATTTCAAATGAACTCAATCAGGATGATGAAACACTTGAATTCAGTTTACGTCCGCAGTATCTCCAGCAATATATCGGACAACAAAAGGTGAAGGAAAACCTTAAAGTATTTATAGAAGCTGCGAAAATGCGTAGTGAACCGCTCGATCATGTGCTCCTTTATGGACCGCCAGGATTGGGAAAGACGACTCTTTCCTGCATCATCGCGAATGAAATGGGGGTCAATATACGAACGACCAGTGGTCCTGCCATTGAGCGGCCTGGTGATCTAGCAGCGGTTTTGACTGCGCTTGAACCTGGTGATGTCCTATTCATTGATGAAATTCATAGACTTCATCGTTCTGTGGAGGAAGTGTTATATCCTGCAATGGAAGATTTCTGCCTTGACATTGTTATTGGAAAAGGTGAAACTGCAAGATCTGTACGCTTGGACCTCCCGCCGTTCACGTTGGTAGGTGCGACTACCCGGGCAGGTTTATTATCTGCGCCACTTCGTGACCGTTTTGGTGTCCACAGCAGGCTTGATTATTACGAACTGGAAGATTTGACAGAGATCGTCATCCGGACAGGGGATTTCTTTGAGATACAAGTACAGTCTGATGCTGCTGAAGAGCTGGGGCGAAGGGCAAGGGGGACACCACGAATTGTGAACCGGCTTTTGAAAAGGGTCCGTGACTTCGCACAAGTACAAGGTGAGGGGATCATAACAAAGGATATTGCGGTCCAAGCACTTGAAAGACTGCAGGTGGACCGTTTAGGATTGGACAACATTGACTATAAATTGTTAAGAGGGATGATTGAAAATTACAAGGGAGGTCCTGTCGGTTTGAATACCATCGCTGCAACAATAGGGGAAGAGCCTCAAACCATTGAGGATGTATATGAACCTTACTTGCTCCAAATTGGGTTCATTCAACGTACACCAAGGGGGCGCATGGCCACGGGACTTGCTTACAAGCATTTTGACTTGGAGGAACCGAAAAGATCATGAGTAAAATTTTCATCGTAATCGGGATCGTATTTATTCTTTTTGGTATCATCGGCAGCTTTATCGGTAAGCTGCCAGGCGACATTGTTTTCAAAAAAGGGAATACGACCTTTTATTTTCCGATTGTTACCTCAATCGTCGTGAGCATTGTCCTATCGTTGATCTTTTATTTGATCGGACGATTCAGATAATGCTCTCTCTTGACCACATCAATGAAAAACAAAAAGCTTATGAATAAGGTGAACGATTATGAAAGTAAATGAATTCGACTTTGATTTGCCCGAACATTTGATTGCGCAGACACCGCTTAAAGATAGGACAAAATCGAGAATGTTGGTCGTCGATCCTGAATCAGGCAGTTTAGAACATAACGCATTCAGTGATATTACGAAATATTTGAAGCCTGGAGATTGCCTGGTTTTGAATGATACACGAGTTTTACCTGCAAGATTGTATGGTATAAAGCCTGATACAGGTGCGAAAATTGAGGTCTTGCTTTTAAAAGAAGAAGACGACGATACTTGGAAAACCCTTGTAAAACCAGCCAAACGTATAAAATCCGGAACCACTCTTTCTTTCGGAGATGGCCAGTTGAAAGCAACATGTCTTGAAGAAGGTGCTCAAGGGGAACGTTTATTAAGTTTTGCCTATGAGGGGAACACCTTTTATGAAATTCTCGACAGACTAGGTGAAATGCCTCTCCCACCTTACATAAGGGAGCAGTTGAATGATAAAGAACGGTATCAGACCGTCTTTTCAAAGCACATCGGTTCAGTGGCTGCACCGACGGCCGGTTTGCATTTTACGGAAGAGTTGATTGAGAAGCTTCAAGACCAAAAGATCCATGTTGCTTATATTACGTTACATGTCGGTCTAGGAACGTTTCGTCCAGTTTCTGCAGAGCTGGTGGAAGAACACGAAATGCACGGGGAATATTATCAGATATCCAAAGGCACCGCGAATCTATTGAATCAAGTAAGGGAAGATGGCGGTCGTATTATCGGGGTCGGCACAACATCTGCGCGGACTCTCGAAACAGTAGCCAATAATAGCCCAAAAGGATTCGAGGAACAATCAGGTTGGACAGATATCTTCATTTATCCTGGGTATACGTTCAAGGGAATTGATGGACTGATCACAAACTTTCACCTTCCACAATCAACATTGATCATGTTGGTAAGTGCATTAGCAGGAAAAGATTTGATTATGAGATCTTATAAAGAGGCTGTGGATGCTGAGTATCGTTTCTTCAGCTTCGGGGATGCAATGCTGATTCTAGAAGGGAGTATCAGTCACCGATGAGCGCCATACGCTATGAACATATCAAAACATGTAAACAATCAGGAGCTCGCCTTGGGAAAGTCCACACCCCGCACGGTACGTTCGAAACACCTGTATTTATGCCTGTAGGGACACTAGCGACGGTCAAGACCATGAGCCCAGAGGAACTTGAGGAAATGGGTGCTGGCATCATTCTTAGCAATACGTATCACTTATGGCTCCGGCCAGGACACGATATTGTCAGAGAGGCGGGTGGCCTACATAAATTCATGAATTGGGACGGGGCGATATTGACAGACTCCGGTGGATTCCAAGTATTCAGCTTAAGTGATTTAAGAAAAATCACAGAAGAAGGCGTCCACTTTAGGAACCATCTTAGTGGGGAAAAATTGTTCCTTACCCCAGAAGGTGCAATCGATATTCAAAATGCATTAGGCTCAGATATCATGATGGCGTTCGATGAATGTCCGCCCTACCCTGCTGAAAACTCCTATATGAAGCAGTCCGTAGAGCGGACAAGTCGCTGGGCAGAACGTTGTTTGGAAGCCCATCAAAGACCTGGAGACCAAGGATTGTTCGGGATCGTCCAGGGCGGAGAATATGAAGATCTTCGGAAACAAAGTGCCAAAGATCTTGTATCGCTTGACTTCCCGGGGTATGCAATCGGCGGATTGTCTGTCGGAGAACCAAAAGATGTCATGAACCGCGTATTGGAATTCACTGCACCTTGGCTTCCGGAGGATAAGCCAAGATACTTGATGGGAGTCGGGTCACCTGACTCACTTATCGATGGGG
The DNA here is from genome assembly GCF_021646685.1 of Pseudalkalibacillus salsuginis. Classification (GTDB taxonomy): domain Bacteria; phylum Bacillota; class Bacilli; order Bacillales; family Fictibacillaceae; genus Pseudalkalibacillus; species Pseudalkalibacillus salsuginis. The sequence goes on along the minus strand of NZ_JAKJHW010000001.1, from coordinate 518,486 downwards.
CGATCCGGGGCATCGACATGTTTGATTGTGTTCTTCCTACGAGGATTGCCCGCAATGGGACGTGTATGACGAGCGAAGGAAGATTAGTCGTACGGAATGCGAAGTTCAGCAAGGATTTCCGACCTCTTGACGAAAATTGTGATTGTTACACATGTCGAAACTATTCAAGAGCCTATATCCGGCATCTTGTGAAAAGCAGTGAAACATTCGGCTTCCGGCTAACGACTTATCATAATCTTTATTTTCTGTTAGAATTGATGGAGCGGGTCAGACAGGCGATACAAGAGGATCGATTGCTTGATTTCCGGGAAGAGTTTTTTGAACAATATGGTTTCAATAAACCTGATGCAAAAAACTTTTAACATATACTATGATTTGAAAGGGGGGAACAGCACATGGAAGGTTTAGGTGGATTGATACCAATTATTCTAATGTTTGTGATTTTCTATTTCATCTTGATCAGACCTCAACAAAAGCGTCAGAAAAAGACGGCTCAAATGCAGGCGAGTCTTGAGAAGGGAAATCGCGTCATTACGATTGGTGGTTTACACGCTACAGTCGAAGCGATTGACGAAGAAAACAACTCAGTCGTCCTTCGTGCAGGAGATGGATCGAAACTTACATACGATCGCTCTGCAATTCGCGAAGTGGTCGATAATAATCAGTAATCTAAAAAAGAGGCTGAAACAAAGCATGTGCCTAAAAGGTCAAGCACATGGTGAATCAGTCTCTTTTTTTGTTGCTGTCTTTTCGTTATGGTACCTTAATTTTTATGGGATGAGAGGTTCACCCCCATCATCCCCCCTAAAGCGGATGCAAGCAAATAGCCGAGATGATGCATGTATTGCTGTGGATCGAATTTGATCTGGTATCCAAGGTATTGGACAAGGAAGACTACAATCGTAAACAGCAGTCCTGTACCTGCCCCAAGCAGCCAGCCTTTTTCCTTTCCTTTTCTCCCCGAGACAATCCCTCCTATGAATAAAGCTATGACCGATAGTCCTAGAATTACCCAGGTCAAAGATTGCTCCGTCAAGCTGGAAAAACGAAGGATCATGGAAAGTATGAAGCTGCTGGACATGATGATCGCTAATACGACGATAAGCCCGAACCCCATTGCTGAAATCATACGTCTGGACATATTCCTCACCCCTTATAGGCATGTATATTCTTTAGTACAACTTATTCAGCCTCAGGATAAATTAGAAGTCGAACATGTTTACTTGATTCCTTACATACCATGTACTATTACGGACAAGTAGAGGATGGGAAATGTGAGCGTAACTTTAGCGTTTATCATTTTTTTAGCTAGTTATATTGGAATTATGACTGAAAAAATCAATCGTGCTCTTGTAGCTTGCTGCGGTGGCGTAATCATGCTCGTTCTTGGTCTTTTAGAGGTCGAACAAGCTTTTTTCGAGCATGTCGATTGGAATACGATCGCATTGTTATTCTCAATGATGGTTCTCGTCTCGATCACAAGCCAGAATGGCGTTTTTGAATACATAGCGATCCTATTGGCCCGACAAGTTAAAGGAAAGCCGATACCGTTATTGATCGTCATGTCCACGATTACGGCTATCGGCTCAGCGTTTTTAGATAATGTTACAACAGTATTGCTGTTAGTACCTATCATCATTACATTGACGAATATGTTGAATGTGTCCAGTACTCCTTTTTTGATCAGCGCTATCTTATTTGCGAATATCGGAGGGACAGCGACGTTGATTGGGGACCCTCCCAATATAATGATTGGTCAGGCTGTCGATCATTTGGACTTCAATGATTTTATCATGAACCTTGGACCAGTTGTCTTTCTTATCTATATCGTGGTCATCGGAGGGATCTCCCTTTTTTATCGGCGTTCATTGTTCATATCTAGTGAAAAGCGGTTACAATTGATGCAGCTTGATCCAAAAGAATTTTTGAAGAAAGGGCCGATGCTTTATAAATCAGTCACAGTCCTATTATTGACGATATGCGGATTTCTCCTTCATCCGCTCCTTCATTTGGATTTGACGACTGTAGCCATGAGCGGTGCGTTATTATTATTACTGATTACAACGGAAGAACAAGAGATCGAAGAGGTTTTTCGTTCAATTGAATGGGTGACGCTCTTTTTCTTTATTGGGTTGTTTATCCTGGTAGGAGGTTTGATCGAAGTCGGAATCATCGATGAGATGGCAAGAGGAATATTGTCATGGACAGAAGGGGATATCCCTAAAACTGCGATCATCATTTTATGGGGATCCGGTTTGCTTTCAGGTTTTGTCGATAATATCCCGTTTGTAGCGGCTATGATACCTGTCATCATGGAGTTCGAGGAATACGGGATCCAAAATCTGGACCCGCTCTGGTGGGCGCTGGCCTTAGGTTCATGTCTAGGTGGAAATGCAACACTGATCGGTGCATCAGCGAATGTCATTGTTGCAGGATTAGCGTCAAAGTCTAAACAGACGTTCAGCTTTGTACAATTCTTTTTGATCGGATTTCCAGTAGTGATCGTTTCATTAATCATTTCCACGATCTATTTGGTTTTACGCTATTTGTTGGCTTACTTCTAAAATTTTACCATTTGGAACTTTTCATATCTTCTCCTTAGTCGGTGAGACTATGTAAAGAAAGGAGAAGACTTCCATGGAAATCGGGATTATAATGTTTCGGACCCTATTCATTTATTTCATCATCATCGTTGTTTTCCGTCTAATGGGGAAGCGAGAAATCGGACAGCTTTCGATTGTTGACTTTGTCGTCTCCATCATGATTGCGGAAATGGCGGTCATATCAATTGAAAGTCCGGAAAAACCGATGATGCACTCACTGCTCGGAATCGGCGTCTTGTTGGTTCTACAGGTGTTTTTTGCCTATGTTTCCTTAAAAAGTGAAAAGATGAGGCATATTATCGATGGGAAGCCTTCCGTCATCATCGATCGGGGCCAGATTGATGAGGCACAAATGAAAAAACAACGATACAACTTCGATGATTTATTGATACAGTTACGTGAAAATGGAGTAAATAAAGTTTCGGATGTCGAGTTTGCGATTCTTGAGCCGACAGGAAGGCTTTCAGTAATCAAGAAGGAAGAGGAAGAAAAAGAGGAGGACCCTGGCAGTAATCTCTTTCCATTACCATTGGTTTTGGATGGGAAAATCCAGGGAGATCATTTGGAAAGGTTAGGTAAAACAGAATTTTGGTTACGCCAAGAGCTTAAGAAATTAGGTTTCCGAGATTTAAAAAAGATTTCTTTTTGCTCTTTAGAGTCCGATGGCATCTTTTTCATCGACCTCAGAGAAAACGATTGAAAAAATCAACCCTGGAATCGAATGCGGGTTGATTTTTTTTGACCGTACTATCGTACGATTTTCTTCAAAACAGGGATGTACTGGACATCTTCCTTCTTGACTAATTTGAGGCCGATCACAAGGAGCAAGTACAATAAAAGTGTGAAAGCGATCGTCAGTAGTGTCCGGAAAAGCAAGTCCAGGTCCAACATTTGATAAAAACCTGTAACGGCTACAGCTGTAATGGAAATGGCCATGATTGCTTTCAAATAATCCTTGACGACAACCGTGTAACTGATTGCTTTGACGATTGTGGCAAAATGAAGCAAGGTCACAAGAACGACATTGATGACAATGGCAAGCGCGACACCTATGATGCCTAAATCAGGACGTGATGCGAGAAGGAAGATTGCTGCCATTTTGATGATCGCTCCGACGATACTATTGATCATTGCTGCTTTGGCCAGGTCAAGGGCCTGGAGTACCGCCTGAAGAGGACCTTGGAAATAGAGGAAGAAGAAAAATGGGGCCATCAATTTTACATAGATCGCAACTCCAGGTGTGTTATACATCAGATCCATTAAGGGAGCGGCTAGGACATACGTAATGACGACTGACACTCCACCTGAGAGCATGGATATCCTAAGTGCCTGATTAAGCCTGTATTCCACGACGTGATGCTTTTGTTGGGCAGCAGCTTCGCTGATCGCAGGGACGAGTGAAACAGATAGGGAATAGGTGATGAACATCGGCAGAGTCAAAAAGGGAATGACATAACCTGCTAATGCCCCGTATTGCTGGGTAGCTACTGTTACACTGATACCAGCCAGAAGTAAACTGTTTGCTACGACAATCGGTTCGAAAAAATAAGAAACAGATCCGACCAACTGACTGGCCGTGGTCGGTAAGGAAATCTTCATCAATTGATTGAACGTTTCTTTCCCTTTTGTCACATAATTGAAAAATCCTTTCCTTATTCGGATACGCTTTTGGAGTTTGAATGCCGAAAACATATAAAGGAGGGATGCAAACTCACCGATCACCACAGAAATCATAGCGCCTGCAGCCGCATATTCGACCCCATATGGCAGCAATGCGCTTGTTAACAATGCCACAAGTGTTATCCGTACGACTTGTTCAATCACTTGTGAATATGCTGAAGGCTTCATATTCTGTCTTCCCTGGAAGTAGCCGCGCAAGACAGAGGAAAGGGCGACAATAGGGACGACCGGTGCAATTGCGATCAGCGGGTAATAAGTTCTGTGGTCAGTTAATAAGGTTCGTGATAAAATAGGTGCAAGTGCAATCAGCGCTAATGTAAAAATAAGACTTAGGATTCCTGTTATTGTCAACGACACGACGAGGATTTGTTTGATTTTTCTTGGATTTTTCTGGGCTTCAGCCTCTGCGACCAGTTTTGAGATCGCTACAGGCAGGCCAAGTCGAGTAAGAGCGATCGTAAGCAACAAGGTCGGGACTGCCATCATATATAATCCTACGCCTTCAGGTCCCATGATCCTGGCGATGACGATCCGGTTGATGAATCCTAGGACTTTTGTGATCAAACCAGCTACAATCAATATCACTGTTCCTTGTATGAACGTTTGTTTTGACATGAATTCGCCCCTGCCTTCTTTTACTGCATACTTCGTACATAGCAGTTATCGTGACTGAACATCCTTTTCTTTTCATGTATATGCAGAAAAGTGGGCCAAGCATGACAAGTATAAATTTTGAGGTGTAGACATTGAAGGAAGCTATTAAACAGTTTTTGGTAGAGAATCTCAGTTTTCTGCCGAATGAATTGATCGTGGTAATTGTATCTGCAATGCCGATACTAGAGTTACGTGGTGGTCTCCCGCTCGCCTATGGTTTTGGATTTGATTTCTGGCCAGCATTCAGCTTGGCGGTGCTTGGTAATCTGTTGCCGATCATCCCATTATTGATCTTGTTCCGTCCATTGAGCACCTTTCTGATGCGATATCGCTGGTACAAACGTTTTTACGATTGGCTATATGAACGAACATTGAAGAACAGCAAGAACGTCGAGCGATTCGGTGCAATCGGTTTGATTTTGTTTACAGCTATACCTCTTCCTACTACCGGTGCCTACAGTGCCTGTGTAGCCGCTGCCCTGTTCAACATTCGTTTCCACTATGCTTTTCTAGCAGTAGCGACGGGTGTTTTGATCGCAGGATTAGGGGTCGGTCTCGCCATCTATTCTATTTTTTAGGACGAATAAAAAATCGACAACCCTTAAAGTAAAGGAGGGAAAACATTGTGTCTGAGAAAAACAGTGAAACGATGGTTCTTGAAGAATGGTTACCTAAAGTGAGCCCTGCATTGGCTAGTAAAAAAGAAGAAATTCATTTCATGGGTTATGAGAGTGTGACAGAAGAAGAAATCTGGAATTGTGTCATCTCCCGTGCCAAAAAAACGAAAGATGATGATTGGATGATCCACCAGGTGGTCAACCAAATTTTAACCCTTTCGACGAATGATTTTATGAATTGGCTGACTATACAGGCTGTCACTGATGATAATTGGTATTCATTTGATACGCTGAAGGAAAATTGACATGCAATTTATCTGATGGATATAATAGGGTGTATTGTCATTACATAACATAAGGACGGACATCCAGATTGTCGGCATAATGGGAGGAAAATACATATGGTTAAAAGAGGACGGATTGTCGCCTTTTTCCTTCTTGTCATCTTGATTGCTGGAGCAATCGGGGGGACGACGAAGGACATCGTCAAGAACATCAAACTTGGTCTTGATCTACAAGGCGGATTCGAGGTTCTATATGATGTGGAACCAACGAATGAAGATCAGGAAGTAGACAAGCAATTATTGAACAATACTGTAAGTGCCCTTAACAAAAGGGTAAATGTACTCGGGGTCTCTGAACCTAATATCCAAATCGAAGGCAATCGGATCCGTGTACAACTTGCAGGTGTTGATGATCAGAATAAAGCACGTGAATTGTTATCTACACAAGCGGAGCTTACTTTCCGCGATGTGAATGATAACGTCATGTTGAAAGGTTCTGATCTGAAAGAAGGCGGAGCGAAAGTCGAGTTTGCACAGCAAGCGAACCGCCCGATTGTAGCCCTGGAGTTGAAAGACGGGGATAAATTCGGCCAAGTTACCAAAGAAGTCATGGAGATGGGACCGCCGGATAACCGTCTCGCCATCTGGCTTGACTTTGAAGAAGGCAAGGATTCCTTCAAGGAAGAAGTTAAAAAAGAAGGTAACGCTCCAGGGGAACCTAAATATATATCTGCTCCAAAGGTAACAGAGGTCATTAATTCAAAACAAGCAACCATTACAGGAATCGAATCTGTAGAAGAAGCACAAAAGCTTACAGATCTGTTAAACGCTGGATCCCTTCCAGTCAAGTTGACAGAGGTGTATTCGACTTCTGTCGGTGCGAAATTCGGGCAAGACTCTCTAGATAAAACAGTGACTGCTGGTGCGATTGGTATTGCGGTCATCTTCCTGTTCATGATCCTCTATTATCGTGTTCCAGGAATCATCGCGGTTGTTACCTTATCTACCTATATCTATCTGATCCTGCTTATTTTTGAATGGATGGAGGGTGTACTCACACTCCCTGGGATTGCAGCCTTGATCCTCGGGGTCGGTATGGCTGTCGATGCGAATATCATCACATATGAGAGGATCAAAGAAGAACTTCGTTCAGGAAAGTCGGTCATGTCTGCTTTCAAGGCAGGAAATAAACGGTCATTATCGACGATTCTTGATGCGAATATTACAACGATACTTGCAGCAACGGTCCTTTTCATTTTTGGAACAAGCGCAGTCAAAGGGTTTGCCCTTGTATTGATCATCAGTATTTTGACAAGCTTTTTGACAGCAGTCTATGGATCACGACTTTTCCTCGGTTTATGGGTGAAAAGCCGTATCCTTAATAAAAAGCCTCGATTGTTCGGAGTTAAAGAAGAACAAATCAGTGATCTGGATGATACAGACCGTCTTGATATTTCGAAAAATAAATTCAAGAACATCAATTTTGTAAAGCATCGCAAGAAATTCTTTACACTATCAGGCGTATTACTCGGACTTGGTTTGCTTTCCCTTGTGATCTTCCAGCTGAACCTGGGCATTGATTTTGAGAGTGGGAGCCGTGTTGAAATCACTGCAGATCAGGCCCTTGATAAAGAAACGATTGATGATCAGCTTCGTTCATTAGGTTTAGAGGCAGAAGAAGTCATTATTTCAGGGGAAAATCAAAATATTGCAGTAGCACGATACGTAGGTGTTTTGAAACAAGATGAAATTGGTGAATTGAAGTCATACTACAATGAAAAATATGGGCAAGAACCGAACGTAAGTACAGTCGACCCTACAGTCGGAAGGGAACTAGCAAAGAATGCCCTTTATGCAATTGCGATTGCGTCAATTGGGATCATCATCTATGTGACAATCCGTTTCGAATGGTTGATGGCTTTGTCGTCGATCATTGCCTTGCTGCACGATGCATTCTTCATTGTAGCGATTTTCAGTTTATTGAGGCTCGAGGTGGATCTTCCGTTCATTGCTGCCGTGCTGACCATCGTCGGTTACTCGATCAATGATACGATCGTCACTTTCGATAGGATCAGGGAAAACATGAAATACTCGAAGGTAAAGACATTCGAAGATTTATCAAGGATTGTAAACGTGAGTCTTGTACAGACCTTCGGCCGATCCATCAACACTGTTCTCAGTACGGTCTTTGCAGCGTTAGCCCTTATGATTTTCGGAAGCCCGGCAATCACGAATTTCTCATTTGCCCTGTTGATCGGATTGGTTGCAGGTACTTATTCTTCTCTCTTCATTGCTGCTCAAATATGGCTGGTATTAAAAGCGAAGCAATTGAAAAAGAAACGTGTGAAACCAGCACAATCTACTGATTAACTAAAAGAAGGTTGACCAGATTGAACTCTTCGGTCAACCTTTTTGGCTTTTCCCGCAGGAGTGTGGTGAATTTCGCGTAAATCCATTTTCTATATGTAAACACTATTAAAATTTAACAGAGCCTCCAAAAAGGACAGTGGCTCTTTGCCGTGTAGCAAGACATGTTTAAAATCATCTGCGGTAGCGTAAGTTATTATGGAGATTGTTGTTTGGAGTGGATATCGTGGACAATCAGAACAAAGAACGTTTCCGTCAAGGAGAATTTGCCGCTTGGGTAGGCATTGTGGGAAATCTTATCCTGGCAGTCATAAAAGGAGTGGTCGGGTATATCTCGAACAGTCGTGCATTGATGGCTGATGCGGTTCATTCTGCATCGGATGTTGGGGGGTCATTTGCGGTATTGCTAGGTCTTAGGGCTGCAAAGCTTCCTCCTGACCGTGATCATCCCTATGGACACGGGAAAGCTGAATCGATCGCTGCCATAATCGTAGCTGTCCTTTTATTCATCGTTGGTCTTGAAATTGGTTATTCATCGGTTGAATCCTTCTTCCATCCGATCGAAGCCCCCAGGATCTGGGCGATCTATGCTGTCATATTTTCGATCATCTCAAAAGAATTGATGTTTCAATATAAGTACCGTCTGGGTAAAAGAATAAATAGCGACGCGATCATCACAAATGCATATGAACATCGATCAGATGTCTTTTCTTCCATAGCAGCACTTATTGGTATCGGTGCAGCTGTCCTCGGAGGAAAATTAGGCGTCAATTGGCTCGAATATGCCGATCCGATCGCTGGATTAGCTGTTTCTCTTCTTGTTCTAAGGATTGCATGGAAGCTTGGGGCGGAATCGATTCATAATACGCTTGATCATGTCCTTCATGACGAAGACACAGTAGAAATGAGGAAAATCGTTGAAAGTGTCGAGGGTGTCATGAACCTCGATGAATTTTTTGCCAGGGAACACGGGTACTATGTCATCATTGATATCAAAATAGCGGTCGATCCTGAGATTTCAGTACAACAGGGACATGATATTGGGAAAGAGGTGAAAAGACGGTTAATTGAACAATCGTTGGTCCGCGACGTTTTTGTACATATTAATCCGTATCAGGAAGAAAAGGATGGTGATTGATGGTGAGAAAAGAATGGAGCTTCATCATTGTATTGCTCTTTTCAATTATTGTCGCTGTATTCGCTGTCATTAACGTGAAGGCAGTTGAAGTGGATTATTTAGTCGGGACCGCCCATTGGCCGTTAGTCCTGGTCATATTGGGCTCTGCTATGCTAGGAGCGCTGGTTGTCGGCTTTGCAGGCTCAGCAAGACTCTATTCCATGAAAAAAGAAATAAGGTCATTGCGTAAAAGGAACGAACATTTGATCAATGACCAGAGAAGCTCTGACCATAAAACTAAAAAAGACCGTGTATCAAAAAAGAATACGTCTCAGACTGCAAATTCTTCCGATAACTCAATATCATAGTCCAAATTACAATTTGCCACCTCTTGAAACACTCTTGTATAATGAGTGAGTTAAGAGGTGGTTTTATGTTGAATTCGAGGACACGATGGTGTGTCGCGGAAGTAGACCAGTCAAAAAGAAATGAACTGGTGGATAGTCTCGGTCTATCACCGCTAGTAGCGGGATTGTTAGTCAATAGAGGTAAGCAAGATATAGAGGAAGTCACGAACTTTTTACATACGGAAAATGTTGATTTTTATGACCCCTACCTGATGGATGGAATGGACTTAGCAGTTGAACGGATTAAGAAAGCAATCGAGCAAGAAGAAAAAATATTGATTTTTGGAGATTATGATGCAGATGGTGTCAGCAGTACATCGGTCATGATTTATACATTGCGTGAGCTTGGAGCCGATTTTGACTATTATATTCCCAATCGTTTCACGGAAGGATATGGTCCTAACGAAGCCGCTTTCAGATGGGCTCAGGACCAGGGATATACGTTGATCGTTACGGTCGATACGGGTATATCTGCGATTCATGAGGCAGAAGTAGCGAAGGAAATCGGACTGGATTTGATCATAACGGATCATCATGAACCTCAGCCTGAACTGCCGGATGCATATGCTACGATCAATCCGAAGAAACCGGGATGTACATATCCATTCAAAGGACTGGCTGGGGTAGGGGTGGCGTTCAAGGTATCTCACGCCCTATTAGGAGAAGCCCCGTTGCATTTACTTGATATTGCTTGTATTGGAACAATTGCCGATCTTGTCCCTCTTGTGGATGAGAACCGTTTAATTGTAAAGGTCGGTATACAGAAACTAGAAACCACACCTAAGCCTGGTTTACGAGCTTTATTGAAGGTCTGTGGATTAGTAGATAAACAACTTTCCTCTGAACACATCGGGTTCGGGATCGGTCCACGTGTCAATGCGGCTGGAAGACTGGACTCAGCTGATCCAGCTGTTGACCTGTTTACCACTTCAGACACGGATCAAGCTAAGATGATCGCTCAAGAAATAGATGCAGTGAATAAAGAAAGGCAAGACCTGGTCAATGGAATCACGAAAGAAGCTGTGGAAATTGTAGAAAAACAATATCCTCCAGACGACAATTCAGTGTTGGTCATTGCGAAGGAAGATTGGAATCCTGGTGTGATCGGCATCGTCGCCTCTCGTATCGTCGAGAAATTCTATCGGCCCACGATCATTTTGAGTATCGATCCGGAAAAAGGTGTCGCAAAAGGATCCGCTCGGAGCATCACAGGATTTGATATGTTTGAGAATTTATCAGAATGCCGGGATATCTTACCGCACTTCGGCGGGCATCCAATGGCAGCAGGTATGACACTTCAGCTTGAATACCTAGATCAGTTGAGGGAAAGGCTCAATCGGCAGGCGAAAGAAAAATTGACAGAGGAAGATTTTTCGCCGACAACCTCGATCGACCTTCAATGTTCTGTTGATGACATTTCACTTGATGTCATAGAAGAACTAAAAGCGTTGGAGCCCTTTGGAGTTGACAATCCTAAACCGAGGTTTCTCATCGACCAATGCAGATTGAAAGAGATTCGTAGGATAGGAAGCGACTCCAAGCATTTGAAACTATCGTTAAAAGGGGATCGTTCCAATTTGGATGTAATCGGTTTTCATTTTGGGGAGGTGTTCGAAGAGATCACTCCAAACGCTTCGATTTCAGTCGTAGGCGAGTTGTCGATCAATGAATGGAATGGTTTTAGAAAGCCGCAATTGATGATACAGGATATCGCAGTCAAGGAAAAGCAGCTTTTCGACTACCGTGGCATCAAAAATCTTACGAGTCGATTGGAGCTCCTTGATCGGAACAAGGTCCAATTGCTTTCTTTTAAAGAAGAAACGATAGAATCATTAAGCTTGAAGAATTGGGAGGATCGAATAATACAAATTTCTGAGGAAGTTTCCCTTGAATCACTTGAACTGGAAGGCCGATATTTGATTATTCTTGATTTGCCTTCCAGTAAGGATCAATTGAAGCAACTGATGAACTATGGTTCCTCCGTAGAACGGGTCTATACGGTTTTCCACCATGAAGAAGATCATTATTTCAATCCGATTCCGACAAGGGATTCTTTCAAATGGTATTATTCCTTTTTAAAAAAGCAGGGTACTTTTGATTATAAGACACGTGCAGCAGATCTGGCAGCTTATAAAGGTTGGACGAAAGAGTCTGTCTATTTCATGTCACAGGTGTTTTTTGAGCTTGAATTTGTTACAATAGACAATGGTGTTATAACAGTGACAGACCAACCAATGAAACGACCGCTTACTGAATCCGCGACGTATAGGAGAAAACAAGAGCAGGCAAGTCTTGAGAATGACTTATGTTACTCCTCCTATCGTGATTTGAAGCGATGGTTTTTTGAAGATGAAAAAGATGCTGTTCGATTTGAGGAGGCTTACTAGAAAGATGGATTATAAACAATATATCGAAGTTGTTGAAGATTTCCCTCATAAAGGAATTCGTTTCAAGGACATATCTACACTTATGCAAGAAGGTCAAATCTACAAACAAGCGATGGATGATATCGTTACATATGCAAAGGAAAAACAAATTGATGTGGTTGTAGGACCTGAAGCAAGGGGATTCATCGTCGGATGCCCGGTTGCATATGCGATGGAAGTCGGATTCGTGCCGATTCGTAAAGAAGGGAAATTGCCCCGCGAAGTGGTAAAGGTCGACTACGGGAAAGAATATGGTAAAGATGTATTGACAATCCATAAGGATGCGATTAAACCAGGCGAACGGGTTTTGATCACAGATGATCTCCTTGCGACAGGCGGGACGATTGAAGCCACGATCCAATTAGTAGAAAAGCTTGGCGGGATTGTAGTTGGAATCGCATTCATGATTGAATTGACTTACTTGAACGGACGGGAAAAATTGGACGGGTATGACATTTTCACACTCATGCAATATTAAATTCGATGACAAACAAACGGGCTCGTAGCAGGGCTCGTTTTTCTAATACTCGAAACTCCGGATTTCACAGTAAGTGAGGGGAAAATCCTTTAAAGCTGATTTCTGCAAAATTCGTGACACTCCTGCGGTGGCGACAGCCTCCTCGTCAGTTTTCCAGTGACCTATGTGACTAAGCAGGTCGCTTCCGCTTTTCTTTTTGTCTAGCTCAGCGACCAGTCACTTGGATCACTTCAAACTTCCTGCGGCGGTGACAGCCTCCTCGTCAGTTTTCCAGTGACCTACGTGACTAAGCAGGTCGCTTCCGCTTTTCTTTTAGCCAGCATAAAAGCAACATAAATTATCGGAGCGTTCCCATTTCACAAAGAATGATTCGACAAATTTCTCTTTTCGCTTTACAGGAAGTCAAATTTTAACGATAATAGAATTTATATACCAATCAACATATGATAGGTGATTGCATGGCCATTCAAGAAGTAATGAAAAAAGCGGCAAACTATTTGCCGAAAAAAGATACAGATTTTTTGCAGAGGGCGTATGTGTTTGCCAGAGATGCTCATGAGGGGCAATTTCGGAAATCAGGCGACCCTTATATTGACCATCCTGTTGAAGTAGCAGACATCCTTGTGAACCTGGAAATGGATGCACCTACGATTGCAGCAGGGTTTCTTCATGATGTCGTTGAAGATACAGACGTTACCCTTGAGGAACTGACTGAAACTTTTACTGAAGAGGTCGCCATGTTAGTCGATGGCGTCACAAAGCTTAAGAAAATCAAATTCAAATCAAAAGAAGAACAACAAGCTGAGAACCACCGCAAAATGTTTGTAGCGATGGCTCAGGATATCCGTTGTATTCTGATCAAGCTTGCGGACCGTCTTCATAATATGCGTACGTTAAAGCATATGCCCAAGGAGAAACAAATTCAAAAGGCGAATGAAACGCTTGAAATATTTGCACCGCTTGCCCATCGGCTCGGTATTTCAACAATCAAGTGGGAGCTTGAAGATGTTGCACTACGTTATCTTAATCCCCAGCAATATTATCGGATCGTAAACTTGATGAAACAGAAACGTAATGAGCGGGAGCAGTATGTCCAGGAAGTTATAGATGATATCCAATCCAAATTGAGTGAAGTGAACATTGATGCGGATATCTGGGGAAGACCGAAACATATCTACAGTATTTATCGCAAAATGACGAAACAGAATAAGCAATTCAACGAAATCTATGATTTGCTTGCTGTACGTGTGATTGTCGATAATATTCGTGATTGCTATGCCGTCCTTGGGATCATCCACACATGCTGGAAACCGATGCCCGGCCGATTCAAAGACTATATCGCGATGCCTAAGGCGAACATGTATCAATCCTTGCATACGACTGTCATTGGACCAAAAGGCGATCCGCTTGAAGTACAGATCCGCACAGAGGAGATGCATCGTGTTGCAGAATACGGGATTGCAGCCCACTGGGCGTATAAAGAAGGTATAAACAACGAGAATCATACATTCGAAGAGAAACTTACCTGGTTTCGTGAAATTCTCGAATGGCAGAATGATGCGACAGATGCTGAAGAATTCATGGAATCCTTGAAAGTCGATCTTTTCTCCGATATGGTTTTCGTCTTTACTCCAAAAGGAGACGTCATCGAACTTCCATCAGGTTCCGTCCCTTTGGATTTCGCTTATAGGATTCATACTGAAATCGGCAACAAGTGTATAGGTGCGAAAATCAACGGAAAAATGGTTCCCCTTGATTATAAACTGAAAACCGGTGATATCGTTGAAGTGTTAACATCTAAGCATTCCTATGGTCCGAGCCAGGACTGGTTGAAGTTGACACAAAGTTCACATGCAAAAAATAAGATCCGTCAATGGTTCAAGAAAGAAAAAAGAGATGAGAATGTAGCCAAAGGAAGAGATTTGGTAGAAAAAGAGATCAAAAATGACGGCTATGAATTGAAAGATATCCTTACTCAAGAAAACTTGAACAGGGTGGCCCAGAAATATAACTTCTCAAATATTGAGGATATGTACGCAGCAGTGGGATATAGCGGAATTACTGCCTCACAAATTGCAACCCGCCTTGCTGATAAAGTACGAAAGAAGAAGGATCAAGAAACCGAAAGCCTGATCCATTCGATAAATGAAACGAAAAGTACACCACAGAAAAGGAAAACAGAAGTTGGCGTCCAGGTAAAGGGTATCGACAACCTTCTGATCCGTCTCTCAAAATGCTGCAATCCGGTTCCCGGTGATGATATCATCGGCTATATTACGAAAGGCCGTGGTGTTTCGATTCACCGTAAAGATTGCCCGAATATCAGAGTTGAAGATGATGAGAGCCGCTTTTTACCAGTTGAATGGGAAGGCAGTACGGGCCAATCGAAAAATTATAGCGTCGATATTGAAATTAATGGATTTGATCGCAGAGGTTTGTTGAATGAAGTACTTCAGGCAGTTGCTGAAACGAAAACGAACATCAGCGCAGTGTCTGGGCGATCAGACAGGAATAAAATGGCTACCATCAGCATGACGATATCCATTCATAATGTCAGTCATCTACAAAAGGTGGTCGAGAGGATCAAGCGTATCCCTGATGTGTACGCAGTCCGAAGAGTTATGCAATAGGAGGTTACACATAATGCGAATTGTCGTACAGCGGGTGACGAGCGGAGAGGTCATTGTGAAAGACCAAACAGTAGGTCAAATCGAACAGGGACTTGTCCTTCTTGTCGGTATCTCACATGAGGATACGACAGCGGATGTTAAATCCTTGGCTGAAAAAATACCCAATCTGCGGATTTTTGAAGACAGGGAAGGAAAGATGAATCTCTCCCTGATCGATATTGGGGGGGCGATCCTTTCTGTATCACAATTCACACTCCATGGGGATTGCAGGAAAGGAAGACGTCCGAATTTCATGAGTGCAGCTAAACCGGAGAAGGCACAAGAACTTTATGAAGAATTCAATTCACGATTACGGGATAAAGGGATCCAGGTGGAAACAGGTAAGTTCGGTGCATTGATGGATGTCCGGATCCACAACAATGGCCCAGTCACCTTAATTTTAGATACCGTTGAAATGAAAAAATAAGCGAAAAAAAGCATGAGCTATAGGATGAAGACAACATGCTTTTTTATGTGGGAAAATCGTCATAAAACAATCAAATAAAGAACGAGCTTGATCAACAAGCCCGTTCTTGTTATTTATTTAGATGAAAAATATTTTGCAAGACCCCTGTAAATCGCATGTCCTGCTTTATCTTTATAGGTGGCAGTTCGTAAATAATGTTCTTCCTGTGAATTGGACAGGAAGCCAAGCTCTAATAGTACAGCAGGTTGACGGTTGTTCCTCAAAACTTGAAAATCCCCATGTGCGACTCCACGATTCGATAATCCCGTCTGTCTTACGAGCTCGTCCTGTAAGGAACTTGCAAGCGGTGCATCTTTCGATTTTGAATAATAAAACGAGTTGATGCCTTTCGCGCTTGGGAATATGGATGAATTGAAATGCAAGCTGATGAACGCATCGGCACTATTCGAATGGGACAAATAAACTCTGAATGGCAAACTTACAAATTGATGATCATTTCTCGTCATAACCACTTTTGCACCTGCAGCTTGTAATTTTGAAGATACGGTTTTCGCAACACTTAAATTCAAATCTCTTTCAATTGTACCATAAGTGATGCCAACTGCTCCTCCGTCATATCCGCCATGACCGGAATCCAATACGATGGTTTTCCCTTTCAAGTGGTCCCCTACAGTCGGATGAGTCACTTCTGGCATCGAAGTCCCGCTCAGTGAAACGATCCAGCCTGCAACATAAGCTTCCTGCTGCTTTGAAAGCTTAATTTTATACCAATCGCCTTGCTTCGAAAGAACCGGAAACTGATCTCCTTTATTTCCACGAGCTACAGCTTTATGACTAGTTGATGGTCCGTTCCTAAGGTTAGTTCCATCATAAAGTAAAGATACCGATGGGTTATTGGATAAATTTCTTTCAGTAGAAGGAGTTGTTGATGATTTAAGTTCTTCTAGAAACCAGGAAGCGACCCATCCCTTCTTGTTTCCATATTCGATATATGCCCAATCGTGTTCTTTTTTCACGATTTTGACTTCGGAATCTTTCATTACCTGACCAACGACTTTTCCATTCAAGGTTGCTTTGTCTCTTACATTCAATATCTTTGCAGTCACTTTTGCTTTGGCAGCAAGTGATGAAGCAGGGGGTGCTGATGGTGTCCCTGAAGAACGACCCGGGTTCAGTGCCTTTGTTACATATTTGCCTGCAACCCATCCTTTCCCTTGTTTCAGCTTGATCTCATACCAGCCGTTTTGTATATTCAGTATTTCAACCCCATGACCTTTACTGATCGACCCAATTACATTGTAATTTGTTCCTGGGCCACTCCGTACATTGAGGTTCGGTATATTGACGACAGACTGTCCCGTTGAGGTTGGATTTTGTTTGGTTGATCGTTTATTAGCAGATTCGGTCAGCCATGAAGCAAGCCAACCGGTAGAGTTTTTGTAACGGATTTTTGTCCATGATTCTTTAGTCTCGATTGCTTGATACTTTTCATGTGAGTGTATCTGCCCGAGAATCGAAAAGGATGTATCGGGCCCTGAACGGACATTTAATCCATCCACTATAGACGAGACCCATTGATCAGTTGGACTGCCAGTGGATTCATTGGAGGATTTATTGACTTTCCTTGCAAACCACCCGGCAATCCAACCTTTTTTATTGCCTACCTGGATTTGAAGCCATTCCCCTTTTTCGGAAAGAATCAGGTACTCCTTATTCTTATGTACTTGAGCAACAACAGAGTTGTCGAGTCCAGGACCTGACCGCACATTCAATGTATCGACGTTGATTTTTACATATCCCTGATTTGCTGCTGATACTGAACTAGTAAAAGCAGGGGTTACCGCTCCGAAAACCAGCCAACTCACGATAAAAACATTCCAAAACCTTTTCACCTATACACCTCCATGACTTGAGCTCTATTCCTTATATCGGTCCAGACCGGGGTGGTTTTGATATATGGGATTCTCCAATTTCATTAAAATACCTTTCTAATATGTAAAAAAATCAGATGAAAAGGCAATGATAGGTAGTAAATATAAAAACAGGTGGTTAAAGAGGATGAGGAAAAGCTTAAAACATGATGTGCTGGAACAACGTTCAAATTCATTGTTCGGTCTGGATTTCCATAAATTCATTGAAAGAGAACATTTGATGACGAATGACGAATTGGCCGAAGAGTTCGGAGTCAGCCTGGAGGCAGTTAGAAAATTAAGACAACGATTGAATAGATAACCGACTAAATTTATTTAGATTAAGCATGGGATAATTTAAAATGGAAAATACTCTTGACATCAGGAATAAAGGTCCGTATGATAGTAATCAATTCGAATGATACGAAAACAACCATGGATGGAGAAAAGTACTTCAGAAACTCATGTCTAGAGAGGAAATGCCATTGGCTGGAAGCATTTCCACAGAGAGCCTGGACGAAAGACACTCCGTAGGTTTTATCCCGAACCATACATAACATGCTCTTGCAGTAGGGGTCAAACGTAAGCAGGCGTTAACTGCAGCTTGAGTGGGAGCAATATTTGCTTCAACTAGGGTGGTACCACGGGTAAATACTCTCGTCCCTTCTAATTTATTTATTAGGGGCGGGAGTATTTTTAGTTTTAGGCTTTGTTACACTTGAAGAAAGTATAAAATACTTTCTTCAGTATAAGTGCAACTATGACTCAGCCTACACCTATGGCTTGGCTTTGCCAAGTTTTCTTTATCCTTTAAGGCTGTTTTTATTTGTCGCGAACTTCGCTTAATATAGAAGCAAATTACATTTAACTAATGAATCACAACCAATCATTTATCGTTTTCAAAAAAGTTGAGGAGTGAAATGGGATGAGTTTTCAAATTCCTAGAGGAACCCAGGATATTTTACCAGGGGAAGTCGAGAAATGGCAGTTGATCGAAGAAAAGGCGAAGGAGCTTTGCCGTAAATATAATTACCATGAAATTCGCACACCTATTTTCGAGTATACGGAGTTGTTCCAACGTGGTGTCGGGGATACGACTGATATTGTACAGAAGGAGATGTATACGTTCAAGGATCGGGGAGAACGTAGCTTGACATTGCGGCCAGAAGGTACCGCTTCCGTGGTCCGTTCTTTTGTACAAAACAAACTATTCGGCGAAGCCCAGCAACCGACGAAACTTTATTATATCGGCCCGATGTTCCGTTATGAGCGGCCACAGAAAGGACGCACAAGACAATTTGTACAGTTTGGAATCGAAGCGCTGGGAAGTAATGATCCAGCGATTGACGCCGAAGTCATGGCACTTGCGATGGAGCTTTATCAGGAGCTTGGTTTGAAACATCTGAAGCTGATCATCAATTCACTTGGTGATAACGAAAGTCGTACAGCTCACAGGAGAGCGCTGGTTGATCACTTCAAACCTGTATTGGATGAACTTTGTGAAGACTGTCAGAATCGGATCAATACGAATCCACTCAGAATCCTGGATTGTAAAAAAGATCGAAATCATCCGAAAATGCAGTCAGCACCTTCGATCCTCGATTATTTGAATGAGTCATCCCGGTTATATTTTGAAAATGTAAAAACTTATCTGGACGAACTAGGTGTTCCGTATGAAGTGGACCCGACATTGGTAAGAGGCCTGGATTACTATAATCACACTGCTTTCGAAATCATGAGCGAAGCACCAGGATTCGGGGCAATCACCACATTGAGCGGTGGAGGCCGTTACAATGGTTTAGTTGAAGAGATCGGCGGTCCTGAAACACCAGGCATCGGTTTTGCAATGAGCCTAGAACGTTTTCTAGTCGCACTAGAAGCTGAACAAATTGAATTGCCTGTTCAAAAAGGAATTGACTGCTACCTTGTTTCAATAGGTGAAAAGCCGAAGAAACGGAGTATGTCGATCCTGAATGAACTCCGTAGTGCCGGATTGACGGCTGACAAGGATTTCTTAGATAAAAAGATGAAGGCGCAGTTTAAAGCAGCAGATCGCTTGAACGCTAAATATGTTCTTATTTTGGGTGAGGATGAACTCGACAACGGAATCATCAATGTAAAAGATATGGCCACAGGTGAACAAGTGGAAGTACAACTCACAGATGCTAAAGACTATATATTGAAACAACTTGAGGGAGGATCACAATCATGATTGGAAGAACGCATCATTGCGGGAAACTAACAGAACAAGAAATCGGAGTGGAAGTACAATTGAAAGGGTGGGTTCAAAAACGAAGAGACTTAGGCGGGCTCATCTTCATCGATCTTCGTGATCGTTCCGGTATTGTACAGGTCGTGTTCAATCCCGAAACCTCCAAGGAAGCAGCAGACCTTGCAGAGCGTGTCCGTAGCGAATATGTCCTTGATGTCGTAGGGACAGTGGTCGGACGTGATGAATCGACGATCAATGAAAATATCGAGACGGGTAGAATTGAAATCCGAGCAGAAAAAGTAGAGATTCTCAATGCTGCCAAGACCCCGCCTTTTGTTATTTCAGATAAGGAAGAAATAACGGAAGATGTCCGGTTGCGATATCGTTATTTGGATCTTCGTCGTCCGTTCATGCAAGAGACACTCAAGACCAGAAGTAAAGTGACGAAACTGATTAGAGACTTCCTTGACGGATATGAATTCCTTGAGATAGAAACACCGATGCTTACGAAGAGTACACCGGAAGGAGCGCGTGACTATCTTGTGCCAAGCCGTGTGAACCCAGGTCATTTTTATGCGTTGCCACAATCCCCACAAATTTTCAAGCAATTATTGATGGTGTCCGGCATTGAACGCTATTACCAAATTGTCCGTTGTTTCCGGGATGAAGATCTTCGTGCAGATCGCCAACCGGAATTTACCCAGGTCGATATCGAAACTTCTTTCATGGATAAAGAAGACCTTTTCAAGATGACCGAAGAAATGATACGCAAAATCATGCAGGAGACGAAAGGAATTACCCTTGAAACTCCGATACCACGCATGACATATGAAGAAGCGATAGGTCGATATGGTTCTGATAAACCGGACACACGTTTTGGAATGGAACTGGTGAACGTTTCATCCCTGGTGGAAGGATCAGACTTCAAAGTATTTGTCTCTACTGTTGAAAACGGTGGATTTGTAAAAGGAATCAATGTAAGTGGCCATGCAGACCAATTCTCAAGAAAAGATATCGATCAATTGACCGACTTCGTAAAAGTATATGGTGCAAAAGGACTTGCATGGTTGAAGGTCGAAGAGGAAGGCCTAAAAGGTCCGATCGCCAAATTCTTTGATGAAGGATTGCAAAAAGAATTGATCAGGGCATTCAATGCAAAACCTGGAGACTTGCTGCTGTTTGTTGCCGATCAGCCAAAGGTGGTTGCAGAAAGCCTGGGGGCTTTACGCTTGAAGCTAGGAAAAGAATTGGATTTGATCGATAAAGAAAAATTCAATTTCTTGTGGGTTGTAGACTTCCCACTCTTGGAATTCGATGAAGATGCAAATCGTTATGTGGCAGCACACCATCCATTTACCATGCCGAAAGTGGAAGACGTCCATTTACTTGAAGAAGATCCAGTGAGGGTTCGGGCACAAGCATATGACCTTGTTTTGAACGGTTATGAATTAGGCGGCGGCTCACAGCGTATCTACCAAAAAGAAGTTCAAGAACGCATGTTCAAAGCGCTAGGGTTTTCGTTAGAGCAAGCTTATAAAGAGTTTGGATTCCTGTTAGAAGCATTCGAATATGGGACCCCTCCACATGGTGGAATCGCGCTTGGGCTTGACCGCCTCGTCATGTTGATTGCTGGCCGTAGCAATCTCCGGGATACGATCGCTTTTCCGAAGACAGCAAGCGCAAGCGATTTGTTAACCAATGCGCCAAGCAAAGTCAGTGACCAACAACTCTCTGACCTTCATCTTAAAGTAAAAGAAAAGACAGCAAGTGACAAATCATGAGTCCATGGTCACCTTCCTTTTGGAGGGTGGCTTTTTTATGGATTACCTTTAAACGGTTATATGATCATGGTCCTGGGAAACATAGGATTTGAAGGCATTGGACACTTTAGTGGACTACTTAGTAAAGAAGTTTGATTTTTTAGAAAACATTGATAAATGGATTGAAAGCGGTAAATTTCTATGCTATCCTATAACTACAATATCAAAGAGTCCTGGGGTGTACGTTTCTGCCGAACGTTTGAGCCAACACTTTATAAATGGGAGTCTGAGTTTATGATTTTGCGTGCAAGCCTTCGGTGAAAGGACGCATAAGGATTGTAACAGGACACCCACCTTTTCAGGCAGGTTCAACACAGAAGGATTTCGACGGCACATATGGGACTCTTGTAAGTTCAATCACTGAAGCAATCAGGTATAACTGGTTGCTTTTTAATTTGCCTTGGGGTATTGCAATCAAGTTCGGCTTTCGTATATGCTATTATGGACATTTGTTTGGAGTACTGGAGGAATATACAACATGTTACATCAGTTTTCACGTAATGAATTAGCAATAGGTAAAGAAGGGTTGGATGTACTTAGAGGTTCAACTGTTGCAGTATTGGGCGTTGGAGGCGTAGGGTCCTTTTCAGCAGAAGCGCTGGCTCGGTCAGGTGTCGGGCGGCTGATTCTGGTCGATAAGGATGACGTCGATATCACAAACGTCAACAGACAGCTTCATGCTTTATTATCAACCGTCGGCCATCCTAAGGTTGATCTGATGAAGGATAGAATCGCAGACATCAATCCTGACTGTAACGTAGAAGCTCTCAAAATGTTCTATACAGAAGAAACTTACGAGCAGTTTTTCAGTTATCCGCTTGATTTCGTAATCGATGCTTCAGATACAATCTCTTATAAAATCCATTTGATGAAGGAGTGCTTAAGAAGGGAGATTCCGATCATCTCAAGTATGGGTGTTGCGAACAAGATGGATCCGACACGCCTGCGAATCGAAGATATATCGAAAACAAGCTACGATCCGATCGCTAAAGTCATTCGTACAAGGTTACGGAAGGAAGGCGTCCATAAAGGGATCGACGTTGTTTTTTCTGATGAAAAACCCGTCCAAATCCGCGAAGAAATACGTAAAAGCATCGTTCCTGATGAAAATGCAAAAATCCGTAAAGCGAAAATGCCGCCGTCGTCAAACGCTTTCGTCCCATCGATTTCTGGATTGATGATGGCGGGACATGCGATCAATAGGATTCTGGTCAAGAACCACATTGAAGTAGAACGGATCAGATGAAAATATTTGAAATGTAGAAAGTGTGAACCGAAAAAGGAGCGCACTTTTTTTCTGGGTGTTTTCTAAAGGTTTGTTGCTAATTGAATGATGCCAAGGAGATGGAAACTGGAAATATGCCACCTTCGGGAAAGCAGGCTAAATGAGACCACACAAGCGAGTAAGGTCTCTGTTGTCCACTAAATATGAAATGGAAAAAGGGACTGCCCCATAAGTATCAGACATTTACGGTATCGAATAACATGATGGAAAACCGTGGTCTGGTGTCTGGCACTATTGTTATGGGCAGCCCCTTTTGCTGTGTCTATCGGTTCTTACTTTGCTACTTTTTCCAAATTACCGTTTTTATCCATTTTGAACTTGGATGCAGAAATTTCTTCCTGATCTTGAAGCAGGACCATACGCCTTGCACGATCCATGATTTGGAGGAGTGCTTGATAGTCTTCTTTCAATGATGCGAAGCTATCTTTCAATTCCTTCAATTCTGCTTCATACTCTTTATTTTGATTTTTCAGCATTTCACATTCTTGTTCTAGGCGTTCATTTCTTTCCTTTACCGATTGAGAACCAGTATTGTCACTCTTCAATTGATTCAAGAAGTGAATAACGGTATCAAGATCGATTGATTGTGGTTCAGCCTGCTGCTTGATTACAGGTTCTTGCGGTCTTGAAGCCGGTACCGGTGTCGGTGAAGTTTCAGGTTTTTCTTCGGCTGTATAATTTTTATGCTTACGTTCAGAAAGAGGATGATAGTTTTCAAAATCCATAGGCTCATCAAAGCGAGTTTGATAAGTCGTGGTATTGTCCGTCTGTTTCGGTTTTTGTGAATTGCTCGTAGCTGCGGCCCGTTTACGTTCCTTGCGTTGACGACGAGCGATTTTCAGTGCTTGTTCATACTTTTTTCGAACGATCGCATTCCATCTGAAACCGACTGCGGCAGATGTCCGATCCAATTTGTCACCAACTTCTTCAAAAGCTTGAAGCTGTGTGCTTCCTTCACGAACATGCCTTAACACCGTCTCAGCTAATAATAGATCGTCTTCTTCTGACCATGCATCTTGTCTTTGATTCGACATGAAAAATTCTCTCCTTTTTATCCCAGAAGGTTTTTAGCCTTATGTTGGACAAAAAAGAGAGAAACTATACAAGATTACTATATTATTTTTTGTAAAAGATTGATTGATAGGTTATTCAGCTGTATTCATCCCGGCTTTTATAATAATCAAGCCTTCTGGTGACTGTCTTTTCATACCCGCGTTCACTCGGATGATAGAACGATTTATGTTTGAGATGGTCGGGAAGATATTGTTGCGGCACATAACCATCTTTATAGTCATGAGGATATTTATACCCCACTCCCGAACCTAATTCCTTCGCCCCACTGTAGTGGGCATCTCTCAAGTGTGTCGGAACTTGCCCGGCTTTTTCATTTTTCACCGTATTCAATGCTCGGTCTATTCCTGTAATCACTGCATTGCTTTTAGGCGCAGTTGCGATATAGAGAGCTGCTTCTGCAAGTGGGATACGGGCTTCTGGCATACCGATGAAATCGACTGCCTGGGCTGCAGCTTGAGCGATGAGCAAAGCATTCGGATCTGCTAGACCAACATCTTCGGCCGCATGTACATAAAGTCTTCGAGCGATGAACTTCGGATCTTCACCGGCATAGATCATTTTTGCGAGCCAGTAGAGTGTGGCGTCAGGATCCGACCCCCGGATGCTTTTGATGAAGGCTGAAACCGTATCATAATGGTTGTCCCCTTGTTTATCGTATTGCAGGACACGCTGTTGAATCGATTCTTCTGCAATCTCCAAAGTAATGTGGATATTTCCTTCTGAATCAGGAGGAGTCGTCAGAACAGCTAGTTCCAGTGCATTCAATGCTGTACGTGCATCTCCGCCGGCTACATCAACCAGATGGTCAAGCGCTTTTTCCTCGGCGTTGATCGAATGGTTGCCGAACCCTCTGTCAGGAACCTTGATCGCTGTTTCCACTACTTTTTTCGTATGCTCTTCTGTCAGCGGCTCGAAACGGAACAATCTTGATCGCGATAATAGGGCCCTATTGATTTCGAACATCGGACTTTCTGTCGTGGCACCAATCAGGATGATCGTTCCATCCTCTACATATGGTAGAAGGGCATCCTGTTGGCTTTTATTAAAACGATGGATTTCATCTATGAACAATAAGGTTTTTTGGTCTTCCATCTTCAACCGTTCCCTTGCCTGGGTCGTAATGGTACGGATATCTCCTACACCAGAGGTGACCGCGTTGATTTGTTCAAAGTGGGCTGCTGTCGTATTCGCTATGATCTTTGAAAGAGTTGTTTTCCCAGTACCAGGGGGCCCGAAAAAGATCATTGCTGATAACTGATCAGCTTCAATTGCCCGCCGGAGCAGTTTGCCTTTTCCGACAATGTGTTCCTGTCCGATGAACTCATCCAGATTTCTTGGCCTCATCCGATCAGCAAGAGGTTTCCCATTTGGTCCATCTTCCATAGACACATCGAATAGATCCATATTTCCACGTCCTTTCAGGGACTATCTCTTCGAATCCGTTGTATCAATTCAACTGAACGATACTATACGACTCGATTCAATGCAAGAAGAACCTTATTCGTGCTATAATGTCATAGGTAAAAAATTCAGATACGATAATCGGAGAAACAAACACCAAATCATGGAATTATAGGATACGATAGAGGTATAACTGACCTTTTGGGTGTAGTAGAGTTGTCAATCGAGGAGGAAATTATGAAAATTTCAACTAAGGGACGTTACGGATTGACCATCATGATGGCATTGGCAAAAAAACATGGTGAAGGGCCAATCTCCCTCAAATCAATTGCAAAAGACCACGGATTATCCGAGCACTATCTTGAACAGTTGGTAGGTCCGCTCCGTAATGCAGGGTTAGTGAAAAGTGTACGAGGGGCATACGGCGGGTATACTTTAGCCCGGGATCCGGAAAATATAACAGCAGGAGATATCATCCGTGTACTCGAAGGCCCGATCACACCTGTTGAAATCCTGGATGACGAAGAACCAGCAAAAAGGGACCTTTGGATCAAAATCCGCGATGCGGTGAAAGGAGTCCTTGACAGCACCACTCTTGAGGAGTTGGCTTCTTATAGTGGCGGGGAGGATGATCAGGAGTCTTACATGTTCTACATTTAATGTGAGTTCAAAAGCGAACAATTGATAAACGTCGTCAATTGACGACCGTGGTTTAAAATAATCGTAAATGTTCCGGAGAATGTGAACATTACAATACAGGTGATTTTTATGAGTGCGATTTATTTGGATCATGCTGCAACCTCTCCTACGCGTGAGGAAGTTGTTGAGGCGATGGTTCCATACTTTACAACACAATACGGAAACCCTTCGAGCATCCATCAATTCGGCCGTAATACAAGACAAGCATTGGATGAAGCAAGAAGGGTGATCGCTTCGAGCATCAATGCCAATTTCAAGGAAATCATTTTTACGAGCGGTGGAACTGAATCCGATAATATGGCGATTATTGGAACAGCGCTTGCGCTACAGGAGAAAGGGAAACATATTATCACGTCGAAGGTTGAACATCATGCTGTTTTACATGCTGTTCAATATTTAGAAGAGAACGGGTTCGAAGTGTCGTACCTTTCTGCCGATGAGGAGGGGAGAATTGATCCTCAACAAGTTGAAGATGCGATCCGTGACGATACGATCCTGGTAACCATCATGTATGGAAATAACGAAGTGGGTACCCTTCAACCAATTGAAGAGATTGGAAAGATTACGAGTGAAAAAAAAGTACTTTTCCATACGGATGCGGTACAAGCATATGGAAGTGTCAGCATTGATGTGAAGCATTTAGGGATTGATCTATTATCGGTATCTGCTCATAAAATCAATGGCCCTAAAGGGAATGGGTTCTTATATGTACGTGAAGGTCTATGGCTAGAACCGAGAGCATTCGGGGGCGAGCAGGAACGTAAAAGAAGAGCGGGCACAGAAAATGTCCCGGGCATCATGGGCATGAAAAAAGCGGTCGAGTTAATTCAGGAAGAGAAGATCGGCCGTCATGAACAGCTTCTGAATATGAAAAAAAGGATGCTTGAAATTTTTGACGGAGAAGGTATTGAGTATATATTGAACGGATCAATCAATCTTTCGCTTCCGCATGTACTGAATGTGAGTTTTCCAGGTACGAATGTGGAAGCTATGCTTGTGAACCTGGACTTGGCTGGAATTGCAGCATCAAGCGGCTCTGCTTGCACTGCGGGTTCGATCGAACCTTCCCATGTACTGGCAGCGATGTTTGATGATCATGAGCGCATGACTTCAGCAATCCGATTCAGCTTTGGTCATGGCAATACGATGGAAGAAATCGAACAAGCAGCCAAAGAGACGGTCCGGATTGTCAATCGATTGACATCAATGTGATTTGATTTGGAGGTGAGATAAATGGAAAAAAGACCCGAAGATATACGTGTTGTCGTTGGAATGTCAGGAGGGGTCGACTCTTCAGTAGCGGCATTGCTTTTAAAGGAACAAGGGTATGATGTGATCGGGATTTTTATGAAAAACTGGGATGATACCGATGAAAATGGTGTATGTACGGCTACCGAGGATTATGAAGATGTCATCCGTGTCTGTAATCAACTAGACATTCCCTACTATGCTGTGAATTTTGAAAAGCAATATTGGGATAAAGTGTTCTCTTATTTCCTTGAAGAATATAAAGCAGGGCGTACGCCAAACCCTGATGTCATGTGTAACAAAGAAATCAAGTTCAAGGCTTTCCTCGATCATGCGATGAGCCTTGGAGCGGATTATGTTGCCACAGGCCATTATGCGAGGATCGGGGAACGCAACGGAGAAAAAGTCATGCTCCGCGGTGTGGATGACAACAAAGATCAGACGTATTTCTTGAATCAACTCAGCCAGGATCAAATTTCAAGAGTCATGTTCCCGATCGGTGAATACAAAAAGCCGGAAATCAGGGAAATGGCTGAAAAAGCGAACCTGGCGACCGCAAATAAAAAGGATAGCACAGGAATCTGCTTTATCGGAGAACGGAACTTCAAAGAGTTCCTCAGTCAATATCTTCCGGCACAACCTGGTGAGATGCAGACGCTATCCGGTAAGGTGAAAGGAAAGCATGACGGCCTCATGTATTATACGATCGGTCAACGCCACGGACTTGGCATTGGCGGCGACGGTGATCCTTGGTTCGTTGTCGGAAAAAGTCTTGAGAAGAATGTCTTATTTGTGGAACAAGGATTCCACAATGAACTCCTCTATTCGGATAAGCTTAATGCAACAAAGGTTAGCTGGATGACTGGTGAAGAGATGCCGGAAGAGATAAAGTGCACGGCGAAGTTCAGATACCGTCAGCCGGATCGTGCTGTGACTGTCCGAAAGACTGAAGACGGGACATATGATGTGATCTTTGATGAATCACAACGCGCGATCACTCCTGGCCAATCCGTCGTCTTTTATGATGGGGACGTATGCCTTGGCGGAGGGACGATCGATAAAGTCTACAAAAAAGAAGAAGAGATTTCTTATTTGTAAAATGAGCATGGACAGGAGTGGACCTTTTCAAATGGAAGTTTGACAAGGTCCTTTCCATTTGGATTTCGACATATTGATTCATTGGTTGCAATTCCCGACCGATTCGTGCAATTACAGGATCATTGATTCAATTCGTTTTGACTTGGCGTAATCCAATCTTCAAGCCGCACAATTATTTTTATATTCGTGCAATCATTCTTTGAAATCGTGCAATTATTTTTATTTCCGTGCAAATGCATTTCAAAATCGTGCAAATTGCCGTTCAGACACCTGAAAAGATAGGCTTCAATAAAGAAAAAAGCGCATATTTCCGCTTTTGAGCATAAAAAATCGGTTATGAACCTGGAATGAGCTGATTTGATTCAAACCTTTCACAGTAGATTAAAAGGAGGCTTACGATGGCTGAAAACAATAAACTCGGAATTCAATTGATGAAAGAAGGAAAATACGAAGAAGCAGCGAAGGCTTTCCATAGTGCTCTTGAAGAACAGCCGGACGATCCGGTCATTTATGTGAACTTCGGAAACTTGCTGGAGCTGGTAGGCGAGTATGAAAAAGCGATTGGCTTTTTCGATAAGGCCATCTCTCTGGATGAATCAATGGCTGCTGCCTATTATGGGGCAGGTGTCGTTTTTTATAAGCTTGAGCAGTATGATGATGCACTTGACCTTTTTCAGGAGGCGGTCAAGAAAGGCCTATCCGATGGAGATTCACACTTTATGCTAGGGATGAGTTTCTCACAATTAGGGGACATCAAGCGTGCACTTCCGCATTTCCAATTAGCGGCAGAAAAAAACGACCAGGACGCTGAAGCATGGTTTCAATATGGAATGACGCTAGGAAAGCTGAATCTGTTCGAGCAAGCCATTACAGCATTAGAGAATGTCATCAAGCTCGATACAACCCATTCAGACGCTTACTATAATCTTGGTGTAGCCTATTTGTACAAAGAAAATCTCCATAAAGCAAAAGGGATGTTCAACAAAGCGATTGAATGCCAAAACGATCATTTGCTTGCACATAATGGGATCAAGAAAATCAATGAGATACAAGAGTCCACTGAAACCAAAAAGTAGCGGGGCGAAATAATGGAGTTACAAGGCCATTTTGATTTAAAAACAGATGAAAAACGATATGTGAAAGGTTCTATTCTTCATATCATCTATCAAAATAATGATACTTTTTATTCGGTATTAAAAGTATCAACAAAGGAATCCAATTTAGACAGGATAGAAAAAGAAATGATCATGGTAGGCACATTTCCTGTATTGATGGAAGAAGAGACGTATATCTTCTGGGGGGATGTGAAAGACCATCCAAAATACGGGAGACAGTTTGTCGTGGAATTTTATAGGAAAAATCTGCCTCGGACTGAGGATGGCATGGTTCAATACCTTTCCAGTGATCTGTTCCATGGAATTGGGAAAAAGACGGCGGAAAAGGTTATCCGTACCCTTGGTGAAGATGCTTTTTCAAAAATCATCGAGGATCCTGAAGTATTGAATAAAGTCAAGGATTTATCGGAAGAGCGAGCAAGGACTATTCATGAAACGTTGATGGAACACCAAGGTCTTGAACAGCTGTTAAGTACATTGCATCGATACGGAATCGGTCCAGCCATTGCAATGAAAATCTACCAGTCGTATAAAGAAGAAGCCATTTCAGTCATCCAGTCGAATCCATATCAACTGATTTATGATATAGACGGAATCGGTTTCCGAAGGGCAGATGAACTAGGGAATGCTTTAGGGATCGAGAAAACATCATCAGAGCGTGTTCAAGCCGGTCTTCTCTATAACCTAAAAGAACTTTGTAACCAGCACGGACATACATACATAGAGGTTGAAGAACTGATAGAAGAAACAAAAAAGTTGCTCTTTAATAATCCGCGGGACATTGAAATGGATTTTTACAGTGAGATTGTTTCTTTACACAGTGACGGGAAAGTGATCATCAAGGATGAAAACGCTTATCTCCCTCCTCTTTATTTTGCAGAGTATGGCTTGATCCAAAAGCTTGAACGGTTATTGAAACAAGACGAATATGACCGTATAGAACTGTCGGACTTTTACAATGCACTTGGTGTGCTTGAAGAAAACCAGGGAATCGAGTATGCAGAAGCTCAGAAGGATGCGATTTATAAGGCGCTCATTTCCCCAATGATGATTTTGACAGGGGGACCGGGTACTGGAAAAACGACAGTCATTAAAGGCATCATTGAAACATACGCCGAAATTCATGGCCTTTCATTGGATATACAGCAGTACAAAGATGACGAATTTCCCTTCCTGCTTGTCGCGCCGACCGGGCGTGCAGCCAAACGGATGAGTGAATCAACCGGACTTCCGGCAGTAACGATCCATCGCTTACTTGGTTGGAAAGGTGGAAGTGGATTTGAACATCATGAAGAAAATCCGATTGCCGGGCGGCTTTTGATAATCGATGAAATGTCCATGGTTGATGTCCGTCTAGCGTATCGTTTGTTTGATGCTTTACCTGATGAGATCCAGGTGATCATAGTAGGCGATGAAGACCAGCTTCCCTCGGTGAGTCCAGGACAGGTCTTGAAGGATTTCATCAATTCAAAAGTCATACCGACCGTCAGGCTTGATGAAATTTATCGGCAAGCAAAAGGATCTACCATTGTACAGTTGGCTCACGAAATGAAAAAAGGTACTCTGCCAGAGGATCTCAGAGACCCCCAATACGACCGCCGTTTTTTCCCGTGTTCTCATGATCAAGTTACAAAAGCGGTCCTCCAAGTTTGTAAAAGCGCTATGACAAAAGGATACACAGCAAAGGATGTCCAAGTTTTAGCGCCGATGTACAGAGGGCGTGCTGGAATAGATGAACTTAACAAAGAATTACAGGCCATGTTCAATCCTCCCCATGAACAAAAAAAAGAAATCGAGTATTTTCAATCGGTTTACCGTGTAGGCGATAAAGTTCTCCAGCTTGTCAATGTACCAGAAGAGCAGATTTTCAATGGGGATATCGGAGAAATCGTCTCGATCATCTATTCAAAAGAAACGGCTGATAAAGAAGATCAGATCGTCATCTCTTTTGAAGGTATTGAAGTGACGTTCAAAAAGACGGACCTCATCCAGATCACCCATGCCTATTGCTGTTCTATCCATAAATCGCAAGGGAGCGAATTCCCGATCGTCGTATTGCCGATTGTAAAAGCGTATTATCGGATGCTGCGGCGAAATTTGATTTACACTGCAGTGACGAGAAGCAAAGAATATTTGATCCTTTGTGGTGAAATGGATGCGTTGGAAAGAGCAGTACAACAAAATGACTCAGGGAATCGAAACTCACATCTCAGCAAAAAAATAAGAGAAACAGTTGAAACCTCTCTCATCAACGGGTCTAAAAGCAGTAGCGTATAAAATAAAAGAAAGCGGGACATCCTATTCATAGCACTTTTTGATTTATTCAAGAGGAGGAACGAACATGAGATGTCCCAACTGCCAGTGCAAAGACTTAGGCAAAATCGGGGTTGATCAATATTATTGTTGGGGATGTTTCATCGAACTGACGGCTGTTGATGGCAAGCTGGCTCTCAATCAAGTCGAGGAAGACGGCAGTTTGACTTCTTTAGATGATCTGTTCGATGATGACGACCTAAGTATTTCGATGTAACTTCAAACTGGGATGGTGTTAAATGGTGAATCGTACAATCATGACTATAGCAACGACTTGTGCCGGCGCCTATCTTATCAAATCATTATACGGAAAAGACATGAGAAGAAATCGTTTATTTTCAGGTAGGAAAATGAAACGGTTTCGCAAAAGAATTGCTAAAGTGATTTCTTGATAAGGACTTGCGTTCAATTGAATGTCAGGTCTTTTTACTTTAACTTTGTTATTCTTCAATGTTGATTTCTTCCCAATTCACCCTGAAAAACGGAAGCAACCCGTCTGTCACGTAGGTCACTGGAAGACTGACGCAGAGGCTCGAACCAAACAAAGTTCGGTTCTGCGTGGGCTCACACATAAGATGCAAAAAATGTGTCACTGCCGCAAAAAGCTTGAAGTGACCCAAGTGAATAAGTTGCTGAGCGGTACATCCTTCTCTGCATCCAAAACTGCGTAATCTCTCTGGCCACTTACCCAAAGGAGCGTCGTGAACTTTAGCTTTTGCCATGTTTTCTTCATGGAGGTGAATAGGGTGTTCATTTAAGCGTACGTTAAAGGTACGAGAATATTGAGAAGAGATCCGGTGGCGCTTATGAAGAAACTTTTTACAATTGAAGCACTGGTAAGGCTTGGGATGGTCTTATTGGCTTTATTATGTGCCTTTGTCCTTATGAAACTGAAACCTTTTTGGGATCCAATCCTAGATATACTCCTTGTAGTATTCCTGCCTTTTTTCGTTGCACTCTTCATCACGTATCTCTTACATCCTATTGTTGAGTGGATTCATAGAAGGGGGATTCCACGATCAATTGCCATTTTGATCATTTATCTTACCTTTTTTGGCGGTATAGGATTTCTGCTTTTTAAAAGTATCCCTTATCTGATTGCCCAACTGAAGGATCTGAGTGACCAATTGCCTTATTTATCAGAAACCTATCGCACCTGGGTCATGGAATTTTACGAACATACCGACAATCTCCCGGAAGCTGTTCATATCGAGTTTGAAAAGACGTTGAACTCGGTAGAGAAGTACTTGAAAGGATTGATTGCTGGTGTGCTCGGAACGATTAAGGGATTCTGGCGTAATCTGTTCGCCTGGGTCGTCATTCCGTTCCTCGTTTTTTATATGCTTAAAGATTTCAAAGGGATTAGCAGGGCAATGTGGAACATAACGCCGAAAAAGTGGCAGGAACCGGGAAAGAAGATCATTGATGATGTTGATGTGTCGTTGGGGAACTACATACGTGGCCAATTGACAGTAGCTTGTATATTGGCTGTACTCGCAATCGCCTCGTTCTGGATAGTGGGGATCCCTTACCCGATCATTCTTGGTATCATTATTGGTGTCACGGATTTCATTCCTTATTTCGGGCCAATCTTAGGAGCCGTGCCTGTTACCTTGATTGCTGCTACGATTTCAGTCAATAAACTATTGATCGTCATAGGAATCATCATCATCCTTCAATTCATTGAAGGAAATATCCTTGGACCGTTGATCGTCGGTAAAACATTGCACATCCATCCGATCGGAATCATTTTTGCCCTCTTGATCGGTGGGGAAATCGGAGGGATTGTCGGGTTATTGCTTGCTGTTCCGTTGTTTGCAGTTGGAAAAGTCATCTTCCACCATGCAAGAGAACATTTTAGAAATGTTGACAATGCTGAAAATTAAAGTCTATAATTAACGACAGCAGAACATGTATATGTAAAGTGATGATGGAATGAGTAAGTCAAAGCCCTTCCTTGTAGAGAAGAACCTCCCAGGCTGAAAGAGGTTCTGGAATGAAGATTGACTGAACGCTGATCCGGAATGCAGGTAAACCCTGCCGGCGCACACCGTTAATGTGTCGAGGTGATGAATGCACATTTGTATTCATAACCAGGGTGGTACCGCGTGATAACTCTCGTCCCTGTTTTGAGGATGAGAGTTTTTTGTTTGCCTAAAAAAGCTGATTCGATTTCAAAACGAAAATAGGAGGGAATCAATGATGAAAACACTGACTTCAGCTGATGTAAGACAAATGTATTTGGATTTCTTTAAAGAAAAAGGTCATAGGGTCGAACCAAGTGCATCCCTTGTCCCACATGAAGACCCTTCATTACTATGGATCAACAGCGGGGTTGCAACATTGAAGAAATACTTTGATGGCCGTGTGGTTCCAGAAAACCCACGTATCGTCAATGCACAGAAATCCATACGTACAAATGATATCGAGAATGTAGGGAAAACGGCCCGACACCATACATTCTTCGAAATGCTTGGAAACTTTTCCATCGGGGATTACTTCAAAAAAGAAGCGATCCATTGGGCTTGGGAATTCTTGACTGACGAAAGATGGCTCGGAATCGACCCTGAAAAACTTGCAGTAACGATCCACCCAGAAGATGATGAAGCACATGACATCTGGCATAACGAAATCGGCCTTCCGAAGGAAAAGATCATCCGTTTAGAGGAAAACTTCTGGGATATCGGTGAAGGACCGAGTGGACCGAATACAGAGATCTTTTATGACCGTGGTGAGAAATACGGAAATGATCCGAATGATCCTGAACTTTTCCCAGGTGGTGAAAACGAACGTCACCTAGAAATCTGGAACCTTGTATTTTCCCAATATAATCATAATCCTGATGGAAGCTATACACCGTTGCCTAAGAAAAACATCGATACCGGAATGGGGCTTGAACGGGTCATTTGTGCACTGCAGGATGCGCCAACGAACTATGAAACAGACTTGTTCATACCAATGATTGAAGCAACGGAAAGAATTTCAGGGATTGAATACGGGAAAGATCCCGAGCATGATACTGCCTTCAAAGTGATTGCTGACCATATCCGAACAGTCACATTTGCAGTAGCAGACGGGGCATTACCTTCAAACGAAGGACGGGGCTATGTATTACGACGTCTCATCCGGAGAGCGATCCGATTCGCTAAACAATTGAACATCAGCAAACCGTTCATGTTTGAACTTGTTCCAGTCGTAGCTGAGGTCATGAAAGATTTCTATCCGAACGTCCTAGAAAATTCAGATTTCATCCAAAAAGTGGTCAAGAATGAGGAAGAACGGTTCCATGAAACCATCAACGAAGGCTTGGCGATTTTATCCGAAATGATAAAAAATGCAAAAGAGATCGGAAAAAATGAACTTTCAGGATCAGACGCTTTCAAATTATATGATACGTATGGATTTCCTTTCGAATTAACGGAAGAATATGTGGAAGAGGAGGGCTTGAAAGTCAGTCGCGAACAATTTGAGACCGAAATGGAAGCCCAGCGGGAGCGGGCGCGTTCGGCTCGGCAAGACACAGGATCCATGCAAGTCCAGAGCGGGGTTCTAAGTGATATCAAAACAGCGAGTGAATTCATCGGTTATGATCATCTTCATGGTTCCTCCAAGGTAAGTGTGATTGTAAAAGGAAGCGATGAAGTCAGTAGAGCAGAAGCTGGTGAAGAAGTTCTCGTTATTCTTGATCATACACCGTTTTATGCAGAGAGCGGGGGGCAGATTGCTGATAAGGGAACACTGCAAAATGACAAAGTGCAAGCTGTCGTTAAAGATGTCCAAAAAGCACCAAACGGGCAAAACCTCCATACGGTCTATATAGAAAAAGGCGAATTGAAAGTGGAGGATACGGTTGAAGCAACTGTCAATGAAATCAGCCGTGCCGGTATCATAAAAAACCATACTGCAACTCATCTGCTGCATCAGGCTCTTAAAGATGTCCTAGGTAAACATGTCAATCAAGCTGGTTCGCTAGTGACTCCGAGTCGTTTGCGGTTTGACTTCTCACACTTCAATCAGATCAGTCCAGAGGAATTGGAAAAGATCGAATCAATCGTCAATGAAAAAATCTGGAGTACGATTCCTGTAGAAAAAATGGTCAAGCCGATTGAAGAAGCGAAGGCGATGGGGGCAATGGCACTTTTCGGTGAAAAATACGGAAGTGAAGTACGTGTCGTAAAAGTTGGTGATTACAGTCTTGAACTTTGTGGTGGCTGCCACGTTGCAAATACGGCAGAAATCGGGTTGTTCAAAATTATAGCCGAATCAGGTATCGGTGCTGGAACACGCAGAATCGAAGCCGTCACAAGTGAAGGGGCATACCGTCATCTGACAGGACATGTACAAATCTTGAAGGATGCAGCAGAAGCTTTAAAAGCTAATTTGAATGATGTACCAGCAAAAGTCGGGGCAATGCAATCCCAAATTAAGGATTTGCAAAGAGAAAATGAATCACTGAAAGGGAAACTTGCGAATATTGAAGCTGGTTCGCTGATGGATCATGCTGAAGAAATCAATGGTGTAAAAGTATTGGCTAGAAAAGTTTCTGCAAGTGATATGAACAATTTACGTTCGATTGTCGATGATTTGAAAAGCAAAATCGGAAGTGGTGTGGTTGTCCTTGGCTCTGCTCATAATGAAAAAGTGAATATTGTTGCAGGAGTTACGGATAATTTAACGAAAGAAGGCTATCATGCAGGTAAAATTGTAAAAGAAGTAGCCACCCGTTGCGGAGGTGGCGGAGGCGGACGGCCAGACATGGCTCAAGCTGGTGGGAAACAACCTGAAAAGCTGGATGACGCATTAAATTATGTTTACGAATTGGTCAAATCCATTTCCTAAACCTGTATGTATAATGTACAATGAAGGTAGAAAATCAGGGGTTTCCCAATCAAACGCTAAAGAGAGGTGTCAAGATGAGCTCATTTGACAAGACGGTAAAGTTCAATTTTCAAGACGACTCGATGGATGCCAACGTCAAGCATGTTTTGTTGTCAGTATACGACTCATTGCAAGAAAAAGGATACAATCCGATCAACCAGATCGTAGGGTACCTTTTATCAGGCGATCCAGCTTATATTCCTCGCCATAATGATGCTAGAAGCAAAATCCGAAAAATTGAACGGGATGAATTGATTGAGGAACTCGTAAAATCCTATTTGGCACAACACCAGGAAAGTGAGCGATAATCACTGCTTATGCGAAAACTAGGATTAGACGTCGGTACAAAAACGATCGGCATTGCATTAAGTGATGCATTTGGATGGACGGCACAAGGAATCGAGACATACCGGCGTAAGGGAGACATCGACCAGGATTTGCAGTATGTGAAGGAACTTGCAGAGAAACATGAAGTCGACACAATCGTGGTAGGTCTACCGAAGAATATGAATGGTACAATAGGACCGAGTGGAGAAATGTGTCAAGAATTCGCCAGGCATGTTGAGGACACATTAAAAATATCCACAGTGCTGTGGGATGAACGATTGACCACAGCTGCGGCGGAACGGATGCTCATCGAAGCGGATGTCAGCCGTAAAAAGCGAAAAGGGGTCATTGATAAAATGGCAGCTGTGCTTATTTTACAGAGCTTTCTAGACAGCCCAGCAGCTAATTAAAAAAGAGGTGCTTAAAAATGCCAGAGGAAGAAAAAGAGCGTATTATTATCCCGGATGAAAATGGAGAAGAGCACTTATTTG
Source organism: Pseudalkalibacillus salsuginis (assembly GCF_021646685.1). Classification (GTDB taxonomy): domain Bacteria; phylum Bacillota; class Bacilli; order Bacillales; family Fictibacillaceae; genus Pseudalkalibacillus; species Pseudalkalibacillus salsuginis. The sequence goes on along the minus strand of NZ_JAKJHW010000001.1, from coordinate 480,886 downwards.
AAGTTCTCTTTACATTTGATGTCGACGAAAAAGAACATTCCTATATGGTACTTGTTCCAGCGGAAACTGGCGAGGATGAGGAGGATGTTGAGGTTTTCGCATTCCGGTATGAGGATAAAGGCGAAAAAGATGACGATATCGAGCTATTTCCGATCGAATCCGATCAAGAATGGGATATGGTTGAAGAAATGTTGAACACTTTCCAAGAATCCGAAGAATTATAAACAGAACGATGTTTGGGCTGACCACAAAATGTGGTCAGTTTTTTATTTAAGGATAAGAAAGTTTAAAAATGTGGTTGCGGTGAAGTGATGTCTAGCTCCAACGCCCAACCACTTGGATCACTACAGTCCTCCTGCGGCGGCGCCAGCCTCCTCGTCGGACTTCCAGTGACCTTCGTGGTTGATCAGGGCGTTTGCGCTTTTCTAGTTGTCTAGCTCCAACGCCCAACCACTTGGATCACTACAGTCCTCCTGCGGCGGCGACAGCCTCCTCGTCGGACTTCCAGTGACCTTCGTGGTTGATCAGGGCGTTTGCGCTTTTCTTGTTCACTTGAAGAAATCAAAAAGGATTCCTTCAGGATAAGGGAGCATTTACGAAATCCTTAATTTGACAAAATCTAAAAAAATTGACGAATTTAAGCCGAAAAAGGACTAACTTATAGTATAATAGAAAAGATGTATTAGAGGGGGGATATTTAGGTGCTTCAACCAAATCTTGATCAAGAAACGATCGTGCGCCGTAATCAGGAGGCAAAGATTGTAAGACGTGTTGTCTTCATCGTGCTCACGCTTCTTGTTTTTTCGATCGTAGGCGTTGGGATCGGTGGCTATGTATATATTAAAGGTGCGTTGGAACCAGTCAATGCTACCAATGATAAGCCGGTAGAAGTAGAAATACCGATCGGGACTTCAACAGGGGGAATCGCAAAAAAATTAGAAGAGAGCGGTGTCATCAAAAGTGCCCTTGTATTCAAATATTATGTTAAATATAAAAATGAAGATGATTTTCAAGCCGGGAATTATGAATTGACCCAAGCTATGGAAATGAAAGATATCATCAATTCCTTGAAAGACGGGAAAGTATATAAGCAAGCTGAAATGGTTGTCCGAATTCCAGAAGGATTACGAATAAACGAAGTGGCAGAAAGAATTGCCGCACAAACGGATTACACAGAGGAAGAAGTACAAGAAAAAATGAAAGACAAGAAGTTCATAGAGTCATTAATGGCCAAATATCCAATCTTGGATGAAAAGATATTAGATGAAAAGGTAATTTGGCCGCTTGAGGGCTATCTTTTTCCTGCGACATATGATTTCTATGAAAAGAATCCTTCATTAGAATCCATCATTGAATCCATGGTCCAAAAAATGAGTAAAATCGTCATGTCCTACCAGGCTGATATACAAGACTCAGGTTATACTACCTATCAGATACTGACGCTGGCTTCCATCATTGAAGAAGAAGCCAAAGAAAAAGAAGACCGCTTTAAAGTGTCCGGGGTCTTCTATAACCGTCTGGCAGAGGGAATGCCCCTCCAGTCGGATGTGACGGTAACCTATGCGCAACAACAGTCTAAAATAACGGTGACGTATAAGGACACAGAAGTTGAGTCACCATACAATACGTATCATGAATCAGGGTTACCGATTGGACCGATTTCTGCACCTGGGGAATCAGCGATCAATGCAGCGGTGAATCCAGAGCCGAATCCGAACTATTATTTTTTTGCACGCCCGAATGGCGAAGTTCTTTATGCAAAAACATTGGACGAACATAATAAGATCAAAGAAAAGTATATCCAGGAGTGGCGTGACCTGGCAAATAAAGATAAAAAATGATACACGATTCAGGGGGAATGGGATTGACTCGCATTCCCTCTTTTCTTATGTTAAAATAGACCGGGTTAAGAGGAGGCTTCCACATGATTTCTGAAGAATTGAAACTCTATTTAGAGAGACTGATCCCTGGAAGGCAACACGAAATTCTACATATGGAGCAACAGGCACAGGAAGGGAACGTTCCAATCATGGATTTGATCGGGATGGAAGCTCTTTTGCAAGTCATGAGACTTCATAAACCAAAACGCATTTTAGAAATCGGTACTGCGATCGGTTATTCGGCGATCCGAATGGTACAAGCTGTTCCGGACAGCCATGTCATTACAGTTGAACGGGACCCAGAGCGGTTTAGCAAAGCCATCGACAATATAATTGAAATGGAATTACAGAGTTCCATACATGTGATTGAGGGGGATGCACTTGAAAAGGTATCCCAAATAGAAGAGGCGGGACCATATGATTTTATTTTTATAGATGCTGCAAAAGGACAATACAAACGTTTTTTCCAGGAGTTTGAGAGTATGCTCGTTCCAGGCGGGGTAATTGTAAGCGATAATGTATTGTTCAGAGGATTCGTCTCGAAAGGAAATGAGGAAATCGAGACGAGAAGGTTTCGGAAGCTGGCTGATAAAATTCGAGATTACAATGAATTCTTGATGGATCAAGATACCTTCCATACGACAATACTACCGGTTGGTGATGGAATGGCGATTAGTATTTTAAAAGATAAAGTATAAGAATGAAGGGGAAGAAGCATGGGTAAGAAACCAGTTGTAATAGGCGTTGCTGGAGGTTCAGGCTCTGGAAAGACGACTGTAGCAAAAGAGATTTTCAGACAGTTTGCTGATCAATCGATTTTAATCCTTGAACAGGATGCATACTATAAAGATCAATCCGATAAATCAATGGAAGAGAGGCTCGAAACGAATTACGATCATCCACTTGCATTCGATAATGATTTGCTGATCCAACATATCGAACTGCTCCAAAACAAACAGTCCATTGAAAAACCGGTTTATGACTATACAGCGCACACAAGAAGTGATAAAATAATTCCAATTGATCCAAAAGATGTTATTATATTAGAAGGTATACTTATTTTAGAGGACGAACGGTTGCGTGATTTGATGGATATTAAATTATACGTTGATACTGATGCAGACGTCCGTATCATCAGACGTCTACTTCGTGATATCAACGAACGGAGACGTACCATCGACTCTGTAATCGAGCAATATACAACGGTAGTTCGTCCGATGCATAATCAATTTATTGAACCGACAAAGCGTTATGCTGATATCATAATTCCTGAAGGTGGTCAAAACCGAGTAGCGATCGATCTGATGGTAACGAAAATCAAAACCATTTTGGAAACAAAAGAAATATTAAAACCATGACAGGGGATCAGTTCACCTCTGTTTTCAATATTTGGGGTGAAGATTTTCAACTCGTAATACACAATGTTTACGTTTACATTTTTTAATAATACGTCATTTGTTTGTATGCATATACTAGTCGGTAACGAGAAGGTTTTAGAGGAGTGAGCACATAATGGCAGAAGAAAAGAAACATTACATGACAGAAGAGGGCAAGCAGAAAATCGAAAATGAATTAGAATACTTAAAAACGGAAAAGCGTAAAGAGGTTGTCGAACGTATCAAAGTGGCGAGAGGTTTTGGAGATTTATCAGAGAACTCGGAGTACGATGCAGCTAAGGATGAGCAGGCTTTCGTTGAAGCGCGTATCCAACAGCTTGAAAAGATGGTCCGGAATGCCGAAATCATTGAAGAGCAAAATCAAAATCCTAACGTCGTCTCTATTGGCAAGTCAGTAAAATTCATCGAGTTACCTGATGGGGATGAAGAATCGTATACTATTGTCGGCAGTGCAGAAGCAGATCCATTCGAAGGTAAGATTTCTAATGATTCACCGATGGCTAAGAGCCTGTTAGGCCGTACAGTCGGCGATGAAGTAGCCGTACAAACGCCAGGCGGGGAAATGAACGTACGCATCGTAGAAGTAGGCTGATTAAAGGATTGACCCGTTTATCGAGTAGATGAACGGGTTTTTTAAAAGGACTTTTCAGCGATGAAGCTAACCGACGTTGTAAAAAAGTTTACCAACCCTGTGTCAACTCATAAAAAACTTTGTTTTAAAAAAAGCAGTTTCAGGTGAGAATGTTGATGAGGTGGATTCCCATGAACATTCCGAAAAGAATTTATCATTTCCTGATTGTACTCAGCCTGATGTTTGCTTTGCTGATCGGCAGGCTTGCTTTTATCCAATTGATTGATACACACTCTTTCTCAAAATACCAGGTAAACCTTGTTGAAGAAAGTGTGAAGCAACGGATCCACTCAATCGCTCTAGACGATGGGAGAGGGAAAATGGAGGACCGTTACGGGAATCTTTTAGTTAAAGTACATGAGCCTTCCATTATCCTTTTTCCTTTTTTAAATGAGAATGAAAAAGCCCTTAAGGAGATCGGCCAGATTATCGGCCGGTCCACTTTTGAATTGAAAAGCCAGTTAGAGAACCGTAAAGATCCACTTGTTATAAAAAATAAAGATATAAATGGCGAAACAGTCGATGAAGTGAATGAATTGAGGATTCAGGGAGCTTTCGGCCAAATGCTCTCAACCAATGAGGGAAGCACGTTTGCGAGGCATTTTATCGGTTCTATTCGAGAAAGTCCTGAAACGATACGGAACAAGTACCCTGAACGTATCGAGAAAGGACTGATAAGCCAATCCACAAAGGTCGGTGTCAACGGGGTACAAGAAGCTTTCGATCCATTCTTGATATCAGAAGGGGAATCGAAGCTCATCTACCATGTTGAACAATCAGGCAAACCGCTTTTTGGGTTTGACGTAAAATATACCGCACCATCCAATCCTTTTTATCCGGTTTCTTTAAAAACGACATTGGATCCAGTCGCGCAACAAATTCTTGAAGATGCAATTGATGAATTCAGGATAAAGAAAGGCGGAGCTGTTTTGTTGGATGTGGCGTCCAGTGACGTTCTGGCCATGGTCAGCCGTCCATTACCTCCAAAACATAACCCGCTTGCTGATGGAACGGAGAATCAGATGCTCTCCTCCCATTTCCCAGGCTCTGTCTTTAAAATAGTGACGGCAGCAGCAGCGATTGAAGAGGAACATCTTGCAAACGATCCGGAACGAACCTTCAATTGCAGCCAAAACACGTATAATGACGGCGAAGGGCAACGTGATCTGGGCTATCTCTCTTTCGAAGAAAGTTTTTTTCAGAGTTGCAACAACACATTTGCAACGCTGCTTAATGAAATGATGGAACAAGATCTGGATATTATAGAAGAATATTCAGGGAAATTAGGAATGGCAGACTATGCTGGTTGGAAAGGCGATGTGTTCCATCTAGAGGACTTCACGCACTTTCCTGATGAGCACCGAACTAAAATATGGAATAACGAACAGGACAAGCATGTTCCCCGGGGAATTGCCCAAACCGCAATCGGACAATTGAATGTGAAGGTTTCTCCTCTTTCTGTTGCAAATATGATGGCGACTATAGCAAGAGGAGGCACAAAAAAACAAGTGCGCTCAGCCCATTCAGTTCTCTACAAGAACGGGACGACACTTGCCGATTTCGAGGAAAAAGAAATGGATGGTGAAACTTTATCTCGCTATACCATCAAAAAGCTTCAAATGTTATTAGAAGGAGTCGTTACAGATCCAAATGGCACAGGACACGTATCCTTTAACGAATTACCCTGGACTGTAGCAGGGAAATCCGGGACAGCTGAAAAAGGGAACAAGGATCTTAAGGTTTACAACAAGTGGTTTGCGGGTTATTTTCCGGCTGATGCTCCAAAATATGCGCTGGCCGTTGTTGACTTGGATGCAGCTGAAGGAGAAACTGCAACGAACAAGACATTTGCACAGATAGTCCAACAGCTGTATGAAAGACAACAACAACCAGACTGAGCAATTATATATTATGTTTTGGTTTGGACAACTTTAACATCATGGTTGGGGAGAACATGGTCCTGAAGATGCTGTTCTTTGTAAGGCGCAAGGATAAATTCAAAGAGCCTTTGTTCAGATACATCAAGTACTTCAAGTGTGGAACCATCATGTAAACAGACATGTAACGTTTGCGTATCTTTTTGATAGCCGATCGTATGAAACGTTTTAAGATTCCAATCTTCTGAATGAAAAGTTGTAAACTGCATACTTCACCCCTCCTTATTACATATATTGGTCATGATATGGCGAAAATCCTCTTTAACGACAAAATTAGTTTCAAAATTACAAATATTCACATTATTAAACGAACAAAATTTTTTTGTACGGTATGAAAATTAATCCTTCATCGAATCTATGTAGAGTGGTAGAATAATATTTAGAATTGGAGGGGAGACCATGAGAGATAATTTTTCCAGCTCAAGATATGCACGGACAAAAAAAAATAAAAAGCAAACGCTTATATTGAATATATTGATCGGTATCGTCTTCATCGGGATCCTTGCCGTCGGCGCGTCTATGCTAATTGGTGATGATGAATCTGCAACTGAACAATCAAATCAAGAAAATTCCGCTTCGGTATCAGATCCAAATGGACAACCTGACGACTCAAGCAATGATGAAAACACAGATAAACAAGCAACAGGGGATGAAGAGAGTAAGGAAAATGAAGATAAAACTGACAGCGAATCCCAGAAAGATGAACCTTCCGTAAAAGAAGAAGAGGATTCATCTGATTCAAGCAGCGAAGATCAGGAAGGCTATAAGACATATAAAGATGAAACGGCTGGACCAGATGGTGATTGGGAGCCTGTAGGTACTGAACAGGAAGGTGCACACCAATCCAGTTTTGAAAAAGGGACAACAGATTGGAAAGAAAAAGAAAAAGCACTTCAATATGCGACTGGTCTATCACCTGATGAAATTGAATACTGGTGGATTGGAAATGGCGGGTCGCCGACTACAGCAAAAGGCATTGTAAGTACGGCGGCAGAGAAAGACAATCCTTACGTCGTCATGTTGGAATGGGTGGAAGGTGAAGGCTGGAAACCGACTTCTGTCACGCGAGAACCTGGAGCAGCAAATTAGTGAAATATGAAAAGAAATGACCCAAAGGATAGTTGGTTCCTAAGGGTCATTTCCTTTTATAAGTATCCAGGCAAGCCCGGCGTGACCTGCAATTTAAAGATCTCCGACTAAAAACAACCATGTCCTGGGGTGGGACGTCGAAGCCAGCACATCCTGTGGAGGTGAGGGCTTGCGGATTGACCGAAAAAATATCAACAATGAACTTTAATAGAGTTTTATATTAAATATCCTAATGCACTTTAATATTTCCGCTTGATACCGATAATACAATAAGGTGTTCTCCTGAACCATGTGTACCTTCAATGACTTTTCGATCCGATGTCTGGTTTTTTAAAGGAAAGTTACAATGAATGGCACCACTGCTCGTTTTTCCTTTCAACTTGAAGTCAGCCTCCTTTGGCAAATCCAGATTGGCAGAACCTGAACTGATCTCGACATCGACATCACCGGTCAATTCTTCCATCTGAATGTTGAAATTCCCAGAGGACATGTCAGCCGTCAATGCGCCAGAAAATTTCTTTACCTTTACATTTCCGGAGCTGATATCGAAGGAAGCTGATTCAGTTTTCAAATTATTGATATCTACATTTCCTGAGGATCCATCATGTATAAACTTTTCTGCATGGATATTTTTAAGATTAAGATTTCCGGAGTTCATATCGATTTCTAAGGTTTTTAATTTAATGGGGTCAGAGGATCCCGCAAATGAGAGGTTCCCTGAGCCGTTATCCAGATTCATTTTTTGATCATACTTTTCAGGTACATGGATGGTCAATTTGGAGCGATCAAATCCAAACCAATGGAACCAGCCTCTTCTTGCTTTCACATTGATATCATCACCGCGTCTATCAACATCTACGCTTCCTTTCCCTTTCAATTGCACCCTTAAGTCATCACGGTTTTCGAGTATGATTTCCGTGTTTACACCAGACACATCGATATCAATCAGCTTTGTATCATCCACTGTTTCTGAAAAGGTCTTGTCATCAGCAAAACCGAACCATTTGAATCTCGTTTCGGTGAATAGGAGATAGACTCCTATTACAATGATTAAGATTGCCAAAAGCATTTTCATAATAAAACCTACTTTCAATGATGTTTGTTAATTTCTTCCTTGTTTTAGATTAAGACAGTTTCAGAAATGAAACAACGAACCTCGGCACTATTTAAAAATCAGACCTGAGCCGTAGAAAAAAGGAGCCGACATGGTTTTGTCGACTCCTACATCTTTTTTCAGCCTTTATATCTGAAATGAATGACAGCTGAATACAAATGCCTCCCACTCGATGGATCGATGGTCACTTGGTGTGATACATGATGTACTCGAAGTAAAAGGGCTTTGTTCTGTTCGATCTTTTCTTGTATAATCGTTTCCAATTTTGAAAGTTCATTAGCTTCAAAGATCTCGACTTTGTCTTCGATGAAATCAAGGTGAAGTTCCATTATTCGCTCACACTCCTAGTCACAAATCTACACTTGGCTAGTTCCTTTTGAAAGGCAGCCAGTTGGCATTCCCGAATAATTTTACCATGACTGGGACGAACAACGGAAGAAGTACAAGTGCGTAAAGGAACAATCCGGTTAAAACGACTGTCGCGATTTGCAAGAGCGAAAGGACACCAGAAGGATACATCGCAGCGAAGGTACCCCCAAGGATCACAGCAGCAGATAAGATCACTGTACCCATATTTTTCATCGATAGGATCATCGCCTCTTTTACCGACAGCTCGTTGTATTCATTGAACCGGTCCATTAAAAAGATACTATAGTCCACACCTAAGGCAACGAGAATGACGAATCCGAAAAACGGTACTGTCCAGTTGATGCCTGGATAGCCCAAAATGTTGACGAAAATCGCTTCTGTCATCCCCATGGAAGTGAAATAGGTGAGAATTAGTGAAGCCACCAAATAGATTGGCATGATGATTGACCTAAGTAAAATGATCAGGATGATTGAGATTCCAATCAACATAAACAGTACTGTACGACTGTAATCAGCGTTCGATATTCCTTCCAAATCATGGTTAATGCTTGTTACACCACCGATGCCATAATCTGCTCCTTCCAGGGCTGTACCCTCAGTCGAATGCTCGATGGCCGATTCAATTTCACCCACCTTATCCATCGAATCGGTGGAATAAGGATTCTCCGAAAAAATGACATCGAATGTCGTGATCGTACGTTCTTTGGTCATATAGGCATCCAGAGATTGTTGGAATTCATTACTTTTTAAAGCTTCATCAGGGATGTACCAACCTGTCGCTTGATTGCCTGACCTACTCAATGAAGATAAATAATCTTGTGCTGAAGTCAATCCATTCGATATTTCGTCTAGGCCATCCACACTCTGGTCTAATCCATCCGTCAATTGATTAATCTGCGTATCCAAGCCCTCAAATCCGTCAAGGAGTTGTTGTTGGCCACTGTTCACTGAACGTAAACCGTTGGAAAGGGCAGGAACTTGATCAATGACCTGTCTTTGACCTTCAGCCGTTTGATTCAAGCCATTTTCCAATTTCCCGAGATGTTGTGAAACTTGATTAAGGCCGTTCACCAAATCCTTTTGCTTGAGGATCAGCTTATCAAAGCCATTGTTAGCTTTGAGGAACTTCGTATTTATGCTGTCTAAGTTTTGATTCAACGTGTTCATGCCAACTGTAAGTTTTTTTGCAGCTCCTGTTGATTGTTTACTCTTTTCCACAGCTGTTAGATATGTTTTGTCATTTTTCAATTCCGGATGATCTTCACCAAGCTTTTCCAAATCACCTTGCAAGGAAGATAGACCTTGGGACAGATCGTTTAAATTCCCTTGAATCAATTCATATTCATTATATAGAAGGGAAACACCATTTGAAATTTGTTGATACCCTTCAAGTAATTCCTTTTGTTTGTCAATCAACAATTGGGTACCAGCTTTAGCTTCTTTGATCGCTTTTTGTAATTCATCTGCACCAGCCGATCCGCTCCGTATTCCTGCTTCAATTTTCTCCAGGGAGCCACCTAGTTGATTGACGCCAGATTGTAAGTCTTGGGTTCCTGTTATGAGACCCTCGATACCAGAAGTTGCTTCTGTCAGTTCCGGTTCTGATTTTTTCAGTTCAGTAGTAGCCTCGGATAAACCTCCTCCGATCTGATTCAGTCCATTTTTCCCTTCACCGATTCCATTGTTCAATTGTTCAGCCTGGTTGGAAACGAAGAAGTCTTCAATTTGTGTGCCTGTTGGTTGAGTTGCACTCCGTACCGTTTCAATTCCGTCGACCCTTCCAATCGACTGTGTGATTTCTTCAATGATTGACAGATATTCTTTTGAATCAAGCTTTTCATCATGTTTAAGAACCACTTTTGTTGGTAATGATTCCCCAGGACCAAAACTATCTGAAATGACATCGAAAGCTTTTACAGAGTCATAATCATTTCCAATCTCATTCAGTGAATTGAAAGAAAGCTTCCCGTCATACGTAAGAAGGAACGGCAAAGTGAGCAAACCGACGATCAATAAAGAGATCATCGGACGGGCAAACGTAAAACGCCCAGCCCAGCCCCATATTCGACTCTGTTTATGTTCAAGATTCCCCTTAGAAGGCCAGAATAACTTTGCTCCGAACAATTTCAAAAAGAATGGAACGATCGTGAGCAAGGCAAGGATCAATACTCCGACACCGACTGCCACTGCAGCAGCAGATTGATACAATTTAAAGGTTGAGAGCCCGATCGATGAGAAACCGATCATAACAGCTAAAGCACTGAAGACAACTGTCCGCCCTGCGTTCTTATAGGTTGATAGGATTGCTCCATCAACTGTTTCATGATGCGGGATCTCTTCTTTAAATCGGCTCAAAAGTAAAATGCAGTAGTCTGTCCCAATCCCAAACAAGATGGCTACCAAGAAGATCTGGGTGAAATTCGATAGTGGAAAGTCGAACCGATCAACGAGAAAGCCGACGATCGATTGGGATGTGATATAAGTCACCCCTACAGTCAATAAAGGAATGATCGGCGCTGCGATTGACCTGAAAACCAGAAAAAGAACCAATAATATAAAGACGATTGTGATGCCTTCCGTCTTCTTCAGTCCTTCTTGTGAACTTGAAATCAAATCTTCATCGATCATCCAACTGCTCGTATAATAATGATCTACCTTTGCTGAATCGATCGTTTCATATAGATCATCGCGTGTTTCCGCTGGTGTACGATCATTGAATTTTACATCGATACCTACTAGGATCGTCTTCTCATCCTTTGCAACGAGTTGATCTTTCAAATCAGGTGTATCGAAATGCGTTGTTATTTCTGTAATTCCTAATTTTTCTTGATTGGTTTTTAATTCTCTTATACTACGTTCTGCCTCCGCTAATTCTTTATCTGTAAGTCCTTGTTCATTATGGAAAACGAGAGCTACCCGAGATCCGGTTTCATCTTCACCAGCCGCATCATCCAATATTTCATCTGCTTTGGAAGAGGTGTAACCGTCAGGAACGCTTATTTGTCCCTTATCCCTGACTAAGTCTTCCATATTGGGAGAAGTGGAGACTAAAGCGAAAATTGTTAGAACCCATAACCCGATGATGAACCATCTCGCTTTAACGACAAATTTCACTTCTCTTCCTCCTCGCCTTTAATCAAGTCAACAAGGTAACCATCCAATTTTTCATAAGTACTAATGAACTGCATGATTTCTTCCTTGTCAAACTTTTGGATAAAGGAAGCTACAAGCTGATGAACTTTTTCTTGTGATAGTTCAAATAGTTCCTCGCCACTCTCAGAAAGGGATAGGTATACGATACGACGATCATCCGTATCCCGCCTCCGCTCGATCAATCCCCGGTTTACGAGTCGATTGATGATGGCCGTAACAGAGCTTTTTTTGACATGGAAGACATCAGCAAGTTCTGTAGATGTACATTCTTCTTTTGAGTGGATGTATCTCAAAACGAAATGCTGATCGCTCGTCAAGTCTTCGCTTATTTCTTCTTTAATCAATGTTTCCGCTTTTTTCTGTACCGAAAAGGAAACACTTTCATAACGTCGAATGATTTCATTCAATAAACAACCGTCCATGAAAAAGACCTCCGTTCCTAAATGATTAGACAATCTAATAATTAACGAATCTAACTATACTCTCCGGACTTGTTTTATGTCAAGAGGTAGATGTCTGTAAAAGTTCGATCGGTAACTATATTGCCAGAGAACAAGGAATGTGGTATGTTGTAGCCATATTGAACTTAATTCATACTATAAAGATAGGAATAATAAAGATTAACAATAGGAGTGTGAATGACGTGGGGAGAGAGTTTATCGATCTCTTTGACAAATGGGCAGAATCTTATGATGAGACTGTTTCCAATAAAGATAACGAATATCATGAGGTGTTTGACCGATATGAAGAAATTCTTGATCGTGTCGCGATCGAATCAACCGGTACCGTTCTTGAGTTCGGGGTGGGAACAGGGAATTTGACGAATGTTTTGATCAATAAAAAGCTGAATGTAATCGGGGTAGAGCCATCACCGGTGATGAGAGAAAAGACACTAGAGCGTTTTCCCGATTTGAAGGTAGTCGATGGAGATTTCTTATCTTTTCCCGACTTTGATGAGACGATTGACACGATTGTCAGTACTTATGCATTCCACCACTTGACAGATAAAGAAAAAGAACAGGCCATTCATAATTATGGAAAGCTCCTTGGCAACAATGGTAAAATTGTGTTTGCAGATACCGTATATGAACATGAAGATGCAAAAAAAGGAATTCATGAACGAGTAAGAAACCAAGGTTATAAAAATTTGCTTCATGATCTGAAGACGGAGTACTACACTACACTGGGCGTACTAACAAAGATCTTCGAAAATAATGGTTTTAATGTAAGCTTTGAGCGTCTAAACACGTATGTATGGCTGATACAGGCTGTAAAAAAAGATATGTAAAGGATTGTTGTTATGAAAGTCGCTATTATCGGAGCAATGGACGAAGAAGTCATTTTGATGCAAGAGTTGATTGAGGATTGTCAAACGGAAACGATTGCAGGTTGCACGTTCTATACCGGAGAACTGTACGGACAGGAAATCATCTTATTGAAATCCGGAATCGGGAAAGTGAATGCAGCGATTGCGACAACGCTATTAAATCAATTATATAAGCCGGATTATGTGATCAACACAGGTTCAGCAGGCGGTTTCAACCCTGACTTGAATGTCGGAGATGTCGTGATTTCAACAGAAATACGTCACCACGATGTCGATGTGACGGCATTTGGATATGAATACGGCCAGGTCCCGCAATTACCAGCTTTTTATATGCCCGACCCATTGTTGGTGCAGGTTGCCGAAGAAAGCGCGAAGGACGTTACAGACATGCAAATCGTCAAAGGTTTGATTGCGTCTGGAGATTCCTTCATGAACGATGCTGATCGTGTGAAAGATATCGGAGGCAAGTTTCCGGAATTGTTTGCTGCCGAAATGGAAGCTGCCGCGATCGCCCAGGTATGCCATCAATTCAAAGTGCCTTTTGTCGTGATCCGTTCTTTATCTGATATTGCAGGTAAAGACGCACCGATGTCCTTTGATCAGTTTTTGAAGGTAGCTGCAAAGAATTCCGCTGAATTGATTTTAAAAATGGTAAAGGAGCTGAAGAAACATGGCTAAAAAAATGAATGTGGAAAGTTTCAATCTGGACCATACTAAAGTACGTGCACCATATGTACGTCTGGTAGGTGTAACGAAAGGGCAACATGGTGATGAAATTTCCAAGTACGATATCCGTTTCAAACAACCGAACAAGGCGTATATGGATATGCCAGGACTTCATTCCCTTGAACATTTAATGGCCGAAAATATCCGGAATCATCATGACCGGGTCATCGACATCGGTCCAATGGGTTGCCAGACTGGTTTCTATCTATCTGTACTGAACCACTCTGACCAAGAAGAAATCATGGACGTGTTGGAAAAGACGTTGAATGATGTCCTTAATGCAGATGAAGTTCCTGCCTGTAACGAAGTCCAATGTGGCTGGGCAGCAAATCACAGCCTTGAAGGTGCCAAAGAGATTGCGAGTGAAATGCTCGAAAAACGCAGCGAATGGAAAGATGTATTTGGAGAGGAATAAGTTGCATGAGGTATTTTAAAAACGTTCAAGAGCTGATTGGTCATACGCCGTTAGTGGAGATATCCAACTTCAACCTCCCTAACGGTGTACGGCTTTTCGCAAAACTTGAGTTTTACAATCCCGGTGGAAGTATCAAGGACCGGCTGGGAAAAGAACTGCTTGAAGAAGCATTCGTAAGCGGAAAACTTAAGACGGGCGGGACGGTTATCGAACCGACTGCGGGCAATACTGGTATCGGGATTGCACTTGCCGCTGTCAACAAGGGGATCAACGTCATTTTCGTCGTGCCTGAAAAGTTCAGCGTTGAGAAGCAAGAATTAATGCGTGCGTTAGGTGCCCAGATCGTGAATACTGAAAATGAAAAAGGGATGCTTGGAGCAATTGAAAAGGCAAAGGAACTTGAAAAGGAAATTGAGAATTCCTATTATCCGGCGCAATTTACCAATCCTGCAAACCCGAATACGTATTACAAAACATTAGGACCTGAAATCTGGGGAGCACTTGATGGAAAAGTGGATGTATTCCTTGCAGGAGCAGGAACTGGCGGCACTTTCATGGGCACAGCCCGTTATTTGAAAGAGCAGAATAAAGATATCAAAACGGTCATTGTTGAACCAGAGGGATCGATCCTGAATGGTGGAGAACCAGGCCCTCACAAGGCTGAAGGGATCGGTATGGAATTCCTGCCGGATTACATGGATACGAGCTACTTTGATGCAATCCATACGATTGAAGATGCGGATGCTTTTGAACGGGTCAAAGAGCTAGCCTCCAAAGAAGGACTGCTTGTTGGAAGTTCCTCTGGAGCTGCGCTTCATGCGGCATTGGCCGAGGCGGAACTGGCGAAGCCAGGAAGCCATATCGTTACGGTCTTTCCAGACAGCAGTGAACGTTACTTAAGTAAAAAGATTTACCAAGGAGGCATTTAGATGAAGCCGAAAACGAAAATGATCCACGCTGGTATCTTCGGTGATGAGCATACAGGTGCAGTAACCACGCCGATTTACCAGGTGAGCACATATAAACAAGAAAGCGTCGGAAACTTTAAAGGATATGAGTATTCCCGTACAGGAAACCCGACCCGCTATGCCCTGGAAGAATTGATCAAGGACCTTGAAGAAGGTGAAGCAGGCTTTGCATTCGGTTCAGGCATGGCCGCTATCAACTCGATCATGATGATGTTCAATACAGGCGACCATGTCGTATTTACCGATGATGTGTACGGCGGAACATACCGGCTCGTTTCGAAGGTACTGAACCGTTTAGGATTGGAATCTACGTTCGTCGATACGAGCAACCTTGATCATATTGAATCAGCAATCCAGGACAACACGAGAGCGATCTATATAGAAACGCCAACGAATCCGTTATTGAAAGTGACGGATATTGCTGGAGCTTCCAAAATCGCAAAAAACCACGGTCTGTTACTGATTGTTGATAACACATTTAATACCCCCTACTGGCAGACACCGATCAAACATGGCGCAGATATCGTCTTGCACAGTGCGACGAAATATATTGGTGGACATAGTGACGTTGTCGCAGGTCTGGCTGTCGTGAACTCGAAAGAATTAGCTGAAGAACTGCACTTTATCCAGAACTCAGCTGGAGCAGTTCTAGGGCCACAAGATTCATGGCTGTTGATCCGCGGAATCAAAACACTCGGTCTCCGTATGGAAGCGACAGAAAGTAATACTAAAAAGATTGCTGAATTTCTTGAATCCCATCCTGCTGTGGAGAAAATTTTCTATCCTGGCTTGCAATCCCACTCAGGTCATGAGTTATCCAAGCGTCAAGCAGGCGGCTTCGGAGGTATGATTTCGTTTGATGTTGGGAGCCAGGAACGTGCCGACCAAGTGTTAAGCAAGACGCGTTACTTTACACTTGCAGAAAGCCTTGGGGCGGTAGAAAGCTTGATTTCTGCACCAGCACGGATGACACACGCTTCCATTCCGAAAGATCGTCGTGATGAACTCGGGATTACTGACGGCCTTTTGCGGATTTCGGTAGGGATTGAAGATGCTGAAGACTTGATCGACGATTTGAAACAAGCATTGGAAGGCTGAGGAACGTAAGGATTTGCCTTCTCATTGAGTGTGAAGAATGCTGGAGGCAGTTCCATTTATCTATACCTTGGTAACTTAAGGAATTTTCTGATAATCTCTTATCCTATCAAACGAATCATGTTACGATGATACGAGTAAGGGGTGGGAGTATGTCAAAGGAAATGATCAAGGATACCAAAGATAAAATTGCGGATTTCAAACGTTTCAGTTTTGTACTCCTATCGTTAAGTGTATTTTTATATATTGGGAGTATGATCCCGTTTGAAGGTAAAGAGACGATAGACCGACTCGCGTTATTGATTACAAGTTATGTATCAATCGGAATCGCACTGCTATTTTATCGGAAAATCTCAAAATGGAAGAAACAATTGAATGAAGGATCATAGACTTATTAGAAAGGACGGTTGGAGTCCTTTCTTTTTTTGGTTGAAATGGTGAAAGTTACTCTCTAAAGCGATGCAATAACACAGAAAACTCAGCTGAAAGTATGGGTACCTTATGCCCGGTTCTTCCTCCTTCAAGGGTTCCATAGCGCTCGTATGAGTACCTTATATCCAGTTTTTCCTCCTTCAAGGGTTCCATAGCGCTCGTATGGGTACCTTATGCCCAGTTTTTCCTCCTTCAAGGGACCTATAGCGCTCGTTCTCGACTTTATAAGTATTTTTCGAAAACAAGCAGGATTTCCCCTGAGAAAAGCTAATAAGTGAATGAATACATATAAAGGAGATCCTAAACGATATGCTATTTTCGCAGTATCTGTTCCAGGACGGTAAACCATTTAAAACGACGATCCGGAACTATAATGAATCTGACTTCGATCAGCTTATCGATATTCAAAAAGAATGTTTTCCTCCTCCGTTTCCATCTGACCTATGGTGGAAGAAAAGCCAATTAGTTAACCACGTGCAAATTTTTTCCGATGGAGCGATCTGTGCAGAAGTGGACGGTGAGCTGGCTGGGTCAATTACTACCCTAATCGTGAACAATCATGGGGAAGATCACACGTGGGAAGAAGTTACGGATAACGGATCGATCGGCACCCATGATCCTAATGGAAATGTATTGTATGTGGTGGATATTAGCGTCCGCCCTAAATACCGGAAGTCGGGTATCGGAAAATTGCTCATGCAATCCATTTATCAGCTTGTTGTACACTTGCAGCTTGAAGCAGTTTTAGGTGGGAGCCGAATGCCTGGTTATAAAAAGGTTAAACATATAATGAGCCCGCAAAACTACATAGATGGAATCATTACTGGTGAACATGACGATCCGGTTGTTTCCTTTTTAATGAAGGCTGGGCGTTCTCCGATAAAGCTTCTTCCCAATTACCTTGAAGATCCGGAATCAGCTGATTTTGGGGTATTGATGGAATGGAAAAACCCATTTCTAAGAAAAAGCAACATTTTTTCTGAAAATTAGTTTACTTTTCATACTTATTTGATTATAATTTAATCCGAAGGTTAAATTTACCAAAGGAGGTCGAGCGACATGATGATCGCATTCACAATTGGAAAAGGCAATTCAGCTCAATTGAATAGTTTAAACGTTCGACCGGGGAAACAAGCGTAATTTTAACCGTTATTAAAACACGTTAAAAACGCCACAGGTCGACGACTGCCTGTGGCTTTCCTATGCCTTTTAGACGTATGAATATGTCTGGATGTGCCTAAAAACGCCACAGGGGGTTAATCCTGTGGCGTTTTTTAATGGGATCAGATGAAAGGAGGCAGACAGAATGTGGGTTGAGACATCAGGGAAAAAATATTGGCTAAAGAGAGGTAGTTCCCGAAACTGAAAGCACTCATAGAAAGGAGGGATCCGCTATGATGCCAGTACATTTATTTTTATTGACGATTTTAAAGAAAACATTGAAATCAAAAATGACATATGAAGATTACAATAAACAAAAGCAAGCAGAAGACTTGTATGACCAAGCTAGGGAAAAAGCATTCTATTACATTTCCATGATGTAAAAATATATGGGAGGTTGAAAACAATGATAAGAGGAAAGGTTTTTCTTGATTGGATAATTACGGAGAAAGATACGACCTGAAAGGAAATCGAAGATGACAGGAGGGATACGGTATGATGCCATTTCAATTATTCATTTTAACGATCATCAAGAAAGTGCGGAGTAATGAAACTGATTCAAATATAATTGAACACAATGCACGCGTTCAGTCTTTAATGGATGCAGCCCATGATAAATCAGCTCAATATATGAATATGATGTAACAAAGGAGCAAGCGGGGGTCGCCACCGCTTGCTTTTAAGTAATAAAATCCAAGTTTGGTTTCAATGAATTAAACTCGGATCTTAATAGATCCTGATACATGAGAAAGAACCTGTACGAACTTTTCGATCTTCATGCAGGTTCTTAAATGGTTTCACTATCGTATTCATTTTGTAATATAGCGTTAACTCAAATCCTGAATTTCATCAAAGTGGATATTTATTAATTGGTTGTTTTTCGGGTTAACCAATACATATACATTTACTTCTCTCTCTTTCGCATTCTGTTTTAGAATGAACTCGAAATTGTATTGGGTCCTCTCCTCAGAAATGATTACTTTTCCATCATACTCATAATTAATGACCTTGTAGTTTGGATACTTTTTCATTGTTTCCTGTAATGCCGTTTTTCCCCATTGAGCATAGTCTGGTTGCTGACCATAACCGACATTGGATAGACTAAACGACAATAGTAAGAGTACAATTACCATTTTGATATTGATCAGTTTTTTCATCATATCACCACCTAACACATTTTTTATAGTATTTTTTATTTATCATTTTCTATTCAGAAATAAATGAACTGTATAAGATAGTCCCATCGGCAAAATTTATCCTGCAATGTGGGAAGGATAGGTTGATGAGGCTCGAACAGAAGCACACCTTTTAACCAAATAACTCAATAAAGAAGAAAGGAACTTGGATCCCTCTCAAAAATGTAATATAATAATTCTTTATAATATCCCAAGAAATACAGTCTTAGTGTCGTTTTTTACATGGGCTGGTAATGACATTAGAATCTCATTTTCTATACACCTCGCTGCATAGGTTGCAAGCTTCGTCCCTTTCCCTCTTGAGTAACTCTCGATCGCCTTGATCAGGCCGATCGTACCGATGGAGATCAGATCTTCTGTATCCTCCCCTGTATTCTCGAATTTTTTACATATATGTGCGACGAGTCTCAAGTTATGTTCGATCAAGCGATTCCGGGCGTCTTCACTACCTTCAGCCATCTCCTTTAGATATTTTGTTTCTTCTTTCGGCGACAATGGCTGTGGGAACGCATTATTCTTCACATAAGAAACGAAAAACATGACTTCTTTGAAGAAATAAGCCAGTGCTGCGATGATGCTTGACACACCCTCACCTCCATAGGCTGCTATCACACATATTTAATCCTATGTATAGTTGGGCTTGGGTGTGTCTGTACAATTAAAAGAATAACGTCAAGCATTTATCCATGAAAATAATGGATGAATGAATAGGGAATTATAAGGATTGACGGAAGTTCTAATATTCTGGTTACCTTGGATCCACACCTAGAAAGGTAAAACGAGTAAAAATAGTTAGAAAGTATAAAATTTTGTTTCGATGAAGTGATGTCTAGCTCAACCCCCAACCACTTGGATCACTTCAGTCCTCCTGCGGCGGTCGACACATTGATTTAGTTCGAAGTGTTTGCCCACGCAGAACCGAACTTTGTTTGGTTCGAGCCTCCTCGTCGGACTTCCAGTAACCTTCGTGGCTGATCAGGGCGTTGACACTTTTTTTTATTGCTCTGAGTAAATTCATTCAAGAAAGCAGGCAAGCTGTACCTGCATACCTTTTAAAGAGGTGATGCGAGGTGCATGTCGAAATTATTGAAGGAAGTTCTACTGACCGGATTCGGTATTCTTGCTACTCTTATCTCAAGGAAAAATATAGAAAGGAGAAACTCAATGATTGCGATATATGCAAGGGTGAGCACAGAGGAGCAAGCGAAGAAGGGATTCAGCCTGGAGGATCAGCTAAAGGAATGCCGGAAGAAAGCAAATTCTGATGAAGTGATTGAATATGTGGATAGGGGAATGTCCGGTGAATTTTTAGATCGTCATGCATTGACTAAATTGAGGAATGACGTTCGTGAAGATCTGATTACTAAAGTAATATGTTTAGACCCTGACCGGCTTTCTCGGAAGCTGATGAATCAATTGATTATTACAGATGAAATTGAAAAACGCGGCGTAGAACTCGTTTTTGTGACGAGTGAGTATACCAAGACTCCAGAAGGAAATCTTTTCTATAGTATGCGTGGTGCGATCGCTGAGTTTGAAAAAGCAAAGATTAATGAGAGGATGAGCAGAGGACGACGTGAAAAAGCAAGGCAGGGCAAAGTCCTAAGAAACTTCCAGATTTACGGTTATGACTATGATAAAGAAACCTCCCAAATCATTATAAACGAAGAGGAAGCTAATGTGGTTAAGCTGATTTTTGACCTGTTTACTAGGCCGAATCACCATGTCGAAGGAATTAATGGAATAGCCAAGTACTTAACTAATAAAGGGATACCTACTAAACGAGGTGCGAAAGTATGGCATCGCCAAGTTGTACGCCAGTTACTGATGAATCGGGTATATATGGGAGAGTTTTATCAGAACCGATGGAACACAGAGGGGATGCTTGGCAATAAGTATAAGTCCAAAGAAGAGCGGGTTCCAATGAGAAAGCGTCCGAAAGAGGAATGGATTCCAATTGAATGTCCAGCAATCATTGATGCTGAAACATTCGAACATGCGCAATCAATACTTGAACAGTCAAGAAGACGTTGGGCAAAAAAAGCGAAACATGACTATTTGTTAAGTGGATTGATCCGTTGTGGAGACTGCAATAATACAATGGTAGGAGTCAAAACAACGAACTGGGGGGAAACCGTCTATATCTATACAGATTATAAAAACTATGCCGGGGCAAAACATCCAGGATGTGGCCGCAGAATCAACGTTTCAAAGCTGGATGGAGAAGTTTGGGAAACGATTCTAAAATGGTTGAATACCCCAGAAGAGATTGCAGCTGCGACTGAAAGGGATGGAGAAAAGGAAACACTGGACTTTGATGAAATCGAAAGTGAAAGGCTTCATTCAGAAATCAACAAAGTAAAAGTCGGTAGAAAAAAATTATTGAATTTATTCTCAGATGGATTGGATGTTTCTGAAGAAGAAATCAGAGAGACTTTAAAGGAGTTGAAGGACAAAGAAGAACGTCTTTCGAAGGATTTAAAAGAACTGGAGAAAGCAAGGGGAAATAAGGAACAGCACATATACGGAAAAAAGTTACTGCAAGAAGCTGTTGAATTCTATTTCTCAAAAGGACAGAATGACTTAACATTTGAAGATAAAAAATCACTTATCCGGCATGTTGTAAAAGAGATTAGGGTATACGAAGACCGTATGAATATTTACACATACTAACTAACATATTTCGAGAAAACATCACTTTTCCAATCCAAAATAAGACTTGTATTTATTTACCTATTTTTTGTGTATAATGTTTATAGGAGCAATCGTATAGGCAGGGTGGACGGTCAGTTATCCCCTAGGAAAGGGGGTGGTGGCCGTGAATCACAGTAATTTTGACCTAGCTACAGCTACGTTTATGATTCTGCTGATAACACTGGTGATTACTTTAATTGAACGAAAAAAGTAATCCACCCTGCCGGCAAGCCTGTGTGGATTACTTTCACTGAGTCTTGACCGTCCTCTAACGGTCTATACGGTTGTTCCGCCCAGCCAATTATACTATAGCTGGTTTTTAGATTATGCATTTTCTAATTATATTATAACCAAATATACCCTGAAAAACAAAATAATTTAAAGTGACATACATAAATATTCCTGCTTTTATTAATGTAAGTATAACATATATTATCGACCTGAATGAAATTTAAACAACGAACAGGCAACCTTGGATATTTCCATGTTGCAATTTGGTGAATGCCCCAGAAGGAATTGCAGCTTGACTGAAAGAGATGGAGAAGATGGTTCATGTAAAGGTTTGACGATAAATCCTTGACATTCCTGTTTTTTTCTATGTCAAATAGAATGACGGGGCTGTCCCATTAGTGTCTGACTCTCACCGTCCCTAGCAACATTTTGAGAAAAAGTGTGTTTTTGAAACAAAATGTTGTGTGGTGGTGTCTGACACTATTGTTTTGGGACAGCTCCGTTGTTAAGAGAATTATTTTGCCAGTTGTTTTTCAGAATAATAATTGTATGCTGTAAAGTCAAGGTTTTGAACACCATAATAATTTTTTAAAGCAACCATAGCTCCACCAAGGGAACATGCGCTCTTACCAAGTTTTGAAGAAAGAATTTTGTCATAGTTGTTAATTCGTGAGGTTAAGCGTGCTTTGACCTGGTCAATTAAACTTTCATTATTATTAAGTATAGAACCATTTAGAATAACCGTTTCTGGGTTAAAGATGTTAATTATATTATTCAAGCCAATGGCAACATTATCAAGAAAATCTCCCATTAATTTTGGATAACGGTTAAAAATATCATCGATTTTTACGTCTTCAATTTCATAAAGATCCAACCCCTGTGCTTTAAGTTCCTTCAATAAAGCTTTTTCGGAAGCATATAATTCCCAGCAGCCTTCATTGCCACATGTACATGATCTTCCGTTCCGCTCTATGGTCATATGACCTATTTCCCCAGCAAATCCATGAAATCCACGATATATTTTACTATTATGAATAATTCCTAATCCTATTCCAGAGTACATTGTAATACAAAATAAATCGGATATTGATGATGTATACACCTGCTCTGCATATGCACAAAGATTAGAATTATTGTCAATGAAAACAGGAACATTAAATTTATTTTCCAATTCAAGCTTGATTGGAAGCTTAGCTAAGTGCATTTTTGGTGTATAAATTATTTTATCATTGTTAGCTACAATTCCATGAATCCCTATCCCTATTCCAATAAGTCCAATTGGCGTGTGTCTGTTATCAAAAATAGTAATAACACTTGTTAATGCAGATGTAACTAGCCTTATGATATCTTCAGGATTATCACTTTTGTGGTTTACCCGTTGTGTATAAATAGAGCTCCCTGAAAGATTAGTGACTTGTATCTGTATTAAACTTTCATCTATATCAACTCCTATGGCATAACCACTCTCTCCACTAATTTCAAGAAGAATTGGCTTTCGGCCTCCACTTGAAACATCCGACTGTTTTTCAATAATTAAATTTTCTCTCATCATCTGTTGAACTTGGGCTGATACAGTAGATTTGTTTAATCCTGTCATGCGGGCAAGGTCACTTCTAGAAATCGAACGGTGTTTAATAATTTTTTCAATTAAAATTCTGCGGTTTAAAGCCTTTATATAGGTAGCATCACCTGTAGTCATCTAATATCTCCTTTCAAATAACACTTGAAAATTAAAGCGGTTTCATTTACTATAATACCAATAGTTTGTTGTCTAGACAAACAAAGTTTCTTGGAAGCGCATACATTCATATGAGAGGGGAATGGAAGTAATGAAAAAATGGTTATCGATGACAATGGTAATAGTAAGCTTATTATTCTTGATGGCTTGCGGGAATTCGGGGTCACAGACGGGTGATGATAAAGAATTACGTTTAGCTCACAACCTTGGCGAAGACCATCCTGTACATAAGGGATTGGAAAGGTTCGCTAAAAATGTAGAGGAAAAAACAAATGGTGAAATCACCATTAAGATTTTCGCTAATGGTGTTTTGGGAGATGAAAAGGAAGTACTTGAGCAATTGCAAAATGGTTCAGTTGACATGACAAAGGTTAGTGCAGGAGCTTTAGAAAGCTTTTCTGACGAATATAAAGTCTTCTCATTACCGTATATTTTTGAAAGTGAGTCCCATTACAGAAAAGTGATGGAGTCAAATATTACAAAAGATATCTATCAATCCACTAGTGATAAGGGATTTATAGGGTTGACCTACTTTGATTCAGGCGCTAGAAGTTTTTATACCAAGAATACTCCGATAAAATCTCCGGAAGATCTAAAGGGTATGAAAATTCGTGTAATGGACAGTCCTACAGCTATCGAAATGGTTAAATTGCTAGGTGGTACACCGACCCCAATGCCATATGGTGAAATTTATACCGGTCTACAACAAGGAGTTATAGACGGGGCTGAAAGTAATCCAACTGCACTTACCACCGGCAAACACGGGGAAGTGGCTAAGGATTTCTCTTTTAATGAGCACACAATCATTCCAGATATTGTAGTTATAAATCAAAATACTTGGGATAACTTATCTGATGATCAAAAAACCGCCTTTGAAGATGCAGCACATGAGGCAACAAAATATCATACAAAGCTTTGGGAAGAAGCAACAAATGAAGCTGTAAGTGAAGCAAAGAATATGGGAGTGGAATTCCATAAGGTTGATAAAGAGCCATTCATTGAAGCGGTTAAACCACTACATGAAGAATTTATGAAGAATAAGGACTTAACCGGGATTATGGAGAAAATTAAAGAGATGAAATGATTAATATAGAAGGTGCTCATTATAGGAGTACCTTCTCCTGTTTATTGGAAATAATGGGATTTTATGTATGTTGAGATAGAGAATTAATACAAATGAAAGGTAACTATAAAAGGTATTAAAGGATCTTTTTTAGGAAGTGAAAGGAGAAAAAATGTGGTCATAAAAATCAAACTTATCTTGGATCGGTTCATTCTTTTTATCACTGGATTCTTTTCCTTAGTGTTATTTCTAGGAGCTATTTGGCAAGTTGCTAGCCGGTATTTATTAAATACACCTAGTACATTCACTGAGGAGCTGCTCCGTTTTTTGCTAATATGGACATCCATCCTTGGAGCAAGTTATGCGTTTGGCTCCAATCAGCACCTGGCGATTACATTCCTTAAGGATAAGTTAAAAGGAAAAAATAAACTAGCAATCAGAATCATTAATGACCTAGTCATATTCGTATTTGCTTATCTCATCATGATTCGAGGCGGAATGGAATTGGTAGGAACCACTATGCTCCAAAAAACTCCAATTTTAAGCATTCCGATGGGTATTGTATATTCCATACTTCCGATTAGTGGGGTTATAATCATTATTTATAAACTACTGCTACTTTCAGAGTATAGGGGAAAAATGCCGTTTAGGGAGGAAAATTAAAATGGATATTTCTTTCCAAGCCGCTTTAATCCTATTTGGGGTCTTCTTTTTATTATTAGTACTTGGTGTCCCGATTTCAGTAGGTATTGGAGTTGCTTCTTTTGTTACAGCATTGACCATTGTTCCTATGGATATTGCCATATTTACTGCAGCGCAGAAAATGGTACAGGGTATTAATAGCTTTACCTTGCTTGCAGTTATTTTCTTTATCCTTTCTGGAAGTATTATGAATAATGGTGGTATAGCCATAAGATTGATCAATCTTGCTAAGCTGGTAGGGGGACGTTTACCTGGTTCTCTAGCCCATACAAATGTTGTTGGTAATATGTTATTCGGTTCGATTTCTGGTTCAGCAGTAGCCGCAGCGGCCGCTATCGGTAAAGTCATGACACCTCTTCAAGCGAAAGAAGGTTATGATAAATCCTATTCTGCTGCTGTAAATATCGCTTCATCACCTGCAGGGTTATTGATTCCTCCCAGTGGTGCTTTGATTCTATATTCACTTGTGAGTGGAGGTACATCAATTTCTGCATTATTCATGGCAGGTTATCTTCCAGGAATTCTTATGGGGTTAGCGGTCATGAGTATCGCATTTATTCTGGCTAAAAAACAAAAATACCCAGTAGCTGAACGCCCTTCATTAAATACAGGAATTAAAATTGTATTAGATGCCATTCCAAGTCTTTTAATGATTGTTGTCGTTATTGGAGGAATTGTGGGTGGGATCTTTACCGCTACTGAAGGTGCTGCTGTGGCTGTTTTATATTCCATCATACTCTCAGCCATCTATCGTGAAATCAAGTTGACAGATATTCCACAGATTTTAAAGGAATCCGTTGTTATGACCGGGATCGTACTCTTTTTAGTAGGAGCTTCTTCCATTATGTCTTGGGTAATGGCTTTTACTGGGATTCCAAGTGCGATTAGTGAGTTATTGTTGGCTTCATCAGATAACCCGATTATTATTTTATTGATTATGAATCTAATACTATTAATCATTGGAACATTTATGGATCTAACACCTGCGGTTCTTATTTTCACGCCAATTTTCTTGCCAATTGCTACAGAAATAGGAATGGATCCTGTTCATTTCGGAATCGTGCTTGTATTCAACTTATGTATAGGTATTATGACTCCACCTGTAGGCAGCTGTTTATTTGTAGGGTGTAGCGTAGCTGATGTTTCAATTGAATCAGTGCTACGTCCACTTACGAAAATCTTCGCAGCCCTGATTGTGGCTTTATTGCTGGTCACATTCATTCCATCCATTAGTTTGGCTATTCCACGATTGATGGGTCTATTGTAACGAGGGAGGCTATTGTATTGATTACCAAACCTAATTTTAAACTAGTCAGTGATCAAAAGAATCATCTTACATTCATTTCTGATAATGAAAAAGTAGATCTATATATTTTGGAAGAAGGGATTTTTCGAGTTTTTATACCTAATGATGAAGATATAAGACTAGAGCGAACTTGGTCAGTTGCACCTGGAATGGAAGATGTACCATACGAAGGTAGAAATCGATTTGATCTTACTCCATTCAGCTTACCTTCATATCAGGTTGTAGAACTTGAAGACAAGGTGGAAGTGTATACAAAGCATTTAAAGGTGGTTGTCTGGCTAGAAGGTTTTTATCTTGATTGGCTTACAAAAGTAGGAGAAAACTGGGTGAAAATAGCTGGAGATCGAAAGACCCAAAGCTATAATTTTGGACATAGCTTAGGTGATTATGTCTATCACTATATGGAACGGGAGCGTAATGAAAAATATTACGGTTTAGGTGAAAAAAGTGGGTTAATGAATCGTCATCACAAACGCTATCAAATGAGAACCATTGATGCAATGGGATATGATGCAGAAACAACAGATCCATTGTATAAGCATATTCCTTTTTACCTGGTGTATAAGCCTGATTTATCAATTTCTTATGGGATCTTCTATGATAACTATTCAGATAGTGTGTTTGATATGGGGGCAGAGCTTGATAATTACCATGGGTTGTATCGTTATTTCCAAGTAAAAAAGGGAGATTTAGATTATTATTTCATTCTTGGACCACGTATAAAAGAGGTTGTCCAAAGTTATACTTGGATGACTGGAAAAACAGCTTTCCCTCCGAAGTGGAGTTTAGGTTTTTCAGGTTCAACAATGACCTATACTGATGCTCCCGATGCCCAGAAGCAATTAAAGAAATTTGTTGATGAATGTCGTAATAATGATATTCCCTGTGATTCATTTCAGCTTTCATCAGGTTATACTTCGATTGGTGACAAACGATATGTATTCAACTGGAACCATTCTAAAATTCCAGATCCGAAACAAATGAATGATTATTTCCATATAAATGGAATCAATGTCTGTGCAAATATTAAGCCTTGTTTATTAGATGACCATCCCCAGTATGACTGGCTTAGTAAAAAAGGATTGTTTGTAAAAAATAAGTATGGAAATTCTCCTGAGCTTTCTCAATTCTGGGATGCATTAGGTTCATATCTGGATTTCACCAATATAGAAACAATTAAATGGTGGAAAAAGCAAATTAAAGAGACATTGCTTCACTATGGGATAGACGCAACTTGGAATGATAATAACGAATATGAAATTTGGGATGAGCAAGCCTGGGTTCACAATTTTGGTAATAAATTATCAGTCCAATACCTAAAACCGATACAAACTTTGTTAATGATGAAGGCTTCTTTCGAAGCGCAGCAAGAACATCAACCTAAATTGCGTCCCTATTCTATATCCCGATCGGGTGGACCTGGTATGCATCGATATGTTCAAACTTGGTCTGGTGATAATTATACAGAATGGAAAACCATTAGATACAATTTGAAAATGGGTTTAAGTCTAAGTATTTCAGGCATTTATAATTTTGGGCATGATATAGGTGGTTTTGCAGGAAAAGCACCTGAACCTGAATTGTTTATCAGGTGGATTCAAAACGGGATATTTCATCCTCGTTTTACCATTCATTCTTGGAATGAAGATAAAACAGTGAATGTTCCATGGATGTATCCAGAGTATAGGGATACAATTGGGAGTTTGATGAAAGAAAGGGTTAAATGGATCCCTTACTTATATCACTTATTGTACAAAGCACATACGTATCACCAACCAATTTTGACTCCAACGTTCTATCATTTTCAGGATGATAAAAATACTTTTGAGGAAAATGATGATTTCATGGTTGGTGAGGATTTGTTGATTGCATCAGTCATGGAGCGGGGGCAAAGAAAAAGAGATGTTTACCTGCCGGAAAATCTGCATGGATGGTATGACATAGACACAGGTATATGGTATGAAGGCGGGAATACGATACAGGTAGATGCACCTCTTAATGTAATTCCAAAATTTGCTCAGGCTGGAGCAGTGCTGCCTATTCGTGATGGAAAAATCACTTTTAACAATAAAAAAGATGAAGAGCAAGGGTTATTAATTTATCCACCACCAAAAGAAGGTAAGAGCATTAAGAAAATTTATGAGGATGATGGAGTTTCTTTAGATTACAAAAAGGGCATCAACTCCTGGATCATTGTAGAAATTGAGTCGATGAAGAAAGTTGTAGGAATAAACATCAGTATTAACGGTGATTACCAACTACCATATAAATTTATAAATCTATATTTCCCAGAGACTGAGAATCGAACAATCATTATTAACCATAACGATATAGGAAAAAACAAGTACTATCGATTGCAAATTTAGTTTTATTAGAAAGGCGGGACTAACAAATGACATTTATAAACGAGGACTTTCTTTTAAGTAATGATTATGCCAGAGAATTATATCATCAATATGCAAAAGACCTACCAATTATAGATTATCACAACCACCTTCCTCCTAGTGAAATTAATAGTAATAGAAGATTTAAAAACATTTCAGAAATTTGGTTGGAAGGTGACCATTACAAATGGAGGCTTTTACGAGCTAATGGCATTGAAGAAAAATACATTACTGGAGAAGCTCCGGCTAAAGAAAAGTTTATGAAGTGGGCACAAACTGTCCCCAACACTATCGGGAATCCGTTATATCATTGGACCCATATGGAATTACTTCGTTACTTTGAAATAGATGAACTATTAAATGAAGAAAGTGCAAGAAGGATATGGGACACTGCTAATGAGAGACTAAAAGATGAAAGTATGCATGCACAAAATCTGCTTATAAAAAGCAAGGTTGAATTCGTCGGTACAACGGATGATCCTACTGATGATCTCTCATTTCATGCCTCTATTAAAAAATCTGATTTTCCGATTATGGTCGCCCCCTCTTTTCGACCAGATAATGCCTTGGATATACAATCAGAAGCTTTCAATGATTGGTTAATTAAATTAGAGGAAGTCACAGGGATCAATGTAGATAAATTCCATAGTTTCTTAGGGGCTCTTTCTATGAGAATAGAATATTTTAATGACCATGGATGTCGAGCCTCCGATCATGGGATAAATGTAATGTTTTATGAAGAGGGTTCAGAAAAAGAAGTATCTGATATTTATGAAAAAAGTCGTAGAGGATGCGTTCTTACCGAAAAAGAGGTACATCAATTTAAAACGTATACCTTACAGTTTCTCGCGGAAAAATACTATGAAATGAACTGGGCGATGCAATTTCATCTTGGACCTCTACGTAATAATAACACCAAAATGTATAAGCAAATCGGTCCGGATAGTGGTTTTGATTCTATTGGAGATCAATTATTAGCTGATCCTCTCTCTAAGTTTCTAGATTCTTTAGAAATAAAGAATAGACTGCCAAAAACCATCCTTTATTGTTTGAATCCGCGTGATAATTATATCTTGGCGACAATAGCTGGGAATTTTCAGGATTCTAGTATTCCAGGTAAAGTGCAATTTGGGACAGCATGGTGGTATAACGACCATATTGATGGAATGAAAAATCAAATGAGCATCCTATCCAATGTTGGACTGATTAAACATTTTATCGGTATGTTAACTGATTCCCGCTCTTTTCTATCTTTTTCTAGACATGAATATTTTCGAAGGGTTCTCTGCAATTTATTTGGAAAGTGGGTGGAAAATGGCACCATTCCCCCAGACATATCACTATTAGGAAGGTATGTTGAGGATATCTCATATAATAATACAAAAAGATATTTCAATTTATAAGGGTTAATTTCATGAAGATTTCGCTATAGTAATGACATTAGAATGGAAATTCTCATGCATTTGCGGGCAATCAAAAAAACGAAGAAGGATGTTTCCTTACAGGACCCGATCGGAACAGATAAAGAGGGGAATGAAATCACCCTTATCGATGTCCTGAAAGCCGATCTCGATGACATTGTAGATACGATTCAGTTAAAGATGGAAAAGAAGCAGATCTACGAACATATCCATATTCTCGATGAGCGTGAAAAAGAAGTCATCGTCGGGCGCTTTGGACTCGATATGGAAAAAGAACGGACCCAACGAGAGATTGCAAAAGACCTGGGAATCTCAAGAAGCTATGTCTCTCGGATCGAAAAACGAGCCCTGATGAAATTGTTCCATGAATTCTACAGACAGAGAAATGACAAAGAAAAAGGCTAGAAAAGAACAGCCCTGGGCACGGTGCCAGGGCTGTTCTCCTTGAATTTATACAGGTATTTCCAGTCGCATTAATGGAGTTACTCGGTTTCCAGATGTCTATATTTGAGGAAGCCCGGGATTCAGCGAATGGATTTTTTCCCTTTTTGATAGTATTCCTCCATCACTTCTTCTGGTACCATGTTACCGCCCGTCCCCCAAATAAGGTGTGTTGCATTATTCATTTTTCCCTGCATGTTGTGCTTTATAAGATAGTTTTGACCTTCATGATGGCTTAGAAGCTGGATTGGTCCAAAAAAGCCAGCAAGAGCAGATGGTTCCAGATAAAGTTGTTCTCGATCAGCAAGTTCAGAGAGGAATGTGTAAAGTCGTTGATCCTGGACAGTAAAGCATCCGCTGAGCAAATGCCCCATCTCTTTCCCTACAAAGCTTGACGGTCTGCCGACTGCCAATCCATCCGCATCAGTTCGATTATCAATACCGAAATCCTGTACCGAAAATTGATCCTGTAATCCTGTCATTTGACCAATCAAGAAACATGGGGAATGTGTCGGCTCCGCAAAAAAGCAATGAACATGTCCACCGAATTCCTTTTTTAAGCCGAAAGTTATCCCTCCAGGCCCACCGCCAACGCCACATGGCAGATAAACAAATAACGGATGTTCTGTATCGACAACGATTCTCATTTCCTCAAGCTGCTGCTTCAACCTGGAAGCGGCTACGGAATATCCTAAAAAGAGATCTTTTGAATTCTCATCATCGATAAAATAACAAGTTGGATCAGAGGATGCCTGTTTCCGTCCTTCTTCCACCGCTTTACTGTAGTCGGATTGATATTCGATCACCCTGACCCCCTTGCTCTGCAGTAGTTCCTTTTTCCATTGTTTTGCATCTGCAGACATATGGACAGTTACTTTAAAACCTAAACGGGCACTGATGATTCCTACACTCAAACCTAAATTACCGGTTGAACCAACTGCTATCGAAAATTGGGAAAAAAACTGTTTGAAAGCTGGATCGTCTAATACCGTATAAGAATCAGAATATGACAGAAGATTGTGCTTGACTGCCAGCTCTTCGGCATATTTTACTACTGCATAAATCCCGCCTCTTGCCTTTATCGAACCTGAAATGGGCAAGTGGCTATCACACTTCAATAGGAGCATGGTTTTCAGATCGATCCCATAGTCTTTTTCCATACAGGTTTTCATATTCTTGATTTCAACCAGCGGAGATTCGATTATACCATTTGTCTTTACAGTTTCATTGAAGGCGACCTCAAAATATGGTGCAAATCGCTGTAACCTTTCTGATGCATCGGAAATATCCTGCCCTGTTAATGAAGTATCTTCGTATTCCGTAGTAACCTTCTGATTGATCCATAATGTTTCCTCTGTATCCATGATTCGTTTTAATAATGGATAGCCTTCAATCCATTCTTCTACACTTTTTCCTTCTATAATCTCTTTAACCATCGAGTTCCCTCCATATCTTGAAAAGGAAAGTAATTTTCATTTTATCCAGTAGTCTGTTAAATGTAAATGACTTATAAAGGGATCACATCAGAAGTTTTTTTGCGTTAAAAAGTTAGATAACGTTTCTGAAAGGGTATTGACTGAAGAACAGAGAGGAGGTTAGACGTGTTACAGTCAAAATTATTTCGTGCACTCATTTGGGTATTATTATTATTTATCATCGTTTGGATCGGGACGGAAATATCTTTTTTATTTAAGCCGATTGGAATCCTGATCACCACTTTATTCTTTCCAATCGTCGTGTCGGGTGTGTTTTTCTATTTGTTCAGGCCGGTGGTCAAATGGATCCAAAAATTAAAGTTACCTAAAGTGTTGGCCATTTTGATCGTATATCTGTTATTTGCAGGGATTGTCACAGGAATCTCCTTGTCAGTCGGTCCAATTTTACAGGAACAGGTGAAAGGTTTGGTGAACGGTGCGCCCGAGTTAGCCGAAGATTTTAAAAAGACTATGGAGGAGTGGAAGGAAAACCCTGCCGTTTCACGACTTCTTAGCAGTGAAATGATGAAAGAAGGGAATCTGCCTGAACGCTTATCGGGATCAATCGGTAATATCTCATCCACTGTAAGCAGTTATATTATTTCATTCTTAAGTATCCTGACGAACATCATCATCGTTCTCATCCTGCTGCCGTTCATTCTTTTCTACATGCTTAAAGATGGAGACAGGCTTCCAGATTCTATCCTTAGGTTTTTACCAGTAAAACACCGCGATGAAGGAATGACGATATTAAGAGATATGGATGAAGCATTGAGCGGATTCATCCAAGGACAGTTGATCGTCAGTTTGTTTATTGGAACATTCGTATATATTTGGTACCTCATCATCGGACTGGACTATGCGTTGATCCTCGCCTTGATAGCTCTCGTATTGAATGTCGTACCTTTCGTAGGCCCAATAATCGGGACGGCACCTGGTGTCATCGTCGGATTGATCCATTCACCGATGACCGCCTTGTACGTCATTCTTGGAGTCATTGTCATCCAGCAAATCGAAAGCAATTTGGTTTCTCCGCAAGTGATGGGTAGGCGCTTGGATGTTCACCCATTGACGGTTATATTGCTGTTACTTGTAGCCAGCGCAATAGGCGGTGTGCTGGGATTAATCCTGGCAATCCCTACTTATGCTGTTGGGAAAGTGATCGTCATCCATACGAAAAGGCTCATCAAATTGTATGGAAATGCTTCATGAAAAGAGAATGGGTTGACCGGTTTGGTCCACCCATTCTTACATCCAGTTCTTTCAAATAAACTATCTAATCGGATAAGATAGGCTCTGCCATAGGTATCCTTGCCTGGATTTGATTATCGGTTTTCAAACGATTTCCTTCAAATCTTCATATAGGGTATGTTCACTTTCTTGCGGTGATAGCAGTGTTATTGACAAGATGGTCACAATCGATACGGGGAGCCCGATGAAGACTGGATGAAGCCCGAAAGGATGTCCTGCTATTTGCCAAATGACAGCAACGACCAACCCGGACCACATCGCTATGATCCCAGCACTTTTGGTTGTCCGTTTCCAAAACAGTCCAAACAACACAGGTGCGAGAAGTCCTGAGACAAGCATCGCCGAACCTGTTATCCACAGAGTGACTAATTGTGGGATATAGAGGGCTAAAAGAAGGGCTATGACTGATACGACGGCAACAGATAAACGGCTGAAATGGAGCATTCTTTTATTATCGATTCCACCCATTCTTGGTTTGACGATGTCATTGACGATTGAGGAGGAGGCTGCTATGAAAAACGAGTCTGCACAGGATATGACAGTAGCCAACAAGGCGATCAGCATGACGATGACCATTGTAAAAGGCAATACAGCCCCAATGACTTCATAATAAATCAAAGCTGGATCTATGTTTGTCATATTCAAGCCGAATTTAGTGAAAACGCCAATTGCCACGACGATCGCAGCCGTCAAGAATCCTAGAATGATTGCTGCCCAATATCCGGATTTAGCTGTCTTGATATCCTTGGCTGCCCAGAAACGTTGCCAAAGATCTTGTCTGACGAATTGATAGGCTCCGATTGTCAGCATATAGATCAAGAAGTCTGATGTGGAAATATTAAAGATGCTCAGCATGTTTCCGTTTTCTGTATTCCTCGCGGTGTCAGCAACAGCCCCCCAGTCACCGACTGTATACAAAATGACCGCAAAAAGGATGAACACTCCGATCGTCTGTATAGTCCCATGGATTACATCCTGCCAGATGACCGACTTAAGTCCTCCGAAGTATGTTTTTAAAGTTAAAAGGACCCAGCTGATGAGGATTCCGACTGTCATGCTCATCCCAAGCGTCAAATTAAGAATGGTCGCGATGGCTACGAATTGCATCCCTGTTATCGCACAATAAGCAACCAAAATGCAGATCACAGTCGGTACTCTTGCTCCTTCTCCATAACGCAGGGCTGTGAAGTCACCAAGCGTGACCATGTTGTATTTTTCACCAAGTATACGAATCCGTTTCAACAAAAAGATTGCCAACACGATGGATGTCAAAGTGAATCCGATTGCCAACCACTGCTGGCCCATTCCGAACAGATAACCATTCGTCATATACCCGAGTAAAATCGATCCACCGATCGCTGTTCCAGTAAAAGTAAGGATAAGGGGGAGCAGGGAGACTGATCGGCTCGCTACATTGTAATCATCATATGTCTTGATTTTTCGATTAACATAGAGGGATAAACCGAATAGGAATAGGAAGTAAACCACTACGATTGAGATTAAAATCAACTGTTGCTGTTCACTAAACATCACATTCATCCTTTCATGGTTTCAAAAATGGTAGAGTCACTATAAATCAATCTTCCTTCCAAGTATGTCCTTTTAACTTTAATATCTGTTAAACTTTTCTACATCCACTTTTAACGGGTGATCCGAAATGACCATGAGATCCGCTTTTGCCAGCGGTTTGATGATCCCTATGGCATGTTCTCCAAATTGAACTGTATGCTTTATCCGTTGTATAAGCTCAAAGCATACGTGTCTCCTGATTTTTTTGATGCAGCCAATATGTGAAAAAGCCAGGAATATGGACAGCACAGGTAAATTTGACATACTTACCCCCAGTACATATAACTGGCTTTTACATCTAACGGGTGCCCTACTTTGCACCAGTAGAGTCGGTTAGACGAACAGTTATTTCGGTATTGGTATTTGAAGATATTAATAACCTATCAAAGATTAGGTTGCAAGGTCAATGTAATAGTTTGATAATTCACACTAAATTGAATATTAAGGATGAAAGTAACATTTGGTTCAGTGTAAATAGGACTAATCCCCGTATATATGGAACTACTTGAATGGTCAGACGTAAGTATATACAGAATAGAGGGAAAAGGAGGAATACATGAATATTCTTTGGGATTTTGACGGGACCCTTGTAGATAGTTATCGACTATTTGTAAAATTGTTTAAGGAAGTGCTACAGGATGATGCCACTGAGGAAGAGATCTTCAGACATTTGAAAATTTCCTTTACACATGCATTTGAATATTACGGTTTTTCAGAAGAGTTGAAAGAAAAGTTTCGGTACCTGGAGGATGAACTGGAACCTTCAGAATTCATTCCCTTTGAAGATTTGGAGAAAGTACTCGAACTTGCCGACCAAAATTTCATTGTGACGCATAACTCGAGAAAAGTCGTTACGGATGTATTGGATCATCACGGCTTGAAAGGGCAGTTCACAAAAATAATCGGCTATGAAGATGAATTTCCGAGGAAGCCGGATCCATCAGCTTATAAACACATTTTGAAAGAGTATTCTATCGATGTGGTTGTAGGTGACCGTGAATTGGATTTGATTCCAGCTAAGGAACTAGGAATTGCGACTTGCAGCTTCCAAAATGACTTGATTGAGGGTATGGATTACTATGTTCATACATATCAAGAACTGTATGATATTTTAAAGGCAAAACTTAGGATGTAACTTCGTACCATCTTTTTCGCTTCCATACTCAGAAGATTATAATGAAAAATTTAATTTATAAAGGGTAAAAGAAGGTTAATCAGCGGTGAATTGTGGAAATATACAGTATAATAATAGAAGAGGGGTGCAATATGGAAATCATATTCAATATAACTATGATATTAATGCTCGTCTACTTCATGTACGCTTGTGCCTATGATTAAAAAGCAGACACCTCAAGTGTCTGTTTTTTAAAAGAATAAAAAGGTATAAAAAATTTTGGTTGCGATGAAGAAATGTCTAGCTCCACCGCCCAACCACTTGGCTAACTTCAGACCTCCTGTGGCGGCGATAGCCTTCTCGCCGGACTTCCAGTGACCTTCGTTGCTGATCAGGGCGTCAGCGCTTTTCTTGTAATATTTTGGATATCGATATAAATAGGGAACTTCATGTCGAATGTATTCTCTTTTTAAATTTATGAATTTTCTTTATAATAAAAAGGTACTACATATTTTTTTAGGAGGATGTCAATGAAATTAACACAATTACCTCAGAAGTGGAATTTGGATAATATTTTTCCAGGTGGTAGTGCTTCCCAGGAGTTAAAGGCATACATACAATCGATCGAAGTACAGATCGTAGAAGCAAAGAACATAATCGATGAATGTAATCCGCAAAATCATCAGGATCTTGCAAAAGTGGTAGAAGAGATGAGTCTATTGTCGTCTCGCCTCCACGAAAGCAGTGCATATGTCGGTTGTCTGGTGGCACAGGATGTGAAGGATAAAGAGGCAGTTGCAATAAGAGGTAAGCTCGACCAAATCGGGGCAAAATATCATTCACTATGGACACAATTTGATGTCAAGCTGACTGAAGTAACCGATAATGAGTTGAAAACGCTACTCCAATACGATGAACTTTATCCATATAGCTACATCCTGAGTGAACGTCGAAAAAATGCGGTGGAAAAGCTCAGTTTCGAACAAGAATCACTCATTAACGACTTAGCGGTTGACGGCTATCACGCATGGTCCAACCTTTATGACTTGGTTGTAGGAAAGATGAGCATACCCTTTGAAGAAGATGGAAAGAAAGAAGAGCTTTCGGTCGGTCAATTGGATAACAAACTATCGAGTCAAAACCCGGAAACCCGCCACCGTGCGTTTGAAGCGTATGAAAAAGCCTGGGCAGAACAAGAAGATTTTTGTTCAGAGGCATTGAATCATCTGGCAGGTTTCAGGTTGAACACGTATCAACATCGTAATTGGGACTCTGTATTGAAAGAACCTTTAACCATCAACCGCATGAGTCAAGAGACGCTGGATACGATGTGGAAGGTCATCGAACAGCATAAAAATACTTTTGTGAAATATTTAGATCGAAAAGCAGAAATGCTTGGCCTGGAAAAGCTTGGCTGGACTGATGTCGATGCACCAATAGGAAAAGCAGTTACGAAAGTCTCTTATGATGAAGCTGCTAATTTCATTATTGAGCAATTCAATCATTACAATCCTAAAATGAGTGAGTTTTCCCGCCAAGCTTTTGAAAAAGCATGGATTGAGGCTGAAGATCGAGCTGGAAAACGTCCTGGTGGATTCTGTACAAGTTTCCCGAATGCGAAAGAAACAAGAATTTTCATGACATTTTCCGGTAATGCAAGCAATGTTTCAACACTCGCTCACGAGCTTGGCCATGCATATCACCAACATATCATGGATGAGCTCCCATACTTAAACCAAAATTATGCGATGAATGTGGCAGAAACAGCTTCTACGTATGCAGAGATGCTCGTTTCAGATGCGGCTGTCGAAGCAGCAAAGACAGAAGAAGAGCGGATCGTTCTCCTTGAGGATAAGATCCAGCGTTCCGTTGCATTCTTCATGAACATACACGCTCGTTACCTTTTTGAGACACGTTTTTACAGCGAAAGAGAAAAGGGACTCGTCTCAGTTACTAGATTGAAAGAATTAATGGAAGAAGCACAAAGAGAAGCTTATTGCGATGCTTTAGGTGAATATCACCCATATTTCTGGGCTTCCAAGCTGCATTTCTATATAACAGATGTACCGTTCTACAATTTCCCGTATACCTTCGGATATATGTTCAGTGCAGGAATTTATGCGATTGCAAGAGAACAGGGAGCAGCATTTGAAGAGAAGTACATCGCCCTGCTTCAAGATACAGGGACAATGTCAGTCGAGGATTTAGCTGAGAAACATCTAGGTGAGGATCTTACTAAACCGAACTTCTGGAAAAATGCAATCCAACTTGCAGTTGACGATGTAGATGAGTTCTTGAAATTGACGAAATGAAACCACTAAAAAAGGTGCTGTCCTAAGGACAGCACCCTTTTATCGATTTCAACGTTTTTTAACACTCACATTACTGATCATCAAGAATGAAAGGATAAGGATGAGGAACATGAATATAAAATTCGGCATCATATCCACTGTCAAAAAGGAAAGGGCAACGATGCATCCTGCTGCAGTAATCGGAACACCTCTGAAATGCCCGTCAAATTCAGTAATATTGAATCTAGCTAAACGTATTGCACCGCAAAGCATATAAATGATGATAAAGACGATGCCCGGTGTTCCAAAATCGTGTAAAATCGCTTGGTAGATCAAGAATGCTGGCGCAACTCCGAAAGAGATCAAATCACAAAGGGAATCAAGTTGCTTACCAAACTCTGATTCTATTTGCAGCTTCCTAGCTATCATCCCATCAAAACGATCAAACAAAGCACATAAAAATATGAACCAAAAGCTCATTTCCAATTGACCTTTTAAAACACATACAATGGCTACAGCACCAAATGTCATGTTCAATAGTGTCATTGCGTTAGCGGTCTGGCTCTTCATCCGCTTAAGTGTATGGTCAACCCGGTCCAAAAAGTACATTATACAAGTCACTCCTTATTGGTTTCTCATTAAATGAAAAATCCAATCCATTGAGCTGATTAAAACTATTATATGCCACAACTTCATAATAAGAAAGCCTTATTTTACAAATCCTTTACAATTCGAATTACGTTATATAAAAGCCATTCGTTTTTAGTGTTGATTTTCGCAATTCATTCATTCCCTTTCCAGACGATCTACAAATCTCCTGCTCGTTCTTCATTACGGTGTCCCGTCCGGTTGTTGTTTTACAATTCGGAAATATACACACGCTTTAAGGTTTAACATTTGAATCAGTTCATGGAAGCACAAGGTAAATGAAGGTCCAAATAAAACAGCTGACAGAGCACTAAAACCTGCCAGCTGACTGTTTTCTGTACTATGAAGTTTCCTTATTATCATATTTCTTTTGCAGCTCATCCTTTATCGTTCGCTCAGAAAGAGGCACCCCTGTCCGGTAGGCCGCTCGTGAAATCATATGTCCCGCTACTGGAGCAGTCATCAAGACGAAGAGGATTCCAAGAATCAATTTTCCGCTCATTACGTTTTCTTCGACAATAAAGAAAATGAAGGCAGCGATCAAGACACCTGATACGCCAAGTGTTGCACTTTTTGTAGCAGCATGTAGCCTTGAATACACATCTGGAAAACGCAGGATTCCCAGTGAGCTCGAAAATACAAAGAATGTTCCAATCAATACTAGGACACTAATCACGACTTCGATCAATGATAACACCCTTTTCCAAGAATTTCGCAATCGCAATCGTTGCGATGAATGTCAAAATACCTATCAATAGGATTACATCATTCAATCTGATTGTACTCAATTGTATAGCAACAAGACCTGTCATGGATATCAGATTGATCCCGATTGTGTCAATTGCTACCGCTCGATCAGGATTTGAGGGACCTTTGATGGCACGATAGAGCAGCATGAGGATTGAAATCGAATTGATCACCATACATAGCCAGATGACGTTGTGTAATAAGGAGCTCATCGTGTCACATCCTTTATCGCTTTCTCAAATGTTCCCTTGATCTGATTGATCGTTTCATCCACATCAGGGAGGTCCATGGCATGGATGTATAAGAATTTATTATCAACTGAAACATCTACGGATAATGTACCAGGTGTCAAAGTAATAAGATTAGCCAGCAGGGTTATTTCCCAGTTGGTCTTCAAATCGATCGGAAGCGCTACGATCCCTGGTTGCATATCCATCTTTGGTTTATAGATCATCTTCAAGACCTCGATGTTGGCAATCAGAAGCTCTTTAGCGAACAAAAGGATAAGCTTCCATATAGCAAACACATATCTTAAATAGAATGTATCAGGTATGAACCGGTTCAGTAAGAGCAATAGGAAAATCCCTATGATGAAACCGATCAGGAACGTGCCAAAATCGTATGTTTCCATCAAGAACATCCATATCAGCCCGATTGCAAGGTTGATTAAAAGTTGAAATGCCATATCTAACTACTCCTTCTTTAAGACCGCGTCGATATAGACAGAAGGATCCGTCAAATCAACACCGATTTGTTGGATATAGGGTAGAAACCATTCTGCTCCAACTCCCAAAACGATTGAAAAGATCAGTAGGAAGGAAATTGGGAAATACAATGGTCGGATTGACCGCGTATTTTGTGGTAAATCCATTCCTTCACCCCAAAATCCAAGGATGAAAATCCTCATGACTGATATTAAAATCAATAAACTAGTAATCAACGCGACAATGGCAACCACATAATGACCGTTCTCAAAAGCACCTTGCAACAACTGTAATTTACCGATGAAACCACTGAACGGCGGTAATCCTGCTAAAACAAGGCTAGCAATGAAGAACATCCAACCGAGAAAAGGGAATTCTTTGATCAAACCGCTGATTTTCCGAAGATCGGTTGTCCCTGCAACAATGGCGACTGCCCCTACTAACAAAAACAAGGCGGCTTTGATCACCATGTCATGGATCAAATAGTAAATGGAACCGGAAAGCGAAAGTTCGCTGAAGACTCCTACACCCATGATCATAAAGCCGATGGCGGGAATGATGTTGTAGGCAATGATCAATTTGATGTTGTTCGTCGATAGTGCGCCTGCAACACCAAAAATCAACGTGAAACCAGCCAATACAATGAAGAAAGTATGGGTGTAATCGATATTCCCGTTAAAGATCAATGTGAAAATCCGTATGATCGAATAAATCCCGACTTTAGTCAATAAAGCACCGAACAATGCGGAAATAACAGCTGGTGGTTTCGTATACGCGTTTGGCATCCAGAAATACAGCGGGAATAAAGCCCCTTTTGTTGCAAAAACGATAAAAAAGAGGATGCCGATTGTCGTTAAGATGCCGGTTTGATTGACATAACCTACACGCACAGATAATTGAGCCATGTTTACGGTACCCGTTACGGAGTACAGGAAGGCTACCGTCGTTACGAAAAGAATTGAAGAGAACAGGTTCAACAATACATATTTGATCGATTCACGAAGCTGTTGTCTCGTGCCACCGAGGGTAATGAGCCCGTATGAGGCCATCAACAATACTTCAAAGAAAACAAAAAGGTTGAATATGTCCCCGGTCAAAAACGCTCCGCTGACCCCACCGATAAGAATCAGGAAGAAGGTATAAAAGTAAAATTCTTCTCGTCCCTTATCTAAAGAATAGGGGGCATAGAATGCAGCGGCGACTGCAATGATGTTTGTCGTAAGGATCAGAGACATGGCCAGCCCGTCACCTACGAGTATGATCCCGTAAGGAGCATCCCACCCTCCTGTTTGTAAAACAAGTGTTCCATTTTCTAAAACATAATAAGTGACAAAAGCCGTGACAGCAAGGTTGAGAATTGTAACAATTTGAGTTCCAGCCCGGACCAATGGAAGTCTCTTTCTGAAAAAGACGAACATGGTGCCGGCGATGAGTGGTATCAAGATAGGTAAAAAAATTAAATTAGTCATGATCAGATCCCCTTAATTGCTCCATGTTGTCCGTTTTATTCGTTCTATAGGCCCTGTAAGCCAGCACGAGTAAAAATGATGTGACCCCAAAACTGATGACGATGGAGGTCAAAATCAGAGCCTGTGGAAGGGGATCCGTATAGGCTTTGATCCCTTCTTCCAGAATTGGGGGGTCACCTCTGTTCAACTTGCCCATCGTCAAAATGAGCAAATGTGCCCCATGAGATAATAAGGCGGTACCGAATACAATTTTGAGCAGTTGTCTTTGCAATAATAGATAGACACCGGCAGAAAAAAGAATACCAGCCAGTATCGACATGATGATTTCCATGATTAATCCATCTCCCCCTTGTCGCGGAGTCGAATCATTGCGTAGATCCCTAATGCAGCCAGTCCGAGTACGGTGATTTCAAACAAGGTATCCAATCCACGCATGTCAACAAGTATTACATTCACCACATTATTGCCGCCACCGAGATGGTGGGACTCTTTAATGAAATAATGGGCAATCGTTTCGAATTTTTTCGAGCTGTGTGATGCGATCGCAACCAAAGTAACTAAGACACCTACGGAAACGGAGACGATAATATTGAGTGTCTTTGCTCCAACAGGCTGCTTTTTCGTATCGAGTTTCGGCAAGTGGTAGAAGCACAGTAAAAACAGTGCAACTGTAACTGTCTCGACGATCAATTGGGTCAGGGCAAGGTCGGGTGCTCTGAAGAATACGAATAATAATGATAGACCATATCCGACAATCCCGAGAACCAGGATAGCTGCAATACGGTTCTTCATCAGGATCGTTGCAATTGCAGCGATCGCCATTACTAATCCGACTACGACTTCCGGCCAGGAAATCGGTGCAAGGTCACTCGTATCGATGACGAAACCATCTGTTACAAACAGCGTAACGCCTGTTGCACCTATAATGAAAATAAGGATATAGAGCATATAATGTCTGATCGATCCTGTCATGTAAGTCCGAGTTGTCCTTTCAGAAACACGGAACTGCATATTATATAGGTAATCGTATGTTTTATTTGCACTTAACACACCAGGTATCCAATTATAGACAGACTGCCATTTCGTTCTTGTCAAGAACAGGATGACACCTAATGCCACTACAATCATTGACATGTACAGGGCTGGTTCGAAACCGTGCCAGAACACGATGTGTTTATTAGGAAGTTCCCCATAGATCGCTGCAGTAGCAGGTGTCAAGATCGGCTCATTGATCATGTTGGGCAGCAGTCCGACTATAACAACGAAAAGGACAAGTACGATTGGTGAAATCAACATGCCGATTGGTGCTTCATGCGGTTTGACCTTCAACTGGCCACGCGTTTCTCCTGTAAATGTATGGAAGAAAAAGTACATCGAATATACGAAAGTGAATATACTTCCGAACACCGCAAGTGCGGGTACGAAAGGTGCAATACTTGCCACCAACGTTGATGTCGTTTCTAAATCCAGAGATGTCTGGAAGAACATTTCCTTACTCAGGAATCCGTTGAAGATCGGCAAAGGCACACCTGCCATGGAAAAAGCCCCGAAAAATGCCAGGGTCGCAGAGATCGGCATCAATGTCATTAAACCGCCAAGCCTGCGAATATCACGTGTTCCTGTTTCATGATCCACAATTCCAGCAACCATGAACAGACTCCCTTTGAAAGTTGCATGGTTGAAAATATGGAAAACTGCAGCGAAAGCAGCTTCTTTTGTCCCAAAACCGAGCATCGTCATGATCATACCCAGCTGACTGATCGTCGAGAAAGCAAGGATCGCTTTTAAATCAGTTTGCCGGACCGCCATATAGGATCCCCAACAAAGGGTCAATAG
This sequence comes from Pseudalkalibacillus salsuginis, assembly GCF_021646685.1. Classification (GTDB taxonomy): domain Bacteria; phylum Bacillota; class Bacilli; order Bacillales; family Fictibacillaceae; genus Pseudalkalibacillus; species Pseudalkalibacillus salsuginis. The sequence goes on along the minus strand of NZ_JAKJHW010000001.1, from coordinate 436,912 downwards.
ACCGAAGCCAGTGACTAGAACGAAAAAGATATCGGTGCCTCCGAACAATAGGAAGAGGCGTGCAGTCAAGTAGATTCCAGCTTTGACCATTGTTGCCGAGTGTAAGAATGCACTGACTGGGGTCGGTGCTTCCATTGCATCCGGCAGCCAGATATGAAATGGGAATTGTGCTGATTTTGTAAAAGCACCTAATAGGATCAACACTAATATGCCAGTGAAATAAGGACTTTCCAGCACTGTATCACTTGCTGCGATCATTTCCCTTATGCTGGTCGTTCCTGTAATGATCGAAAGGAGGATAAGCCCCCCGAGCATGGATAACCCGCCTAATACCGTTATGATCATAGATTTTAATGCGCCATAACGGGAAGCCTGGCGCTCATACCAATATCCGATCAAAAGGAAGGAGGAAATACTCGTCAACTCCCAGAACAGATACAACGCATAGATATTATCTGAAAGTACGACACCGAGCATCGCACCCATGAAAATATACAAAAATACATAGAAATTATTCAACTTTTCGTTTTTATCCAAATAAAAAATGGAATATAAAACTACAAGAGTCCCTATTCCGCTGATTAATAATGAAAATAGTAAACTAAGTCCATCCAAATAAAAACTGAAGTTCATTCCGAGCGATGGCACCCATTCGATTCCTGAAAGCTGAGTATGGCCTTCTGAAATATTCGTAAGCTGTGATAAAAAATACGCAAAGATCCCAAAAGGAATTGGCAGAATTAACCACCCTGTATGAATTGCCCGTATGTATCTAAACAAAAACGGCACTATCAATGCCGTAAGGAACGGAGCAAGGACTGCATATTGCAACATAAAAAAGATCCTCCTATCAAGATTTCCGTATCAAATATGTTATGTACCATTCCCATTGTAATCACATAACGCAGTATTATCAACAATTTTAACGTCAAATGACCTTAAAAAAAAGACAGTTGTTACAATCTGCTGACGATTTTTACATGAAGAAAGCCTATTACATTTTCTTCAGTATCAGCCAAACAAAGATACAATCCAGGGTAAAGCGAGTTTATTTCCTGATTATATTATCACCCAAGTTCCAGACTTTAACAGTTATGATTTTAACGTTTGAAAACGATTGGACAACACAAATGGATGGAAAAGAAGAAAAAAAGAACCAACAATGAATGTTGGTTCGGTTATAAGTGCGTTGAAATTAAGTTAGCAGACAAACGCCTTCGGTCAATCTCTTTTTTGATCAATGTAATGAATTCGTGGCTCAGTTTCAACTCTTTTGCTTTGTGATAGGATTCGATCAAAAGTTCATCAGATAGATTTTCCATAAGCAGCGCCGAAAATGGGCTTAGCACCTCCAGACTTATTTTAGAAATTAGAAGGATCGGTCCATAGTTAAAGTTTTTGTTTTTTATGAAAGTATAATTTCGAATATGATTAACTCAGAGGAAGCATGGGGTTGTCCAAAAGATAAATTGTAAGACATATTAGAATCGAAGTTAGCATAAACATTTATGTTATGATGTAAACCTAGCTTATCACGAAATAGTATGAGGAACAATCGTTCTCTTATCCACAAAAAGAAGTGGATAACTTGTGGGTAAGATGTTTATAAAGTAAATAATTGGTTAAATTTCAATGTGTATATTGTGAGTAAAGTTATCCACATATTCTGAAAATATCAAATTTTGTCGAAAAGTTTTTGTTTTTTTCATACATGAATGAATGACTTCGATAGTAAGTTCACTTTACATTAAAAAAAACTGTTTTTTTGATAAATTCTTCAAAGGTTTAAGAATCGGGAAAAAATCATTGTCGAAGGATAAAATATTGATACAATAAGGTAGGATTGAAGTAGAATTGGATACGAGGTGTTTGGGTAGTGTTTAAACAATTATTACCGAATGAACATGTTCCTTCTATCTATGATATAGATGCGAATGAGTTATTGGAAAGAGGCATAAAAGGAATTATTACTGATCTTGATAATACCCTGGTCGAATGGGATCGCCCCGAGGCTACACCTGAATTGATCAAGTGGTTTGCGATGCTGAAGGATAAAGGGTTACAAGTTACGATTGTTTCTAATAATAACGAGGAGCGGGTACGGAGTTTTTCTTATCCTTTAAACCTACCGTTTATATTCAGGGCACGTAAACCGATGACAAAAGCGTTCAAACGAGCTGCGAAAAATATGAAACTGCGACACAATGAAGTTGTTGTCGTAGGAGATCAAATCTTCACGGATGTCCTCGGAGGAAATCGACTCGGATTATATACCATCCTCGTCGTACCTGTCGCTAAAAGTGATGGGCTGGCTACAAAGTTGAATCGATATATGGAGCGTCATGTATTACAATGGATGAAGCGTAAAGGCTTAATTAATTGGGAGGAATGATTGTTGAGTAATCCGATTTTATGTGAGGGCTGCGGTGTTCCTATTCAGACTGAAAAGAAAGAACTGTTAGGATATACCCCTCCATCAGCATTGAAAAGAGAGCAAGTGATTTGCCAGCGTTGTTTTCGTCTGAAACATTATAATGAAATACAAGAAGTATCCCTAACAGACAAGGACTATCGCAAGATTCTGTCAGACATAGGCTCTAAGGAAGCTTTGGTTGTCAAGATTGTCGATATATTTGATTTTAGTGGAAGCTGGTTGACTGGGATCCATCGGTTCGTCGGTAAGAACGAGATCCTGCTGGTTGGCAACAAGCTTGACCTTCTGCCTAAATCGATCCAGCCTAATAAAATAAAACATTGGATGAAATATGAAGCAAAACAATTAGGTGTGAAGGTGATTGATGTAGAGTTGATGAGTGCAGAAAAGGGGATGAATGTTAAAGAGGTTGCAGCGACCATAGAAGAACACCGGAAAAATAAAGATGTATACATAGTCGGTGCAACGAATGTAGGGAAATCCACATTCATCAACCAACTGATCAAAGAATACAGTGAGGAAGCTTCCTCGCTGATTACAACCTCTCATTTTCCTGGAACCACATTGGATCTCATTGAAATTCCCTTAGACGAAAAAAGCTCACTTTATGATACACCAGGAATTATTAATCACCATCAGATTGCGCACTATATTAATGATAGAGACCTTAAAAAGATTATTCCGAAAAAAGAGGTCAAACCAAAGGTGTACCAATTGAATGAAGGACAAACTTTATTTTTCGGGGGGCTTGCTCGTTTTGACTTTGAATCAGGACCAAAGCAGTCATTCATCTGCTACTTGTCGAACGAATTACCAATCCACCGTACCAAGCTTGAAAAAGCTTCAGAACTTTATCAAAAACAAGTAGGTAACCTGCTTAGTCCACCTGATCCAGAAGACGTTGAACAATTGCCTGCATTGTCCAAACATGAATTTACGATTAAGCAAGACAAGACCGATATTGTTTTTTCGGGGCTCGGTTGGATCACTGTAACCTCCGCCCCTGCGAGAGTGGCAGCATATGCGCCTGAAGGGGTGGGTGTCCATGTTCGAACAGCCCTTATCTAAGTATGCGGTCATCGGTGATCCGATTACGCAGTCGTTGTCCCCAGATATCCATAATGCATGTTTTCATCAAATGGAAATGGAAGCGAACTACGACGCAGTCCATGTACGTAAAGAAGAATTGGCACCAAAAGTGAAATCGCTCATTCAATCGGGTTACAAAGGATTCAATGTGACCATCCCTCATAAAGTAGATATCATCGGACTATTGGATGAGATCGACCCCTTTGCTGATGCGATCGGAGCAGTGAACACAGTAGTCGTTGAAGGGTCTTCCTTGAAAGGATACAATACAGACGGTCCTGGGTTTTATCAAGCTTTGCTCCAGGTTCATCCTTTCAATCTAAAAGAAGCGAATATTCTCGTGATCGGTGCTGGGGGCGCAGCAAGGGCGATTGTAAAGACCTTCCTTTTGAAGGGGATCAAAAAGGTTTCTGTCACAAACAGGACAGCGGGTAAAGCAGAACAGTTGCTTGAAGGAAGCAGTGGTCTCCTCTTATCATTAGAAGAGGCCGAAGCGAACTTAGGACAATATGATATCGTCATCAATACGACCCCGATCGGAATGGTCCAAAACCTCCATGCAACACCCATTTCTACGGAGCATTTGGAATCCCATACAGATGTAGTCGACATCATATATAACCCATTGATGACGAAGTTCTTGAAACAAGGGGTGGAAAAAGGCTGTACGATCCAAAATGGCGTTCCCATGTTTATATATCAAGCAGCCCTTTCATTTGAACTTTGGACGGGAATGAAACCCGACCTCAGTTTGATGAAAAAAACAGTTGAACAGAAGCTTGGAGGGAAATGAATATGCTAACTGGTAAACAAAAACGTTTTTTACGTTCAAAAGCTCATCACCTTGATCCAATTTTCCAGGTTGGAAAAGGCGGTACGAATGAGAATATGCATTCACAAATCAATGAGGCACTAGAAGCGCGTGAGCTGATCAAGGTCAGTGTCCTGCAAAATTGTGAGGAAGATAAGGATACAGTCGCGGAAAACCTGACAGAAAAAACAGGGGCGGAGCTCGTTCAAGTAATCGGAAATACAATTGTTTTATATAAAGAATCAAAAGAGAAAAAAACGATAGAGCTGCCTTCCTGAACTGATATGGATAAGCAAAGGATTGGAATACTCGGGGGTACGTTTGATCCGCCTCACATCGGTCATCTTATCATGGCCCAAGAAGCGGCTGAGCAATGTAACTTGGATAAGGTATGGTTCATGCCGAATGCATCGCCTCCACATAAACAAGAGAATGGAGTATCACCCGGTAATGATCGGGTAGAAATGGCGAAAAGATTGATTGATAAGGTGGACAGGTTCAAACTTTTATTGATTGAATTTGAACGAGAAGGACCTTCGTACACAGTTGACACGATGAAAGAGCTGAAAGGTAAGCACCCAGATACCGAATTCTTTTTTATTATTGGCGGTGATAGCGTTGAAGCACTGCATACGTGGGATAGGATCGATGAATTGGTGGAAATCGTCACTTTCATCGGCGTAAAGCGACCTGGACATGAATTTGAAAGTCCATATCTTGATAAGATCATAGCCATCGAAGTACCATTGATCGGAATATCTTCGACAATGTTAAGGGAACGGTTCCGTCACGAAAAAAACACCAAATATTATGTGACTGAAGAAGTAAGGGAATACATCGAGGTGAATCGGTTATATGACAAAAGATGAAGCATTGAAAATTGTCAGGGAACAATTGACTGAACACCGTTATCATCATACGATTGGTGTTATGGATACAGCAATCCGATTAGCAGAAAGATTTGGGGAAAATTCGGAAAAAGCGATGATGGCTGCCATTTTTCACGACTATGCCAAATTCCGTCCGAAGGATGAAATGAAATCGATCATTCTTGAACAAAAGCTCGGAGAAGATATATTGCTGTATGGCTCAGAACTCTGGCATGCGCCAGTCGGTGCTTATCTTGTCAGAACGGAAGTCGGGATCGAGGATGAAGAAATCTTGTTAGCAATCAAGAGTCATACCTCAGGAAGACCTGGCATGACGCTGTTAGAGAAAATTATCTTCTTAGCAGATTATATCGAGCCGGGGAGACGCTTTCCTGGTGTAGATGATGTCAGGTCCACAGCAGAAGAAAATCTGGATAATGCCATAAAACAATCTTTGGTGAATACCATCATATTCCTAATGAGAAGAAATCAACTGGTTTACCCGGAAACATTACACACATATAACGATATGGTTCATCAACAAGGAGGAAAAAATGAATGACTTCAAATGAATTGGTAGAATCGTCCGTACAAGCTCTTGACGATAAAAGAGCTGAAAATATAGTCGTCTTGGATGTTCAAGGAATCTCTCTTGTAGCCGATTACTTCATAATTTCTCATGGAAATTCAGAAAAGCAAGTTGAAGCAATCGCTCGTGAAGTAAAGGACCGTGCTCTGGAAAAAGAATATCCCGTCAAACGTTTAGAAGGGTTGGATCAATCTCGCTGGGTACTGATCGATCTTGGGGATGTCATTGTCCACATCTTCCACAAAGATGAGCGGATGTATTATAACCTTGAGAAACTATGGGGAGACGCCCCGACCTTAAATATAGAATCTATGTTGACATAACGGGTGAAATCTATGAGCTATCAACATTTTGCAGGATTGTATGACCGATTGATGGAGGATGCGCCTTATGATATGTGGGTTACCTTTGTCACCAATGCTGTAGAGTCTTTCAGTAACGGCCATACCCATTCTTTACTTGATATAGGATGCGGGACCGGGGAGATATCAACCCGTCTAGCCAAAATCGGATATCATGTGACAGGGATCGACCTATCAGAAGAAATGCTTGCTGTTGCAAGAAGGAAAGCAGAACAAAACGGCCTTGAGATCCCTTTTTATCAACAAGACATGAGAGATTTGAATGGATTCACACACCAAGACATTGCCGTCATCTTTTGTGATTCTCTCAATTATCTTCGGACACCTGAAGATGTCAAAACGACATTCCATTCAGTTTACAAATCTTTGAGGAATGATGGCCTGCTTCTATTCGATGTTCATACGTTATATAAGATTTCAGAGGTCTTCTCTGGTCATACTTTTTCGATGAGTGACGAGGAAATCAGTTATATTTGGGAATGCCACCCAGGTAAAGAAGAGGGAAGTGTCTATCATGATCTCTCGTTCTTCCTCCATATTGGGGATGCCATCTACCGGCGATATGATGAAAATCATTTTCAGAAAACCTACGCTATAGAAACATATCGATCCTTACTGGGCGAAGCAGGCTTTGAGATTCTCGATCTTACGGCAGATTTTACGGATCGCAAACCAGTGGGAACCTCAGAGCGTGTGTTTTTTGTAGCAAGAAAAAAAGTTTGATGATGTGGGATTTAAATTTGCCATTCAAAATAAAAACTCGAATGATGACCAATGGAAGGCATCGATTCGAGTTTTTATATTTAAAATAAGATAAAAAAAAGGAAAAAGGGTCTCTTTTATAGAATTATACTTTGATCCTAATATTGCCTTGTGAATTGTTGTTCAACTGCTTCACAGTCTTCCTTGTATTTTTCATGGGTCCTTTTAATAACATTGTTGAACAGAGGACCAAGTTCCGCATCAAACACCTTCAACGCTTCTCCAGTCACCCCGCCTTTGACACATACCTTTTGAAGTAACGTGGGCAGCGTATAAATCTCCTTCTCTAACAATTTACCCATTCCTATGATCATTTCACTCGCAAGTTGAGTTGCTTGTTCTTTGGAGATGGCCGTCTCCTTTACAGCGCTATCGATATACGCTTGAAGTAAGTAACTGAAAAAAGCAGGACCTACACTGGATAAATCGGAGGCTACTCTCGTAATTGATTGATCGATCTCAATTGGAGTGGAAATCTTGCTCATCAATTTTTTCAGATTTTTCTTCTGTGTGGGTGTGCAACGTTTGCCATATGTCATAAGAGACGCACCAGAAAATGCTCTGTTTGTAACACTTGGTATTACTCTGGCAACAGAGCAAGGACTGACTTCTTCCAATTGTTCAACAGAAATTGGACTTGTAATCGATACGATTAACTTCTCGCTCGTCAAATAAGGAGCAATCGTTTCTATTAAAGCGTGATACTCGAGCGGTTTGACACATAGAAAAATGATATCTGAAAAGGAAGCGACTTCACTGTTCGATTTTCCGACATTCAGGCCAGGGTATTGAACTTTTAACGCTTCCGCTTTTCGAGCAGTTCGATTGATGATCATTAAATCGGACGGCCTTACAGCTAACGATTCCATAAAAGCAGAGATCAGTATCGTCCCCATGTTCCCTGTCCCTATAATGCCCACTTTCATATATACACCCTCCTTTTGACCGTCTTCTATCTTCAAATGTATGTGGGGCTGTTTCCATTTATGAATAAAAACACTGTACAAACACGATTGAGTGAAGAGGTGATACATTGAATTGGAATTCCTTTTCGAATCGGGAAAAAATTTTTATGTTCATGATCGTAGTTCTTATTGGAGGAATTCTCTGGTTGTCGCGTGGGACAACTGCGGATTCTGATGCTTCAGCAATACCGGCATCTATAGAAAAAAGAGATGACAGTTCACCACATGATTCAATTAAAGAGAAAGAGGCAGATATTACAAAAGAGACACTAGTGGTTGATGTAAAGGGGGCTGTACGTAAACCGGGTGTTTTTGAAATGAAATCAGGCCAGCGGGTGAATGATGTTGTTCAGCTTGCAGGAGGTTTCAGCGAGGATGCAGATGTCAACAGTGTCAACTTAGCGCAAGTCCTAGTCGATGAGATGGTCATATATGTTGCAAAAGTAGGAGAGGAAGCACTTCCTGTGGTTTCCAATGAAAAAGAAGATGGGAAGATTGACATCAACCGTGCAGAGGATACAGAACTTGAGACGATTCCTGGCATCGGACCTTCGAAAGCTGGAGCTATCATCGCTTATCGGGAAGAAAATGGACCGTTTTCTTCTATTGATGAGTTAGTGAATGTTCCAGGCATCGGACAAAAAACACTTGAACAATTAAAAGAATATATCACTGCAGGTAAATAGGATTGCACAGTCGACATTCTATCGATAAACTTAAAGGTATAAGGGAAGGGGGCTTTCGGTTTTGGGACGTATTTCTTGGAACCAATATTTTATGGCACAAAGTTCTTTGCTTGCATTGCGGAGTACATGTGAGAGATTAGCGGTCGGGGCGACGATCGTCAGAGATAAACGGATTATAGCTGGAGGTTATAACGGCTCAATTTCAGGCGGGGTCCATTGCCGGGATGAAGGGTGTTATGTGATTGAAGGACATTGCGTACGAACGATCCATGCAGAAATGAATGCGCTTCTTCAATGTGCTAAGTTCGGTGTACTGACAGATGGCGCTGAAATTTATGTGACTCATTTTCCATGTCTTCAATGTTGCAAGGCGATCATCCAGAGCGGGATCAAGAAAGTCTATTATGCTGCGGATTATAAAAACCACCCGTATGCAATCGACTTGTTTAAACAATCGGGCGTGGAAACTGAGCTAGTCGTGCTTGAAGATCAATATGATTTGACATCTTCAGCGAAACAGGATTTGGCTATAGAATTGCTGGAGGAACTATCAAAACACACAGATGACGAGGACATTTTGGGACGCCTGAATGAAAAATTCATTAAATTATACGAAGTCAATGGTTCTTCCTGATAATGAAAATACAAATTCATACGATTGCAATTGCAGCCATCTTCGGGATTTTTACTTCACCGTCCCAATGGTGGCTGTGCTCATTCCTCATCCTTCATTTATTTTTCACCAGGCACCGTTTATCCGTGTTTGCCCATATCCTCATGGTCAGTACGTACCTCTTCTTCCTCGTTTATACTCCTTTTTACATCTCACAACAGGGAACTCAGTTAACTCCGAATACTTCTATGATCACCGGAAAAATTATTTCAACGCCAGTCATAGATGGAAAACACATGACATTCCATTTCAAACTCCCGCATAAAGAAACGTTAATGGTCAATTATCAGATCCAGACCGAAATAGAACAAAAACAACTTAGGAAGCTTTATTATGGCGATCGGTGCAGTTTGTCTGGAACACTCGAACGCCCGCCAGTAAACCGTAATTTCTACGGATTCGATTATCGAACTTATTTGGAACGTTCATCCAATATCCATTGGATTTATAAGACCAATAACCTTTCATCACGCGAATGTACAAGGGGCAATGGTCTCCTGGTATCTTTATATCGTTTTCGTCAGAACGGTATTATCCTGATCAATGAAGAATTCCCAAAAGAACTATCAGGAATGATGAACACATTGATTTTTGGTGACAGAAGCGGAATTGACGAGTCATTGCAAGAACAATATCAAAGTCTTGGCCTCATTCATCTTTTAGCCGTTTCAGGGCTACATATAGGTACGATTTTAGGCCTTTTTTACTTTCTTATGATCAGAATCGGAATCGTTAAAGAAACAGCTTTATGGGTATTGCTTCTTATTATTCCATTCATCATAGTACTGACTGGAGGAGCAGCTTCCGTCATTCGTGCAGGTTTGATGGCTGTGGTCGTCTGCCTTGTTGCCTTGTTTCGTATAAAGATAACGACCTTCAGCCAATTATGTATGATCTTCCTCGGATTATTGCTTTATAAACCTACGTTTGCATACAACATCGGGTTTCAGCTCTCCTTTCTTATTACTGCTTCTCTGATCTTATCAAGTAAGGTGATATTACGCGAGATATCACTCTTCCGGCAGCTTCTTTACGGTTCATTTATTGCACAACTGGCTTCCCTACCGATTGTCATATGGAACTTTTATGAGTTTTCTTTTTGGTCACTTCCTGTCAACATGATTTTCATCCCTTTTATGACGGTCTTCCTTCTGCCCTGTGTTTTGACCACTTTCTGTATGTTTTTATTTTTCCCTTTTCCGGTTTGGGGTATTCTTAGTGATTTGCTAAGTGTTTGTTTTAAAATACTTCACGCTTTCATGCAATGGGTGGAAACCCTTCCGATAGGCGTTATCACCCTGGGCCGGCCCAATGTAATTCTGATGTTCGGATTGAGCTTATCCTTTTATTTATTTTTGATTGCCTGGGAAAAAGGTGGTAAACGGCTGATTTCACCATGTTTGTGTATTTTGCTTGTATTAGGTATCCAACTTTATTATCCGAAAATGAATGATAAGGCCTTTGTCACTTTCCTTGATGTTGGCCAGGGGGATTCGATCGTTATCGAGTTACCTTATCGGAGGGCAGTTTATGTGATTGACACTGGTGGGGCCATTACATTCAAAAAAGAAGAATGGATGGAAAGAAGACGTAAATTTGATACCGGTGAAGATATCGTTGCAGAATTTCTAAAAGCCCGTGGCATAAGGAAAGTGGATGCACTGATATTGTCCCATGGTGACTTTGATCATATCGGTGGTGTGGATGGGTTGCTGAAGAAGGTGAAAGTAGAGCGGATCGTCTATGGGAAATCGGATCATTTAGAAGCCTCAGAGGTGGAATTTCTAAAAGGTCTTGATGCTCCGATCGTCTTTTTAAATGAAAACATTTCCTGGAGAGTCGGATCGTCTTCTTTTCAGACCTTGAATCCGGGTCAAGCGAAAGAATCCCGAAACAATCGCTCGCTCGTTTTGTTTGTAAAAATTCATGGAAATTCCTTTTTGTTTACAGGGGATATCGACCAAAGAGTCGAAGCCCGGATTATTAGTCATTATCCTGGATTGAAGGTCGATAATTTGAAAATTGCCCATCATGGCAGCGAATCATCCACTTCATCATCATTCTTAAATGAAATAAATCCACAGACGGCTTTCATTTCCGTAGGCGAAAATAATCGATACAACCACCCATCAACAACCGTCATTGAAAGATTGGAGGAGCGAAGGACAGACATCTACCGAACAGATCGTCAAGGCGGTATAATGGTAATTATTACACCTGAAGGTAAGCGTATAAGCACTGTGCTCCCAAAGGATGATATTAACACAAAATAAAAAAGCGGAGGACATTTTCCGCTTTTCAAAACATATATGTACCCTTTCAAGAGTCCGGGTTCTTTATAGCGCTATAGCTTTAATGATTACTGCTGTAAAGAAAATGACGGTGAAGAATAAGAACGAGTAAACAAAACCTAGACCAGAGTCGACAACGTCATTGGTTTTTGCCTGTACATCTTTTTCATAATCATTCATTTCCGCAACCCTCCTGTTTCATCTCAAGTATACGGTATAAGTCGTAAAAAATCCATATATCTATTTTTTACGGTTAAATGAAACTTATACGATTCCATACATTTTTTGATTTCCTAAAATCTTGCCCATTTTGCTAAGAGTTGACACCTATACTTTCATCCTGCATAGGATAACATAACAATAAGCTTACGGGGAAGAGTTTTATCGTTAGTGGTGAAGCTTCCCGGGTCTTGACCGCTAACGTTTATATAAATGGAGGTTCGACTTTAGTGGTTGAGCCTCCTTTACCCTGTACCTTGGCAATTTTATCATATATGCTTAAGATATTATAGTGGGGTGATGAAATTGTCTATAAAGGATTTGACAAAAAAGCTGAAGAACAGATCATATTCTTCACTTTATTTATTATATGGCAAAGAAAAATACATATTAGAGTATACGCAAAAAATGATCGTACAAGCTGTTTTGGACGAAGGGACGGCTGACTTTAACCTTTCCGCTTATGATATGGAGGAGCAGTCTATTGCTATCGCGATTGAAGATGCAGAAACCCTTCCCTTTATGGGGGATTACCGGGTCATCATCATACAGAATCCATATTTCCTGACAGGAGCAAGGACCATGAGCAAAGTGGAGCATGATTTAAAACGGTTAGAAGCTTATCTGAACAATCCTTCAGAACAGTCCATTGTGATTTTCAATGCACCATATGAAAAATTGGATGAACGGAAAAAGATCGTCAAGACATTGAAAAAACAAGGGGAAGTAGTCCAAGCAGATAAAATGAATGTAAGACTTCAGAAAGAATGGATTGATTTTGCTGCTAAAGAAGCTAATGTTTCGATTTCAAATGGCGCGGCGGAAAGGCTTATTCAACTTCAAGGTGATAATTTGGCGCTTCTGATCAGTGAGGTCAAGAAAATGGCTCTTTATGTTGGCGAAGGTAAAGAAATTGATCCTCAGACTGTTGATGAATTGATTTCACGTTCTCTTGAAAGCAATGTGTTCACCATGGTGGAGCATGTCGCGAACCGTCGGATCGATGCAGCTTTACGGATCTGCTATGATCTATTGAAGCAGAACGAAGAACCAATCAAATTGATGGCATTGCTATCCAGGCAGTTCAGGATCATCCTCCAGGTCAAACAATTGCGTGCTCAGGGACATGCGGAAAAAGCAATCGCATCAACACTATCTATACATCCATATGCAGTTAAAATAGCTGCAAAACAAAGTTCATCCTTCCAGGAAGATGAGCTGAAAGCATTATTGATCAAATCGGCAGACGCCGATTTTGAAATGAAAACCGGACAACGCGACAAAACGTTGACCCTGGAGCTCTTTTTGACCGGTTTAGCTCAGAAGCCTCAAACCAATTAAGATGAAAGCTGACTCTCTGGAAACGGAGGGTCGGTTTTTTGTTTATCGGAGATTATAAGGATATATCGGTAAAACTACTTCTTCAACAGAAACGAATACAAATGAAAAACGACCCGATATGTAGGTCGTTTCAGATTCCGGTATTACATTCACGTATGATTATGCGCTAAGGCCGTTTAATTGCTTTGCAAGACGAGATTTTTGTCTAGCTGCAGCGTTTTTGTGAAGGATTCCTTTGCCAGCAGCTTTATCAAGCTTTTTGGTTGCAACCAAGAATGCACTTTTTGCACCTTCAGCATCGTTGTTCGCTACTTTCGTTTCAAAGTTCTTGATAGCAGTACGCATGGATGATTTCATCGCTGCATTGTGTGCACGACGCTTATCGTTTGTTTTAACTCGTTTAATAGCAGATTTAATATTTGCCAATTCCGTTCACCTCCTTGAATGCAACCGAAATTGCGAAAAATACAACACAAGATATTCTATCAAACCGTTCGTATAAATGCAATCTCTTTTGTACAAAGATAATCAGTTAAAAGATCTTTTTGCATTTTTTCGAGACGAAAGAATGAAAGAGACGGAAGACGGCTATCCTATTGAATAATGCTAACAACAATTCAGGGGTGAAATATGCCAATGGACAAAGATCTTGAAATATACAACGTCAGAACGGATTTGGCGATTGAATCCAAAGAGATGATCACGAAAGAACAAGAACAAGAATCGAAGCAAACAATCGATGGCGTCATTGTCAAAGAACGGGAAATAGACGGCATCAAACTGTCAAGAGTAGAGATTGAAGAGACTGGTCAAAAAGTGACGGGGAAAAAACCGGGAATCTACTTGACGATGGAGATGCAGGGGATCCGTAAGAAAGATTCAGCTCTCCAGAAACGAGTTCAAGAGGTATTCGCCCATGAGTTCGCCAGCTTTCTTGATGAACTGAACATTTCGAAAGAAGCTAGCTGCCTAGTAGTCGGGTTGGGGAACGTAAATGTAACACCAGACGCTCTTGGTCCTCGAACGACAAACAATCTTCTGGTTACGAAGCATTTATTTGAGCTTGCGCCTGAAAATGTAGAGGAAGGGTTCCGTCCAGTCAGTGCATTAGCTCCTGGAGTGATGGGGATGACTGGAATAGAAACGAGCGATATCATCGTAGGGGTCATTGAAAAATCAAAACCGGATTTTGTCATCGCGATTGATTCTTTGGCTTCAAGGGCGATAGAACGTGTAAATGCAACTATCCAAATATCTGATACTGGTATCCATCCAGGTTCAGGAGTGGGAAATAAACGGAAAGAGTTAAGTAAAGATACTTTAGGGATACCGGTCATTGCTATTGGAGTTCCTACTGTCGTCGATGCAGTCACGATTACGAGTGATACGATCGACTACATACTGAAGCATTTCGGACGGGAGATGCGTGAAAAGGATGATCCGACTAAAGCATTGACGCCAGCAGGAATGACTTTCGGCGAACGTAAAAATCTCACAGATGAGGACATGCCCGATGAAGAAAATCGCCAAGCATTCCTTGGTATGATCGGAACCCTCGAAGATTCGCAAAAAAGACAATTGATCAAGGAAGTTCTATCACCGCTCGGACATAATTTGATGGTGACACCGAAAGAAGTGGACGTTTTCATCGATGATATGGCAAACGTGATAGCAAGTGGTTTGAATACTGCCTTACATGGACAAGTCGATCAACAGAACAGCGGCTCATATACCCATTGAGTTCTAAGGGGATATCAATCGGCATAGGCTTGTACCAACACTGATTTTTTAATGTTTTCGAATGGTAGGAGGAAGTTGGATGGTTCGGTTTATGATGAAGAGCTTCATACTGATATCTGTCCTGTTGTTCGGTATTCTGATCGGAATGCAGCAAGTCGGTGTTCAAATGGACAAGATGAAAGGTTCTGAAGGAAATAGTGCATTAGAATGGAAAGTCAATGATAGCGGGAACATTGAAGCTGAAGTACTCGGCTCGCAAATTACAAGCCACGACATAAAAGAAAAACAGAAGAAGCTTGAAGAAGTTGAAGCTTTCAACTTGTTTTCCAAACTTGGCAAAATGGTATCATCGTTGATCAGTGAAATCCTCAAGGTCATCATGACAGTTGTCAGCACTGTCCTGGACAAGATCCTGCATTTTTTGTTCACTTGAATTTGAAGAAGGATCGGTCCTCTACGTATCTGTTCATTTTCGATACGAGAAGGCCGCTTCTTCTTTTTTATACGTTAAGAAAGTATAACTTTTCAGCGATGCAGCTAACTGACGTAGCAGAAAAGTTTACGAACGAAGTATAAGTGGAGCTAAGGCTCAGCCTTCGCCAAGGCTTGGCAAAGCCGAGTTTTCTTTATTCAGGCTCTGTAAATCTTAATTATGTTTTTCGCGAAAGAAATTCTTCCCCTCGCTTTTCCCACAGGAGTGTCGCAAATTTCGCCTAAGGAAAGGTCCAGTAAAAATCAAGGTCAGAACTTATATAACCTTTATGTTTGTAAAAGGTCATTTCTTCACCACACATTCGATTGAAGTTGAATACATAAACAATTGAATAAACAGAGTGCTATTGCTATAATCAATGCTAGTGTAATTGTACGACCTTAGGAGTGAAGAGAATGAGTAAAGAGAAAAAATCAGGGCGTCAATCAAGAATTCGCAACTTTTCGATTATCGCCCATATCGACCATGGGAAATCAACGCTCGCAGACCGGATTCTTGAGCAGACAAGTGCTCTGACACAACGTGAAATGAAAGAGCAAATGCTTGATGCAATGGATTTGGAACGTGAACGCGGAATTACAATCAAGTTGAATGCCGTTCAATTGACATATAAAGCAAAAGATGGAGAGGAGTATATTTTCCATCTTATTGACACGCCCGGACATGTCGATTTTACCTATGAAGTATCTCGAAGCCTGGCAGCATGTGAGGGTGCTTTATTGATCGTCGATGCTGCCCAAGGAATTGAAGCACAAACTTTGGCGAATGTCTATCTTGCGCTTGAGAACGACCTTGAGATCTTACCGGTCATCAATAAAATCGATTTACCAAGTGCTGAGCCAGAACGTGTCCGTAAAGAAGTTGAGGATGTTATAGGGCTCGATGCTTCGGATGCAGTATTGGCTTCTGCGAAAAACGGAATAGGGATTGAGGATATTTTAGAGCAGATCGTTGAAAAGGTCCCTGCTCCTCAAGGTGACCCTGAAGCGCCTTTAAAAGCATTGATCTTCGATTCATTATACGATAGCTATCGGGGCGTGGTCGCTTATATCCGTATCACGGAAGGGGCTGTAAAAGTCGGCGACAAAATCAAAATGATGGCGACTGGAAAAGAATTTGAAGTGAACGAATTAGGTGTATTCACCCCAAAACCAGTTATGAAGGATGAATTGACAGTGGGTGATGTCGGATTCCTTACTGCATCGATTAAAAATGTAGGGGATACACGTGTCGGGGATACGATCACCACAGCAAAAGGTGGAGCGGATACACCACTTCCAGGTTATCGGAAAATGAATCCGATGGTGTTCTGCGGCTTATATCCTGTCGACTCCAATAACTACAACGATCTCCGAGAAGCGTTGGAACGGTTGGAGTTGAACGATTCCTCCCTTCAATATGAGGCTGAAACCTCTCAGGCATTAGGATTCGGTTTCCGTTGTGGTTTCCTTGGCCTTCTCCATATGGAAATCATTCAGGAGCGTATCGAACGGGAATTCGGAATCGATCTGATCACGACGGCACCAAGTGTTATCTATCATGTAAATTTGACAAGCGGGGAGAAATTGATCGTTGATAATCCGGCTAATATGCCTGATGCTCAGACGATCGATTACGTCGAAGAGCCGTATGTGAAGGCATCGATCATGACACCGAACGACTATGTCGGTGCAGTCATGGAAATCTGCCAAAAGAAGCGTGGGAATTTCATTACGATGGAGTACCTGGATGATATCCGTGTCAATGTCATCTATGAAATTCCGTTATCTGAAATCGTCTATGATTTCTTCGATCAATTGAAATCCAGTACGAAAGGGTACGCATCGTTGGATTATGAATTGATCGGGTACAAGCAATCCAAACTTGTAAAAATGGACATTCTCTTGAATGGTGAGAAAATTGATGCGTTGTCTGTTATTGTTCACAGAGATTTCTCTTACGATCGTGGAAAAGCGGTTGTTGATAAATTGAAAGAGCTTATTCCGCGACATCAATTCGAAATCCCTGTGCAAGCAGCAATCGGACAAAAGATCATTGCAAGGACCAATATCCGGGCTTTGAGAAAAAACGTGCTTGCAAAGTGTTACGGAGGAGACATCTCACGTAAACGTAAGTTGCTGGAGAAGCAAAAGGAAGGTAAGAAGCGGATGAAAACAGTCGGGAATGTAGAAGTCCCGCAAGAAGCTTTCATGTCTGTATTGCGTATGGACTCAGACGATTGATAATATGCTGTTTGCAAGGATGGCTCGGGGACTTGAGTCATCCTCTCTTTATAAATTGAACCTACAATGATTATTCCTTTTGAAAGTGTGATGAACATGACGAAAGCGGCTTATATCCATATCCCTTTCTGTGAACAGATCTGCCATTATTGTGATTTCAATAAGTTTTTGATCAAAGGTCAGCCGGTCTATGATTATTTGGATGCAATGGAGGTTGAAATCAAAAAACTGTTGGATTCATATCCAGCAAGACCGATTGAGACAATCTACATTGGCGGAGGCACACCGACTGCACTTGAGGATGAACAGCTTAAGCGGATGTTGGACATAGTCACTACACATTTGCAGCCGATCGATGGAAATATCGAATTTACGGTTGAAGCGAACCCATCTGTAACTGAAAGGAAGAAACTCCGAATATTGAAAAATGCAGGTGTCAATCGCTTGAGCATTGGTGTACAAGCCTTCCAAGATTCCCTCCTTTCTGCGCTCAACCGGAATCATCGACGTGAAGATGTAGCGAGGATGATCCGTGAAGCCCATTCTGTTGGGTTTGAAAACATTTCAATCGACTTGATGTTCGGCTTACCGGGACAAACGCTCGAGATGTTCCAGGAATCCGTCAGCTTGGCACTTCAACTGAATGTTCCCCATATTTCCGCCTATTCACTCCAAGTGGAGAATCAGACCGTTTTTGGCATTCGGGACAGGAAGGGCGAGTTATCGCTTCCGGGGGAAGAGAAAGAATCGGATATGTTCGAATACTTGATCGATATTTTGAAGCAGAAAGGATTTCTACACTATGAAATCAGTAATTTTGCAAAAGCGGGTTTCGAAAGCAAACATAATCAGGTCTATTGGAAGAACGAACCTTATTACGGAATCGGGGCAGGAGCACATGGATATGTGAAGGATATTCGCTATGAAAACGTAAAACCACTTCCGCATTATATCCGTAAACTCGGTGAGGGTGGTTTTCCTCATAGAATCGTGACCAGACTTGACAACAAGGATCGAATGGAAGAGGAGATTTTTCTTGGGCTCCGTAGAAAGGGCGGCGTAAACAAAGAAACCTTCTATAAAAAATACAATCGTCCTATTGAGGATGTTTTCCCTGAACAGATTGACAAACTCACAGCTCAAGGCCTCCTAGTCAATGACACTCAGAGTATTCGACTGACAGAGAAGGGGCTTTTTCTCGGTAATGAAGTTTTCCAAGAATTCATTGGTGTAATATAAACATTGACAAAGTATTTTCTCATTTGGTAATTTATAAATTAGAATTAGCACTCAAACATAACGAGTGCTAACAAGGGGGATGAGACTCGATGTTAACGGATCGTCAGCTGTTAATTCTCCAGATTCTTATAGATGAATATATCCAGAATGCTGAGCCGCTCGGATCGAGAAGTATCTCTAAACGTCAGGATATCTCATTCAGTTCTGCCACAATTCGGAACGAGCTTGCTGATCTTGAGGAAATGGGTTTCATCGAAAAGACGCACAGTTCTTCAGGGCGGATCCCTTCTGAAAAAGGGTACCGTTTCTATGTCGATAACCTGTTATCACCAGTTGTGATGAGGAACAGGGACATGAAGCGAATCCGTTCTTTGTTTCATGAAAAGATGCTTGAATTAGAGATGTTGATTGAACATTCAGCAAATCTGCTTTCTGAAATCACGAATTATACATCAATCATCTTAGGACCTGAAGTTTATGAAACAAAACTGAAGCATTTACAGATCGTACCTATTTCAACAGGAACTGCCATATTCATATTGATCACGGATACCGGTCATGTAGAGAAATACACAGTTGAGTTACCAGATGGTATGGATGCTTCCGATCTTGAGCGCACTGTCAATATTTTAAATGAGCGATTAAAGGGAGTTCCCTTTTCACATCTTAAAATAAAGCTTTATCAAGAAGTTGAAGGTTTAATGAAAACACATCTCCGAAATTATGAAAAGACGCTTGATTTCTTAACACGGCTTTTCCAAAATGAGAAGTCGGATAAAGTCTATTATGGCGGGAAAACGAACATCCTTAACCAGCCTGAATTTCAGGATGTTGAAAAAGTGAAAGCTCTTTATAATGCAATCGAGAAACAAGACCTGGTCTATCAACTCCTTCATCAAGGAACTATTGAAGGGGTCAACGTCAAAATCGGGGCTGAAAACTCTATCCAAGAGATGAAGAATTGCAGCCTTATCACGGCCAGTTATTCGATTGGTGGCCAGCATATGGGGGCCCTTGCAATCCTAGGACCGACCCGCATGGAGTATCCTCGTGTCATCGGATTGCTCGATCTTCTTTCAAAAGATTTGACGAAAGTGCTGACACAACGGTATTATTCAAACTGATTGTGGTAATAGCTTTATCTATGGGCGAAAGCACCTGGCTTTGATATTGGTTTCCTCTAAGCAATGTTTTAGATGAATAAAGCCAAGCATTTAAAGGGTGGGAGATCTTTTCATCTCCCATTTTTAAAGGATAAGAAAGTATAAAAATTTTGGTTGCGGTGAAGTGATATTGGCTCCAACGCCCAACCACTTGGATCACTTCAGTCCTCCTGCGGCGGCGAAAACCTCCTCGATGGACTTCCAGTGACCTTCGTGGCTGATCAGGGCGCATGTGCTTTTCTTTATCATGCTTTTGATAAAAACCAATCGTTAAATTAGGTATTGACTAGTTCAGGGAGGTGAATGAAATGGAAGAAAACAAACAACAGCAAGACGTTCAAGAGAATGAAGAAGAAATTGAAGAATCCCAAGAGGAATCTGCGGAAGAAAAGGCCGAAGAATCCAGCGATGATGCAATTGATCTGGAAAATGAAGAAGACGACCGAGTGACTGAACTAGAAAAGGAACTCGAAGATATAAAAAATCGTATGATCCGTGTTCAGGCAGACTATGATAATTTCCGCCGCCGTACCCGAGAGGAAAAAGAAGCGGCTGCAAAATATCGAGCCCAGGGGATCGTAGAAGAGTTACTTCCAGTCCTTGATAACTTTGAACGCGCATTGAATGTACAGACTGATCGTGAACAAGTTGATTCTTATCATCAAGGAATGAAGATGGTTTATAATCAATTGATCGAGGTACTTCAGAATCAAGGGGTAGAAGAAGTACCAGGCGAAGGAGAGGCATTTGATCCTCACCAACATCAGGCTGTCATGCAAGTTCAAGAGGACGGCTATGATGACAACACGGTCGTTGAAGTCCTGCAAAAGGGCTACAAATTGAAAGATCGAGTTGTCCGTCCTGCAATGGTGAAAGTGAATTCCAAGTAGATTTCTAGATAAAGAATTTGAATTTCCAAACTAAAAATTAAAGCTACATACTAAAATAGGAGGAATTGTCATGAGCAAAGTAATTGGTATTGACTTAGGTACAACTAACTCTTGTGTTGCAGTAATGGAAGGCGGGGAAGCAACCGTCATACCGAATCCCGAAGGAAATCGTACGACACCATCTGTCGTTGCCTTTAAAGATGGAGAGCGTCTAGTAGGAGAGGTTGCCAAGCGTCAAGCGGTTACGAATCCGAACACCATCATTTCGATCAAGCGTCATATGGGAACGAATTATAAAGTTGATGCAGAAGGAAAAGAATACACTCCGCAAGAAGTTTCAGCAATCATCCTTCAAAAACTTAAATCTGACGCTGAAGCATATCTTGGGGAGAAGGTTTCGAAGGCTGTCATCACTGTACCTGCTTACTTCAATGACTCTCAACGTCAAGCTACAAAAGATGCGGGTAAGATTGCCGGTTTGGAAGTTGAACGTATCATCAATGAGCCGACTGCTGCTGCTCTAGCATATGGTCTTGAAAAAGAAGATGACCAAACGATCCTTGTTTATGACTTGGGTGGTGGAACGTTCGACGTTTCGCTTCTTGAGCTGGGAGACGGTTTCTTCGAAGTCAAAGCAACATCTGGGGACAACAAACTAGGTGGAGATGACTTCGATCAGGCCATCATCGACTATCTCGTCAGCGAATTCAAAAAGGAAAACGGGATCGACCTTTCTCAAGACAAAATGGCTCTACAACGTTTGAAGGATGCTGCCGAAAAAGCGAAGAAAGACCTTTCTGGAGTAACGCAGACACAAATTTCATTACCGTTCATCACAGCCGATGCATCTGGTCCTAAGCATTTGGAAGTGAACCTATCCCGTGCCAAGTTCGATGAGATGACTTCCGGGCTTGTAGAACGTACAATGGGGCCAACTCGTCAGGCGATCAAAGATGCTGGCCTTACACCTTCTGAAATTGACAAAATAGTCCTGGTTGGTGGATCTACACGTATCCCAGCTGTACAAGAAGCAATTAAGAAAATCACAGGAAAAGATCCTCACAAGGGTGTCAACCCGGATGAAGTGGTTGCATTAGGAGCTGCGATCCAAGCGGGTGTAATGACAGGTGATGTAAAAGATGTCGTTCTACTTGACGTAACTCCCCTATCTCTAGGAATCGAAACAATGGGCGGGGTGAATACGAAGCTTATCGAACGTAATACAACAATCCCTACAAGTAAGTCCCAAGTCTTCTCAACAGCTGCTGATAATCAGCCATCCGTTGATATCCACGTTCTCCAAGGTGAGCGTGAGATGGCTGCAGACAATAAAACGCTTGGACGCTTCCAATTGACCGATATTCCGCCGGCACCACGTGGAGTACCACAAATCGAAGTCTCATTCGATATTGATGCGAACGGTATCGTAAACGTTAAAGCGAAGGATCTTGGAACAAACAAAGAACAATCCATCACGATCACTTCCTCTTCAGGACTTTCTGAAGAAGAAATCGAAAATATGGTGAAGGATGCGGAAGAAAACGCAGAAGCGGATAAGAAACGCCGTGAAGCAGTAGACCTTCGCAATGAAGCAGATCAACTTGTTTTCACAACTGAAAAGACATTGAAAGATCTTGAAGGTAACGTAGACGAAGCTGAAGTAACGAAGGCGAATGAAGCAAAAGATAAAGTTAAAAAAGCTCTAGAAGGTGATGATCTAGAAGCAATCCGTTCTGCTAAAGATGAATTGCAACAGGTTGTCCAGGAGCTATCCACAAAGCTTTACGAGCAAGCTGCCCAGCAAGCTCAAGCTGCTCAAGAAGGCGAAGACAATCAGAAAACGCAAAATGATGATGTCGTAGATGCTGATTACGAAGAGGTAAACGACGATAACGAGAAGAAGTAAGTACGATAAGGAAAAGTCAAAGTCAGTCTTCAAGACTTTGACTTTTTCTATGAATGAAAAGAATCGATTCATTCTTTTTCAGTACTTCTGCGGCGACGAGTTTTCCAGTGACCTGCGTGACTATACGGGTCGCTTCCGCTTTTCGGAGTGAATTGGGTGTAAATCAGCAATGGAGTATAACGGAGCTTAATGCTTAAAACGAATTAACTGCAACATGTTGCGGAGTCATAGAGTATAGTGATATGATAATCGTTATGTAAAAGAACCGGGAGTGAGAGTGTTGAGTAAGCGTGATTATTATGAAGTTCTTGGGGTTGATAAGAACGCCTCGACTGATGAAGTTAAAAAAGCTTATCGAAAACTCGCTAGGAAATATCATCCTGATGTCAATAAAGCGTCGGATGCTGAGGAGAAATTCAAAGAAGTCAAGGAAGCTTATGATGTCCTGAGTGACTCACAGAAGAAAGCTCATTATGATCAATTCGGGCATTCCGATCCTAACCAGGGATTCGGGGCAGGTGGAGCTGACTTTGGTGGCTTCGGAGATATATTCGATATGTTTTTTGGCGGTGGAGGAGGACGCAGGAATCCGAATGCTCCACGCCAAGGGGCAGATTTGCAATATACAATGACTCTTAAATTCGAGGAAGCTGTTTTCGGTAAAGAGACAGATATTCAGATACCTAAAGAAGAAGAATGTGACACATGCTTCGGATCTGGAGCGAAGCCAGGAACGAAACCTGAAACATGTTCGCATTGCGGTGGTAGCGGGCAGTTGAATGTGGAGCAGAATACACCTTTCGGACGTGTCGTCAACCGCCGAGTATGCCATCACTGTAGTGGTACTGGTAAATTCATCAAAGAAAAGTGCCAAACATGCGGTGGAAAAGGTAAAGTTCGCAAACAGAATAAAATCCATGTGAAAATTCCGGCTGGAATCGATCATGGACAACAAATCCGTGTAGCTGGAAAAGGTGAAGCGGGTGAAAACGGTGGACCTCCAGGAGATCTATATGTTGTCGTACGTGTAACACCACACGAGCTCTACAAGCGTGATGGGGATGATATTTTCATTGATATGCCGCTGACATTCACTCAAGTTACATTAGGTGATGAAATCGAAGTCCCGACACTTCATGGTAAAGTGAAGCTGAAAATCCCTGCAGGAACACAGTCTGGAACAAGCTTCCGTCTTCGTGGAAAAGGTGTTCAGAATGTTCGTGGATACGGTCAGGGAGACCAGCATGTCAAAGTGAAAGTAGTCACCCCGAAACAGCTGAGCGATCGACAAAAACAATTGCTTCGTGAGTTTGCTGAAATCAGTGGTGAAACAGTAGATGAACAGCATGATAATTTGTTCAGTAAGGTGAAAAGAGCTTTTAAGGGCGAATGAAGAAAATGTGACTGGATGATCATGACGAATGAAAATGAAAGGAAGATGGTAGGTCTCATGAAATGGTCTGAAATAAGCATTCATACAACACAGGAAGCAATTGAACCGATTTCGAATATTCTGCACGAATCAGGAGCTAGTGGAGTAGTGATCGAAGACCCGCAGGACTTGATCAAAGTGTGGGATACCTCAATGGGTGAGATCTACCAACTAAATCCGGACGATTACCCTGAAGAAGGAGTAATTGTAAAAGCTTATTTGCCAGTTAACAGCTTTTTAGGAGAGACCGTTGAAGAAATCAAGGAAGCGATCAATGGGTTGCTTCTTCACAACATCGACCTTGGTCACAATAAGATCACAATCAGCGAAGTGCATGAGGAAGAATGGGCGACTGCTTGGAAGAAGTATTATAAACCGGTAAAAATATCTGAACGGATTACGATCATTCCAACGTGGGAAGAGTATGAAAAAGTAAGCACGGATGAACTTATCGTCGAACTCGACCCTGGAATGGCTTTCGGAACAGGCACACATCCAACTACGGTCATGTGTATCCAGGCGATTGAAAAGACGTTGAGGCCTGGCGATGAAATGATTGATGTCGGGACAGGTTCAGGCGTTCTCAGTATTGCTGCTGCCAAGCTCGGAGCTAAACATGTAACTGCACTGGACCTGGATGAGATCGCTGTCAAGAGTGCACGGTTGAATATCAAGCTGAACAAATCCCAGGAACAGATCACCGTCCGTCAAAACAACCTGCTGGACAATACCAGCGGTGAATATGACATCATCGTCGCTAACATATTAGCAGAAATCATCCTTCGTTTTGATAAAGATGCATTTGAATTACTTAAACCTAATGGGAAATTCATCGTTTCAGGGATCATCAAGGGGAAGAAAGATGAAGTGAAGAAATCTCTCACAGCGTCCGGATTCCAGATTGAAGAAACGTTATTGATGGAAGACTGGGTTGCCTTCATTGCCAGAAAGCCTTCTAAAAATGAAGTTCAGGAGAATCACTGATGCAACGGTACTTTGTACAGCCCGACCAAATGACAGATGAAACTGTGACGATTACCGGTGAAAATATAAAGCACATTTCGAAAGTGATGAGGATGGGGCCTGGCGATCAGGTGATTTGCAGTGACAATCAGGGACGTGTAGCCGAGTGTACGATCACCGAGATCACAGATGCTTCTGTTCATCTTTCAATTTCTGAATGGATCGGGGTTAAATCGGAGCTACCAATTTCTGTAACCATTGCACAAGGACTGCCAAAGCATGATAAACTGGAAATGATTGTCCAAAAAGGAACCGAGCTAGGTGCTGATCGATTCATCCCTTTTCAAGCATCCAGATCAATTGTGAAATGGGATTCGAATAAGTCCAAAAAGAAGACGGAACGGCTGCATAAGATCATTAAGGAAGCAGCTGAACAATCCCATCGAAATCGTATGCCAGAATGTCTGGAACCGGTAACCTTTGACAAATTAATTTCATTGAGTGATTCCTTTACGACCAAAATCGTCGCATATGAAGAACAGGCAAAGCGAAACGAAACTACCCGATTAGCCAGGCTTCTCCAGAATGTGGATATCGAACAAGATTCCATTATCGTCGTCATTGGCCCTGAAGGTGGTTTGACAGAAGATGAAATCCAGTGTCTTCGAGGTGCAGGATTTGTCGCATGCGGGTTCGGACCACGCATACTTCGGACTGAAACAGCATCACTCTATGTGCTTTCTGCTGTTTCCTATCAATTAGAATTACTGAGGTGACCAAAAATGCCTTCTGTAGCGTTCCATACATTAGGATGCAAAGTAAATCATTACGAAACTGAAGCGATTTGGCAGCTTTTTAAAAGCGGAAATTACGAACGTACCGACTTTGAAAAGCGTGCTGATGTGTATGTGATCAACACCTGTACAGTAACGAATACTGGGGATAAAAAAAGTCGCCAGGTTATTCGTCGTGCCATCCGTAAAAATCCAGATGCTGTCATCTGTGTTACAGGATGTTACGCACAGACCTCACCGGCGGAAGTCATGGCGATCCCAGGTGTGGATGTCGTCGTCGGCACCCAGGACAGAGTGAAGATGCTCGAATACATCGAACAATATAAACGTGAACGTCAACCGATCAATGGGGTAGGGAATATCATGAAAGCGCGTGTATACGAGGAGCTTGAAGTCCCTTCATTCACGGATCGTACTCGCGCTTCATTAAAGATCCAGGAAGGGTGCAACAATTTCTGCACGTTCTGCATCATCCCGTGGGCACGTGGCCTTTTAAGATCCAGAAAACCGGAACATGTCATTGAGCAAGCTCAACAGCTTGTCAACTCAGGCTATCAAGAAATCGTCCTGACAGGTATCCATACTGCCGGTTACGGAGAAGACATGAAGGATTATAACTTTGCACAGCTTTTATCTGATATCGATGAGCAGGTGAAAGGTTTGAAACGTTTAAGGATATCGTCGATTGAAGCAAGTCAGGTGACTGACGAGGTGATTGACGTCCTCGATCGATCTGAAATCGTTGTTCCTCATCTTCATATTCCCTTACAGTCAGGATCTGACACCGTATTAAAGCGGATGAGACGGAAGTATAGCATGGGGATGTTCGCCGATCGATTGAATAAGTTGAAAAAAGCCCTTCCAGGTCTTGCGATTACTTCTGATGTAATCGTTGGCTTCCCAGGTGAAACAGAAGAAGAATTCATGGAGACGTATAATTTCGTCAAGGAGCATAAGTTTTCCGAACTTCACGTATTCCCATTCAGTCGCAGGACAGGAACGCCAGCTGCAAATATGGAAGATCAAGTGCCTGAAGATGTTAAAAATGAGCGTGTGCATCGTTTGATTGAACTGTCTGATCAATTAGCGAAAGAATATGCTTCCCAATACGAAGGGGAAGTGCTTGATATTATCCCAGAGGAAGTTGACAAGGACGATTCGGATGGGAACATGTATATCGGCTATACCGCTAACTATATGAAGGTCCGTATTCCAGCTGCTGAAGACATGATCGGAAAACTCGTTCGTGTAAGGATCACGAAAGCAGGATACCCTTTTAACGAAGGTCAATTCGTAAGAATCCTGGATGGAGAGCAAACGACTGCTACTGCCTGATAATCATCTGAACTAAATATAAACTAAATGACAATGGAGGGGCTGCTAGTATGAATATAGCAAAAATGATTGACCACACAGCTTTAAAACCTGAATTGACATCGGCAGATATCGTTAAACTAGCTGAGGAAGCGAAAGAATATTCATTCGCTTCTGTGTGTGTAAACCCTACCTGGGTTGAAACGGCCTATGAGATTTTAAAAGATACTGATGTGAAGGTCTGTACAGTGATCGGATTTCCATTAGGGGCATCAACTCCTGAAACAAAGGCTTTCGAGACGAAGAATGCGATTGAAAATGGAGCGACAGAAGTGGATATGGTCATCAACATCGGTGCTTTGAAGAGTAAAAATTTTGAGCTTGTTGAAAAAGACATCCAAGCAGTCGTTGATGCTGCTGAGGGTAGAGCCCTGACGAAAGTGATCATTGAAACATGTCTTCTGTCTGAGGAAGAGAAGAAGCATGCTTGTGAACTTTCTGTTAAAGCTGGAGCTGATTTCGTCAAAACTTCAACTGGCTTCTCAACTGGGGGAGCGACTCCTGAAGATGTAGCATTGATGCGGAAAGTCGTAGGTCCAGAAATCGGTGTAAAAGCAAGCGGCGGTGTAAGAGGGCCTGAATCGGCAAAAGAAATGATCGATGCTGGAGCGACGCGAATCGGTGCAAGTTCTGGCATAGCGATTGTAAAAGGGGAAACATCCCAATCTGACTATTAATACATTCTAATGAGGGCTAACCCATAAGTGTCTAACACGATTATTTTGGGAGAGACCCTCTTTTTTTGAAGGATCAGAATTTATAAAAATTTGGGTCGCGGTGAAGAAATGTCAACCACTTGGATCACTTCAGACCGGCGGTCGACACATTGATTTAAGTCGAAGTGTTTACCCACGCAGAACCGAACTTTGTTTGGTTCGAGCCTCCTCGTCGGACTTCCAGTGCCCTTCGTGGCTGACCAGGGCGTTCGCGCTTTTTAGGTACGTTATGCTCTTTTTGCACCCCATTTGTTGAGTCAAACAACTGGTTGATTCACAGCTTTACCATTCTTTCTCCGTGCAGCTTTGTAATGATGGCAGCTAGAAGCCCTGCACACGGCAGCAGCAATAAGGAAGAAATCACATTGAATAAAACACTTGCATGAGCGATTTGCACATCGGGCAAATGCGTCAACAAAATGACGAAATTAGAGAAAAGATTCAGAAACGGTAAAAACAGAAACACCCCGATGATATTGATCCAAGTATGGGCAAAAGCGACAAGCTTAGCCTCGTGAATCGTACCGATTGAAGCGATCATGGCAGTGACACACGTCCCCACATTTGCACCTAACATGATTGCAATCCCTGAGGTCAAAGAAAGTATGTTTTCGTGCATGAGTGACATGATGATGGCAGTCGTCGCTGTACTGGATTGGATGACTGCTGTCATCGTCGTTCCAAGGCCCAGTCCATACAGAATATGCTTGTTCGTCAACTGTAAGAGGTGCTGGACCCATTCCAATTGGGTAATCGGACCGGCTAAAGCTTCAAACCCATTCATTGCGACAAACATGCAACCAAGGCCGAACAAGGCTGACCCGCAACAAAACGACCAATTTTTTGATTGGAAAATCATTATGAACCCGATAATTAAAAAAGGTAGGATTAATTGATCGATTTCAAAGGTGATGATCTCAGTTGAAATGGTCGTACCGATATTCGCCCCAAGTATGATTCCGATTGATTGCCGAAAATTCATAAGTTGCGCGGCTACGAGACCAATGACGATGACCATGACAGCAGAACTGCTCTGAATGACAGCTGTAATCAAAATCCCTAATAAAAAGCTTTTCCACGTTTTATCTGTATAGCGAAGCAACAACACCTTGAGCTTTTGTTTAGAAGCCGTATTCAGGCCGAGACGCATCACAGTCATTCCGAAAAGGAATATCGTCAAAAAGACCGCGAATAATGAGATTATCTGGGTCATCCATCTTCACCACCTAGTCTATCTTATGGACGAGGTGTTTTGGACATGACGAAATAATTGTGCGAATAACGGAAATAAAGTTGACTAAAAAAATAGGCATATATTATAATGTTTAAAGATATGGTTTTTCGCTCCTTTTCTATTTTTTTAAAGGAGCTTGGAGGGAGGGAAATATATGTCTATTAGAACAAGTGTTCGTAAGAACGAATCTATAGAAGATGCACTTCGTCGTTTTAAGCGCAACGTTTCTAAAGAAGGAACATTGGCTGAGGTACGTAAGCGTAAGCATTACGAAAAGCCTAGCGTAAAGCGTAAGAAAAAGTCTGAAGCAGCTCGTAAGCGTAAGTTCTAAGAGAGGGTGTTCTAATTGAGTCTACTTGACCGTTTGAATCAAGATATGAAACAAGCGATGAAAAACAAGGAAAAGCAACGGTTGACGGTCATTCGTATGGTGAAGGCTTCTCTTCAGAACGAGTCGATCAAGTTAGGACACGAATTGAATGGTGATGAGGAATTAACGGTTCTTTCACGTGAAGTTAAACAGCGGAAAGACTCCCTCCAGGAATTCGGTAAGGCTGGGCGTGACGACTTAGTCGAAAACTTACGTCAAGAGATTGCAATACTCAACGAGTATCTCCCAGAACAATTATCTGAAGAAGAAGTCGATCAGCTTGTGAAAGAAACGATCCAACAGGTTGGGGCCACTTCTAAACAGGACATGGGAAAGGTGATGGGAGCCATCATGCCTAAGGTAAAAGGAAAAGCAGATGGTGGTCTGGTGAACCGTTTAGTACAACAGAACTTATCCTAATAAATGAAGTGAAAGCGTCTTGCATCAGCAAGGCGCTTTTTTGCGGATTCACTTTCATCATTAGAAAGTTGCAAAAATCTCCATTATCGTGAACAATACACATAGATAATATTTCACTTCATAAAAGTGAAACCTAATTGTATGATTAAACGTAAGAAAGTGTAGAGACTAAAGGGGGTGGGCTTTTATGAAATTAAAGAAAAGAAATATAAAAATCTCTTTCTATCTTATGTTGATCTTATTACCGATGCTTATCGTACAAATGAATCCTTCTCATGCTGAGGAAGGTAAGCCGGTCGTTTATGTGGCACCAGTTCAGGATGCAGTAGAGCGGGGGTTAGAATCTTTCTTGAAACGTTCTATCAGAACTGCTGAAGAAAACAATGCCGAATATCTGGTTCTTGAATTGGATACACCAGGCGGACTGGTAGATGCGGCTGGAAACATCGCTAAAATCATGAGGGAATCCGAGGTGCCGATCATAGCGTATGTCACCAAGCATGCTTTATCTGCTGGGGCATACATCGCTTTGAACGCTGATCAAATCGTGATGAAACCGTCGACTACCATGGGAGCGGCTGGTGTAATCGATTCCCAGGGGAAAGCAGCAGGAAAGAAAGCAGAGTCAGCTTGGATAGCAACAATGGCAGCATCAGCAGAATTGAATGACCGGGATCCAATTTATGCAAGGGCAATGGCGGATCCAGATGTAGAGATAAAGGAATTGGGAGTAGAGAAAGGTGAATTCCTCACACTGAATGCAACACAGGCGAAAGAGGTAGGTTATGCCGAAGCTGTGCTTAACAATCGCAGCGAACTTCTCAGCTATCTTGACATTCCCAATGCTGAAATCAGGGAAATTGAGGTCTCTTTTGCTGAAACGATAGCTCGTTACGTAACGCACCCGGTCGTTGTCCCGATCTTACTTTCGATCGGTAGTATCGGTCTTGTGCTGGAACTCTACTCACCTGGATTTGGGATTCCGGGGATGTTAGGGCTCGGGGCTTTATTATTATTTTTCTTCGGACATATGATTGCAGGACTTGCTGGCTGGGAGTCTCTCATCCTGTTTGTTGTAGGGATCGGACTGATTATCGCTGAAGTGTTCGTGCCTGGAGGGATCCTCGGGATTGGTGGTATAATCGCCGTTTTAGTAGGGATTGTACTTGCCGGGGGATCTCTAGGGAATATCCTATTGTCGATTCTGATCGCTCTTGTAGCGACTGTTATTGTCTCAATCCTTTTCTTAAAATACTTTGGATACAATGGGCCATTGAAGAAAATCATACTTTTTGACTCTACTTCAAATGACAGAGGTTATATTTCCAATGTTACGAGAAGTGAATTGATCGGTTTGACAGGTACCACGTTGACACCATTACGCCCTTCAGGTACTGCTTTGATCGGGGATGAGCGGTATGATGTTGTCACTGAAGGAAGTTACATTGCCATTAATCGTTCAATAAAAATCATCAAAACGGAAGGTTCCCGGATCATTGTTCGAGAAATAAGAGAAGTAGAAAATCAAGGGGGTAATTAACCTAATGGATGCAAACATTTTAACCATGGTCGTTTTAATCGGGGCAGTCATCATCGCTCTTGCCGTATTGTTCACGTTTGTCCCTGTGGCACTATGGATTTCCGCACTAGCTGCAGGTGTAAGAGTCAGTATTTTCACGCTTATCGGAATGCGTTTGAGACGAGTCATTCCATCACGTGTCATCAATCCGTTGATCAAGGCAGTAAAAGCTGGCCTTCAACTCAGTACGAACCAGTTAGAGAGCCATTATTTAGCTGGCGGGAATGTGGACCGTGTCGTCAATGCATTGATTGCAGCTCACAGAGCAAATATCGAATTGAGCTTTGAGCGCTGTGCAGCAATCGATCTTGCTGGTCGTGACGTACTCGAAGCAGTACAAATGAGTGTCAACCCAAAAGTTATTGAAACGCCGTTCATAGCTGGTGTTGCGATGGATGGGATCGAAGTGAAAGCGAAAGCCAGGATCACTGTACGAGCAAACATCGAGCGTCTCGTCGGGGGTGCTGGAGAAGATACGGTCATCGCACGTGTAGGTGAGGGGATCGTATCAACAATCGGGTCTTCTGGTAACCACAAGAAGGTCTTGGAAAATCCAGATCTGATTTCACAAACTGTACTTACAAAAGGCCTTGATGCTGGCACGGCTTTTGAAATCCTATCGATTGATATCGCAGATGTTGATATCGGAAAGAATATCGGGGCGGAACTGCAAACCGAGCAAGCTGAAGCAGATAAGAATATTGCTCAAGCAAAGGCTGAAGAACGCCGTGCAATGGCTGTTGCACAAGAACAAGAAATGAAAGCGCGGGTTGAGGAAATGCGTGCGAAAGTTGTGGAAGCAGAAGCTGAAGTGCCAATGGCGATGGCTGAAGCATTACGTTCAGGGAACATCGGGGTTATGGATTATATGAATTACAATAATGTAAAAGCGGATACTGATATGAGAGGATCGATCGGAAAAGCTACTGACCCTAGAGATGAAGATGACAATCCAGGAGGAGGCACTTACTAGTGCTAGAGGCGATCATTGATCTACTGTTGTCAAATATCTTCTTTGTGATTTTGGTCATCGGTGGAATCCTCAGCTTCTTCAAGCGTCAGATCGAAAAGCAAAATGAACAACAACAAAGGCCTGGCCGTAGACCTCAGCAACAACGTCCCATTGAAACGAGACCAGTTCCCGCTAGAGAGAGGACTAGTTCAGAGAGACAGTGGAAGGAACGCGGCGAAAAGCTGACAACAGACTTACAAGAAATGTATAAGAAAAAGCGGCATGAATTGAAGAATACCATTCAGGAACAGCCATCACGGGATTATGTCCCAAGAGAACTGAAAGTGACAAGTCCAAAAAGAAAGCCAAGACCAAGGCCTGTACAAAGTCAATTACTGCCGAATCCGGACAACGTGGCCCAAGGTGTCATCTGGGCAGAAGTACTCGGTCCGCCACGTTCACGAAAACCACATTCAACAGCTCGAAGGAGACGAATGTAACCTTTAAAAGCCATGTGCATATACGCACATGGCTTTTTTTTGAAGGATAAAATTTTGGTTGGGGTGAAGAAATGTCTAGCTCCAACGCCCAACCACTTGGATCACTTCAGTCTCCTGCGGCGGTCGACACATTGATTTAGAGTCGAAGTGTTCACCCACGGAGAACCGAACTTTGTTTGGTTCGAGCCTCCTCGTCGGACTTCCAGTGCCCTTCGTGGTTGACCAGGGCGTTTTCACTTTTCTTAAATACAGGAACAAATGCTTAAAATATGTTCCATTAAATAATTTCACGTACCGTATTACCCCTCTAGTGTCTTTCAATTTCAATCCAATTCTTCCTAGTCGATCTCTTCTTCCCTATATTTTCCGCATGAATCCTTTGATAAAAAATATAATGATGAAATAGGATCCGAAGTGATAGTTTATACCTTTCCTTCATAAAAATGAGATGAGAGGGGGTTCGTTTATGGCGCGTTTGAAACAGAAAGTGAAAAAATGGATGACCAGATCATTAGAACTGCCAGCTGATGTCGTCATGGACCTGCCCAGGATTACGATGATTGGACACTTGCACATCTATATTGAGAATCATAAAGGGGTAAAGAAATTCACCAATGAAGAACTCAGGCTGAACTTACAGCAGGGTGAAGTATTGATTACAGGGAAGGACTTTGTTCTGAAAACGATTCTTCCAGAAGAAATCTTAGTAGAAGGTAAAATCATCGACGTACGTTACATAAATATTTCTTAAAAACAATAGGGGGAGGACTATGAAAAAATTTTGGACAAAATATCTAAAAGGCACTGTCATTGTACGAGTTGAAGGCGAGCATGCAGAAACCTTCCTCAACTACTGTTTGAATCATAATATTCATATATGGGATATAAAACGGATGAAAGAATCTGAGTTAGAGCTTCATATGTTCACAGATGATGCTCTTCACATAAAAAAAGCTCTAAGGGAAACAGGATGCAGATTAAGAGTGATTCAAAAAAATGGTGCTCCTTTCATTATTAGGAGGATGATTTCCAGAGGCGGTTTCATAATCGGAATGATGTCTTTTTTCGTGATTGTATTCCTCCTTTCCAATATGGTATGGAAAATCGAAGTAAGCGGAGCTGACCCGCAAACAGAGCATCATCTTCGTAAAGTGGTTGATGAGCTTGGAATCAAAAGGGGAAAGCTTTTATTCCGATTACCGGATCCTCGAGAAGTCCAATATTATGTAACCGAAAAAATGGACGAGGTCACCTGGGTAGGTGTCACCTTGGATGGGACGACCTTTAAATTCAAGGTGGTACAGAAAGAATTACCTGAAGAGGTCAAAGTGAGTGGCCCTCAAAATTTAATTGCAAAAAAGAAAGCATTCATCACAGATATGTTCATTGAACAAGGTCAACCTAAAGTCGAAAGGAATCAATTGGTACAAAAGGGAGAGCTATTGGTTTCCGGATATATTGGAAAAGATAAAAATACCCGGACTGTTGCAGCGAAAGGGAAGGTGTTCGGCGAGGTGTGGTATCTTACAGAGGTAACGTTACCGTTGGAGTCGACCTTTGAAACGTATACTGGAAACAATATGGATAAGCATTATTTGTCGATATTCGGTAAAGACATACCGATTTGGGGATATGGTGAAGTCCCTTATGAGCATTATCAAGTTTTAGAGGAAGAGAAGACATTCAGAATGTTCAAGTGGGAACTACCCATTTCTTATCTCCGCAGGGATGTACAGGAATCAGAACAAGTAGTCCGGAAGTATACCGAGAAAGAAGCCATTGGAAAAGCCAGGGAAATGGCTGATGAGGATATGGAAAACCAACTCGATGATGAATCGAAAATTAAAAGCGGAAAAATTTTGCACCATACAGTGGACAATGGTAAAGTAAACGTATCGATGTACTATAAAGTTATTGAGAACATTGTGAAGGAACAACCAATAATTGGAGGAGATTGAGCCATATTGTCAGAACACTTGAATATAAAGAATTTACAAATAGAAAATCCGTCTGAAGGTATTGCTCTTTTTGGTCCGAATGATTCACATTTGAAAACACTTGAGCAAACGTTGGATGTTGATATCGTTACGCGTGGTGGAGGAGTCGCGGTTACTGGTGAAGAAGAAACGGCACAGCTTGTAGAAGATGTGCTGAATGCGTTACTGTCATTGATCCGTAAAGGGATCAATATCACAGATCGTGACGTCATTTACGCAGTACAGCTTTCATATAAGGGGATTCTTGAAGAACTGGATCAATTGTTTGAAGAGGAGATCACGACAAATATCAAAGGGCGACCGATCCGTTCAAAAACTCTCGGTCAAAGACATTACATCAATGCAATCAAAAAGAACGACCTTGTTTTTGGGATAGGGCCAGCAGGTACCGGGAAGACATATTTAGCTGTCGTCATGGCGGTCAAAGCATTGAAAGAGGGCAAAGTGAAACGGATCATATTAACACGCCCTGCGGTGGAAGCTGGCGAGAGCTTAGGTTTCCTGCCTGGGGACCTGAAGGAAAAAGTAGACCCTTATTTAAGACCGCTTTATGATGCTCTCCATGATCTTTTCGGGGTTGAACATACTGAAAGGCTTATTGAGCGTGGAACGATTGAAATAGCCCCCTTAGCATACATGCGGGGACGTACGTTGGACGAAGCCTTCGTCATCCTGGATGAGGCACAGAACACCACTCCGGAACAGATGAAAATGTTTTTGACGAGACTGGGCTTTGGATCAAAGATGATCATAACAGGAGACATCACCCAAATCGATTTACCGCGCGGAAAAGAATCAGGACTGCGAAGAGCACAAAAAATCTTTAAAGATATTCAAGGCATCCGGATCATCCATATGCAACAATCAGATGTAGTTCGGCACCCTCTTGTCCAAAAAATCATAAATGCTTACGAAGTCGAAGATCACGACTGATAAGACCACTCCTGTTAAAACTGTCAGGTCATCTCTTTGGAAACTGGGAAGAGTCGCCTGACGGGATGTGTTGGATGGTCTTTTTCTTATTGTTTAGTTAAATTGTGATGTGATTTCATGTTTTCATAAACATCCATACCATCTTTTTAAATTATTGAAACTTTTTTCCTTTTTAAGAGGTATTAGAAGTATGCTTTCTTTTACAAATTTTTCTTAAGGTTTGCCCTATTATCCAAAATACGTGATAGAATGAAATCACAATACTACGGTGTAAAATGAGGCTGGATTTGACCTGCCATCGGATAAAAGGAGTGGGAATGAATGTCTCCCAAGGTGATCAATGAACTGAAATCAAAATGGAATCAAATAGAAAACAGCAAAATCAGTCGATTCCTTCTTTACATATCGCTGGCCTTTATCATGGTGGTTACGATGATCAGCAACGTTATCCCAGAAAAGCTGGATATCAGTTTAAATTCGATCGCTGAGGAGGATATTCATTCCCCCTATCGTGTTACCAATCCAAGAGAAACCAATGCCAAGGAAGCACAAGCTGCCGCCTCGGTCCCCGATGAGTATGTTGAGAAAGAAAATGTCGTATTGGACCAAGTGGTCTATATTGAAAAATTGTTCAATCAAATTCTCGAGCTGCAAAGCGAGAATAGCAAAGGGGAAACTGGAAAAGATCCAGCGAAGGATGAAGACACACCAGCAAACAACGATAAATCAAATACGACCGCTAAACAACAAATTACAGAACTTCGTAACGGTTTGCCAGAGTTCATTTCTAAAGACATCAGTGATGATTCACTCATCACATTTTTAAACGCATCAAAAGCTGATATTTCAATGGCTAAAGATGTCGCAAGTTCGACGATCAAAGCGGTCATGGATGACAAAATCACGGTAGAACAAATAAACGAAAAGAAAAAAGACGTGCAACCGTTCATTGAAAATGCTTTCATTTCTGATAGTGTAAAGCCAGCTTTAACCGATATTACTGGTAGTGCGATTACATCCAATTATACGTTCGATGCTGAAGCGACCAAGAAGTTGCGTGAAGAGGCGGTAGCGAACACTGAACCTGTCTGGATCCGTGAAGGGGAAACCATCGTTGAAAAAGGCAGCCAGATCACCAGTGATGATCTCTATAAACTAGAGCTTGTCGGTTTGTTGAAGGAAAGCTTTTCACCTTATCCCTATATCGGCCTCGGTATATTAGTTCTGCTGATCACATCGTTTTTGATTTATTTCTTACGAGACCTTATTGGAGAAAAGAAAAAAGAGAACATCAAATTGATCATTTATGTTTTGATGTTTTCAATCACGCTCATTCTTATGAAAATAACAAGTCTGCTCAGCATTTATTATCCTAGTGTAGCATTTATCGTACCAGTAGCACTTGGCACGATGATGATCAAAATGCTGATTGATGAACAGACTGCGATCATCTCAAGTATCGTTTTTGCAATTTGTGGAAGTCTAATCTTTAATGACAATGCGGCAAGTCCATTCAATTTTGCGATGGGAACCTATGTCCTGATCAGTTCACTTGCCGGTGTCCTTTTCCTGGGTAAAAGAAATGTAAAGTCGAAGATTTTGAAAACTGGATTTTTCGTGTCGATGATCAATTCGATTGTCGTTTTGCTTATTTTATCGCTAACGAATGGTAAATTTGAACTTCTCAGTCTTTCCTGGCAGGTTGGGTATGCCCTTTTCTCTGGCTTTTTATCTGCTGTATTGACACTTGGTCTTTTACCATTCTTTGAAGCTGGATTCGGAATATTGACGACGATAAAGCTTGTCGAGTTATCAAGTCCAAACCATCCATTGCTGAGGAAATTGCTGATGGAGACACCGGGAACGTACCATCATAGTGTAGTGGTAGCGAACCTGGCTGAAGCGGCTTGTGAATCGATTGGAGCGAATGGTCTGTTGGCAAGGGTCGGTTCCTACTACCATGACCTTGGTAAGACTAAGCGGCCGCACTTTTTCATCGAGAATCAAATGAATATCGAGAATCCACATGATAAAATTTCGCCTCAACTAAGTAAAACGATCATCATTGCTCATCCTTATGACGGAGCAGAAATGTTGGCAGAATATAATCTGCCTACTGAAATCATCGATATAGCAGAACAGCACCATGGAACAACCCTATTGAAATACTTTTATCATAAAGCGGTGCAGCAATCGGATAAACAAATCGAAGAATCGGATTTTCGTTACCCTGGACCGAAGCCACAAACGAAAGAAATAGCCATCATCAGCATTTCAGATTCCGTAGAGGCTGCTGTCCGGTCCATTGCAAAGCCGACACCGATTAAGATAGAATCATTAGTACGGAAGATAGTTGCTGACCGTTTAGAGGACGGACAATTCAATGAATGTTCGATTACCTTGAAGGAACTCGAAACCGTCACAGTCAGTATCTGTGAAACGTTGAATGGGATGTTCCATTCCCGTATTGAATATCCTGAGGAAATTCATAAAAAGAAAGTGAGTCAAGCATAATGCTAACCATTGATTTATATGATGAAACTGAACAACTGGATGAGCCGATAATAAGTAATGTTGAAAAACTTTTAAAGCATGCTGCAGAAGAAGAGGCTATCACTCAAGAATCGGAGTTATCAGTAACCTTTGTTACGAACGATCGTATCCGTAAGCTTAATTCCGAATATAGAGAGATGGACCGTGCTACAGATGTTATATCATTTGCCCTTGAAGATAAGGTAGAGGGTGAAATGGAAATCGTCTATGACGATACTCCGGTATTACTTGGTGACATCATCATATCAGTTGAAAAAGCTAGAGAGCAGGCTGAGGATTATGGCCATTCTTTCATGCGTGAACTTGGCTTTCTTGCAGTGCATGGATTTCTGCATTTGTTAGGGTATGATCATATGAATGATGAGGACGAAAAGGAAATGTTTACACGACAGGAATCGATCTTGGACTCTTTTGGATTGAAACGGTCATGAATAGAGATATTGCGAAAAGTTTTTGCTATGCGTTTGAGGGTTTGATTGAGGGCTGGCGAAAGGAACGGAATTTTCGCATCCATTGTATTTTTGCACTTTTTACAGTTATCATGGCTTTGCTTTTTGGTTTTTCAACTGTAAAGTGGCTGGTCCTTTTGCTTACCATTGGGATCGTACTTAGCCTGGAATTGATGAATTCTTCGATTGAGCGTGTTACTGATTTGATAACAGAGGAATATCACCCGGTTGCAAAAAAAGCAAAAGACTTAGCTGCTGGCTCTGTCTTTATTTTCAGTATTATTGCTGTTATAATAGGATTCCTTCTATTTGCTGGACCAATAATTGAAATCGTTTTTTGAGGTGAAAGATTTGAAGAAAGAAGAACTGATACAAGAAGCAATTGAAGCAAGAAAGTTTGCATATACACCATACTCAAAATTCCAGGTAGGTGCAGCATTACTTACCGAGGATGGTAAAGTTTATCGTGGGGCAAATATTGAGAACGCTGCCTATAGTCTTTGTAATTGCGCTGAGCGGACAGCATTGTTCAAAGCATACTCTGAAGGGGACAAGGTTTTCAGTGCTATGGCAGTCGTCGCGGATACGAAGCGTCCTGTTCCGCCTTGCGGAGCATGTAGGCAAGTCATATCAGAGCTTTGTAAACCGGACATGCCCGTTTATTTGACTAACCTGAGTGGCGATATACAGGAACTGAAAGTCAGCGAATTGCTGCCAGGAGCGTTTTCACCGGAGGATTTAAATGAACAGAGAAGGGTTTAAATCAGGTTTCGTTTCGATTATTGGACGTCCGAACGTCGGGAAATCAACATTGTTAAATCATGTCCTGGGACAAAAGATCGCCATCATGAGTGATAAACCGCAGACAACTCGCAATAAGATTCATGGCGTATATACGACGAACCAAGAACAAATTGTGTTTATCGATACACCTGGAATCCATAAACCGAAACATAAACTTGGGGACTTCATGACGAAGATTGCTCAAGAAACATTGAATGAGGTCGATATCATCCTGTTTCTGATCAATGCGGAAGAAGGATATGGACGTGGGGACCAGTTTATAATGGACCGACTTCAAAATGTAGAGCGACCTATATTCTTAGTCATCAATAAGATAGATAAAGTACACCCAGACGATTTACTGCCGATCATTGAACAGTATCGCGAAAAACTTGACTTTGCAGAAATCGTACCTATTTCCGCTCTTAACGGCAACAATGTTACTACATTGATGGAACAGCTCACAAAATACTTGGAAGAAGGACCACAGTATTATCCCGAAGATCAGGTGACAGACCATCCTGAACGATTTGTGGCAGCAGAACTCATCAGAGAAAAAGTCCTACACCTGACACATGAAGAAGTACCCCATTCTGTTGCAGTAGTCATTGATGAGATGAAACGTCGAGAAAGCGGAAACATGGTAGACATAACTGCGACGATTGTTGTAGAGCGTCCTTCGCAAAAAGGGATTCTGATTGGGAAACAAGGAGGAATGCTGAAGAAGATTGGCTCTCTGGCGCGTCAGGATATAGAGCATCTGTTAGGGTCGAAGGTCTATCTTGAACTGTGGGTGAAAGTGCAGAAGGATTGGCGGAATCGTCCGTTCAACCTGAGGGATTTCGGGTTCAGTGAGGATACGTATTGATTGGGAAGCGCTCAACATTTTTGAGTGGATTTCGCGAATATCAACGAAAGTATTGCAGAGCCAAATGCTTAAAGTGAAATTGTCAAAAATTCCATAACATTAAATCTGTAATCAAGGGTCACTCTAATGAAAAGGATTGCTTATTTTCTTTCGAAAGGTGGAGACATTCCATGAGGGACTTTACCTGGAAACTGTTTTGTGAGACAGGTAATATCGATACGTATCTCTTGTTAAAAGAACTTGAGAGTGAGAATGACCAATCATCTGACCTATTGGAAATCGAAGAAAGGAAAGGCGATTATTTAGAAACAGAGCTTTGATTGCATCACACTGATATCAGGCGGTGATCGTGATGTTGATCAAGTCAGAAGCGATCGTGATCCGGACATCGGATTACGGGGAATCCAACAAAGTTGTAACCGTTTATACAAAGGATTTTGGCAAAATGGGGATGATGGCTCGAGGGGCGAAAAAGACGAAAAGTCGCCTCTCTTCTGTTTCCCAGCTATTCACTCATGGACATTTCCTTATTCAAAAGGGAAGTGGACTAGGAAGCTTGAGCCAGGGTGAGATCATCAATACGTTTCGCGGGATCAAACAGGATATTTTTAAAACAGCCTATGCAGCTTACATGGTAGAATTACTGGACAAATCCACTGAGGATAATCAAGCCTCCCCAGCTTTATTTGAATTCTTGAAGAATTCCTTGACTTATTTAGATGAAGGGGTCGATCCTGATATTTTAAAGGCGATCTTTGATATGAAGATGCTAAGACTCTCAGGAGTGGGTCCTCAGGTTGATCGATGTGTCCTATGTGGAAGAAACGAGGGTATTTTTTCATTCTCCATAGCAGAAGGAGGCTTTCTCTGTGATCAATGCAATTATTCTGATCCGAATGCCCTTGTCCTGATGCCGAAAACTGCAAAGCTGCTGAATCTGATTTATCACCTGGATCTATCAAGATTGGGGAATGTTTCGGTAAAAGAGGAAACAAAAAAGGCGTTGAACAAAATCCTGACTGCTTACTTGGAAGAATACACTGGTATCCGTTTGAAATCGAAACGTTTTCTTGATCAACTTCAAAAATTCGAATGAGATTTGACAAAATGGATAAAAACGATTATGATACTTTCAACAAAATTGAATTTTTATGCGTTGATGGAGAGGAGTACTTACAACCTCAATTCAAGCGACTCTAGGATGGTGGAAGCTAGGGATTGATAAGTAGGGAAGGGCGCTCTGGAGCATTACAATAAAGCGGGGGTTGAGACACAAGCCTGTGTTCTGGAGATAACCAAGAAATGGTGTCTTGAGGCAGTCAACATCAACCCCAAGTAGGGTGGAACCGCGGGTGAACTCTCGTCCCTATGTCGAGTCAGACATAGGCATGAGGGTTTTTTTATTTGTCCGTAAACCTATGATTGACTAGGAGAAAGAAGAAATAAAAATTTGAACCGTGGAGGTGCGTCATGAATTTACAAAATATGATTCTTACACTGCAGCGTTATTGGTCTGATCAAGGATGTTTCGTCATGCAAGCTTACGATGTAGAGAAAGGTGCCGGGACGATGAATCCAATGACATTTCTACGAAGCATCGGACCAGAGCCATGGAATGTAGCTTATGTAGAGCCGTCTCGAAGGCCAGTCGATGGTAGGTACGGGGAAAATCCTAACCGTCTGTACCAGCATCACCAGTTCCAAGTCGTGATGAAACCATCACCGGATAACATCCAGGAACTCTACCTGCAAAGCCTAAAGGAAATTGGTATCGACGCAAATGAGCATGATATTCGTTTTGTTGAAGACAATTGGGAAGCACCGACCTTATCTGCTTCCGGCCTTGGCTGGGAAGTATGGCTAGATGGCATGGAAATCACCCAGTTCACTTACTTCCAACAAGTTGGCGGTTTAGATGCAAAGCCTGTTTCTGCTGAAATCACTTATGGGATTGAACGTCTTGCTTCTTACATACAAGACAAAGAGAATGTGTTCGATTTAGAATGGCATTCAGGAATTACGTATCATGATCTTTATTATCAATCGGAATATGAACACTCGAAATATACATTCGAAGTGTCTGATACCGACATGTTGTTCACCCTTTTTAACATTTATGAAAAAGAGGCCATGCGGGCGATTGAAGATCAACTCGTGTTTCCGGGTTATGACTATGTTCTGAAATGTTCCCATGTATTCAATCAACTGGACGCAAAGGGTGCTATATCCGTAACAGAACGGACAGGGTATATCGGTCGTGTCAGAAATCTAGCTAGAAAATGTGCAAATGCTTACTATGAGCAAAGAGAGCAATTAGGATTTCCGATGTTGAAGGGGGCGAAAATCGATGAGTAAACATGATCTTTTATTGGAAATCGGTCTTGAGGAAATGCCTGCAAGGTTTGTCACGGATGCGATGTATCAACTTTCTGATAAAATAGCAGGCTGGTTTTCGGAAAACCGGATTCCTTTTGGTGACGTCTTGCCATATTCAACCCCTAGGAGATTAGCTGTAAAAATTACGGAAGTTGCAGATAAACAAGAGGACCAGGAAGAAGAACTCAGGGGTCCTGCCAAAAAAATCGCTTTTGATGATGAAGGGAATTGGTCGAAGGCTGCCTTAGGTTTTGCCAGAGGTCAAGGTGTAAACCCGGAAGATCTCTTCTTTAAAGAAGTGAAGAATACAGAATATGTTTTTGCGAATAAGTTCACAACTGGGATATCTACAATGGATCTGTTACCTCAACTTGACAAAGTGATTCAAAACCTTCATTTTCCGAAGAATATGAGATGGGGTGACCAAGACTTTAAATTTGTTCGACCAATCAAATGGATCCTTTTCTTATATGGGGCAGAAGTACCGAAACTAGAAGTCGCAGGTGTTCGATCGGATCGAAAAACATACGGCCATCGTTTTCTCGGTGAGGAGATCGAAATCGAATCACCTGAACGATATCCTACGGATTTACTTGGTCAATTCGTTATTGCTGACCCGAAAGAACGGAAAGAAGCGATTCAGAATCAATTGGAAAACATTCAAGATGAAGAGAGATGGAAAATCCCGATCGATAATGGGCTTTTGGAGGAAGTAACAAATCTGGTCGAGTATCCAACTGCTTTATATGGAAAATTTGATGAGGAATTCTTAGAACTCCCGCCTGAAGTCCTCATCACTTCTATGAGAGAACATCAGCGTTATTTTCCTGTGCAAAACAAAGAAGGCGAGCTCCAACCATATTTTGTGACAGTTCGAAATGGGGATCATAATCATCTGGCGAACGTTGTGAAAGGGAATGAAAAAGTTTTGCGGGCAAGATTGAAGGACGCTCAATTCTTCCACAATGAAGACAAGAAAAAG
The DNA here is from genome assembly GCF_021646685.1 of Pseudalkalibacillus salsuginis. Classification (GTDB taxonomy): domain Bacteria; phylum Bacillota; class Bacilli; order Bacillales; family Fictibacillaceae; genus Pseudalkalibacillus; species Pseudalkalibacillus salsuginis. The sequence goes on along the minus strand of NZ_JAKJHW010000001.1, from coordinate 392,893 downwards.
CCCATCGATCATTATCTTAATAAATTAGAATCGATCGTGTTCCATGAAGAGTTAGGAACAATCGCTGATAAGGTTGGGCGTATAAAGATCCATGCTGAAAATTCAACTGAGTTGCTACACCTGGATTCAGATTCAAGAAGTTCCATCCAACGTGCTGCTTCAATCTGTAAATTCGATCTCGTCACTCAAATGGTGTATGAGTTCCCTGAATTGCAAGGTGTGATGGGGGAGAAATATGCAAAGCTTTTTGGAGAAGATGAACTCATAGCTGCGGCAGTCAACGAACACTATCAACCTAGATTTGCAGGAGATGCGCTACCAGGAACTGTCGTAGGATCAGTACTGAGTGTCTCTGATAAATTGGATACGATCGTAGGTTGCTTCGGTATAGGAATCATCCCGACAGGTTCCCAGGATCCATATGCACTAAGAAGACAAGCCGCGGGTGTTCTACAAATCTTGATCCAAAAAGGTTGGCCTGTAGAGCTTGAACAATTATTGAATGCAACTCTTGATGTTTATGAAGACAAACAATTATTGAAGAATGATCGCTTGGATGTCTTCAATCAGTTGATTGAATTTTTTAATGTCCGTTTGAAAACGATCCTGCAAGATCAGGGGATCCGTTATGATGTCATTGACGCTGTACTGACAGGAGAATTGGGACGCGTAGACCTACTGCTTAAAAGGGCAGAATTGATTGCTGAAAATCTGAAACACCATTACTTCAAGGTTGCGAATGTTTCATTGACTCGTGTCCTCAATATTTCAAAAAATCTCGATGAAGGCTTTGGAGAAATCAATCCTGGATTATTCGAGAATGATGAAGAAAAAGTATTATACGAATTTTATTTAAGCTGCAAAGGCCAGAGTGATGCCATTCAACAACCTGAGGATGTGACATTGTTTTATGATAAATTGATGGAACTGCCTGAGGTGATCGACCGCTACTTCGATCATACGATGGTCAATGCAGATGATGAGGGCATCAGGGAAAACCGCCAAGCTCAGATGAAAGGCTTATCAGAAGTAATCCGCTCCTTCGCCGATTTCAACCAGTTAGTGGTTTAATTCTCAACCAAAAAGGCTGTCCCACAAGTGTCTGAAACGATTGTTCTAGGACAGCCCTTTTTTCCATTCTTGAAAATTGCATTAAAATCGAAAAGGTGGGGTCGTTTTCAATATGCTTTACTATTGATGGATATAGGTTATATTTATTTAGAAATGCTTCCTATTTTGATTCTGTATAGGATATAATGTATCCAAAAGAGTATAGCATATACTGGGCAGTAAGGTGGTGGTACCAATCGAACTGAATAAAAGACAAGAACGAATAGTTGAAATCGTAAAAGATTTTGGTCCAATAACGGGAGAACGAATTGCAGATAAATTAGATCTGACAAGAGCAACACTTCGCCCGGATCTAGCTATATTGACAATGGCTGGCTATTTGGATGCACGTCCTCGCGTCGGGTATTTTTATACAGGTAAAACAAGTGCACAGCTTTTGACTGAGAAGATCCGTCAGATCAAGGTAAAGGAATACTTATCACTTCCAGTTGTTGTCCAGGAGTCAGCAACTGTTTATGATGCTATATGTACGATGTTTTTAGAAGATGTAGGAACATTGTTTGTCGTCAATAAAGAGGGAAAGTTAGCGGGCGTCCTATCCCGGAAGGATCTGTTACGTGCTAGTATGGGGAATCAAGAGCTCACATCCATTCCAGTGAATATCATCATGACCCGAATGCCGAACATAACGATGTGTACAAAAGATGATCTACTGATCGAGGTAGCAGAGAAATTGATCGATAAGCAGATTGACGCAGTCCCTGTTGTAAAAGATCCATCAGGGGAAGATGCATATGAAGTCATCGGAAGAATTACGAAGACGAATATAACAAAAGCACTCGTAGACTTTTCTGGTGATGCAATCATTTAAGTGATGAAAACTGGAAATATGCGAGACTCTACGGGATTGCAAGTATATTTTCAAATTGTAAAGCAACAATCTATATGAATAACACCTTTAATAATGAGATTAATATCAATGAAGGAGGTACCTATGCCAGACAAAATAGAACGACCAATTGTATATGTCGTTTCCGATTCAGTGGGTGAAACAGCTGAATTGGTTGTGAAAGCTGCAGCAAGCCAATTCAATTCGACCAACATAGAAATCAGACGTTTCCCATATGTTGATGATGAACAAACCGTAAGAGAAGTGGTTGCGTTAGCTAAGGATAACGAGGCGATCATCGGTTTTACCCTGGTTGTTCCAGAAATCAAAGACTATCTGAAACAGTTGGCTGCACGAGAAGATGTACCTGCTATTGATATTGTCGGGCCGATGATTACACAAATGGCAAATGTTTTTCAAAAGAGTCCACGGAATGAACCAGGACTTGTCCATAAACTTGATGAAGAGTATTTCAGAAAAGTAGAAGCGATCGAATTTGCGGTAAAGTATGATGATGGAAGAGACCCAAGGGGGATATTAAAAGCGGACATCGTGTTAGTCGGTGTATCACGTACCTCTAAGACCCCTCTCTCACAATATTTGGCTTTAAAACGTTTCAAGGTCGCTAATGTTCCGATTGTCCCTGAGGTGGAGCCGCCAGAGGAATTATACAAAGTATCTACCTCCAAATGTTATGGGCTCCGTATCAGTCCGGAAAAGTTGAACGATATCCGCAGGGAACGGTTAAAAGCTTTAGGATTGGATGACCATGCCAATTACGCGAACATGAACAGGATAAAAGACGAGCTGGAATACTTTGATAAAGTCGTCGATCGTCTAGGGTGCAGAGTAATAGATGTGTCCAATAAAGCTGTGGAGGAAACGGCGAACTACATTTTGAATATTCATAAAAACAGGTATCGGTAAGTAATAATCTTAGTGTGAAATGAATAGATTGAAGGGGTTGACAAAAAGTAGCCAGTCAGCCCCTTCTTTTTAATTACAGAAGACGAAAAGTATTACGGAATCTTATGAAAAGGTTTGTGTGAGGTTTCCAAATTGTAAAGCAACCATCTATAACGAAAATACCTTTTTACTTTTGTATACTGATAATTCAGTATGGGGTCTTGGTAGTACCCTATGGAAGCACTTATTCATACTTTCAATCTGAGGATTCTTTCAACTTTCTATAAAAGAATTAAAGGTTATTTGCATTATTTGTCGAAATATAATAGCAAAGAGTACTTTATGATGGTCAACTGATGGAAAATCCGTTATAATACTCTATTGTGTGGAATTTTTATGCTTGTTTGAGGTAACCAAATTTTGGGTATACTAAAAAAGCGAAATTCGACAATATTCTGAAATATAAAACATTGGATTGCTGGCAGGAATTATTGAGAGGATGTAGAAATTAAATACATGAAGAAAACGCGAAATGTGTTGGTTGATGCAGATGCTTGTCCAAATCAAATAAAGAAAGCAATCCTTGAAATCTCGAATTTCTATGAGTACAAGGTTTTTTTTATTGCCTCTTACTGTCATGCTACAGATCAACATCGAAACGCAGATTGGATCATGGTTGATGCAGAACCTGAATCAGTAGATATATACATCGTCAACCAGTCAATAGAAGGGAATGTTGTCATCACCCAGGATCATGGGCTTGCGAGTCTTTTGGTATCGAAAGGCGTGTATGCCATATCACCGCGCGGGAAACGTTTTACCGAAGAAGAAATGCCTTCATTATTACAATCCCGCTATTACTCAAGTAAACTGAGACGTTCAGGACATCGGACGAAAGGGCCACCCCGGTTTACAGAGGAAGATGCTCGAAGGTTCAGACAGAACTTTGAACTGATCTTATCTCAGGGCTAAATTTACTTCTTCTCAATTTCTTGTTTTAAAGTAGGATAGAACAGTAAAGAATGGTGATAACATGGGATCACGGATTCCTGAAGAAACAATTGAACAAATTCAAAAATCCAACGATATCATTGATGTTGTCGGGGAATATGTTCAACTTAAGAAACAGGGTCGTAACTATTTCGGCCTTTGCCCCTTCCATAACGAAAATACACCTTCATTCTCTGTCTCTGGAGAAAAACAGATTTTCCGGTGTTTTGGCTGTGGGAAGGGGGGAAACGTCTTCTCGTTCCTTATGGAGGTTGAGGGTTTCACTTTCATAGAGACAGTCAAGAATCTCGCTGACCGGGTAGGGATTGAATTGCCAGAATTAGCTTCGTTCAATCAAAACGATCAAGTCAGTAAGGAAAAAGAAATCATGAAGGAAGGACATGGATTGCTTGCGCGTCTATATCACCATTGTTTAACAAATACCGATTACGGGCAAAAAGCAAAGGAGTACTTGTATAATCGGGGATTTACCGATGATATGATCGATCATTTCCAAATCGGTTATGCGCCGGACTCCTGGGAATTCGTAAGTGCTTTCCTGCAGAAAAGGAACTATTCACTTCCTGTCATGCAAGATGCTGGGCTTGTAGCGAAGCGCGAGTTCGATGGGAAGTTCTTCGACCGGTTCAGAGATCGGATCATGTTCCCGATTTGGGATAGTCAGGGGAAAAACATTGCATTCGGAGGCAGAATCCTTGGAGATGGTGAACCGAAGTATTTGAACAGTCCTGAAACGAAGATTTTCAACAAAGGGAAGATTTTATACGGTTATCATCTTGCAAGACCTGATATGCGGAAAGAAGATAAAGTGGTCCTGTTCGAAGGTTATGTAGACGTCATTGCAGCATGGAAGGCTGGTATTTCGAACTGTGTAGCCACACTCGGAACTTCGCTGACACCGGAACAGGCAAAACTATTAACCAGGAATGTCACGTCAGTCATCATTTGTTATGATTCAGATAATGCCGGGATTACAGCAGCGTTCCGTGCCATAGAACTTCTCGAACAAATGAATTGTAATGTGCGGATTGCCCAGATGCCTCAAGGCTTAGACCCTGATGACTATATCCAAAAACACGGTGGTGAACGTTTTAAACAGGATGTAATAGGGGCTAGTTTGACGGTAATGGCTTTCAAGATGCAGTTCATGCGCAGAGGGAAAAATCTCCAAGATGAAGGAGAACGCATGCGCTATATCGAAGAGATACTACATGAAGTTGCAAAACTTCCTAAAGCTGTTGAAAGAGACCACTATTTGCGGCAAATTGCCGAAGAATTCAATCTCTCCTTAGACGCACTGAAACAGCAACAATATCAAGCATTTTTAAGTAATAAAAGGAAAAAGGATAATGATGGTCGAAATAGGGAGAATAACCGTAAGAAATATATCGGGCAATCCTCACGACTGTTACCTGCTTTTCATAATGCAGAAAGGATATTGTTAGCCCATATGCTGAAGGATGTGAGTCTTGCAGAGAAGGTAGAAGAACTGATGGGTGGCGCTTTCAACATTGAGGAATATAGTGCGATTGCAGCTTACTTATATGCTTTTTACGCAGAAGGTCATACACCTGATATCAGCTTGTTTTTAGAAAGGGTGGACGATCAACGTTTGAAGCAAGTCGTCACTGAATTAGCAATGCTTACAATTAATGAGGATATATCGGATCAGGAATTATATGATTATGTCAATCAAATAAAAAAATATCCTAAATTAATTCAGATACAAGAGAAAGAGAAAGACAAAAAACGTGCAGAACGTGAACAAAAAATGGTTGAAGCTGCACAAATCGCGATGGAAATCGTCGAACTGAAGAAGGCTTTGAAAGTCAGCAACAGAAGTTAGAAGTATGGAAGGAGGGGATCGCATGGCTGAGAAACCTAATCGCCAGGAAGCGGAGGGTGAATTAACCATCGATCAAGTAAAGGAACAATTAGTTGAACTCGGTAAGAAGAGAGGCGTCCTCACTTATAATGAAGTTACCAATAAACTTGCCCCATTTGAACAGGACTCGGAACAAATGGATGTATTCTATGAGTATTTGGGTGATCAAGGTATTGAAATAGTGGATGAAGAGGATGGAGATGACCCAAATATTCAAGAGGTAGTGAAAAGTGGGGATGACGAGTTCGACTTGAACGATTTAAGTGTACCTCCTGGAGTGAAAATAAACGACCCAGTCAGGATGTATTTGAAAGAAATCGGTCGAGTGGATCTATTATCAGCCGATGATGAAATCAGCCTTGCGCAAAGAATCGAACAAGGTGATGAAGAAGCAAAACGTCGGTTAGCTGAAGCAAACCTCCGTCTTGTAGTCAGTATTGCGAAACGCTATGTCGGCCGAGGAATGTTATTCTTGGATTTGATCCAGGAAGGAAACATGGGTCTGATCAAAGCTGTTGAAAAGTTCGACTATCGTAAAGGATATAAATTCAGTACCTATGCAACATGGTGGATCCGTCAAGCGATCACACGTGCTATTGCAGACCAGGCACGTACAATCCGTATACCGGTCCATATGGTCGAAACGATCAACAAACTGATCCGGGTGCAGCGTCAGCTCTTACAAGATATCGGTCGTGAACCGACACCTGAAGAGATCGGAAAAGAAATGGAGCTTACTCCTGATAAAGTAAGAGAAATCTTGAAGATCGCCCAGGAACCTGTCTCGCTTGAAACTCCGATTGGAGAGGAAGATGATTCCCATCTTGGGGACTTCATCGAAGACCAAGATGCACTAGCTCCTTCTGATGCAGCTGCTTACGAGTTATTGAAAGAACAGCTGGAGGACGTATTAGATACATTGACCGATCGTGAAGAAAACGTCCTTCGACTCCGCTTTGGACTAGATGATGGACGTACGCGAACACTTGAAGAGGTAGGAAAGGTATTCGGTGTTACACGTGAACGTATCCGTCAAATTGAAGCGAAAGCATTGCGTAAGCTTCGCCACCCTAGCAGAAGTAAACGCTTGAAAGACTTTTTAGAATAGTTTGCGGTTGAAAACGAATCGTCTCTGAAAACGAGATGGTTCGTTTTTTGTATTCGATACAAAATCCGGATCGTTCTCCTGATATAATAACTTCCCCATTCAGATTTACCATCTATTAGAAAATACCACTCATCTTTGTCCTTTATTTTACTTATTTTCATCTCCATTTGCAAACTTTGTTCGGAAATTTTTGGTATTCGTTTTTCTACTCTGATATTTTCGGACTTTTTTTAACTGTTGAAAAATTGTTGTATTTATACGTATAATTGATGTAAGCGTATACAAACAGATACAAAAGAACAGTCAGGAGTGGAGTAAATGAACTTCGATTTAACAGATGAACAGAAAATGATTTACAAAATGATCAGGGAATTTGCTGAAGAGGAAGTAGCACCAGGAGCAGAACAACGGGATAAAGAGAAGAGGTTTCCAGTTGAAATGTTCAAAAAGCTTGGGGATCTCGGCTTGATGGGCCTTCCATTTCCAGAAGAATACGGGGGAGGGGGAGCTGACACCGTCAGCTTTGCTATCGTTGTAGAGGAATTGAGCAGGGCATGCGGCTCTGCCGGAATCACTTACTCCGCTCATATTTCATTAGGTGGAGCCCCCATCAACATGTTTGGAACGGAAGAGCAAAAACAAAAATATCTGACGCCGATCTGTACTGGGGAGTCCCTAGGTGCTTTTGGTCTCACTGAACCGAACGCTGGCTCAGATGCGGGTGGAACCGAAACAACCGCGATACATCAGGAAGGCGAGTGGGTCATCAACGGCAGTAAATGCTTCATTACAAATGCTAGCTATGCAAAAAACCTGGCTCTGACTGCAGTGACGGATCGTAAGGATGGAGAAAAGGAAATTACTGCATTCATCACAAGTACGGAGGCACCTGGATTCAAGGTTATCGATAATTACGAGAAATTAGGCTTGAACTCATCCAATACTACAGAATTGATCATGGAAGATGTCCGTGTACCTGAAGAAAACATGCTTGGAAAAAGAGGGAACGGATTCAGACAATTCCTAATGACGCTTGATGGCGGAAGAATCGGCATCGGTGCCATGGGGGTCGGAATTGCCCAGGCTGCGTACGAAAAAGCATTGTCTTATGCGCAAGAAAGAAAACAATTTGGAAAACCGCTATCAAAATTCCAGGCAACCCAATTCAAGCTTGCTGATATGGCGATGAAGATTGAACTCGCTAGAACTATGGTTTATAAAGCTGCATGGTTGAAAGATCAAGGGCGCAAGTTCGCAAAAGAAGCCTCAATGGCAAAACTCTATGCATCAGAAATCTGTATGGAAGTGTGCACTCAAGCAATCCAGATCCATGGTGGTTATGGTTATATGAAAGATTATCATGTTGAGCGATATTATCGCGATGGAAGGCTTCTTGAAATCGGGGAAGGTACATCTGAAGTTCAACGAATGGTTATTGCCCGGGAGCTGGGCTGTTAACAACTTTCAAAGAATAAGGGGGATTCTTTAGAGTCTTCCTCTCTTTTGACTTTTTTGAAGTCAACAAAACGCGGAGGTGCTGGGATGTATTTGAACCAAACAATTGGTCAATTATTGAAGGAAAAAGCACTGCGATTACCAGACCATGAGGCGGTTGTCTATAATAAAGAGGGTATAAGACATACATATGAAGGATTCTATGAGTTGACTGGACAAGTTGCAAAAGCCCTCATGGCTCTAGGTGTGAAAAAAGGGGAGCATATCGCAGCCTGGTCAACAAACAGATTTGAGTGGTTATTATTGCAATTCGGATCCGCGCGGATGGGGGCGGTGCTTGTAACAGTCAATACCAACTATCAGAAAAACGAATTGGAATATCTCTTGAAGCAATCTGATACGACGACCCTGTTCATGATGGACAAGTTCCGAGATACTTCATATGTCGAAATCGTCCAATCCATTGTGGGGACAACCGACATTAACGGCAAGGTCAGCTCGAACAGCCTTCCAAAGCTTAAGCAGCTTGTTTTTATGGAGGAAAAAGCCGAAACTGGGTTGCTCTCATGGGAAAACTTTATGAAAATGGGAGAATCGATCAGCAATGAAGAATTAGCCGAGCGTGAGAACATACTTGAACCGCATGATGTGATCAATATGCAGTATACGAGCGGGACGACGGGCTTTCCGAAAGGGGTTATGCTGACACACCATAATATCGTCAACAATGGCTATCAGGTGGCAAACGCGATGAACCTTTCTGAAAGAGACCGTCTATGTATCCCGGTTCCATTCTTCCATTGTTTTGGCTGTGTGCTTGGAGTACTTGCTTGTGTATCAGTCGGAGCGACAATGGTTCCGATTGTCCAATTTGATCCTGAGCTTGTCTTAAAGACAGTTGAAAAGGAAAAATGTACGGGTTTACATGGGGTGCCAACCATGTTCATAGCAGAATTGAATCTGGATTGTTTTGATGATTATGATCTATCTACTTTACGCACTGGTATCATGGCTGGATCCCCCTGTCCGATCGAGGTCATGAAGAAAGTCATGAATCTGATGGGGATGGACGAAATTACGATTGCGTATGGCCAGACTGAATCTTCACCAGTGATCACACAAACCCGGACAGATGACCCTATTGAAAGACGTGTGGAAACGGTCGGGAAGAAACACCCAATCGTAGAGGTTAAGATTGTCGATCCGGCGACAGGGGAAGAAGTACCTGTAGGGGAGCAAGGAGAGCTTTGCACAAGAGGTTATCTTGTGATGAAGGGGTATTATAATATGCCTGAGGCGACAGCGAAGGCAATCGATTCAGAGGGCTGGCTCCATACTGGTGACTTAGCGACGATTGATGAGGAAGGTTATGTGAAAATCACCGGCAGATTGAAAGATATGATCATCCGCGGGGGAGAAAACATTTATCCAAGGGAAATAGAGGAGTTTCTTTATACGAATCCTTCAATAGTCGATGTCCAGGTGATTGGGGTCCCGGATGAAAAATATGGAGAAAAGGTAGCGGCGTGTGTACAAATAAAAGAAGGAGAATCTGTGGCGGATGAAGAGATCCGCTCTTATTGTGAAGGGAAAATCGCTCGGTATAAAATCCCTGAATTTATCTTTTTCGTTGATGAATATCCTATGACTGCATCAGGTAAAATACAAAAATATAAACTCCGGAAACTTGTAGAAGAATTAAAGGGGAAATAAATGGATCCAGCGGTAATGGCGGGGGAAACGTGTCCAATTCATGACAAATGTCTCGTCTCTCTAGTTAAGACTTTCCTTCCTATTGATTTTCAAGTAAAATAGTAAATGGCTTGTTTACTATTACATAGGTAGGAAACACTAACAACAGAATCAACCTGCATCACAAGGAGGACAAGAGATGAAAAGAAATCCATTGATTCCATTCGCCATTACTGCTGTATTCGGCATTGCAATTATGATTGTTTTATCTGCTGTAGGTGTGAATGAAGCGAAACAAGAAGCAGCTGGCGGTGGAGAAGAAGTAAAACCACAGGAAATTGTACAACAAACCTGTACATCCTGCCATGGTCAAAACCTTGAAGGTGGTATGGGGCCAAATCTTACAGATGTCGGTTCTAAGTATAAACCGGAAGAGATCGCTGAAATCATCCAAAATGGTAAAGGTCAAATGCCAGCTCAGTCATTAAGTGCAGAAGAAGCGCAAGCAGTCGCTGAATTCCTGGTTAATGGCGGAGAAGAAGGCGGCGGCGAAAAAGGCGGAGAAGAATAAGATAACAAGACTTCAGTAAAGGCTGACTCAATTTAAATGTCTGTCACCTCCAAGGATTTGGAACACAAACATTTAAGGGTCATGCCTTTTTTTGTGTCTGCTCTTTGGAATTGTAAGCGTACACGAACCAAAGTTGAAGAATACTTTGAAAAAAGCTATAGTAGGACTGTATTTCAGTATGAATAGTAGAATAGGTGAAAATAGATGATATCCATATCCAACCGTTTAGAAAAAGTGACAACATACATACCAAAGGGCTCTACCATTGCTGATATCGGCTCTGATCACGCTTTTCTTCCTTGCTATTGTGTCAAGAAAGGGATAATCGAAAAGGCGATCGCTGGTGAAGTCAACCAAGGACCTTACCAATCAGCCTATAACCAAGTCAAAGCGTTAGGATTAGAGGATCAAATTGAAGTAAGATTGGGGGATGGCCTTGAAGTCATATCCGCCCAAGAGGTATCCGTAGTGGTGATTGCTGGGATGGGCGGACAATTGATCAGTAACATTTTAGAAAGAGGAAAAGATAGGTTGCCTGGGGTGGATCTGCTTATTCTCCAACCCAATATGGGAGCCCGATTCATACGTGAATGGTTTGAAAAGAATAACTGGAAATTGACCGAAGAATCAATACTTGAAGAAGATGAAAAGATCTATGAAATTCTTGTTGCCAAACGAACAAATACGCCGTTTGTTTTCACTGAGTCCGAAAAGTTATTAGGCCCCCTATTGATGAAACAGAATAATAGCTCGTTCCAAAAGAAGTGGAAACGGGAAAGGGATAACTGGGAAAAAATTCTCGTCCAGCTTGAAAGAGCTCTGCCTACGGATGAAGTAAGTGAAAGAAAAGAGCAATTAAAGAAAAAAATCAATGCAGTTTCGGAGGCGATAAAGTGAGTAAAAAACACGCACACGCTCAAGAGATCATCCAACGGATGGAACAACTTGCGCCTAAATGGCTGGCTATGGAAGGAGATCCGATAGGACTTCAAGTAGGTTCTTTGAAAAAGCGGGTTAAAAAAGTCATGGTTACACTCGATGTCATAGAACCTGTCATCGATGAAGCGATCCGGGAGGAAGTCGACCTGATCATCTCGCATCACCCTCTCATTTATATGCCCTTGAGGAAAATTAATCCTGATACTTCACACGGCCGTACGATTCAAAAGCTTTTAAAGCATGATATCACGTTGTATGCAGCTCACACCAACCTTGATGTTGCCGAAGGTGGGGTGAATGATCTGCTTGCACATATAATTGGTATTGGAGATACAGAAGTCCTTGTTGAGACTGCAGAAGATCAATTAAAGAAACTGATCGTTTTCGTTCCTGGAACGCATGCTGAAGCTGTCCGTGATGCCCTTGGCAATGCTGGATCAGGTTTCATCGGAAACTACAGCCATTGTACCTTTAATACACCGGGAACCGGAACCTTCATACCTCATGAAGGAACTAACCCTCATATCGGGGAACAAGGAAAAATAGAATTTGTAGATGAAATCAAAGTTGAGACAATTTACCCGGCAAGTATTGAGAAAGAGGTAATTGCCGCATTGCGAGAATCGCATCCGTATGAAGAAGTGGCGTATGACCTTCTTACACTTGAAAATCCGGGGAAACCATTAGGGGTTGGACGAATTGGGAAACTTCAAGGGGAAATGACAGTAGGAGATCTTGCCGAACAACTTAAAAAGACCTTCAAGCTAGGAGGAGTTCGAGTTGTCGGTGACCTACAGAAGCCCGTGAAAAAAATAGCGGTTTCTGGCGGTGAAGGTAATGATTTCATCCGTAAAGCGAAGTTAAAAGGAGCAGATGTATTCATTACAGGGGATATTAAATATCATTATGCACATGATGCCTGGATGGAAGGCATGGCGATCATCGATCCTGGTCACAATATCGAAAAAGTCATGATTGACGGGGTGGCCGACATTTTGGAAGGCTGGTTGGACGAAAAGAATCTCGAGACCAAAGTCTATCGATGTAAAGAAAAGACGGATCCATTCCAATTTATCTAGGTAGCTAATACGTGAAGATTTTTCCATTTGTCGAGATAATTTTAAAGTTGTAGAGAAAAAATTTGAGTTGTCGAGATAACTTTTGAGTTGTAGGGATAATTTTGATTTTGTTGCGTTTTGTTCCTGAGTTGTAGGGATAAATGAACTGATTGGCCATCCCCAGGCGGTCTTTAACAGAAAAATTGTCTCTGTAGACTGGTTAAGTCTTAAAAGTTTGAGTGGAAGAGGGATTTGACTTCGCTAGCTCGTCAAAAATCGAAAAACGTGGTACATCTTAACTAAAAACTGTGAAAAAGCCCATATACAAAAAGGACTGCCCAAAATGGCAGTCCTTTCAATGTTATTTCTTAGCTACTTTAACTTTAGGCAGGATTTTGCTTGATTTCACCTTTCGTTCTCTCATCCAGGTAGACTCATCTTCCGGGTTATACTGGTCAAGGAACATGATGACTTCTTTTGTAATTGGCGTCGGAGTAGATGCACCAGCTGTCACAGCAACCGTATCAACATTTTCCAACCACTCGAGTTTGATTTCCGTCACATCTGCAATCCTGTGTGATGGGGTTCCTGCAATTTCCCAAGAAACCTGTGCTAGGCGGTTGGAGTTATTACTACGAGGATCCCCGACCACGAGAAGCAAATCCGCTTCAACTGCTTGTACGGCAACTGCTTCCTGTCTGACCTGGGTTGCCTTGCAGATTTCCTCGTGGACCTCAGCTTGGGGGTATTTTTCTTGAATCATTTCAATGAGATGTTGGACATCCCATTGACTCATTGTCGTCTGATTGGTTATCAAGATTTTATCCGCTGTAATGTCGAGTCTTTTGACATCATCTTCATTTTCGATCAAATGAACGATATCTGGAGCTATCCCTATTGCCCCTTCAGGTTCGGGATGGCCTTTCTTTCCAATATAGGCTACGTGATACCCTTCTTCTTTCTTCTCTTTGATCAGGTCATGTGTGACAGTCACATCTGGGCAAGTCGCATCAATCGTATGCAGCCCTTTTTCACGAGCAACCCGTCTGACCTCCGGGGATACACCGTGGGCTGTAAAGATGACAGTGCCTTGATCGACTTGTTTCAATATTTCCAGACGATTAGGACCATCAAGAGTGATGATCCCTTCTTCTTCAAAGGCATCGGTCACATGTTTATTATGAACAATCATACCAAGAATGTAGATTGGTCTGGGTATTTTAGGATCATTCGCAGCATGTCTTGCAATGACCATCGCATCGACAACACCATAACAATAGCCGCGAGGTGAGACTTTGATTACCTTCATAGGAAAAGGTCCTCCTTTAGTTACAAACACTTCTCGCTTTATTATAAAGGAGGACCGATACCGTTGACAAATGTATATCGTCTATATATAGAGTTTAGGAACCGAATCGCGTTTAATGGGTTGGGGTGCAGGTTTGACATGAGCCACCTTTGGAATGGATTTTTTCTTGGTCGGTTTCTTGGAAGATTTCTTGCTGCTGACTGGTGCAGAAGTTTTTTTAGCGCTCGATGAAGTTTTTTTCTCCTCAGTGGTTGAAGATTTCTTCTTTTTCACAACGGGAGACGATTTTGTCTTTTTGTCATCGGCATTTTTTATCTCTTCTTTTTTGTCATCTTTTTTTTCCTCTGTCGAATTAGAATCAGAAGAATAATTCTTGTATTCTTTTAATAATTCAAGCATAGATGGTATATTCTTCACCATAGGACCATATTGCTGGATCAACGGCCGAACAGTATCAGCCATTTTCATCACTTTTTGTACATTTTCAACCATACCTACGAGATTGAGTCCACCGCTCGGATTGGGCGAAAGAAACCGAGTCAAAAAGCCGGCTGATCGTGCAGCGGGAAATCCCCCTCTAAATGGCATCATCTGTCCGAATGGCGACATTAGCCCAATACCATAGGGTCCATATCCTGGAGGCATACGGTACATAAAGATGCTCCTTTCTCCTACTCTCGATAACATTACAGAAAAGTGGTTATTCTGATAAACAAGATATGCGAAATTCGTATGAATGGTGTCCATCCAACAAAAGATTGGGTATATCCCCAAAAACATGGAGATTTTTTCTTCTATCCTCTATAATACTTAAAGTGGGAAATACATCTGAAGGTGATAAAAGAAATGAAAAATAATGTGTTTGAACAACGATTCCAATTAAAACCGTTTTTATTTGAGGCATTAAGAAAGCAGAACTTTCAAAGACCAACTGAAATTCAGGAACGTCTCATCCCAAGCATCATCAAAGGAAATGATGTCATTGGTCAGTCACAGACTGGATCAGGCAAGACGCTTGCCTTCTTGCTGCCGATTTTAGAAAAAATCAACCCTGAAACCCAGAAAGTACAGGCTGTCATTACAGCACCAACAAGGGAGCTTGCGAGACAAGTATACAACGAAGCCGTTAAACTGGTTGAAGATTCTCCTATTACCGTTAAGACCGTGGTAGGCGGTACAGACCGGAAACGTATGGTCGATCAATTGAAGAATGAACCACACTTGATCGTAGGTACACCTGGCCGTATCAAGGATCTTGTCGTTGAAGAGGGGATATCGATTTTCAATGCTGATATGCTTGTAGTCGATGAAGCTGATCAAATGCTTGATATGGGCTTTATCGAGGATGTCGACCAGATTGCTTCGAGAATGGCACATAACTTGCAAATGATGGTGTTTTCAGCAACCATCCCTGAAAATCTAAACCCATTTTTACGCAAATATATGAATAACCCTAAACATATTCATGTTAAACCTGAAGAAACCTCACCTGCCGAAATCGAACATATTGCGGTTCCTATAAGACACCGTGATCGAATCCAATTGACGATTGATATTGCAAAAAAATTCAATCCATATTTGGCCATCGTTTTTACGAATACAAAAAAGGATGCCGATGAGGTGGCAGATGCCATGATTCAAGAAGGTTTGAATGTCGATCGGCTTCATGGGGACCTCCCTCCACGTACACGGAAGCATGTCATGAAACGTGTGGCGGATGCTGAATGCCAATATCTCGTCGCAACCGACTTGGCAGCTAGAGGGATCGATATAAAGGGGATAAGCCATATCATCCATTATCAAATTCCAACCGACCTCGATTACTATATCCATCGGTCTGGCCGCACGGGGCGTGCTGGGATGAGTGGTATTGCAGCTGTTTTATATGGACGTGATGAAATTGATAAAATCGAAAAGCTTGAAAAGAAAGGGATTTCCTTCGAGCATAAGGATCTTAAAGATGGGGAATGGGCGAATGTGAATGTCCAACGTTCACGACCAAGAAAGAAAGCGAAGGATCCTAATGAGTTCACCATGCCGAAGCCCAAACAAGTCAAACCAGGTTATAAGAAAAAGTTTCAAGAGAAAAAGAAACAGTATAACCGTAAAAGAAATAAATAGAGGGGGAAATTTATAATGCTTAAATTAGGATCTCATGTTTCCATGAGTGGGAAAAAGATGTTGTTAGGTGCAAGTGAAGAAGCGGTTTCATATGGAGGAAACACCTTCATGATTTATACCGGCGCTCCCCAAAACACACGCCGTAAAGCCATTGAAGAACTCAATATCGAGAATGGCGTCGCTCATATGAAAGAGAACGGAATCGAGGAGATTGTCGTTCATGCCCCTTATATCATCAACATCGGGAATACATCCAAACCACAGACATTCCGATTAGGGGTGGACTTCTTAAGATCGGAAATTGAGAGAACAGAAGCGATCGGGGCAAAACAAATCGTTCTCCATCCTGGAGCTCATGTAGGTGCAGGTGCAGAAGCAGGTATCCAAAAAATCATTGAAGGGTTGAATGAAGTCATCACCCCTGAACAAAATGTTCAAATTGCATTAGAGACTATGGCAGGGAAAGGATCTGAATGCGGTAGAAGGTTTGAAGAACTTGCTGCGATCATAGATGGTGTCACCCACAATGAAAAGCTCTCAGTATGTTTTGATACATGTCATACACATGATGCCGGTTATGATTTGATCAATGATTTTGATGGTGTATTGAATGAGTTCGATAAAATTATCGGGCTCGATCGATTAAAAGTACTTCATATCAATGATAGCAAGAATGAATGCGGTGCTTGCAAGGATCGACATGAAAATATCGGATTTGGAAAAATAGGATTCAATACATTGAATTATGTCGTGCACCATCCGCAGCTGGAGGATATACCAAAAATACTTGAAACCCCTTATGTAGCAATCAATGGGGACAAGAAAAATAAGAAACCTCCATATAAATTTGAAATCGATATGCTTCGTGGAAAAACATACGATGACCAATTATTAGAAAAAATCGTACAAGCATAAGGATAATCATTTCAAACTTCATTACCATTCGACTATAAACAAGAGCTGACCCTACAGAGGTATGCCTAGGCCATCCCCTTTCAGAAAGGAGGTGCCAGACGTTAGAGGGGTCAGCTTTTTGATTACCATATGTTCATCGGATGATCGACTGAAACATTACTTTGACGGTTTGGGCAGTGTGTGGACCAACAACAGCTTCGATTTGTTTGATGATCCGTTCTCTTTGTTGAAGATCTGCAACGTCAATTTTTTCTTTCCTAAGAATACGGATGATCTGCACTGCTTGAGTATCCGTCAATTGGATATTGTATTGTGAGGCCAGCGCAGTCAGTTCTTCAGCGGACAGATTATTGAGTTTGTGGTTGATCATTTGTTGTAGAAAAGGATTCATCCCCCGTTCCCCTCCTCTTTGCATAATGTATGAGGTGGGCGGAATTTATGTGCTTGTATGAAAACAAAGCATAAAGGATGAACTTTAGGATTGGATATGTTGGTTTTTGCCGATATATGTCTAGGGATTTATTAGTTGTGGCACTAGGTATTGTAAGGGTTATTTAGTATAATAAATATACTATGTCAATTATAATCGGGGGCGTGCTATGCAATATTGTCAATCTGACAACACTTTTGCAGCCTTTCAACATATTATGAATGATCTAACGGACGATATCTATTTATTAATCAAGCCGAATGGCTCGATCATAGAATCCAATAGGATAGCTCAAGAGTCGATTTTGAGTGAAAGACAAACAAATTTCTATGATTTATTCTTAAAAGAAGACAAACCAGCCGTTTTTAGTTTCATTGAAAAGCTCACCCCAAAGAATGCTTCTAAAATGACTTTCAACCATTATTTAAATGAGGAGAAGATTACAATCAAGTATCTTGGGAAAATGATCGAAGATGAAATTGTCCTTCTTGGAAAAGTACTCGGAGAGTCGAAGGCAGATGAAGCGGACGATCACGGTTATAAAGAAAAATATGAAAAAGAGTATGAATTCCGCAAATTCATGTTTCGCGAATTAGAGATCGGTATCTTGACAATCACATCAGAAAATAAGATTGATTGTTGCAATGAACGCATGAAATTGTTTGTCGATTTGGAATGTGTCAATCAGTTGATCGGACAAAACCTCCTCCAATTGGACTATGATCATCCCTTATTGTCACAAATGCGTCAAATGACCAGGGAAATACGGAACACGAAGATTGTAAATGAACGCTTTTATTACGAGGATGATTGTTTATTTCAGGTGAAAGGGATGTATTTTGATTCTGATGAAAGCATCCGTTTTGTGTTATATGATCGATCACATCAACAACGTTTCGAAAATCTATTGATGTACAAAAAGCAAATGGAATCTGTATCTCATCTTGCAGCAGGGGTAGCTCATGAATTACGCAATCCGTTGTCGGTGATCCAAGGATTTATCCAATTATCAGCAGTAACGAAAGATTTCAGCAAGTATTATGATACCGTGTTATCAGAATTGGCCCGTATGAATGAAATCATCGAAGACTTCTTGTCTGTTTCAAGACGGAAAATGCAGAAGCAGAAGCAGAGGCCAGATCTTATCATTAAATCACTGATCCACATCATCCAGTCAGAATGTTTGTTACATAATCTCTTGTTTGAATGGGATGTGGAAGAGGTTGACGTCTATACAATGGTCAATGAATCAATGATTAAACAGGTCGTTTTGAATCTACTCAGAAATTCCATAGAAGCATACAATGTGAAACAGACGAACCGTCGAATCCATTTGCAAGGAAAAGCAACGAGCCATCATTATGAAATCACTTTTAAAGACCAAGGACCAGGGATGGAGAAAAGTGTGCTTGAGCAGCTCGGGAAACCTTTCTTCACTACGAAAGAAAAAGGGAATGGTATCGGCATCCCTTTATGTAAAAAAATCATTGAAGAACATGGTGGTACATTTAATATCATCAGTAAACTTGGTGAGGGAACGACGATAAGATTCCGTTTGCCTTTTTTATCAGAAAAGAACAGCTGAAATGTCAGCTGTTCTTTTATCGTTAGATAAGTGTGTTAAACACTCAGTCAGCGATTCCGCTTTTCTTGATGTCCAGCTTCATCGCCCAACCACTTGGCTCACTTCAGACCTCCTGCGGCGGCCGACACATTGATTCAGGTCAAAGTGTTACCCACGCAGAACCGAACTGTTTGGTTCGAGCCTCCTCGTCGGACTTCCAGTGACCTTTGTGGCTAAACAGGGCGATTCCGCTTTTCTTGTCATTACATATAAAAGTGGAATACAAAATTCAAGATAAACAATGATGCCATCACGTACATGGTCCTCGGAACCTGTTTAAATTGTCCAACCGCCATTTTGATGATTGGGTAGACGATGAATCCGAAGGCAAGTCCATCAACGATGCTATAAGTTAACGGAATCAATGCGATGATCATGAATGCCGGAAAACTTTCCGTAAAATCATCAAGAGGAATATGTCGGATCGATTGCATCATTACTCCGCCTATGATAATCAGTATCGGAGCAATTGCCGCATCAGGTATGCCTGTAAGGACTGGAATGGTGAATATGGAAAGTATAAATAACAAGCCGGCTATGACCGCTGTCAACCCTGTCCGTCCGCCTTCAGCAATACCTGAAGCACTTTCAGCTGTTGAAATTGTAGGACTTGTCCCGAAAAATCCAGATAATACACTGGAAAAAGCACTTGATTGGAAGGATCGATCGAATTTGGATGTATCTGGAAGCATTCCGTGTAACAATCCCATATTTTCAACAATCAATATGAGTGCCAACGAAAATGAGGCAATCCAGAATTCTGTTTCCATCCAACCGGATAAATCAGAACTGAAAAGAATCAGTGCTGATTCTTGACTTGTTTCTTTCGGTACAGGTGTAAGATCAAAGAAATGAGCCACCAATGTGATGAAAATGACTGAGAGGATGAAACCTCCCTTTACCTTTTTCACAAACAATGTCAAACAAATCAAGAACCCTGCAAGAGCCAACAATGTTGATGGTTCGCTCAAATCCCCAAGTTTAACGAACGTATCCGGACTCTTTTCTACAATACCAGCTTTCTGTAAGCCGATGAATGCGAGGAACAAACCGATGCCTACCGTAATTCCATGCTTTAGGGATTCTGGTACAGAACGAGACAATAACGATTTGATCGGTGTGAAAGCTGCAATACAAAATAGTACTCCCGCCATCATTACTGCTCCAAGTCCTTCTTGCCATGTCAATCCCATACCTTGAACAATCGTATAGGTGAAAAAAGCATTAACGCCCATGCCAGGAGATAATATGATTGGTGCATTTCCGTAAATTCCAATGAAAATACAAGAAATGATACTGACTAGGATGGTTGCCATTAAAGCGCCATAGTATGGGATGCCGGCATCAGCCAGGATTAACGGATTGACGATAATGATATAACTTATCGTAAAAAATGAGGTGATCCCCGCTATCAGTTCCTTCTGTATCGTTGTGCCGTGATCAGCCAATCGGAACCAATTTTCAATAAGTTGTTTCATCATAACCTTTCTTTCTAAAATGATCCCTCTCCCACCCATGGCAGAACATATGCCACGATTGTTAATTATAGCGAAAATTTCAGGAGTTTCAAGTAATCATGCTATAATTATTTCATGTAATACAAAGAAAAAGATTTTTTGAGGAGTGACCAATGGAACCAATTAAACAACATAAAAAAGAAAGTATTCCACATCTGATTTACCGATTCACGATGATTATTTTAGGAGCCGGTCTTGCAGCAGCCTCGATTGAGCTGTTTCTGATACCAAATCAAATCATCGATGGAGGGATAATCGGAATTTCCTTGATTTTGGATTATATCACTCCCCTTAATTTTGCTATCCTTGTGATCGTATTGAATCTTCCATTCATGTTTTCAGGTTATAAACAGATCGGGAAGACGTTTGCTATTTCATCATTGGTAGGAATTGTATTTTTAGCGATTTTCGAGACTCAATTCCATCATTTCGAGGCTTTTACCTCAGAATTAATCCTAGCAACAGTCTTTGGGGGGCTGACATTAGGTGTTGGAGTAGGGCTTGTCATCCGTCATGGAGGATCATTAGATGGCACGGAGATTTTTTCGATCCTTATCACGAAAAAAATTCCTTTCTCTATTGGCGAAGTTGTCATGTTCTTAAACATTTTCGTATTTGCCTGGGCAGGTTTCGTATTCGGACCAGAACGTGCGATGTATTCAATTCTTACCTACTATATCGCATACAAGACAATTGACACCGTGATACAAGGGCTAGATGAGACCAAAGCCGTTCTCATTGTTTCAGACCATTATGAGGAAATCTCAAGTGCCATTCTAGATCGATTGGGCCGGGGGACGACGAAACTAATGGGAAAGGGTGGATATACCGATGCCCAGAAAGAAGTGATCTATGCAGTTATCACAAGGCTTGAAGTGACGAAGCTTAAGAATATTGTTTACGATATCGATAAACAAGCCTTCATAACAATCATGAATACACAGGAAACGAAAGGAGCAAAGTTCAAGTCCCCAATCCATTAAGTCTGCTTAAATACAGGGGAATGGGATACTGATTACAGTCTCTTTTTTTGTTCTTATAGCCAATATAAGAATTCATTCCATATAAAAATGGGCCAAAGGCTCGTGTTTTCTAAGTATTCTTTATATTGAGCAGGTCCCTTTACAAATGATTTATTTGAGATATACTTATTAAAGTAAATCGGAATCATTCCTAATTTTATATTAGAATTACATTACTGAAAGGGGATTACGATGAACTCGTCTATCGTGTCCATAAAAAACGTTTCATTCAATTATCAAGAGCGTAGAGTGCTCGAAAACATAAACTTGGATGTTCCAGAAGGATCCTTTCTCGCTTTATTAGGACCAAATGGTTCTGGTAAATCGACACTTATCAAAATGATTCTGGGACTGTTGCCGATACAGAAAGGTACGATCTCTTTGTTTGGCCAAAATGTGAAAAAGTTCAAAAACTGGCCCTACATCGGATATGTGTCCCAAAAGGCGAACAGTTTCAATAGTGGTTTTCCTGCAACTGTATTTGAAGTAGTCTCAATGGGGCTTTTTGGGAAGGTCGGAATTTTCAATTTCTTAAAAAAACATCATAAAAAGAGGGTTATTGAAGCGATAGAAACAGTAGGTTTAACAGAATATACGAATCAAAATATTGGTGAACTTTCAGGTGGTCAGCAGCAGCGTGCTTTTATCGCTAGAGCTTTGGTGAGTGATCCACAGTTGTTGATTTTAGACGAACCTACCGTAGGTGTCGACGCTTCTTCAGTGGAAAGTTTTTATGGACTTTTAGAGCAGTTGAATCAAGAAAAGGGAATCACCTTGATTCTTGTTACACATGATATCGGACCTGTAACAAATTTGGTAACCCATGTAGCTTGTCTGAACAAACAACTGCATTTTCATGGTGACACATATGAATATGAGGTCCTCGACAACCGTGAATGGTCATCTTTCTACGGTCATCCAGTCCATCTGGTGGACCACCAGCATTAATGAGGAGTGCACATATATGATCCAAGATTTTTTACAGTATGATTTTATACGGAATGCTGCGTTCGTTGGACTGATGATTGGCTTCTTGGCACCGATGTTGGGTGTCTTCATCGTTGTCCGCAGGCAAGCATTGATTGCAGATGCTTTATCACATATCACATTGGCAGGAATTGCAGCCAGTTTGTTATTAAGTAAACAAGTCACCGCTTTTAAAATGTTGAATCCAGTTTATCTGGGAATGGCCTTCTCAGTAGCGGGTTCAATATTGATCGAGCGTTTACGAAAAGAATATAAACACTATCAAGAATTGGCAATACCGATCATCTTATCGGTCGGGATCGGATTAAGTGTTGTTTTTATTTCACTCGCAAACGGCTTCAACACTGATTTGTTCAATTATTTATTCGGCAGTATCATCGCCGTAGGAACATCTGATGTTTGGATGGTACTTTTTATATTGATCCTTGTTGTAATTGCTGTCGTCCTGTTTTATAAGGAGCTTTTTCTGCTGTCTTTTGATGAAGATCAAGCACAGGTCTCAGGGATTCGTTCACGTTTCATCCATTCCATGTTCATGGTGATGGTTGCGCTTGTCATTGCAGCTTCGATGAGAATCGTCGGTATTTTACTTGTATCATCGCTTATCACATTACCAGTTGCAGCAAGTATCCGGATTGCCAGAGGCTTTAAACAGACGATCATCATTGCAATTATCTTCGGTGAAACATCCGTAATTACAGGATTGGTATCAGCTTACTATTTTGATTTAGCTCCTGGTGGTACAATAGTATTACTAGCAGCATTGATTCTTGTTCTTGTGATTATCTGGAAAAAATTCAGGTATTCTTTCGGGACAAACAGTAAAGTGGGGGAAGAAGCATGAATGTAAGTGAAGCTCTCGACATCCTTAAAGAAAATGGTTACAAGCATACAACCAAACGGGAAATGTTTCTAGAGCTCTTTTCAAATGAGAGACGTTATTTAACGGCAAAGGATGTACTGGAATACATGAAACCATCTTATCCAGGTCTTAGCTTTGATACCATTTATCGTAACCTGTCTGTCTTTACCGAGTTAGGGATTGTTGAAGAGACCGAACTTGATGGGGAAAAACATTTCAGGTTCTCTTGTTCGACAAAAGGTCACCACCACCATATGATCTGTCTTCAATGTGGAAAAACAAACGCTATTGAAGCATGCCCAATGAAAGATATCACACCCGATGAATTTATGATTACCGATCATAAATTTGAAATATACGGCTATTGCCAGGAGTGCCAATGAAATGTCGTATATATTAATGAATTAGCCGGGAATGTGGCATTCTAACCCTTAAAGGAGGAGATTAAAATGCCAGAGGTAAAATGTAATGTATCGAACTGTGTATATTGGGCTGAAGGAAACAATTGTCATGCTGATACTATTTTGGTTGAAGTGGACCAACATGCGAATGAAGATTACGATATGTCTGCAGCTGGACATTTTGTGGACGATGCTCTCCATAAGGACAAGGCGAGTACTGTTGCAGAAACATGCTGCCACACGTTCCGTTCCAGGCATTAACTCTTTTCTTGAAATCCATCCAGATCTAACAATCGGGTGGATTTTTTCTTTATAGGATAAGAAAGTATAAAAATTTTGTTTTCGAAAATGGGATTCTAGCTCCAACGTCCAACCACTTGGATCACTTCAGTCCTCCTGCGGCGGTAAACAGGGGCTTGCATTTTTCTTTATCCCTGTTCCTACCTGTAAAGGAATTTTAAAGAGAAAAAATTCCCAAGTGTTGTTGGGGTTTAGGTTAACAATGATTGACATTATGAAACCCTGGTAAGTGACTAATAATAAAAAGGCTCCTCCACTTTTGAGAAAGAGAGGGATCCTGATGGAAAATCGATACGATCGTGAAAACGGAAATCACCGAGAGTATGAAGAGGATTTCATGGAAGAAACAGCAGCGGAGGTTCTCCCTCTACCTGAGCAAGAACGAGTTATGGATAAAGAACGTGAAGATGCGTATAATGGTGATGCGGATCAAGAAGATACCGGAGGTCGAGGCGTAGGTATATTTGCCC
The DNA here is from genome assembly GCF_021646685.1 of Pseudalkalibacillus salsuginis. Classification (GTDB taxonomy): domain Bacteria; phylum Bacillota; class Bacilli; order Bacillales; family Fictibacillaceae; genus Pseudalkalibacillus; species Pseudalkalibacillus salsuginis. Next base: position 368,350 of record NZ_JAKJHW010000001.1, on the reverse strand, counting down.
TTGCCTTATCGATCCTATCCTTATTCTTCCTTCCCGTTTTATTAGGTGCCGCTGGCATCATTGTAGGATTTTTTGCAAGACGACGAGGAGCGCAGACACTTGGGAACTGGGCAATTGGACTTGGTATCGCATCAATTGTAATCAGTCTGATATTCGTTCCATTTTTCTAAGTGTAAACGAAGGCAGTTTTTCTGCCTTCGTTTTTATATATGTTTTTATGGATATCATTTGGAAGGTGTAACTTCTTCATTTAAAATAAATACATAGGATAGTGATAATGAGTATCAATTAGAGGTGAACCTTATGGATGTCATGAAAGCGATAATAACAAGAAGAACGATTGGAAAGGTTACAGAGCAAGTACCTGATAAGGAAATGATCGAATCCATCCTGGAAGCGGGAACATGGGCACCTAGTCATTATCGGACGGAACCCTGGAAATTCATCGTTCTCTCTGGCAAAGGCAGAGATGCATTAGGTGAACTATATGGTGAAATTGCTGTGGAATCATTAACGGAACCCACAGATGAAGAAGTTGAACAAGCGAGAGAAAAAGGTCTTAAAAAAGCAAGAAGAGCCCCTGTGATCATTGTCCTCATAATGGAGCCAAGTAATAACGAGAAAGTTGTTTGGCTTGAAGAAATAGCTGCATGTGCTTGTGCTGCACAAAATATGATGTTAGCGGCACATTCTCTCGGTTTAGGGTCTATTTGGCGTACAGGTCAACCAACGTACAAACAGAAAATGAAGGATAGATTCGGGGTTTCAGAAAAAGGTCATCTGATGGGATTTTTATATGTAGGTTATCCTGCTGCGGAACCGAAACCTTCTCCACGAAGACCGGTTGCAGAAAAAACACAATGGTGGGATGGAAGTTAAATCAAGGGGTTAATCACCTCGGAAATTCCAGATTATATAGGAAAAAGCTGAACGATTTGTTTTCGTCCAGCTTTTTTTCAATTAAACCTGTTGTTCTGCTTCTTCTTTTGCTTTTTTCTCGTGGTACTCTTTTGCCAACTTATCAACTTCTTTTTTCAACTCGTCAACCATAATATCTTCAGGAATCTTACGGATGATTTCTCCGTGACGGAAAAGGAGTCCTTCCCCTCGTGCTCCGGCGATTCCAATATCTGCTTCACGCGCTTCACCAGGACCGTTTACTGCACATCCTAACACGGCAACCTTTAAAGGAGCTTTGATTTTCGAGATGTATTCCTCAACTTCATTGGCAATTGAAATTAAATCAATTTCGATACGCCCGCATGTCGGACAAGAAATAAGTGTTGCTGCATTAGATGCTAAACCGAATGTTTTCAGCAATTCACGAGCAACCTTCACTTCTTCCACAGGATCTGCACTCAAGGAGATCCGTACGGTGTTTCCGATTCCTTTATGCAGAATAATTCCGAGTCCTGCAGCGCTTTTGACCGTTCCAGCGAAAAGTGTACCAGATTCAGTAATTCCTAAATGCAATGGATAATCAAATGCTTTCGCTGCTTTTTCGTACGCTTCAACAGCTAAATTTACATCAGATGCTTTCATAGAAACGATGATATCATGGAAATCAAGGTCTTCTAAAATTTTAATATGGCTTAAAGCACTTTCCACCATGCCATCTGCAGTAGGATAACCATATTTTTCAAGGATTTTTCGCTCCAATGAGCCGGCATTTACACCGATCCGAATTGGAATCCCTTTTTCTTTTGCTGCTTTAACTACGGCTTCAACCTTCTCTTTCCTACCGATATTCCCCGGGTTGATCCGGATTTTATCAGCTCCGCCTTCAATTGCCTTGAGTGCCAATTTATAGTCGAAATGGATATCGACCACTAAAGGAATGTTTATCTGCTTCTTAATTTCTGCGATCGCTTCTGCTGCTTTCATATCTGGACAAGCTACACGTACAATCTGGCAGCCCGCTTCTTCTAATCGATGAATTTCCTTGACTGTTGCTTCAACATCATGTGTTTTAGTAGTTGTCATACTTTGCACAACAACTTCATTATTGCCGCCAATTGTTAGATTACCAACTTTTACAGGCCTCGTTTTCGTACGGTGAGTCATTTCACTCATGTATATATCGCTCCTTTAAGGACGTAAATGACATTTGTTACCGACTTCATTTTAGCAATGGATTGAAGGTTTTGGCAAGGAAATGTGTTTTATTTAAATAATGGGAAGCGATATGTCTTATTTGCCTGGACCGAATGAGCGGATGTATTCTGATTCAAACGTTCGAATTCTGTAACTGCTTCTTCTATAGAAACTGGAAGGCTTCCATTATGAATCCGTTCAAGAATAGTCAAGACGGTCTCTCCAGGCTGGACTTGGATTTCTTTGAAAGCTGCCTCTTTTGTCGGTACAGAATTTGCCACTTGAACCTGTATGTCATTTTTAGCTTCTGTCGGCAAAGTTCCGATCTTCAAATCGAAATAGGCGCTATAAAAAAATAGAATGATCAAACATGTGATGATGAATTTCTTCATAACCAATCCCCTCCATAGCGGGTAGAAATCAAATCTATTAATCCTTCTAGTAAATGTATATGCCTGTCCAACTCTACTATTCATAAAAAGACAAAGTGTATACCAATTTTTATCAAATTCACTTGAAACGATTTTCTCTTTAAAGCGTCTATTATCATTAAGGTATCCTGATAAATAGATATAGCCATGCGGGGGTGGGCATTGTAAAATATAAACAGTACCTACAAAAAAACAAATAATAAACGTATGGTATAAGGAATTGTTTCAATCAAAGGAGAGAAAACATGAGATTTAAAAAATGGATTGCAATCATGATCTTAGTAGCTTGTATGGTTCCAGGAATTGCTTTTGCAGATGCAGCACCTGGAGATATCATCGTCACTCTAGGGGAAGATTTAACAGATAGTGAAAAACAAAACTTACTAAAAGAAATGGATGTTCCGGCAGACGTAGAAACAGTGACCGTTACTAATGACGAAGAGCATCAATATTTAGGTGAATATATATCGAAAGCACAAATCGGTTCAAAAGCAATTTCATCTACTAAAATTACAGTCGGTGAAAAAGATTCCGGACTGAATGTCGAGACAAACAATATCAATTGGGTAACCGAAGAGATGTATGCGAACGCTCTGACGACTGCGGGTGTCACTGATGCTGATATCTATGTAACAGCTCCATTTGAGGTATCAGGTACAGCTGCACTGACAGGTATTTTAAAAGCTTATGAAGTGAAAGCTGATGTTAAAATTCCTGAAGAGAAGAAGCAGGTTGCCAATGAAGAGATGGTGAAAACGGTTAAGCTTGGTGATCGTGTCGGTGCTGAAAAAGCTACTGAACTGATGACGAAAATCAAGCAGGAATTAGCTGAAAACCCTGTTGAGACAGAAGAAGATCTTCGTGCATTAATCCAACGTGTTGCAGAGGATGTCGGCATTCAATTGACGGATGAAGAACTTGATGGGCTTGTATCCCTGTTCAATCGTATGAAGGAACTGAACATTGATTGGGATCAAGTGAAAAGTAACCTTGAAAATGTTCGAAACAACCTGGGCGAATTTTTGAATAAGGAAGAGACACAGGGATTCATTCGAACCATTCTCGATTTCTTGATCTCATTGATCGAAGCACTGAAAAACCTTTTCAAATAATGATTGAGAGGATGACGCTATTGTCATCCTCTTTGTCAAAGGGTAAGAAAGTATAAAAATTTTGTTGCGGTGAAGAAATGTCTAGCTCTAACACCCAACCACTTGGATCACTTCTGTCCTCCTGTGGCGGTCGACACATTGATTTAGGTCGAAGTGTTACCCACACGCAGAATCGAACTTTGTTTGGTTTGAGCCTCCTCGTCGGACTTCCAGTGACCTTCGTGGTTAACAAGGGCGTTTGCGCTTTTCTTTATGTCTACATAATCATTCTGTTTCTTTTGGCTTGGGAAGCGGTACAAATTTAATGACTTGTGACAAGAAAAAGATGGCTACTGCCCAATAAAGGAAGAATTGACCAGGAATCGTAATACGTAAAGCATCTATAATCGCAAAAAATAGGGTCGGCAATGTAACTGAATAAGCGGAGAGGATCCATAATTGTCCGTAGGATATCTTTCGCTTCATTATATTTTTAACAATCAACCCAATTAATGCAAGAATCGTGATTCCGATGAATTTGAGTGCAGTCATGAAAATATACGAAATAAGGATTATCACACTGATGATCAAGGGTAATAAAGTATTAGCCGAGTTCAAGAAATTGACAATATCGCTCTTTTGGAAATTTACATCCCTCATCATTCCATAATCGAACGAATCTGCACTTCCGGCTGTTACAACAATTAATCGATCATCCAAAACCGCAATGGCATCCGAGTATTGATCCAAATCATCTCGAGTAATTGTACCAGTCGTATCAAAAATGATGGTTTGGTTCCCATCCTGACGAATGATCGGTTCTGAAATATCCGAATTCAATTCTCCATTTTGGAATTGGAAGTTCGGGATGTCCTCCTTAAGTGCGTTATCAAATTCATTGACTGCATTCGTGATGGACACTGCTATATTGATTCCTATGAAGATAAAAGAAATCAACATCATGACGAAAACATAGCCGATTGTCTTGCCTATTTTTTGGAACCGAAACATGGCTATGGTTTTCGGAGAGTACAAGCTCATCACAAACTGTTTGAAAATGTTCATTGGTATCCTCCTTCAAGTATCTAAAATCATTGTATCTTTACTGTATCAAACGGACAAGATAAAAAATGGGATTAAGGGAAAAAATACCATAGTCCCACAGGTTAATTTACAAAACAATTAAATAACACTAAAAGTCTTTACAAACAAAATAAAGTTAGTTAATAATGAATGGGGCAAATTCTGTCGAATAAATGCGTAGGAGTTGAAAAACTTTGGATTTAGATATTCAGAAACTGATATTTGAATTTCTTGGGGGACTAGGTATCTTCCTATTCGGTATCAAGTATATGGGAGACGGACTTCAAAACACTGCAGGCGATCGTTTAAGGGATATTCTTGATCGGTTTACGTCAAATCCTTTCATGGGAGTACTTGCAGGAATTATCGTAACAATCTTGATTCAATCAAGTTCGGGTACGACCGTCTTGACAGTAGGACTTGTCAACGCTGGATTCATGACATTGCGACAAGCAATCGGGGTAATCATGGGTGCCAATATCGGTACTACCGTAACTGCCTTTATCATCGGTATCGATATTGGGGAATATGCATTACCTATCATTGCGGTTGGTACATTAATGATATTCTTCTTCAGTTCAAAAAGGGTGAAGAATATCGGTCAGATCATTTTTGGTTTTGGTGCGCTGTTTTATGGCCTTGAGCTGATGGGTGAGGGAATGAAGCCATTACGCAGCCTTCAAGCATTCCAGGACTTGACCGTTAGTATGAGTGAACATGGAGTGTTAGGAGTCGTCATCGGAACTTTGTTTACAGTCATCGTCCAAAGTTCAAGTGCAACAATCGGAATACTCCAAGAGCTATATTCACAAGGATCCTTGACTCTCGATGCAGCTTTACCTGTCTTATTCGGTGACAACATCGGTACGACAATTACGGCAGTCCTTGCAGCGATCGGAGCTAGTGTCGCAGCAAGAAGGGCAGCATTGACTCATGTTATCTTCAACTTGATCGGAACAACGCTTTTCTTACTTTTACTCATTCCATTCCGAGCATATGTTGATTTTCTTACTACTTGGTTAGGGTTAGGTCCGAAAATGCAAATAGCTTTTGCCCATGGATCGTTTAATATAGTGAACACTCTCATTCAAGTATGGTTTATAGGAGCTCTTGCATATATCGTTACGAAAATCATCCCTGGTGATGATGGAGTGATTGAATACAAAGCAAAACATCTCGATCCGATATTCCTAGAGCGTTCCCCAGCAGTTGCCTTAGGACAAGCTAAGATGGAAGTCATGCGTATGGCGGACTATGCTAAAAATGCACTGACAGAATCATTCGAATATCTAGATACAAATAATAAGAAGAGCGCTGAAAAAGCGTATCAATATGAAGAAGCAATCAACAATTTGGACCAGCGTATTACAGACTATCTCGTAAAATTGTCATCTTACACGTTGTCCGCTCACGACTCTGAACAACACTCAATTCTTATGGATTCCGTACGTGACATAGAGCGTATCGGAGACCATATGGAAAATATCGTTGAATTAGTGGACTACCAATTGACACATAAAGTGATTATTTCAGAAAAGGCGAAAGCGGATCTGGAGGAAATGTTTCAGTTGACCATGTCTACGATTGATGAAGCATTCCATGCAATGGAAAATAATGATAAAGAAAAAGCACGTAAGGTTGTCAAAATGGAAGACGCGATTGACAAAATGGAGAGAACCTTGCGTAAACAACACATCCTTCGTTTAAATGAAGGAAAATGCAGTGGGGCTGCTGGTATCGTCTTCGTCGATATCATCAGCAACCTTGAACGTATCGGGGATCATGCAGTAAATATCGCAGAATATGTTTTAGGAGAAGAAGAGTAATATGACGATCATTGCTTGGCTGGTAATCGGATCATTATTTGTCCTGTCTTTCATTGGACTTGTTTATCCGGTTTTACCGGCCTCTCTTTTTCTTATCGCTGGCTTTCTTGTCTATGGATGGATGTTCAGTTTTGACCCTTTAGGTCTTTGGTTTTGGATCATTCAAGGAATTCTCATCCTTCTTTTATTTGCCACTGATTATGCGAGTAATTATTTCGGGGTGAAAAAAAGGGGCGGAAGTAAACACGCTATATGGGGAAGTACAATCGGTATTATTGTCGGTCCTTTTATCATACCAATCATTGGAATTCTGATCGGTCCTTTTGTCGGGGCGATTGTAGGAGAATGGATACACCAAAAAGGCGACTTGAAACAGGCTGTCCGAGTGGGTATCGGTTCTTTGTTAGGTTTTATTGGCGGTGGTGCCGTGAAATTCATCATTCAAAGTGGAATGGTCATTTATTTCCTAATGAAAGTCTTATAATACGTATTGCATACAGGGGAAGAACATGATATATTAGTTCTTGTCCCTGTTTTCCTTTTGTCGAAAGATGAGAAAAAACATTGACATCTAACACAAAAAATGTTATGCTAAATCTTGTCGTTAAAATTATTTTATTCCACAGTAGCTCAGTGGTAGAGCTATCGGCTGTTAACCGATCGGTCGCAGGTTCGAGTCCTGCCTGTGGAGCCATGGCGGTGTAGCTCAGCTGGCTAGAGCGTACGGTTCATACCCGTGAGGTCGGGGGTTCGATTCCCTCCGCCGCTACCATTAACAAAACGCATGGCGGTTGTGGCGAAGTGGTTAACGCACCGGATTGTGGTTCCGGCATTCGTGGGTTCAATTCCCATCAGCCGCCCCATCAACCCTGTTTACAAGTACATAATCATGGACCCTTAGCTCAGTTGGTCAGAGCAGTCGGCTCATAACCGATTGGTCGTAGGTTCGAGTCCTACAGGGTCCACCACTCACCATATGGAGGTATACCCAAGTCTGGCTGAAGGGAGCGGTCTTGAAAACCGCCAGGGGTGTAACAGCCCGCGGGGGTTCGAATCCCTCTACCTCCTCCATTTTTATTTTTATAGCATAATTTATTGTATATCGTCGCGGGGTGGAGCAACGAACGTTACTTCATGAATAAGCGATGAGTTGTCCCGACGCAGCTAACTTCGATAGAAGGAACTTGTAGAGGAAGGGACAGGTAGTATCCAATTTTTTAATACTTCAACATCATTGAAACAAAATCATCGTCCGTATACTATTATCGTCGCGGGGTGGAGCAGTCTGGTAGCTCGTCGGGCTCATAACCCGAAGGTCATAGGTTCAAATCCTATCCCCGCAACCAATTTAAGTTCATTGCCAACGTCGGATAGCCTGACATTCAATGAACATATGGAGTACCCGGAGGGGTGTAACCAATTTAATAAGTTTAACTGTATATGGCTCGATAGCTCAGTCGGTAGAGCAGAGGACTGAAAATCCTCGTGTCGGCGGTTCGATTCCGTCTCGAGCCACCATATTTCAAACTTCTTGAAGATAAGAAGTTTTTTGTGTTTTATAAAGGTTTTTGTAGACTCAATTTCAATTTATGCAGGTATTTTCCCATTTTGTTGGCAATGTTAACTTTTTGTAAGGCTCACGCTTTCTCATGTGGATGATTCAAGCATATCCAGCAATCAATTTACAAAAGTCCGTATGTATAAACATCTTACTAGATGACCTCTTCATCCCCTGATAATCCAACCTGCCTCCACCTCTCAGTGTTTTAAAATTGAATCCTCTGGGTAAATTTGATATTGTTAGGTTTAAAGGCACAGTTTTCGTGCTTTGAACTACATACTTTTAAAGGAGGAGATTCAAATGGCAAAATACGAACTACCAGCACTACCATATGAGTTTAACGCTTTAGAACCACACATCGACGAAGAAACAATGAAAATCCACCATGGTAAACACCACAACACGTATGTAACAAAGCTGAATAGTGCACTTGAAGGACATGCCGATCTACAAGACAAAGGAATTGATTCACTTGTCAGCAATTTAGACGCTGTTCCTGAAAACATCCGAACGGCTGTACGTAATAATGGTGGAGGACACGCCAACCACACATTGTTCTGGCAACTTTTAAGCCCGAATGGTGGAGGAACTCCTACAGGGGAAGTAGCGGATGCCATCAATTCTAAATTTGGAAGCTTCGAAAAGTTCCAAGATGAATTTACTGCTGCAGCAACTGGTCGTTTTGGATCGGGCTGGGCATGGCTTGTTGTCAACAATGGTGAGCTTGAAGTGACAAGCACACCGAACCAAGATACTCCATTAATGGATGGTAAGACACCAATCCTTGGACTTGACGTTTGGGAGCACGCTTACTACCTTAACTATCAAAATCGTCGTCCTGATTATATTGCGGCATTTTGGAATGTTGTCAATTGGGATGAAGTTGAAAAACGTTTCCAAGAAGCTAAGTAAATTTTTACTAGTAGGGCACACCCCGACCTGTATTCCAGGCGGGGTGTTCTTTTGGTTTCATAAAAAGGTTAACGGACACAAGAGCCTTAAATTCATTTAAAATCACAAGCCTTGTTCACGGGTAACGGAACAATGGTCCTCAAATTCTCCAAAACACGCCTTTCTGTCACAATTAGCGGAACATATGTCCTCTAATTTTTGTGTGCAGGACATTGGACAAATGGATTAACTTGATCCAATAATTTTCCTTCAGACACATTCCGATGATCTCATCCAGCAATACATTCCCATCTTCAAAATCTTCATCTGAACGCAATACATACTGATCGCCATTGTAAAATACGGTTACAGTCTCATTTACGACGCGATAGAGTACTTCCCAGCCCGCTTGTTGTTCGAAATAGTCACATTTTTTCTCTTTGGCATAATTCATCACTATTGCCTGAATCATATGTTCTATATCTGTCCTAAAACAATCTTTTGAACGAAAAATGTAAAATTCGTATATGGTCATCCCTCCTTTTTTTTACATCTTTGCCATAGATAGTTGTGTTTACACAGCGATTTCCGACTTTATCCAAATCCTTAATTAAGAATAACGTCGTCAGTTTAAGGAAAACTAGGGTTGTAAGTAAAGGGGAGTCGTTCTTATGAAGGCATTACAAAAAATGATCGGCAATATTGAAGTAACAAAAGATTTGATGTTTCTTTTGATTATCGGCGGTTTATATGCATTGAGCATTGCTTTATCAAATACATTCGTCAATGTTTTTCTTTGGAAACAGTCGGGTAAATTCATTGATATAGCAATATACAACTTATCTATTGTGATCTTTCAACCCATTACATTCATATTTGCAGGGCGGTTAGCTAAACGGATCGATCGTGTTATTGTCTTGAGATTAGGGGTTATCAGTTTATCGATATTTTACTTAACTGTCTTGTTACTCGGTGCAAGGGCAGAGGATTTCCTTATCCTCCTCGGGGGTTTGCTTGGTATTGGAATGGGGTTTTATTGGCTTGCGTTCAATGTTCTTACGTTCGAAATCACAGAGCCTGATACGAGAGATTTTTTTAATGGATTTCTAGGACTGCTTACTTCTTTTGCGGGCATGGTCGGACCTTTTCTAGCCGGTTGGATTATTACGAGGATGGATAAGATGATCGGTTATAAAACCATTTTTGCGATATCTTTAGGCTTGTTTTTTGCGGCAGTGATCATGAGTTTTATGCTGAATCGTCGGACTGCGAAAGGGATTTATTCTTTTGTGCGGATCATTAAAGAACGGAAAAAAAATCCGAATTGGAACCGTATCCTGTATGCCCATTTCTTTCAAGGGTTACGTGAAGGGACCTTCGTCTTTGTCATCGTCGTGTGGGTATTCATCACCACAAATAGTGAATTGGCGTTGGGGACATACGGTTTGATCAACTCTGCTGTATCTTTTTTAGCCTATTATATGGCTACACGGTATATAAAGTCTTCTTACCGGAAAAAGGCGATATTAGTAGGGGGGATCATCTTATACGCTGCTTTAGCCTTGATTATCTTCGAGTTGACATTCGCCAAACTGCTGACATATGGAGTGATCATATCCATCGCTTATCCGATCCTGTTGGTGCCTTATGTCTCCTTGACATACGATGTAATAGGACGAAGCTGGAATGCCAGGGAAATGCGTATCGAGTACATTGTCGTGCGGGAATTATATCTCAATTACGGAAGAATTACTTCAATTGTACTGTTTATTATTACTATTACATTATTTGATGAGCAAAAAAGCATACCCTATCTAATCCCGATCATTGGAATGGGACATTCACTCATCTATTTATTTGTCCGGAAAATCAATTTGAACCCGATTCCAGAAGAACCAGTCGTACTATCGAACGAAAATGGATCAAATGTATAAGTTAATCTTTTTTTTAATATATAACTGCGTTACAATATAATGGCGTTTCCGTCATATAAAGGCACCTTTCGAGGTGTCTATTTTACATAAAAGGAGAGAGGATATGGAGGCGAAGAAAAAAAAGAAAAGCCACGTTCCTTTTCGCTTGAACATACTGTTTTTAGCAGTTTTTTTATTGTTTACGACCCTGATTTTAAGATTAGGGGTCGTTCAGATCGTCTACGGTGATTCTTTCAAAGCCGAAGCAGAACGGCAAGAGAATGTCACCGCAAAATTGGATGCGCCTCGCGGTAAGATGTATGATCGATATGGACGGGTAGTAGTAGATAACGAACCAGTGTTTTCGATTACATTTACTCGAACTGATAATATGAAGCCAGATGAGATGTATCAAATAGCAAAAAAATTATCCGGATATATTGAAAAGGACACAGATGAGCTGACAAAAAGGGATAAGAAAGACTTTTACTTATCCTATAGAGCTGATCAGCGTAAAATTTATGAAAAGCTTCTCACAAAAAAAGAAATGGATGAACTTAATGATAAAGAACAATATCTCCTCGTCATTGATCGCCTTGAAGCAGATGAATTGAATCTTTCAAAAGAAGATAAAGAAATCGCGGCAATTTGGCGTGAAATGATAAGAGGCTATTCCCTGACACCACAGCGTGTAAAAGTCGACGTGCCTCAAAAGGAAATTGCAGTGGTCAGCGAGCATCTGGAGGAGTTTGATGGAAAGATCGATATCAAACCGGATGCACAAAGAACCTATCCTTACGAAGGGACACTTAAATCGATCTTTGGAAAGGTTGGCCAAATTCCAAGTGAATTGATCGACGGCTATGTATTAGAGGGGAACGACCGTAACGACTTAGTAGGGACCAGCTTTCTTGAGGAACAATATGAATCGGTCCTTCGAGGAACGAAAACGAAAATCAACTATGTTACTGATAAATCTGGAAATCCAATCGGCAAGCCAATAGAGGATCAGGGCTCAAGAGGCCAGGATATCATTCTGACCTTCGATATGGAACTTCAAAAGAGAGTCGAAAAGATCGTAGAACGTGAAATCTTGGATGCCCGGCAAAAATATGCAGCTAACAATAAGTTAAGCAGTTCTTTCGTAATTATGGCTAATCCTCATACAGGTGAAATCTACTCTATGGTTGGTAAAGTATTAGAAGATGGTAAGTTCCAGGATGCCCCATTCGGGAATGTCTACAATCAGTATCCGATGGGTTCTACAGTAAAAGGGGCCACAGTTTTGACAGGGTATCAAACGGGTGTAATTGAACCCGGTACAGTATTATATGATACACCCCTGGAATTACCAGGCACACCGATTAAAAAATCCTATCGGAATATGGGATATGTGAATGATATTGAAGCACTGCAGCAATCTTCCAACGTTTACATGTTCCGTATTGCAATGAGGATCGCTGGTTATGATTTTGAGAATAAAAGAGGATTCAATAATCGTCAGGAAGCTTTTGAAACGATGCGATATTATTTTAATCAATTCGGTTTAGGAGTTCCTACAGGGATCGATCTACCATATGAAGATGATGGCTATAACGGAGGATCTCAAGCACTTGGTAACTTGATGGATATGGGGATTGGACAATTTGATACGTATACACCGATGCAAATGGTCCAGTATATCTCGACAATTGCCAATGGCGGCTATCGTATGCAACCCCATCTATTAAAGGAAATCAAAAAACCAGGTATTAGCGCTGATGAACAAGGCGATACAGCTTATGAATTCCAACCAAATATATTAAACCGTATTGATATGAAGCCAGAATGGATCGAAAGGGTCCAAAAAGGCCTTTATATGGTTATGAATACGACGAAAGGTACAGCCGGCTCTTATTTTAAAAATACGAAAGGATACGAAGCTGCTGGTAAAACAGGTACAGCACAATATGATGGTGATTCTTACCTGCTCTCACTAGTCGGTTATGCTCCATATGATAATCCAGAAGTCGCATTTGTCGTTGTCAGTCCATATGCTGAAGAAGGCGGGATCAACAATAAGATCGGCCGGGCAATCTTGGATGCTTATTTTGACATTAAAAAAGAGGGGCATAAGAAAGAGATCATTAAACAACCTGACAAGAAACCTTCAGACAATAATCAAGACCCATATTAATAATGAACAGCAAGGATTACCCTGTATGCCAGGGTGATCCTTTTTCTTTTTACAAGGCTGGTTTCGTATAGATTGTTGTTTAACAATTTGGAAATATACTCGCTTTCCACGGACGAAAGAAAAGCGCAAACGCCTGGACATCATTCCCAGAATTAGCCTGATTATGCAAGCACGCTTAGGCTTCCTTCCCGCAGGATTCTCGCATAATTCCAGTTTTCATCTCGTTATCAGCATTCATTTTTAGAAATACAGCCTATTACAGAAAAATATACATGATTCGACACATCTTTACAAAACCTTAACAATTCGTTTATACATGCTTAATAAGTCCAAGTTACTATAGGCAATGTAGGGCATTCGCCCATAGGAGGTTAAGAGAACCATACTTTTCTCATAAATACCTCCATCAACCAATAAAAAACCAGGGGGATTTCAAAATGAAAGCTTTTAAACGCAGCACGTTCTTCATGATGATGGCAGCTTTACTCATCGTTGCGACAGCATGTGGAAATGGTGATGGAAGCGGATCTGCAAACGGTGATGAAGAACTCGAAGGTAGTGTAGTTGTAGACGGATCTGGAACAGTTTATCCATTGATGGCGAAAATAGCAGAGAATTATATGGTAAATGAACAAGAAAATGTCTCTGTTGAAGTAGGACGTGCCGGTTCAAGTGCTGGATTTAAAAAGTTTCTAGCTGAAAATGGTACGGATCTCAGTAATGCCTCACGCCAAATTAAAGACGAAGAAAAAACAAAAGCTGAAGAGCTTGGCATGAACTATAAAGAGTTAAAGCTTGCATTAGATGGGATCACGATTGTAGTCAATAAAGATAATGATTGGATTGACGACCTTACGGAAGAAGAAGTAATTGACATCTTCCTTGCTAGCGGAAATAAAAAGAAATGGTCTGATGTACGCTCAGACTTCCCTGATAAACCAATCAAGGCTTATGGACCGAATGAAAATCATGGTACTTATGAATTCTTCTACGAAAAAATCCTGGATGAGCAACCTTTAAGAGAAGATGTGAGTCTTCAACAAGAATACTCAACACTTGTAGATATGGTTTCAAAAGATAAAAATGCGATCGCATACTTCGGTTACGGTTATTACGAAAGTAACAGTGACAAAGTGAAGGCAGTTAAAATCGATTTCGGTGATGGACCAGTCGAACCTTCCATCGACACAATCAAGGAAGATGGTGAATATGGTCCGTTTACACGACCAGTATTCACATACTTGAACGAAGACCAGGCTAAAGAAAAACCACAAGTATTAGACTTTGCAATCTACGCTATGGAAAATGCTGGTGAAATTGCTAAGGAAACTGGATTTGCCCCATTAAGTGATGAAGAATACAAAAAAACAGTAGATGAGCTAAAAGAGTTGCAAAAATAAACTATTCACTTAATTGGAAAATACAGGGGGATGAGGGGTCGTTGCACTTCTCATCTTCTTGGCTTGTTTATATAAAAAGACAATGAAATTCCCTAATATATAGAATGTCTAGAGTGAGAGGGGTCCTAAATTGGAAAAGAAATTGAATGTCAACGAAATGATCCAAAAGAACAGAAGTACAATGAATTTTACAAGAATATGGGAGAAGATCATCCCGAAAATTCTATTAGCAATTGCAATCATATCCATTCTTACTACGGTAGGTATTTTGTCTACCTTATTAGTCGAGACGATCGCTTTTTTCAAACAAGTCCCATTTCTTGATTTCTTTACTGGAACGAAATTAAAACCTTTAGGTGCAGATGCACAGTTCGGCGTATTGCCGTTATTGACCGGTACCTTGATTTCTACGGTCATTGCTATGATTGTTGCGATACCGATCGGCCTTATGACAGCCGTTTATTTAAGTGAATATGCTTCAGATAGGATAAGAAGGACGTTTAAGCCTTTATTAGAAATCCTTGCAGGTATTCCAACTATCGTATATGGTTTTTTCGCCTTTACATTTGTTACGCCTTTATTACGGTCGATCATACCGGGATTGGAACCAACCAATATTTTAAGTCCTGGTATTGTGATGGGGGTAATGATCATTCCGATGGTAGCCTCACTTTCAGAGGACGCAATGAGTTCTGTACCATCAGAGATGAGGCAAGGTGCATCAGCACTCGGAGCTACAAGGCTTGAGGTTACTTTTAAAATCGTCATTCCTGCTGCGATCTCCGGTATCGTTGCATCGTTTGTACTAGCTATATCACGTGCGATTGGTGAAACCATGATCGTGACAATCGCAAGTGGGAGTTCAAAAAACTTTACCTTCGATGTCACTCAGTCCATGCAGACGATGACGGCGTATATTGTTGAAGTTACCGGTGGAGAGGCACCAGCAGGTTCAACTCTATACTACAGTTTATATGCTGTTGCTATGACGTTATTTGTCTTCACACTAATTATGAACTTGATTGCACAGTATGTTTCTCGTAGGTACAGGGAGGAATATTGATTATGAAATATGTTGATACGGCTCAAGTACAAAAGAGAATGAACTTACGCCTTACAACCAATAAATTAGCCAAGTCATTGTTCTTTTTATCAACGATGTTTGGCTTGATCGTGCTAGTTGTTTTGATTTATCGTGTGTTTTCACAGGGAATCCAATGGATCGACCTCCAATTCCTGACTGGTAAATTATCCACCTTTGCCGAAAATGCTGGGGTAATGGGTCCGCTTTTAGGATCTTTCTGGTTGATGTTAGTCGTTGCCCCACTAACCATGATTCTTGGCGTTGGAACTGCGATTTATTTAGAGGAATACGCAAAAAAAGGGCGTATTCCATCACTTATACAAACCAATATTGCCAACCTGGCTGGTGTTCCTTCCATCGTCTTCGGTTTATTAGGTCTAACTGTGTTTGTAAAAGGCTTTAGTTTAGGAAACGTAGTGTTAGCCGGTGGATTGACGATGTCCCTGCTGGTTCTTCCGATCGTGGTAGTGGCTAGTCAAGAGTCTATCCGTGCTGTCCCACAATATTTAAGGGAAGCCTCTTATGGTATGGGAGCTACCAAATGGCAAACGGTAAAGAATGTTGTCTTGCCTGCATCACTCCCAGGAATATTGACTGGTGTCATCTTATCGTTATCCCGTGCCATTGGTGAAACGGCTCCACTTGTTGTTCTGGGAATCCCAGCATTGCTGATTCCATTTCCGGATAGTATTTTTGATAAATTCACTGTCATGCCGTTACAGATCTATTATTGGACAATAGATTCTGCACTGACTAAGGAATATGCAAACTTGGCTGCAGGAGCAATTGTCGTGCTGCTTATGCTTTTATTCTTGATGAATTCAATAGCGATCATCATACGGAACAAATATCAAAGAAGATTATAAATGTGGAGGGATTATCAATGACCACTCTTACTATAGAAAAAAAGAACAACAAACGAAAAATAGAAAAGAATCAATCAACCAGCAATGCCAGCAACAAAAAGAATGTTTTCGAGACAAAGGATTTGAATCTCTGGTATGGAGAAGAGCACGCATTAAAAGAAATTAACCTCTCGATTCCTGAAAATGAAGTGACAGCAATTATTGGACCATCCGGTTGCGGAAAATCGACTTTTATTAAAACATTAAATCGTATGGTAGAAATGGTTCCTATCGTAAAAATATCCGGTGCGATCAAATATCGTGAGAAAAATATTTTTCAACCTAAATATCGTGTGGAAGAATTAAGGACTCAAGTAGGTATGGTCTTTCAAAAGCCGAATCCGTTTCCAAAATCCATTTACGATAATATTGCCTATGGACCACGTATCCATGGCATACGCAACAAGAAGATACTCGATCAGATTGTTGAAAAAAGCTTGCGGGGAGCTGCGATTTGGGATGAAGTGAAAGACCGTTTGAATGAAAATGCATACGGTCTTTCCGGTGGACAACAGCAACGTATCTGTATTGCTCGTTGCCTTGCAATCGAACCGGATGTCATTTTAATGGATGAACCTACCTCTGCACTTGATCCGATTTCAACTTTAAAAGTGGAGGAATTGGTGCAAGAACTGAAGAAAGACTACAGTATTGCCATCGTCACCCATAACATGCAACAAGCAGCAAGGATTTCCGACAAGACCGCATTCTTCTTGAATGGTGAAGTTGTGGAATTCTCAGGTACAGATGCATTGTTTTCCAATCCAGAAGATAAAAGAACCGAAGACTATATCACAGGTCGATTCGGATAGGGGAGTGTGTTGAATGGTTGTGAGGGAAAGTTTCCAAACCCAGTTGGATGAATTGAGAGAAATGTTGGTTCAATTAGGTCAGCTGGCAGAGAATGCATTGGAGGAAGCGATTGACGCGCTGAAAAATCAAGATATCGATCAAGCATTGCGTATTATTGATAATGATTACCGAATCAATGATCTTGAAGAAGAAATCAATGATAAAGCGATTCTCCTAATTGCGAAACAAGCGCCAGTTGCAAGTGACCTCCGTCGTATCATCGTGTCCATCAAAATTTCTTCTGATATAGAACGGATAGCAGATTTTGCAGTAAATATCGCAAAATCCGTTATCCGCATTGGAAATGAACCATTGATTAAACCGCTCATAGATATTCCTGCTTTGGCAGAAACGGCTAAGGAAATGCTGACTGAAGCCATCCAAGCCTATAAAGAAGAGGATATTGTGCTTGCGAAGAGAATGGCGGATAAGGATGATTACGTGGATGAAAAATATGGTCAATTGATCCAGGAGATTCTTAGCATGATGAAGGAGTATCCAGATTCAACAAATCAGATCATCCAGTTAAGCTTTGTTTGCCGTTATATAGAGCGTACTGCAGATCATGCAACGAACATCGCTGAAAGCATCGTTTACCTCGTAAAAGGTAAGCATTATGATTTAAATGAATAACGAACAGAAAGGGACTGTACCCCAGATGTCTGAACAAAGACTTAGGGGGCAGTCCCTTTTATTAATTTAAAGAAAGTATAAATTTCTTTATGGTGAAGTGATGACTTCTGCGATTTCAGCTATCGTCATCTTGCTGTTCACTTCATAATTTCCGAATCTCACTTTGTTTTCCAAGTTGTTGGAACGGAGATAATTTAACAATTCATCACTGCTTTTTATGATTTTTTCACTCTCTAAATAATCTGTGACCTGCCCAGTGGACGTTCCTTTTGAAATCACCACTGTCGTTTTGACAACGGTTTCCTCCTCAGGTTTTTCTGTTGGAGCTTCTTCTGCTGTCTTTTCATCTTCAGTATTTTGATTACCTTCCAGCTGATCCAGCTTTCCCTGATCGATCGCTACAAGACCTTCTTTTTCAAGGAATGTGTTTACTTCCGAATATGTAATTTCTTCAGCTGATTCTGCATTGGCTTCGGAATCCAATTTATCTGTTCCCTGGAAATGAACTAATGCCAGAATACCAGAAGCAATGATCAGCCCTGCACCAAACCCTCTTAAACCACTGTTCATCATGCTATTTAATCTCTCTTCTATCTGTGATCATCATTTCTTCTTCTAGAACTTTGATTTTTTTATTAATTTGATAAAGTTCTTTCATCAATTGAATCGATACGTTTTCGAGTTGGGTCTCAATCTGCTGAGTCCGGTTCTGTTTGAAAAATGATAGAACGATTAAGACTATTCCAGCAACCAATAGTGCCAATATTGTGAATTCCATCCTGCTCCCCCTATAAAAAATAATCTCACATACTTTTATATCACAGACTTTGTCGATGGGGTAGCTTTTTCACTAAATCTAATCCTAAATTCCTATTAAAATTCGACAATTTCTACCGCTTATCTTTACTCTTTTCGTCCAACGAAAGAAAAATAAGTAAAAATATAGCGTAATCTGTATTGCATGCGTTTGCAAAAATAAAATAAAACCTCTAGTAAATTGATGTACATACAAACCGCAACTTTCTACATTTTACGCTTATTGATGGGGGTATCAACCGGTGATACGATGTTGAAAACTATTCATATTACTGTCATAGGAGGTAATCATGGTTGAAAAGATTTTAGCGCTGAAGAACAAAGGCTACACAATCAAACAGATCGCAGAAGAGATGGACAGCACTGTCGGGAAAATCCAATACCGTCTTCGGAAATTACAAAAACTTGATAGAACCTCTTCATTCAAAAAAAATCAGCTTCCAGAGACCCGTGTTCATATATCAAGAAAGATCCCTTCTACTTACGAAATGGATCGCCTTGCCCTTTTACCGCAAGGCCCTCACACCGTCTATGCATATTGGGATCTGAAAACTATTACGAGTAATATGGTTGCTCATCATTTTAGGAAACCGTGGTCGGATCTGAATAAACAATTGAGAGTTTATGATATCAGTGACTTGCATTTTAACGGTCATAACAGTCACTGGTATTTTGATATCAGTTTGCCAGAAATGACGGATAACTGGTTTATCAACAATTTGGAAGATAACCGGACGTTTATCGTTGATTTCGGAATACAGTGTGAGTGTAGTGGATTTTTTACAGTATTACGTTCTGCCCCTATAGAAACACCGCGGACTGCAGGAGGTTCTATGAGACATAATGAGGCGGTGGATAGATGGAAATCGGGCGCCCAAAAGTCTCCTGAATGGTATGAACAATTCTCAACCTACTCGATCTATAGTTTATTAAAGTGAGGCGAACAGATTGAACAGTTATTTTTCATTGGTATTACATGCGCATTTACCTTTTGTTTTACATAGGGAACCTGATCGTCTTGAGGAAAGATGGTTATTTGAAGCAGTTTCTGAAACCTATATTCCTCTCCTGTGGGGGTTGGAATCATGTTCATCAGAAGTGAAATATACACTTTCACTTTCACCTCCATTACTTGAAATGCTCGCTAGCAATACGTTCCAAGAACGGTATTTGGCCCATATTCGAAATACACAAGAGCTTTTGTTGAAAGAAAGGGACTTTGTTAAAGAGCCTGAGGAAAGCAGAGTCGTAGAATTTTACATAGAACGTTTCAAGAAAATCAAAGAAACTTTTCTTGAATGGAACTGCGATCTCATTTCAGCTTACAGATATTTCATGACTCAAGATAAAGTAGAAGGCATCACCTCATCCGCTACACACGCTATCCTTCCTTATATTCAAACGGAACAAGGAATCCGTGCACAGATCAAAGATGGATTGAAATGCTTTGAGCATCATTTTGGGTTTAAGCCAGATGGTTTCTGGCTGCCGGAATGTGCTTTTTCGCCTGGTATTGATAAGGTGCTTTATGAAGATGGGGTCCGTTATGTATTTGTGGACGAGGATACGATCAGAAAGCTGGATCCAGAATCTCAAAGAAAAAATACACCCGTTTTCTCACCGCATGGAATCGTTTTATTCCCGAGATGTGTGAGTACATCTAAAAAGGTGTGGGATGCAAGGACGGGTTATCCAGGTGATTATGAATACCGTGAATTTTATCGTGACGTAGGGTATGGCCGAGACCATGACTATATTGCACCTTATATCCATCCAGATGGGATCAGGGTCGATACAGGGTTGAAATATTATCGCATAACTGGGGATACAGAAGCTAAAGAAACCTATATTAGAGAAAAGGCAATTAGAAAGGCGGAACAACATTGTGAAGACTTCCTCCATACTGTGAGCGAAAGAATAAAGGAATGCGGCACTGACTCGGCTAGCGTGACGCTTGCAGCTTTTGATGCTGAGCTGTTTGGACACTGGTGGTTTGAAGGTCCTGAATGGCTTCAAATGTTGATGAAGTCTGAAAAAACAAATATTCCATGGATCACACCTAAAGAATTCATCAAGCGCCATTACCAAGAATTGCAGACCCATCATACATGTTTTTCAACATGGGGAAGAAATGGGTACGGTGAAGTCTGGCTAAATGAATCCAATGCCTGGATCTATAGACATCTTCACGCAATGGAGCATGAACTTGTAAAACAAATGACGATTCATAAAAACCCTGCCCCCCTTACACAGAGGGCTTTGGATCAATTGAAGCGTGAATGGCTGTTGGCAACGAGCAGTGACTGGTCATTCATTATGGATCAGCAGAGCGCCTCAGATTATGCTGTTTCAAGATTGAAAGAGCATATCTCTGTATTCAATGAACTCGTAAAAGAACTGAATGATAAAAGGGTTTTCGAGAGTGATTTGCAGGATTATGAAGAGAGATATCCATTTCTCCATTGGCAGAAGGGATCGAGTTTTTCGTCACGGCACGATGAATATATCCTTTCGAAACCAAATGATAGAACCGGAGAAAAGAACCTCAACATTTTGATGTTGTCATGGGAATTCCCACCAATGGTCGTTGGCGGTTTATCCAGACATGTTTTTGATTTATCAAGGACACTTGTCAAGCAAGGACATCAAGTATATGTCATTACTTGTGCCGTCGATGGCTATCCGGATTATGAAATCAATCAAGGTGTCCATGTTTTTCGTGTAAGTGGGAAACAACCTCATCATGACGATTTTTATCACTGGGCCGGTAGCTTAAATATAGCGATTTCTGAACTCGGATCACAATTAGGCGAACAAATCACATTCGATTGCATCCATGCGCATGATTGGATCGTAAGTGTTGCCGCCAAAGGGTTGAAACAACGGCTGAAAATCCCGCTTTATTCGACAATTCACGCAACGGAATACGGTAGGAATAAAGGGATCCATAATGACCAGCAGGCGGAAATCCATCATAAAGAATGGGAATTAATGTATGAGTCGAGGCATATCATTGTTTGCAGTGAATATATGAAACGAGACTTAATCGAAGTCTTCCAGGTTCCGAGAGACAAAATGACGATTATTCCGAACGGAGTAGAGTCTGATTTATTTAAAACCGGAAACCAGATTGTAGATTGGAAAACGAATTTTGGA
Organism: Pseudalkalibacillus salsuginis; assembly: GCF_021646685.1. GTDB lineage: Bacteria > Bacillota > Bacilli > Bacillales > Fictibacillaceae > Pseudalkalibacillus > Pseudalkalibacillus salsuginis. The sequence continues at coordinate 346,438 of NZ_JAKJHW010000001.1, read as the reverse complement.
GGGCGGTCTTGCTTTCATGTTTTTTCACTTGGAAGGATGGTGCCGGAAAAAGGTTTCCTAACACTTATTGAAGCATCCGCATTATTGAAAAACGTATACCCCGACATAAAATTCATCATCGCTGGGAAAGGACCGATGCTTGAAGAGTACCGGAATAAAGTGAGACATAGAGGTTTGGAAGACCAGGTATTTTTTATCGGTTTTGTATCCGATGAGGAACGGAACAACTATTTACACGAATCGGATGCTGTCATTTTCCCTAGCCATTATGAACCGTTCGGTATCGTCGCGTTAGAAGGGATGGCAGCGGGTACGCCCGTCATCGTCAGTGACACAGGAGGATTAGGCGATATCATCGAGCATGATGTGAACGGATTGAAAGTCTATCCAGGCAATCCTCAAAGCATCCGGGATCAAATCATCCGTCTATATAAAGATGCAGGGCTTTCATTTCGCATCTGTAAACAAGCCCAAGAAGATGTTCATACGAAGTACAGTTGGGAAGATATCTCCATAAAAACTGGTGAAGTGTTAGCAAGTGACAAAAAGAAACCGACAATGGCAGGAGTGAAGTGAATTGAAGGCAGTCATAATGGCAGGCGGTAAAGGAACACGTTTACGTCCGTTAACATGCAATTTACCTAAACCGATGGTACCGATTCTCGAAAAACCGGTCATGGAGTATACCATCGAACTTCTTAAGAAATATGGAATCACTGAAATTGCAGTGACTGTTCAATACTTGCCTGAGCATATCAAAGAATACTTCGGCAATGGCAGCCATTTTGGAGTCGATCTCCATTATTTCGAAGAAACGACACCTTTGGGAACAGCTGGAAGTATTAAAAACGCCGAAAGCTTTCTAAACGAACGATTTATCGTAATAAGCGGTGATGCACTTACTGATTTTGATTTACAGACTGGAATCAATTTCCATCAAGAAAAAGAAGCACTCGTAACGATCTTCATGAAACAGGTTGAAAATCCGCTTGAATACGGTGTCATCATGACTGATAAAGATCAGAGGATTATTAGATTCTTTGAAAAGCCGAGTTGGAATGAAGTTTTCAGCGATACAGTCAACACTGGAATCTATGTATTGGAACCGGAAGTTTTCAACTATTTGAGCGCAGGGGTACCGACAGATTTCAGTAAAGATCTGTTTCCATTATTGATGAAAGAACATAAGCCGCTATATGGATATCCGGCAGAGGGGTATTGGTCGGATATTGGAAGCCTGAGTCAATACCGTAAAAGCCATGAAGACTTTCTGGATGGACAGATCAATCTGCCTCTTCCAGGTAAGGAAGTCCTCCCAGGTCTTCGGATCGGGGAAAATGTGGTGATCGAGCACCATGCATCGATTAAGACCCCTGCCTATATTGGAAGCGGAACGACAGTCCGTCAGAATGCGAAAATTTATCCTTATACAGTGATCGGTTCCAATAGCATCATTTCTTCTAACGCATCCCTGAAACGATCGATTTTATGGAATGATGTATATGTTGGCGCCAATTCAGAATTACGTGGCTCAACCATTGCAAACGGAACATTCATTGGTGAAGGAACGAGTATGTTCGAACATAGTGTGATCGGGAATCAAGTCCAAGTCGGTAAAAAGGTTACCGTCAAACCTGAAGTCAAAGTATGGCCGAAAAAGGAGATTGTCGATAACTCGACCATTCACACCTCCTTGATCTGGAGCAAAAGGATTTCAAGGTCCTTATTCACTAATCGAAGCATAAGAGGTATTGCAAACATCGAAATCACACCTGATTTTGCGGCTAGAGTAGCTTCAGCATATGGAGCCTGCCTCATGCAGGGCAAAAAGCTGGCCATCGCATCTGATAACCATCCGTTCTCTCAACTGATCCTACAATCATTTGAACAGGGATTGCACTCTTCCGGCATACACACTGTTGATCTTTCCCCTTCGCTTAGCCCAATTCTAAGGTATTCGGTTGAAAAAGAGGGGTGGGCAGGAGGTGCATTTATACGATTCGGTAATCAACAAACGGCCATCGAGTTTTATGATGAAGATGGATACCCGGTTTCCACAGATTTTGAACGTAAAATAGAAAACGCATTCTGGCAGGAAGATTATCGCCGAGCGCCGTATGACCGGATTGGTATGCAGGAATCGGACCATAGCAAAAATGAAGAATATGAAAAGGCTATCTTACAAAGAATCAACCAGTCGAATATCCAAGCATGTGAGTTCAAGATCGTGACGAATATAGCATCGAAATCTCATGACTCTGCGGTATCAAGGGTTTTGGAGCGTCTAAAATGTCAAATTGTTTCAATACCGATGAATACGACTGCCACTCAAATGCATGGTGTATTGAATGTTACAGATGCACATCTTGGGGTATGGATTGATGAGACGGGAGAAAAACTGAAGTTACTGACAGAGGAGGGTGATTGGCTGAGTGATGATCAACTGCTCTCGCTTTATGTTCTATTATCGCTAGGGGACTTAGAGTTTGATGAATATGCCATTCCTGTTTACGGTTCATCCGAGCTCGATCACTTAGCTGATTCCCTGCGTGGAAAATTAGTCCGTACGAAGGCTGATGCTCGTTCCATCATGAAAATAGGAGGGACAGTCCTGAATGTCCAATACGATGCAATCCTTGCCCTCACTTCTATACTGAATATGATGGCCAACCAACAGAAGCCTTTATCTCAACTTGTCAAAATGCTTCCTAACACCAAGTTGATCCGCGAACAGGTTGAATGTCCTTCAAGGGTAAAAGGCAGAGTGATGCGAAGATTGATGGAAGAAACACGCGATCAAATGACTGATCTTGTAGATGGCATTAAAGTATATCATCCGAACGGTGGATGGACCCTGATACTGCCAGACATCGTAGATCCTACATTCACGGTATATTCCCAAGCGCCAGATTTGGAGTTTGCACGGCGTACATCCGAATCTTTCATCCATAAAATAAAGACTTTCCAACAGATGTAAGCCGCGCCTACCACCTGTGTGGCATGGGATCCCTTCATTTTATCTTGATTGTTGTGAAAAATTTTGGTATGATACTAAAGGTGTCATTTAGCGATTAAAAAAACATGTAAAGCGATCGGTCATCTCGGGATGATCGTTTCATACGCTTGGAACATTGAAGATAGTTTGGAGGGAAACGAAATGCGCGTACAAGTAACATTAGCTTGCACAGAAACTGGTGACCGTAACTACATCACTTCTAAAAACAAACGTACAAACCCTGATCGTATGGAGCTTAAAAAATACAGCCCACGATTGAAGCGTCACACTTTACACCGTGAAACGAAGTAAAACAGCAGGAATTCCTGCTGTTTTTTCTATATCAAGCTAGTACTTCAAATTATTTTTTCAAGTAAGGTGGATGAATTGATGATGGAGGAGAAGAGCGAGCTCAGAAAATCTACCCAGATAAAATTATCTGCACTCTCTAAATCCGTAAAGGAAATTAATGAAGAAAAGGTCAGGGAACGATTATTTCAGCTTGAAATATGGAATATGGCCACTACAATAGGGGTAACTGTTTCAAGAGGAAATGAATTCAATACATATCCGATCATTGAAAAAGCCTGGGAACAAAAGAAAACTGTAGCTGTACCAAAATGTAATTCCAATGATCACTCGATGGATTTCAGGAAGCTTACCTCATTTGACCATCTTGAAATTGTTTATTTCGGACTTAAAGAACCTATCGTGTCAAAGACAGTAAGAGTAGAACCTGTTGAAATCGATTTATTGGTCGTCCCGGGTTTATTATATGATTTGAACGGTTATCGGATTGGGTTTGGCGGTGGCTATTTCGATCGTTATTTGAAGCGATACAATGGTGCCACTATCTCGCTTTTGCATCCAGTGCAAATGACAGCAAGGGTTCCTACAGAGCCGTTTGATCAACCTGTTGATCGATTGGTTCTGCCAGATGAAATTATAGAAACTTAAAGGGAGGGATCATATGGTAACGACGTATGCAGGGATTGTATTGGCAGGTGGAGAGTCAAAACGGTATGGAAAACCGAAAGCCTTGGAATCGGTTGACGGCATCCCTTTTTATAAAAAAGCGATGGACGTGCTTGAACCATTCGTTCAACATCTCGTGCTCGTTGTCCACCCCTCTATAAAAGAATCCATAGAACCAGAACACAAAGGTGTTACAATCATCATGGATGAACCGAAGATCAAGGGTGAGGGTCCGCTTGCAGGTATCTATAGTGGAATGAAAGCTTATGAAGCCTCTCACTATTTAGTCCTGGCATGTGATATGCCCCTCATGGAGCGACGAATCTATCAGCAGTTGGTAGGTATTCACGCCTTCTTAAAATCTGAATGCAATGTGATTCCATGTGCAGACAATCATGTTCAGCCCTTAGCTGCTTTATATTCATCAACGAGTCTCCCCTACATTGCTGGTCTGTTGGAAAACGAAAAAAGACGGTTGACCGATTTACTTGATCATATAGTATGTGCTTACGTTTCCTATGAATCGAAAGAAATGATCGCATGTTTTAAAAATGTCAATAGACCTCCAGATTATACAGAAATATTCCGTTGAAACACTTTTACAAGATCATTGTGAAAGTGTTTTTTTAAAAAGATAAAAATGTATAATAACTTTATTTTCGATAAAGTAATGTCTAGCTTCAATGCCCAGCCACTTGGATCACTTCAGTCCTTCTGCGGCGGCAACAGCCTCCTCGTCGGTCTTCCAGTGACCTTCGTGGCTAATCGGGCGTTATCGCTTTTCTTGATGTCCAGCTCCAACGCCCAGCCACTTGGATCACTTCAGTCCTCCTGCGGCGGCAACAGCCTCCTCGTCGGTCTTCCAGTGACCTTCGTGGCTGATCAGGGCGTTATCGCTTTTCTTGATGTCCAGCTCCAACGCCCAGCCACTTGGATCACTTCAGCCCTCCTGCGGCGGCAACAGCCTCCTCGTCGGTCTTCCAGTGACCTTCGTGGCTAATCGGGCGTTATCGCTTTTCTTATTATGTTGTGAAAAATCCCTTGACGTCTAATGGAAAAGGTTTTATAGTAGAAATACATTTACACTTGAACGCACAAAAGCATAAAAGCATTGAAACGAACATAGTAGTTGGTATTCTTCAAACATCAGAGACTTAGCGGTTGGTGCAAGCTAAGGAAGGGACAGAACGAAATTACATTCGTGGAGCTTATAGGTTCATAACCTTTATCACTGAAGAGTTGATGCTGTTGAACACGTCAAGCAGGGTGGTACCGCGATAAATTCGCCCCTGTTGCCAAGTCGACAGCTTTTTTCTTTGATTAATGGTTAATCTAAAGAAAGATATTAATTGAAGGAAGGACTAGAAAGATGACATCTAAGAAAAGCTTAACTTTCTCACTAATTTCATTTATTTTGCTGGCATGCATTATTTTATACGCTATCCTGATTTTAAAAACTGAACCCCATATCCCTCTCCTTCTTTCCCTTGTGTCTATTGCCATTCTTGCAAAAGGATTCGGCTACACGTGGGGCCAGATGGAAAAAGGGTTGATAGATGGGATCATCGTTGGAATCAAACCGGTTCTCATATTAATGGTGATCGGCATGTTGATCGGGACTTGGATGATGAGCGGGACTGTACCGACAATGCTATTCTATGGAACTGACTTTATTTCACCCCAATTCTTTACGATAGGTGCTTTGCTCGTCACGATTATCGTTTCAAGTTTTACAGGAAGTTCTTTTACAACGATCGGTACGGTAGGTGTCGCCTTGATGGGTCTTTCTGCAAGTCTAGGTGTCCATCCTGGTCTTGCAGCTGGAGCCATCATTTGCGGGGCATGTTTTGGTGACAAAATGTCTCCGCTCTCAGATACAACGAATTTTGCCCCTGCAGTTGCTGGAGTTTCATTATTCAACCATATCAAACATTTGATGTGGACGACGATCCCAGCATTAATCGTTACAATCGTTATTTTTGTTATCATGGGTACAGGAACAAGTGAGGGAGCCTTGACTTCGATAGAGAATGTACAAGGGCATCTTTCGCAAACTTTTAACATCAGTGGGTGGACTTTAGTTTCTCCTCTTGTGGTCATTATATTAGCCCTTATAAGGTTCCCTACTATTCCAGCACTAATGATTGGGGTCATTACAGGAATCCTCACCATACTGCTTGTTCAGGGACAAATGTCTGGTTCTGCCATCATTGATATGCTGCAGAATGGATTCCAGATGCAGACAGGTGACCAAACAGTCGATGAAATCGTCAATCGTGGGGGAGTCCAGTCTATGATGTGGTCCATTTCACTCATTTGGATAGCTTTAGCATTAGGCGGGTTGGTCCGAGCCTTAGGCATGCTTGAAACATTCGTGAATTTGCTGGAAACAAAGATCAAAAGCCGGGGGAACACAATTGCAACAACGGCTCTCTCTTCTATCGGTGTGAATGTACTGACTGGAGAACAATATTTATCGATTTTGATTCCCGGGCAATCGTTCAGACCTCATTTTGAAAGACAGCAAATTGATTTGAGGAATTTATCGAGGACGTTAGAGGATGCAGGAACACTCGTCAACCCATTGATTCCATGGGGTGTGAGCGGTGCATTTTTTGCATCGACTCTAGGGGTCGATGTAATAGGTTATTTGCCGTATGTATTCTTCCTTTTTCTATCGCCCCTGTTTACAATTCTGCTCGGTTATACAGGAATAGGTGTAGGAAACGATGTGAGACATAGATAGAAGATATAATCTTGCACTGCTTGGAACTCTGATCCAGGCAGTTTTTTTATATGAAGAAGGTTAATCAGAAAAGCGTAAACGCCCTGATCAGCCACGCAGGTCACTGGAAGCCCGACGAGGAGGCTGTCGCCGCCGCAGGAGAACTGAAGTGATCCAAGTGGCTGGGCGTTGAAGCTGGACATCAAGAAAAGCGTAAACGCCCTGATCAGCCACGCAGGTCACTGGAAGTCCGACGAGGAGGCTGTCGCCGTCCCTATCTAAAGTCCAGTTGAAGGCAATGGATGTCGACTCTTAAAGTAATACTTTCGATCATTGAAAACATAAAATCAAGTAAGGCGAAGTAAGAAATCCTAATTTAAAGGGAGGGCTGGTCTTATGGAGATTTTATTTGGGTATATATTATATCTATTACCACTCTTTATCATCCTGTATGTCCTGTATAGCCTATCATTGATTAAATCTAAACTGGACACGGTCATGAATCATCTTGAAATTAACGAATATGCCGAAGAAGTCGTTTCTGATGAAGAAATTGAAAAGGTATTGGAAGAGCAAATGGAGAAAGAGTAATGATCAGTCATGCGAGTTTTCACGAAATGGGGGATGAGCAGATGTGAATAAGTCTTTATGTGCGGGTCTGATGTTATTGGTCATTGCAATCATTACAAGTATAGTAGTGGATGACCCGGCTCTCGTATACAAAATTTGCGGTACAGTCGGACTCATATCTGTCCTTTTAGGCGGAATCCTTTTAGGTGCTTTTATCAGTGGAACTCAGCTAAGGGCAAATTACAACACCGAAACGAGGGATCAAAGACACAATCGAAACAAGTGTGCATATTGCATCCTAGTATTCGGAATACCTAACCTGGCAGCAGCCATCATACAAATCACATGGGTAATATCGTAGTCGGCATTATTATGAAAACGGAGCCCCCTTAAATCTCTGCCAGCTTACATCAATAAGGGGGTGTCTTTGTTGACTAACGATATACATAGCGGTATGTTTCAATAGAATAATATTAAAAAGGTTGTGGTACACAATGAATCATCGTTTACAGCAATTTTCAAATTGGCTGCAAGAAACAGAGCAAACCTTCGCATTTGTTCATTCCTCAGCCAATGTATTCTATCTCTCGAATTTCAACTGTGAACCTCATGAAAGATTATTGGGTCTATTCATCTTTCCAGAACATGAACCGTTTCTGGTTTGTCCTGGAATGGAAGTATCTCAGGCGAGAGATGCAGGGTGGGAATATGAGATCATCGGGCATGGGGATGCAGATAATCCTTGGGAAATGATCCGATCAGCCCTTAAAACAAGAGGCATAACTGCTGCAGATCATGTGGCCATAGAAAAAGAAACACTTTCTTATGAGCGTGCAGAGCAAATCATGAATATGTACCCATCTGTAACTTTTACGAGTGCAGAGGAAAAACTCCATGAACTAAGGCTTATAAAAGATGAAAAAGAATTGGAAATCCTCCGTAAAGCTGCTGAATTAGCTGATTTTGGTGTTGAAACAGGTATTGGTGCATTACGAGAAGGATGCACAGAAATGGAAGTCCTTGCGACGATTGAATATGAATTGAAGAAAAAAGGGATTCGCGAAATGTCTTTTTCAACAATGGTTCTTTTCGGTGAAAAATCGGGGCAGCCTCATGGTAATCCTGGTAGTCGAGAACTTAAGAAAGGTGATTTTGTCTTGTTCGACCTTGGAGTCTTATTGGATGGCTATTGTTCGGATATAACGAGAACGGTCGCTTTTCAGGAGGTCAGTGAAAAACAAAAGGAGATTTATGATATCGTCTTGAAAGCCCAGCTTGAGACATTAGAGATTTCGAAGCCAGGTACTCGTCTTGGTGATCTTGATAAAAAAGCGAGGGAAATCATTACGATTGCAGGTTACGGTGACTTTTTCCCTCACAGGATCGGACATGGGATCGGAATCGATGTACATGAATATCCATCATTGAGTGAAAATAATGACAATCTATTAAAAGAAGGCATGACCTACACAATAGAACCAGGAATTTATTTACCTGATATTGGCGGTGTTCGGATAGAAGATGATGTCCTTGTCACTTCAACAGGATATGAAACACTGACCAGATTTCCGAAAGAGCTTCAAATCATAAGGGGATAATGATGAAGGGGTACTCCCAAAAAAATCGTGTCAGACTTTCACAAACAACATTTAGTATCAAAACCACGCATTTCTCTAAAAATGTTGTTAGGAACGATGAAAGTCGAACACTTATGGGACTGCCCCTTTTTACAATTGCTCAAGCAACTCAATTAGGGGTGTATTTCTTGCAAAAAAGTTGCATAATTCCTTTGCCAATATCAGATAGTATAGAGGAAAGGAAAGGTGGTTTGGATGATGAGATACGGTATAATGAAATGGATGATCCTTGCAGTTGCTGCATTCATGATGTATCAGAATCGCTACAAGTTGTTAAATTTGATTCTTGGTATGAGGCTTTTACGTACACTGGCAATCCGCGGATTCTTAAAAATTCCCGGTGTTCGTGATAAAATTGTGCAGGACATGTTTTAGCAAATGGAAATGTTGCTTGTTATCTTGCACTTTAGCCATCGCATTTCTTCTTATTTAATTCATCACGGGTTGATATATTGAATAAGTTGAACGTTCTCTCCTGATTTTGATTCTGTCAGGAACATCAAATGACTCATATCCTTACTGATCAAAATAAGTGGCAAACTACTGCCGATTGGTGATTCGATTTGTCCGTTAGGCAATTTGATCCCTAGAAAATAATTCTTATAGATTCCTTCCCACAAACCGCCGATCACCTGGTCGGTTTTTTCTTTCGAAAGGCCTGGTAAAGGCAGCAATGAATAATCATAAAGTTTGGTCAAAGGAAGTACATAATAATTTTCGATAGGCACATTGAAATAACGTATCAAGTTATGCCAAATAACCTTAAGCTGTTGATTCGTGGCATGATCCAACATCTTTTTATTGTTGAGGTCCTCTTCGTTTTCAGGAGTTTTGAATGACTCCAGCGGCTGGAGCGGAGTATCGATAACATAGAGTTGATCATAGCTCATGGTTTGTGCGCTTTTGATTACGTCATTCGGGTAATGTAATTCAGCATGATGGAAGCTGATTGCCTCAAAGTGGCCGCTGTCTTCATTCGTGACAACTTTTCTCTGTTGAAGTGTATCGGTGTTTTCTTCCCATTTAGACAACGTATCTTTTAACATGCCATCTTCATACAATAGGGATATATCTTGCCTTAAATAAGCTTTAGTACCGAGAGAAGAATTCACTTTCCATCTTATTTCATATTCGTCTTCATCCTTTTCCTCAAGAAGGATGACTTCTGTTTCTGCAGAAGCAAAAGAAACTGAAGGATCGATTGGAAAATAGATAATGCTTTCCTTTACTTTGGAAGTTTGGTTATTATACATATACAGGGACGTTGCCGTAATTATCCCTAGAATAAGAAAGATGAGCACTTGTTTTTTCATACTTTTTAAACCTCCATGGACATCCTATCCATATAAAATATGAACTTGTCCGGAAGTTTAGAAGGAAATAGTTTTGAGGGGGAACGGAAAATATGAGTCAAAAAGTCAATACGAAAGAAATAACGGATTTGATCAGAGGTTTGGTATCAATTCCAAGCCCATCGGGTAATACGGAACAAGTCATCAGGCATGTAGATGAATATTTCAACAAACTTGGTTTGGAAACGAAACGAAATCATAAAGGCGGATTACTCGTCACCCTACCTGGAGAAAATGACGACCGTCATCGATTTTTGACAGCCCATGTTGATACACTTGGTGCGATGGTCAAAGAAATCAAACCGAACGGAAGGTTGAAATTAACGATGATTGGTGGTTTCAGGTGGAATCACGTTGAAGGGGAATACTGTCAAATCGAGACGGCTGATAACAAGCTTTTTACGGGCACAATCCTCATGCACCAAACTTCGGTACACGTGTACAAAGAAGCAGGCAATGCCAAACGTGATGAAAATAATATAGAAGTCCGTATAGATGAGCGAGTGGAATCAGAACAGGATGTTAAAGAATTAGGGATTTCAGTAGGGGACTTTGTGTCGTTCGACCCTCGTGTCGAAATTACAGAGAGCGGATTCGTCAAATCCCGACATCTTGATGATAAAGCCAGCGTGGCACTATTGATGCATGTCATCAAACTGTTAAAAGAAGAAGGTACAAAGCTTCCATTTACAACCCATTTTTTGATCTCCAATAATGAAGAAATCGGCTATGGAGGTAACTCTAACATTCCGAATGAAACAGAAGAATATCTGGCAGTTGATATGGGGGCGATCGGAGATGGACAAACTACAGATGAATTCACCGTATCCATTTGTGCAAAGGACTCTAGTGGGCCCTATCATCTAGGATTGAGAAAGCACCTTGAGAACCTTTCAAAAGAGAATCATATTGAATACAGGATAGACATTTATCCTTATTATGGATCTGATGCTTCTGCTGCAATCCGAGCGGGCTTCGATTTGAAACATGGTCTTATCGGTCCGGGGATCGATGCATCTCACGCATTCGAACGTACACATGAAACGTCACTATTACATACAGCACGGTTGATCTATCACTATCTGAAATCTGATATGAATTCTTAAAAGAAAGGGGCTTGAAGTGATCCGAATGACTGGTCGCTGAGCTGGCATCACTTCTTCATCCAAACTGCGGGGTCTTGCCTGGCTCGGTTTCCCGCCGGATGTAAATTCCGCTAAATGCAGTATTCTATGTCAACATTAAAATGAACCAGTCTAACGAAAAAGCACTGAACTCATCAGTGCTTTTTCGTTTTCCCACAATATACCCCTGTCCAAGTATGCAAATATTATGATTGGTTAATGATGGTAATTGAAAGGATGGGGAAAATGACGCGAGATAAAAAAGTTCCACAGATCAAAGATTACGATGCAACCATTGCTTATATTAAAGAAGAACTCGGAATTGACAAAAGCTTCGATCAGATCCATCTTGAGCTGGATTATGCCGGAAAACGCATGAGTCTTTTCATGATTGATGGATTTGTTAAAGATGATATCATGCACTATTTGATGAAGCTGCTATCAAAACTTGATCCTGAGGACCTTGACCCCGATCCTTTGACGAAATTGATGCGTACACATCTTCCCTACATGGAGATAGAAGAACAAGCGGATCTTGAAAAAGCGATTGATTTCTCACTAGGGGGACCAAGTCTATTGATCGTTGAAGGGGTAGACACTGTAATCGTAATCGACGCAAGGACCTATCCAGTCCGAGGGCCATCGGAACCTGACTTGGAAAGGGTTGTGCGTGGATCTCGGGATGGATTTGTAGAGACGATCGTCTTTAACACCTCTTTAACAAGGAGACGGGTTCGTGACCGTACCTTACGTATGGAATACATGAAGATCGGAAGAAGATCACAGACAGACATCTGTATTTCCTATATAGAAGATATCGCCGATGAGAAAATTGTTGAAAAGATTAAAGATTCATTATCAAAGATCGATACCGACGGGCTTCCGATGGCTGAAAAGACCATTGAGGAATTTGTATGTGGACAGCATTGGAATCCCTATCCATTAGTAAGGTATACGGAACGGCCAGATACTGCTGCTGTCCATCTTTATGAAGGTCATGTGCTGGTTTTTGTCGATGGTTCCCCGAGTGTCTTGATAACCCCAGCAACTTTTTGGCATCATTTGCAACATATGGAGGAATATCGACAAAAACCTGTCGTCGGAGCATATCTCAGATTTGTAAGATTTTTCGCAGTCTTATTGTCGATCTTTTCTCTCCCTCTTTGGTATTTGTTCTCAATCAGTCCTGAGATGATGCCTGCACAATTGGCCTTTATCGGTCCGGAAGAAGCAGGGGATATTCCTCTGTTCGTCCAACTCATCCTGATTGAAATTGGTTTGGATATCATGAGGATGGCAACTGTACATATCCCATCATCTTTAGCGACTGCTTTAGGGCTAGTTGCAGCTATACTTATTGGCCAGGTGGCAGTTGAGGTTGGATTGTTCCTGAATGAAGTCATTTTGTATATTTCAATCGCAGCGATCGGTTCATTTGCAACCCCTTCATATGAACTCAGTCTTGCGAATCGATTGACAAGGCTGATGCTTTTGATTTTGACAGCCCTGTTCGCCCTGCCCGGCTATATGATAGGAACCACATTGTGGATCATTTTACTTTCACGGCTCAAGTCGTTCCACATTCCTTATCTTTGGCCCTTCCTTCCATTTTCATATAAAGGGCTCAGGGATGTACTGATCCGTTCCCCGATTCCACTCAAGAATCGAAGGCCGACAGTATTACATCCGAAAGATCCCGATCGTTAGGGAAGCAGCTACTGCTTCTCTATTATTTTGTCTACTATCCATCATATTCTTCTGTCTTTTTAAAATCAGTAATAATGATATAATACGATTGGGTGAATTTTATGAAAACGATATTGGACGTCCAACAATTCTTGAAGCGCTTCGGTACATTTATATATACTGGCAACCGCAGCGCTGACTTGGAAATGTATGTATCTGAAATACAAGAATTATATCAAAATGGGATGATCAGCATCGAGGAATATAGAAAAGCGATCCTAATTATTAAAAGTGAACAGAATAAATTGAACTAAGGGATGAGTTATATGACGGAAACAGTGTCAATCGGAATCGATTTAGGTGGGACAACGATCAAAATGGCTATCGTAGATCAACAGGGTAACATTGTAGATAAATGGGAAATCCCTACGGATACAAGCAATAATGGTAGAAATATATCACAAAATATTGCAGATTCGATTAAAGAGAAGACGGAAAACGGTGGATGGAAACTGAAGGATATAGATGGGATCGGAATTGGAGCGCCTGGTTTCATCAATATGGAAAACGGTTTCATTTTCCATGCAGTAAATCTTGGATGGAAAAACTACCCTCTTAAAGATGACTTAGAGCGTAAGACCGGTCTTAAAGTAGTGGTAGATAATGATGCGAATACTGCTGCACTCGGCGAAATGTGGAAAGGAGCGGGAAAACAAGCATCTGACTTGATTTGTATCACTTTAGGAACTGGAATTGGGGGTGGTATCATTTCAAATGGAACCATCCTGCATGGAGCGAATGGTATGGCTGGGGAAATCGGCCATATAACGTCGATTGTTGAAAGTGGCGCACCATGTAATTGTGGAAAGACAGGCTGTCTCGAGACGATCGCATCGGCCACTGGAATCTCAAGAATCGCTACTGAAGGTCTTGAAGAAAACCTTAGTAGTATGCTTTATAAAAAGTGGATTGAGAAGGGAAGAGTTACGGCTGAAGATGTATTTACATGTGCCGCTGAAGGTGATGATTGGGCCAATGAGGTGGTTAAGACCATCACCCACCATCTCGGCCTAGCGATTGCAAATATGGCGAATGTAATCAATCCTTCACGGATTGTCATTGGGGGCGGTGTATCAAAAGCTGGTGACCATCTGATGGCTCCTTTGAAAAAAGTATTCGGGAAGTATGCACTGCCAAGAGTACATGTAGGTGCTGATTTTGCAATTGCCAGCTTAGGAAATGATGCAGGGGTCATCGGCTCTGCTCGCCTTTTGACCCTAAGAAACAGTAATTGATATTCATATCCACGTAAAGTACTTGGATTAATCGAATACTATACAAATCTACAGGAGAGTCATTTTTGACTCTTTTTTTTCATATAATGGCTTGTCTTGAATCATTGATTATAGGCAAAATGTAATGACATGTCGCCGGTTTAGTCATAAACTCCCAAAGCCATTACATAAAAAGTATGAACAAAGTGTGAAGTTACTTCAAATCGTATACAAACTTAAAACTTTTTTCTTATTTGATCGTCTATAGGTTTAACGGTATTTTCAACAGGGGATAGTTAACTTAACATAGGTGTAATATAATTTACAAATTATTGAAAAAGGCTAAATTTCTCTTGAAAAAAAATATAAAAGGGAGTATTATAACAATCATGTGAAAAGCGAATGGAGAAAAAACAATTAAGAAAACTATACTAATTCAAACAAGAGAAAGAATGAGTCATCAAGTCAAGGAGGTAACTGTACGATGTTGAAAAACACCCTATCAAAATATCAGATTATCATCATCACAGGTGTTTTACTATGGTTGAAATCGTATCTGGTATATAAAATTTCGTTTGATCTGAAAATAGAAAATGCTGTTCAAGAAATCATTCTTTTGATCAATCCGCTTAGTTCAGTAGTATTCATTCTAGGTATTGCCCTCTTTTTCTCAGGAAAAGCTCGCAATATCGTGGTTCTACTATTGAATTTCGTAGCGTCATTCATTTTATTCGCAAATATGGTCTACTACCGGTTCTTCAATGATTTCATTACAATTCC
Source organism: Pseudalkalibacillus salsuginis (assembly GCF_021646685.1). Taxonomy (GTDB): domain Bacteria; phylum Bacillota; class Bacilli; order Bacillales; family Fictibacillaceae; genus Pseudalkalibacillus; species Pseudalkalibacillus salsuginis. The sequence goes on along the minus strand of NZ_JAKJHW010000001.1, from coordinate 331,320 downwards.
GGTATTATTCCAAACAAGTAACATGGGTGACCTGGGGAGCAGTATTACGTCGTTAATTTATCCATATGATCTTTTATTATTCGTGGATATTATTGTTCTTGCAGTTTACATGAAATTACGCAAAATTGAATCGCCAAAACTGTCATCGAAGAAAATTGGGCTTGTGTTTGCGACAAGTTTGATCATTTTCATCGTCAATGTTGGAATCGCCGAGACGGAGCGCCCACAATTATTGACACGTTCTTTTGACCGTGAAATGTTGATTAAGAATATCGGAGCATACAATTACCATGCATATGATGCGATCATCCAGTCAAAAGCGAAAGCGCAACGTGCCTTAGCTGATGGCAGTGAAATCGCTGATATTGAAAACTATGTTAAAGCTGATTATAAAAGCCCGGACCCAGAGATGTTCGGAGCTGCAAAAGATAAAAATGTCGTTATCATTACATTAGAATCAATGCAGAACTTTGTAATTGATAACAATTTAGAAGGAAAAGAAATTACTCCATTTCTTAATGAATTGAAGAAGGATGAAGACACGTATTATTTTCCTAATTTCTATCATCAGACAGGACAGGGAAAAACATCTGATTCAGAATTCTTATTAGACAACTCTATGTATCCTTTACCAAGTGGAGCAGTTTTCTTCACTCATTCACAAAATGAATATCAAGCTACACCAGAACTTTTAAAAGAAGAAGGTTACCATACGGCAAACTTTCATGCGAACAACAAAAGTTTCTGGAATCGTGATATCATGTACAACTCGCTTGGTTATGATAAGTTTTACTCAGCGACGGATTACGATATAAAACCTGAAGAATCAGTTGGTTGGGGTATGAAGGATGAATTCTTTTTCCAACAATCAGTGGATCATATGAAAGAATTACCTGAACCTTATTACACGAAGTTCATCACGTTGACAAACCACTTCCCATTCACTTTGGAACAGGAAGACGAATTCATTCCGGAGTGGTCGTCTAACGATGGTACGGTAAACCGTTATTTTACAACAGTTCGTTATACAGATGAAGCTGTTAAGATGTTCTTCGATAGTCTAAAGAATGAGGGTATGTACGAAGATACCGTATTTATCCTTTACGGAGATCATTATGGAATCTCAGAAAACCATAATAAAGCTATGGGAGAATATCTCGGTAAGGAAATCACACCATTCGAATCGACACAGCTGCAACGTGTACCGATGTATATCCACATTCCTGGAGATGGAAATGGTAAAGTGATGGATACTGTCGGTGGTCAAGTTGACTTAAGACCAACGATCATGCACCTACTAGGAAAAGATACCAAAAATACTATCCAATTTGGATCTGACTTGTTCTCTAAAGAACGTCAAGACTTTGCAGTATTGCGTGACGGAAGCTTTATCACTAAAGATCACGTATATACAGATAACACTTGCTACGATAAAGAGTCTGGTGAAGAAGTAGAGAAAACAGCTTGTGAGCCATTTATGGAAAAAGCGAAGAAAGAACTTGATTACTCTGACCGTATCGTTTATGGAGACTTGCTACGTTTCTTCGATCCGAAAACGGGAACAATCAAAGAAGAATAGATATAACAGAGACCGTGTCAACCAAATGTTGGCACGGTTTTTTATAATGCTTTGTCGTACCTTGATTGTTGATGAAATATTCTCCTCTTCCACATGGGGTCCACAGGACTCCTCACCCTTTCCTCGCTGGGGTTGGCTTGTTCGTTTTTCCTGCAGGAGTTATTGAAAGGTTAGCTTTTTTCCTAAAGAAAGTATGAAATACATTCTAGCAGTGAAAAAAATCAAGAATTAAAATTAACCTAAAGCCCTGCGGATTCTTCCTGTAATCATACATAAAATGATTCATAACTGTATATCCAAACCATATATATGGTGGGAGAATGGTTATTAGGGGGGAAGTTATAATGAAGGTGAGCGTACGTAAAGGAGATACACTTTGGTATCTTGCTAAATTGTTCAATGTGCCACTCCGACTTGTAATCGATTCAAACCGAAAGCTCAATCCATCTAGTCTACAGGTAGGTTCAGAGGTAGAAATACCTGCATATAGAACGGAAAAATATACAATCCAAAAAGGAGATACCTTTTACAAGATTTCACAAAGAAGAAAGCTGGCACTTGATGCCCTCACAATCATGAATCCAAACACTTCTCCAAGTAATCTTCAAATTGGACAAATCATTAACGTGCCTGTTAGGGTAGTCACTCCATATGTGAACCCTAAAACGAAATATGATTGGGCAGCGATGCAGAAAAACGTGAGTTCTTTAAAGGAGGCTTATCCTTTTATTCGGGTGAAATCAATTGGCAAATCAGTACTCGGAAAATCAATTCCTGAAATCCAAATTGGCAACGGAGAAAAGAAAGTCCATATGAATGGGGCGTTTCATGCTCAAGAATGGATTACAACAGCAGTCATAATGAATTTCTTGAATGACTATTTGTTAGCTTTGACGAACCAATGGATGATACGGGGATTAAACATGTCACCTTTTTATGATGGGGAAACTTTATCGATTGTCCCCATGGTCAATCCTGATGGTGTGGATCTTGTTCTTAATGGCCCCCCGGAAAGTGAGTATTACAGAGACTTTGTGCTTGAACTGAATCAAGGAAATACAGATTTCTCTAGGTGGAAGGCGAATATAAGAGGAATAGATTTGAACAATCAGTTCCCTGCAAAATGGGAGGTAGAAAAACCTAGGAAGCCACAATCCCCTGCACCTAGAGACTATCCAGGAGAAAGACCCTTAACCGAACCGGAAACGATCGCTATGGCAGAGCTGACTCGTAATGAGGATTTTGACCGGGTCATCGCTTTTCATACACAAGGAGAAGAAATCTATTGGGGATATGAAGGGGTAGAACCTCCATACACTGAGACAATTGTGAATGAATTTGAACGGGTAAGCGGTTATAAAGCAGTTCGGTATTTAGATAGTTATGCAGGTTATAAAGACTGGTTCATTAAGGAATGGCACCGCCCAGGATTTACTGTTGAACTTGGGGAAGGGGTTAATCCCCTTCCATTAAACCAGTATGACGAGATCTATCAAGAAACTTTAGGAATCATGCTTGCAAGCCTATATATGTAAAAATCACACTTACTGGTGTGGTTTTTACTTTTTACAAAAATAAGAAACGAGAACCTGTGATGGCGTATACGATCAGCCTATCAAAAACAACAACCATCATGAAGAACCATAATCCTTAGGTAAAGGGGAATGACTATTGAGTATAGTATTTGAAAAAGATATCATTGAAATAGTTGAGAATGACGCTTGGATGATAGGTTACTTGTATGCAGTAAAGCAAATGATTCTCCCTGATTGGTGGATTGCACAGGATTTGTCCGTACAAAAATTTGGGACACCTTACATGAATTCAACTAACGGACGAAATTTGGCGGATATCGATGTCCTCTGCTTCAATTCAAATTACATTTGATGAGGGTCATGAATAGAAATTAGAGAACGATTTGGACATGTTCTAGCCTGATATCCCCCATGGTCAGTCAAAATGAAGCAAGAATGTACCTTGTGAAGGACATTCCGCCTTATATATCAACTGTAGACGCAATTTCGAAATTTCCCGAGACTGCTACTGCGTTAGGTCTCAAAATAAATGAGCATGGGTTGGAAGGTATCTGGAAGCGATTAAAAATAACGTATATTGGATGAGGTTCAGCAGAAAGATGGTCCTTATATATAAAACATTTCCCTTGTGGTTTGTAAAGTATACGTTTCAGGTAAAGACTATTTGATAATATAGGATATTGGAGTCGGAGGTATATGGACAAGAATCAATCGATCATCACTTGTAAAGATGTATCTACAGATCGCTTGAAAGACATTTCATTCGAGCTTAGACGTAAACAGATTATGACAATTGTCGGTCCTTCTGGAGCGGGAAAAAGCAGCTTGCTATTTTTATTGAACCGATTGGAAGAACCGATCTCTGGCAAAATTTATTATTTAGGCCAGAACATCAAAGATATACCTGTTACTCAATTGCGATGTGAAATTGGGATGGTTTTTCAGTCGGCTTATCTATTTGATGGAACTGCAGAGGAAAATATACAATATGGTCCGAAAATGAGTGGAAAATTAGAGGACTGCAATGTTGACCGCTTACTTGATTTGGTAGACCTTCCTAAGTCCTTCAAGATGCGCCACGTCACATCATTATCAGGCGGAGAACAGCAGAGGGTCGCCATAGCGAGGACTTTTGCCAATAAACCTTCAGTGCTATTGCTTGATGAAGCAACAAGCGCATTGGATATAAAGACAACGGAACATATAGAAGAGCTTTTGATCCGTTTAAGGGATGAGAAAGAAATTTCTATATTGATGGTCACTCATAATCTTAAACAGGCGGAACGAATGGGAAGCCAAACTCTATATATGGAAGAAGGAAAACTTATTGAAAGAGGGATGACGACTAGAATGTTCGCACATCCTGAGACAAATCATTTTGAGAAATTTTTAAAGGAGTAGGACCCGATGGAAGGTACTGAACTATCCAACTTATCGTTATTATTCATTATTGTTTTCGTTTTCATTCCAGTATCGCTTTCTTACTGGTTTTCGCTGAACCTATCAAAAACGATCATATGGTCATCCATACGTGGAGTGGTACAGCTATTCATCATCGGTTATGTATTGACCTTTCTATTTGATTTGCCTAATTGGCAAGGGATCGGTCTATGGGTGGCAGTCATGGTTGTTGTAGCAACGATAAACGCTGCCAGAAAAGGCAAAAATATTCCTTTCGTATTCCCAGTTGTATTCATCATCATTGCCCTCACGGAAGTGTTTATCATTTCGTTATGGTTATTATTTGGATATATCCCTTTTTCTGCTGAAAAAGTGATCCCTATCAGCGGCATGATAATAGGGAATAGCATGATCGCCATTGGACTTGCCATCGAACGGTTGCAGAGTCAATTCAGAGAAGAGAAAGGAAGGGTATTAGCAGCCTTATCTTTAGGAGCAACTCCACAGCAAGCTTCTTTACAAATTGTACAAAAGACATTGAAGGCAGCTATGATTCCGAATATAGACGGTTTGAAGACGATCGGCTTAGTCCAATTGCCTGGCATGATGACAGGCCTGATCTTAGGAGGCGTTTCACCAATGGATGCAGTCCGTTATCAAATCGTCATCTCACTAAGTATTTTTGTTTCTGTGGCGGTCTGTGCGATGATGGTGACCATATTACTTTACAGATTTTATTTTAATGATAAAATGCAACTAATCAATATAAATTCTTAGAGGAGGGTTACAATGGCAATAGTTGATGTAACAGTAGTACCGCTAGGAACGAAAACCCCGAGTATGAGTGAGGATGTAGCTGAAGTCCAAAAAGTTCTTGACCGAAACACGGACAAGATCACGTACAAACTCACACCGATGAGTACCTTGATTGAAGGGGAACTTGATGATCTATTCGATGTAATCAAACAAATTCACGAAGTACCGTTCAAAAATGGCATAGAGAGAGTTTCAACGAATATCCGCTTAGATGATCGCCGGGACAAAAAAGTGAGTATGGAAGATAAAGTAGAATCCGTTGAGCAAAAATTATAAGAGTAATAAAAAAGATTGACCGAAACGGTCAATCTTTTTTCCTGTGGACGGTTTAGTGTCCGCCGCCCCAACCACCAGTATGGAAGATGTCAATTACGGTCATCACCGTAAACCATCCGAATACTGCAACAGTCAAGAAGGCAAAACCTAATGCAAAAATATTTTTTCTTTTAAATTCTCTAAATAACGCCCAAATTGCGAAAAGGGTTACAAGGCCAAAGATGATTGCCAATGCCATAAACTTTCCCCCCTTATGTTGTTGTTAGTTTTACTATAACCTAATTTTCCGAAAACAATCTATGTAATAGAATGATTGCCTACCCTATTGTACCTGTTTTTTGTTTGCTTGTCGAGATTCCATTCCTTACAAAAGTGTGACGGACACTTGATAGGCTGAACCGATTTGTTTGATAAGATCCCCCTGTTGCCGATCTGCAAAATAGACGAAAGGATTTACAGATTCATCGACTGCAACTAAATGTTCTTCCATTTGGAGCATGGCCATTTTGATATCATCTTCTTCCTCATCATTTATACGAAAGGGTACCGTCATTTCTTTATACAAGTAAACACGATTTGAGGATGAAACAAACCCATAATCCGTATTGAAAGAAGCTGCTGGTGACTGAAGCGGGTATAGCTCAAATGTCTCTTCATATAGATTCTCTCGTTCAAAAAGATCTTTAAGTGCTTGTTTTTCGGATTCTGTTTGGACAATACACAAACGATCATCACGATCAAGGATCGATGCCGTTTCGGCTATTTTACGTACAAATTGGCTGGAAAACCCTGAGGAGTGCCCCTTTAAATCCCGATGTTCAACGCCATAGAGAATTTGCATAGTTCCCTCACTTTCCTTATAACAATAGAATTGGTATTGTAGAATGGAATACATACTTCAATTTTGAATTTCTTATAGTGTAGAATAAATGAAGAAGTTTAGCAATGGAGGCGATAAGAATGGAATGGAAACAACTCACGGTCGGTCCTGTACAGGCAAATTGCTATTTACTGTGGAATGGGCAAAGGGAAGCATTGATCATCGACCCAGGAAGTGAGGCGGATCGGATAAATCAGGAAATAGAAAGGTTAGGGTTGAAACCGGTGGCCATTCTCCTGACGCATGCTCATTTTGATCATATCGGGGCACTGGATGAGGTCCGGTCCAGATGGAAGGCCCCAGTCTATCTCCATAAAGAGGAACTGGAATGGTTAGGGGACCCGGATCTGAATGGTTCTAGTTTTTTCCCGATGGTCCAGTCGATCGCCATGAACAAGGCGGATCATGTATTGAAAGGTGGACAAGACCTTGAAGCAGGTTTCTTTACGTGCCAAGTTCTACATACTCCTGGACATTCACCAGGAAGTGTTTCGTTTTATTTTAAAGAAAGTGATTTAGTTGTAAGTGGAGATGCGTTATTTATGGGCAGTATCGGGCGAACGGATCTACCCGGAGGTGATCATAAGCTCCTTCTGAAAAGCATCCACAATCAATTACTATCATTGGATGAGGAGACACTTGTACTTTCAGGACACGGTCCTACTACAACGATTGGTGAAGAAATGGATTCAAACCCATTCTTAAATGGCTTTTCGTTATGAAGAAAGAGCAATTGACGATTGAAGAGGCTCTGTATGGGAGGATCCAATCGACTGAGGATCAAAGAATAAGCTATGCCGATTATATGGAGACTGTCCTTTACCATCAGGCCGGGTATTACCAAAAAGAAGATACAAAAATCGGGAAAGAGGGGGATTTTTACACGTCCAGCTCAATCCATCCTGTATTTGCCTGGGTGTTTGCCGATTACTTCGATAAATATTGTAGAGATCATGAGCTTCCGTTTCATATTTGTGAAATTGGGGGAGGAAATGGGACATTCACAAAACAAGTTCTCGACTATCTGAAAGGAACGAAACCAGTTCGATATCGTGAAATAATCTTTTCCTTCATTGACGTAAGTCAAGACCATCTGAAAACAGCCCAGATGAACCTGTCTGACCATGAAAACATCAAATATTATTCATCGCTTTCTACGTTCCAAAAAGACAACATTGGATTTAAAGGGATCATTTTTTCGAATGAACTGTTGGATGCTTTCCCTGTTCATGTTGTCGAGAAACGAGAAGATGCCATTCATGAAGTGAAGCTTACACTCGATAAGTGGTATACCTTAAAGGAAGTATTGGATCCAGCGGTTAACAACGAGCTCTTGCAATGGTTGGAGTGGAGCGGTATAGAGCTACCAGAAAAACACCGATTCGAAGTTCCGTTGAAGATGATGAATTGGCTTTCTGATATGGCGAAGCTCCTTAAATCAGGGTTAGTAGTAACAGTGGATTATGGGTATAAAAACGATGAACTATTGGATCCTGCACTACGCAATGGAAGCCTTAGGGGGTATCTCGATCATCAACTGATTGAGAATCCACTTTCATACCCTGGGCAGATGGATTTGACGACCCATATCCAGCTGGATGCCTTGATTAAAAAAGGGGGACAACTGGGTCTTCAAAATAGATATGTTGGGAAACAGAGGGATTTTTTACTGGAAAACGGCTTGTTCAATCATTTGGTCGAACATGACAATCGTAATCCATTTTCAGAAGAAAACAGATTGAATCGTGCAATCCGTTCCTTTGTAACTCCAGGAGGGATCAGCGATGCATTTTATGTAATCGTACAAGAAAAAGGGCGTTAAAAAAAGATGGACTGAGGGTCCATCTTTTTTTTGCGCTCAAATTAATGTCCGCCTGAACCAGGTGTCATCATAAAAGTGCTCCAGTATGTGAAGCCGATAAAGAAGACTGTTAGGTAGGCACCGAAAATATAAATATACATTCTTTCAGATAAATTAAGGTATCCAAGTGCAACAAACATGACCGTTTGTCCTACGAACAGAAGGGAAAATGCCTGCATGTCACCTACATAAGCCATTACAGCGATGACTGCCGTCCAAAATCCCATCATGCGGTACATTCTTGCCATATGTAATCCTCCTTTGCAGCAATGATCATTACGGATAGATAAGTGCGGTTGAACGATTCTCCATCCAAAATTAAATGGACTCTTTTAGTATTATAAATCAAATGAATCAAAAAAGTAAATTACATTTGCTGTGTTAATTTTGTGTCGACACTCTAATTTTTTCAAAGCTATATATAGTATAATGGCAATATGAAAAAATATACAGGAATTTGAATTTTAAAAAAGGATAAATTTCATATCTGTCGAATTATTTATATACTTCCCGAAAGAAGGTGGTTTTATAGAAATTAGTGTCGAAACAAAGAGTGAAAAACTAATCTTACAAGCACTAGGCATGCAAGCATCCGACATACATGTGATCCCGAAGCGTCGGTTCGCAGCCATTCAAGCGAGAGTTGATCAACGTCTATTCACCCTTGAAGAGATGCCATTGAAGCAAAGTGAACGTCTGATTTCCCACTTTAAATACTTAGCAGGTATGGATATTGGAGAAAGACGAAGGCCACAGAATGGCTCCATCCACCATTACCTACCTATCAATGGTAATATCCACTTGAGGTTGTCAACCTTACCATCCGCTTATAATGAAGCCCTAGCCATACGTTTTTTACCTCAAGATGATTTAAACACCTATACGAACCTTTCCATATTCCCCGGTTCCATCAAAAACATCTTCAAACTCCTCTCAAAACCACAAGGTCTACTTTTGTTCGCAGGGCCTACTGGATCGGGAAAAACAACACTCCTATACTCCTTGTTGAAAGAATCCCAACATCAACTGAAGCGACAGATTATTACGTTGGAAGACCCTATTGAAAAAAGAATGGACAGTTTGCTGCAAATTGAAATCAATGAGCCAGCAGGTGTAACCTATCTTGATGGATTCAAGTCGATATTGCGTCATGACCCGGATGTCATCATGATCGGGGAAATAAGGGATGACGCGACGGCACATTTAGCGATACGGGCCTCTTTAACCGGTCATCTAGTCTTATCAACCCTCCATGCAAAAGATACGATTGGATGTCTCTTCAGACTGCTTGAATTCGGATTGAAATTGGAAGATTTGAAACAGACATTACTGGGCATCGTCTCCCAAAGGTTATGTGAAATCGAGTGTCCGTATTGTGGCTCGGATTGTTCGCTCTATTGCATACTTAGGAGAAAAAATCGGCGGATGGGGATTTATGAAACGTTGCAAGGTGAACTGCTGAAGGAGACGATGGCTTCTATTGAGAAGAGAGAAAGCAACTTTAAACGTTTTCCCCAATTGGATGATTATCATATACGTGCTATGGCAATGGGTTATACTCCCTTGCGGCCATTTGGGGTTAAGAAGGCTATCGGCTATGAGAAGGCGTAGATGGTCAAATTCCCAACAAGCCCTGTTTTTGAAAAGTATGGGTACATTACTCGAAAAAGGTTATTCAATCTCAGAGTCACTTACTTTACTCAGTCTTCTGGATAATCGTCAGCTAAACTTTCCGATTGATTCGATAAGAAGAGATCTTGTCAAAGGAATTCCTTTATTTGAAGCGCTTGAACATCAAAGAGTGCCTCCAGACATACTTGGATACCTTTTTTTCGCTTCAGAACAAGGACATTTATCATTTGGATTATTAGTAGGAAGTTCCATCCTCCAAAAACGCGAAGATCTAAAAAAATCGTTTCTGCAATCCATCCGTTATCCAACCGTTCTTCTTGTCACATTAACGGTGATGATGTTTTTAATGCTCAAATTTCTATTTCCCCAGTTTTCGAAGCTTTTTCAATCCGTTGATCTATCACTCCCGTTTTTTACACGTTTTTTAATTACTTTCCTGGAGTTCATCCCAATACTCATGTATCTAACGTTGATTTTCAACTTAGTGTTTTTCCTTGTCTACCATTTTAGGTTCAAACATAGAAACACACATGACAAGGTTTCTTTCTGGTTACGATTCCCTTTCTTGGGTGAAGGTCTGAAAACGGTTCTTACCCAATATTTTTCATTTCAACTTGGTCATCTATTAAAAGGGGGATTGTCGATATCCCATGCGTTCCAATTGTTTGAACAACAAAGTTATTCACGGTTGCTCCAGGAAGAGTCTGCCTTGTTTATGGCTGATTTAAGGGGAGGTAAATCGCTGAGTGAAACTTTAAAAGCCAAGCCTTATTTTTTACCAGGTCTGGCCCAGGTCACTTTCTTAGGTCAGTCAAATGGAAGATTAGGAGAGGAGTTAATACTGTACAGTGAAATGTTACTTGAAAATGCCGAGAATCGTTTGATGCGGTTGATGGCACTATTACAACCTGTTCTGTTCGGTATTATCGGGACGATTGTATTGGCACTTTTCCTATCAGTCATGATACCGGTTTTTCAACTTTTTCAATCACTATAGAGATACGAAGGGAGTTATATTATGTCTGGTCGAAGTCCTAATGAACATGGATTTACGTTGATCGAGATGCTGATCGTCATTCTAATCATTTCAATTTTGCTATTGATTGCTGTCCCGAATATGGCGAAGAACAATGATGTCGTCAAGGACAAAAGCTGTAATGCCACAGTTAAATTGATTCAAAGCCAGGTAGCAGCTTATGAAGTGGAAAATAATACATTGCCTGAACGTATTGAAGATTTGTCAGAGTATATCGATTCAGAGGATATGAAATGTCCCGGTGAGGATGGAGACCTGAATTATGATCCTGCTACAGGGAAAGTCAGCAGACCATAATGAACAAGGATATACGATGATCGAGCTCTTAATGGTCCTTTCGATTGTTGTTGTCATGACTGTGATAGTTGTCATCAGCATGATTCCATTGAAGGAAAATAGGGAAGTACATCAGTTCATCCAACTATTGACGGCTGACTTACACTACGCACAACAGTATGCATTGACAGAAAAAACCAAAGTCCAGATCAAGTTCAATAATGCTGATGGAATATATATCATTGAAACAGACTCGATGAAAAGGGAAAAGCTTAAGACGAACAACTTTCCGGAAGGTGTTTATTTTCAAGACCTGACATCGGGTTTGATACTGGAGTATGGAGCTAATGGAACGATTCAGAAGGGCGGAACGATGTTATTACGAACAAAGAAAGAGACATATAAAATCGTCTTCCTGTTGGGGAAGGGAAGGTTTTACATTGAAAAAGTGTAACGGTTTCACACTTATTGATGCGATGTGTGGCATGAGCATATTCATGTTTGCTGTACTTTGGATCATTCCCCAACTTACAACGGTTTATGAAGAAAGGATTTCTATTCGACAAGAGGAGTATGCCATAGGAAAATGCCATAACTTGTTGCAGGAATGGAAACTGACAAAAAGGATTCAAGAAAATAACACAGCTCTAGAAGCAAACGGCATAGAATATAAGATCAAATCAACAGAGTATCCGGATGATCATGTTAAAATTTGTTTAGATTGGATTGGATCAAATGGAAGACAAAAGTCGATTTGTGGAGAAGCATGAAGCGGGATATACGTTGCTGGAAATGATCTTATCCTTAAGTATTTTTCTCACATTGGCAGCCTTGACTCCCTTGATGTTTTCTGCGATATTTTCAACAAGCCTAAAAACGCTGCATTACCAAGAAATCAGTTTGTTTTTTGAACAGGCTGATAAAGAAATCCAGGGTTCGCTCCATGCAGAAAGCCGATGGAATCGATTGTATTTATTACAATCGGATGGCAACGAGGTAACGTATGAAAAAAATGGTGAGCGTATTGTAAGGAAGGTGAATGGAAGGGGTTTTGAAATCATTTTACAAAAAGTGAATGATTTCAAAGTCATACATACCCAATATTCAGTCCAACTGCTGATCCATTCGTTTGACCAGGAATACGAACATAAGACGATCCTTGTCCAACCTCATGCCAATCAATGGAGGAATCAATGAACAAGGAAAGCGGTTATATAACCGCTTTCTCAATCATCATTTCTTTGCTCCTGGTTTCAGTAACGCTTTTCAATATTAAGATTTTGGATAGTGAAAGGCAATTTCTACAGAAACACTATGTCTGGTTTAAAGTGAATGTAACCTTGGAGTTGTCTCGGGGCGAGGTTTTCAACGGACTGCAATCCGGAAGCATCCCTGCAGATGAGCATGGATCAATCACTTACAAAGATGGAACGGTACACTACAAGGTTACACAAATATCAGAGGAAGTTTACATGGTCAGTTTTGATGTACAATTAGACAAGACTGGAAAAGGATCTGGTTTAATGTATTATAATTATGTTAACAAAGAAGTTATCAAATGGGTGGTGGTATAGTGAGAGCAATTTATCTTATTGGTTTCATGGCAGCAGGGAAAACATCTGTAGGCAAAGCGTTAGCTGAGAAAATGGAGGTACGGGTCATTGATTTGGACAACTACATTGAAGAGAAGCTAGCATGGGATATTCCCTCAATATTTGAGCGAAAAGGGGAAGTTTACTTTCGGGATGAAGAACAAAGTGCACTGCAGGAATTACCGACCTCTAATATCATTGTCACAACAGGCGGAGGGGTTGTTTTAAGGAAAGAAAACCGGAATCATATGAAAGAAAACGGATATGTCGTCTATTTGGAAGCTACTGTCGACACCATATTCGAGCGGCTTTCACAACAGGACGGCAGACCACTTGCTAAAGGGAAGTCTAGAAGCGATATTGAGAAATTAGCTGAAAAAAGGCAACCATATTACGAAGATGCTGATTTGACGGTCCAGACAGATGGCAAAACGATCGAACAAGTTGCAGATGAAATTTTTGCATGGATAAAATCCATAGAGATTGCCTAAAATGTGTAATAAAAACGGGTGATTCCTGTGTCGACGAATGATTTCGTAAAATTTCTGACGCAACAATTTGTAAGGTATGTTGACCAGCCCAAGAAAGACCGGGTGGAGAAAAAGAAGGAACGAAAAGAACAGAAACCTCCATTGTCAGTAAAATGGTTTGGTTTGTTGCCGATGGCCATTTCAATGTTAATCAGACGGAAATGAAAAATGAGGGATGTACTATAAACGGTGCATCCCTCATTTTTATATCAATTCAAATTCATCATTGTATGATTAGATAGATAGAACATTCCACCATTTATGATCTGTATCACAACTTTTGGCTCATACAGTTCCTTCAGTGCCTGCTTTTCGACATGATAGCTCTCTGGAAGCTCTTCAATATCCTGATAGAAGTGGTCCAGCAGCTCCTCATCTTCCTTCCATCGTTTCCTTGCATCAATCGACCATTGTGGGTCATCTTCTTGTATAACTTGCTCAATATACTGTTCAATACGTTTGATTCCGCTGCCAGGTCTTATCAAAGTGCTCATCGTATAGCAATAGTCAGGGATTTTTGGTGTCAAAGGCTTTGATTCTAACAAGCCCTGGAATTCACTGACCATCATCCCGTTGATCAGATTAAGACCTATAGAATAGAGGAAATCCTTCTTCCTGTCACATTGATAGGATACTTTTATGTTCAAACCGAGCCAAGGCACAAGTGGGACATAGGCATTTTCATTTTGTTGGACGTTCTCGTAAAGCCGGATATAAGAGCCGAGCTGTCGAGTTGATTGGAAAATCTGATGTAACCTAGGTGATCCAAAATGGACGAACTCCCCGTCTGAATCTTCTTCAGACTGCTTTGTTCGAAGCTTCAGTTTCATAGGGTTGGGTTCTGCACCTGTCAGCTCCTGATAATGCCAATAAAAAGGTCGGTTCATCAACAGTTTATCAAGTTCGATCGTCAATTGGACATGAAGAAGGTCATTACCCTGCTCGAGCATTTCACAGTCATTTGCAGTAAAATAGCGGTCCAGAAAATCATGAATGTCCTTCTGAAGCATATGCATCCCCCTCACTATTCGGATAAGTCAACAATGAAGTCAAATTGTCCATTTTCACTCTGATTTCTCCCTCGGTATCAGAATCGTAAAAAATATCCCGTATATGTTGTTCAATGTTTTTCATCCCCACACGGGAAAGGATTTCATCCAAGTCACCAATCACATTTTCAAATAGATTGATTTTTTCATATAAAAGGCGGAGGATATGTTCTTCAATCGTGTTTTCTGTCGCAAAATTGTAAATATGCACGTCATGCTCCTGGCCGATTCTGTGAATCCTTCCAATCCTTTGCTCGATCCGCATCGGATTCCAAGGCAAATCATAATTGATGATATGCTGACAAAATTGAAGATTGATACCTTCACCACCTGCTTCAGTGGCAATCAGCACTTTCGCGTGATTTTTGAAAAGTTGTGTCATCCAATCTTTCTTATTCCGTTTAAAACCGCCACGGAAAGGTACAGATTTGATGCCATGCTGTTGAAGGTACCATTGCAGATAAAGTTGAGTAGCCCGGTATTCAGTGAAGATGATCACTTTTCCATCAATGGACTGGATGATTTCCAGCGCTTTTTCCGCTTTTGAGTTCCGATCGACATTTTCGATTTCGTGCATTAAGGAGATTGCTGTCTCCCTTGCACTCTCACTGATACCTTCTTTTTCAGCCATCGCTTTCAACGTTAAGAAAACCGCTTCACGACTGCTGCAGACTTCCCGTTGAAGGGTAATCGTCGAAAAAGCATGGTGTTGTTCATAAGCGGTATTTGACCGAGCTTGTGTAATGGATTCATAGAGTTTACGTTCTGTAGGTGAAAGTGTGATCGGAACAGTCTTTACGATACGTTTCGGCCATTTCAAACCAGTATCTTCACGCCTGTTACGAACCATCACTTTATTGATCAACTGCTTGAGCTTTTCTTCATTTTGAACATCATACCGTCCTGATCTATAGGCTTCGTCAAAATACTCTTCATTGCCCAGATGACCAGGCTTTAATAATGAAACAAGGTTGAAGACCTCCTGGATCCGGTTCTGGATTGGTGTTGCAGTTAGTAGAAGACAGTACTTTTTCTTTAAATGCTGCACGAAATCATAGTTTTTCGTCTTTTTATTTTTCAATTTATGTGCTTCATCGATAATGATCAAATCATAATCCTGGTCTAAAACAATTTCACGGTGCGGGCTTCTCTTCGCTGTATCGATGGATGAAACGACCACATCATATTGCTCCCAGACATAAGCTTTCTTTTGGGGAACAGCAGGGATGAGGAACTTCGTATTCAATTCATAGGTCCATTGCAAAACAAGGGAAGCGGGGACGAGAATTAAGATTTTTTTTGCTAAACCACGAATCATGTATTCTTTCATTATCAAACCGGCTTCGATCGTTTTTCCCAGACCTACTTCATCTGCCAAAATCCCTTTTCCATTCATATCCTCAATGACTTTTCGGGCAACCTCCAGCTGATGAGGAAGTATTTGGACATGGGGGATATGCTTCGGTGCCTGCAGGCCGAGAAAATCGGGTATTATCAAACTCTCTTCTGCCTCTAATGCAAGCTTGTAAAGTTCCCAATTTGCCCATGGACCATCTTCATCCAGGCGCTTAATGAAATCGGTACTCCAGGATTGATCATGCTGGATTTTAAAAGTCATAGACGAAAACCCTTTCCGAATGTAAAATTAGATTGATTTTCGAACGAATTTCGATGATTTATGCCATAATGTTCGTCAATATCAAAAATAGTAACGCTTCCATAGAAAAGATAATTGCGATTATACGTTATTCGATGATAAGATATAACTAGATTCATCCTTAGTATGAACAAGTGAACTGAGAAATATAATAGCTGTTACCGATTTAGTCTTTATGGTGTGTGGAATTTGTATGTTCAATCATATATTTGCGAGTGAGAACAAGGGGAGAGTCTACCCTTCAAGGTAGCGCCGAAGGAGCAAGCAAACGCGAATCTCTCAGGCAAAGGGACTCTTGTTTGACGCAACTCTGGAGAGTGCTCCGCTTTTGGAGCCACCAAAGGGGAAAGTCGCAGGACCAGAAGTTCTGTGATCAAACTTTCAGGTACGAGGACAGAGAGGGCTTGTGTTATTAAAAGTCTTCTTTGTCCTCTCTTTTTTTAGAGGAAGTTCAAAAAGTATCCAAATGATAAACAGCGAATTTCGACGCACAGGACGTGATGGGTATAGCCGGCTTCATTATCAGGACTCGGACCTAAAATCTGCGTGCCTCGAATTACTCGTTTCTGCTTCGTTAATTAAACTTAGAAGAACAGAGATTGATCCAGCAGCTGAATAAAAATTTTAAATTGAAGGAGAGATGCTGATGTCATCCTTAAAACGAACACCTTTGTTTGAATTATACAAAGAATACGGAGCAAAAGTAATCGATTTTGGTGGTTGGGAATTGCCAGTCCAATTTTCGAGTATTAAAGAAGAACACGAAACTGTACGTACGAAAGCTGGACTATTTGATGTTTCTCACATGGGGGAAATCACGGTTAAAGGCGGGGAAGCGGAAGCTTTTCTTCAATTTCTGATGACGAACGATGTATCCAAGCTGAAGGATGGCGGCGCCCAGTATACCGCAATGTGCTACGAGGATGGTGGAACGGTAGATGATCTTCTAGTCTATAAGCGTGGCGAAGGTGATTATCTTCTAGTTGTAAATGCTGCAAACATTGAAAAAGATTATGACTGGCTTATAAAGAATAAAAAAGGAAATATTGAAATTCAGAATATTTCGGATGATATTGCTCAATTAGCTCTACAGGGTCCAGTAGCAGAAGCTGTCTTACAGAAGCTTACTGAATACGATCTTTCCGGAATCGGTTTCTTCAAGTTTGCAGAAGACTTAGAAATCGATGGAAAGAAAGCGCTGGTTTCACGGACAGGATACACTGGAGAAGATGGTTTTGAAATCTATACCGATAGTAAAGATGCTCCACATTTATGGAAAGCGATTTTAGAAGCGGGTAAAGAAGATGGTGTTCTTCCAATTGGGTTAGGTGCCCGTGATACATTACGCTTTGAGGCGAGACTCGCTTTATACGGCCAAGAGTTGACTGCTGAGATTTCTCCGCTGGAAGCCGGAATCGGCTTTGCAGTCAAATTGAACAAAGAGCCCGATTTCATCGGAAAAGATGCTTTGCGCAAACAGAAAGAAGATGGTTTGAAACGCAAGTTGGTCGGAATTGAAATGATAGATAAAGGTATTCCACGGACCGATTATGATGTTTTCAAAAATGATGAGAAAATCGGAGAGGTTACGACTGGTACGCAATCTCCTACATTTGGTAAAAATCTTGGGTTAGCTTTGATCGACTCGAAGTATACGGAGCTCGGCACTGAAGTAGAAGTCCAAGTCCGTAAACGACGCCTGAAAGCAGAAGTCGTAAAAGCACCTTTTTATAAACGTTAAGGAAGAGGGGGAATAAAGGTGAAATTTCGTTATTTACCAATGACAGAGCAAGACGAAAAAGAAATGTTAGCAGAAATCGGCATCGATTCGATCGATGAATTGTTCGGCGATATCCCTGAGAATGTACGATTTAAAGGGGATTTGAACATCACCGAGGCGATTCCGGAAAATGACCTTTTTAAAAAGATGTCGCAGCTTGCGGCAAAGAATGTAAATACGAAGGACTATACCTCTTTCCTGGGAGCAGGGGTATATGACCACTACATCCCCTCGATCGTCAATCATGTGATTTCACGTTCGGAATTTTATACGGCATACACACCATACCAGCCAGAAATTTCACAAGGTGAACTTCAGGCGATCTTTGAATTCCAGACGATGATTTGTGAGTTGACGGGAATGGAAGTTGCCAACTCCTCCATGTACGATGGCCAGACTGCCCTGGCAGAAGCAGCTTTCTTAAGTGCTGCGCATACTCGTAAAAAGAAAGTCGTCGTTTCTAAAAGTGTCCATCCAGAAGCGTTGAGTGTCCTTCATACGTATGCGAAAGGCCCGAACCTCGAGGTAGTGGAAGTAGAAGCAGCGAATGGCACGACTGATCTGGAAGCATTGAAAGCAGCGGTCGATTCTGATACAGCATGTGTCATCGTCCAATATCCTAACTTTTTTGGCCAAATCGAGCCCTTAAAGGACATTGAGGAAATTGTCCATCAAGAAAAAGCGATGTTCGTCGTTTCCAGCAATCCGTTATCACTTGGGGCACTCAAGCCACCTGGAAAATTCGGTGCAGATATCGTAATCGGGGATGCTCAGCCATTCGGTATCCCTGCAGCTTTCGGAGGACCTCACTGTGGTTATTTTGCGACGACGAAGAAATTGATGCGTAAAGTACCAGGCCGATTAATCGGACAAACAACTGACGAAGAAGGCCAACGTGGTTTTGTTCTTACACTTCAAGCGCGTGAACAGCATATCCGCCGTGACAAGGCGACCTCCAATATCTGTTCGAACCAAGCGTTGAATGCTCTAGCTGCTTCAGTGGCCATGACGGCTCTTGGCAAAAAAGGCATTAAGGAGATTGCTGTTCAAAATCTTCAAAAAGCACACTATGCAAAGAAAAAGCTTGAAGAAAACGGCGTTGAAATTCATTTTAATGGGGCATTCTTCAATGAGCTTGTCATCAAAGTCTCAAAGCCTGTAAGAGAAGTAAACAAAGCGCTTCTTGAAAAAGGATTCGTCGGTGGTTATGATCTCCGCCAATATTATCCCGATCTCGATCAGCACATGTTGATCGCTATAACAGAACAACGGACAAAAGAAGAAATCGATACATTTGTAAAAGAATTGGGGGGAGTCCAATGAGCCACAAAAAGGATCAAGCACTCATTTTTGAACTGTCTAAACCAGGACGTGTAGGATATAGTTTATCAGCTCTTGATGTGCCTGAAACTCCCATTGAAGAACTGATCGATTCTGAATATATCCGGGATGAAGAGCCTGAATTGCCAGAAGTATCCGAGCTTCAGATCATGCGCCATTACACAGCTCTATCAAAACGCAACCACGGTGTTGATTCAGGTTTCTATCCACTTGGGTCATGTACGATGAAATATAATCCAAAAATCAATGAAGATGTTGCTCGTATTCCAGGCTTTGCGCACACCCATCCTTATCAGGACGAAAACACAGTCCAAGGGGCAATGGAAATGCTGTACGACTTGCAAACATCTCTGGAAGAAATCACAGGTATGGATGAAGTCACCCTTCAACCGGCTGCTGGTGCACATGGGGAATGGACTGGCTTGATGATGATCAGAGCGTATCATGAAAAGAATGGGGATCAGCACCGTACCAAGGTAATCGTTCCTGATTCAGCACATGGAACGAATCCAGCTTCCGCAACTGTGGCAGGCTTCGACTCGGTTACAGTGAAATCCGATGAGAATGGGCTAGTCGATCTTGAAGACTTGAAACGTGTGGTCGGAGACGATACGGCAGCATTGATGCTGACGAATCCGAATACACTGGGTCTTTTCGAAGAGCATATTCTTGATATGGCACGAATTATCCATGAAGCAGGTGGAAAGCTCTATTATGATGGAGCGAACATGAATGCGATCATGGGAAGAACCCGCCCTGGCGATATGGGATTTGATGTTGTTCACTTGAACCTTCATAAGACGTTTACTGGTCCGCATGGTGGAGGAGGTCCCGGGTCAGGCCCGGTCGGGGTCAAGAAAGATCTGATCCCATTCTTGCCTAAGCCTATACTTGCCAAAACAGAAGATGGGTACGTGTTCGACTATGACCGTCCTGATTCAATAGGGCGAGTAAAACCGTTCTACGGAAACTTCGGAATCAATGTCCGTGCCTATACGTATATCCAGACGATGGGCCGTGAAGGATTGAAAAAGGTGAGTGATTACGCTGTCTTGAATGCAAATTATATGATGCGTAAGCTCGCACCCCATTTTGTCCTTCCTTACGAACAGCATTGTAAACATGAATTTGTTATTTCCGGTAAGCGTCAGAAGAAGCTTGGGGTAAGAACATTGGATATGGCGAAACGTCTGCTCGATTTCGGGTACCACCCGCCGACGATCTACTTCCCTCTGAATGTTGAGGAATGTATGATGATTGAACCGACAGAAACGGAATCGAAGGAAACGTTGGACGAATTCATTGATGCGATGATCCAGATAGCGAAAGAAGCGGAAGAATCACCTGAAGTCGTTCAACAAGCACCTCATAATACAGTTATCAAACGTATGGATGAGACAACCGCAGCACGTAAACCGATACTACGTTATGAAAAACAATAGATTTAAGCAATATGAAAACCCTTATCGAGACTGATGAGGGTTTTCTCATATTCAGTATCGGCTAATCGTGCAAATCCTTTCTTTGCGATGCAATTGAGTATGACAAGGTGCAATCCATTTTCCAGGGTGTGCAATTATTCTTTAAAACAGCGCAAATGCTTTTCAAAGTCGTGCAATTTTTCTTTAAAACGGTGCAATTGGCTTTCAAAACCGAGCAATTCCATCTATGCTCATGAATGGGGGTACACGAAAATCATATGAACGTGCTTTTTGATAAATAATCTTGATGAATCCATTGGAAAGATGGTAAAAAACTGCTCCCACCCCTTATCACTATAAAAAAGACTGCAAGTTGTACGTCAAAATCTGTACAATGCAGTCCTTTTGCTAAATCAAAAATCTATTTTCCCTTTTTCACTTTTCCGTTCCATTTCTTGAACCCGCCCTTAAGGCTGTACAGGTCTTTGATACCTTTCTTCCTTAAGACAGCTGCTGCACGGACAGTACGCATTCCGCTTTCACAATACATATATACAGGCTGATCATTACGGATCTCTTTATAGCGCATCCGGAGCTGCGACAATGGGATATTCCGTGCTCCGAGGATATGGCCATTATCATATTCTTTTTGTTCCCGTACATCTATCAGTTGTGCTTTTCGATAGCCACTGCGGAATTCTTCTTCTGTCAATGTTTTCAGATGTCTACGTTGTAAGAGGCCAGCGACGATCATATACGCGATGATAGCTGCTGGAAGTACCCATAAAATCCATTCCATTTCATTTTCCCCCTAAAAACTTTCTACCACTATCTAAAATGATGCCATGTCCATTATATACAGGAATTTTCTTATTCGCAAAACAAAGTTATCCAATTCCAATGGATTATCTGAGTTAAGTATTGAAAGGGTTTCATATGTTAAGTGAAAATAAAGTTGTTTACTTTTTACAGTGTAAAGCTGCATTCTTCCGTTGAAAAATGCGGACGATTGCCTGCAGGATCTGCAAAGAAAGGAGTGAACCACGATAACAAGCAGTAGTTCTGCCAATGATGATATTTGGAGGAATGGAATCATGGTAGAAGGACAAGCAATAAAAAGTACTTTGACATCTGTAGAAGATCGGCACTCATTCAAAATACCCAAAACTAAAAGGAGGTAATAAGATATTTACGAAGAAAATTATAGTAGGCTACTGGTTTTTTACGGGACTGTTAGCGGCAACAAAAATTTATTGGGGGGAATTAAAATGTCCAACAACGCTATGATTTCGAGGGTAGAGAACGATCGGGTACTCGTGCTTGAGCGTATTTTCGATGCTCCTCGTGAGCTCGTGTTCAAAATGTTTAAAGATCCCGAGCATCTCAAACGCTGGTGGGGGCCTAGAGGCTGGGAGCTTCCAGTCTGCAAAGTCGATTTCCGGCCGGGCGGCGTTTGGCACTACTGCATGAAGTGCGTTGATCAAAACCAAGGTGAATTTTACGGTATGGAATCTTGGGGGAAAGGGGTTTATAAGGAAATCATCGAGCCGGAGAAGATCGTTTACGTCGATTTCTTCTCGGATTCCGAAGGCAGTACGAATGATTCCATGCCATCGACTAATATTACATTGGAATTCATCGATCTGGGCGGTAAGACGAAGCTGATCAACCGTGCTGAATATGCGTCCGCGGAGGGCCTCAATACTGTCATGGACATGGGCATGCTTCAAGGAATCACCGAAACTTGGGACCGCCTGGAAGAGGTTCTTTCAGCAGTGAAATAAGGAAATATCACGAACGGCCGCCTTACTGAATGAAGGCTGCATACGAGTTAGAAATCATTAAGGGTCGATGATTTTAGGCCGTTCAGTAAAGAAACCTGTACCGATAGTAAGGATTAGGAGCATTGAGTTTGGTAATTACTTATACAAGGGAGTGGGGTGCGAAAATACCCTTAGACAAAGATTCTCTAAGGGAAAAATAGCATCAAAACACTTTTATACACATCGCGACTTTATTTTAAACATCGTATCTTTTTTACAAACATCGTCCCATCATCCATAATGCTACTCCTTTTATCAATTTACTTCGTTAACTATTCCATATTCTTTTAACAATCAAAATGAGTTGTAAAAATAGTATGAATTTATTAAACTAGTAAATAACAACGTTGTTATTCTAATAAAGGAGAGGATTATTGAATGGGTCGATTTGTAAAAGCGAATGATCAAAAAGGATATATCGACATATTTGCTGATGATTATGAACGCTTGGAATACCTTGCTTTTGGAAAACTTGTATTGGAAGCAGGTGACTCCTATAAGGCTGAGACGAACGGTTATGAGCATGCACTGGTCATATTATCCGGTCAAGCAGATATCATTGCAGAAGAACATTCTTGGGTAAAGCTTGGGGGAAGAAAAAGTGTTTTTGATGGGAAGGCGACAACAGTCTATGTGCCATGCCAATCCTTTTTTGAAGTACAGGCAACAACCGATGTCCAAATAGCTGTCTGCAAAGTCAAAGCCGAAGAAAAATATGAAGCTTTCGCCGTATTGCCAGATGAGGTCGTTTTACATGAACGCGGTGAAAAGCAATGGAATCGGAGGGTGTATGATATCATTGCCGATAATGCCAATGGTTGTGTCCATCGTATGATTATGGGAGAAACGATCAATCATCCGGGTGAGTGGTCAGGATATCCTCCACATAAGCATGATGGTGAATTTTCTCCTGAAGAACCGAATCTTGAAGAAATCTATCATTATCAAACCAATCCTGAACAAGGATTTGGAGTGCAGTTCCATTATACGAAGGATGGCTCGATCGATACTGCTTACCCGATTCGCCACGGTGACAGTTTTGCGATTGACGTTGGCTATCACCCTGTCGGAGGAGCAGGAGGGTATGAAGTCTATTATCTTTGGTTCATGGCAGGGGAATCTGGCCGTAAATTGAATCCATATGAAGACCCTGATCATAGGTGGCTGCATGAAAAGTAATCACCGTTAATTCGGAAGGCAGTATATCGACAATCGCTGAAGGAAGGGTTTTGATTGAAAAGTGATGTGAATGATCAATATTCCTATAAGCAATTAGCGGCGTTCTTCATCCCTCTAGGTTTTTCAGCAAGTCTTACGTCCATCACTCATGTCATCATCAACGGTACTTTAAGCAGGGGTGAAAATGCAGCTTTCATCATCGCCTGTTATGCGGTGGCCTTTTCCCTTTTCGGGATCATTGAACGCCCGATTATCGTCTTCCGCCAAACGTGCTCTGCATTAGTCAAGGATAGAAGATCATTTCAATTACTTTCAGCTTTTTTGGTTCTGGTGATGAGCCTGGTCATTGGATTCAGTATGCTCATGGCTTTCAGCAGGTTTGGAGACTGGGTGTACATCAATTTGTTCAATGCGAATGCAAACATGGTCAGTACCATCTCATTGACCTTCAAGGTGATTGCGTTCGTTATCATATTTTCAGGAATCCGTGGCCTATATCAAGGTGTCATCATCAAACATCTTGAAACGAAATGGCTTACAATCGGGGTCATCGTAAGACTTTGCGCCATGCTTATTACGGCTTACTTGTTCGTCGTATTCGATTATGTCACCAGTGTAAGTGGAGCTATCATTTTCCTGACTGGAATGTTGATCGAGTGTATCATCAGTGTTTGGAAAGGACATGAAATTTTAAAACAACATTTTCGACGAAAAGTATCTGAGTTACAGAAAATTGAGATTTCCAATTTTTATTTCCCTTTGGTTTTCTATTTCATAATCCAAACGATTTTGGTTCCGATCATCTATGTTTTCCTGGCAAATTCAGAAGATATTGAATTGAGTATCGCTTCTTTCGCATTAGCTTATAGCATTACTCAGATGATGTTGAGCTTTTTCATGTATACTCATCAACTAGTATTGCAAATGTATCAAAAAAACAGGTTGAAAGTGATCCGGTTTATGGTCATAGTCAGTATCCTCCCTACATTGTTGCTTGTGATTCTCTGCTACACCCCGACCGGCATGTGGTTTATGGCAGAAGTCATGGGGGCTGAAGATGACCTTGCCATTGCTACACTTACTGTATTGAAATTTTTCATAATTAAAACGATTGTGTTTCCATGGGTCGATTTTTTGAATGGGTACCTCATGCTTTATCGAAAGACGAGAAGGATGCTTATCGCCCAGGTTGTGAATATATTAACAGCAATCTTTATTTTATGGTTATTGGTCAGTAAGTTTCCTGACTGGAATGGAATAAATGGTTCAATCGCTGCATCGATAGGTGAATTGGCTGGTTTTGGGCTTATTTTATTCATCGTGATCCGGATATGCCGTGAGAGCCGTCAGGTTGAAGACAAAATGAGAACAGGTTAAGACTTGATAGGGGAATCTTTCAAGTTGGTTACTGTGGAAGAGTGGTATAATTGAGAAAACGAGTATGGAGAAGGGAGGATAATATGAATGTAACACCCTTCTACAGGAAATTCAAAATTAAAAATAAGATTTTCTCCATTTCCTTACTTCTCCTGCTGATTTTCTGCTTGATTGGGATCGTCACCTATCATTATTTCACGACAATCTATGAAAAAAGGATATACGAAGAGTCAGCAGACATGCTTCAATTGTCTTCAACAGTTCTTGATAAGGAATTAAAAAAAGTGGAAGGCCTTTCCTTTCAGGTGAGTACTGATGAGCTTGTCCAGCGGTATATGGATAGGATTAACAGCAACATCATTGGAATCGAGGATTATCGGACGAAAACGAGTTTACTAGAACGATTATTGATTTTTGCTTCTGCAGAAAGATACATTTCCTCCATGCAAGTGATTGATATTTATGGGAATAAATACACCACTGGTTTTAATACGAGTATCGAGGCAGATCCAACCAGATTGAATCGATTAGTCTATGAATCAGCTGGTTCCAATTTCTGGACAAGAATTAAAGAAGAAAATACCATCGCCGCTGCACGATTAATCCGGAAAAAGGAAAATGTAAGTCTGGAGCATTTAGGCATTTTGGTTATCACACTCGATATGAAAGAGTTCATCGACCGTACATTAAATTTCTCTCCAAACAAAAATTTCATTATCACGAATGGTGAGGATATTTTTTTCCAGAATGAAAACATGGATATCAAGATATCTGATTTACCTAAAGAGAAGTATGTAAACGGTTACAGAACGACTGAAATAAACGGGAATGACTACTTAGTAACATTCAAGCATTCACGATTTTCAGATTTGACATATTATCACCTGCTTCCATTCGATAGTATAACGAGGCAAACAGAGACGATCAGAAGCATCATGATCATCTGCTTTTTGTTCATGCTTACACTGACAATCATTTTAAGCAGACGAGCTGCAGATAATATTTCTAAGCCTTTGGAAGAATTGTCTTTGCGGATGAAACACGTACAGAGTGGAGATTTTGAAGAGCCTTTTGAAATACCGGCTAAATATTATGATGATGAAGTAGGTCAATTACATGTAAATTTCCGTCTAATGCTCGATAAGATCAATGAATTGATCAAAGAAAACTACACCAAGCAATTGATCATTAAAGAAACTGAATATAAAGCTTTACAAGCTCAAATCAATCCGCATTTCCTATACAATACACTTGATTCGATCAATTGGCTGGCAAAAATCAACCAACAGGAAAAGATTTCAGTGATGGCTGAGGCATTGGGGAATATGATGCGAAATATTATTAGTAAAAAGGCTGCTATGATTACAATCAAAGAAGAACTCGAAATCGTAAAAAACTATATTACGATTCAAAAATACAGGTATGATCAACGTCTTAATTTCACCTTGAAAAGCATCTCAGAGCTTGAAGATAGTAAAATTCCAAAATTGTCGATACAGCCGATTGTCGAAAATGCCATTCAGCACGGTCTAGAAGAGATGATCACCGAATGTCGCATTATCGTCGACATAACTACTGATGAAGATGATTTACTTATTGTGGTAGAAGACAATGGTCCTGGTATTGAAGAGAATAAACTGGAAGGAATTTACCGAGGGGAAATTCGGTCGAAAAGCTCTGGTATCGGGTTGAACAACATTAATGAACGTATAAAGATGATGTTCGGTGAAAAATACGGCATTAAGATTGAAAGTAAAGTTGGTAAAGGAACAAAGGTCAAAATACGATTACCTTATTTGTTGGGGTGAGGCACTTTGTATAAAGTTTTGATAGTCGATGATGAAGTTAACATTTTGGAGGGAATCGCAACTCTGGTTGACTGGGAAAGCTGTGAAACATCTCTTCATTTCAAGGCTTCAAATGGAAAGATGGCCTACGAAATGATTACAAAAGATGCACCTGATATCGTCATTACGGATATTAAAATGCCTGGTATGAACGGAGTGGAATTAATTCAAAATGTATATAGGGTTCACCCGGATATCAAATTTATTGTCCTCTCTGGATATGACGAATTCCAATTTGCCAAAACAGCAATGGAATGCAATGTAAAGCATTATCTGCTGAAGCCCAGTAATGAAAAGAAAATTGAAGAAGCCTTGAAACAAGTCGTTGCGGAACTTAAAGATAAGGAACAAAAAGAAGACTTTTTAGAAAAAATGCGGACCAATCTGAAAAGGGTACTTCCTAAGGCGAAAGAGCAATTCTTGAAAGAGTATATCACGAACAAAAAATACGGGGTAAAAGATTGGCGATATTACAGTCAATTATTCGGTGTGGATACAACAGTAGATGATTTCAAGTTGATTGTGTTGACGATTGACAACAAATACGAGTATGAACATTTATTTGCCTTGAAAGAGATGATAACTAACAACATCAGTGAAAATCGGATGATACCATTGTCTACAACAATAGGTGAGAAGATCGTGATCCTGACGGAAGATCGGCCAACTGTTGAATTAGTTGCAAAGCTGAAGCAGACCTCCAGTACGTTCAAAGAGATATTTGGTAAATCTAATACGGCTGCCATTAGTAATCCTGGTCCTATTATCCGATTAAGGACAATGTATAATGAAGCATTGAACTGTTTGACACAGCGGTTTTATTTAACAGAAGGAAGCATCATTACAGCTAACGATATCGAGAATATAGACGCCACCAATGAATTGCAGTATGATCATGAAGATGTAATCTTCATGATCCGAAGCGGTAATTTAAAGAAAGTTCAAAAATATTTGGATGATTTTTTTAAAAACATACAAAATGAAATGTATGAAGCAGGATTAGTCAAATCACACTGTCTGGAGTTGTTCTTGGCTATCATTCGTCAGGCAAACAGGGGAAAAATGGATGCTTTATTCAAGCAGACCATTCATTTCCATAAATTCTCGACCTTTGAAGAAATAAAAAAATTCATTGAAAATGTGGCAATTGAAATTACAGAATATCATTTCAAAAAAACAAGACAAAACCACAGTCAACAGATCAATCGTGTAATAGAATATGTGGATGAAAATCTGTCAGATACAGAGCTTTCATTATCAAGAATCGCAAACAATATATTATATATGAACTCAGATTATCTAGGTAAATTATTCAAAAAAGAAACCGGTGAACGGTTTTCGAATTACTTGATCAATCGCAGGATCGAAAAAGCAATCAAAATAATCGAACAATCGGATAACTGGAAGGTTTTCGAGATTGCAGAAGCAGTAGGCTTTGGGAATAATCCTCGGTACTTCGGGCAAGTATTTAAGAAATATACTGGGGTGACCCCATCAGACTATCATTTAAGCAAACCAATGATAAATTAAAAATATGTCCTTTTAGTATCAAGAGCTCTCTTGGAGGAGTCTGATACTTTTCTTTTTGTTTTCTGAAACATGGCGAAAAAATAGAAAACTGTTTTTTAAACATAGATGTCTGAAAATTTTATTTATTTAGAAGAGTGGGTATTTTAAGATGGAATCAAGCGATGGAAACCGCTTACAAAAGAATCAAGGGAGGTAAGGTGTAAATGAAAAAATACATATTGTTATGCATGATACTCGTTCTTTCGGCACTTTTGTCTGCTTGTTCAGACACAACTTCTGAGGCTGACAGTGCAGATGGGGATCAAGTGACGCTGCGGATGACTTGGTGGGGCTCGCAAAGCAGGCATGACCAGACACAGGAGATCATCAAGAAATTTGAAGAAGAGTATCCAGACATTAAGATTGAACCTGAATTCACTGGGTTTGATGGGTACTTCGAAAAGATGGCCGCACAAGCTGCGGGGAACGACCTGCCTGATATCATGCAACAAAACTTTGGTGAATATTTAAACCAATATGCTGATAAAGGTTTGTTGGCTGACCTTTCTGGATTTGTTGAAGACGGGACAATTGATGTCGAAGGTGTCAGTGATACGGTAATGGAATCTGGAATGAAAGATGGGAAGCTTTTAGGAATTCCGACTGGTACAAACGCTTTGGCTGCATTTTATAACAAAACCTTGCTTGATGAAGCTGGTGTGGAAGTACCAAACGAAAATTGGACATGGGAAGACTATGTCGATGCTGCCAAAAAAGTTCACGATGAAACAGGCAAATTTGGTACTCGTCTGATGGAACCTAAGAACTTATTTGAATATTACCTAAGGGAAAAAGGGTACAAGCTGTTCAATGATGATGGGACAGACTTAGGTTATACGGATGATAAGCTGCTAGAAGGCTACTTTACGCTTAATAAAGAGTTGATTGACGACGGAGTAGCCCCAGGATATGACACGATCCAGCAGATCAAAGGTGTAGAAGATGAGCTGATTGTCCATGGTGAGGCACCATTTGATTTCAGATGGTCCAATCAGGCCACCGCACTAACCAGCGCTGCTGGTGAACAGGAGCTTGGGATGACTTTATTGCCTGGTTCCAACAACACTCAAGGTATGTATTTGAAACCAGCAATGCTGTGGTCGATCAGTGAGAATTCTGAACATAAAGAGGAAGCTGCAAAGTTCATCAACTTTTTTACAAATAACATTGACGTTTATGAAATCGGCGGCTCAGACCGAGGTGTACCAATAAAAGAGGAAATCCGTTCTGAAATGTCTTCAGATTTGAATGAAACGGATCAAAAAGTATTCGATTACATCGAATTGGTGACAGAAAACAGTTCCCCTATCGATTCGAACTATCCTCCACAATCTACAGAAGTATTGGCGGCGTTATCAGAAGTGGATGAGTTAGTCATGTATGGGGAGTTGACACCTGAAGAAGGTGCAAAACAATTCAGGGAAAAAGCAATGAGTATATTAGGGAGATGATGAATAGGAAGGAGAATGGTCCTGACCGAGGTTATCAGGGCCATTTTCATTAACAAAGATTTATATTCATTTGCTCTTTGTTACAAAATCATTTGATAAATATTATTCAGAAAGAGATGAGGGCGATGATACCTAAAAAATCTGAACATAGTCCAGCTCCATTAGAGGAAGTCTCGACGAATCCAGATTTGAAGAAGAAAGTGAATTCCGTAAAACCTAGAAGAAAAGTGAAATCAGATAATCATAATGTAACAGGTTATCTATTCATATCTCCATTTCTTATCGGCTTTTTCTCATTAACAATATTCCCGATCCTCTACTCCTTTTATCTATCTTTTACGGATTATGATTTATTAGGGACGCCGAATTGGATCGGTTTCGATAACTATGTCCGGATGTTCACGGCGGATCCGACATTTTGGAAATCGATGAAAGTGACGTTCTTCTATGCTGGTGTGGCGGTTCCGATCCGGCTCGTATTTGCACTTCTTGTTGCTTTGGCCTTAAACAAGGTTGTCGAAATGGTCGGTTTGTACCGCACACTTCTATATTTGCCGTCCATTGTCGGAGGAAGTATCGCAATCTCCATCATGTGGCGTCAATTATTTGGAAATGATGGAGCCGTAAACTCAATCCTAGCTTCTATTGGATTGCCGACACATTCATGGTTGGGTGACCCAGATACAGCGATTTGGACACTTATCATTTTATATGGATGGCAATTCGGGTCTTCCATGTTGATTTTTTTAGCAGGATTGAGAAATATACCGAACACCTACTATGAAGCGTCTAGTGTGGATGGTGCAGGGCCGATCAAACAATTTTTCATCATTACACTCCCGCTTTTGACCCCTGTCATACTTTTCAATACAATCATGCAAGTCATCCAAGGATTTATGGCATTCACACCCAGCTTCGTCGTAACGAATGGAGGACCTGTGAACAGTACATTACTCTATGTTCTATACATGTACCGGCGGGCATTTGAATACTTCGATATGGGGTATGCATCTGCTATGGCATGGGTGATGCTGGTGATCATCGCCATTTTTACTGCAATCATTTTCAAGAGCTCACCACATTGGGTCCATTATGAGTCTGAAAACAAATAAATGGAAAGGGGATCAAATAAATGAACAACAAGAAAACGAAAAAAATAATCCAGCATACGATCATGATCATCTTCACATTAATTATGATCTATCCATTGGTCTGGATGTTCAGCAGTTCTTTGAAAGAAAGCTCCAGTGTATTTGTCGATGCCCATTCCTTGATTCCTGATGGGTTCCATTTTGAAAATTATATCCAAGGTTGGAAAGGCTTCGGAGGTATTTCTTTCTCAACCTTCTTCTTCAATTCCGCTATCATTTCGATAATAGCGACGATAGGAAGCATAGCATCTTCAGCTGTCATCGCTTATGGATTTGCTAGAATCAAATTTGCAGGGAAGACGATCTGGTTCGTATGTATGATGCTGACGATGATGCTGCCCTTCGAAATGGTTATGATCCCGCAATATATCATGTTCAATAAATTCGGGTGGATTGATACTTACTTGCCATTGATCCTGCCAACTTTCTTCGGTATTCCGTTTTTCATATTCCTGATCATGCAATTTATCCGAACAATCCCGATGGAATTGGATGAAGCAGCTAAAATTGATGGCTGCAACAACTTCAGCATCTTTTTCCGGATAATTGTACCTTTGATCGTACCAGCGATGATGACATCTGCGATCTTTTCTTTCTATTGGCGCTGGGATGATTTCATGGGGCCATTGATTTATCTATCTACACCAGAAAAATATCCAGTATCACTGGCGTTGAAACTTTTCTCGGATCCAAACTCTGTAACCAACTGGGGTGCCATGTTTGCGATGTCTTCACTCAGTATTGTGCCGATTTTCATCATTTTCTTTTTTTTCCAGCGTTATATCGTTGACGGTATCAGTACGAGTGGATTGAAATCTTAATAAAAGGAGAATGGATTATGGTTACAACAAATGTAAATGAAAAAAAAGCGCAGTTGAAGTCTCCACTTGAATGGGCGAAATCAGCCTGTAATTCCCTGATGAATACGTACGAACCTTCGGAACTTCCGCCGGATGGACGTTGGCATTATCATCAAGGTGTCTTTCTTGTCAGCATGCTGCAATTGCGTGAGAAGATAGGCGGGGGTCATTATTTCGATTACATCAAAGCTTATGTTGATCATAACATTGATGAAAATGGGAACTTTTTATGGAACCGTAAAGAACTGGATGCAATCCAAGCAGGACTTTTGTTATTTCAACTGGATAAGGAAACCGGAGATTCGCGATATCAAACAGCAGCTGGGAAGCTGAAAAACATGTTCCCAACCTTGAACCGGACATCTGATGGCGGTTTCTGGCATAAAGACCACTATCCTTATCAGATGTGGTTGGATGGATTGTACATGGGGGGCGTTTTCGCAATGAACTATGACAAGGAATATAACGAACCAGCCTTACTCGATATGGTTTTGGAGCAAGAACGCTTGATGAGGGAACATACGAAAGATGATGTGACAGGACTCTATCACCATGCCTGGGACGAAAGCAGAAAGCAACCTTGGGCAGATTCCGAAACGGGAAAATCACCTGAGTTCTGGGGTCGAGCGATCGGCTGGTATGGCATAACGTTCAACGAAATACTTGATTTCTTGCCAGATTCACATGAAAACCGGCCTGAAATAGAAAAAGCGTTGAAAGATTTGGTTCATAGTTTGATAAAGTACCAGGATCCCCAAACGGGCATGTGGTATCAGGTGGTCGATAGAATGGATGACGAAGATAATTGGCTGGAAACTTCATGCTCTGCCTTGTTTGTTTATACGATTGCTCGGGCTGTCAAGGGTGGTTTTGTCGATCCTGAACTTAAAGAATATGCGGTCAAAGGATATCGAGGGCTTTTGAAGCAAATGAAATTTGATTCGGAAGGATTGTTCGTCATGCCTGAAATCTGTATTGGAACAGGTGTCGGCGATTATAAACATTACGTAGAGCGACCACGGACAGATAATGATCTGCACGGTGTAGGATCTTTCGTGCTTGCAAGTATTGAAATGCAAGATCTTTTACCAGAACTTTAATTCTGGCTGTCAAAAAATGGAGAAACGGAACTGGAGTTGTGGAAATGAGGAAAATAGCGGTATGCGGTGTAAGTAAGCGTGCGATCGGCATGTTCATCAAACCGATGGTAGAGACATTTGCTTCCACTAATGAACTGGTTGCACTGCTAGACAGCGATCCGAAACGATTTAAAGTCTGCAAGATGGAAGTGGGGTCGATCAATCATGTAAAAGAATTTGGGGAAGAGGATTTCGAGGTTATGGTTAAGGAAACCAAGCCTGATGTCGTTATTGTGGCAAGCAGGGATGACACCCATGTCAAGTATATCGTCCAAGCACTTGAACACGATTTGGATGTAATTACGGAGAAACCGATGACGACGACTGCAGCAGACAGCAAAGTAGTTATGGATGCTGAAGCGAAAAGCAAAGGGACTGTAACAGTGACGTTCAACTACCGCTATAGTCCATATCACACGAAAATCAAAGAGCTTATCCTCAATGGGAAGGTTGGCAGGATCACATCTGTTGATTTGAATTGGTATATTGATACGTATCACGGTTCCAGCTATTTCCAGCGCTGGAACCGAAAAAGGGAGTATTCAGGTGGACTTTCGATACACAAAAGTTCTCACCATTTCGATCTGGTCAATTGGTGGCTCGATCAAAAGCCTGTCGAGGTCTTTGCCTTCGGTGCCCTGAACTATTATGGTCCGTTCAGTGAGCATAATCCTTCAGTAGAGGATGGCCGATACTGTAAAACCTGTGAGGTGAAACACGAATGCGCCTACTATTCAAGGTGGAATTCACGGAGCAACAGCATGATCGTCAAGGATGACCATATCAGTTCCGACGAAAACAGGAAAGAAACCTATACAGGTTACCGTCCAGACCAATGTGTCTTCGATTCTGAAATTGATATCGAAGACACCTATACTGCAACGGTCAGATACGATGAAGGTGCTTTGCTAAGCTATTCGATCAACTTCTCTTTACCTTATGAAGGCTATCGCCTCGCAATCAATGGAACAAAGGGAAGGCTGGAAACGACAGAATTCCATGCTCCTACAAGGGTACCGTTTCCCATTCCGGAGCAGACGATCGATTACTTTCCTCTTTTCGGCTCAAAAGAAACGATCCAGATTGTCAAAAGAGAAGGAGGCCATGGAGGTGGTGATCCTGTGATCCTGGAAGATATCTTTCTGGGTGAAGACCCACGCCGAGGATATCGGATACTTTCAGGAAGTGAAGATGGCGCTTATGCAGTAACGACGGGTGAAGCGGTTTGGAAGTCCGTAAAAGAAAACCGTCCAGTTAAAATCAAAGAGTTGATTTCTCAGTATCCAGTGGAAAGCTGAGGGACCCAAACAGTCGGTCATCATTATTAAGGAGTGTATTGAATGGAAATGGGACGTTTACTTAATGGGGTCATGAACTTTTGCAAATGGGTCACACATTTTGCGGTATTGAATCTTATGTGGATCGGCTGCACTTTGCTGGGGGGTGTCATTTTCGGAATTGCCCCGAGCACAGTTGCCATGTATGCAATTTCCCGTAAAGCTGTCGAAGGGGAAGGGGAGATTCATGTGGTGAGGCTTTTTTGGTGTATCTTTCGGAAGGAATTCTTCCGGGCGAATGGCTTAGCCGGAGTATTGACTGTCTTTGGATTACTATGGTATTTCGACATGCATTTTTTCCGTCAGTTCGAAGGCGGCATCTATACGGTGATGGATTATTTCATGATGATACTAGGACTGGTCTATATCATCCTGTTGATGTATATCCTGCCCGTATATGTCCACTATGATCTCAAATTGTTCCAATACTTCAAGCAGGCTTTGATGATCGGGTTCTTACGTCCCGGAAACTTGATTCTTATGCTTGTTTGCGTCCTATCGACTTATTACTTTTTCATTTCTTTTCCCGGTTTCATACCGATTTTCGGCTTTACGATCTTCGCTCACTTGAATATGTGGCTTGCATTCAAATGTTTTGAGAGTATTGAAGAGGTAAGTGTTGATATGACATAGACATAAAAAATCACCAAAAGAAGGCTTTTCCTAGTTGATAGGACGGCATGATTGTGAAATATGAAGTTCGGGTTCCAGATAAATCACCTGGCTCATTTCTTTTTCTTTATTGTTGATCGTATCCATAAGGACTTCTGTCAATTTTTCAGTAATGGTTTCCAGGGGCACTCCTACAGTTGAAAAAGGGATGACCAGGTTATTCATTTCAGGGATATTATCATAGCTGATAATCGATATGTCTTCCGGAACCAATAACTCAGATTCATGAATCGCCTGAAGGATTCCTCTCGTCAAATCGTGACTCCCGCTAACGATTGCAGATGGTATCACTTCGCTTCGTAATAGATCTTTTGCAGCGACATATCCGTCATATTGTTCTAAACCATTGACTGGGATCAATTGTCCTGAGAAAGTTTCGAGTTTACAATCAAGCACAGCTTGTTTAAATCCTTCAACTTTTTCTTTTTGGAGATGGTCCCTCTTTTTAAGATCGCCGATATAGCAGATCTTCATATGACCGAGCCGGCAAAGATAATCCACAGCATAAAAAATCGCTTTTTTTCGATTTACATCAACTGTAGGATATAACGGGTCTTCAGCAATACCATAAGTGACGATCGGGACGGAGGATGGTGAGGAGTATCGTTCAGGCCCGTCATCGAAAACCAGGATGGCATCAACCCTATATCGATTGAATATATCGATGGCTGTTTTCATTTCGTTGATTGAAATCAGGGTGGTATATCCATATTCCTCAAGCCGTTTATTGATACTTGTGATCAATGCTGAATGTGCAGCACGTTCAATGGTCGGCCAAACGATACCGATCGTAAATGATTTCTTAGAAACTAAGCTCCGAGCGGCTACATTCGGTTGGTATCCTAACTGGTTCGCAATTTGGATGATCCTTTTTTTTGTCGGCTCTTTCACCAACGGACTGTCACGCAAAGCTTTTGAGACAGTCGAATAGCTGACACCAGCATATTTGGCAATATCTTTGATCGTGACTCCCATGATTACCTCCGGATTAATTATTTCCAATCCAGTATAGAAAGGAAAAAAGCATTGGCTTTGATATCATTATACTTTTTCTCGGATATTTTAACAAAACAGTGGAAACCTGCTATAACGTTTTATTAATTGACAATTGAAAATAGTGGCAATACAATAATAACAACGTTGTTATTATATTTCAAGATGATTTCGAGGGGGCTTTAAGTGAAATCTTCAAATATCGTGATTAATCAGCGGGATAATGTACTAGTCGTGCTGGAGGATTTCAATGCGGGTGACATTATTGCAGTAGAAGGCGAATCAATAAAGATAAAAGAAGATGTTCCGGCTGGACATAAAATAGCAAGATGGACGATCGGCGAAAATGAAAACGTTCTCAAGTTCGGATACCCGATTGGTCGGGCAAAAAGGAAGATCACGCAGGGGGAATGGGTCCATACACATAATGTGGTGACCAATTTGGATGGGACACTAGAATATATCTATAAGCCAACGAAGGATAAAGTGATCGGAAAACCAGATTCTGACAGAACCTTCCTTGGATACGTCCGCCCTAATGGTGATGTCGGTATCCGTAATGAAATATGGATCATCAACACAGTCGGTTGCATTAATAAAACAGCCGAAATAGTTGCGAAGATGGCCAATGAACAGCATCAAGATGAAAATCTTGATGGCGTGTTCCACTACCCTCATCTATTCGGGTGTTCACAACTTGGTGATGATCTCCACAATACACAGAAAATATTGAGCAATCTTGTCCATCATCCAAATGCAGCAGGCGTTCTCGTTATGGGGCTAGGGTGTGAAAACAATTATATTGAAGAATTCAAAAAGGTTATTGGAGACTATGACGAAAATCGAGTGAAATTCCTGGAGGTACAACAAACTGAAGATGAAATTGAAGATTCGTTATCCCTCATAGAAGAGCTTGTCCTACAGGTGAAGACGTACAAGCGGGAACCTGTGCCTATTTCTAAGCTGAAGGTTGGGCTGAAATGCGGGGGATCCGATGGTTTTTCAGGAATCACTGGAAATCCCTTGGTCGGTGCATTTTCAGATAAGTTGATTTCCAAGGGGGGATCAACAGTGCTGACCGAGGTGCCGGAGATGTTCGGTGCAGAGGCGATTCTGATGGAGCGGGCGAAGGACGAAACCATCTTCCAGAAGATCGTTGACCTTGTGAATGATTTTAAAACCTATTTCATAAAGCACGGACAGAATGTCTATGAAAACCCATCGCCTGGAAATAAGAAAGGCGGGATTACAACACTTGAGGAAAAGTCGCTTGGAAATGTCCAAAAAGGAGGATTCGGTGAAATCATCGATGTTCTGCCTTATGGAGGCAGGATGAAATCCGGTGGACTTAACCTCCTTCAGGGACCTGGCAATGATCTGGTATCTGTAACAGCGTTGGCTGCAGCAGGTGCCCATATCGTATTATTCACGACAGGGAGAGGCACTCCGTTTGGAGGGCCGGTACCGACAGTAAAGATTTCGACGAACTCAGCTTTAGCTCACAAAAAGAAAAACTGGATCGATTTCGATGCAGGTGAGCTTCTAGGAGGCAAGGATAAGGAAGAGCTTACGGACGAGTTTTTTGAGTATATCATCGAACTAGCTTCAGGCAAGCAAAGGACGAACAATGAAAAACATGGTTTCAAAGAGATTTCTATTTTTAAAGATGGTGTCATTCTATAATCGTTACAACTTCGAGGAGGTGTATGGATGAAAAGATTGGACAAGTCTCTATCTGGAGCGGATTTTTCAGCGCAAGTTAAATACTTCGAACCAAAGAAGTTCCCAGAAAAGGTTTTGCAGATCGGGGAAGGAAATTTCCTTCGTGCATTTGTCGATTGGATGATCCACCAGATGAACAAACAAGGGTTATTCAATGGATCGGTCGTGGCCGTCCAACCGACCCCGCATGGTAAAGTCCTGCCTAAACTGATCAATCAAGATTGCCTTTATACCGTTGTTTTGAAGGGCGTTCAGGATGGCAGAATTGTCAATGATAGTGAAATCATTTCTGTCATTTCAAGAGGGATCAATCCTTATGAGGAGTGGGGGAAAGTCATCGAGGTGGCTGAATCAAAGGATTTGGAGTTCATTTTTTCCAATACGACAGAAGCGGGAATCACCTATTCACGGGAATCGTATACGAAAGACAAAGCACCTTTATCCTATCCAGGTAAGCTAACGGCACTGTTATTCCATAGGTTTGAAAAGTTTTCAAGGATTTCAGATGCCGGTCTGATTATCATCCCCTGTGAATTAATTGAAGATAATGGTCAAAAACTGAAAAACCTAGTACTTGAATATGCGAATGATTGGGACCTCCCTGCTGAATTTTCAAAATGGGTTAAGGAGTGTAACACCTTTTGTGATACCCTTGTAGATCGGATCGTTACAGGCTATCCAAGGGATTCGATAGTGGAATTCCATAGTCAACTAGGTTATGAGGATCAGATGCTGACAGTCGGAGAACCCTATCATATGTTTGTAATCGATGCCAATGAGCAAGTAAAAGAAAAACTCCCCTTTGATCAGGCCGGGTTGAACATAAAATGGGGAGGGATCCAACAGCATCGTGAAATGAAGGTCAGGCTTCTGAACGGTCCTCATACGTTAATGGCGGCGACAGGATTTCTATATGGAGCAGACACAGTATTGGAAGTCATGGAGGATCAGGTGCTGGGAAAGTTCGTTGAAAAAGGATTTGAAGAGATCATCCCTACGGTACCAATGAGTATGGAAGAAAAAAAAGAATTCTGCGAATCTGTTAAGGAACGTTTCCTGAATCCATATAACAAGCATTATTTGACCGATATTGCAATGAACTCTATCAATAAATTCAAGTCAAGACTGTTACCTAGTCTGAAAAGATATGTTCAACAAAATGGTGAAATACCCCAAGCAATTGCCCTTTCCTTAGCTGCTTTATTGGTCTATTACAAGCCGGTACGGCGTGAAAGAAAGGGATTGATCGGTCGACGTAATGAGATTGAATATACGATGCGGGAAAGTGAATTGGTCGCTGAAGATTTGGTCCGACAATGGAAACTTTATGGCACTGGGAAAACAACCATTTTTGAATTTGTGCAATCCCTTTTTGAAAATGAATCGATTTGGGATGAAAATTTAAATGAAATCAGTAATTTGAATGAAACGATTGCAGCATATATGGATCAGATCCTTCATGAAGGTATGCAAACCACTATTGAAGGTATGCTGCGGAATAAAGCTCCATTGGGCTGATCTGCCCTGTATATCACTTGAAGGAGGTATTCTTTGTACACGATGAAATCCTTATTCTCATTAGAAGGTAAAACAGCACTTGTCACAGGAGCAAGTCGGGGTTTAGGACAAGGCATGGCGCTCGGACTCGCTGAAGCAGGAGCCGAAGTGATCGGTGTAGGGACCAGGAATTTAGACGAAACCAAAAGCAAAGTAGAAGAAGCAGGAGGGAAATTCCATCAAATCTTGAAGGATCTATCAGCGAAAGTTGCTGCAGCAGAATTAGCTGCTGAGGCGATAAAAATCAATGGGCATGTTGACGTTTTGGTCAATAATGCTGGAATTATCCGTCGTTCAGATTTGGAGGATTTTTCAGATGAAGATTGGTTCAAGGTAATCGATATCAATCAACATGCCGTGTTCCAGTTGAGCAGGGAAATCGGGAAGCATATGCTCGAAAACGGTGGAGGAAAAATCATCAATATCGCCTCGATGCTAAGTTTTCAAGGGGGGTTGAAAGTACCAGCTTATACAGCAAGTAAACACGCAATAGCCGGATTAACAAAATCA
Organism: Pseudalkalibacillus salsuginis; assembly: GCF_021646685.1. Lineage (GTDB taxonomy): Bacteria > Bacillota > Bacilli > Bacillales > Fictibacillaceae > Pseudalkalibacillus > Pseudalkalibacillus salsuginis. The sequence goes on along the minus strand of NZ_JAKJHW010000001.1, from coordinate 291,471 downwards.
TTTGCAAATGAATGGTCAGGAAAAGGAATCAATGTCAATGCGATCGCCCCTGGCTATATGGCGACTGATAATACCGCACCGATCAGAGAAGACAAAGCAAGGAATGCTTACATCACTTCACGGATTCCTCAAGGAAGATGGGGGACTCCAGAGGATTTGAAAGGGGCGGTCATTTACCTGGCATCAAGTGCTTCCGATTATGTAAATGGACATATACTTTGTGTAGATGGTGGATGGATGAGCTCGTAATTCAGAAAGGAGAAATTGAAAATGGACATCAGATACGCTACAAACCCTACAGATATCAAGCAATATGACACTGAAAGGATCAGAAAAGAATTTCTGGTGGAGAATCTCTTCGTTGAAGGAAAAATCAATTTCGTCTATTCACATTATGACAGATTGATCACTGGTGGTGCGATCCCTACAGTAAATCCACTGAAGCTTGAAGTGGAGGACCTGTTGAAGACCGATTACTTCCTTGAACGCAGAGAAGCCGGCATCATCAATATTTCAGAAGGTGTCGGAAGGGTGACAGTCAACGGGGAAATCCATGAATTGAATAAAAGAGACTGTCTTTATGTGGGACTCGGAAATGAAAAGGTGACATTCGAATCCTTGGACGCAGCAAAGCCGGCCCGTTTTTATATCGTTTCCGCGACAGCCCATAAAAATTACCCGACTCAAAAACTGGCGATCTCCGAAGCTACTCCGAACCATTTAGGGTCCGACAGCGAGTCGAACAACCGTACGATCTATCAGTATATCCATGCAAATGGGATCAAAAGCTGCCAGTTGATGATGGGAATGACGCTTCTCCAGCCGAATAACATGTGGAATACGATGCCCCCACATCTTCATGATCGCCGTATGGAAGCCTATTTGTATTTTGATATGGATGAGGACTCCCGAGTATTCCATTTCATGGGGAAACCTGAAGAGACGAGACATATTGTCGTCAAGAATGAGCAAGTCGTTTTATCTCCACCGTGGTCGATCCATTCTGGTGTCGGTACAAACAATTATACTTTCATTTGGGCAATGGCGGGTGAAAACTATACGTTTACCGATATGGAAGGGGTAACTATGGAAGAAATAAGGTAGATGTCGGGAATTGAAAGTATTTCGGATTCTTTTAAGGAAGAAATTTTGCTTTGATAAAGGATGTCTAGCTCCAACGCCCAGCCACTTGGATCACTTCAGTCCTACTGTGGCGGCCACAGCCTCCTCGTCGGACTTCCAGTGACCTGCATGGTTGATCAGTGCGCTTCCGCTTTTCTAAGAACCCTAGGTTATGAAAGGACAGAAAAGAAGATGAACCTTTCTCCAGATCATTTTTTCCAATCTGTTATACAGGCTTCCGTTGATAAAAGGCCAGAATGCCATGATCCATCTGAACAAAGACTTTTGATCAAGGATGCTTTGAAAGAGGTGCTTGGAGATTTTTCCGATTTCGCCAATGACGGTCCTCATGTAGGTGCTTTAGAAATTACCGAAAAAAACGAATTTGCCGACTATATCCGTGAACGGGCTGTATTCGAAACTTTATCAGGATTGTATACATCGATGTATGTTCTGACTCCCCGAAAGCAATCAGGTAAATATCCAGCTGTATTAGCGTTACATGGTCATGGTGTCGGCGGCCATAAGGAAATCGTTGGCATTGCTCAGAAGGAGAATGATTTACCTTCAAAGGATCCTACGCCTCAACAGTTTGCTGTACATTTGGTTAAAAAAGGGTTGAAGGTGTTTGCTCCAGAGATCATTGGTATGGGGTCACGTTTGCTCGCGAGGGATAGAAAGTCATTGAAGGTTAAGTCTTGTGAGACGATGGCTTCAATCCTTTTAATGACTGGAAGAACTCTTACTGGATTGAGGGTTGAAGAAGCCATAAGAACAATGGATCTCATGAGTGGATTTGAAGATGTAGACTCGGACAGGATGGGTGCTATCGGGTTTTCGGGCGGTGGGCTTATTGCAGGATATACATCCGCTATTGATCTGCGTGTAAAAGCGACTGTTTTATGCAGCTGCGGCAATACCTACGAAGGAAGCATCCTACCTATCCAACATTGTGTGGATAATTATCTTCCGGGTATTTTAAACTATGCTGAACTGCCTCAAATAGTAAGCTTAATTGCACCAAGGGCTCTATTCATAGAGTCAGGAAAAAATGATCTGATTTTCCCTGTTCAAAGTGCAACCGAAGCGATCCTGACTATTGCAGGAGAGTATGATCGGCTGCTTGGAAACAGGAAGGCTGAAAGATTTTCATTTCATTTCCACGATGGGGCTCACGAAGTAGATGGTAGATTTGCATTCGACTGGATGAAAGAAAGATTGATGTGAATTGAAATGAATATTCTCGAAAGGGGGAGAAGAAGATGGATGTTGTTACTTTAGGAGAAAGCATGGTGCTTTTTACTCCAGATATGGAAGGACCTTTACGTTTTGCCGGCGGATTTCGCAAGACGATCGGTGGTGCAGAAACAAATGTTGCGATTGCGCTGTCTCGTCTCGGTCACCAGACAGGTTGGATCAGCAAACTGGGGAATGACGAATTTGGAGTATATGTGAGAAATTTCATTAGAGGAGAAGGGGTTGATACTTCCCGCGTCTTATTTGATGATCATGCTCCTACAGCAGTTTTCTTCAAGGAGCTAGTGCCGAATCAAGATCCTAAAATCTATTATTATAGAAAGAACTCAGCAGCAAGCACGATGACACCAGAAGACTTGGACCCAGGGTACATAAAGGAGGCGAAATACCTGCATCTTACAGGAATCACACCAGCTCTGAGCAGTTCTTGTAAGGAAACGGTTTTTCATGCAATAGAAATCGCTAGACTCAACGCTCAGAAAGTTATTTTTGATCCGAATGTCAGGTTGAAACTCTGGTCAAAAGCCGAAGCAAAACCGGTATTATCGGAAATAATCGAAAAGGTGGATATTTTATTACCTGGAATCGAGGAAGGGGAACTTTTGACAGGTGAATCGGACCCTGAAAAAATGGCTTCCATTCTATTGAGGTCAGGTCCTGAAATCGTCATAATCAAATTAGGGCAGGAGGGAGCCTTTTACGCCACCGAAAATGAGCGTCTCCATATACCGGGTTATAAGGTTGAAAAAGTTGTCGACACAGCAGGGGCCGGTGATGGATTTGCAGCTGGTTTCTTATCCGGCTTAATCAGGGGATGGACCCCTCAAGAAGCAGTCAAGCTCGGAAATAGGGTCGGAGCTTTTGCATTAACGGTACCTGGAGATACAGAAGGTTATCCATTCTGGAAACAAGTTGATCCCAATGGTGCACAGTCTGAGATATTGAGATAGGACTTTGAACTTAAGTATGTTTGCAACTATAAACTTCCAACGGTATGGTCTAAATGGCTGAAAACCCATAGTGATTTCAGTCATTTTTTTGACAATTTTTCAGACTGGATGCCCTTATGTATTTCTGTTAAACTATGAACGGTAGTATAGGATGGTTTACGGAAAGAGGCGTACATAAAGATGAAGGAAAAATGGAATTTCATTGATTCTGGTGCATGCTCTCCAGCTTATAATATGGCATTGGATGAAGCCCTTCTGGACTGGCATAGCAAAGGAGAAATCCATCCAATAGTCCGGTTCTATGAATGGAATCCTGCTACGCTATCAGTCGGCTATTTTCAAAAAGCAGAGAAGGAAATCAATCTTGATGCAGTGAAAAAACATGGATATGGATTCGTCCGCCGGCCAACCGGGGGAAGAGCTGTACTTCACGATAAGGAATTGACTTATAGTGTCATCGTTTCAGAAGAGCATGCTAAAATGCCTCAATCAGTAACGGAAGCATATCGGGTCATATCTGAAGGGATTTTAGGCGGTTTCCGTAACCTGGGATTAGATGCTTACTTTGCGGTTCCCAAAACAGAGGAAGAAAAGGCTGGGCTGAAAAACCCTCGTTCAGCGGTTTGCTTTGATGCGCCATCATGGTATGAACTCGTGGTTGAAGGAAGGAAAGTAGCCGGAAGTGCGCAAACAAGACAAAAGGGTGTCATTTTACAGCATGGATCGATATTACTTGATATCGATGAAGACAAACTCTTCGATTGCTTCAAATTCGCAAATGACAGAGTAAGAGAACGGATGCAAAAAGCGTTCAGTAAGAAAGCTGTAGCGATTAATGATCTCCGTACAGAAAGGGTGACCATCGAGGAATCCAAGAAGGCTTTTAAGAATGGATTTGAAGAAGGCCTTGATATTGAATTTATACCGTTGGAATTAACTGAAGAACAAAATCAATATATTGATGAAATTATTAAAAGACGTTATGCGAATGATGAGTGGACTTTTAGACGTTAACTCAAAACTGTGGCCAAAACGGTCGCAGTTTTTAAATTTTTTTCTGGAGAAAAAAGAAGGATATCTGCAAAGTTCAATGCTCATCTGAGAATCAAAAAAGACTCTTTCCTGCAACATGGCAAATTTCTCTTTTTTGAATGTCTTGGGGGTGTATTGCGCACTTTTCACCGATATTCTACATTTTTTGTATGTTTTTGCTTTTGACAAGATTAACTTGATTTGTTCTATGCGACACAATATATTGTATTATTTTAAAATAATATATACTATATATTGATGTTTTGGGTTTTACTATGCTATCATTTGGGTAACCTGAAATTAAACTACTTAAAAGAATAGAAATTAAAAAACATATCAAAAGGAGGATCCTGGATGGCGATTGTAACAGGGGAGCAACGACATCAAATCAACATTGAACGGTTGAATGAAGACATTGCTAAATTCGAGCAGGTGCATCCGATCACACCGGACATGCATACCACTCACAAAGGGGTATCAAGATTGGTGATGTTGGACCGGTATTCGTTCAAGGATACTGAGAAACGGACATTGCGTGAAGGAGATTTTGTCATCTTGACTGTCAAAGATGATCCGAAGTTTCCTGCGAGAGGGTTAGGATTCATCGTTTCCATAGACCGTGAACAGAAAATGGCAGAGGTAAAGGTGGATGAAAATTACCGCGGCGTGCTCGAAAAGCCGGGTGAAGTGGAGACAGGAATCGTAAAAAGATCTCTTGATACGATCGATAAACCATTAGAAATCTATTATGAGCAGATCGCGAAACGAAATGCGACAGGACTTGCTTCCGTAGAAAAGACAGAAGAAAAGAAACAAGAATCATACAAAAAGTTCTACCATGAACTTGTGAATTTGAACTTTGTTCCTGCGGGCCGTGTCCTATACGGTGCAGGCGCAGCTACAGACGTAACGTACTTCAACTGTTATGTCATGCCATTCGTCCAAGATTCAAGAGAAGGAATTTCAGACCACCGGAAGCAAGTGATGGAAATCATGAGCCGGGGTGGTGGAGTCGGAACGAACGGATCGACGCTCAGACCGAGGAACACACTTGCAAAAGGCGTAAACGGAAAGTCATCCGGATCGGTGTCGTGGCTCGATGATATTGCTAAGCTTACACACCTTGTTGAGCAAGGTGGATCCCGTTAACCAGCTCCAAACGGCGGGATTAAAATCTCGTGAATTGCTGGAACACCCTAAAGCCTTGAAAGCTACAACGCGGCTGGCAACAGCGAACGTGAAAGCGTAAAAATTTCAAGGATAAAACAATGGGCAATCAGCAGCGAAGCGTCTTAGGAAACTGAGATGAACGTTCAGAGACTATTGAAAGCACCTAATTTTCTAACGATTTATGGTGCAAGTAAATCAATAGTACGGTAAACGTGCTTTTGAGGCGCGGGACAAGGTATGAGAAAAACATCCTTGATGATATAGTCCGAACTCATGTGAAAGCATGAGAGTCAGGCAGAAATGACCTGGCCCCTCCGTATTGAGGAGTAACAAATTGCGTGGAGCACAAATGATCATGTTGGCGGATTAGGTTACTAGTCCGCGTCATTCAGACAATGAGTGACTAGGAAATCGGGTGAATTGCTGAAAAGTCCTGAGAGCCATTCAAGCTACAACGTGACCGGGAACGGTGAGCGTGAATGCAGAAAATTGATTGGATTGGATAATCAGCAGCCAAGCACCTATTCAGGTGAAGGTTCAACGACTATCGAACCCTGACAATTTAATTGTCAAGGAAGTAGAGTAGGGGATCTAAAAGATCTTCGAAGTGCCCGGCCCCTAACAGATGATGCTGAGGGTGATGATATAGTCTAGACCGTCTGCATTGGCAGAGTTCAAGTATCCTGAAAAGGACGGTATAAACGTGGCATCCAGACATTATCGAATTCATCATTTCGAAAATGCAAAACCCTAGAATCCTTAGGTTCCTTGTTGAAAATACAGAAGATGAAACAATCAAGCAGTTAGCGTTGGACAAACTTAAATTTACACCGTTGACTGAAACAGAACGAGATATGTATCAAAGCATTGTGAACTATAAAGCCATCCCTGGACACGGAGGTTTTACCGAAAAAGCTATTAAAGAAGCTGAAGAAAAGCTTCAAACCGGTGGTACGTACAGTGTTCATAACTCAGAATTTTTGACCGGTGCGAACATTTCGGTATGCGTAACCAAAGAATTCATGGAAGCTGTTGAAAATGATACAGAGTACGAACTTCGATTCCCAGATGTGGAGAATTACACATTTGAAGAAATGCTCGAGTACAACAACACATGGCACGAATACGGAGATGTACGAGAATGGGAAGCTGAAGGGTACGGCATTCGAGTCTATAAACGGATCAAAGCGAGAGAGCTTTGGAACCTGATCAATATCTGTGCAACTTACTCGGCAGAACCAGGAATCTTCTTTATCGACAATGCCAACGACATGACCAATGCAAAAGCATATGGACAGAAAGTAGTAGCAACGAATCCGTGTGGTAGAGTAGCTTGATTTGCCTCACGTAAAAAATTGCGGAATGAAGCGGGAAGCCTGAGATGGTAATCCGAACCGAAGGCTAAGTGTAATGACTTAGTCAGGGGCAACGCATAGGCAGTGAACCTCGAAAGAGAATATAATCTGCCCACGAGGCCGCAACATCACAAATAAAAAGCTTCCTAGCAAAATTGAATTAGAGGAGTATGCTCATGAATAGAGGGTATGCAGGTTTTTACAAAGGACACTATCTAAGAAGTTCCTATGAATATGCATATGCTAAATCTCTTGAACATCATTCAATTCAATGGAGCTATGAAGACGAAGTTTATGACATTGGTTATAGGCTATATAAACCAGACTTTTTCTTCTATGATAAAAATGGTGAAGTTACAAAGATAGTGGAAATCAAATCAAGGAACGAACAAGAAAAGAAAAAAGCAAGAAAAGCCCTATACTCTATTAAAGAACTGTATTCAATAGAATGCAAACTAATTTCGTATGAGGAGCTATTAGACCTATATAAAAAGTTGCCGTTTTCATTAACCTCTGTTTTAACAGAATGGATAAAGTCGAAAGATACTACTGTTAATAAAGCTGCTTTTGGGAAACTAAACGGACATTATAATTTGAAGCATAATGAAAGAACCAAAAGAGTAATTGGCGACCATACAAAGAAATTATGGGCTTCTAATAGCATTGGGAAACAAAGGATGATGAAGGTCTAAGAAAAACAGGATTGGTACAAAAGGGTAAGTTTAAAAAGCCTAGGGAAATGAAAACCTGTTTAGAATGTGGAAGACCTTTTGATGTTATCATAACTTCTCATAAGAAATTTTGTGGCCGTACCTGTTCAGGGAAAGTAGCAATAAAACTTGCTACTAACTCTAGTGTTAATAAACGAAAACAGGTACACAAGAAGATTAAAGAATACATCATACAATGGGCGAAGGATAATAAAGAACTTGTTCTAGGAACTCCTTATAATAAGATTAAAACCACTATCAGACCATTAACAGATGATATCGAGAGACAGTATGGAATAAAAGACATTAGAGTGATTTCTAAGGCTGTCTTAGGCGAAGATCTTGGGAGAAAAGAACTTCTTAGGTTTATGAAAGGTATTTGTGATGAAAAGTTATGCTGAACTTACAGGAATGAAACTGTAAGAACTATCGGATAAAAAGCCGGTAGGATAACAAAATTGGAACAACCACTCGCACCATATTCTGTCTGTAATTTGGCTGCCGTAAACCTGGCTAACGTTGCAGACAAAGATAATAAACGTGTTGATTTTGACAAGTTGAAGCAAACAGTTAAAACGGGTGTCCGGATGCAGGATAATGTGATCGACGCTACCCCATATTTCTTAGAAAAGAACCGTGAACAAGCTCTTGGAGAGCGTCGTGTCGGATTAGGTGTAATGGGCCTTCACGATCTCCTTATCTATTGTGAAACGGTGTACGGATCAGAAGAAGGAAACAAACTGATTGATGAAATTTTTGAAACGATGGCGACAACTGCTTATCGTGAGTCGATTGAACTGGCAAAAGAAAAAGGAAGTTTTCCATTTTTAGTTGGTAAGACAGATGAAGAAACGAGAGAATTACGGCAAGCCTTCATCAACACAGGGTATATGAAGAAGATGCCTGAAGATATCCGCGAGGGTATTTTGGAACATGGCATTCGTAATTCACACTTGTTGACTGTTGCACCAACTGGATCCACAGGAACGATGGTCGGAGTAAGTACAGGATTAGAGCCTTACTTCTCGTTCTCTTATTTCAGAAGCGGACGTCTTGGTAAGTTCATTGAGGTGAAGGCAGATATCGTGAACGAATACTTGTCACGTAATCCGGAAGCCGATGCAGAAAACTTGCCGGATTGGTTCGTATCAGCAATGGATCTAAAGCCGGAAGCACATGCAGATACGCAATGTGTCATCCAAAACTGGATCGACAGTTCCATCAGTAAAACCGTCAATGCGCCGAAAGGGTATGCAGTAGAGCAAGTACAAGCCGTTTATGAACGTTTATATAACGGTGGAGCAAAAGGCGGAACAGTATACGTGGATGGTAGCCGTGATTCACAGGTACTGACACTAAAAGCCGAAGAAAATACGTTCAATGATGATTCTGTTGCAACAAAGACGGAAGAGAAGAAGAAAGTCGTACTTGTGGATACGATCTCTGATCTTCGCTCAACAGATGTCACGATTGGAAATGAAGTAGGAAACACATGTCCAGTCTGCCGTAAAGGGAAAGTAAAAGAAATCGGCGGATGTAATACATGTACAAACTGTAATGCTCAATTAAAGTGCGGAATCTAAGTAAAGTGGACGAGCCGAGTTTGATGATCGGTTCGTCCTTTTGTATTTTATATAAGATTTTTAAGCTTTAAACCCATATGTTTAAACTCAAGGTCTTTAATTTTAGGCATATTTACGTCTATTCATAACCTTAGTATACTATTATTTCAACAACTGAGCCCCAAAACCCGACAAGTAAAAAAATATCCCAACAACACCTGAATTATCCCAACAACTCCGCCATTATCTCGACAACTCCAAAATTTCCCTGAGAACACTTAAATTCAAATACCTCGAAACATATCCTTTAACCCCGTAAACTGAGCAAATGGGGCCGTGGCAAATACGTCTATCAAAAGGTTGAGGCCCAAGAATTGAAAGAGACGATCGCCAAGAACGCTTGTCACTTACCTGTTATTATTGTATCCTTTTAGTATGCTTTGATTTTGTATAACCTACAAAATCAGCGGTATTGGAGGGGAAGAACATGCCAACTCCAAGTATGGAGGATTATATTGAACGTATATACCAATTGATTGATGAAAAAGGATACGCAAGGGTTTCAGATATTGCAGAAGCACTGGAAGTTCACCCATCATCGGTTACGAAAATGGTACAGAAACTTGATAAAGGCAAATATGTCGTTTATGAAAAATATCGTGGGTTCGTACTGACACCGAATGGTAAGAAACTTGGAAAACGTCTTGTATATCGACATGAACTTTTGGAAGATTTCCTGAAAGTCATCGGAGTGGATCAAGAAAACATTTACGAAGATGTTGAAGGAATTGAACATCATTTGAGCTGGAATGCGATTGACCGCATAGGGGATTTGGTACAATATTTCGATGAAGATACGTCCCGGATTGATGGGCTACGGGAAATTCAACGTAAAAATGAAGAAGAACAGGAACAATCATGACCTTGTGTTGTGGTTGTTTTTTATTTTTGGCTGTTTTCGTATAGATGGTTGTTTTACAATTTGAAATGATAATCGCTTTCTGCGGGCGAAAAAAAGCGGAAGCAACCCACATAGTCACGAAGTTCACTGGAAGTCCGACAAGGAGGCTCGAACCAAACAAAGTTCGTTTCTGCGTGGGTAAACACTTCGAACTAAATCAATGTGTCGACCGCCACAGGAGGACTGAAGTGATCCAGGTTGGACGTTGGAGCTAGACATCACTTCCTTAAATTAGCCTTATTCGGCAAGCCCGCTTAGCTGGTTTTTTTTGCAAAATCTCATCTTTTTCCAGTTTTCATTTCCTTATCAGCATTCAATTAGCAACCATTTTTTAGATTCAACCTTACTTCTTCGATGCTGGATGGATGAATTCTCTCCTCTATTCAGTCATATATAAAATGGAGAGGGGTGAAACGATGGATGTAGATGGCGTATTCTCAGGTGGTGGTGTAAGAGCGATCGCATTTATTGGAGCCTTGAAAGCTGCGGAGCGGAAAGGTATCACATTTAACAGAACAGCCGGAACGAGTGCTGGGGCTATTTTCGCAGCGGTAGTGGCAGCAGGTTATAAAGCAGATGAAATCAAGTCGTTACTCCATGAAGTGGATATTAGAGAATTTCTTGATCCAAGAAGGCTGTCTATAGCTTTTCCTTTCATGAAATGGCTAATGTTGTACTGGAAATTAGGTCTCTATAAGGGGAGGCGGTTGGAGCAGTGGGTGGATGAGGTACTTGCTGCCAAGAGAATAAAAACTTTCGGTGATCTTCCTGAAGGCTCCCTGAAAATCATCGCTTCTGATATTACGAATGGGCGTCTTATCATTTTACCGGATGATTTAAAACGATATGGCATTTTGCCGGAACGCTTCAAAATTTCAAAAGCTGTCAGGATGAGTGCGAGTATCCCTTATTTTTTCGATCCGATGAAATTGTATGACGCAACGGGTAAAAAGAACATCATCGTGGATGGTGGAGTATTAAGTAATTTTCCGATTTGGTTATTCCAGAATGGGAAAACGGAGATCACGCGGCCGACACTCGGCTTTCAGCTAAAGCCTTCACAGTACGAGCAAAAACCGAATAATGTCAAGAATGCAATTTCTTTATTCCATGGGCTGTTCGATACGATGATGGATGCCCATGATGCTAGGCACATTTCGACAGCCCACAGTGCTGATATCGTTTTTATCCCTGTAAAACAAATTTCAATGATTAATTTTGACCTCTCTTCAAAAGTGATTGATGAATTGACTGATTTCGGGATAGACAGTACAGAGAAGTTTTTAAGGAATTGGCGCCATTACCGGCCTAAAACAAGTCTTTCAACAAAAAAATCGAGCATCTTATAGTGCTCGATTTTTTTTCTTCCCTTTTTTACCTTCTATTACTTTGAAGTTATGATCATTTGTTCGTTTCTTCATTTTCGATAAGGAGGATTTTGTCTTTGGACTTGGCTTTACCTTCGACGGTTTTTTGATTGATTTCCCTGGTTGATTCTGATATTTCTGTGCAGAATAGCGAGCCGCCTGCTTGTATTTATTGACATCTTTACCGCCACCGCCACCAAATCGCTTTAAAAGAAATCGTTTATACAAGAAGTATAAGATTCCACCGACTGCAGCGGCAATCAGCACCATTCGTACAAGGTACATCGGATTGGTGATTAAGGTTATCACAAAGCCAAATGCTGCAAGACCAAGTATCAACATGACCAATACGTTGAACTTTCGAAACAACATGACTCACCTCCTTAAAAAATTAAACGACTTCAGCAGTCTTTCCGGTGGCCGCTTTTTCATAACGTCCATCACGTTCAAGCATCTCATTGAATGATGCGATGGCTACCTCGGTCTGTTTATCAGTCGGTTCCTTAGTAGTCAATAGCTGGAGCCATAGGCCAGGGTAACCAATGTAACGTAGTACAGGGATGTTTCTCAATTTATTTGTACCTTGCAGCACTTCATAAGAAACGCCTAATACAATAGGGATCAGTGACACTCTGGAAATCAACCGCAGCCATAATGGTTCTGATGGTACAAATAAATAGATAAAGACCCCGATAGCGACGGTGAACAATATGAAACTGCTGCCGCATCGATAGTGTAATCTCGATTGCGCTTGCACATTTTCGACTGTCAAAGGCAATTTGTTTTCATATGCGTTTATTACTTTATGTTCAGCACCATGATATTGGAATACCCTTTTAACTAATGGTGCCATTGATATGAAATATAAATAAGAAAGCAATAAGATCAATTTAAGAAAACCTTCAATAATATTCTGTCCGACATGCCCTGAAAATATAGGTATCGGTCGAAATGCTTCAGCCGCAATAGCAGGGAGCAAAGTGAACAAAAATTTACCGAAAAGGAATGAGAGGACACCGATCAATGCTGTTCCAAGAATCAAAGTCAATTTGGAAGGTTTATTTTCTGCCAGGACCTGCTCATCATCCTCTGGTGCCACATCGTATCGATCTGTAGAGAAATTCAAATGCTTCACACCGTTCGCGCTAGCTTCAATGATTGCCACAAACCCTCTGATCAATGGTATTTTTTTTAGAGAGTTAAGAACGGGGCGATGCTTCTTTTTAACTTCGAAGTACTCGATTGAGTCGTCTTTCCTCCGAATTGCTGTTACGTAAGTATGTTTTCCAGCGAACATGACACCTTCCATTACGGCCTGGCCGCCATATGCTGGAGTTTTATGTTTAGACATACATCCACCAACCTATCTATGCATTACCATTCTAACTCTATTCTACATGATAGTCTGTAAAACCGCTATATGTGTGGACTCCATGTTATTCAATTTTCAATCCTCCAGGCTTATAACTTACTGGTAAATGGAACATATTATCAGTGAGAGCCCGCTGGAAAAATTTTTATATAAGTAGGTGGACTTTAGTATATATGTTCCCTTTTCCATTTATTTAACACATTTAAACTGGATTTTTTCAATTGATTTTCATCATGGTGAGACTGAAGGGTAATTTTGGAGGTGCAAAAATGAAGTCTGAACGTAATGGTCAGGAAGAAACTGATCACAGAGAGCCTTTAGAACAGAATCAAACGGAAAAACAAGTTTCCTTTACTGGAAGGGTTTTAACCATCGGATTCATAGGTGGGTTATTCTGGAGTCTAATTGGTTATCTATTGTATCTATTGAACTTTACGAAAATAAAGCCTGCCCTGGTTTTAACCCCCTGGGTAGTTGCAGATTGGAAAGATCAAGCATTAGGGAATTGGATCGGGATTTTCATTATCGCCTTTTTATCCATGTTAGTGGCGATGGCGTATAAAATCCTGCTTGCCAAGTTCAAGCATATGATTACGGGGGTAATTTATGGAATTATACTCTGGGGTATCGTCTTTTACTTATTACGGCCGATTTTTCCAGCTTTAGAGCCGATTCAGGAATTAGGGACGAATACAGTGACAACCACTTTATGTTTGTATGTGTTATATGGATTGTTTATCGGTTTCTCGATATCATTCGAGTATGATGAGCTGACCAAAGCGCGGCAGGAAGGGCATTGAACTATTCAAAAACAATGACCTGTGATAGAATGTTCCATGGAACATTCTGTTTTTTTGTATATGCACTCCTATAAATAAAAGGGGAGAAGTACATAATGAAAATCATGGTGTTGAACGGTCCAAACCTGAATCGGTTAGGTAAAAGGGAACCTGATATCTACGGACGGGAGACGTTGGAACAGATCATGGCCTCGCTCGAATCTGCTGCCAAGGATAATGGATGTGACATTGAAGCTCGTCAATCCAATCATGAAGGTGATCTTATCGATTGGATCCATGAAGCTGGCGATAAGTATACTGGATTAATTCTCAACGCGGGGGCATTCACACATTACAGCTATGCAATCAGGGACGCACTTGCAAGTATTGACATTCCTTCAATAGAAGTTCATTTATCCAATATATATGCACGTGAATCGTTCAGACATACGTCTGTCATTTCAGAAGTTACGATCGGGCAGATCTCAGGTTTTGGCAGTATTGGGTATGAACTGGCTTTTAAAGGGCTTTTACATTATTTAAAGGGGGAAGAATATTGAATCGAATTGAACGTTTAAGAGCATTGTTCAATGAATATGGAATTGACGGAATGTTAATCACAAGTGCAAGCAATCGTCGGTACATCAGCCAATTTACAGGTTCTTCGGGAGTTGTGCTCATTTCGGATCGAGAGGCGAAGTTGATCACGGACTTCCGTTACATCGATCAAGCAAATACGCAAGCGAAGGGTTACGAAATCGTCAAACATACCGCTCTGATTCCTGATGAAGTCGCCATACAAGCGAAAAAAATGGGGATATCAAAACTGGGATTCGAGCAAGACCACCTTACATATGCGGCACATCAGACATATAGTGATAAGGTTTATAGCGGCCTCGTTGCTGTTTCAGGCATGATTGAAAAGCTCCGTTTGATAAAAGATGAAGAGGAGTTGCAGATTTTAAAAGAGGCAGCCGATCTTGCTGACAAAACATTTGAACATATCTTGACATTCATCAAACCTGGTATGCGAGAAATTGACGTTTCAAATGAGCTGGAATTTTTCATGAGGAAAAATGGTGCAACCTCATCTTCATTTGATATCATTGTAGCATCTGGAGAACGTTCATCCCTACCGCACGGTGTGGCAACTGAAAAGGTTATTGAAAAAGGCGATATGGTGACTTTGGATTTCGGAGCGCTTTATAAAGGATACTGTTCAGATATTACCCGTACCATTGCAGTCGGTGAACCGAGTGAAAAAATGAAGGAGATCCATCAAATTGTCCTTGATGCCCAGTTGAAAGGATTAGAAGGATTGAAACCGGGAATGACTGGTAAAGAAGCAGATGCATTGACAAGAGATTATATCAAGGAAAAAGGTTTTGGTGAAAATTTTGGCCATTCAACAGGACATGGAATCGGTTTGGATGTCCATGAAGGTCCAGGTCTTTCCTTTAAAGTTGATACAGTTTTGGAGCCTGGCATGGTGGTAACGGTTGAACCAGGCATCTATGTTTCCGGGCTGGGCGGTGTCCGAATTGAGGACGATGTCGTCATCACGAAAACAGGCTGTGAAAAATTATCAACCTCATCAAAAGAATTATTCATCATTGGTGAGTAAAAACAGGAGGAAACAATATGATTTCAGTCAACGATTTTAAAACAGGATTAACAATAGAGGTAGACGGAGGGATCTGGACAGTCCTTGACTTCCAACATGTAAAACCTGGTAAAGGGGCTGCTTTCGTACGTTCAAAACTTCGCAACCTACGTACTGGGGCAATCCAGGAGAAAACTTTCCGTGGTGGAGAGAAAGTAGCGAAGGCACACATCGACAACCGACGTATGCAATATCTTTATTCCTCAGGTGATGTGCATACGTTCATGGATAACGAAACGTACGAACAGCTTGAACTTCAAACGGACCAAATTGAAGAAGAGCTGAAGTACCTTCTTGAAAACATGACAGTACAGGTACAAATGTATCAAGGAGAGACAATCGGTGTTGAACTTCCGAACACGGTAGAACTTGAAGTGACAGAAACTGAACCTGGCATTAAAGGAGATACGGCATCTGGTGGTACGAAGCCTGCTACTCTTCAAACAGGACTATCTGTTCAAGTTCCTTTTTTCATCAACGAAGGAGACGTACTTATCATCGACACCCGTTCTGGAGAATATGTGTCTAGAGCATAATTTATATAATATCGAAAAGGAGACCCGGACCAATCTTGGTTCGGGTCTTCCTTTTTTAAAGGATAAGAAAGTATAACAATTTTGTTCCGATGAAGGATGTCTAGCTCCACCGCCCGACCACTTGGAACACTTCAGTCCTCCTGTGGCGGCCGGCACATTGGAGTACTACTTAAAAAGTTACCCACGCAGAACCGAACTTTGTTTGGTTCGAGCCTCCTCGTTTGACCTCCAGTGACCTTCGTGGTTGATCAGGGCGTTTGCGCTTTTCTTGATGTCTAGCTCTAACGCCCAACCACTTGGATCACTTCAGTCCTACTGCAGCGGCGACAGCCTCCTCGTCGGACTTCCAGTGACCTTCGTGGTTGATCAGGGCGTTTGCGCTTTTCTTGTGCGATTTTATAATTCTGTTACATGATTTTAAAAATTCCTCTAAAGATCATTAAAAACAAGGAATTAATTTTGCGTATGTCCACAACTTATAATTCCCCATATAAAAAGATCCAGTTCACTAGTCTACTTCTGTATTTCAGAACATAGGTTGTACAAAAAGTGGAGGAAGTTATGAAGTATCTCATTGATCATTTTGATCCTACTGTACTTAATATGGCTGGTTTGAGACTATTGTCTGCCACCTTCGAACTTACTGCTGTTTTCCTAATGATCTATTTCAATTCAATACAGAAAGCGGTCCTGATAAATGCTTCTTTGGCCTTTGTGGGACCTGTGATCTTCATTTTTACGATGGCGCTAGGTCTGATGGGACTCGCAGGGGATCTTTCATTCAGTAAATTAGCTCTCATTGGGATCGGTGTGCTCATGATTTTAATAGGGGTTTTGAAATGAGTGTTCTTCATTTACCAGTGTCATAAAAAAGCTTGTTCAGCCATACATTGGGAACAAGCCCATATAAAGAAATGGGGATGTACCATGGAAGAAATTCTTGATATGCTGCCAGATTCATTAAGGGATCTCCTATATTCCCCGATCAAAAATCCAGAGGAGTCAGTTGAGGAAGTGAGGGTTCGGATCAACCGTCCGCTTGAGATTATTTGTGGGGGAAAACCGGTATATCCGAAAACAGGACTAGGGGATCCGTATATTGTTACATTTCAAGATGGAATCCAACTCATGAACAAGTTGAGCCAATTTTCTTTATATGCCTTTGAAGAAGAACTGAAAAGGGGTTATATCACGATAAAAGGCGGCCATCGTGTTGGACTTGCCGGCAAGGTCATTACAGAAAAAGGACAAGTCAAAGCTATTAAAGACGTCAGTTCTTTCAATATCCGGGTTGCTCGGCAAAAAATAGGGATTGCAGAGCCGGTCGCCCCTTTTCTTTTCAGAAAAAGGTGGTTGAACACCTTGATCATCGGACCGCCTCAATCTGGTAAAACAACGCTTTTGAGGGACTTGGCAAGAGTTGCAAGTACAGGTATGCCAGAACGGAACATTCCAACATCAAAAGTTGGAATTGTGGATGAGCGTTCTGAAATAGCGGGCTGCATCAAGGGTGTTCCGCAGCATGACTTTGGAACGAGGATCGATGTGCTTGATTCATGTCCGAAGGCAGAAGGGGTCATGATGATGATCAGAAGCCTCAGTCCAGAAGTCATCATCGTTGATGAGATCGGCAGGCAGGAAGATTCTGAAGCCATTTTAGAAGCTATGAATGCAGGGGTGCAGATGATCATGACAGCACATGGATACAGTATCGAAGATGTCTTGAAACGACCTACGATCAACACGCTGTTAGACATTCAATTGTTCGACCGTTTTATAGAAATGTCTCAAACCAATAGCCCAAGTCGAATCAAACGAGTCTTAGATAGTGGATTCAAGGTGATCAACTATGAACAGGAACGAACCGCTACATGAATGTGATTGGAGCTGTCTGTATCATTCTTGCAACCACTTGGGCAGGATTCGAATGGGCTAAGCGTCTCCAAGAGCGACCGAAACAGTTGAGGCAATTAAAGGTTGCTCTTCAATCACTTGAAGCTGAGATCGTTTATGGACTGACTCCCATCTATGAAGCAAGCATGAATCTTTCCAAACAAATGAAAGCACCGCTCTCCCTTTTCTTTGAAGAAGTAGCCGGCCGTTTGTATACGGGAAGGTGCACTGTTCAAGAAGCATGGGAGGAGAGCCTAGAAATCATAAAAAAGCATACTGCCTTCCAAAAAGGTGAAATCGAAGTTTTGAAGCAGTTTGGAGCTACATTAGGCCGACATGACCGCGATCATCAACAGAAGCAGATCCGGCTTACGATCGTGCATCTTGAGCGGGAAGAGAAAGAAGCAGAGGATATACAGCACCGCTATGAAAATATGGTCAAGAGTCTTGGGGTTTTAGTAGGGTTATTGATTGTCATTTTGCTGATTTAGCTAGAGAGGAGAAAGCAGGATGCCTTACGATGTTAATACTATTTTTCAAATTGCTGGGATAGGTATTGTGGTTGCCATGTTACATACCGTGTTGAAACAGATGGGAAAAGAAGACATTGCCCACTGGATTACATTGATAGGATTTGTTCTTGTCCTTTTTATCGTCATTACATTGTTAGACGATCTGTTCCAACAAATAAGAGGTGTGTTTCTCTTCCAGGGATGAGGAGGGGGTTCCAATTGAGATCATCCAGATTGTAGGGTTCTGCCTGATCGCTACATTTCTCACGATTATCATTAAGGAACAGAAGCCTGCTTTTTCTTTCCTCGTGATTCTTTTTGCCGGTGCGACTGTTTTCTTGTTTTTAATAGGAAAAATACAAGCTGTGATCATGATGTTGGAGCGTCTTGCAACCAACGCCAATCTGAATATGGTGTATGTCGAAACGATCTTGAAAATCATCGGTATTGCCTATATCGCTGAATTTGGAGCTCAGATCACTCGGGACGCGGGACAAGGATCGATTGCTGCGAAAATTGAATTGGCTGGTAAGGTTCTGATTCTTGTAATGGCGATCCCGATCCTTACTGTTTTGATAGAAACGATTATCGATTTCCTGCCAAATTAGGAGTGAATGACATGCCAATCAACTCAAAGATAAAAGTCGTGTTCGGGATCGTTATGGCTGTCATTTTTTGTATATATGTGGGACAACCTTTCAATCATGTAAATGCGCAAACGGGTGATAAAGAACAGATCAAAGCGAGTTTGAAGGTGGAAGACGAACACCTCGATGATATTCGTGAATACTGGAACAAAATCCGAAGTGAATATGGCGGGTTTTTACCGGAAAGCCAAAAGGGCAGTATACTAGAGTTCATCCAAAGCGATCAAGATTTTTCATTGAAAGAATGGGCGATCGGTCTTCTTAAATATCTATTTCATGAGATCCTGACAAATGGGAAGCTTCTTGGGATGCTGATCATGTTAACGGTTTTCAGCATGCTCCTTCAGACGATGCAGAACGCCTTTGAAAACCAGGCAGTAAGTAAAGTCGCTTATGGGATTGTTTACATGGTGTTGATCGTCATTGCACTTAATAGCTTTCATGTTGCAGCTGACTATACCATTGATGCGATCAAAAATATGAATTCATTCATCATCGCACTTATTCCTTTATTACTAGCTTTGATGGCAACAACAGGGAGTATTGCATCGGTTGCTTTTTTCCATCCCTTCATCATTTTCCTTGTGAATACGAGCGGGTTGTTGATCCAGCATTTCGTCCTCCCTCTCTTGCTCCTTTCAGCATTGCTCAGTATCGTGAGTACGCTGACCGATCATTATAAAGTGACCCAGCTCGCTAATTTGCTACGCGGTATAGCGATAGGAACTATGCTTGTTTTTTTTACTGTTTTCTTAGGAGTCATAAGTGTACAGGGGGCAACTGCTGCGGTTGCCGACGGAGTGGCGATCCGGACCGCTAAATTCATAACTGGGAACTTCATCCCTGTTATCGGTCGGATGTTCACGGACGCCACAGACACCGTCTTAAGCGCCTCATTATTATTGAAAAACACAATCGGAATTGCAGGAGTTGTTATTTTGATCCTGCTTTGTGCGTTTCCTGCGCTGAAAATCCTATCTCTCGTATTGATCTATCAAATTGCTGCTGCGGTTTTACAACCGTTGGGTGGTGGTCCGATCATCCAATGTTTAACGATCATCAGCAAGAATGTCATGTTTATTTTTGCAGCGCTGTCCATCGTTTGTTTCATGTTTTTCCTGGCGGTAACGATGATGATTGCAGCTGGAAATCTCACACTGATGATGAGGTGAGCGGAGGAGGAATCCGAGTGTCTTTTATTAATGAATGGGTGACGAACATCATTCTGATCATCCTGTTGGCGACCATCCTGGAATTACTGCTGCCCTCTAATGCATTTCAAAAATATGTGAAAGTCGTCATCGGGCTGCTCTTGATCATCGCCATCCTGAATCCAATGATCAAGATGTTTTCCGTAGATCTCAATCAAGAACTGGCATCATTGGGATTAAGTGAAACTGTGATAAACGATGGAGAGATGAAAAATTTGATAGAAAACAAGAAAAGTGAAATACAAGCCTCACAAGATGCATATATTTTAGAACAAATGGCTGTCCTACTACGACAAAAAGTAGTAGATAAGCTGGCAGACCAATATGAGAAAAGGTTAAAGGATGTGGTGATACAGGAAAAATCCCAAGCTGGTCCAGAAAAGAGTCAGTGGCTCATCCGTGCCACTTTGGAAAGTGAATCGAGCGTTGAAGATGCGATTGAAACCATCCAAAAGGTGGAGATCAATACAGGAGAAATCAAAGAGCCTGACGAGGAATCGTCCGACTTGAAAGAGATCAAGGCTTTTCTTTCCAAAGAGTGGGAAGTGTCACCTGAGCAAATCGTTCTTGTAGAGGAAGGAGGATCGTAATGCCAAATGTCTGATAAGAAAAAACAGAATGAATGGTTGAAATCGATTCTGAAATCCAACAAAGATGGCATGAAGCTGAACCGTAAATCCCAATACATTTTACTTATCCTCGGCTTCGGGATTGCCATGATGCTCATCCAAAACCTGATAAGTACACCAGATGCGACTCCAGCTATGAACTCAACAGAAGATGACGAGGAATCCAAGTCGACATTCTCAATAAAAAAATCAGACGATCCTTCTTCGATAAGAGAGATGGAAGAACATTACGGGAACCAATTGAAGGAAATCCTCGATGAAATGATGGGAGTTCAAGATACCAGTGTAATGGTCTTTCTTGATTCCACTTCAAAAACAATTTACGAAAAGGATACCTCAAAACAAGATTCTACCACTGATGAAACTGACCAACATGGGGGGAAGCGTAAATCCACAAACCTTCAAACGGAGGAAAAAGTCATCATCATCCAAGGTGAAAACGGTGAACAGCCGATTGTAGTCACTACCGAAAAGCCGGAGGTGAGAGGCGTACTTATTTTAGCTGATGGGGCACAAAACATGAAAGTGAAAAGTTGGATTATCGAAGCGGTCTCGAGGGTGCTTGACGTACCCAGTCATAAAGTGAGTGTTGGACCGAAAAAGCAGAAGGGGGAATAATGTATGTTATTGAAAAAACAAACGGTTTGGTTATTGACAATGTTGAGCTTGATTATCGTTTTATCCGTGTATTACATCACTACACCGGAACAATCTCCGACAGACTTCGCTGCTCAGAATGAGGATAAGAAAGAAAGCGCTAAAGAAGCGACTGGAGATTCGGTCGTGACAGAGGTTGACAGCGACGAGATGTTTACAGAACTCCGAATGAAGATCGAAGACAAGCGCTCTGAGCTTCAAGACAAATACAATGAGGTCCTTGCTTCTACCAGTGTTTCAGCCGAAGTCCAATCACAGGCCCTTGGTCAGTTGGAAGAATTACAAGAACTAGCGATGAAGGAAGAAACCCTCGAAACGTTGATCAAGGGAATGGGCTATGAAGATGTCCTCGTCAATACGATGGATGCAGAAGTTCAGATCATTGTACGCGCTAATGAAGAATTAAGTAAAAGTGAAGCGAATGCAATCATGCGCAAGGCTCAAGAACAACTTGGCAACAAACATGTAGCGGTCCAATTCCAAGTCGCGAAGAACTAATCAATCATAGAAGGGAGGCAGTCCTCTGGGCTGCCTTTTTCCTATTTGAAGGGTTTAAAATAATTTATCGGATACAAGGGCTCGTAACGTGACAGAAAAGATGTAAAAAATCAAATTTCAGTTTCCTTATGACCAAATAAAGGAACAAATACCCTATATATTAATCAGCCGCACTTTCTTTTCGGTACGATGCGACTAAAAAATATAATCGGTACCCTCCCCAAATAGAGTGTGTTATGATATAAACGAATTAGTACCAGCTCACATAGTAAGGTGGTAAGTTTTAGAAAGTTTGAATTATGCTATAATGATTATAAAATAGTAGAAACAATGAAGGAGTGGAAATTATGCTCAAAATTCAAGAAATTCGTGAATTGATCAAATTAATCGATCAATCTTCTATTAATGAATTCGAATATGAACAAGAAGGTGCAAAGATCACAATGAAGAAAGGTGTAGAGGAACAGCCGGAAGTACAACAAACACCTCAAGCAGTAACCCAGGCACCTGTTCAAGCGGAAGTACCACAACAAAATCCGCAAACAGTAGAAGAAAAGCCTGAACCAAAGAGCGAAGATGAAAAGCCTGGAAAAGAAATGGATGAATCACTACATAAGATCGAATCACCAATGGTCGGTACATTTTATGCATCTCCCTCCCCAGATGAAGATTCATACGTTAAGACAGGCGACAAAGTATCCAACGACTCGATCGTCTGTATTATCGAAGCGATGAAGCTCTTCAATGAAATCGAAGCGGAAGTGAATGGGGAAATAGTAGAAATACTCGCAGAAAATGGACAGCTGGTCGAGTATGGACAACCCTTATTCCTTGTGAAAAAACAATAAGGTGATTTCAATGATAAAAAAAGTACTCATAGCGAACCGAGGAGAAATTGCTGTCCGGATCATCAGAGCTTGTAAGGAAATGAACATTGAAACGATCGCTGTATATTCTGAGGGCGATAAGGAATCATTGCATGTACGTTTAGCAGATGAAGCCTATTGTATCGGCCCCATACTGGCGAAGGAAAGTTATTTGAACTTTACAAACATCATGAGTGTTGCAACATTGACTGGTGCTGATGCCATACACCCTGGTTATGGGTTCTTGGCTGAGAATGCTGATTTTGCTGAAATTTGTGCTGAATGTAATATTACTTTCATTGGACCGAGCCCTGAAGCGATCAGTCGAATGGGGACGAAGGATGTTGCCAGATCGACGATGAAGGAAGCTGGAGTTCCGATCGTTCCAGGCTCTGAAGGGATCATTGAAACCAAAGAGGAAGCGATAAAATTAGCAGAGGAAATGGGGTACCCTGTCATCATCAAGGCAACGGCCGGCGGCGGAGGTAAAGGAATCCGTGTCGCCCGTACTGAGCAAGAGCTAGTAAAAGGGATCAACATGACTCAACAAGAAGCTGCATCAGCTTTCGGAAATCCAGGTGTGTACATTGAAAAATACATTGAAGATTTCCGCCATGTTGAAATCCAGGTGCTTGGTGACAACCATGGAAATGTAATACACTTGGGTGAACGTGACTGCTCGATTCAGCGTCGTTTGCAGAAACTGTTAGAAGAAACCCCTTCTCCAGCCCTCGACCCTGAAAAACGGGAAGAAATGGGAAAAGCTGCAGTGCGGGCAGCCCAATCAGTGAATTATTCTGGAGCGGGTACGGTAGAATTCATTTTCGAGCACAATACCGGTGATTTCTACTTCATGGAAATGAATACAAGGATCCAAGTAGAGCATCCTGTTACAGAAATGGTCACAGGTATCGACTTAATCAAAGAACAAATTCGAGTTGCAAGTGGTGAGCGGTTATCTTATAGCCAGGATGACATCAAGTTTGAAGGCTGGTCGATCGAATGCCGAATCAATGCAGAGAATCCGGATAAGAACTTTATGCCTTCTGCTGGCAGGATCGAAATGTATTTGCCGCCAGGCGGGCTAGGTGTTCGTGTCGATTCAGCCGCCTATCCAGGTTATTTCATTCCACCTTATTACGATTCGATGATCGCGAAAGTCATCACTTATGGGAACACACGGGAAGAAGCGATCCGCCGGATGAAACGTGCATTGAGTGAGTTTGTCATTGACGGTGTTGATACAACCATTCCATTCCACCTGCGCTTACTAGATCATGAAAAGTTCAATAGCGGTGAATTCAATACCAAATTTTTAGAGAACTATGATTTAACATCAAAATCATCAAAGCGGACTTCAAATGGAGGTGAGTAGTATGAACGAATATCAAACATTTGAAATGGAAGAAAAGGATGCGAATTTAGGCAAGGTTGAAATCTCACCAGAAGTAATTGAAGTGATCTCTAGTCTTGCTGCTACGGAAGTAGAAGGAGTTTCCGCAATGCGTGGGAACTTTGCTTCCGGGGTAGTTGAACGTTTCGGCAAAAAATCACTTGGTAAGGGTGTAAAGGTCGAGCTTTCTGAAGAAGGAATCAACATCGATGTTTTCGTAACGATGAGTTTCGGTGTATCGATCCCAGATACAGCTGAAAAGATCCAGGAAAACATTAGACACACACTCCATACGATGACAGCTTTAGAACCAAATCGTATCGATGTACATGTGGTCGGTGTGCAATTTGAAGGTAAAGTGAATCCGGCAATGGAAGAAGATCAAGAATATTGATCAGCGAACTGGCTCAAAACAAACAGTAGACTCCTCCTATTACCACCATTGGAGAACGAGAGGAGTCTGCCCGTTTCGAGTCAGTTTTTCGATTATAACGTATTAAACATGTGTATGCTGTAAAGGTAATGGTCTCTATGCTATCATCGGATAGAGAAGAAATGAAAGGAAGTATCACGATATGAAAAGAAGGAATGCAAGGGAAAAGGCTTTACAGTCTTTATTTCAAATAGATGTAAGCCAATTAGACCGTTCTGAAGCGATTGGCCACGTTCTTGAGGAAGATCAAGAACGAGATGAATTCCTTGTCCAGTTAGTCGAAGGGACAACAGATCATAAGGAAGAAATTGATACACTTATTAAGGAACATCTCGAAAACTGGAGCTTTGAACGAATCGGGAACGTAGACCGTACTGTACTGCGGCTAGCTGTCTATGAAATGTTATATATTGATGACATTCCGATCAAGGTTACCTTCAACGAGGCGATTGACCTTGCCAAAACATTCGGAGGGGACGAATCTGGTCGCTTTGTGAATGCCGTACTTTCAAAAATAAGCAAAACGATCCAATAGTGGAGGGGATATTGATGGTTGCAGAGCTTATAAAGGGAAATGAAATTGCAGAAGTAAAAAGGAATGAAATGAAAGAGGAAGTACAAAAACTGAGAAGTGAGGGGATCATCCCTGGTTTAGTTGTTATTATCGTCGGCGATAATCCTGCTTCTTTATCCTACGTTAGAGGGAAAACGAAAGCATGTAAGCAAGTAGGTATAGATGGTAAGCTCATTGAACTTTCTGAGGATACCTCAGAAGACAAGCTGCTGGAAATCATCAACCAATATAACAACGATGATGAATGTCATGGGATCCTCGTACAGTTGCCATTACCTGAGCATATCTCGGAAACAGCAATCATCGAAGCGATTTCGCCAGAAAAGGATGTAGATGGTTTCCATCCGATCAATATCGGCAGGATGATGACTGGACAACGCGCGTTCTTGCCATGCACACCTTATGGAATCATCGAAATGGTGAAGGCAAAGGGTATCCCCATTGAAGGAAAACATGTCGTCGTGATCGGACGAAGCAATATTGTAGGAAAGCCTGTTGGACAATTGTTCCTAAATGAAAATGCTACTGTTACATATTGTCACTCCAGAACAGCCAATATGAAGGAGATCACAAGGCAGGCAGACATATTGATCGTTGCTGTAGGTAAGATGCACTTTGTTGGAAAAGAATTCATCAAACCAGGTGCTGTAGTGATTGATGTTGGAATCAACCGAAAAGATGATGGTAAATTGACAGGGGACGTCAATTTTGAAGAAGCTGAGCAGGTTGCATCCTATATCACTCCAGTTCCGAAGGGTGTAGGCCCGATGACGATCACGATGCTCCTTCAAAATACAGTCCAGTCAGCGAAGTGGAGTCATCAAATAGAAGGTGTGCTTTAATGCAACAGGATCCATATATAAGCATCACAGAGCTTACCCGCTATATAAAACGTAAATTCGATATGGATGGAAAGCTCCAAGACATTTGGCTTAGAGGTGAGCTGTCAAATGTAAAACACCATAGCCGCGGGCATATGTATTTTACTGTAAAAGATCAAAACAGCCGGATCAACTCCGTCATGTTTGCCGGGAACAACCGTTTCTTGAAATTTCGTCCTGAAGAAGGGATGAAGGTTTTGATCCGAGGGGAAGTATCCGTCTATGAACCGCATGGGCAGTATCAACTTTATGTGAAAGAAATGCAGCCTGATGGAATCGGCAATTTGTTTCTGGCATTCGAAGAATTGAAAAAGAAGCTTGAAAAGGAAGGGCTTTTTGCACCTGAACGAAAAAAGAAGATCCCAGCAACCCCTAAACGGATAGGGGTTATTACTTCTCCTACAGGAGCGGCAGTCCGAGATGTATTAACCACAATTAAACGGCGCTTTCCAATTGCAAAGGTCACTGTTATGCCTGTGCTGGTTCAAGGTCCGAATGCAGCATCGAGCATTTCAAGAGCTATTGATTTTGCTAATGAACAAGGGAACTGGGATATACTGATTGTCGGCCGTGGCGGTGGCTCCATTGAAGAGTTATGGGCTTTCAATGAGGAAATCGTCGCCCGTAGTATATTCCATTCCATCATTCCGATCATCTCTGCGGTAGGTCACGAAACAGACTTTACGATTGCTGATTTTGTAGCTGATATTCGAGCCGCCACTCCGACAGCAGCTGCTGAAATAGCTGTACCTCATATTGAAGAATTGCAAGAAAGAGTAACACAGCGACAGCTAAGATTGACAAGAGCTATAACGGAGCATGTAAAAAGGTTGCGGAACCTACTGGATAATCATCAAAAGTCTTATGCTTTCAGATACCCGCTTCAACTCGTTAAACAGAAAGAACAAGACCTTGACCGGACCATGGAACGTCTTCAAAAAACACGTTCAAGAACCTTCGACCGAAAAGCTGAACAAATCGATCAGCTTATAAGCCGTTTGGAACGCAATCATCCTGAAAGACGATTTAACCTATCAAAGGACAAGCATCAAGTATTGGTCAGAATGTTGAAAAAGGAAATGCGAAATATATTGGATCATAACAGCTCGGATTTTCAAAACAAAATCGGGAAGCTGAACGCTTTAAGTCCATTAAGTATTATGGAAAGAGGTTATAGCCTGGCTTATGACCAGGGAACTGAAAATCTTATTAAAAGCGTGAAACAAGTACAACCAGGTGATCAAGTCACTGTCCGCTTGAAGGACGGGAAATTGGATTGCCAAGTATGGGGACTTGAGGAGAGTGAGAAGTGATGGAAGAGAAAAAAGACCAGAGCTTTGAAGAAGCGATGGTGAAACTCGAAGAAATCGTCGGCAAATTAGAAGAAGGTGACGTACCTCTTGAAGAGTCCATTCGTCTATTTCAAGAAGGGATGAAGCTTTCAAAGCTATGCCACGATAAGTTACAGGATGTTGAAAAGCAGATGGATGAGTTATTGAAGGAAAATGGGGAAACAGAACCCTTTACGATACAGGAGGAAGACTGAGGTTGGACAAAAATACTTTCTTGCAGCTCCTTCAACAAAAGAAAAATTTAATTGATGAAACCTTACCAGGGAAGGTTGATAGGCTCCAAGGGCATACAAGCTTAAAAGAGGCGATGCTGTATTCGATTTTAGCTGGTGGCAAACGGCTTCGTCCCACCTTATTGCTGATGACGATCGAAGCTTTTGAAAAGGATAGCAAGTTTGGTCTGGATGCTGCTTGTGCTGTCGAAATGATCCATACCTATTCCCTCATCCATGATGATTTACCGGCAATGGACGATGATGATTTCAGAAGAGGCAACCTTACCAATCATAAAATTTATGGGGAAGCGATGGCAATACTTGCGGGGGATGCTTTACTGACCTATGCATTCGAAGTGATTTCCGGTTGTAAGCTATTAAATGATGAATTGAAGGTTGATTTGATCATGAACCTTTCCAAAGCTGCGGGTCCAGAGGGAATGGTAGATGGCCAGGCAGCAGATCTTGAAGGAGAAGGAAAATCGCTATCTTTAGGCGATTTAGAACAGATCCACCGTAAAAAAACAGGAGCACTCTTGGGTTACGCTATTTATGCAGGTGCTCGGATCGCAGGGGGAGAAAGACGGCAACTGGATCATCTTATCCAATTCGCCCATCACCTAGGACTTGCTTTTCAGATCCAAGATGATATTTTGGATGTAGAAGGTGATGAAGCAAAAATCGGAAAGCCAATTGGCAGCGATGTGCAAAACAACAAGAGTACATACCCGAATCTTTTGACCATTACTGGGGCGAAAGACCAGTTGTTCAGGGAAGTGGATTATGCAAAGAAACACTTATATAAAGCAGGCATCAAACATGAATGGTTAGAGCATTTCACAGACTTTATGATCAGCAGGGATCACTAGAAATATTGAGACATAACCGTTCCTGTGGTATATTATAATTACATGAGGAGTGGTGCAGTATTCTAGTCAGTCTCCCATTTCTGAGGGCGGGCCTAAAAATCCGCCAAAGGGCACATCGATGAAGTTCCTTGTATAGGCTCGAAGCGCCCAGCTTTGGGTCTACACTGGGAGTTAAGGCTGAAGGGCGATCCACAATGGCATGTGGGCGTTGACCCTTTTGCCGCGGAGGACCTCAACTTTGCGGTTTGTGTGCTAATACCTTATTGCGAACTGGGGTTATAAACCTGATTCAACGGTTTTTTCGGTCGCTAGAAACTACTGTTGAGCAGCGTAGCCTGCCTTGAGTGGAGTTTGAGGGGATTATGGAAGAGGAAAAATCTTCGGTTGGCCGCTGAAGAGTATTCTATACCATATGAAATCGACTCTGCGAAAGAGGCTAGGGAATGGTAAAGACTGTTGAGGAAAACTCCTAGACTGTTCCATGTGACGTTCAAAGGGGATTATAGTGCGGACTAAGTGGTAATCTAGTCTGACGATTGGCGACAACGTCAAGGGAGGATTAAAGGGAAACCTCCAGTGTGGCAACGCATTGGTACCTCTCTGGGAAAACCTACTGGACCTAAGCCGCAGTGTTTACTCTTTGAATGACCACTCCACAATACATATAATGAAATTCTAAACAACTATTAGGATAACTAATTATCGATGATGATATATTCAAAAGGAGTACCGATGAATAAAGTTTTCAATAAATCCTTAAAATGGAGTACTGGAATCGCCGTTATCACGCTCGTGTTAGCGGCTATTTTTTCAGTTGTTTCAACCTTGTCCCTAGAAGGCGTCAATTGGGCCGCCGGCATGATTATTGTATTTATGATTGTGCTGATAGGCGTTATATTTGATATTATAGGAGTGGCTGCTACAGCTGCAGATGAAGTCCCTTTCCATGCAATGGCGTCAGAGAAAGTAAAAGGCTCGCGACAAGCGATTGCCATCAGTCGTAACGCCGATCGGGTTGCAAGCTTTTGCAACGATGTTATTGGGGACATATCTGGTATAATAAGCGGTACGGCTTCTGCCGTAGTCATCGTACAGTTGACTGATGCCTTTGGCGGGGATGACGCGACTGCTTTTCAATATATCGTATCAATTGTATTTACCAGCGTAGTTGCTGCGCTTACTGTTGGAGGGAAGGCATTTGGTAAATCATTTGCCATTCATTTTTCCACTTCCATTATTTTTCAGGTAGGACGAGTAATCTATTTCTTTGAGGAAAGATTAAAGTTAAAGCAATTGATCTCTCAGCCCGCCCGAACTAAATTTAAACGCAATACAAAAGGAAAGTGAGGATGTTCCATGAATTTGGAATCAATCAAAGATCCTAAATTTTTGAAAAAACTAGATGGAGAACAACTTGAAGAGTTGGCCTCGACCATTCGCACTTTTTTAATCGAAAAGATTTCAAAAACAGGCGGGCATCTAGGTCCTAATTTAGGGGTAGTTGAGTTGACTTTAGTCCTGCATAAACTGTTTGAAAGCCCGAAGGATAAATTCATTTGGGATGTAGGACATCAAGCGTATGTCCATAAAATTTTAACAGGAAGAGCGGCGCAGTTCGATACATTGAAACAAT
The DNA here is from genome assembly GCF_021646685.1 of Pseudalkalibacillus salsuginis. Taxonomy (GTDB): domain Bacteria; phylum Bacillota; class Bacilli; order Bacillales; family Fictibacillaceae; genus Pseudalkalibacillus; species Pseudalkalibacillus salsuginis. Next base: position 261,372 of record NZ_JAKJHW010000001.1, on the reverse strand, counting down.
ATAAAGGATTGTGCGGATTTCCGAAACGCTCTGAAAGTGATCATGATGTCTGGGAAACCGGACATAGTTCCACTTCCCTTTCTGCTGCTATGGGAATGGCGTCAGCACGGGATTTAAAAGGGACTGATGAAGATATCATCGCAGTTATTGGGGATGGGGCTTTGACAGGTGGTATGGCTTTGGAAGCCTTGAACCATATCGGCCACGAACAAAAAGATCTGATCGTCATTTTGAATGATAATGAAATGTCGATTGCCCCGAATGTTGGTGCACTTCACAACGTTTTGGGCCGTTTAAGGACGGCAGGGAAATATAAACGGGTAAAAGAAGAATTCGAAGCATTGATCAAAAAAGTTCCTGCAGGTGGGCGTCTTGCTTCAACTGCAGAGCGATTGAAAGATTGCCTTAAGTACTTGCTAGTATCAGGGATTTTCTTCGAGGAACTAGGTTTTACTTACTTGGGACCAGTGGATGGACATAATATGGATGATCTGATGGAAAACATCAAGTACGCCAAAAAGACCAAAGGACCTGTATTGGTACATGTCTTGACACAGAAAGGAAAAGGATATAAGCCTGCCGAAACAGATGCGGTCGGGACTTGGCACGGCCCTGGGCCTTACAAGATCGAGTCAGGGGATTTCATCAAACCGGCTGTAGCTGGACCAGGGTACAGCAAGGTCGTTTCCGAAACACTAAGGACCATAGCCCGTAAAGATGAACGGCTCGTCGTATTGACTCCGGCTATGACAGTTGGATCCAAGTTAGAAGCGTTCGGTGAGGAGTTTCCAGATCGGCTTTATGATGTCGGTATTGCAGAACAGCATGCTACGACGATGGCAGGTGGCCTTGCTACCCAGGGGATGAAACCGGTCCTTTCAATCTATTCCACTTTCCTTCAGCGTGCCTATGACCAACTTGTCCATGATGTTTGCCGCCAAAACCTGAATGTCGTCTTTGCAGTGGATCGCTCCGGATTAGTAGGTTCAGATGGTGAAACACATCAGGGTGTATTTGATATTGCGTTTTTACGCCACTTACCAAACATGATTGTCCTTAATCCGAAAGATGAGAATGAATTACAGCATATGGTCTATACAGCAACGGAATATGATGAGGGGCCTATCGCAGTCAGGTTCCCAAGAGGAACGGGCCTCGGTGTTCCGATGGACAAGGAATTGAAAAAGATCGAAATTGGTACATGGGAAGTTTTGAAGGATGGGAAGGATATTGCAATCCTTGCAGTCGGAACGATGATTCCTGTAGCTCTAAAAGCAGCAGAGAAATTGAAGACACTGGGGATTACAGCGATTGTCATCAATGCCCGTTCCATTAAACCATTGGACAATGGCATGATTACTGAACTTATAACGAAGCATATTCCGATTCTGACAATCGAAGAAGGGATCCTCCAAGGCGGATTCGGAAGTGCTGTACTGGAATTCATTCATGACCTTGGTATACAGGGTGCCGTTATTGACCGTATGGGCATTCCAGATCGATTCATTGAGCACGGAAGCGTGTCTCAATTGCTTGAAGAAATCGAATTGACACCAGAAGGGGTCATCGAACGCGTATCACGGATGATTCCGAAGAAACAGCAAAGGGCCTATTAAGTATGAAAAAGAAAGAACGGCTTGATGTGATGCTCGTGGAACGAGGTTTGATCGAAACGAGAGAAAAGGCCAAAAGAGCAATCATGGCTGGACTTGTCTATTCAGAACAAGAGCGATTGGACAAGCCTGGTCAGAAGGTTGAAATAACTATACCCATCGAATTGAAGGGAAATCCACTTCCATATGTAAGCAGAGGCGGATTGAAGTTGGAAAAAGCGTTGGAAACCTTTCACTTTGATGTAAAAGATAAAATCATGATTGATATCGGGTCATCGACAGGGGGATTTACCGACTGTGCACTGCAAAATGGGGTGCAGTTCGTGTACGCCGTCGATGTTGGGTACAATCAATTGGATTGGAAGCTTCGGAGTAATTCCCGTGTGCGAGTGATGGAAAGGACCAATTTCAGATATTCAAAACCTGAAGATTTTGATAATGGCTTGCCTCATGTCGCCACGATTGATGTTTCGTTTATATCATTGAAGCTTATTCTGCCTGTATTAAAAGAGATCCTCGTCCATAATGGAGAAGTCGTTGCCTTGATTAAGCCCCAATTCGAAGCGGGACGTGAAGAAGTCGGAAAAAAGGGGATCGTACGCGATCGGAAAATTCATCAGGCAGTTATCGATCGGATGATCAAATACAGTCATGAAACGGGATATCATGTATTAGATTGTACGTACTCGCCAATCCGCGGTGGAGAAGGAAACATAGAATTTCTGCTTCATTTGAGAAAGCCTGATTTTAACGAATCTGCTTCGATCAAATGGACAGGTGAAACAGAAACGGTCGTAAATGAAGCGCACGAATCGAAAAAGGACTGAAAAAAGAGCTGATCCAGTTCATCTTCTGATGGATGTAGGATTAGCTCTTTTATTTTAGTTCTATTAAAGCCATTTTATTGACCCAAAATACATCATATTTACGAATGTATATTAAGGGGTTTTTCTTCTCCATCTGGAAAAACTAAATAAGAATGATTTTTTTAAATTTTTCTATTTAGGATGAAAACCACCATTTTAGGGTAAATAAAAGCCAAAAGTATTTAAGGAGCAAAAAGCCTGATGGATTTACAGTACTTAGTTGAAAGTTTAGTTGATGACGAACAATATAGAAACCTTCCTCCTATTCGAATAAAAAGGATAACCGACAGTTCACTGGATGTTGAACAAGGCTTTTTATTTGTGGCCATTAAAGGGGAAAAAACAGATGGCCATTCATTTATAAACGATGCGATTCAAAAAGGGGCTGCAGCTGTAATAGGGGAAGCTGATATTACCGGCCTTCCTATACCATATATAAAAGTGAAAAATAGCAGATTAGCGCTTGGAGCAATATCTAAAAAGTTTTATGATAATCCTGCAAAAGATAAAATCATGATCGGAATTACTGGGACGAACGGAAAAACGACAACAAGCTATCTTTTGAAACATGTTCTAGAATCGAATGGAATTTCCTGCAGTTTATTTGGCACAATAAAAAATATTATTAATGGAGAAGAAATTGATACATGTAATACGACGCCGAGTGTGTTGAAACTGAATGAATTGCTTTATAAAAGCAATGATCAAGTAGTGATTTTGGAGGTTTCTTCTCATGGGTTATCACAATATCGTTTAGAAGGTTTGACATTTGATTATTGCCTTTTTACAAATCTATCTCATGATCACTTGAATTACCATGGTACAATGGAACGTTATTTTGAAACAAAGGCGAGTCTCTTCTTTAAAATGAAAGAAGGTGGCAAGGCGATCATCAATATAGATGATCCATGGGGTGATGAACTAGAAAAAGTAGTAAGGCAAAATAATGATGAGGTTTACACAATCGGACAATCTTCAAAAGCTGATTTGTGCATCGAAGAGTTTAAACATTCGAGCTTGCAAATCACAGACGGATATTCCAGTTTTCAGCTTGATTCCAATATGCCGGGATTGCACAACCTGTACAATGCTGTGATGGCTTATGCTGGTGCATCCCAATTTGATCTGACTAGAGTAAAAATCTTATCATCACTAGTTACATTTCCGGGAGTTCCAGGTCGATTCAATGTTTATAAGTACCATAATGATGCCACTGTGGTCATTGATTATGCTCATACAGCAAATGCAATCTTGCATTGTTTAAAAGCGGCAAATGATTATGGGGCTGATAAAGTCATCCATGTATTTGGTTTCCGGGGAAATGCAGATACTGATAAAAGAGGAGACATGCTCAGAATCGCATCAGAACATAGTGATCATTATATCCTGACCTTTGATGACCTTAACGATGTGTCTGAAAACGAAATGATTGAAACACTGGAAAATTTGAATCAAGCATACGGCAATCAAAAAGGGATCATCATTCCGGATCGTACAGAGGCGATCAAATATGCACTTGAAAAAACCAGTTCCCGTGATTGGGTGGTCATAACGGGGAAAGGACATGAGACCTATACACAAAGCTATTCACTTCCGACTTCATCGGATGCAGAAACGATTGAGTATTTAACCAATTAAATCCTTCAAGGGGAATGACCTATCAGAGATTGTAGCTATACAAACCCTCAGGGCATCCCTTTTTTTCTTGGAGGAAAAATTGAAAGTATATATTTCAGCCAAATCGGGAACAAAACAATATACAGCAATATTCATGTTTATTCATAAAAGATGTACAATTTTAGCTACTTCATATATGATAAGCATATACATGTTTGTACAAATTTGTGGAGTGATTGAGATGAATAAAGGACAAAGGCATATAAAAATTAGGGAAATTATAACAAATTTCGATATTGATACACAGGATGAACTTGTTGAAAGGTTGAAAAATGCAGGATACAATGTTACACAAGCTACTGTATCGCGTGATATTAAAGAATTGCATCTTGTAAAAGTCCCGATGCAGGATGGACGATATAAGTACAGTCTGCCAGCTGATCAGAGGTTCAACCCCCTGCAAAAGCTGAAACGTACATTGACCGACAGTTTCATCAATATCGACCATACAGACCACCTTATTATCATGAAGACATTGCCTGGTAATGCGAACGCAGTAGGTGCTTTGATTGATAATCTTGATTGGGAAGAAATCATGGGTACAATCTGCGGTGATGATACGATATTGATCATTTGTCGCTCTGCTAAGGATAGCCCTGATATTACACGACAGTTTTTGGATATGTTGTAACGGTGGGAGGGGAAATATGCTTACTGAAATTTCAATTAGAAATTTTGCAATCATTGAAGAAGTGACGGTCCCCTTTGACGACGGGCTTACTGTTTTGACAGGGGAGACAGGCGCGGGGAAATCAATCATTATTGACGCCATCGGATTGTTGATCGGTGGGCGCGGCTCATCAGAGTACGTGCGCCATGGTACTGATCGTGCAGAAATTGAAGGCCTCTTTTATATTCCTGAAAATCACCCTGTAATCGAGAAAGCACAAGGGCTTGGGATTGAAGTAAGCGATGGAATGGTCGTCCTGAAACGTGATATGACAAGTTCAGGTAAAAGCATTTGTCGTGTAAACGGGAAATTGGTGACACTAGCAATCCTTCGTGAAGTTGGCCAATCACTCATTGATATCCATGGTCAGCATGAACACCAGTTTTTATTGCAAAGTGATAAACATTTAAGTTTATTGGATCAATACAATTCGGGTGATATGAAACGGACAATACAGGAATATCAGCAATTGTACAAACGTTACATAGAGGTGCAGAAACAGCTGAGGAACTTGACTGAAAATGAGCAGGAAATGGTACACCGTATTGATCTGATCCAATATCAATTAGAAGAGATCGAGCAAGCGAATCTACAACCCAAGGAAGATGAAGAATTACAGGAGGAAAAGCAGCGTTTGAGTAATTTCGAACGGTTATACCAGTCTGTTACTGATGCATATCAAGCATTATATGGGGAGCAAAAAGGCATCGATGTATTAGGACTCGCTATGAGCCACTTGGAAGATGTTTCAGATTATGATCCAGAGTTGAAGCCGATTCAAGAGGCAGTGACGAATGCTTATTATACATTGGAAGACAGCGCACACCAACTCAGAAATTACGTCGAATCGATGGAATTTGATCCGGGCCGATTGGACGTTATTGAAGAGCGTCTACATGAAATCAATTCATTGAAGCGGAAATATGGAAATTCTGTTGAAGAAATTTTAGAGTATAGTTCCCGAATAGAAGAGGAACTCGATACCTTTACAAACAAGGATGATCGGATCAGACAATTGGAAGAAGAACTTAAAGAAATCGGTAAAGATCTATACTTGGAAGCAAAACAATTGAGCACCCTAAGAAAGAAAGCTGCTGAAAGACTTGAGAAGAAAATTCATCAGCAATTGAAAGATCTTTACATGGAGAAGACAACCTTCAAGGTTTCATTCGAATTGGTTTCTGGGGCTTCAAACGTTTCAGCGGATATAGATGGAAACAAAATCAGTTTCTCGAAAAGTGGAATGGATGAAGTCGAATTCCTTATTTCAACGAATCCGGGAGAACCATTAAAGCCACTGGTGAAGATTGCGTCTGGGGGAGAACTATCGAGAATCATACTTGCATTGAAAGCGATCTTCTCTAATCAGCAAGAAGTCGCATCCATCATTTTCGACGAAGTCGATACTGGAGTAAGTGGCCGTGTTGCACAAGCAATTGCTGAAAAAATCCAAAAGCTTTCTACAGGTTCACAGGTTCTTTGTATCACCCATCTCCCACAAGTTGCTGCAATGGCTGATCGGCATCTTTACATCAAAAAAAGTATCAAAGGCAATCGCACATTGACAATTGTCAAACCTTTGTCGTTTGATCAGAAGGTAAAAGAAATCGCACGGATGATTTCTGGAGTGGAAGTGACAGACCTTACAAAACGACATGCGAAAGAAATGATCCAGTTTGCGGACGAAGCGAAAATCACTTCATGAAAAGCTATCCATTTAAGGGTAGCTTTTTCTTGTAACTTATAGTTATAGAAACACTCTCTAAAGGTCAAATTATAAATGCAACCCAAAAAGTTGTAGGGTAAGGAATGAGGAGAGTGACTGGATGAAAAGAATCAAAATCAGACAAATAGTCGGCATTCTTCTCCTTGGATTCCTCATAAGCTTGGGTTTCATAAAACCCATTCAGGACTATCTCAGTATCCCAACTGATTTAACCGTATTCCAGGGAGAGAGATTAACGATAGATCAGAAACATTCAAATGCTACGGTTCATTCGTCCGATCAGGATGAAACGATTTTGTCGCTTGGAAGTGTTGAAAACAACCCTCACTCCTTTTCTATAGAGGCAAACCAGGATGGAGACACTGAAGTCACGATGGAGGTATCAAATATACCTGTCAAGAAAGTGAATGTAAAGGTGCTTCCTGAATTCAAAATCATTCCTGGTGGTCAAAATATCGGTGTCCGGTTGAATACGGCAGGTGTTTTAGTGGTAGGACATCATTTAGTCGGCACCTCAAATGGAGATGTTTCACCTGGTGAAAAAGCTGGAATCCAGGTTGGAGATATGATTACAGCAATCAATGGGAAAACCATACAAAAATTAAGTGATGTTGGCCCTTTCGTAAAGAGAAGTGGCGAAACTGGTCAGTCACTTGATATGACCATCAAGAGAGATAAACAAACAATTCACAAAAAATTGACACCCGTAAAAGACGGCTCTGATGAAACATATCGAATCGGTCTATATATCCGTGATTCAGCCGCGGGTGTAGGTACAATGACGTTTTATCACCCAGAAAGCGGTAAATATGGTGCTTTAGGACATGTCATTTCAGATATGGATACGAAAAAACCGATCGTCGTAAATGATGGACAAATCATTGAATCAACGGTTACTTCGATTGAGAAAGGAACTCACGGGAGACCTGGGGAGAAACTTGCCCGCTTTAACAACGATGAAAAGATTCTTGGTTCAATCTACAAAAACACACAATACGGTATATTCGGCAAACTGAAGGATCCGATTCGGAATGGCATTATGGATAAAGCAATGCCGATTAAATTATCACATGAAGTAAAAGAAGGCCATGCTCAAATCTTGACGGTGGTCAAAGGTGAGGAAGTAAAAAAATACGACGTGGAAATCGTAAGCTCAGTTCCTCAAAAATTTCCGGCTACAAAAGGTATGGTGGTCAAAATCACAGATCCGGAATTATTGGATGCAACTGGTGGAATTGTACAGGGGATGAGTGGAAGTCCAATTATCCAGGATGGAAAAATAATCGGAGCAGTAACGCATGTATTTGTTAATGATCCGACTTCAGGATATGGTGTTCATATCGAATGGATGCTGCAAGAAGCAGGGATCAATATTTATGAAGAAAAAAGAAATGGCGATAAAGTGGCGAGTTGAATGCTCGCCTTTTTTTAAAAGATAAGGAAGTTATAAATTTGATGAAGTGATGTCTAGCTCCAACGCCCAACCACTTGGATCACTTCAGTCCTCCTGTGGCGGTCGACACATTGATTTAGGCTGAAGTGTTACCCACGCAGAACCGAACTTGGTTTGGTTCGAGCCTCCTCGTCGGACTTCCAGTGACCTTCGTGGCTGATCAGGGCGTTTGCGCTTTTCTTGATGTCTAGCTCCAACGCCCAACCACTTGGATCACTTCAGTCCTTCTGTGGCGGCGACAGCCTCCTCGTCGGACTTCCAGTGACCTTCGTGGCTGATCAGGGCGTTTGCGCTTTTCTTGTTGAAGGAAGTTACGACAAATTAGAGTAAAATTTGATTGGATAAATTAGAAACCGCTACAATTTGCATGTGAAATAACATTTTTAACTGATGGATATTAAGAGAGAAAAAAGTGAGTAATCCTAGATGTTTTAACTTTTTCTCGGAATAAATAACGGCATTTGATATAATGAAATAAAGAAAATTCGACAAGGAACACTTAAATATGAGGTGTCAAATGCCAAATAAGGTCGAAAATCAAAGAAAAATAAAGTATGAATAAGTATAGAATATTTTTCGATAATAATTTAAAATTATTAAAGGAAATGTGATTTTTATGTGGAAATCATACATAAGAAGTTGAAAGAGAGAATCATGAAAAATGATTTAGTTATGAGGAGGAACAGCGTTGCAAAAAATTAAAGTTTGTTTAGCGGATGATAACAGGGAACTTGTTGGTCTTCTTGATGAATATATTTCTGCACAGGAAGACATGGAAGTGGTTGGTGTTGCTTACAATGGAAAAGAATGTCTTGAGTTACTGGAAGAAGAAACGCCTGATGTATTGGTTCTTGATATCATTATGCCTCATTTAGATGGACTGGCCGTTCTTGAAAATATGCATGACTTGAATTTGAGCACAAAACCGAACGTCATCATGTTGACTGCCTTTGGACAAGAAGATGTAACGACAAAAGCTGTTGAACTTGGAGCTTCCTATTTTATTTTGAAGCCATTTGATATGGAAAACTTGACGAACCAGATCCGTCAAATCAGCGGATCGAAAAAGTCCTTTATCAAAAATTCTTCCACTACAACCTCCCGTTCATTTTCAAAAGAGTATAAGCCGAAAAATCTTGATGCGAGCATAACGAGCATTATCCATGAAATCGGGGTTCCTGCGCATATCAAAAGATATATGTACCTCCGTGAAGCAATCACTATGGTTTATAACGACATTGAACTGCTTGGCTCTATTACGAAAGTCCTTTATCCTGATATCGCAAAGAAATTCAATACTACTGCTTCGCGTGTTGAACGTGCAATCCGCCATGCTATTGAGGTTGCTTGGAGCAGAGGGAACATTGATTCGATTTCCAATCTCTTCGGGTACACAGTGAGTATGTCGAAAGCAAAACCGACAAACAGCGAATTTATAGCAATGGTGGCTGACAAATTACGTATTGAACACAAGGCTGGTTGAAAGGGTAAGGGATTTGGCTCTGCCAAAAACTGATATTGTTATGTCGTTGCAAAAGCATAGATAATAGAAAAATGCACGAATAATAAACGAAAGACACCATCATATTGATTTTCGATAAGTGGTGTCTTTTCATTGTGTTTTTGGAAACCATTATGAGCGATAATTTTGATAGGCGGTATTCAAATTTCGAATACGTTTTACAAGCTCTGAATTCTTGTTGATGTTATCGTTGATAATAGTCGACACCATCGATACGTAATAACTATTCATTGCTTGTTGTTTGGAAAATACATCTTCATTCTGCTCTACAAAGGTTTTGAAATTCTCTTCGAAAAAAGCGACACTGAATTGTTCCATGTTCAATTCCTCCCTCTGTTCCGGAACCTTTGTTGGACTTTGTTTCGTTTCCTGTCTCTATAAAAAATAAATCCCCCTACAAATCCAAAGCCGACCAAGAACATAAGGATACCAGCCACCAATTCAATGATGAAGTTAGGGAAAATCGGATGCACGACACCGAACAAAGAATCACGTATCAATTTTATTCCGACTACACCGGCAATCCCAGGTATCACTAATATCAAGAGTGCGATCATTCTTATCATGTCAATCATCCTTTTCTGTCGCTACTCATTGTACCGATTTTATCGCTACCTGTCTATATGTGTTTGCGAATGTGTAAAACAAAGGGTAAAATGAGGGTGTGAAAAAAATTGCATGGTAAAAATAGGTGTAGATAATGAAAAATGTAATTATCATTGGTGCTTATAAAGTAGGAACTGCACTCGTCAAGATCATCGAAAAGTCCCAAGCGCTGAACTTGATGGCTGTCATTGATCAAAATGAAGATGCTCCCGGAATCCGCTTAGCTCAGGAAAAGAATATTGCGACCGGGACGAATTGGAAAGAATACTTGGACCAACCGGTAGATGTAGTCATCGAAACGACTGGGGATGAAGAAACCTTCACTTCTTTAAGGGAAGTGAAAGATCGCCAATGGGTGATCATCCCTCCCTCAGTTGCGATCCTGGTCTCTAATTTGATTGAGGAACAGGAAAATCTGATCAATCAAATATCAAGGCAATCGAGACAACAGGATCTTGTATTAAGTTCATCGCATGATGGTGTCATCGCCATAGACAATAGCCGAAGGATCATCATCTTAAATAAAAGTGCCGAGATCATGACAGGTCTCACAGGTGAAGAAGTACTAGGGAAAGAAATTGCAGAAATCATTCCTTCCAGTGAATTGCCTCGGATCCTCGACAACGGTAAAACCGAAGTAAATAAAGAGCAAGTACTAAGCAATGGGAGAAAAATCATCACGACTCGTACCCCGATGATAGACGACGGTGGAAATATCATTGGAGCTTTTGCTGTTTTCAAAGATATTACCGAAGTTGTCGAAATGGCAGAAGAAGTCACAAGCTTGAAGAGTGTGCAGACAATGCTTGAAGCAATCATACATTCCTCCCAAGAAGCGATAACCGTTGTTGATGAAGAAGGAAAAGGTCTTATGGTCAATCCAGCATATACGAGATTGACCGGACTGAAATCCGATGATATCTACGGAAAACCGGCGACTACTGATATTTCCGAGGGAGAAAGTATGCATATGAAAGTCTTGAGGACCCGCAAACCAGTCCGAGGTGTGCGTCTTAAGGTTGGTCCAAATCGAAGGGATGTTGTGGTGAACGTTGCACCTGTCATAGTTGATGGCAAATTGAAAGGGAGTGTCGGTGTCATTCATGACATTTCTGAAATCCAGTCATTAACAGCAGAGTTGCAAAGAGCCAGACAAATCATCCGTACCCTTGAAGCGAAATATACCTTTTCGGATATCATCGGTGATTCTAGAGAAATGAATTTTGCGATCGATCAGGCAAAATTAGGTGCTTCCACACCAGCAACTGTGCTATTGCGAGGAGAGTCAGGAACCGGCAAAGAATTATTTGCACATGCTATCCATAATGGGAGCAGCTTGAAATACAACAAGTTCGTTCGTGTAAATTGTGCGGCTATTTCTGAATCGCTGCTTGAAAGTGAACTGTTCGGCTATGAGGAGGGTGCATTTTCGGGAGCGAAAAAAGGCGGTAAAAGAGGGCTTTTTGAAGAAGCTAACGGCGGAAGTATATTTCTGGATGAAATCGGAGAGTTATCAAGTGATACTCAGGCAAAGCTTTTACGGGTACTCCAGGAAAATGAAATCATCCGCGTGGGTGGTACCAAACCTATCCCGATAAAAGTGCGTGTGATCGCTGCAACAAATGTAAATCTGGAAAAAAGAATAATCGAAGGCTCTTTTCGGGAAGATTTATATTATCGGATCAATCGGCTTCCAATCTTCATACCTCCTTTAAGAGAACGTAAAGAGGATATCGGTAAACTATGTGATCACTTGATAAGGAAATTGAATCAAGATTATGGAAGGAACATTGAGGGGATTACAGAGAAGGGAATCGAGTATCTTTGTAAATACCATTGGCCTGGAAACGTCCGTGAACTAGAAAATATTTTAGGGAGAGCGATCATTCATCTTTCCTTCCATGAATCATGGATTGATGTCACATCGATACCTTCATTGGATACTGGAGTACAACGTAGTTCAGATCCACAAGCTTCACATCACGATGACCAACCGTTACAAGAGCAAGTAAATCAATTTGAAAAAGGGTTGATTCAGAAAACGCTTAAAGAATGTAACGGGAATAAGACGAAGACTGCAAAAAGGCTCGATGTGTCATTGCGAAATCTCTATTATAAAATCGATAAGTACAACATTGAATAAAACGGCACGCAAAATATTTCATACTACGAAAAAACTTGCATAGGTCAATTTCTGATAACGCTATCATACCAAGGGATGAAAAGTTGGCATGAATCTTGCAATACCTATACGGTGGAAAAAGATTATGTTTTAGAAAGGGTTGAACTCAGGTCATGTATTTAGAAAAACTCATCGAAGAAGCAACCCAATTGCCAAATAAAATCGTTGCGGTAGCCGCTGCAGAGGATCACGAGGTTATCGAGGCAGTCAAAATGGCGTTAGATAAACAAATTGCTTCTTTTCGATTATTCGGTGATGAAGATAAGATGATGTCTCTCCTTCAAACCTTAGGATTAGATGTATCGGAGCGTCTGAAGGTGATTCCTTGTGGTGATCCAGATGAAGCAGCCGCAAAAGCAGTCCAAGCTGTCAGCGATGGTGAAGCGGATGTGTTGATGAAGGGGATGGTTTCGACAGCTCGTATCCTTAAGGCGGTTCTGAATAAAGAGTATGGGCTAAGGACCGGGAAAGTACTTTCACATGTTGCAGCCTTCGAAGTGACAGGGTACGACCGTTTGGTATTCGTTACGGATGCTGCTATGAATATTGCGCCAGATTTACAGCAAAAAGCAGAAATCGTCCAGAATGCAGTAGGTGTAGCGGTCAGAATAGGCGTGGAAAATCCAAAGGTTGCCCCGATTACTGCAATAGAAGTCGTCAATCCATCGATGGAAGCAACACTTGATGCAGCAGCTCTTACCCAAATGAATATTAGGGGGCAAATTAAGAATTGTGTTGTGGATGGTCCACTTGCCCTCGATAATGCGGTTTCTATGGAAGCTGCAGAACATAAAGGGATAGGAGGACAAGTCGCTGGACAAGCGGATATCCTTCTAGTTCCTAATATCGAGACTGGAAATACGCTATACAAATCATTGATTTATTTTGCCCGCGCTAAAGTCGGTGCTGTCATTGCTGGTGCAAAAGCCCCGATTGTATTGACATCCCGGGCTGATACTTCAGAGAGTAAGTTGTATTCGATTGCGCTGGCAGTACGTTCAATTTAGGGTTGCTACTTTTACACAGGCGGTTACGGTCCGTCAAACAATAGATCGATTTCAGGGAGGAATATGAACATGGAAATTTTCAAATATATGGAGACTTATGATTACGAACAATTGGTGATTTGCCAAGATAAGCAGTCCGGTTTAAAGGCAATCATCTGTATCCATGATACGACGCTGGGTCCTGCGCTCGGTGGTACAAGAATGTGGACATACGAAACAGAAGATGCAGCGATTGAAGATGCTCTTCGACTTGCAAAAGGTATGACGTATAAAAATGCGGCAGCTGGATTGAATCTAGGCGGTGGAAAGACAGTCATCATCGGTGACCCCCGAACAGATAAAAATGAAGAAATGTTCCGCGCGTTCGGTCGTTATATCCAAGGCTTGAATGGACGTTACATAACTGCAGAAGACGTTGGCACAACTGTTGCAGACATGGATCTTATCCGTCAAGAAACAGAATTCGTAACTGGAGTATCACCTGCATTCGGTTCCTCGGGTAATCCGTCACCGGTAACAGCGTATGGTGTTTATAGAGGAATGAAGGCTGCTGCTAAAGAAGCATTCGGTACAGATTCACTTGAAGGGAAGGTAGTTGCTGTCCAAGGTGTCGGCAATGTGGCTTATAATCTTTGTAAGCATCTGCATGAGGAAGGTGCACAACTGATCGTTACAGATATCCATAAGGAAGCAGTACAGCGTGCAGTAGATGATTTCGGAGCAAAAGCTGTGGATCCAGACGACATCTATTCTGTTGAATGTGACATCTATGCGCCATGTGCACTTGGAGCGACTGTGAATGATGAAACAATTCCACAATTGAAGGCGAAAGTCATTGCTGGTGCAGCAAACAACCAGCTGAAGGATACGAAACATGGAGATGCGATTCATGAAATGGGTATTGCATATGCTCCGGACTACGTGATCAATGCTGGCGGTGTAATCAACGTTGCAGATGAGTTATATGGATATAACCGTGATCGGGCGATGAAAAAAGTTGAAACGATCTATGACAACATTGCAAGGGTGTTTGAAATTTCAAAGCGGGATGCCATTCCTACATATATGGCTGCAGACCGTCTTGCAGAGGAACGTATCGAACGAAACAAGAATTCCAGAAGCCAATTCTTACTAAACAGCAGACATATTCTATCCCAACGCATCGGCCAATGAATTAGCTCTTTTAAATTCAATGTTGATTCTTAAAGCTCCTGCCTAGAAAAATACCAAACAAGACCCCATAGTGTGGCACAATCAGGATGCTTGTAGATTCGCGCATAATAATCAACAATGAAGAATAACTAGGCCTAATTATAAAAAATCGTTTTTAAGAGTCATCAATGGAGGGTTCCGTTTTGCAACAAAGAGAATATCGATTACTTGTAATCAACCCAGGATCAACATCTACAAAAATCGGAATATTTGATGATGAAAATTCTGTGTTCGAAAAGACCATTCGCCATGATAGCGAAGTGATCAATGAATTCGACCATATCATCGATCAATATGAATTCCGCAAAAACGTCATTCTGGAAACATTGGACCACGAAGGTATCAATATCTCGAAGTTAAGTGCTGTCGTAGGACGAGGTGGCCTTCTCCGTCCGATTGAAGGCGGTACTTATAATGTGAATGACTTGATGCTTGAGGACCTTCGAAAAGGTTATTCAGGAGAACATGCTTCGAATTTAGGTGGCATCATCGCATATGAGATCGCACGTGGGTTGAATATTCCCTCTTATATTGTCGATCCGGTAGTGGTTGATGAATTGGCACCGCTTGCTAGAGTCTCAGGTGTTCCTGAAATACAAAGAAAAAGTATTTTCCATGCTCTGAACCAAAAAGCAGTCGCACGAAGAGTAGCGAAACAGTTAGACCGATCATATGAAAATCTTCGCTTGATCGTTACACACATGGGCGGGGGAATTACGGTCGGAGTACACAAAGAAGGAAGAGTCATTGACGTAAACAATGGTTTGCATGGTGAAGGACCATTTTCTCCTGAGCGGGCAGGGACAGTACCGGTTGGTGATCTTGTATCCATGTGCTTTTCAGGAGAATATTATGCTGAAGAAATCATGAAAAAACTTGTAGGAAACGCAGGCTTTGTTGGCTACCTTGGCACGAATGATGCTGTGGAAGTCGAAAAGAGAATTGAAGCTGGCGATGAAAAAGCCAAGTTGATCTATAAAGCTATGGCTTATCAAGTGGCAAAGGAAATCGGTGCAGCGAGTGCGGTATTGCATGGAAAGGTCGATGCAATCGTCCTTACAGGCGGTCTCGCATACGGTAAGGATTTTGTGAATGAAATTACGGAACGGATTGAATGGATCAGTGATGTGATCGTACACCCAGGCGAAAACGAACTCCAAGCTTTGGCTGAAGGTGGTTTGCGCGTCCTACGTGGCGAGGAAGATGCGAAAGAATATCCGAATCAACTGATTGAACAAGGTATTTAACTGAAAGGGGAATGAATCATGGCTGAGAATTATGATCTCGTCATCCTCGGTGGAGGAACTGGCGGATATGTAGCAGCAATTCGAGCTTCCCAGCTTGGGTTATCTGTCGCTATCGTTGAAAAAGGAAAATTGGGTGGGACATGCCTCCATAAAGGGTGCATCCCAAGCAAAGCGTTATTAAGAAGTGCGGAAGTTTTTGCGACTGCTAAAAAAGGTGAAGAGTTCGGTGTGATTGCGAAAGAAGTAGGCTTGAACTTCGAACGTGTCCAACAAAGGAAACAGGGAATTGTGGATCAGCTTCATAAGGGTGTCCAGCACCTTATGAAAAAAGGGGAAATTGATGTTTATGAGGGACACGGACGCATTTTAGGGCCTTCGATCTTTTCTCCGATGCCTGGTGCTGTTTCAGTCGAGTACAACAATGGCGACGAAAATGTCATCCTGGTCCCTAAAAACCTCCTCGTCTCCACTGGATCACGTCCAAGAACATTACCAGGACTTGATATCGATGGTGAACTGGTCATCACTTCGGATGAAGCATTGGAACTTCAAGAGCTTCCATCTTCCATCATCATTGTCGGAGGGGGTGTAATCGGAATCGAATGGGCTTCTATGTTTATAGACTTCGGCCTTGACGTAACCGTTCTAGAGTACGCTGATCGTATCGTCCCGACAGAGGATAAGGAAATTTCTAAAGAGGCGACACGCATTTTGAAAAAGAAAGGCGTAAAAATCGTCACCGGAGCCAAAGTACTGCCAGAAACTCTTGAAAAAGGTGAAGGGGTAACGATCAAAGCGGAATATAAAGGAGAAGAGAAATCCTTCTCTGCAGATAAATTGTTGGTATCAGT
This sequence comes from Pseudalkalibacillus salsuginis, assembly GCF_021646685.1. Lineage (GTDB taxonomy): Bacteria > Bacillota > Bacilli > Bacillales > Fictibacillaceae > Pseudalkalibacillus > Pseudalkalibacillus salsuginis. The sequence goes on along the minus strand of NZ_JAKJHW010000001.1, from coordinate 244,740 downwards.
CGGACGCCAGCCGAATGTAGAAGACATCGGTCTGCAAAATACGGAGATCCAAGTTGAAAAGGGGGCAATCCAAACGAACGAATTCTATCAGACGAAAGATTCACACATCTATGCAATCGGAGATGTAATCGGCGGGCTTCAACTCGCGCATGTTGCATCTCATGAAGGGATCGTGGCTGTCGAGCATATGGCAGATAAAGCCCCTCAACCGATCGATTACACGATGATCCCCAAATGTATCTACTCGAATCCTGAAATGGCAAGTGTAGGGTTGACAGAGGACGAAGCGAAAGAACAAGGCTACGACGTCAAAATTGGCAAGTTTTCATTCAAAGGAATCGGTAAAGCGCTCGTTTATGGTCAATCTGATGGGTTTGTAAAACTGATTGCTGATAAAGAAACAAATGACTTACTTGGTGTCCATATGATAGGACCTCATGTCACTGATATGATCTCGGAAGCAGGGCTTGCGAAGGTTCTAGATGCAACACCTTGGGAAATCGCACATTCAGTCCACCCGCATCCGACATTATCAGAGGTGATCGGCGAAGCTGCATTAGCTGTTGATGGTAACGCGATTCATAACTAAATAGATAAAGGTATCTTAAGGAGGGCAATGTGATGACCGCAAATCGTCATGAAAAATTAGGTTTATCCGATGAACAAGTTATCAAAATGTATGAAACGATGTTGATGGCAAGAAAAATCGACGAAAGAATGTGGCTGTTGAACCGTGCTGGGAAAATTCCTTTCGTCATTTCTTGTCAAGGCCAAGAGGCTGCGCAAGTAGGTGCAGCTATGGCACTCGATAAAGAAAAAGATTATGCTCTTCCATACTACAGAGATATGGGTGTGGTACTTTGGTTCGGTATGACTGCACGTGACCTGATGCTTTCAGGCTTCGCTAAAGCTGAAGATCCGAACTCAGGGGGCCGGCAAATGCCAGGTCACTTTGGCCAAAAGAAGAATAATATTGTTACAGGTTCTTCACCAGTAACAACTCAAGTTGGACATGCTGTTGGTATTGCGCTTGCAGGTAAGATGGAAGGAAAGGACCTTGTGACATTTACCACTTTTGGTGAAGGTTCATCTAACCAAGGTGACTTCCATGAGTCTGCAAACTTTGCGGGCGTACATAAGCTTCCTGTCATTTTCATGTGTGAAAACAATAAATACGCGATTTCAGTACCTATTTCCAAGCAGCTTTCCTGTGAAAAAGTATCTGATCGTGCAATCGGTTATGGTATGCCAGGGGTAACGGTGGATGGGAACGATCCGCTGGCGGTATATGAAGCTGTGAAGGAAGCTGTTGAACGTGGACGTCGCGGAGAAGGTCCTTCATTGATCGAGGCGGTATCTTACCGTTTGACACCTCATTCAAGTGATGATGATGACCGTGCATATCGTGAGCGTGAAGAAGTAGAAGAAGCAAAACAAAAGGATTCCCTCATCACTTTTAAAAAGTATTTAGAGGAAGTCGGAGTCCTTGATGATGAAAAAGTCAAAGAGATCTCTGATCGCATTGATAAAGAAGTGGATGAAGCGACGGATTATGCCGAAGAAGCACCGTATGCAGATCCTGAAAGTGCGCTCAAATATGTGTATGCGGAATAGGGGGACGAACAAATGCCAATAATTTCATATATTGATGCTGTAACACAAGCTTTGCGTGAAGAAATGGAACGTGACAACAAAGTATTCGTACTTGGGGAGGACGTCGGTGTACGTGGAGGTGTGTTCCGCGCAACCGCAGGTCTTTATGAGCAGTTCGGTGAAGAACGTGTAATCGATACACCATTGGCCGAATCTGCCATTGCCGGTGTAGGAATCGGAGCAGCGATGTACGGGATGCGCCCAGTTGCTGAAATGCAGTTTGCTGACTTCATTATGCCTGCTGTCAACCAGATTGTTTCTGAAGCAGCTAAAATCCGTTATCGTTCAAACAATGATTGGGACTGCCCTATCACTATCCGTGCACCTTATGGTGGAGGTGTTCACGGAGCTCTTTATCATTCCCAATCTGTAGAAGCCCTTTTTGCAAATGTGCCTGGCCTTAAGATTGTAATGCCCTCTACACCTTATGATGTAAAAGGTCTGTTGAAAGCTGCCATCCGTGATGACGATCCTGTGCTTTTCTTTGAACATAAGCGTGCTTATCGCCTGATCAAAGGGGAAGTGCCAGAAGATGATTACACACTGCCGATCGGTAAGGCTGATGTGAAGCGTGAAGGTGATGATATCACTGTCATTACGTATGGTCTTTCTGTACATTTCGCTCTACAAGCTGCTGAAAAGCTTGATAAAGACGGTATTTCAGCACACGTTCTTGACCTGCGTACGGTTTATCCACTTGATAAAGAGGCAATCATAGAAGCAGCATCCAAGACAGGGAAAGTATTGTTAGTGACTGAAGACAATAAAGAAGGAAGCATCATCAGTGAAGTATCGGCAATCATCGGTGAGCATTGCTTATTCGACCTCGATGCCCCGATCCAACGCTTGGCTGGACCTGATGTACCGGCTATGCCTTATGCGCCGACAATGGAAAAATACTTCATGATCAACCCTGATAAAGTTGAAAAAGCTATGCGTGATTTAGCGGAATTTTAATCTCCAAGGAGGGAAACAAAAATGGCAACGGAAAAAATATCCATGCCCCAGCTTGGTGAGAGTGTTACAGAAGGAACGATCAGTAAGTGGCTCGTTCAAGTTGGAGACGAAGTTAAAAAATACGACCCGATTGCAGAGGTCATGACAGATAAAGTAAACGCTGAAATCCCCTCATCCTATACAGGAACGATCAAAGAACTTGTTGTTGATGAAGGAGATACGATCGAAGTGGGTGAGCTCGTCTGTTACATTGAAACAGAAGGTGGGGCAGGCGCAGAACAAAAAGAGGATGCGCCGATAGAGGTTGATCCAGTAGAGGACTCTACAGCTAAAGATCAACCAGCGGAAACAGCTCCGACAGAAAAGTCCAAACAACCGAAGGACGGTAAAGCTAGGTATTCTCCAGCAGTATTAAGGTTGGCGCAAGAGAATGATATCGACCTTGAGCAAGTAGAAGGTACAGGTCGAGGAGGCCGTATCACTCGAAAGGATTTACAGAAGCTGATTGATTCGGGTGACATTCCTGAAGCTGGAGAAAAAGCGAAGGAAGAAGCAGCACCTGCACCTGGGGAAGCACCAAAGACTGCTCAACAATCTGCAGCAGCTAAGCCAGCTGCGAAAGCTATGAACATCCCAGTTGAAGATGGTGATGTCGAAATTCCAATAAGCGGTGTCCGTCGTGCAATCGCTGATAATATGGTCCGCAGTAAGCATGAAGCACCCCACGCATGGATGATGATGGAAGTGGACGTAACAAATCTTGTAGAATATCGGAACAGTGTGAAGGGTGACTTCAAACAGAAAGAAGGATACAATATCACTTTCCTTCCTTTCTTTATCAAAGCAGTCGTTGAAGCACTCAAAGAGTTCCCGATGATCAATTCAATGTGGGCTGGTGACAAGATCGTCCAGAAGAAGGCGGTCAATATTTCAATCGCAGTCGCTACAGAAGATTCCTTATTTGTTCCTGTCATCAAGAATGCGGATGAGAAGAGTCTGAAGGGTATAGCTAAAGATGTCAATGAACTAGCATCCAAAGTACGCAGCGGCAAACTTTCTGGTGATGACATGAAAGGTGGAACCTTCACAGTCAATAACACGGGATCATTCGGTTCGATCCAATCTACACCAATCATCAACTATCCTCAAGCGGCGATTCTTTCTGTGGAATCAATCGTGAAGCGTCCAGTCGTAATGGATAATGGCATGATTGCTGTCCGTGACATAGTCAACCTTTGTATGTCACTCGACCACCGTGTCCTTGATGGACTGGTTTGTGGACGTTTCCTATCCCGTGTCAAGGAAATTGTTGAAAATATCAGTAAAGAAAATACATCAATTTATTAATTAATTTGAGAGGAAAACGTGCAACGGAGCGCCGCAGCACGTTTTTTCTACTTCTATTATCGAGTTTTTAATACTATGAATGAGATAAAATCCTTGAAGATCGTAATGGTTACGATATAATAGTATTGTTTCTAAAAGTATCGGTATCATTACGAAAGGAGCACCAGTATTGAGAATACTTACATTTTTACTAACATTCACCCTTATCCTGTCAGGGTGCGGACAAAGCGAGTCGGACGGAGAAGCGGATCAGGGTGCTGACTTTACAATCTATACATCCATTTACCCATTACAATACTTTGCAGAGAGGATTGGCGGCGATTCGGTTAAAGTTAAATCGATGATCCCACCAGGTTCAGATGGCCACACTTATGAGCCTACGACAAAAGAATTAGTAAAGGTTTCCGAAGCTGATTTACTTATCTATAATGGAGCAGGTTTCGAGGGATTCATCAACAAGGCGAAAAAGTCTTTGGAAAAACAAGATGTCACCTTCCTGAATGCATCTTCTCATATTACGGAGGAAAACTCAGAGCATGACGAAGAGCATGGAGAAGGTCATGAGGATGTTCACGAGGAAGATGCCCATGAGCATGGGGATCATGAGTCGGGTGAGATCGATCCACATTTGTGGCTGGACCCTGTATATGCCATTGAAATGTCCCATAGGATAAAGGACGAGATGATCAATCAACATCCTGAAAAGAAAGAAGAATTCGAGAAAAATTTTGATGCGTTGAAAAAAGATTTGGAGGACTTGGACGGGAAGTTTAAGGAGATTACTGAGAATTCAGATCGTAAAGAGTTCATAGTTGCGCATAGTGCCTATGGAAACTGGGAAGATCGCTACGGACTTAAGCAAATCTCTGTTGCCGGCATATCGCCTTCCCATGAACCATCCCAAAAAGAAACACAGAAGATTATCCAATACGCACGTGAAAATAATATTTCTTATATCATCTTAGAAAAAAATATCAGCTCCAGTATCGCTGAAATGATCCAAAAAGAAGTGGGCGCGGATGTCCTTTATCTGAACAACCTGGAATCACTGACTGAAGACCAGATAGAGGCAGACGAAGACTACTTCAGTATCATGGAAGAGAATTTGCAGACACTGAAAAAAGCGCTGAATAACGATTAAAATTTATGGAAAAAAGTTTTAAATTTTGGGAATGGGGTAAATAAGTAGCACAACACCTCTATACCCCCTAACCCCTTTCAAAAGCGAGCCATGTGCTTGCTTTTTTTTTGGTTCGATTCATTTAGGAATCTGAAAATTTGCGATACCTGCCTTTTTTCGAATAGAATAGAATGTAACAGGATTCGGAAAGGTGTGAATGGTTTTGAATATGAATTTCAACATGTTCATGAATGATGTTGTCGTCACTGCACGTAATGAAGCAAAAGAGGCAGGATTTGCCGAATTGACGACTCCTGAAGAAGTAGAGGATGCATTCGGTAAAGATGGTACCACGCTTGTCCTGGTGAACTCGGTTTGTGGTTGTGCTGGTGGAATCGCTCGGCCTGCTGCCGCTTACGCTTTGCAAAAAAGTGATACAAAGCCTGACCATACAGTTACGGTCTTCGCAGGTCAGGATAAAGCAGCAACTGAAAAGGCAAGATCTTATTTTACAGGATACCCACCGTCATCTCCGTCTTTCGCTCTGCTCAAGGATGGGAAGCTGATGACAATGGTAGAACGGCATGAAATTGAAGGATCTGAACCGATCGAAGTAGTCCACAAGCTGCAAGACGCGTTTAAAGCGCACTGTTAAGATGAGTGTCACCGGTTCATTTCCGGTGACATTTCCTTTTAGGAGACAAAATCTTGACAGGAAATACGAAATGTCGTACACTAAAATCCTGTCAATTAATATGCGTCCATAGTGAAATGGATATCACACGAGATTTCGGCTCTCGTATTCTGGGTTCGAATCCTGGTGGGCGCGCCATATTGAATTTAAACCGCAAACTCCGCATAAACGGGGTTTTTTGTTTTTTAGGAGGGTGTTTATATGATGAGGAAAATGTCGAAATATGCCTCTTCGTCGTTAAACTGACTGTCGTCGTTAAAAAGCCATAGTTCGTCGTTAAGAATATGGCGATTTCATAAAAAGGAAATCTTCTATCTTTTAGAAAATTCATTTTATAAGTTAAGAGGAGTGTGATTGCTTGATTGTAAAAAAGAAAGAGCTACCTATATATCTTCAGCAATTAGATGCATTAAATAAAAGCATCCAATGCGGTCAATTATTGAAGATAGTCTTTATAAAAGTAAAGCTGGCTACAAAGGTGAAAAAATGCTTGAACATTATCTTGGTTTTCTTTCTGATGAAAATTACTTCATATTCCACGTTCTTCGGTTAACCTCTAACGATAAATACTTCCAACTAGACATTTTGCTTATCTCAGTAAACATGATGGTTATCATTGAAGTGAAAAATATATCCGGAATTCTTTTATTCGAAGGTTTCCTAGTCCAATTAACCAAGTGTGGAACCAAAAGGAGCAGCTTACTAAGTGGTTACATAAACATGGTGCCAAAATTCCCCCGATTGAAACCTTAGTCGTAAACAGTAATCCAAATACAATATTGAAATCTACATCTAAATCCTCTGTTCAGTCCCCATTATTCATTTCGAGAACTTACCGGGTTTTATTTCTCAGTTAGAAAAAATATATTCCAAAACTGTACTATCGAAACAACATATCATTAATATTTCTAATATATTATTAAAAGGACATACCGAATTGAAAATGAATGTTTTGGATAAATTCAATCTTACGTATGATGAACTGATAAAAGGTGTTCTTTGTAAAAAGTGTTCCTACACACCGATGATTCGATTACGGGGGAAATGGAAATGTAATGTTTGCGGGACTATTTCGATTGATGGACATTTATCAGCCATGAGAGATTATGCACTACTGGTAAACGAAGTGTTTACGAATCAGCTTATCAAGAATTTTTTGTTGCTACCCTCAAGCAGTATTGCAAAATATTTACTTACCTCTGCCAACCTCACCAGCACTGGAATGAAAAAACAGAGAAAATACCGCCTTGACCTCAGCTCCTTCCATCCTGAATGTTGGCTTGATTTTTTCCACATAGGTATCTTTATTTCACGAAAACCAGGGTATGGTTTACAATAGGAATTGTTCTTATTCTAGCATGTCTTCTTTACATGACTGATCAAAACCAACATACACAGAAGAAAGGAGGCTAATATTGTGACTTTTCCGATTGGATACCGTACGTTGAAAACTGCGGTTGCAGCACCTCTAGCCATTTTGATTGCCCAGGCTTTCCAACTGGAATTTTACGTATCTGCAGGTATCCTTGCGATTCTCTGTATTAAAGTTACGAAAAAGAAATCCATCATTAGTTCCTGGGAACGATTTGCATCTTGTGTGCTCGGGATCGGCTTTGCCTTCATCTTTTTTGAAGGGATTGCCTATAATCCTCTCGCGCTCGGTTTGCTTTTATTGGCCTTCATCCCAACGCTTGTAGCACTCAAACTAAAAGAAGGTGTCGTAACGAGTGCTGTCATTATCCTTCATTTTCTTGTCATCAAGGATTTCTCGATATCGATCGTATTGAATGAGTTAGCCATCATCGTCATCGGAATAGGTATGGCCTTGGTCATGAATTTGTACATGCCGAGTATGGAACGGCAACTTAAGAAATATCAAGGGGAAGTGGAAAAGAATTTCGAAAGGATCCTCAAAGAATATTCAAGATTTTTGAGGGAAGGGGACAGTGACTGGGATGGTAAGGAAATCGTTACTGTAGACAGGCTTATAAAAGAGGCCAAAAGTCTCGCCTTCCGAGATGTCGAAAACCATCTGACGAGACATGAAAACCAATACTACAATTATTTTAAAATGAGAGAGAAACAGTATGAAATCCTGGGGCGTGTCATGCCAGTCATTTCATCACTGGATCGTACCTACGCCCAAAGCTTCCGGATTGCGGACTTTCTGGATGATTTAGCAGATGCAATTCACCCGGGGAATACTGCCCAACAATTTCTTGATGAGCTTGAAAAAATGAGGCAAGCTTTCAAAAACGCGGACTTACCTAAGGATCGGGATGAGTTTGAGACGAGATCTTCACTCCATTATTTTTTACTGGAAATGGAACAATATTTAATTCTGAAAAGATATTTCAAAGCTAGAGATTAGTGAGTATTCCATTGCCCCTCTCGGCAAACTAATGAAAACGGTTTACAAGGGAGGATCATGGTATGGGACAATTATCGCTGTTTCTAGCATCATTTATTTTCGTAGTGTCCCCGATATGGCCGTTGGGAGAGAATCCACTACCTGGGGACCCTTATGTGATTGTCAATAAGTCGAATAATACATTTGCTTACCTTCACGATGGTGAAATCGAAAAGGTGGGGAGAGTCGCAACAGGAAAGTCAAAAGAGCTGACACCTGAAGGAGTATTCACAATCATCGTGAAAGCGGTCGATCCCTATTATCGTAAAATGGACATACCTGGCGGGGATCCAGATAACCCATTAGGTTCACGTTGGATCGGGTTTGATGCCAAGGATACAGATGGTCGGACTTACGGTCTTCATGGTACGAATACCCCGAAAGCAATTGGGCGCTTCATTACAGCAGGCTGCGTCCGGTTTTATGAAGATGACATCCGCTGGCTGTATGATCATGTTCCACTCGGTACGAAAGTTCTTATCGTCGACACTAATAAATCGTTTGAAGAGGTCGCTAGCGATCAGGGTGTCCTTCATTAATAGAAAGACCTTACTTCAACCGGCTCTGGCAAGCGAGACGGAGTCCTTGAGCAACTTGGCTGTCAAGCTTTTTCTTTTCCTGTTCGTTAGGCTCGGACAGGGAAGAGGCCCCCTTCAATAAAAGGACTTTACATCTTCCGCAAGTCCCTTTTTTACATTTGAAATCTAGTTCATTCCCTTGTTTCAGAGCTGAATCCAGTAAAGTCATATCCGGTTCAGGATGTATAGAGTAAGCCCTTCCTTGTTGAATAAGATAAATTTTGTTTGCATCCAGGTTTTTTTGTTGTTTTAAAACGGCTTCTGAAAACTCCTTCTCAAGAATTTTTCCGTTACCTGCTTCTTTCGATTTCGTGGAATATCCCTTCAAAGAACCGATTGTCAAAGACTTTTTCATATTAAAAAGACCCTCCATTCTAAAATAGTAAATATTTTCGCCCAAAAAGGGTATTGACCTGAGAATCATTTTCACTTAAAATGAAAGTACTTACCGTTGAGAATGATTATCATGATTACTTATAGGAGGCTTTTCAAATGGGTTACGATGTAAATGGCTTCACTGATATGCATACACTTTTGACAAATGAACGGAAAATTGGTGGAGCAATTGAAGCAAGTCGTATACGTTTGAGCACTGGGGAAGAATTTACATATCCAGTCATCACGAACATCGATTTTTCCGGTTCAACATTTTATTCGGTCGGATTCGTAACCGATGATGGTGAGAAATACATTGTGAACGTCAAGGACATCAGTATGATGGCATCCTGTCAGCACTGTCCGATTCAGGAATTGAAAAACAGCCACTATAAAGAACTTAAAACAAAACAACGGATCGAATATTTGAAACGATTATGCGAAATCAACGAAGGTGCTTGTACACCAATATTTGAAGAAGAGGTTGCGACCATCATCAATGATATTGGTGAAGATGCAATCGACCGGGATTCGGAACTGACCCACTTGAAGAAAGAGCCGCTTAAGAATACATTCAAAATCGCTTAGTAAAAAAGTAGAATCCTATTCAGGATTCTACTTTTTTGGTGGTGAATCAAGTGTGCATATCGCAGAAGGGCGCTTGATCCGAAGTACTGAACTTTCATATACACGGAAAAGGTAGTTCATATGTTCAGTATCCATGAAAGCAGAATCAAAGTCTTCTGCAATTGCAAGATCAAGGTTTTCTCGGCCAGTTGTGATCAACACCCCAGAATCTTCTTTGATTACAGGTGACTGATAGATCCCATCCGTCACCAATTCACGGATATGTTCGATTTCCAATACGTGCGTTCCTTCGTGGACACGATGGATCAACGCATAAAGGGAAGGGGATAGCACCAAAGCATACGGGCCGCTATGTCCCATTTTCAAAAGTTTGTTCCTTGCCTCGACGACATCGGTAAACGCATTACCTGATTTCATCCAATCTTCACGAATGTGAGTCAACCGACCTTTTACATTCATTAAACCTTCTAGATCGAATCTCTTTGCACCGTTGAAGATCATATCATCTTCAAGAAGAGCGGATTGTGCCGCAGCGTTTGCAGCCGCAGAAAAGTCGACTGGGATGTCTAGAGTTTTCGCTTGTTCGATATCACGCCAATAGAGGATGAAGTCTTTATAAAGCAACGGAATGGTGAGGTTGACACGTTTTGTCGGTTCAGAAAGCTGGAGGTTCTCACCGTGATAGCCCATTGAGCCGATTTCTTTATCTTCATACACATCGTTCGTCACCGTTTGGACCCCCTGGCCTAGAGGGCCATAGATATCGATGAATCGTCTGCCGATCAGCTGTCGTTTGATACTGTCCATAATCGTTGTGTCCAATTGCTTCCAATCGCGATCACTTAATGGCGAATCTGCAAATACATCAACTTTGTTCATTCTATTTACCTCCCTTTAAGGCTTCCTATTGTAAGTCCTTTTTTGTAGCGTGTTGCTTCTGATGATGTTTTCCTCGTATCCTGCTGCGAAGGCTGGTCTGTGTACATGTCCACTTTCAAATGTCCGGCTTTATCTTCCTTTTCATCAGTCGGGATCGACGCTTGGGTGCTCACAACTCCTTCAAACTGCTCATTCAAATCGTTCAGCATCGCTTTGATCATTTGATAATCTTCATAAGTCATATCACGTAAGCTTTTCAAGCTTGTCTCATGCTCTGTATCTTTGAATTGGAACAACGCGAGATCCAAATGCTCTAAGAAATTATGAAGGCCAAACTTTTCAAGACTGATATCTTGCAAAAGCCTTATGAATTCATGATTGGATGAATGAGAAGCCTCGGGATTACTGATAAAATAATCGAGTTTGGGATTCACCATCGCTAAACGATCCTGACGGTGTTCTTCTTCTTCATAAATATGATGGAAATAAAGTCGTTCATGTTCATCTTTAGCATTTTCGATTGTCGGTTCAAGGATACCCATGAAAACTTTTAGTGCATCCTCAGTTCTGGAAAATATGTTTTTCAACTCCTGGAAGTTTTCAGACATTATTCCTCACCTTCCTTTTACATTTAAAGAAAGTATAATACACTTTCTTCAATAATGGGTGATTAACGCCAGCCTAAGCAGGGGGCTTGGTGTTGGCCAAGTTTCTTATGAGATAAGAAAGGATAAGATTCATGTACATTGAAGGGATATGCCCAACCCCTTGGTTCACTTCAGACTTTCGGCGGTCGACACATTGAAGTGCTACTTAAGCGAAGGTACCCACACAGAAGGTTCGATCCTCCTCGTCGGACTTCCATTGACCTTCGTGGTTAACTCGAGCGCTTGCACATTTCTTTATGAATTTCTCTACCCTCAACCATCATTGCCCTTTTCTTCTCTTTTTATCCGTATCAAAACATGAATGCCAGATTTGCAAGAAGTGAGATAAACATGGCGATAATCATCAGATAAATCATGATTTTCATCCATTTATTGCGCATCGATTATACCTCCTACGATTCTTACATCTTATTGTACAGACAAATAGATTGCGGTACAAGAACAAAGCATATCGAGTTTTTTCGTGAAAATGCAGGAGTTAACCGCTTTCATAGAGAAGAGAGATAGGTGGGAGACATGTATTAAAAGGAGGCTTCTAGAATGGAACATGAAAATGATTTTGAGCAATTGTTTAAAGAGTGGCAAGAGACGACAAAAAAGTTGATGGATCGTTTTCCAGAACGGAAGGAAACGTTCCAAACTTCTTCCAGTATTGAAATTGAGCGTTTATATCTGCCTGAACAATTAGATTCAACATATATGGAGAAGCTAGGTCTTCCAGCACAATTCCCTTATACAAGAGGAATTCAACCGACGATGTATCGTGCAAGGCATTGGACGATGCGCCAATATGCAGGCTTCGGTTCTGCCGAAGAAACGAATAAAAGGTTCCGTTACCTTCTTGACCAGGGACAGACAGGTTTGTCAGTCGCATTCGACCTTCCGACCCAGATCGGCTACGATTCGGATCATTCCATGTCAAAAGGAGAGGTTGGTAAAGTCGGAGTTGCAATTGACTCTTTGGAAGACATGGAAGCTTTGTTAAAAGGTATTCCGTTAGATAAAGTAAGTACCTCTATGACGATCAATGCCCCTGCTTCTGTACTCCTGGCTATGTACATCGTGGTGGCAGAAAAGCAGGGGATATCGCCAGACAAAATCTCGGGCACGATCCAGAATGATATCTTAAAAGAATATATTGCTAGAGGAACCTATATTTTTCCACCTAAACCTTCCATGAGATTGATTACGGATATCTTCGCCTATTGTGCGGAAAACGTACCGAGGTGGAACACGATCAGTATTTCAGGCTATCACATTCGTGAGGCTGGGGCGACGGCAGCTCAGGAATTAGCCTTCACTATTGCAAATGGGAAGGCGTATGTAGAAGCAGCTCTCGAGGCTGGATTGGATATCGACCAGTTTGCACCTCGACTAGCATTCTTCTTCAATGCACATAATGAGTTCTTTGAGGAAATCGCAAAATTCCGGGCTGCACGGAGAATGTGGGCTAAAATCATGAAGGAAACATACGATGCGAAGAACCCGAAAAGCTGGCAGCTGCGGTTCCATACTCAGACAGGCGGATCGACGCTTACAGCCCAGCAACCAGATAACAATATCGTCCGTGTCACTGTGCAAGCACTCTCTGCGATTCTTGGCGGTACGCAAAGCCTGCACACGAACTCACGGGATGAAGCTCTCGCGCTTCCGACCGAAGAATCTGCTAGAATTGCCTTAAGGACACAACAGATCCTTGCTAATGAAAGCGGAGTAGCGGATACGGTTGACCCCCTTGCTGGATCATACTTTGTAGAAGCTTTGACAGACGAATTGGAGAAAGAAGCGCATCGTTATTTAGATAAAATCAAGGAATTAGGCGGTGCTGTATCTGCTGTCGAACAGGGATATATGCAGCGTGAAATACACCATACCGCTTATGAAACGCAAAAAGCCATCGAAAAAGGCGATCAGATTGTTGTCGGTATGAATGCATACCAATTGGATGATGAGCCGAAGCCTGAACTTCACCGGCTCGACCCGGAATTAAGTGCCAATCAGGTGAGAAAATTGAGCAAAGTACGGTCTAAGCGGGACCAACAACGAGCGAGCGCTCAGTTAGAAAGGCTGCGCAGGGCAGCCCAAGGCTCTGAAAACCTCATTCCCCATATTGTGGAATGTGTTCGCACCTATTGTACGATTGGTGAGATTTGCGGGGTTTTACGTGAAGAATTTGGAGAATACACAGGGATTTGATACAGCACAACTGTGACTAAAACCTGCACAAATGAATGATAAGCAGGGATACGGAGGTAGTGGAGATGAAAAAGAAAATACGTGTATTGATCGCAAAGCCGGGTCTCGATGGGCATGACCGTGGAGCTTTGATCATATCACAGGCTTTGAGGGATTATGGTATGGAGGTCATTTATACTGGGTTGAGACAGACGCCAGAGCAAATCGTCGCATCCGCTATACAGGAAGATGTCGATGCGATTGGTTTATCTTGTCTATCGGGTGCCCATAATGAACTTTTCCCTGAAATTGTAAAAGGATTGAAAGCGCAAGGGGCGGGTGATATCATCGTCATCGGCGGAGGGGTGATTCCATGGGAAGACATTCCATTTCTAGAAGAGCAAGGTATCAAAAAAATCTTTACGCCTGGAACACCTTCCATTGAAACCGCTAAATACATTGAAAAAGTCGTGTGCCAACGTGACGGGATTTCTCTTGAAAACCCTGTGGATCTGATTGAAAAGGTCGATCACATAGGCATTGCTGTCCAGTCCCTCGATGAGTCATTGCCTTTTTATTTAGATATACTACAACTGAAGCTGGTAGGTATTGAAGAGGTTGCTTCAGAATCTGTGAAAGTGGCGTTTATTGATGCTCGTAACGTCAAGTTAGAATTGTTGGAACCGATTTCACAATCAAGTCCCGTCCATGCCTTTTTAGAAAAACGCGGGTCTGGTATTCATCATGTGGCTTTTGGAGTAGGAAACATCCAGGAACGAATAGATGAAATAAAGAAAAAAGGGATCCAGATGATTCATGATGCACCTAAGCCCGGTGCAGGTGGGGCTTCCATTGCATTCATGCATCCGAAATCAACAAATGGTGTACTTTATGAGTTATGTGAGAAACCATCGAAGGAGCGTTTGTAGGAATGGACATCTATGATAAAATCAATGAGCTTTATGATCGACGCCGCAAGGTTGAGATGGGCGGCGGAGATGAACGAATTGAAAAGCAGCATGAAAAAGGGAAGCTGACGGCAAGGGAACGGATCGACCTCCTTCTGGATAAAGGGAGTTTCGTAGAAATCAACCCGTTTATAGAACATCGCAGTTCTGACTTCGGCATGGATAAAAACCATGCACCAGGAGAAGGGGTCGTCACAGGATATGGAACGATCCATGGTCGATCCGTCTATCTTTTCGCACAGGACTTTACCGTTTTCGGAGGAGCACTCGGGGAAATGCATGCGCAAAAAATAGCGAAAGTGATGGATCTAGCGGCAGAAAACGGTGCTCCTTGCATCGGTCTGAATGATTCAGGAGGCGCCCGGATACAGGAGGGGGTCGTTTCTTTAGATGGCTATGGCCAGATTTTCTATCGAAACTCCATTTATTCAGGGGTCATCCCACAGATTTCTGTCATCTTAGGACCTTGTGCTGGAGGTGCCGTCTATTCCCCTGCAATTACCGATTTCGTCTTCATGGTCGAAAAAACGAGCCAAATGTTCATCACTGGACCGAAAGTGATCGAAACCGTGACAGGTGAAAAAATCAGTTCGGAAGATTTAGGTGGGGCAAAAGTTCATGGGACGAAGAGCGGTAATGCCCATTTTACAGCACCGACTGAAGAAGAAGTGTTGAATCAAGTGCGGCGACTGCTCGAATATCTGCCGCAAAACAGTGAGGAAAAGCCTGAACCAAAGCAAGTTGAAAACGAAACCGACTACCGGGAAAACCTCGCCGATGTTGTTCCTTTTGAAACAATTCGCCCATATGATGTGAGAAATGTCATCCTTGAAGTTGTAGATGAAGACTCATTTATGGAAGTGCACAAAGAGTTTGCAAAAAATGTCGTTGTTGGGTTTGGTCGAATAAACGGGGAAGCGATCGGGTTGATCTGTAACCAACCCAAGGTGATGGCTGGAGGATTGGATATCGATTCCTCTGACAAAATCGCACGGTTCATCCGTTTTTGTGACAGCTTTAATGTCCCATTGATCACATTTGAGGATGTCACAGGGTTTTTTCCTGGTATCAAACAGGAACATGGCGGTATCATAAGGCATGGTGCTAAGATTCTGTATGCCTATTCAGAAGCTACTGTACCGAAAATTACCGTGATCACCCGAAAAGCATATGGTGGAGCTTATGTGGCCCTGAACAGCAAGTCGATCGGAGCGGATCTTGTGTTCGCTTGGCCGAATGCGGAAATTGCCGTCATGGGACCTGAAGGAGCAGCGAACATCATATTTGCACGCGAAATTAACAGTAGTGAAAATCCTGAGCAGACAAGACAGGAAAAAATCGCAGAATACCGCGAGAAGTTTGCCAATCCTTACATCGCTGCAGCCAGAGGGATGGTAGATGATGTCATCGATCCTAGGGAAACCCGAATCAAGCTCACCCAGTCCTTACATATGCTGCGAAACAAAAAAGTGAACCGCCCTTACAAAAAGCATGGGAACATTCCGCTATGAATCATTGGGAAATAGGCAGAATACAAAACAAGGGACTTCAAGACAACTGAAAGGAGAAAAGAATGATAAATCAAGACCGCCTCGTCGAAGAGTTTTTAGAGTTGGTTCAAATCGACTCTGAAACAAAACATGAAGAAAAAATTTCAAACGTGCTTAAAAAGAAATTTTCTGATCTAGGCTTGGAAGTATTTGAAGATGAATCAAAAGAAAAGACAGGTCACGGAGCTGGAAACCTGATTTGCACGTTACCAGCTACAAACGAAAAAGCCGACTCGATCTATTTTACTTCTCATATGGACACGGTCCTTCCAGGGAAAGGTGTAAAACCATCCGTTGAAGATGGATATATCAAAAGTGATGGGACAACAATCCTCGGTGCAGATGACAAGGCAGGATTGGCAGCTATGTTCGAAGCGATCAGAGTACTGAAGGAACAGGATATCCCTCATGGTCAGATCCAATTCATCATTACAGTCGGAGAGGAATCTGGACTTGTAGGAGCGAAGGAGCTTGACCCAGCACATATTGATGCTAAGTACGGATTTGCGCTTGATTCCGATGGAAAAGTCGGGAATATCATCGTTGCTGCGCCCACCCAGGCCAAAATAAAGGCAAAGATTAAAGGTAAAACTGCACATGCAGGGGTTGCTCCAGAAAAGGGGGTATCTGCAATCACGATTGCTGCCAAGGCGATCGCAAAAATGCCTCTCGGTCGTATCGATGAAGAAACGACTGCGAATATAGGAAGGTTTGAAGGCGGTGCAGGCACCAATACGAACATCGTCATCGACCATGTCGATATTTTAGCCGAAGCTCGGTCATTGAATCCTGAAAAAATGGAATCACAAGCCCAGAAGATGAAGAATGCGTTCGAAAGCATAGCCGAGGCAATGGGCGGAAAAGCACAAGTGGAAATAATCATCATGTATCCAGGGTTTAAATTTGATCATGGGAACCATGTCGTTGAGGTAGCGAAACAGGCCGTTGAAAAAGTAGGAAGAAAACCAGAGCTTCAACAAAGCGGCGGTGGAAGTGACGCCAATATTATTGCTGGTTTCGGTATTCCAACGGTAAATTTATCTGTGGGATATGAGGAGATTCACACTACGAACGAACGTATGCCGGTTGAAGAACTTGTTAAAACAGCTGAATTAGTCGTCAGAATAATAGAAGAGGCAGGTAGTTCAAAGTAATGAATCGATATAATGGTTGACTGGACAGGGGCAGAGCCTTCTCCGGTCAGCTTTTTTTTCTTCTGAAGAAAGTGACGGGGTACTATGGAGCATCTAAACATGTATTAAGCTTACTTTATCCTAGTTAATGCTTTATCGTATATCCTTCCATAGTTCTAGGCAAATTCAGGTCTTAAGCAGCGAATTTTGTAAGATAAGCATTGAAAGGTGTCGGTTCTTACAATATATGTTAATATAAAACTACCTTTTAATGCCTATGAAATAGAATAGAGAAAGCGAGGCGCTGGTAGTAGTGAATATACCTAATCTACATATCATGATGAATTATTTGAGAGGAACCTATAAAGTACTAGAGGAAGAGTGGCAGAAATCAGCGAGAAGCATCGGGGTTACACAGGCAGAACAACATGTGCTTTGGATCGTACACTTAGAGAAAGAAGCAACCATAACGAAAATCGCAACGATTGGATTGTGGGATGTATCAACGGTCATGCAAGTTATTACACGTCTCAAACAAAAAGGCCTCATCACACTCATTAAAAAGAGCTCTGACCGCAGGGTATCTTACGCTGTATTGACGGACAAAGGCCAGGAAAAATACGAAGAATCCACGCAATTTTCTTATAAATTGTATGAGTATCTTGAAAACTTCAGGGAAGATTCACACGAAAATAAAACGTTTGTTGAAGAATTGTTGATATTTCATCGGGAATTGAATAAACATTTCCATGGAAGTGAGTTCATCGAGTGGACAGAACAGACTGCAAAAGCTTTACAGAATCGAAGTTAATGGATCAAGAGGATCGTACTTCGATCGTATTCTTCAGTGTAATGACTACTGAAATCCATAGCTTCAATGATCAATTCAACTGATATACCGATGTGGAAGGAAAGCTCATAAATCGTGGGGGAGCGTTGGTGGAAAACTCTCAGGTGTTCTAAAGAATCCAAAACCTTCGACTGGACGGCTGGGTAAGGTGTACTTGAATAATGTCGGATTCGATTGTACATACAAATTGACCTCCCCTCTTTTATAGCTTCACTTTATCATAACTTTATGTAATATTCAAAATATTCCTACGATAATGGGTTTGACGTTTTGTAACGAGGTGAGGAGGTTCATGTTGAAAAAGACAAAAACAGCCAGAATAATCTTCCATGTTGATATGAACAGTTTCTACGCGTCCGTAGAATGCTCTATTAACCCGGATTTACGTGGGAAACCCCTTGCTATAGCAGGTAATGTCGAGGAGCGAAGAGGGATTGTCGTTACAAGCAGTTATGAGGCGAGAGCACAAGGTGTGCACACAACGATGACGGTTTGGGAGGCGAAACAAAAATGCCCAGGCTTAATCGTTATGCCGCCATCTTTTGAACGATATCGTACAGCATCCCGGAAAATGTTCAATTTATTATCCGAGTATACCGATCTCATCGAACCGATTTCAATTGATGAAGGATATATGGATGTTACAGAACGGTATTCCGATCATTCACCAATCGAAATGGCGGAGGAAATTCAGAACCGGTTGATGAATGAACTGCATTTACCATGCAGTATTGGAATCGCACCGAATAAGTTTTTGGCAAAAATGGCATCTGACATGAAGAAACCACTCGGAATTACGATATTAAGAAAAAGAGAATTACCTGGAAAACTTTGGCCTTTACCGATTGAAGAGATGCATGGTGTAGGAAAGAAAACGATGGAAAAATTCCATAAGATGAACATATATACGATTGGCGATCTTGCATCCAGGGATCTTCAGGAAGTCAAATTACATCTTGGCAAGAATGGAGAAAAGCTCTGGAACCGATCAAAAGGGATTGATGATCGACCTGTAGATCCGGAGGCATCAAATGAATTCAAATCAGTCGGTACGTCCACGACTTTACCTGAAGACATCGTACAAATTGATGAAGCTGCAAATGTCCTTAAAGAACTTTCCCAGTCACTCGAACAACGATTGAAGCGAAAGAAAGTCGTTACCACCTCGGTCCAACTCACCATTCGATATGCTGACCGCAAAACAATCACCCGGAGCCAGACATTTTCCAATCCAATCCAACAGAAAGAAGAATTATTCAAAATCTCAAATAACCTGTTCAAGGAACATTGGGATGAACGACCTGTCCGGTTGTTAGGGATCACGGCGACCCAGGTCATTGATAAAAGCAATGCCACCAGACAATTGGACTTGTTTTCATATAAAGAGCATACGAAAGATGAGCAACTTTTCGAAACGCTGGAACGTATAAATAGAAGGTATGGGGAACAATCCATTCAAAAAGGTATAGAGAAAAAGGGGGATGTCAGTCATGGAAATGAAAATGAAACTGGAAGAAATGAAGAAGTCGATCGGGAAGGTATTAATCGGCAAGGAAGAAAGCGTTGAATTTATCCTCGTAGCTTTATTGGCTAGAGGACATGTATTGATGGAAGACGTCCCGGGCACCGGTAAGACGATGCTTGCGAAAAGCATCGCAAAATCGATTGCAGGCTCGTTCCGCAGGGTTCAATTTACACCAGATGTATTGCCATCAGATGTAACGGGGATTCAATACCTTAACCCGAAAACACGAGAATTCGAAACAAGATTCGGTCCTGTGATGACGAATGTCCTCCTGGCAGATGAAATCAACCGTGCTACTCCAAGGACACAATCGAGTCTGCTGGAAGTGATGGAAGAAAGACAGGTAACGATTGATGTCATTACGAATGCTCTCCCCGATCCTTTTATCGTATTAGCTACACAGAATCCGATCGAATCACATGGAACTTTCCCATTGCCTGAAGCGCAAATGGACCGATTCCTCCTGAAATTGAATGTCGGTTACCCCTCTTTACAGGAGGAACGACAAATGATGAGAGCTTATCGGAATGAAGAGCCGATTGAAAAGTTAAAGCCGGTTTTTACTACAGAAGAGATTGTATTCATGCAGAAGATGATTAAAGAGGTTCGATTATCCGAGGAAATTGAGGAGTACATACTAAGAATCATCCTTGAAACCCGAAAATCGAAAAATATCGAGGTAGGGGTAAGCCCACGTGGAACGTTAGCCTTCATGAGAGCATTACAAGCCTATGCATGGCTCCATGGAAGAGATTATGTCATCCCGGAGGATTGTAAGAAGCTTGCACCGGTCGTTCTGGCACACCGCCTTGTTTTATCGATGGAGGGGGAATTACGGAAGACACAGTTACAAATCATCATGGATATTTTGGATGTTATCGAGGTTCCAGTCGAATCTGGAGCGATCAATCAATGATCTGGAATAAAATCATGGAGTCGGATCGAAGTCAGAGGATCCTTCAACTCCTTGCAGTCCTCCTGATTATTTTTGCAATATACGGAAAATCGTATCTGGTGTTTTGGGCAGGGATATTGATTGGGCTAAGTTCCTATTTTTCTTTTTTGTATATGAATATAATTACAAGGAAGCTCTTTTATCCGAACCCGAAAGAGAAATTACGGATGTTTCCGGGGGATGAAGCTCCTTGGAGACTGTCGATGTCCAACCATAGCAGATTGCCAGTGTTCAATGCAAAGGTTAGGCTTTTAATGACTAATGATGTGGAATTAACAAATGTAAAACCGAGTGAAGAACGAAGAAATGCAAACGAATATATCTTGCCGGTTTCCTATTTCCCTAAAGAGGAAAAGAGCATTGTATTCAATGTTAAAGGGGTTAAACGTGGAGTAGCTAAGATTTTGAGTTTCGAATTTCAAATATCCGATCTACTTAGTTTAGCATCCGTCAAAATGATCAACGATCGCTTGGTCCAGACAGAATTCATTGTTTATCCTACGCTTCTTCCAGTATCAGGTGTAGAAGATCTATTCAAATTGCGGCACGGTACTCGGCCGATCCCGACCTCATTGCATGAAGACCATACCCTGGTTGTCGGTACCCGTGATTATCTGCCAGGTGATTCGTTCCAAAGAATCCATTGGAAAGCTTCTGCAAGAATGGCAGAGATGCAGACAAAACTTTATGAAAAGACCGTTTCACAATCATGGACAATATGTTTGAATGTGATCCTTAATCCTAAGGAAGTTGCACGTGTTGGCGAATCAGAACTATTGGAAAGGCAGATCAGCTATACGGCTTATTTATGCCAATATGCCGTACAGCACCATATCCCGTTTGAAATCTACATCAATATTAAAGCGATGGGCAGACTCCCTTATTTGCATTTGGAGATGGGGGAAGGGAAACCTCATCTGGTAAAAGCGTTAGAGCTTTTGGCAAGAGTGAATATCAACAGCATCAAAATGCCGATGTTCAGAGTCCTATCTCTATTCAATAGACAACAGATTGACTCTACGGTAGTCATTCTAATTGGTGATGATCAAACAGATTCAGTGTTATATAATCGATGGATCCGGCAAGGGGCCAATCTACAAAAAGTTATCATTGATGAAGATACAGCAAAGCTGGATAGGTATACGGCGAGGAGGTCGATTTCATGAGCATATGGACTTCCATCCGATCCCGATGGTTGAATTATTCCATGGATATCCTTCTTATCTTGATGGTTACGATGTGGTTATATGCTCCATACAAAGATAATGTATTTGTCCCTACAGTGGTCGTTATGATTGGTAGCGGGATACTTTATGAATTGGTCTATTCAAGACTACGGCTGACGAGTGGTCAAGTTCTGTTATCGATTCCGGTTGTTTGGACGATTGGTTACTTCAGCGGTTTAGACGGGGAAATGTTTTATTTGGCAATCCTCGGGGCAGTCACTGCTTTCCGTTTCACCAAGCATTACACTGATCCTGACCTGCAACAAGAATTTCCGATCTTCGTTTCTACCATGATCGGAGCGATGTCATTCTTTTTTCTATATCAGACCAACGATCAAATGTTTTTTGTGCTTTGGATATCAATCGTACAGTTCTGTTTGTTCGCATTCATCAGGCTGAACAGAATGATGACCCATCAGCCTGGTAATAAAAAGCTTGTACGATTCTTAGTTTACTTAATTTCAAGCTTTTTCCTTTTATCTATGATCATTGCTGTATTCCTTCCGGTGACCAAAGCAACTGCTTTCTTTATATTAAAGATGATCACCATTGTTTTAACGGGGATCTTCTACTACCCCCTCAATGCATTTTTCACTTGGTTCGCTTCCATTATCGATCCTAAGGCGATAGAAAATGAAGGAGAAGAGGGTCAAGATGATTCAGTGGAAGTGCAGGAAGGGGATGTAACGTTAACGGAGCCACCAGACCTGCTCATCAACATGCTCATTTTGCTTAGTCTCATCCTTGTGGTATGGCTTGGCTATAAATTTTATAAGAATAAAATCAAATTGATGAATTACTCGACAATCACAGGAACAATGGAATCAGGAAAAATTGGTGAAGCAGAACATAGCACCCATGTTAGGTTCAAAAAGTCGAAACCACCATCCAATCCCATACGAAAACAGTTATTCAAGTTGGAAAAGAAAATGGGTAAATACACGTTTGGTCGTTACGTACATGAATCAGTCTCTGAATGGATGGAACGGATCAATGCACCAAAAGAATTACAAGGTAAAATCGACCCGATCTATCAAAAAGTCAGGTACGGGGAACAGAACGTTTTGAATAAGGAAGCCGAAGAATACCGCAAGTCGATTTATGAGATGATGGATTGGGCTAAAAGGAAACACCGTTCGTTTAAAAAAGATAAACAATAGTAAAAGGGACTGTCCCATAAGAGTTTGACACGATTGTTTCGGGACAGCCTTTTTTTGAGAGATAACAAAGTATAGTAATTTTGTTTCGATGAAGTGATGTCTAGCTCCAACGCCCAACCACTTGGATCACTTCAGACCTCCTGCGGCGGTCGACACCCTGATTTAGTTCGAAGTGTTTGCCTACGCAGAACCGAACTTTGTTTGGTTCGAGCCTCCTCGTCGGACTTCTAGTGACCTGCGTGGCTGGTCAGGGCGTTTACGCTTTTCTTTTTATGTGTGATAATCAGTATGAAATCCCACGCATTGCGCACAAATGGGGAACCAGATGTCCACTCAATTTTTTATTTCTGATGCACATCCTCATATCAGCTAATCTTTTTACCAACCACGTAAATATTGCTTTGGCGGATTCAGTTGCACGTTCAATTCTTGAGCCGCTCTCCTAGGCCAATAAGGATCTCGTAACAGTTCCCGTGCTAAGAAGATAAGATCTGCCCGCCCGTTCTGTAATATTTCTTCCGCATGCAATGGTGAAGTGATCATACCGACAGCTCCAGTTGCAATTGATGCCTCAGTTCGAATCTTCTCAGCATACTGGACTTGATACCCTGGATAAGGCTTGATCTTAGCGGGGACGACACCACCCGAACTGCAATCAATGAGATCGATGCCAAGCTCCTTCATCCAGTGTGCATAATCTATGTAATCATCGACTGAGTATCCTGCAGTATTGTAATCATTGGCAGAAATCCGTACAAAGATCGGTCCGTTCCATTCAGATTTCACAGCAGTGATGATCTCACGCAAGATATTGAACCGTTTCTCCTTCGTGCCGCCATATTCATCGGTCCGTTTATTGATTAGTGGGGACAGGAACTGATTGATCAGATACCCATGGGCTCCATGTATTTCAATGACATCAAAACCGGCTTCCCTGCTCCTTCTGGCAGCTTGACGGAAATCTTCCACCGTTTCCTTGATCTTATCGACGGTCATTTCCGTCGGGACTTCCATGTCATCTTTAAAAGGAACTGGGGAGGAAGAATAGATCGGTCCTTCGACAATCGCTTTACGTCCTGAATGAGCAAGCTGGATACCGATTTTGGAATCTTGTTCATGAACAAGATCAACTAGGTTTGCAAGACCTTTCACGTGTCCATCATTCCAAATGCCTAAATCCTCCATGGAAATTCGTCCTTGGGGATTTACTGCTGTGGCTTCCACGAAGATCAGTCCCACCTGTCCTACTGCACGGGTCGTATAGTGCGTCGTATGCCATGTCGTCACCTTCCCATCTTGTGCATGACAAGAATACATGCACATTGGAGACATGACGATCCGGTTTTTCAAGACCATGGTTTGAAATGTAATAGGTTCAAACAATTTTACAGCCATACTTCCAACTCCAATCACTCTTTTAAAAGAAAGTTTACCACAATGGACAGCAAGGTTGATTGAATTTGCTTGACTAAAAAAGCAGGTGACTTGATCGTCAGCCTGCTTCAAAGGTAACTTTTCGGGTTGATCTTATGGAAAACATTACCGATTACGGATGGTTTGACGACAAGGGATCCGTCAAGTACGGATCGAGCGATATCAGGCACATCGGTTATGAGTGCTTCCACCTTCTGATCAAATAACCATCTCATCTTTTTCGGGTCGTTCACCGTATACGGTCTGACTTTTATTCTGCAATCCCTGAACCCTTTCAAAATGGCAGGATGCAAGGTCTTCCAATGCGGGTGCACACAATCAGTCGACAGACTATTGACGTAATTCCATGGTTGGTATAAACCTGAAGAATAAAGGGGTGCAATCTCTACAGTTGGATCGATCTTTTTTAGTTCCTGTAAGCTATAGTGATTGAAGGAAGAATAGATGACCCGATTCTTCAATTTGTGTTGCTCCACTAAATCGCAGATGATTTTTTCCATGCCAAAATAGGGGATGATTGTATTTTTCAACTCGATATTCAACAAAAGCTTTGTCTGTTTCATCCAGATGAGAAACTCTTCTAAAGAAGGGATCCGTTCCCCGGTGAAATGTTTTGAAAACCATTTCCCTGCATCTAGGTTTTGTAATTGTTTATAAGTGAATTCGCTGACAAATCCTTTACCATCGGTTGTCCGTTTAACAGTCTCATCATGGATGATGACTGGAACTTTATCTTTTGTAAGCTGGACATCAAGTTCAATACCGTCTGCTTTCATTTCAAGTGCTCTCTTGAAGGATGACATGGTATTCTCAGGTGCATATTTACTTGCTCCACGGTGCGCATAAATATAAGTCAATGGTGATCGCTCCTTGATAGAAGACTTGGTTTATGTTTCTTATTGACAATCAGTTTAACATAGTTCTATTTTTATAAGTATATATCGCTTTCTTCAGAGGAATGGAACTATGGCTAAGCCTTTTGTGAAGTGGCGGCTCTACATAGTATACTTCATTAGTATATCCGATTCCTTTAGATTTTGCTTTTCGTGGTACATTAATCACAATTAAAGTTTGATTAGGGTAAAGGATTTCAATCTGGAATACCGAAACTACTTCTATATAAGTACCAAATTCGACAAAAAAAACAGTGTTGCATGGGAGTGAACATCTATGAAGAAATGGCAGGATAAAGAAAGCCTGAAGGAATTGCTTTGTCATTTAGTAGAGTTTCCAAGTATTACGGGATCTGATGCCGAAATTGCAATCAGTGAATACATCCATATGAAGCTGAATGATCTTCCTTATTTCAAGGACAACCCCTTGGATCTGCAAATCCATCCGACAAATGATGGTCGTAAGTTTGTCACAGGATTGATCCGAAATGGAAACAGTTCTGATACAGTGATCCTGATTAACCATATGGATGTCGTAGATATTGAAGATTATGGCGAATATAAAAACCTCGCTTTTCGGCCAAAGGATCTGACTGCCGAATACATGTCGATCAAAAATGATCTTCCGCCTGCAGTTCAGGACGATCTGAAGACTGGTGAGTGGTTGTTTGGAAGAGGGACGATGGATATGAAGGCAGGTTTGGCTCTCCAAATGGCGATGATGGAAAGAGCGAGCCTCGGCGAATTTGATGGAAACATCCTGTTACTTTCCGTACCGGATGAGGAAGCGAACTCTACAGGAATGATGGAAGCTGTGGAGGTTCTTCTTGAGATGTCCCAGACACACGGTCTGCACTATAAAGCATGCTTGAACTCAGAGCCGATTTTCACAAGGTATCCAGGAGATACGAATCAGTATGTTTATACTGGTTCAGTAGGCAAGCTGTTACCAGGCTATTTGTGCTTCGGCATGGAGACACATGTCGGAGAACCCTTTTCGGGTATCAACGCCAATTACATGGCGGCCGAGTTGACGCGTGAACTGGAGCTTAACACGGCGTTTTGTGAAATGATCGACGGAGAAGTTACGCCACCTCCAACCAACTTGATGCAAAAGGATTTGAAAGAGGAGTATTCAGTCCAAATCCCTCATGTAGCAGTTACACTTTTTAACATGATGGTGATGGAACGTACCGTACATGAAATCAACAAGGACTTGTTGTCCCTCGCACACAAAGTAGCTGGACGTATAGAAAAACAGCTGCATGATAGAGCCGCTGCTTTCAACAAATGGGAACAATTCGAGCCGATCGACAGCAAGATTTCCGTTTACACGTATCAAGAGTTACTCGAAAAAGCGATTGAACAATATGGAGAAGCGGAAATTGTCCGCCGCCAAGCCTATATCGCAGGAAATTTCAGAACGATAGGGGATCGGGACCTTTCAACCCGGCTCGTTTTCGACCTTGCTTCACTTTGTAAAGAACAAGGTCCGATGATTGTTTTGTTTTACAGTCCGCCGTTTTACCCTGCCGTATCCTCGCGGGAGAACTCCCATATCAAGCAAGTGGTAGGGGAGATGATCGAGTATGCGGAAACAAAACATAATGTTGTTTTGAAGAATCAGCATTACTTTGCAGGATTGTCCGACTTGAGTTTTACTAGTCTCTCACAACCGGTGGAAGGGCTCGTACCCTTATTCCGCAATATGCCGCTTTATGAAAACGGTTATCATTTTCCGCTTGATGAGCTGAAGCACCTTAAAATTCCAGTTATGAACCTAGGTCCTTTAGGTCGAGATCCTCATCGCTGGACAGAACGATTGAATATCGACTACTCATTTGGAGCTTTCCCTGATATTCTCAGTGTTGCCATCCATAAATTGCTTAAATAGTAGGCTTTGCGGATCATCCATATACAAAATGAAAATTACGTATAACAGAACCAAATGAAAAAAGGGCCCAAAAGGGCTCTTTTTCCTAAGCTTAATACTTGGCTGGATTTTTCTCTATCGAGGAAAAATGTCTTTGAAGCTCTTTGGAGCGCTTGGCTGCTTCCAAGATACAGCGTTTGAACGCCTCATCAGCATGGTGTTCCATCAAGGCATCCAACCCAGCTGCAGTCGTACCGCCAGGACTTGTAATGTTGATCCGGAGCTGAGCAAGGTCAAGCGATGATTCTTTCATCATATGGCCAGCCCCTATCATTGTGTCGGCAATCAATTCCCTCGCTTTATCTTCTTCCATTTCAAGAGATTGGGCGGCTTGTTTCATGGCTTCCGCAATATAGTATAGATAGGCAGGCCCACTTCCTGCCAGAGCAGTAGTTGCATCCATGTCGCGTTCTTGGACGATGGTTACTGAGCCGATGGCTTTAAAAAGCGCTTCGACAGCTTGAGCATGTATGATCGTTGTGTTTTTACCCATACATAGAGTTGTGGTCGACAAGCCGATCTCTGAAGAAGTATTCGGCATTGTCCGGATGACAGGATAAGGGCCGTCAAGAATCTCTTCAATGAAGCCTGTCGTAATACCGGCCATGACAGAAGCAATGATATGGGATTCTTTTACGTAAGGACGAATGCGTTCAAGACCCGATTGTGCGTCTTTCGGTTTCATCGCCAGGATGATGAGATCCGTATCTGTCAAAATACGTTCGTCCTCATAAGAAATCTGGATACCATATTTCTCTTCCAGGCATTCCAACCGTTCATCATCGGTCCGGTTGGTTGCAATGATATTTCGAGAGGGAATCATTTTCTTAGAAATCAGCCCTTTTATGATTGATTCTGCCATTGATCCTGCGCCAACAAAGGTGATGCGATTGATTGTAATCATTTTAAATGATTCTCCCTTCTGCTAAAATGAAAGCACTCTATCTTTCCGAGAGTACAATCAAGTTTAAAGTAGTATTTCCCAATTTTTTAGACTACTTGCTTCAGTCCTAATATACGGAGGCGTTTTTACTTTGAATCAAACATCGAATATTCACTGTATTACGTTACCGACTCCATTTGCAGTTGGTGATGTTAATGTATATCTGATAGAGGATGAAAAACTGACACTCGTTGATACCGGCCCGAAGACGAAGGAGGCATGGGAAGCTTTTCTTACCCAGATCAATAAATTAGGTTTCGGCGTATCTGAAATCGAACAGGTCGTGCTCACACATCATCATCCTGATCATGTAGGTCTATCAGACTACTTGAAAGACAACGGGACCACGTTTATTGGATTAGCATACAATGAACCCTGGTTACGTCAGGACCCTGAATTCCTCGATCATCATGACGCGTTCTATTTGAAAATTTATAAAGAAATGGGTATTGAAAAATTTCATGAAAAAGCAATGAAACAGATTCGCGGTTATCTGGCCTACTCATGTTCTATCAACATACATACCATTGTAAAAGAAGGTGATCGAATTGCAGGTTTACCAGGATGGATTGTGATCGAGACACCCGGCCATGCTCAAGGGCACTTATCCTTGCTAAGTGAAAAAGATGGCATCATGATCGGTGGTGACCATCTCATCCAGCACATTTCCTCTAATGCATTGATCGAACCTCCACCCATCGGTGTTCAAGAGCGGCCGAAAACCTTAATTCAATACAGGAATTCACTGAGGAAACTGTTAGATTTGAAAGTGAACACCGTGTATCCGGGCCATGGTAATCCAGTTGTTCATCCGAAAGACCTGATAAAGGAACGATTGATGAAACAAGAAGAGCGTGCAAAAGATATTTTGAACCTGATTATCGACCCGCCGTTGACGGGTTTTGAAATCTGTCAAAAGCTCTTCCCGTCCATATTTCTAAAAGAACTCGGTCTTACCATGTCGGAAACACTCGGACACCTGGATTTGCTGGACAGTAAGGAACTAGTACAAATTACAGAGAAAAATGGTGTCCTTTATTTCAAAGCGAAGGAGGTTGTATAAATGAGCAATGTTAAGATCGTCGTCATCACCGGCGCCTCGAGTGGAATTGGAGCAGAAATGGCAAGAATGATTGCATCCAAAGGTTGGACTCCTGTATTGATGGCTCGATCGTTCGATAGGCTTGAACACCTTCGTAATGAAATTAAGAACGATTATAAAACGACTGCGCATACTTTTCAACTGGATGTTCAAGACAAAATTCACGTCGATTCGGTATTTAACCAGATGTACCAAGAAGTTGGAGCGATTGATGTTCTTATAAATAATGCTGGATTCGGTGTCTTCGATTATTTTCAAGATGCAAAAATGGAAGATATCGAGGGGATGTTCAACACGAATGTCTTAGGAATGATGGCATGCACCAAAGCGGTTTTACCTGGAATGATCGAGCAGAAAAGGGGGCAAATCATCAATATCGCTTCCCAAGCAGCCAAAATTGCTACGGTGAAAGGAAGTGTTTATGCAGCGACAAAACATGCTGTTCTAGGTTTTTCTAACAGCTTACGAATGGAAGTGGAAGACTTCGGCATCCAGGTGACGACCGTCAATCCAGGTCCTATTAAGACCAACTTCTTAAAGATTGCAGACCAAACCGGTCAATACGAGAAAAATATAGGGAAATGGATGCTTCGACCATCAGAAGTGGCAAGCAAGATTGTCGGTGCAATTGAGAAGCCGGTAAGAGAAATCAATCTTCCTGGTTGGATGGAAGCAGGAAGCAAGATGTATCAGCTCATGCCCACATTAATGGAAAAGGTAGGGAAAAAAGCGTTCCGTCAAAAATAGGGAAAATGGCTGCTTCTCACATTATGTTAGGGAGCAGTCTTTTTCTGATTCAACAAGTAAACCCATGTGGACATTTACAAGTCCGTTTAATGGCTAGTCGCCAGGTAAGAATAGACCTTGTCATGTACAATAGCGAATACATCTTCATGAGGTTGGTTGTGCACCTCTGAAATAATGTCTTCAATCAGTGCATCATATTCCGACTCAGAGATGGGTGAAAACTGCAAATCGCCGAAATAATCCAGTAAACACCGATCGATCATTTTTTTGACCAGTTTTTTCTCCATGTCATTCACCGCCCTGCATTTACGATAGAGCAGTATAGACTGCCAGTCAACAATATTTTTTGGGAGATCGTCAGTATAGAAGGAAATGAATCGATCTCCTGCGAATATAGTTATAGAAGTGATAAAGAGGAGGAGTTTAGGATGAGAATAAAAGTTGTGATGAATAGTGGTAAAGAATATGTCCTTCAAATGGAAAAATACGATTTCCATTCAATGGTCATGACAGAAGATGATGCTGTCCGTGATGAATTGGTTGAAATCCATCCTTCGCTTTATATCAATCCTTCCCATATTTCTTCTTACGAAATTCTCGAGTGAATCAATTCCCGTTTTTTCTTTGTTTTGGAACTATTTTGTTTACATACTAAAGAAATAATAAAAACTAACTGGTCAGTTTTATATGAGGAGGAACAAGGGATGATTGAAATCAAACGGCTCCTATCCTGCCCATTAGAAGATGTCATCGAAGCCTGGAATTCAGGTTTCAAAGGGTATTTCACCGATATGACGATGACTGTGGATCGTTTTTTACAACGGATGGTCCAAGAAGGGTTGTCAGCTGAAGACTCAGTCATTACATATGTGAATGGAGTTCCAGCTGGTATTGTGTTGAACGGATTCAGGACAATTGCTGGAAAAACAATCGGTTATAATGGCGGAACAGGTGTAGCCCCGGAGTATCGCAGAACAGGGATCGGAAAACAGATGATGGAATACGTAATGGAAATTTATAAAAAGAGAGATGTCGATATTGCCACGCTTGAGGCGATCAGCGAGAACACAGGTGCGATCAAACTTTATGAATCGTTAGGCTATGAAATTAACGACCATGTTGAATTTATACAACAAGATGGGCGGTTACAAGTATATTTTGAAGACTTTGCGTTGGGTCCTCAATATCAATTCGAGTGGACCTCGCCTGAAAACGTAAGTCATTTACCTTTTTATCATCAAGGAGGCCCCTGGCAGACACAATGGCAAAGTGTGGTCAATGGAGAGGGGATGATCGTTTCATATGAAGGCAGGCAGGTAGGTTATACGCTGTCCAAACGGAATCTGAAATCAAATGGATGCTTAGCTTCAATCGTGCTGTATCAGCTTGGTGTCCGCCCTGACTTTCGTGATCCAGTAACCCTGGTCGACACGATGTTATATAAATCCTTAGTGCCGCAGAAGGCGTGTAAACGTTTGGTCATCAACCTTTCCAGAGAGGCGAAACCACAATATGAAGCAGTCAAAAATCGGGGGTTTTCAACGGTGGTCCAACAGGTTTGTATGAGAAAAGTCATAAAGGAGTCAACAAAGGTAAATGCCGAAAGTATCAAAAAAATATAAAGAAGAAAAGGTAGCAGCCATCTTAGACGCTTCAGCGCATTGCTTTGCAGAAAAGGGCTACAATGACACGACGGTCGATGACATCGCAAAAGCTTCTGGAACGAGTAAAGGGTCAATCTATTTGTACTTCTCCAGTAAAGAGGAGATCTTTTACAGGTTGAACGAAAGGCGTACCGAAAAGTTCTTTGAGATAAAAAAACAGCTTGTTGAACAAAACAGCGCCTCAGCTAAATTTGAATACCTTTTCCGGCATTTATTGAGCGGGGCGATAGAGAAGGAGGACTTGAATACGATTGCCGTCCAGTTCGAGTTTTGGATCTATATATCAAAAAATGATAAAGAAAGCCTGTTTGATGCGAGGGTGAAAATGTTCACCACTCTCATAAAGGATATCGTAGAAGAAGGAATCGAGACAGGTGAATTCCGGAAAGATGTCAATACCGATGAGTTTTCGAAGCTTTTCTGGTCCATGATGGATGGCATCGTGCTGCATTTACTTTTCCATAAGAACGATTCAGAGCATAAGCGAATGGTCCGGTTATATGAACGAATGGTGTCCACATATCTGAAAATTCAGCCTTGAGACTGATTCCAAAAACCTCCTCGAGACAGTGCAAAGGTTTTGGCCATTAGAAGAAAATGGTAGGGAGTCGATTAGTTGGAGGCGATCATATGGAAGCAGTTGTTGAAACAAGGACACAAGGGGAAGAATCCACAGCAATATGGAAAAACAGAAATTTTTTATGGTTATGGATTGCAGAACTCTGTTCCAGCTTCGGTTTATCCATCTTCATGTTCTCCCAATCCTGGTATGTCGTTGAAGTCATGAATCTACAGGCATCTCTTGGGCTGGTATTCATTGCGTCAAGTATTCCTAGGGTGGTATTCATGATATTGGGTGGAGCGGTTGCTGACAGGTTCAATAAAAATGTCATCATGTTTTTATCAGACATTCTCCGCGCAATTGTAGCTTTAGCCCTTGTAGTATGGCTTCTGCTAGGAGATGTATCGATCTGGTCGTTCGTTATGTTCGCCCTTGTATTCGGGGTGCTGGATGCGTTCTTCTGGCCTGCAAACAGCGGCCTTTTACCATCATTGATAGATAAGCAGCAACTGACGAGAGCGAATTCCGTCATTCAAATGACAAGCCAGTCTTCCTTCATTATAGGACCGATGCTCGCAGGTGCAATCATCGCCTTGGGGAGCTATGTACTGGCTTTCTCCATCACTGCTGTATTATTGGTGATTGCAAGTATCGCTGTTTTCCTGATCCGGATTAAGAAGAAGGAAGGAACATCGGAAAAGCAATCCCCGTCAAATTTGCTCTCTTCCATCAAAGAAGGGATCGATTATGTTAAGCAATCAGCCTTTTTATGTTCACTTTTGTTGTTTGCGATCTTCATCAATCTATTCATGGTCGGGCCGCTGCAAATGGGATTGCCGTTATTTGTGAAGAATGTCATTGGTGGAAATTCCCTTGACTTCAGTTATCTTGAGGGGTCTTTTGCAGGGGGGATGCTGGTAGGTTCTATACTCATCGGTATTTTGAACATCCAAAGGAAAAGAGGTCTTGTCGTCATCTATGCCGTTTTGGGATCAGGCTTGTTTTTCGCACTATTCAGTTTTACCGACGTTTTATGGCAGAGTCTGGTGCTGATTGCGTTGTTAGGGAGTACGTTCTCGGTGATCAATATTCCGATCATTGCCGCTATCCAGTCGGTTGTGAAACAAGAGATGATCGGTCGTGTGATGAGCTTGCTTTCAATGGCATCACTCGGGCTCGTTCCCGTATCGTTTGCAATAACGTCAGGTGTTCTTTCGTTCGGTGTCGATATCACCTCGGTCATGCTGACTGGCGCAACACTGATCATTATTTTTGCAATCGTGGTTTTTATGAAAGTGCCGGGACTGCGAAATTTTGAATGAACCTTCATGAAGGTCTACTGGGCTTATGCTCGGTAGGCCTTTTCCGATTTTATAAAATGGATGCTTTGATTTGCAAGACAAATAGTGGAATTTGCAAGACAACTCGGGAGTTTTGCAAAACTAGTCGGCAAAGTCGGGAATTGGCCCCTTATTTGAACTCCTCATTCCAGTTGATGGCTTTCTCTGGTCTAGACAACTGTACCAGTATTTTTATATACTGGACGAAAGAGGTGAAGTTGATGGCGATTCAGACAATTGTTGGGGGCCAGGTTTTTGTAGGAGAACAAGGTTTCCAACCAATCAAAATACATATCGATGCAGGAAAGATCAAGGAATTGAGCGATAAGGAAATTCCGAAGCCATGTATCCAGCTTGACGATCAAGATCTTGTTTTACCTGGTCGGATTGACGGGCATATCCATGGGGCAAATGGACATGATGTCATGGATGGTACTGTAAAAGCGATCGATGAAATGGCAAAAATCCTGCCTTCTGAAGGAACAACCAGCTTTCTCCCGACAACGATGACAGCCCCTGATCATGAAGTCGAGCAGGCATTGACTTCCGTTCTTACGTATTTGTCTACAAAAAATGAAACTGGAAAAGCAGAAGTGCTCGGGATTCATTTGGAGGGTCCATTCATTTCTGAGGAAAAAAGAGGCGCACAAAACCCGAAATACATCAGGAGGCCGAATCTCGACTCATTCAATCATTGGAATCGATTATCAGGGAGGAACATAAAGGTTGTTACAATGGCGCCTGAAATAGAAGGGGCCATCCCTATGATAAAAGAACTTGCAGGACATGGAATTGTTGTATCAATCGGTCATAGTGATGCTGCTTATGAAGATGTTAAGAAGGCCATTGAAGCAGGAGCGAATCAATTCACCCATCTCTACAATGGCATGCGAGCCATGCATCACCGTGAGCCCGGCGTTGTCGGGGGGGCTTTTTTAAGGTCAGACACACTTGCAGAAATCATTGTGGACGGCTTGCATTGCGCACCTGATATGGTCCGGTTAGCCTATGAGATAAAGGGCAAGGAAGGACTCCTGATGATCACGGATGCAATGAGGGCAAAATGTTTAGGGAATGGTACTTATGATCTTGGCGGTCAAGAGGTACAGGTGCGGGATGGACAAGCGACTTTGCAGGACGGAACTTTAGCTGGAAGTGTCCTGACGATGCAAGAAGCTTATGAAAAGATGAGATTGTATGCTGATGCAGACCATGCAGCACTCGTATTCATGTCATCGATCAATCCTGCGAAGCAATATGGAATTTATGACCGGAAAGGGTCTATTGCTATCGGGAAAGATGCCGATCTGACCATACTTGATCAGGATGGTAAGCTGAAAATGACGATTTGCCGTGGAGAAATAGCATACACAAGGGGCTGGAGGAATTGAATGTAATCGCCGTGGATGATAAACAGGAAATGAGCGAAAAGGCTTCTGCCATTCTCTTCAATGAGATTAAACAGAATCCTGAGCTTGTGTTGGGTGTCGCAACTGGCGGGACACCTACAGATACTTATGATAAGCTCGTCGAAAAAGTGTTGGCAGCCAGTCTTGATTTATCCAAAATCACGACTGTAAACCTGGATGAATATGTCGGTTTGGCTCGTGAACATGAAGAAAGCTATTGGTATTATATATACACCCATCTATATGAACCGCTTGGCCTGTCTCCCGATCGTGCTTTGGTTCCATATGGCTTAAGCGATGATTTACAGGAGGAGTGCATCAGGTATGAAAAGTCAATTGAAAAGGTTGGCGGTATCGACCTCCAACTTTTAGGTGTCGGACGGAATGGCCATATCGGGTTTAATGAGCCAGGGACACCTTTCGAATCAAAAACACATTTGGTCGAGTTGACGGACAGTACGAGACAAGCGAATGCAAGATTCTTTGAACATAAAGAAGAAGTGCCGACCAGAGCGATCACAGTTGGTATATCAACAATCATGAAAAGCAGATCGATTCTTTTATTGGCATCAGGAGAGGAAAAAGCTGAACCTGTCAATGCGCTATTGAGAGGGGATGTAGGTGAGAAATGGCCTGTTACTGTTTTGAATCAGCATCCATCCGTTACATTGGTTGTTACGAAAGATGCTCTAGAGATTGAGGAGGATTTAGATCATGATCAATAAACATTCCTCTCTGCCACTGTACACACAGGTAGAACGTTATTTGACCACTGAAATAAAAAATGGTGGATACCATTCTGGCGATCTCATCCCTTCAGAACGCGAGTTGTCCGAGAAATTCCAGATTAGTCGGATGACAGTCAGGCAGGCAATCAACAACCTGGTGAATAAGGGGATCTTGTATCGCGAGAGGGGGAAGGGGACTTTTGTTGCAGCCCCTAAAATCGGCTATCAACTGAAAGGGATTGTCAGTTTTTCAGAAGATATGAGAAGGCGTGGTCTTGAGCCTTCGACAAAAGTGGTCTCATTTAAGACAATGTCCAATCCACCAGAACATATCCTGAACAGACTAGCTTGCAGGGATGAAAAGAAAGTGATCCAGCTTGTACGGATCCGCTTTGCAAACGAAGAACCAGTTGCTATCGAAACAGCTTATCTGAGTTATAATCTATTTGCCAACCTTTCCGAGAAAGATACAGGTGGATCAATCTATGATTTTGTAAGGAAAGAATTGAAACTTGAGATCCACCGTGCCGAACAACAAATCGAAGCGGCTATCGTGGGTGAAAAAGACGGATTCCTATTGGACATCAGTCCAGGTAGTCCAGTATTGATCGTGAACCGGACAACTTATTTGAGTAACGGCGTTCCATTCGAAACGGTAAAAACAGTTTTCCGGGCTGATCGATATCATTTTTCTATTGAAATGAAAAATGAACAGGAGGATGATCATGTATTTTCTAGGGATTGATGGTGGTGGATCCAAGACAACTGCTGCACTGGTAGATCATAAAGGAAAACTTATCGCATGTCATACGGGAGGACCGAGTAATCCGATATCTGTGGATATGGTGAAAATAGGAAACACATTGGATGAGCTATTTAGACGATTCATAAGTGAGGATCACGAAAAATTTTCTCAGATCAAAAGTGTATGTGCAGGGATCGCAGGGACAGAAAACAGTCACTTGAAAGGTGAATTACACCAATTATTGAAATCGAAGTTTCCTGAGCAAACAAGTGTGCAACTTTGCCATGACGCTTTGACAGCCCTTTATTCAGGGACAAACGGAGATCCTGGCATTGTTAACATTGCTGGCACTGGTTCGATCACATTCGGTTTGACTCCCGATAAAAACGTTGTCCGCTCAGGTGGATGGGGTTACTTATTGGATCATACTGGGAGTGGATTCGGCATCGGCAGGTTGGCACTTCAAAAGGTTTTTGAAGCCCACGATGGATTCATCAGCCCGACGTTGCTTACTGAGCTTGTCCTCAAAAGGTTCAATGTCAAATCCCCACCGGAGCTCATCTCGTTGATCTATGGTACAAGTGAAAGCAGGAGACGGATCGCTTCTGTTTGTGAGGATGTTTTTGCTGCAGCCCAGTTAAATGACAAGAAAGCTGTAGAAATAGTCAACCAATGCGCTGATGACATGGCAGTAAGCATTGCACACTTGATTGAACGGTATTTTAAAAATGTGCCCCAACCGAAGGTCGTTCTGACTGGCAGTATTTTCAAAAGCAGCGACCTCCTGCTGCCATTATTACAAAAACACCTGCCTGGAGATGTACAGTTGATTTTGCCGCAATGCCCTCCAGTAGTTGGTTCTGTAATTGAAAGCTATCAAGTGATAAATGGACCCTGCCCTGAGAAATTTGTAGATCAATTGCATGATTCGTTCTCCAGGAGGGTACAAGGATGATACGGAATTGAAGATCGGGCTCATAATAAACCACATTTCTGTCAACGATGAGCTGGAAAAGGTCGGTCTGTTGTTGTTTGGTATCCAGGCATCTGCTTTTAGACATATATCTACACACTGGCAAATACAATGTAACTGGCAGGAAAATCAGGTGAAAAGTGTATCGTATGTGATCGTCCCAATCCGATTTCCGGTGACAGGATCGTAGGCAATCCATTGGATTTGCAATTTGCATCCTTCCTAGGGGTTGTCAGCTGCCGATCAGGCATGGGATGACAGTTGGCGAATTGGCAGGATAAATCAATAAACAAATTCGGATATGAAACAGACCTCACAGTCATCCAGATGAAAGGTTGGAAGCGGAAGATATGGTTCGAAAAGCAGAGTTGCAATGGGACCCCCATCTCCCAGTGTCCTTCATTAGAGATGGCTACCCTGGGACATGTTTTTTTGAAGGAGGGATACCAGTGAAATTTGTTCGATGGGATGAAGGGGATTTGCCTGTAGAAGCGTTCTGTGAACTATGGAACGCAGAGCTTGCAGCCCATTTTCCGATTTCAAAAAGGTTGTTCATTCAAAATAGCATAGATTGCCCACATTTATTTTCAGATGGTTCGTGGTATGCAGTTGCAGAGGATCGAGTCATCGGTTTTGTCACAACGAAGTATACCAATGAACAGGAGGATCTACTGCCCACTGAGGTTGGATGGATCCAAGCTTTGCTCGTTCAGAAAGAATTCAGGAATCATGGTATCGGTAGTCAGTTGCTGGAAAAAGCTGAACGAGCATTATCCGACCTTGGAGTCGATAAAGTCTTGATCGGCGGGGATATCCATCATTACTTTCCAGGTGTTCCATCTCTTGTATCAAACATGGGGCAATGGCTTGAAAATAGGAAATATAGCAAGGTCAATGAGGTCAAAGACTTTTACAGGGCCGCACCCTCTCAAGCGGAAGAAATCAGTGTGACAAATATTACCTTATCTTCCGTTTCAAAGGATGAAGAGGTTCCATTTCTCTTATTCATGGAGGACGCGTTTCCAGGGAGGTGGGAATACGAGGCACGAGAGTATTTTAACCGGGGCGGAGATGGCAGCCATTTCATAGCTGCAAGGTATGGGGATGAAATCATAGGATTCGTTCATCTTAATGATTTGGATAGTCCTGTCATCGGCCCCAATTTATATTGGTATGGACTGTTTAAGGAAAAGCTTGGTGGTATCGGTCCATTAGGAATAAAGGAAGATTACCGGAAGAATGGGTATGGTGCAGCGATTGTGCAAAAAGCAATCAACACAGCGATTGAGCGGGGGTGCAAACACCTGGTCATCGACTGGACAGAGTTGGATGAATTCTATATGTCCTTTGGTTTTGAACCTTGGAAGGAATTTCTCCAATATGAAAAATGTATGAACAATGGATGATTTTTTCAGTACCTTCCTCCTCGGAGAGGTACTTTTTAAATTAGATTGTTTTAAAAAATTTTATCTTAAATGTTTGGCCTTTTGGGTATTGAAAACCAAACAGGCAGACGAAGGATGTAAAGTAGTATTTTAGAGGAGGACATCATGAAAATTATAAATCCATTAAGTTTATCAGCTATCATTCTTTTAGGTATAAATTGTATTCTGGTGTTATTTGCAATGTTCAGCTACTCACTGTCAAGAGAATTGATCTTATTAGTCAGCCTGATCACCCTTCTTCTTGCTCTTTTCGCAAAAGTAAAAGGGGAGGAAGGTTTTGTCCCTTCAGTCGGACTCTGGAGTGCGGCAGCCTTTTGTATTCTAGTACTCTTATACGCGTTTATTCCCTTTTTGTTAATTTGAATGTTTAGTATGTTATTTTCCCCTTTTAGCTAGTAAGATGGAAATATTAATCAAATACATAAGGGGAATCCTATGAATAGAAAACCAGTTGTCATAATCGCTCTCATCACTGCAGTTTGTGTCCTGGGGGATGCAATGCTTTTCATTGTTTTACCGCTGTATTGGCATGACTTCGGACTGACATCCCTCTGGCAAGTCGGAATCCTGCTCTCAATCAACCGTTTCATCCGCCTTCCGATCAATCCGTTGGTCGGTTGGTGTTATTTAAGGATAAATAAACGGACAGGAGTTCTTCTTGCTGTGATATTAGCGATGTTGACAACCTTTTCGTATGGTTGGCTGCAGAGCTTTTGGCTCTTATTCATGATGAGGAGCTTGTGGGGCGTTGCATGGGCATTTCTTCGTCTAGGGGGATACCTTACAGTCATTGACACTTCAACAGACAACACCAGAGGCCACCTGGTCGGACTATATAACGGATTGTGGGGGTTGGGTGGTTTAGTTGGAATGCTCGCCGGAGGGGTACTTGCAGATTTAGTCGGGATCGAAACGGTCACCAATACATTCGGTTTGGTGGCGTTAATCGTCCTTCCTTTTGTATGGAAGTATGTACCTGCAACCAAGGCTTCATCTGAAGGTCCTTCTAAGCTACAAGGAAGTCTATCGGAAGTTGAATATTCTCTCTTCAAAAAACGTGAAGTCGTCATCGTTCTCATTTCTGGGCTTCTCATCCCATTAATTATTTTTGGGATATTTGCCTCAACACTAAGTGCAGTGATTGACACCCAGTTATCCTCGTCATTTATTTTTCTAGGGATGGCAGTTGGAGCCGCCTCCTTTGCAGGGATTATCCAGTCGATCCGTTGGGGATGGGATCCGTTTTTAGCGCCGTTCGTTGGAAGGATATCCGATCTCAAATGGGGGAGAAAATCATTATTGATCTTCGCGTTATTCGGCGGGGCAGTGTTTTTTGCGTTGATTCCGTTCGGTGTTTCGGTTTACAGCTTGTTATTTCTGTTACTGGGTTTCCAGTTCATGTCTACCATGATGGTGACGCTTAACGATTCGATCGCCTCTGATGTCGCCTCCAATACATCGAAGGTCAAAGTGATCACCGCTTATACTATCGCAGTGGATCTCGGTTCTGCGTTAGGACCATTATTGAGTTACTTGATCCTGGAGTGGACAGGAATCAATGTCTTGTACTGGTTAACAAGTGGATTATTGTGTCTCGTAGGCGTGTTTTGGATCAGTCAGTTAAAGAAAACCAGGCAATCCCATGCCTTTGGAGCAGGTTGTGGATCATGATTCCTGTGAAATCACGAAAAGACCTCGATTTCACATTCCAGGTAATGTTGAAATGGTTGACCACAAGTACGATTCAAAGACAGGCAAGTTAGGTCCAGCATACTTTACGAGCCATATCAGCTCCTGTAAATGAAATACTTGTATCATGCTATGACACTTATGTTATAATCAGCTTGGTAACTGGTACTAACACTAGATATAAATTTTCATTTGGAGGACATCATGGAAGATTTACTTAAATTAAAAGACAAGAATATTGTGATCATGGGGGTCGCGAATGAACGGAGCCTTGCATGGGGTGTTGCAAAGTCCCTCTACAAAGCGGGAGCAAACTTGATTTTTACATATCGGAAAGAACGTTCACTAGGAAAATTGAACAAAATCCTTGAAAAAGATAACCACGAAGCTAAGCTGATCGTCGAATGTGATGTGAACAGCGATGAAAGTATCCAGACAGCTTTTACGAAAATTGGAGAGGAAGTGGGCACAATCCATGGGGTCCTGCATTCCATCGCTTTTGCCTATGCCGAAGATCTGAAGGGCGATTTCATCGATACATCCAGAGAGGGTTATGCATTTGCCCAGGACACGAGCGCTTATTCCTTGATCGCTGTAGCGAAAGCAGCCAAACCTCTTATGACCGAGGGTGGATCGATTATCGCAATGAGTTATTTAGGTGCAGAGCGTGTGGTCGAAGGGTACAATTTGATGGGTGTCGCGAAAGCTGCCCTCGAATCCTCCGTAAAATATCTAGCTTTTGATTTAGGAAAACATAACATCAGGGTCAATGCCATTTCAGCGGGAGCAGTCCGTACACTCGCTGCTAAAGGCATCCCGTCATTCAACCAGATTCTTCATGAAATCGAGGAAAACTCTCCGCTTAAAAGGAATGTTACCCAGGAAGAGGTCGGCGATATGACGCTGGCTTTAATGTGCCACCTTTCAAGAGGTGTCACTGGGGAAATCGTCTACGTGGATTCAGGTTATAATATCATGGGTTGACTTTTTGCACTGCTTCCTTAAAGAGGCAGTGTATTTTTATTGATATATAATTCAATTTGTTTGAAAAAGACTGGACAAAAGTGAAAAATAAAAGTGACCGAGGAGTCGGCCACTTCCTTTTAATACTGTCACTAAAATGATTGAGCCTGTCAATTGGCTCGGGCAGAGTGAAACGGCACTTCCGACTCTAAAAAATCATTAGACTGCTTATTTATATCATACTCATTTTCAGGGCAATCGTTTCATTACTCCTCTTATCGGTATTTCAACATCGCTTCAATTATCAGAATGAAATGATGGAAGAACCGTAAACTATGTAGAATCGAGTCTACGGAAACTTTATCCGGTAGTTCCATCAGCGGAAGATGGCGCAAAAGCAGTTAAGGATGATTGCAATGTGAGTGATCGTATTCTTTCTCTGATTCCAGCGTTATTTTGTAAAAGGATATTAATGGGCGAGGTGAAACATTAATGGATTTAAGGCAGAAAATCGGACAATTGATGGTGTTTGGCTTCAAAGCGGAGCATCCATCCAAGCTTTCAGATGAAATCAAAGACTTGATTGAAAATCACAATGTCGGCGGCATCATCCTGTTTGGTCGGAATATTGGAACGCCTGAGGAGATCCAACAATTGACAACCACTTTGCAAGCCGCGACAAAAAATGCTGGTCATCAACAGCCGTTGTTCATCTGTATTGACCAGGAGAATGGAGTTGTACGGCGTTTAGGGGAAGGGACCACGGCATTCCCTGGGGCAATGCTTATCGGTGCGACAAGGGACCCGAAGCTAGCATATGAAATTGGAAAAGCGTCAGGGGAGGAACTGATCGATTTAGGGATCAACTGGAACCTCTCTCCTGTAGTCGATGTCAATAACAACCCGAACAATCCTGTTATCGATGTCCGATCGTTTGGAGAAAAACCTGAAATGGTAGCTGAATTCGGAAAGCAGTTGATGAAAGGCATGCAATCTTCCGGTGTGATCACTACCTTGAAACATTTTCCAGGGCATGGAGATACGACTGTTGATTCCCATCTTGCATTGCCTGTCATCCGGCATGATCTTGATCGGTTACGACGTGTAGAGCTGCTCCCATTTAAAGAGAGCATAGACAGTGGCGCCGATACGGTGATGTCCTCCCATGTCTACTTTCCGTCAATCGAGCCTGAGGAAAAACGGCCAGCAACGATGTCGAAGGCTGTGATGACAGGGCTTTTGCGGGATGAACTGGGTTTTGATGGGGTGATTACGACCGATTGTATGGAAATGAAGGCAATCGGGGATGGAATAGGGACTCCTCAAGGAGCGGTCGAAGCGATCAAAGCTGGGGTCGACCTCATCATGATCTCCCATTTGCCATCTTTACAGTATGAAGCGATCGAGCGCGTCTACCAAGCTGTCATTTCTGGTGAAATCGAAGAAAAAACGATAGATGAAGCCTATGAGCGAGTGATGAAGCTGAAGCGTACGTTGGAATGGAATGTTGAACTGGAAGAGTTTTCGACCAAAGGGGCACACGAAAAAATAGCAGAGGATGTCATGAGGAAAGGCATCACCATACTTGAACATAAAAAAGGCACCCTTCCGTTATCAAAAGAACGTGGTCACCGTGTCCTCGTCGTCTATCCAGAAAATAGTTACCTTACCCAGGTTGAAGATGAGCGCTTTTCTGAAAATGCGCTTGGGAATTTGGTTAAAGAGATCAATCCGGCAGCAAAAGTGGTCTCAGTTCCACAACTTCCAGAGCAAAGTGAAATCGATTTTATCAAGGTCCTTGCGAACAGTGCGGATACGATCATTGTCGGGACACTTTCAGCTACACGCTCCGAAGGTCAGCAGAGGTTGATGCTCGATATGTTGAACCATGACAAACCCGTCATCCATATTGCGATGAGAAGTCCATATGACCTCGGGCTTTTTCCAGGGACAGATGTCTCTGTAGCGACCTATGAGTTTACGCCCCCTGCCTTGCGATTGGCTGTACGTGCTTTATTCGGGCTGGATAAGGTGAGCGGTTCACTGCCTGTTTCAATCAAGGATATGAAATGACTGTTTTTCGCGTTGGAATTTATCGGTGCAGTTTCAGAATATATCGTAGCGGATTGAAAAAATATCGGTGCAAATCAAAATTTTATCGGAGCAAACTCAAAATATATTTCGGTATTTCTAGGACTGTGACCCTATTTTACGGTCGTCATCGGCAGAAAAGTAGGACTACGGTGGAAATTTCCAGTGGAAAGAGAACGTATATTCCCTTACAATAAGACATAAGATATAGAACAAATGTTCTTATTGGGAGTGACTGAGGATGGAGATTGATTATTCGACCTTTGAAAAACGAACGATCCTTTGTATTGATATGAAAAGCTTTTTTGCAAGCTGCAGTGCAGTGGAAATGGGGCTCGATCCCTTGACATGTCACCTTGTCGTCGTAGGAGATACGGGGCGGCAAGGCAGTGTTGTGCTGGCTGCATCCCCGATGATGAAAAAGGAATTCGGGATACGCACGGGAAGTCGATTGTTCGAAGTACCTGATGATCCGCGGATTCATGTTGTCAATGCACAAATGCGTTTGTACCTAAGACGTTCGACCGATTTGACACGTCTGTTTAACCGATATGTCCCGAAGGATTCCATCCATACGTATAGTGTTGACGAAAGCTTCCTCCAGATGGATGGGACCGAACGCCTCTGGGGAGATGGGTGGGAGGTTGCGGGACGGATCCAAGAAGAAATTTGGGAAAAGTACGGCCTCCCATGTGCCATCGGGATAGGACCGAACATGCTGCTCTCGAAAATTTGTCTCGATCTTGAAGCGAAGAAGGCGGGGATTGCGGAATGGACGTATGATGACGTGGAACGGAAGCTTTGGAAGGTTTCCCCGCTCAGTAACATGTGGGGGATCGGTCCGCGTTTACAACGCACCTTGAACCGGATGGGAATCATGTCCGTCGGGCAGCTTGCGCACTATCCGTTAAAAATGCTCGAGAAGAAATTCGGGGTGATGGGCAATCAGCTTTATTATCATGCATGGGGGATCGATCTCTCAGAAATCGGTGCTCCGATCATGCAGGGCCAAATCAGCTATGGAAAAGGCCAGATTTTACTACGCGATTATAAAGACCGTAAAGAAGTACAGCACGTCATCTTGGAAATGTGCGAAGAAGTCGGCAGACGGGCGAGGACTGCCCGCAAGGCAGGACGTACGATCAGTCTTGGAGTTGGCTACAGTAAAGATGAAGCTGGCGGCGGCTTCCATCGCTCACGGACGATTGCAGAGCCGACGAACATCACGATGGACATTTATCGTGTCTGCCTTGAGTTATTTGATGAATTTTATACTGGAGAAACCGTCCGTAAACTTTCGATCACACTTTCAAACGTTTGCCCGGATGATGAGATGCAGCTTTCCTTGTTTGAGCTCGATCGTCCGAAAAAGCGTGTTCTCGGATACACGATGGATCAGATCCGTGAAAAATATGGTGGGGACTCCCTTTTACGCGCAGTATCGTATACACCTGCCGGGACCGCAAGACACCGCAGTCGTCTTGTCGGTGGGCATAAAGCGTAGAA
This sequence comes from Pseudalkalibacillus salsuginis, assembly GCF_021646685.1. GTDB lineage: Bacteria > Bacillota > Bacilli > Bacillales > Fictibacillaceae > Pseudalkalibacillus > Pseudalkalibacillus salsuginis. The sequence continues at coordinate 199,762 of NZ_JAKJHW010000001.1, read as the reverse complement.
AGGAGTGTCAGCTGAATGGGGATTCGTGACCGCGGCAACATCAAATGGACAGCAATGATGCTTCCGGAGCATGTGAAGCTGCTCAGAGATTGGAAGGAAGAGGATCGGATACAGAAAAGGCCAGAACTTGATGAACAGAAACTTGAGGAAATGAATGAAATCATCCACGAAGCGATGGCTTTCAACCAGACATTGTCTTTCGTCTATTTTGAAAGGGAAAGATACCGTATTCTCGTCGGCGACATCCATTACGCTGATCCTGTCAGGAAAGAACTACGAATCGTCGATGAATTCGGCGACCGTCATGATCTGAAATTGAAAGACATTCTTGATATCCGTTACTTATGAACGGAAAGAGGCTGCCCAGAACATTCGTGTCAGACACTACAACACAACATTTTGTGTCAACTTACTTTTTCTCGAAAATGTTGTTCGGAACGGTGTGAGACAGACACCTATGGGCACCCCCTTTTAAAAAGATAAGAAAGTAACGCCCAACCACTTGGATCACTTCAGACCTCCTGCGGCGGTCGACACATTGATTTAGTTCGAAGTGTTTGCCCACGCAGGACCGAACTTTGTTTGGTTCGAGCCTCCTCGTCGGACTTCCAGTGCCCTTCGTGGCTGACCAGGGCGTTTGCGCTTTTCTTGATGTCTAGCTCCAACGCCCAACCACTTGGATCACTTCAGTCCTCCTGCGGCGGCATAGCCTCCTCGTCGGACTTCCAGTGACCTTCGTGGCTGTTCAGGGCGTTTGCGCTTTTCTTGAAGGCAAATTTAATAAAACCAAAAGAAAAACTCACCTTTTTAATAAATCTTATCGCCGTTAAAAATGGAATTCTTTACAACGACATAATCTACATTACGGATTGCTTCCAGCTTGTTTCCTCCTGCATATGAAATGGCAGATTGCAGATCTTGCTCCATTTCGATCAACGTATCTTTCAAAGACCCTTTGTGTTCTACATACATTTTCTTGCCTTCTACATTCTTCTTTTCACCTTTTTGGAATTCAGAAGCAGAACCAAAGTATTCTTTAAAGAGCTTTCCGTCTTTCTCAACCGTTTTTCCAGGAGATTCTTCATGCCCGGCGAACAAAGAACCGATCATGACCATAGAAGCGCCAAATCGTATTGATTTTGCAATATCCCCATGGGTACGGATTCCTCCGTCAGCGATGATCGGTTTGCTTGCGGCTTTTGCACACCAACGTAACGCAGCCAATTGCCAACCACCAGTCCCGAATCCAGTTTTGATTTTCGTAATGCATACCTTTCCTGGCCCAATACCGACTTTTGTCGCATCTGCACCAGCATGTTCCAATTCCCTTACGGCCTCTGGGGTTCCGACGTTACCAGCAATGACGAAGCTCTTTGGCAGGTGTTTTTTGATATGCTGAATCATCTCGATTACAGCATTGGAGTGACCGTGTGCAATATCGATCGTAATGAAATCAGGTGCAAGGTGTTCATTTGCCAGTTGTAAAATAAATCTATACTCTTCCTCTTTGACACCCACACTGATGGAAGTGATCAATCCACGTGATTTCATCTTTTCAATAAAGGTTAGTCGCTCCTCTGGTTGAAAACGATGCATTATATAGAAATATCCATTTTCCGCTAAGGAAATGGCGATCCTCTCATCTATGATCGTCTGCATATTTGCAGGCACCACAGGCAATTTGAATGTATGTTCCCCTAACCTTACCGATGTATCACACTCGGATCGGCTATTCACTACACATTTTGCAGGAATCAATTGAATATCCTCATAATCAAACACATTTTCCATCCTTTACACCCCTAAAAACGAATGATTTAACTGAAAATAAAACAAAATGTTCGTCTATTATGTAATTTACATCATATTTTTCTGGATGTCAAAGTTTCTTGTAGTCCACCATAGAGGCGCTTTTTAAAGGGAGAACATTACATTAAAGGATAGAATCAAGTTCATACTAATGATGGGAGGTAATACTATGATCTATATTTGGATGGCTGCCCTATTGACATTTGTACAGCCTATCGAGCAGCCTGACAGTTTAACGGTGACACAGCAGGAAGAGACCATTGCAGTCGTCAACCGGGAAGACTTTTCAATACAGATTCCCAATACTCCGATGCTTGACATCGAAAAATACAATCGATTCATCAAAAAACTTGATCAACAAATTTACCGTGCTCCTGTAAATGCAAAGCTTGATGATCTAGGGCGAATCATTCCTGGAGAGGTGGGTTACCGGCTTGATCGACAAATGTTCAGGGAGCAGTTTTATACCTATTTCTATGGGGAGGGTTCATCTGAAATAGAAGTCCCAGAGATGGATATCTACCCAAGAGTCGACAGTGAATTGCTTGCTCATATCCGTGTGCAGCAGATCGGTCAATACGTAACATACTTCAATTCTAAAAATGAGAACCGATCCCACAATATAACGCTTGCCGCAGAAGCGATTGATAATCACGTCATCTATCCTGGTGAGACTTTCTCGTTCAACAAAGTTGTAGGGAAGCGAACACAGGGAAAGGGCTATATGCGTGCCCCTATTATTGTAAGGGGTGAACTGTCCGAGGGAATAGGGGGAGGAATATGCCAGGTTTCTTCAACTTTATTCAATGCGGTTGACAAGGCCGGGCTCAAAATCGTGGAACGGTACTCCCACAGTAAACGGGTTCCCTACGTACCTTCAGGACGTGATGCAACAGTAAGCTGGTATGGACCCGATTTCCGTTTTCAGAATAAATACAACCAACCGATTCTGATACGTGCTAAACGATATGGTGGAAGCATAGTCATACAACTTTATTCTTCCGAAGTCATCAATTTTGAGCCGCGGAAAGTACCTAAAGCCTCAACCACTCACCAGAAAGAAATCGATACTTCCGATCCGCAAAATGAAGAATGATCCTTTCTACTTAGTTGAATGAATTCATGAATAAGGGGTTGTCCATAAGTGTTGACATGAATGGTTTTAGGACAGCCCTTTGTAATCGAATTATTCGGCACGCAATATTGGAAGTGTACAGCAACGGAAAGATCCCCCGGATTTGATGATTTCAGAGATATCCACCTCTATTACCTCAAAACCTTTCTCACGTAACTTTCCGTTTACTTTTTGGTTGACCGGAAGGCTTAAGATTTTTTGATTTCCGATCGCCAATACATTCGTCCCGAGTGTGAATTGTTCTTCACAGGTTACTTCTATCAATTCATAACGAGAAGCGAAAAAGTCGACCTCTTTTTTATTCAGGGCAGATGGGAAGATCAAAGCCACTTCAGGAGAAATGACATTGAAGATACAATCAAGATGCAGATATTTTTCTGTAAATGGAATGGCGATCACGTCGTATTGGGTTAATACGCTCTTTAAATGGTCGACTGCTCTTTGATCTGTGCGGTTACTTAAACCTACATAAATGGACTCCCTGTCAATGAGGACATCTCCGCCTTCGATTTTGTCTTCACCGATTTTGAAATAAGGCAGTTCCTCATCGTCCAACCATTGTTTGACGACATTTTCCTCTCCTCTTCTTATATCACTTCCCATCCTGGAAACAAAAAGGGTCTGCCCCAATGTAAAGCCAATATCCCGTGTAAACACTTGTTCAGGGAATTTTTCATGATAAGGGAGCAGGATTACCTCCACCCCATGGTTCTGTAAGGTTTTAATGAAATGGTTATGTTGTTCGACTGCGCGGTCGATATGTATGCCTTCATTCTTGAACTTTTTTTGAGTTTCATTGATGACATCACGGATCCTCATGTAATGAGGTTCACAGAGAATGACTCTTTTCAATACGTCATACTCACTGTTGCAATACGTTTTATGCCTTTTTTGAGAATGAGCTTCCATTCCGATGGCTCCTTCAACTGTTTTTCTGTAGACAGAGCGACTGACACTTGAGAGGTGGTTTAACGATCAAACGACCTAGGAATAGTATTAACAGATACTTGATCAAGTATTTCAGTATTGCAAAAGAATGAATATAAAAATGCACCCAAAGAATTTGGTCAATAAAAACAAAAGCAGATAGGGGGAAGCAATGTTGGTTTCTCTATACATCATTCTGGCTTTCTTCATTTTTGTTATCTCGATAGTAGTGAGATTCATTATAATCACGGGTACGACTAGAATCTTTCCTTTTTGGCGGAAGAAGATCACTGGAAAAGAATCACTGCTTCTTAGCTGGGTTGGAATGAAAGGGTCCATGTCTGTATTTTTACTATTGAGCCTCCAATCAAAAGGCGGCTAGGGTACAGAATTCATCATTTCCCTTACATTTGCCGCAGTCCTCATCTCTTTGGTTGTGCAAAGCATAGGTGTATATCCTTTATCAAAGAAACTCCTGGACTGATCAATCCAAAACAGTCGTTCTAACCCCTTTATACAAAGCTGCTCTCAATTCGAGAGCGGTTTTTTTCATAGAATTACCCTACTTGATAAATGAATTTCTTTTCACTTTGTAAATTTTTCTTTTCAAAGCAGAAAAGTTCGTATATAATGACAACTGTACTATTAATAATAATACAGTTAATACACTTAGTACAGTTATTGCAGATGGGAGGGTGTCGATGTTTGACCTCGATGTTCGAAGCCGCAAGCCGATTTACGAGCAATTGGTCGAAAGATTCAAAGTACTCATCATCAATGATGTGATGAAGACAGATGAGCAGCTTCCGTCTGTAAGAGTGCTTGCACAGCAGTTGACGATCAATCCGAACACAATTCAAAAAGCGTATCGGGAACTTGAGTCACAAGGTTATATCTATACAATCAAAGGAAAAGGAAACTTCGTTAGTGAGACAAAACATGCTATAAACACCGAAAAGTTGGAAAAGGTGAAATCCGATTTTAAAAAGCTGGTATCGGAAGCTCTTTATATTGGTATGACAGCAGAAGAGCTCCAAGCTTGTATTTCAGACATAGAGAAGTCGATTGGGGGAGGGGAACAAGATGATTCAAGTTCATAATATAGCAAAAAGGTTGGATGAAATTGAAGCTTTATCAGACGTTTCCTTTACGGTCAAAAAGGGATCGATTTTTGGGTTGCTCGGCTCAAATGGTGCAGGGAAGACGACGTTATTACGTATCGTGGCAGGCATTTTACGTGAAGATCAAGGAAGAGTGACGATCAATAAAGAGCCGATTTTTGAAAATACGAAAATGAAAGACAGGATGATTTTCATCCCGGATACGTTGTATTTCTTTTCGCAATACACCATTCAACAGATGGCGAACTTTTACAAAAGCATCTACTCTGAATGGAACGAGGAACGTTTCCAGCAATTGAGGGAAGTATTCGATATCGGATTGGATAAGAAAATCCAGAAGTTTTCAAAAGGGATGCAACGGCAGGTGGCGTTCTGGTTATCAATGTCGACAATGCCGGATTTGCTGGTTTTGGATGAACCGATTGACGGGCTTGACCCTGTCATGCGGAAAAAGGTGAAAAATCTGATTTTGCAGGATGTCGCAGAAAGGGAAATGACAGTCCTTATTTCTTCTCATAACTTAAGGGAGATTGAAGACATTTGTGATCATGTCGGGGTTCTACATAAAGGAAAGCTTTTGCTTGAAAAAGAGCTGGACGATTTGAAATCGGATACCCAGAAGATCCAAATAGCCTTTAAAGGAAAAACGCCAGAAGAGTTGTTCGATGGGATCCAATTACTTTATAAAGAAGAACGCGGAAGTGTGATGCTCTGTATCGTAAGAGGTCAAGCAGATGAGGTTACAACTCATTTCGAAAAGTACAAACCGGTAGTCTTCGATCTTCTGCCGCTTTCACTAGAGGAAATCTTCATATATGAAATGGGGGATGTCGGGTATGCAATCAAAAACGTCCTGGTTTAGTAAAGAAATGATGATCCAAAGCTTTTATAGTGTCGGATGGATTGCGCTCATCTATCTTGCAGGTCTCTTGTTGACATTGCCGATGCGGATTTTGATGATATGGAGCAGTGATAATCCATCTGATTATTACGCCTATCATGAAAATCTTTTCGACTATAACGGTGAAATTCAGCTTATATTGGTCTTTATCGTGCCTGTCTTGCTTTCTATCTTTCTATTCCGTTTTTTACAAGTAAAGAATGCATCGGACTTCATGCATAGCCTTCCGATTAAAAGAACCCGCCTTTATAACGTCTATGTCGGGATGGGGGTTATTTATCTAGTCCTACCGGTATTGATTACCGGTTCGATCCTTATGATCATGAACGGAACAATGGATTTGGAAAATTATTATTCAATGAAAGATATATGGAGTTGGATCGGATTAATCCTACTAGTATCTCTTCTGATTTTTGTTTCAGGTGTATTCGTAGGGGCGATGACGGGTATGTCAGCTCTTCAAGGTGTTCTTACTTATATCCTTTTACTGCTGCCAGTCGGGTTTACGACACTGATTTTCATGAACACGACCTACTTCCTGTATGGATTTTCACCAGATTACTATCTAAGCAGCCAAATGATCCGCTATTCTCCAATCACATCATTTTTTACCTATGTAGTGGCACGGGGTGATGAAGTATTCAGTTGGTTGGACATCATCCTCTATCTGATCATGATCATTGTCTTCTATACGGCTGGAATAGTGGTTTATAAAAAAAGACATCTTGAAGGGGTTTCCCAAGCTTTTGTATTTCAATCGTTGAAACCATTCTTCAAATACAGTGTGACCTTCTGTGTCATGTTATTGGGTGGGATGTATTTCAGAGAAACCCAGCACTCATTTGTATGGCTGATCGTCGGGTATGTATTGGGAAGCATTATCGGTTACCTCATTGCTGAGATGCTTTTACAGAAGACATGGCGGGTCTTCACCCATCTCAAAGGTTATTTATTGTTTGCCGTACTAGTGGCCATTGCCATTGTGGCTTTCCGGTTTGACCTTACGGGATATGAAAATAGAATTCCTGAATTGGACGAAGTAGAGCAAGTCTTTATTGGTCAGGGAGTCTGGCATTATAAACATAAGGATGAGATGTCTTCTATCAATGGTCCTGAGTATTATCAACCAACTTTGACTAAAAAAGAGAACATCAATTCAGTCATCCAATTACATGAGTTTCTTGTAGAAAACAAACAGTCTTATTCACGCTCATACCATTATACCCGCGTATTCTTCATCGCTTATGAAATGAAGAACGGTGAGAAAGTGATAAGAGAATATCAAGTTCCGGAAACAGAGGAACTGCTGACGTATATGAGACCGATTTATGAAGCAAATGAATTCAAAGAAAAAACCAATCGAATATTCCACATTGCAAGTGAAGAAGTCACAAGGATTGCTGTGGATTCAAGAGAAGGACAGGTCATCATCCATGAGCCAGAAAAGATCGCGACCGCTTTAGAAGCTTTGAAAACAGATGTGAAAGAAGCCCCCTTTGAAGAGGAGCGTAGTAAGGGTCCTTTTGTACCTTCCATCAATATTTACCTTTCGAGCGGCGGTGATCATAATGAAGTGCATTTACAATTCGAATCGTCATATGAGCAATTTGAAAAATGGCTTGAGGAAGAAAATTTACTAGACGAGGTTTCACTCGACCCTGATGAGATCGAGTATGCTGTCATCGCCCCATCAAAAGACATAGATTTCAAAAGGGATGATGCTGAAGCAACTAAGCAGGTCATTAAATCCCCAAATGCTTTGAAGATCACTTCGAAAGAAAAAATACAGGTCAGCTTGGAGAATTCAAATTGGGCTGACCCTGGCAATGAATACGTCATTGTGTTCAAATTCAAGAATTCTGAACCAGCTCAACTAGTAAGTTTTCAAAACAAGGATGTTCCGGAATTTGTGAAAGAACATTATGAGAAAGGTGAGGTGAAATAATGGAGGGCCAAATACAAGTGCAGAGACAAGAAATTGATTTGAATCTTATATATGAAATGTTCAAGCATAAAGTGTTCAAGGTAGCTGTCATGATTACACACGACAAATACTTGGCGGAAGATATCGTACAAGAAACATTCATTAAAGCTTTCAAAAAAATCGATTCGATATTGGATATTGAAAAAATAGGCTCTTGGCTCTCGACAATTGCATCAAGGACAGCGATCGATCTAATCCGTAAAGAAAAAAGATCAGGTACAATACTGGTAGAAGATGTCATCTATTCTGTAAATGAACATGCCCAGGAAAAGAATGCTGTCGAACAGATCGTAGAGCGTGTATGGATGGAGAGAGAAATCGAACAAAAAGTTGCGCAGCTTAAACCAGCTTTGCGGGATGCGTTTCTCCTCAAATACGAAGATGGCCTGAAAGAAGAAGAGATTTCCAAGCGGCTCCAATTGCCGATCGGAACGGTCAAATCGAGATTATACCGTGCGAGACAACAGATCAAGACTGAACTTAATAAACAGATCAGTGCATGATTTATGGAGGCGCCCTTCGATTAACGGGTTCTGTTTTGAAGTACACCTATATCCGATCCAATAACAAGTGAAGGTTTAAGAATTTTATTTGGTCTAACTTTCTTTATTGCAGGTTTACTTTTACTCGTATTATAGTGGATTCTGATCGGTGTATATTTTTGCCGGGTCAACAATTCGAGCTTTGAGTATCTCAATTTTAAGTATTCCATAAAGTGGGGGGCTTATCCGAAATAGGGTAAGCCTCCTTATTATGAAATTAATGGTTGTTTTAGATTCAACAGTTTGAATTAATTGTATTAAGAAATCGGACAGGTTAGGTGAACAGGGATGTGAAACTTTTTGTTATTGATGTCGTATAACCAATAAGGAGAGGTGATGTCATGAAAAAGTTATATGTATCGTTTATCATAGTCTTTTTTCTGATCGGTTGTTCAAACGAGGCAGTGGAGCCAACTATCACAGAAAGTCAAACACTAGAAGAACAGATCATCAATGTTATGTCAGAAAACGAATTAAGCAATAAAGAGATTATTGATTATGACATAAAAGATAATTTTGTTTACGTGATTTTTAAAAATAAACATGAATCCAACACTCATAATCCTGATTTAGTTATTTTAAAGAATAGTAATGGAAAATTAGAATGGGTAGCAGGCCCAGAGGACCGTACTGCGTCAATTGGTCTTCAGGAAGCGGATGCTTTGATTTTTGGAAGGGATGAAGCTCCGACTGTAACGATACTTTTACCAGATAAAAAGCCAGAAGATACGAATGTTAAGGGGATTAAAGTCTTAGGTGAATCTGCTAAATCTGTAACTTACGTAGAAGAACTTACTAATGATTTATATATGCAATATATGTATTGGATTGCATATACAAACGAAGAACCTACACATGACGATTTTGAATTTATAACTCATTAAATAAGCTGAAAAGAGATGGCTTCTACAACTATTGGTGATCTTGAGTTGTTAGGAATTTTCTCGGGTTCAGAATAATACTTCAGATATCAATTGGCGATGAATTATATAGTTACCGACTGTTTTACCAAAGTAGGAATGTTTTTTTATTTGTTTCTGCTATAAAATCTTATTCAACGATTGATACATCAAGCTTTACATAAGTTTTTATACTGCGAAAGTTGAGAGAATAACAAAAAGGACACTTTGAATGCAGGGGATGCTACATCCGAAGTGTCCTTCCATAATAACTTTTAAGGGGGTTGTGGTAATAAGTTTCGGGTCATTTGATATGCCTGTGGGGGTTGAAGAAAAACAATCTAAATTTTTATTTAACCAAGTTGAAAGGCGAGGAGGTTTGTGGATCGTACGCGGAAATGGGAGTGAATTGCCGGGAATCAACAATGAGTATAGCATAGCCAAAATTTTTGAAGTAATTTAGCTCAAATTGACGATGAGGAAAATGATGGAACCGTGGTATAATAGTAATGGTGCAGTAGAGGATACTCGAGGGTGGAAGGCTTATCCCCAGCAACTGTGTCAAGCAGTGTAGGAAGGGGGTGCAGCCCTTGACAACGTTCGAAGCAATTAGTCTGATGATCACATTCGGACTGTTCGTCGTTACGTTGTTGTCTTTTCCTGATAAAAGAAAATAACCACCCTTGAGTTTGGAACCTGTACAGGGTGGTTATCCATCTCAATAGCCTCCCCCTTTGAGGGAAATCTATTGCGCTATCTATCCGCAGGTGTTGGGAGCACCTGCGGTTTTTATTAGTATATGTTGTCCTATTATTAGAATACCACAGTTTTACATAATCGTAACCTTAAATGAGATCATTACAAATATATATGGCCATTTCTAAGTTTTGTGAATTAAAATTTTTCTATGGGGTGAAGTCTATAAGGAATTTGTTGTATTTCAGGCTGAGTGATAACATCCAGGTTTCAGGGGACATAATGAAAGGGCAGGGTTCTATGATCATATGGACTAAGGATTTTACAAAAACGCTGTTTTCTTGAAATTTGTTGCTAATTGAATGTGATGTGGAAATGATAACCGGAAATATGTAAGACTCCCGCTGGAAAGTAAGCTAAGCGAGACCCCGTACCAGCCCACAAAATAAAAAGATCTTCGACTAAAAAATACCACGTCCTGTGGTGAACGTCGAAGCCGGCCCATCCGTGTGCAAGTAAGGAGGCTTGCAGATTAACGCGGAAAGGGTGTATATTTCCAAAATCTAAAACAACAAACTATACGAAAACAGCCTTACAAAAAGAGGGAACGCACAAGATGGACAAACGAAAATGGATACGCAAAGGCACGATATTCATCATTATCATTGGATTTTTCATTTGGCTGAACCAAGCTTTTTTGGAAATCCCACCATGGAAAATACGTAATTGGGTGATGTCTTTCGGTTGGATAGCACCAGGCATTTATCTTATCATGTTTACAGTACGACCGCTTGTTTTGTTTCCGGCCTCTTTGTTAGCAATAGTCGGAGGATTAGCTTTCGGCTTTTGGTTTGGGGTCCTATTGACAATCATCGGAGCGTGTCTGGGAGCGATCCTCTCGTTATTTGTTATTCGTAAATTAGGAATCACATATGGTGCAGTGCCCTCTACTGAGAAATATGATGCTTTACGCCAACAAATTGATAAAAAAGGGTTCATCTTCCTATTGATCCTCCGTCTGTTGCCATTTTTGCATTTTGACTTGGTTACATATCTTAGTGCGGTATCGAATATCCGTTTTTCCCATTATTTTTTTGCCACCTTACTTGGGCTCGTTCCAGGGGCAGTTATCTATTGCGGTATCGGTAGCAGTACGTATACTGGGGAAAATGAATTGATCATCCTTTCAATTGTAAGCCTAGTCGTTTTGACAGCACTGCCGATCCTATTTAGAAAAAAATTGTCCTCCCTGTTAGCTGTGAGATTTGATCAAGAGTGAAAGGTAAATAGTGGTTATTCAAAGTACTTGGAATATTGCTGGAGCAAAAACATTCGGTATAGTCGCATGGATCGGTCGCTCAGGTAGGGTCATGGATGAAATTTGGTAAACAGCTAGACCTTTGATAGGGGGTCTGACCGAATTGTTGATTGAGGAGAATTTGATGTCAAAAAAACTTTTATTGATCGGTGCTGGTCAAGCCCACCTTTCTTTATTGAGAAAACTGAAAAGAAACTCTTTACAGGATTGTGAAGTCTCCCTGCTCAATCCGACTAATACCTTTTATTACTCTGATATGTTTGCCGGGTTTGTGGAAGGGATTTACCAGTTGGAGGACCTTCAGATCGATTTAGCAGAACTTGCAGAGAAGGCAGGAATTCAACTGATTCATGGGACCGCGCTTTCTATTGATGTGAAACAGAAAAGGGTCCTTACCGATAAAGGGGATATATTATCTTTCGATGTCTTATCCTTTGATATTGGTACACGGCGGAAGGGAAATGAACTACTTCCAGAACAAGAGAAGATCGTTCAATATGACCGAAAACATCACATCCGACGTTTTCAAAACGATGAGAGAAAAAAAGGGACGGTGGCAATAGTTGGAGGGGGGACGCCAAGCATTGAAATGAGCTTTGCGATCCAAGCGTGGAAACAGAAACATGAAGTTGATGGTGAAGTCATTTTAATCAGTTCAGAAAACGGCTGCGAACAGAATGGGAAGAAAGGATTACAGAGATTAAAAGGAATGTTGCAAGACACAGGCGTCCAGGTGTTGGAAAATGAACAGGTCGTCGACGTCAGTGGAGGAACGATTACCACAGATAAGCGAATAATAACGTATGATTGTCTTTTATGGATGACAGGTTTGGAATCACCGAAAATATATAATAGTTCCAAGCTTCCTACAGATGATCAAGGATATTTGCTTGTTGAGGACACTCTTCAGATCAAAGAATTTCCGTTTATATTTGGAGCTGGAAAAGGTGTGACAATCCGTGATCATCCAAACCTACCTAGAACTACTGATTCGGCTGCAAGACAAGGAGAAGTGTTGGCTGAGAATCTCAAAGGGTACATTGGGTCAGGTGAGGGGTACCATTTTCATCCGCAAAATCGAGTATTATCGATCGTTTCGGTTGGTCACCGGAAAGCGTTTTTGGAATTGGGCTCTTTCTCGACTACTAACAAACTTGCATGGAAACTGAAAGATAAAATCGACCGTCGTTTTGTATCTTCTAATCAATGAAGGAATATTTTTTGCTGAAGCAAAGCAGAACATAAATAAAAAACTCCTTATGCTGAAAGCCGAATTAGTGAAAACTTCAACATCCGAATAATAAAGAATGTGGCCTCTCCGTTAATGAGGCCACATTTCTCTTTTTTCAAGATGAGAAAAAATAAAATTTTTGCGCAGTAAAGGAATGCCTAGCTCCAACGTCCAGCTGCTTGGCTAACATCAGTCCTCCTGCGGCGGCAAAAGCCTCCTCGTCGGACTTCCAGTGACCTACGTGGCTGATCAGGGGTGTTTTCGCTTTTCTTGTCAATAAAAAGACTGCTAAGGGTAGCTCCTAAAGTTGATTATGTGTGGGAAGCCTTTTTCTCTGCTAAATTATAATACTTGGTTTCAATGTTCCTTGTTACATGTTCGGAGATTCCTTGGATCGCTTTGTGGAGCCCTTTTAGGTCAATACCTGTTCCGATCCCCATCTGATGGAGCATGAAAACGACATCTTCAGTGGCAACATTCCCTGTGGCACCCGGAGCGAATGGGCATCCCCCCAACCCACCAGCCGAGGTATCGAATCTCGTAATCCCAGCCTGAAGGCAAGCATAAATATTTGCTAAAGCCATGCCTCTTGTATCATGGAAATGTGCAGTCAGCAGGACCCTGTCTCCTAATTGTCTTTGCAATTCATTGAATAATTGATAGCTTTCGAGTGGATTTGCCATTCCGATCGTATCAGCTACACTTAACTCATCTACACCGAAGTCTGCAAATTGCGTACATAAGGCAATGACATCTTTGGGGTCGACCTTCCCATCATATGGGCAGTAGAAGGATGTGGAAATGCATGCCCGAACAAAATACCCTTTCTGCTTCAACTCAGCGAGAATCGGTTTCAAATCAGCCATGCTTTCCCCGGTTGTCTTGTTGATATTCTTTTTATTGAAGGAAGAACTGACACCTACGAATACCGCGACATCCTTTCCATCTGTTTCATAAAGCCGTTCGACCCCTTTCCGGTTCGGTGCAAGCACAAAGTTCCGCTTATCGTCAAGGCAAGCGTCTATGACCTCTTTTGCATCACGCATTTGGGGAACCCACTTCGGGGACACGAATGAGGTCAATTCGATTTCAGTAATCCCAGCGTTTTTCAGGTCTTTTATAAACGTTATTTTTGCATCTGTAGGGACTTGATTTTTTTCATTCTGCAAACCATCCCTTGGTCCAACTTCAATGATTGTGACTTTCTCAGGCAAGTTCATAGCGAGACCTCCATTTAACAACATATGTAAGCGTTTTATATACATTATCTTTCATTGTAACGTGAAGAAATTTTAAAGGGCAAGTATTTTCCTTCTTTCGGAGAAATATTGTTTGATAAGAAGGAGAATTCGGAAATGACTGAGAAATAGACAGGGTAAGACAGATAACAACAAATTTAAGGAGGCAACAAAGGGATGGAGAGAGAAGCTGTCATAGTAAGCGCGGTTAGAACACCGATCGGGGGTTTTAGTGGTAGCTTGAAATCAATATCTGCCACAGAACTCGGTGGAATCGTGATAAAAGAAGCTTTGAGACGTGCAGGGATATCTGAAGTTGATGAAGTGATCATGGGGAATGTCCTCCAGGCCGGACTTGGCCAAAACCCCGCAAGACAAGCAGGTATGAAAGCAGGGCTAGCTGATACGACTTCGTCGATGACGATCAATAAAGTATGCGGATCCGGTTTGAAGGCAGTCCATCTAGCTGCTCAATCAATCCTTTTAGGGGATGCGGATATTGTAGTGGCCGGGGGAATGGAAAATATGAGCCAAGCTCCCTATCTTTTAAAAGGAGCACGTGACGGATATAAAATGGGGGACCAGAATGTTGTCGATTCAATGATCCATGACGGTCTCTGGTGTGCTTTCAATGACTACCACATGGGGATTACGGCAGAGAATTTATGTGAAACACATGGCTTGAAGCGTGAGGAGCTTGATGAATTTGCAGCATGGAGTCAGGAAAAAGCAGCGAGTGCAATTGAAAGCGGACGTTTTAAAGAGGAAATTGTTCCTGTAAAAATTCCTCAGCGGAAAGGAGATCCAATCGTTTTTGACACAGATGAACACCCGAAGAAATCAACAGCTGAAAAATTAGCGAAGCTTCTACCTGCTTTCAAAAAGGACGGCATGGTGACTGCAGGAAATGCTTCCGGAATCAACGACGGAGCAGCAGCCGTGATTGTCATGAGCCGTCAAAAAGCAGAGGAGCTTGGTTTGAAACCATTGGTGGTCATCCGTGCAAATGCATCCGCTGGCGTTGATCCAAGCATCATGGGTATCGGTCCTGTTCCAGCAACGAGAAAGGTGTTGGAAAGAGCGAATCTGACAATGGATGCTATGAATCTGATTGAAGCGAATGAAGCTTTCGCAGCCCAATCTTTAGCAGTAGGGAAAGATTTGGGTCTCAATAAGGATATCCTCAATGTAAACGGCGGGGCGATAGCACTCGGACACCCGATCGGGGCAAGCGGAACCCGTGTTCTCGTGACATTGATCCATGAATTGAAACGAAGGAATGAACAATATGGGCTTGCGACTTTATGTATCGGCGGCGGCCAGGGAGTTGCGACAATCATAGAAAATGAAGCTTAAAAAGGAGATGAAAAAATATGAAACCAGTTGAAACAACATTTTTAGAAGCGGTGAAGGTTATTAAAGATGGAGATACAATCATGGTAGGGGGCTTTGGACTTGTCGGGATTCCAGAGAACTTGATTCTTGCACTTGTTGAAAGCGGTGTCAAAGATTTGACCGTGATCTCCAATAACTGTGGAGTCGATGATTGGGGGCTTGGCCAGCTTCTAAAGAACAAACAGATCAAGAAAATGGTAGGCTCTTATGTCGGTGAAAACAAAGAATTCGAACGTCAGGTCCTGTCTGGGGAAATTGAAGTCGAATTGATTCCCCAGGGTACGCTTGCTGAGCGGATCCGTGCAGGCGGTGCGGGCATCCCCGCCTTCTATACGCCAGCGGGAGTAGGTACTCCATTAGCTGAGGGCAGGGAAGTCCGTAACTTTGACGGTAAAGATTATCTGTTGGAATATGGCATGACAGCAGATGCCAGCCTGGTCCGAGCGCAGAAAGCAGACAAAATGGGGAACCTCATTTATAACAAGACTGCCCGGAACTTCAACCCTATGATTGCTGCAGCTGGTAAAATCACGATTGCTGAGGTGGAGGAATTGTATGAGATCGGTGAATTGGATCCAGATCGAATCCACACACCAAGCATCTATGTTCAGAAGTTGATCGTTGGTGAGCAGCAAAAGAAAATTGAACGCCTGACCGTTACGAAATAACTGCAGAGGAGGAAATAACAATGACAAAAGTAGACAAAGCACTTGTACGTGAGCGCATAGCAAGGAGAGCGGAAAAGGAAATAGAGGATGGATTCTACGTAAACCTTGGCATCGGTATGCCGACCTTAGTTGCGAATTATATTTCAGATAATAAACAGGTTGTTCTTCAATCCGAAAACGGTTTGCTTGGGATCGGACGTTATCCGACTGAAGATGAAGTTGATCCTGATTTGATCAATGCAGGGAAAGAGACAGTGACTGCGACAAAAGGAGCATCATATTTTGATAGCTCAGAGTCATTCGGTATGATACGCGGTGGCCATATCGATCTTGCCATTCTGGGAGGTATGGAGGTTTCAGGCAATGGCGACCTTGCCAATTGGATGATTCCAGGAAAGATGATCAAAGGTATGGGAGGAGCGATGGACCTCGTACACGGTGCCAAGAGGATCATCGTCATCATGGATCATGTCAATAAAAGCGGACAGCCGAAAATCCTCAATAAATGCTCATTGCCGCTGACGGGGAGCGGTGTGGTGGACCGTATCATCACAGATCGGGCTGTCATCGATGTCACGCCTGAAGGTCTCAAGCTTGTTGAGATAGCTGAAGGATTTACTCCTGAAGAAATCCAGGAATCGACTGAACCGACCTTGATCATTGCAAATGACGTAAGAACAAATGCATTTTAATTTTATTTGAGTTTAAGAAAGTGGGGGGGACTAAGTGAAGAGGTTAACAGCACTTTCAAATCGGATCATGCAGCGATATCTACCAGATCCATTCTTATTCGTGGTCATCCTAACACTAGTCGTTTTTGTAATGGGAATGATCATTACAAGAAGCAACCCGGTAGAAATGGTCACCTTCTGGGGGGAAGGATTCTGGAACCTGTTGACGTTTGCTATGCAAATGGTCCTTATTCTTGTAACGGGGTACGTCTTAGCGAGCAGTCCTTTATTTAAAAAAGGGCTGCGGAAGTTGGCCTCTCTCGTTTCGAAACCAGGGCAGGCAATCATATTCGTTACAATCGTATCCCTTGCAGCTAGCTGGATCAACTGGGGGTTCGGGCTTGTCATCGGTGCACTATTCGCTAAAGAACTGGCAAAAAAAGTGGAAAAAGTGGATTATCGGTTATTGATCGCGAGTGCATATAGCGGCTTTTTAGTCTGGCATGGCGGTTTTTCTGGATCGATTCCTTTGACGATTGCAACGCCAGACCATTTTACAAGTGATATCATCGGTGTCATTCCTACCTCAGCAACGATTTTTGCACCGTTCAATATCTTCATCGTAATTGCCTTGTTTATTACATTGCCGATTGTAAACAGGCTGATGATGAACCAGAAAGATAACCAGTTTTACATCGATCGTTCTATTTTAGAAGATAAGAATGTCGAGGCTGCATCAGTAGAGGCGAACACCCCTGCAGAAAAGTTGGAAAATAGTTGGATCCTGTCCATGGTCATCGGTATATTGGGCTTGGCTTTCATGGTTTATTATTTTACGACAAATGGATTCAGCCTGAACTTGGATATCGTCAACTTTATTTTCCTTTTCTTTGGAATCTTATTGCATGGGACGCCTAGAAGATTCATCAATAGTGTATCTGAAGCTGTCAAAGGTGCGGGCGGGATCATCATCCAATTCCCTTTCTATGCAGGGATCATGGGGATGATGGTGGCAAGTGGATTAGCTGCTGAAATGTCAAAATGGTTCGTGAACATTTCAAATGAACTTACTTTTCCATTCTTTGCATTCTTAAGTGCAGGGATCGTCAACTTCTTCGTTCCATCAGGTGGAGGCCAATGGGCAGTTCAAGCTCCGATCATGCTGATGGCTGGTGAGGAGCTTGGTATCGGGGCCGCGAAGACGGCAATGGCGGTAGCCTGGGGAGATGCATGGACGAATATGATCCAACCATTCTGGGCACTTCCTGCGCTAGCGATCGCTGGGTTATCTGCCAAGGATATCATGGGCTTCTGTGTCATCGCAATGCTAGTCAGTGGATTATTCATATCGATAGGACTGGTGTTCATTTAAGGATTACCTAAGGGGGAAGGTGAACGGATTGGACGGTATTTACATTTTAGAGGGAGCTAGAACAGCTTTCACATCATTCGGTAAGTCATTCGCAAGTATTGGTCCTACAGAGTTAGGTATAGTCACAGCGAAGGAAGCGATGAAACGTTCACAAGTATCTCCGGATGAAATCGATCAGGTCATTTATGGGAATGTGATCCATAGCAGTACAAATGCGCCATATGTAGCCCGTCATATCGCTACTGGATCAGGGGTTCCTGTCAGGACGCCAGCCATGCTCGTAAACCGTCTTTGTGGATCAGGCTTGCAATCTGTCATCTCTGGTGTGCATTCCTTGCTTTTGAATGAAGGGACCGCAGCTCTTGTAGGTGGGGTGGACAACATGTCGATGAGTCCCCACGTATCATTTACAAATCGATTCGGCCATCCTAAGCTGGGGAATGTCCAGTTCGAGGATATGTTGCTATTGACCTTAAGGGATGAAGCGATTGGAAATGGGATGGGGATCACCGCAGAGAACCTTTCTGGGCAGTACGGCATATCAAGGCAAGAGCAAGATGAATTTTCGACCATCAGCCATCAACGTGCATCCGAGGCAATCAAGTCAGGCCGTTTCAAGCGAGAAATCGTCCCTGTTGAAGTACAAGAGCGTAAAGATGTACGGACTGTAGAGACTGATGAGCATGTCAGGTCTACAACTTCTGTGGAAGGGCTGGCGAAACTGAAACCAACCTTTAAAAAAGGCGGGTCCGTTACAGCGGGTAACTCCAGTGGAATTAACGATGGAGCTGTTTCGTTGGTCATCGCAACTGAACCGTTCGTAAAAAAGAAAGGTATGGCTCCTCTTTCAAAAATCCGATCGTGGGCTGTCTGCGGCGTCGATCCAGCAGTCATGGGGATCGGCCCGGTTCCAGCAATCAAGATTGCCTTGGAACGAGCTGGTCTGTCAATTGATCAGATTGATTTGTTTGAGGTTAATGAAGCCTTTGCTACTCAATATTTAGCAGTTGAAAAGGAACTTGCCCTGGATCGTGAAAAGACCAATGTAAACGGTGGTGCTGTTGCACTTGGACATCCAGTCGGTGCTAGCGGATCACGATTATTGTTATCGCTTGCTTATGAACTACAGCTTCAAAACAAACGATTTGGGGTCGCAAGTCTTTGTATCGGTGGCGGCCAAGGAATCGCAATGGTCATTGAAAACGAAAATAGATGATACAAGAACCTCGAGTCATGTCTCGAGGTTCTTTTTTTGAAGGATGAGAAAGCATAAAAATTTTGGTGCTGTGAAGAAATGTCTAGCTCCAACGCCCAACCACTTGGATCACTTCA
Organism: Pseudalkalibacillus salsuginis; assembly: GCF_021646685.1. Lineage (GTDB taxonomy): Bacteria > Bacillota > Bacilli > Bacillales > Fictibacillaceae > Pseudalkalibacillus > Pseudalkalibacillus salsuginis. Next base: position 180,523 of record NZ_JAKJHW010000001.1, on the reverse strand, counting down.
GACCTCCTGCGGCGGCGACACATTGAAGTACTACTTAAAATGTTACCCACGCAGAACCGAACTTTGTTTGGTTCGAGCCTCCTCGTCGGACTTCCAGTGCCCTTCGTGGTTGACCAGGGCGTTTGCGCTTTTCATTAGGCCGTTTCACAAATATAAATGTCAGTTTTACTAAATCAAAAGTTAAGTTTTCATTCTTTAGTCACGATGCTTATCATAGTATGTCTGCTTCGTCCATTGTTTGAATAGACTGATTTCCTCATCACTCAGGTCAACATTAGAAGCTTCCGTATTATCATCCACCTGTTCGACTGAACTGGCTCCAGGAATTGTCGTTGCGACAGCAGGATGATGCAATGGATAACGGAGTGCGAGATGAGACAGCATCCTTCCATCGGATATATCTTTCACCTTTATCATAAGATCATTGATTTCAGAAGGTACGTAGTCGAGGAATCCTTTTTCCGAAGCTTTTCCTGTAAAAATCCGGTCAGTAAGGTTCCCTTTTGCAAGCGGCCCCCTAGCGATTACAGATACACCATGGGCCTGGATCATGTTCAACCATTCTTCAGGTCTCCGATCCAATAGACTGTACTGCATCATGATACTGACAATATTGGAACGTTTAAGGTATTCTTTGATCACATTGGGGCGGATGGAGGATATACCATACTCACGGATCAATCCTTCTGCTTTTAAATCCTCGAATGCCTCGATGATTTCATCGATCGGATCATTGATCGTACCGCCGTGAAGCTGATACAAGTCGATGTAATCCGTGCCCAATCTCTGCAAGGAATGCTTGACAGCTGTTTTTATGTAATCTTTACTTGGTGCCCATTCCCAGCCTTCTTCAACATGGTCCCAACGGTTTCCCACCTTTGTTGCCAATACACATTGCTCCCGTTTTCCTTTCAAGGCTTTACCTACTAATTTTTCATTTTTCCCAAAATCGTAAAGATCAGCGGTGTCAATTAATGTAACGCCTTTATCAAGTGCTTTGTGGATGATCTTTGTCGCTTCTTTTTCATCAGATCTTAGTGACATGCACCCTAGTCCGAGTTCTGATACTTGTAATTCTGAAGATCCAAGTCTGTTTAATCTCATTAAGAGCACCTCCTGATTAGTACATTACCACGAGATGGAACCAGAAAACATCTTTCTTGATCTGGATGTATCTGTCTGACTCAGTTTATTCGAAAATATCGGTGCAGATTTCAAAAATATCGGTGCGTTTTCAAAATATATCGGTGATAACGCGGATTTTTTAGTCAATTCTTAATATAGAAGTAAAAACAACACCTAAGCGAAGGTGTTGTCTCATACCTGTTTCTTATGACGCCCTTCGATCCAATCCTGGACCGTGTTGTATTCCGCCATATATTTTTTCAACATGTAGCGTACTTGCCATGCTTTCCCGACTAATGTCACACTGTTTGGCTGCAAATAAACCTTCATGAATTTGACTCCCTTCGTCTCTCATAATTAGGATTAGGATAATCGCATATGATAGACTTTATGTATGGAAAGGTAGATTTAGCACAAGGAGTTATGTGATATGAAAAAGTTAGAAGAAAAAACGATCAATTCTGAGGTCATATATAACGGTAGAATTATCGATCTCCACCTTGAAGAGGTCGAACTTCCTGACGGAAAGACAAGCCAAAGGGAAGTCATAAAGCACCCAGGGGCAGTAGCCATTTTGGCGATTACATCAGAGAATAAAATCGTCCTTGTCCGTCAGTACCGGAAGCCGTTGAACCGGGAAATTATCGAAATACCTGCAGGAAAGCTTGAAAAGGGTGAAATTCCCGAAGTATGTGCACACCGTGAATTGGAAGAGGAAACAGGTTATCGGAGCAAAGAGCTGACATATCTCCAATCATTTTATACATCTCCAGGTTTTGCTGATGAACTCATTCATATTTTTTATACGGATCAGTTAGAGCAGGGTGAAGTCCAGTTGGATCAAGACGAGTTTGTCGAGAGGATGGAAGTGACCCTGGAAGAAGCGATTGAACTTGTTAAAACTCAAGAAATATATGATGCAAAAACAGCTTTTGCCATCCAATACCTACAGCTTAAGGATGCTGGATCTTAAATGGAACGAATCTTTGCAGACTTCCATATCCATTTAGGAAATACATTGTCCGGTAACCCGGTAAAAATATCAGCTTCTAAAAATTTGACGCTCCCTAATGTTTTGGAAACCTCGTTCCATGATAAAGGGATCCAGATGGTCGGGATCATCGATTGCCATGTGCCAGAGGTCATCTATGAACTGGAACAAATGATGGAAAAAGGCGAGTTGACTGAGCATCGTGAGGGTGGTTTGATACAAGAAAACGGTTGTTTGATTCTAGGTTCAGAAATTGAGATTTATGATGAAAATTGCCGTGGACCTATCCATGTATTAGTCTTTTTACCTTATTTAAGAAGCATGAAACATTTCAGCAATTGGTTGGTAGAACGGATGACAAATCGTAATCTTTCCTCGCAACGTTTTTACGGTGAAGCTGCTGAATTGCAAAAGAAGACGAAAGAACTGGATGGATTGTTTGTTATCGCTCACGCATTCACTCCTTTTAAAAGCTTGTATGGAAAAGGTGTTGAAAAAAGTTTGGTGGAAGTTTTCCAACCTGAAGAAATCGATGCAATCGAATTAGGCTTAAGTTGTGATACCCGTATGGCTGGCCACGTCGGAGAGTTAGAAGGTTATCCTTTCCTATCAAACTCAGATGCTCATTCACTGGAAAAGATCGGGCGGGAATACCAGTCACTCGAGGTTAAAGAGCTTTCGTTCAGGGAATTTTCCCTAGCGCTGAAAGGATTGGAGGGGAGAAACATAACTGGCAATTATGGACTCCATCCGCAACTTGGAAAGTACTTTCGGACCTGCTGTGCAAAATGCGGTACGTTGATCACTTCTGGGGAAAGCATAACATGCCCGCACTGTAAAAAAGGCCGTATAGTCAAAGGGGTCTCCAATCGGATTAATGAATTGTCGGACTCTGATAAACGGAACTCCATCTCAACTAGACCACCCTATACCCATCATGTACCTCTCGAGTTCATTCCCGGTATCGGACCAAGGATGCTGAATAAATTAAGAGAGAGGTTCGGAACAGACATGGAGGTCATTCATTTTGTTTCAGATGAAAATCTCTTGGAGGTTCTTCCAGCACGACTCGTAGATAAAATCATAGATTCAAGGAATGGGAACCTGAGTTTGAAAGAGGGCGGTGGAGGACGTTATGGGAAGCTTGATTAAAGAAATCTTTAAATAAACAGAACCCGGTCATACTCTATGATTTCCTTTCATAAATTGAAAGTAAGAGATCATGAGGGAGGAAATAGGATGGAGCATCGGGTTACTTATGGTATGAAACGAACATTTTCGCAACATTTACAAGAACATTCTTCCTTATATACATTTACTACCGTTTTACTCATGATGGGGATTGTGTTCGGTGCAGTCATTGTCAATAGTTTAAGTTTGATGCAGAAAGAAGATTTATTCCATTATCTGAACCGCTTTTTTGGACAAGTTTCGGGTGGGGAAGTGGCGAGTGCCTCTGCAATGTTCACACAAAGCTTCTTTCATTATATAAAATATATGGGATTGATCTGGCTTTTAGGTCTATCGATCATCGGGGTGCCGGTCATCCTTGTATTATTATTTTTAAAGGGGATGGTTGTCGGATTTACTGTCGGTTTTCTAGTTAATCAAATGGGCTGGCAAGGATTCCTGTTGTCTTTCGTTTCAGTCATGCCTCAAAACTTGATTCTGATTCCCGCGTTCATTTTGCTGACTACAGCAGCGGTTGCTATCTCCTTAACCCTGATCAAAGCCCAATTCTCAAACAGGATGAAGACGCCGTTGATGCCATTGTTATTAAGATACACGGCCATGGTGATCATTATTATGATTCTAGGGGCAAGTGCGTCTTTTATTGAAGCATTCCTATCCCCAACATTAATTAAAGCGACAATCGGTATTTTCAATTAATGACCTTATTAAGTAATAATAATTCTAATATCCAATTTAAAATAATTATAATTTGACACCCCCTATACCCGTGCTTATAATAAGAATATACATAGAGTGTGGGAGGGGTCGTCTTGGAAAATCGTATCAATCGTATCAAAAAACAGCTCCATTCACAGAGCTATAAACTTACCCCCCAGCGCGAGGCGACAGTCCGCGTTCTACTTGAGCGGGAAGAAGACCATTTAAGCGCCGAAGACGTGTATCTACTCGTCAAGGATAAAGCACCAGAGATCGGATTGGCTACTGTATACCGAACCTTGGAACTGCTTACTGAATTGAAAATTGTCGATAAAATCAATTTTGGGGATGGTGTATCAAGGTATGACCTTCGCAAAGAAGGGGCAGCCCACTTCCATCATCATTTAGTATGCATTGAATGTGGAGCAGTCGATGAGATTCAGGAAGACTTGCTTGGAGAAGTGGAACAAGTGGTCGAAAAGGATTGGAATTTCAAAATAAAAGATCATCGGCTTACCTTCCATGGAATCTGCCATCGATGCCATGATAAAGCAGATGTTGAAAATGAAGAAGAAGTGACGACGAAATAAGGAAAAGACTCGCTGAGATACCATGTTGCATGGAAAGACTGACCCGCATAGAATCATAGCAGAGGGTCAGTTTTCTTTTCGCTATACCGTTATGTAGTGGAGGCTTGGTATTGCTTTGTTTTCTTGTTACAATCCCAGTTTTGACGTATAATCTGCCAGTTTACAGGCATATCCTGTAAGAAGGACAAACTGGGAGGCAATACGATGGTTTCACTCATTCGTTTATTGTGGAGCTCATGCAAGGTTTTTCTTGCTTTTGCATGCTGTACACTTTTATTTTATTATGGCCTTTTATGGTTGAATGGACAATATCAAGATTTCCATCGATATGATGAGCCTGAAGGACGAGCAGTTAAAGTGTTCCAGGCTTATTCGGATGAAGAGGATGGATTTGATTGGATTGAAAGGCTACAACTATTTTATGAAATTGGGGAATAAGGAGCGTTTGCTCATGAAGGACGAGGTTCAGGATTATCTGCATTACTTGACCGTTGAACGTGGACTCTCTGACAATACACTGCAATCGTACCAGCGGGATTTGAAACAATACACGGCTTTTCTACAGAAGGAATTGGATCATAAGGACTTAAATCAAGTACGCAGAAACGATATCATGACGTATTTATACCACCTGAAAGATTCAGGACGAGCGTCAACGACGATTGCGAGGACGATCGCTTCTATACGATCGTTTCACCAATTTCTTATCCGTGAAAGGGTCACTGACCAGGACCCATCTGTACATATTGAAACACCGAAAACGGAGCGAAAGTTACCGAAGATTTTATCTTCACAAGAAGTAGAGAATTTGATGGAAGCGCCAGAAAGCAATTCAGCGTATGGTATAAGAGACCGTGCGATGATCGAACTATTATATGCGACAGGTATTCGTGTCTCTGAACTTATCCATTTGAATCTATCAGATGTTCATTTGACAATGGGATTTGTAAGATGCCTCGGAAAAGGGGACAAGGAGCGTATCATACCGGTGGGGAGGATGGCGACAGAAGCTTTGACAGCCTATATCGAAAAGGGACGGGGAAAGCTGCTGAAAAAAAAGACTACGGACGCATTATTTTTGAACCATCATGGAAACCGGCTTACGAGACAAGGCTTTTGGAAAATCTTGAAGAAACTGTCTCTAGCAGCGAATATCCAGAAAGAATTGACTCCTCATACATTAAGACATTCGTTTGCAACGCATTTGCTTGAAAATGGTGCCGATTTAAGAGCGGTACAGGAATTACTAGGTCATGTTGACATCTCTACGACACAGATTTATACACATGTAACGAAATCAAGATTGAAAGACATCTATTCAACCTATCATCCAAGAGCTTAAAAATAGATGAAAATACGTGAAAACGCTTTTAAAACATGATACACTTTTAAAAGTGCCCTTGGTGGGTACTTTCAGTTCTTTAAGAGGTCAGACTTCTGACCTTTACCTGTTGTTGTTTGATAAAACTTTCCAATGGAAATGGTATAAAATAGCGTAGATCAGGGAGGAAAATGTTATGACGGACTCGAAATTCAAACGGGTATTTTTGATCGTCATGGATTCGGTTGGAATTGGTGAAGCACCGGATGCAGCGAGATTCAATGATGAAGGGGCGGATACATTAGGCCACATCGCTGAAAAAATGAATGGCCTGGAAATGCCGAACATGGCAAAGCTTGGTCTTAGTAACATCCGTGAGATCAAAGGTATTGAGAAATCTGATAAGCCTGCAGCACATTACGGAAAAATGCAAGAAGCCTCTAATGGAAAGGACACGATGACAGGCCACTGGGAGATCATGGGCCTCCATATCGAGCAGCCATTCAAGACATTCCCGGATGGATTTCCTCAAGAACTTCTTAATGAACTAGAAGAAAAAACAGGTCGAAAAATCATCGGAAACAAACCAGCTTCAGGGACCGAAATTCTGGTGGAGCTAGGAAAAGAACATATGGAAACAGGGGCGTTGATCGTTTATACATCTGCGGATTCGGTCCTTCAAATTGCAGCTCATGAAGACGTGGTTCCAATCGAAGAGTTGTATGAGATATGTAAAATCGCCCGGGAATTGACACTGGACGAAAAGTATATGGTCGGTCGTATCATCGCACGTCCTTTCATTGGTGAGACGGGTGCGTTCGAGCGAACGGCAAACAGGCACGACTATGCGCTGAAGCCTTTCGGTCGTACCGTCATGAATGAGATGAAGGATGCGGAGTTTGATGTCATCGCCATTGGTAAAATCTCAGATATCTATGATGGTGAAGGGGTTACTAAGACAGTTCGGACCACATCGAATAGGGATGGAATGGATCAGATTGTAAAAATCGCTGATCAAAATTTTACTGGAATCAGTTTTTTGAATCTGGTTGATTTCGATGCTAAATTCGGTCACAGAAGGGATCCGATCGGTTATGGCGAAGCGTTGGAGGAGTTCGATGCCCGTCTACCTGAATTGCTTGGAAAGCTAAAAGAAGACGATCTGTTGCTGATCACGGCTGACCACGGGAACGATCCGGTCCATCATGGTACGGACCATACGAGAGAATATGTGCCGCTCCTTGCGTACCATAAGAATATTGAAGAAGGAAAAGAGCTTCCTTTGCGTGAGACATTCGCAGATGTAGGCGCAACGATTGCGGATAATTTTGAAATTACAGCTCCACAATTCGGAAAGAGCTTTTTAAAAGATTTATAAATGGAGGGCCACATGACATTGACAAACTCAATTCAACAAGCAGCAAAATATATAAAAGACAAAACGGATGTCAAGCCGACGATCGGATTGATACTAGGGTCGGGGCTTGGCGTTTTAGCAGAAAGAATCGAGAATCCGGTTTCGTTCCCCTATTCAAAAATCCCATCCTTTCCTGTATCGACTGTTGAAGGGCATGCTGGAGAGCTGATCATCGGTACCATTGAAGGGAAAACGGTCGTAGCAATGAAAGGGCGCTTCCATTATTACGAAGGGTATCCGATGGAGAAAGTGACGTTTCCTGTACGTGTGATGAAAGAAATTGGTGTGGAATCGTTGATTGTAACCAACGCTGCTGGAGGGATGAATGAATCCTTTGAAGCAGGAGATTTGATGCTCATTACGGATCATATCAATAATATCGGAGACCATCCATTGATCGGGCCTAACGATGATGCGCTGGGTGTCCGTTTCCCAGATATGTCCGATGCATACTCTGAACATCTTCAAGGCATCGCGAAACATGTGGCTGAGAAATTGAACATATCCATTCAAGAGGGTGTCTACATCGCTAATTCCGGACCATCTTATGAAACTCCAGCTGAAGTTAGGATGCTTCGTATTATGGGTGGAGACGCCGTCGGCATGTCAACAGTGCCTGAGGTGATTGTAGCCCGACACGGCGGTATGGAAGTACTCGGGATCTCCTGCATATCAAATATGGCTGCAGGTATCCTTGATCAACCGCTTACTCATGATGAAGTGATCGAAACGACTGAAAAAGTCAAAGCAAACTTCATGGATCTTGTACAGCAGATTGTAAAGAAGATATAAGGGGAGATGAAGATGTCGGAGCTAGGGTCGAAAATACGGGAGGCCGTCAAGTATATTACAGATCAAACAGAACACAAACCATCGATCGGATTGATTTTAGGGTCCGGTCTTGGAGATTTTGCTGAAGAAATTGAAGAGGCGACAAAAATCAATTACAGTGAAATTCCACATTTCCCTGTTTCAACAGTAGAAGGCCACGCTGGAAAGCTTGTCATTGGAACAATGAGCGGAAAGACAGTCGTAGCGATGCAAGGCCGTTTCCATTTTTATGAGGGGTATTCGTTACAGCAGGTCACTTTTCCAGTCCGGGTCATGAAGGGACTTGGCGTTGGACAGATGATTGTCACGAATGCCTGTGGCGGAATGAATCCAGACTTTGAAGCCGGTGACTTGATGATCATTGAAGATCACTTGAATTTGACTGGAGCCAATCCACTTATCGGACCGAACGAGAATGAACTAGGACCACGATTCCCAGATATGAGCACAGCTTATACACCGGAAATGATCGAATTGGTGAAGTCAGTTGCAAATGAAGAGGGAATCACCCTCCAACAAGGCGTTTACGCTTCCATCAGCGGACCAGCCTATATGACTCGAGCAGAGTTGAAGATGTTACGGACTCTGGGTTCGGATACTGTTGGTATGTCTACAGTACCGGAAGTGATTGTTGCACGACACATGGATATGAAAACGTTAGGGATCTCTTGCATCACTGACATGGCGATTCCTGAGGAACTGGAACCCCTTTCACATGAACAGGTAGTGGAAGTAGCAAACCGCACGAAACCGAAATTCAAGCAATTACTGCGATCAGTAATTGAAAAAGTTTAAAACAAGGACTGATATAGCATGAGAATGGTAGATCTGATTGAAAAGAAACGGAACGGTCTTGAATTGGCGAAAGATGAAATTGAGTTCATCATTGAAGGTTATACAAATGGAAATATCCCAGACTATCAGATGTCTGCTTTAGCAATGGCAATCTATTTTAAAGATATGACGGAAGAAGAACGTGCGAATTTTACGATGGCAATGGTAGACTCTGGAGACAAAATCGATCTCTCAGCTATTGGAGGAATCAAGGTCGATAAACATTCGACCGGGGGTGTAGGTGATACGACGACTCTTGTGCTTGCACCTCTTGTAGCGGCCGTTGGGGTCCCAGTAGCGAAAATGTCTGGTCGCGGTCTTGGACATACAGGGGGAACGATCGATAAGCTCGAAGCAGTACCAGGCTTCCATGTTGAAATCGATAAGGATGAATTCATCGGACTCGTCAATAAAAATAAAATTGCAGTCATCGGTCAGAGTGGAAATTTGACACCCGCGGATAAAAAGCTTTATGGACTGCGTGATGTGACTGCTACAGTAAACTCGATTCCGTTGATTGCAAGCTCCATCATGAGCAAGAAAATAGCTGCAGGCGCTGATGCGATCGTATTGGATGTCAAAACAGGTGCGGGAGCATTTATGACAGAAGTGGAAAAGGCGGAAGAACTTGCTCGGGCGATGGTGAAGATCGGTAAGAATGTCGGCCGTAACACGATGGCGGTCATCTCAGATATGAGCCAGCCACTCGGGTTTGCCATCGGAAATGCACTCGAAGTGAAAGAAGCTGCCGACACGTTACGTGGTGAAGGTCCTGAAGACCTTGAAGAACTGTGCTTGACACTCGGTTCCTTCATGGTCATGCTTGCAAAGAAAGCCGATACGAAGGAAGAAGCTCGGCAATTGCTGCTTGATGTAATGAAGAATGGAAAGGCGATAGATACGTTCAAGACATTCTTGAAGGCGCAGGGTGGAGATGAAACGGTCATTGATGACCTGAGCAAATTACCGACAGCTAAACATGAAATTCCTTTTATTGCTGAGAAAGATGGATATGTATCTGAAATCAAGGCGAATGAAGTCGGGACTGCAGCCATGCTGTTAGGTGCTGGCCGTGCTACCAAAGAATCTGAAATCGATCTTGCAGTGGGCATCGTCCTTCATAAAAAAGTTGGCGATGAAGTGAAATCGGGTGAAACCATTGCAACCTTGCACAGCAACCAAGAAACAGTCGACGAAGTATTGAAGAAATTAGACAGTGCATATACGATTTCTTCTGTAAAAGTGGCAGCTCCCCCTCTTGTTTATAAAGAAATCATGTAAATTCACGAAAGCTGTTCGTAAACCGATTGAAGTTTACGGGCGGCTTTTTTTAGTTGTGATTCTCTAACGATTCTTTTGTTTTGCAAATTTACCATTCCGTTTTGCAAATCAAATTTTTTTCCCCACTTCACCAAATTCTTTCATAAAGTATAAACTGCCCAAAATTGGAAAATATAAGAATACTAAGAATGGAGGGATTATGTCTATGAAACGCTTTTTTTTATCTATGATAGCGGCAGTGATGGGGGTCTCAGTTCTAACACCGGCTGCATTTGCTAATGAAAATCATGTTCCAGTCAATTCTCTAGCAGATAAAGCCTCATCTGCAATTTTGATTGAAAGAGATACAGGAACCGTTTTATTTGATAAAAATGCTGATGAAAAGCTTCCGCCTGCAAGTATGACGAAGATCATGACCATGATTCTCGTAATGGAAGCTTTACATAAGGGCAAAATCAATCTGAAAGATAAAGTAAGAACAAGTGAATATGCAGCATCCATGGGTGGTTCACAGATTTTTCTTGAAGCAGGAGAAGTGATGACTGTCGAAGAGATGCTTAAAGGTGTTGCTTTGGCTTCTGGAAATGATGCCTCAGTGGCTCTTGGCGAATTCATCGCAGGGACGAATGAGGCTTTCGTCAAAATGATGAATGATAAAGCGAAGGAGCTTGGCCTGAAAAACACCAAATTCAAGAATGCGACAGGTCTCCCAGAGAAGGATCATTATAGTACAGCAAGAGATATGGCATTGATGGCAAAGGAACTATTGAAGTATGAGCAGATCACGAAATATACAGGGATGTATGAGGATTATCTACGCCAGAATACCGACAAAAAATTCTGGCTAGTCAATACCAACAAGCTGGTCAAATTCTATCCTGGTGTCGATGGACTCAAAACAGGTTATACGAATGAAGCGAAATATTGTCTGACAGCGACCGCTAAAAAAGACGATATGCGAGTCATTGCTGTCGTTATGGGTGCCCCGACGACAAAAGAACGGAATACCCAAGTGACACAAATGCTTGATTATGCATTTGCGAACTATGAAACTGAACGAATCTACGAAAGACACCAGATGATCGATAAGATCCCGGTCCAAAAAGGTGTATCCAAGACTGTACAAATGGCGACTTCAGAACCAATCTCCCTTTTAATGAAGAAAGGTGAGAAAAAGATGAAGCTGACAACAGAAATCAAAATCAATAAACAGGTGAAAATGCCGATTGAAAAAGGTGAACGTCTTGGAACGCTAGTTGTCAAAAACAACGGAAAAACGGTAACTGAATCTCCATTGGTTGCATCTGAAAATGTAGAAGCAGCAAATTGGTGGGGGCTGTTCAAGCGAACGGTAGGAAAGTTTTCACAAACTCCGTAAATTTTCGCATATTAACAGATTATAAATCGATTCAACACTAGTTTTGTCAGTGAGGAGGATTCCATCATCGCCATATAGAAATGACTCACTACCGAGATGAAGGAGGAGAGGTTAGTGAGTCTTAGCGTGAAACTCGAAGTCAAAGATCGTGTACTGTGTATTCGATTAGCCGGCGAATTGGACCATCATACAGCAGAACAGTTACGTACAGAGGTTGATCAAACGATCAAGGAAAATAATATCCACGATATCGTATTGAATTTGGAAGCTTTGTCATTTATGGATAGTTCGGGGTTAGGCGTAATCCTTGGACGTTATAAATTGATCAAAAGTCAAGATGGAGAAATGGTCGTATGTTCAATCTCCCCTTCTGTCAAAAGACTGTTTGAAATGTCAGGCATGTTCAAGATCATTCGTCTTGAAGATAGTGAACAAAAAGCTTTGCACACGCTGGGGGTGGCGTAATGAAAAATGTCATGAAGATGGAATTCTCTGCACGTAGTGAAAATGAATCATTTGCCAGGGTCACAGTTGCATCCTTCATCGCACAGCTTGATCCGACCGTAGATGAGTTGACTGAAATCAAAACCGTCGTTTCTGAAGCTGTTACGAATGCGATCATTCATGGATACGATAACAATGCAGACGGTATGGTTTACATTGAATGCATCCTTGATGAGGGCTTTGTCGAATTGACGATCCGCGATGAAGGGGTCGGAATCGATGACTTGGACGAAGCGCGACAACCCTTATTCACAACAAAGCCTGAATTAGAAAGATCCGGGATGGGCTTTACAATCATGGAAAATTTCATGGACCAAATTGAAATCGAAACAGAAAAATCCTTCGGCACCACGATTCGCTTGAAGAAGTATTTGACAAATCACAAAGCGCTTTGTAATTAAGGAGCTGAGCCATGGATTTGGACGTCAAACAAGACAAAAAGAATAGGTACCTCAATGACAAGGAAATGAAAGAGTTGATCCAACGTAGTCAAGAAGGCGATCAGACAGCCAGAGATACCATTGTCGAGAAAAATATGAGATTGGTCTGGTCTGTTGTACAACGCTTTTTGAACAGGGGGTACGAGCCGGATGACCTTTTTCAGATCGGCAGTATCGGTCTGCTTAAATCTGTAGATAAATTCGATCTTAGTTATGACGTAAAATTCTCCACCTATGCAGTTCCGATGATCATAGGGGAAATCCAACGGTTCATCCGTGATGATGGCACAGTTAAAGTCAGTCGCTCGCTGAAGGAACTCGGGAATAAAGTCCGTAAGGCCCGAGATGAACTTTCGAAAGACCTCGGTCGCACTCCAACCGTAAATGAAATCGCGACAAAGCTTGGAATCAGTGCTGAGGAAGTGGTGATGGCCCAAGAAGCTGTACGTGCCCCATCATCGATCCACGAAACCGTGTATGAAAATGATGGTGATCCAATTACATTGCTTGATCAAATATCGGATCAAGGTGATTCGAAGTGGTTCGACCAGATCGCATTGAAGGAAGCGATCCAAACTTTGAATGAACGGGAAAGGCTAATTGTCTATCTACGCTATTATAAAGATCAGACACAATCAGAAGTTGCAACCCGGCTCGGCATATCCCAAGTACAGGTTTCAAGGCTTGAAAAGAAAATCCTCCAAGATATGAAAACCCAGATGGACGAATGAATCGTCTATCTGGGTTTTTTATTGAAAGAAAGCCTCCTTGTGGCACTTCCAGTGACCTTCGTGGCTGATCAGGGCGTTTGCGCTTTTCTTGATAAGGTGTCGGGTTTTGCGGAATGTTGACTATAGTCCTCAACAAACTCTTCCTGATTTCTTCGATTTTCTCCTCAAAAATTTATAGTTCATTCAGGAAAGTCTGAAAAATCCTCCTATTTACTCCGTTTTTGTAATCCATTTAATTACGCTAACATCCAATACAAACGTACTAACAACGAGTATTTCACTATGAAGATTACTGGATGAAGGTTTTAAAAACCATTGGGTTGCATCGATTGAACAGGTAATTACTGGATAGATTGCGTTGACAGAATGAGAGAGGTTTGGAAGAAACATACTACACATAAACGAATTGGCATAAGGGAGGACTTTCTTTGGAAGTTGAAGCGGTTTATTTACGTATGCGGCATAGGCTTCTTTGTTCACCTGGACAGACGATACGGATCAAAGACTTAGCTCAACTCGTCGGCCCTGAAGATGTCATTCAAGAAATTGGCCATATGATTGTCCATAAAATAACGGTGCAAGATAAAACAATCGTCATCATAGATCTTATGGAAGTGTTGAAAACGATCAGAAAGAAAATTCCGTTATTGGATATTCAAACGGTCGGTACACCGCAAACAATCATTGAAGTCCAGTACAAGAGACCAAAAATTACTGGTGTTTATTTTGTGATTGTCTGGATCCTCTTATTCATCGGTGCTGCACTTGCGATCATGAATTTTCATGAAGATGTCAGTATGCAGCAGGTCCATCAAAAGATTTATTATTTGGTGACTGGACGAAGAAATGACTATCCGCTCCTTTTACAAGTACCTTATTCTATCGGGCTTGGGTTAGGGATGGTCCTTTTTTTCAACCACATTTTCAAGAAACGTTTCAACGAAGAACCAAGCCCGCTTGAAGTAGAAATGTTCAACTATCAACAAGATTTGGACCAATACGTCATCATGAATGAGAATAAAGAGAACGAGAAGAAAGCTCATGACGATTAAAATCATCACTGTCATGTTAATAGGCTTAGGCGCTGGACTTGCGGTGGGGGCAGGATTCGTTGCTATTTTAACGGTATTTGGCATCATTCCCCGTTTAATGCAGATTACGAAAACCAACTCAAAGATCAGAAGTTATGAAATAAGCATCATTACCGGCGTATTGTTTTCGAGTTGGTACGGATTGAGGGATTACACCATTTCCTCTAGCCAATGGCTGCTTATCCCAATCGGTCTGGCAAGCGGTACTTTCATTGGAATGCTGGCTGCTGCTTTGACAGAAGTACTGAATGTCCTGCCGGTTCTTATGAAGCGTGTTGGTTTCAAAGAACAAGTCCTCATCTTGTTGATGGCAATATTATTTGGAAAAGTGATAGGATCGCTGTTTCACTGGATTTTCTTCGTTCATCTGTAAATTTAGAGGTATAAAGGAGCTGTTACACATGGGTAAGAACGAATTTTCACCCGAACAACAAGCATATAAAGAAAAGATCAAACCACTACAACCGACACCACCTTATTTTGTGAATTGTCTAAAGGCTTTTTTGATCGGAGGATTGATATGTGCGATTGGACAAGGAATCACTAATTTTTACATCACCTTTTTCAATTTCACAGAGAAAACTGCCGGAAACCCAACAGTAGCAACCCTGATCCTTGTCGCCTCTTTGCTCACGGGAATCGGGGTCTACGACAAGCTTGGGCAATTTGCCGGAGCAGGCTCAATCGTCCCTGTAACCGGCTTCGCAAACGCTGTGACGAGTGCTGCGCTTGAACATAAAAGTGAAGGGCTCGTATTGGGAGTCGCAACAAACCTTTTCAAATTGGCAGGAGCAGTAATTGTATTCGGTGCTGTCGCTGCCTATATAATCGGTATGATCCGATATTTGTTCCAGATGGTATTATGACGCATTAGGAGGATCAACAACAATGAAGCTTACAGGTAAACAAACTTGGACATATACAAAACCCTTATACATCAATGCTACAGGAACCGCAGTCGGTCCTGAAGAAGCGGCAGGTCCGCTTGGTGAAACGTATGATATCACATTCGGGGATCTTCATTGTGGACAAGAGAATTGGGAACTCGCTGAACGCCATTTGATGGAGCAAGCAATCGATGCTTGCATGAAAAATGCTGGGAAAACCCCTGATGAGATGGATTTATTTTTATCCGGTGATCTCATCAATCAGACCGTCATTGCAAACTATACAGCACGTAAAAACCAGATTCCTTATTTAGGGATGTTTGGGGCTTGTTCAACATCGATGGAGACGCTGGCATTAGCTTCAGCGCTGGTTGATGGTGATTTTGCAAATACCGTTTTGACTGCTGTGAGCAGCCATAACGCTACAGCTGAAAGGCAATTCCGATACCCGACCGAATATGGGGGACAAAAACCTGACACAGCGACTTACACGGTTACAGGTGCAGGGGCTTCTATCATCAGTTCAAACCCGTCACCATACCAAATCAAAATGGCTACCATTGGCAGGGTGTTGGATCTAGGGATAACCGATCCTTTCGATATGGGTTCAGCGATGGCACCGGCAGCAGCTGACACGATTGCAACCCATTTTGAAGATACAGGCCGTTCGCCTGGTGATTATGATTTGATCGTTACTGGTGATTTGTCAGCTGTAGGTTCGCCGATCCTGCTTGAACTTTTGCGAGAAAAGAACTACGATTTGTCCTCCAATCATCAAGACTGTGGCTTATTAGTCTACCGACCTGATCAGCCAGTTTTTGCTGGAGGCAGCGGTTGTGCGTGTTCAGCCGTCGTTACGTATGGACACCTTTTAAAGGAAATGAAAGAAGGAAAACTGAAACGGATCTTTGTTGTTGCAACAGGAGCTTTGATGAATCCAATGATGGTCCAGCAAAAGGAAACAATCCCTACGATCGCTCATGGGGTCGTAATAGAAGCCGCTGATGGAGGTGGTGTTTGATGGTCGAGTATTTCATAGCGTTTGTAGTCGGAGGTCTCATCTGTGTAGTCGGTCAATTACTGATGGATATTTTTAAACTGACACCAGCCCATGTTACTTCAAGCTTCGTTGTGGCAGGAGCAGCACTGGATGGTTTTGGTTTATACGATAAATTGATCCAGTTTGCAGGAGCGGGTGCTACAGTTCCAATTACAAGCTTCGGACACTCTCTTCTTCATGGTGCGATGGCAGAAGCCGATGAACACGGATTTATCGGAATTGCGATGGGGATCTTCCAGCTGACCTCTGCTGGGATCTCCTCAGCCATACTTTTTGGTTTTATCGTGGCGGTCCTTTTTAAACCTAAAGGATGATTGAATATGAAAAAACGAGTCATCATGATCACTGACGGAGATTTATACGCATTGAAAGCAGTGGAGCAAATCGCAAAGGATATAGGCGGCCGTTGTATTTCCCAATCTTGAGGGAATCCAACCAGGATCACGGGTGATGAAATGGTGGCCATGATCCTATCCACACCCTATGATCCAGTCCTGGTCATGTTTGATGATTGCGGATATCGGGGTGAGGGTCCAGGAGAAAGGGCGATGCGGGTTGTTGCGAATCATCCGGACATCGACGTAATCGGGGCGATTGCCGTCGCATCGAAAACACACCTGGAAGAATGGACCCATGTGGATGTAAGCATCGACCGTTTTGGTGAATTATCCGCTTATGGTGTGGATAAAAGCGGACTTCCAGATATGGAGTTGGGCCGTTTGGATGGTGATACGGTTTATGTTCTAGATGAACTGGATATTCCATTTATCGTCGGTGTGGGGGATATCGGAAAAATGTCAGGCATCGATACTGCTGAAAGAGGAGCTCCGATTACAAGGCAAGCGGTCCAACTCATCTTAGAAAGGAGTGCCCGGAATGCATCCAAAGAAAGAGGAAACACCGATTCATAAAAAAATCGCCGAGAATGAAAAGTTCCTTAAAGATAAGATGGGAATTGGAAAAAGCTTCGATGTAGGTGTTCGCAAAATGAACATCTTAAATAAAGAAGTCCACATCTATTATTGTACAGGTCTATGTGACAGTGAGTTCATCATCATGCTCTTGAAAGAACTGCTTGAAGTAGACCACGAATATCGGACGAGCGCAAAAACGAAAGATGTCATTAAAAATCACCTTGCGCATCAACAAGTTTCTACAGCTAAGAATTTGGACGAAGTAATCGACCGAGTCCTTTCAGGGCTGATTGCCGTATTGATCGATGGCCAAAACGAAGGATTTATCGTTGATGTAAGAAGTTACCCGGGTCGTACCCCACAAGAGCCTGATGTCGAAAAAGTTGTCCGTGGATCCCGTGATGGATATACAGAAAACATCGTGGAAAACACAGCTCTGACACGAAGGCGTCTGAGGGATGGACGTTTACGAAACGAAATCATGCAAGTTGGAGACCGTTCAAAGACAGATGTCTGTATCTCTTTTTTAGAAGATGTAGCAGACCCTGGTTTAATTGAAACAATCCGAGGAGAGCTGAAAGCGATCCGTATCGATGGAATCCCGATGGCTGACAAGACTGTTGAAGAATTTTTAGTGAAGCAAGGTTGGAATCCGTTTCCACTCGTAAGGTATACTGAACGGCCTGACGTTGCTGCAACCCATCTGTTGGAAGGACATGTCCTTGTTTTCGTGGATACGTCCCCAAGTGTCATCATCACACCAACGACATTTTTCCATCACGTCCAGCATGCTGAAGAATATCGCCAGACCCCTATGATCGGTGCTTTTTTAAGGTGGATCCGGTTTGCGGGGATGTTGACGTCGATATTTTTACTGCCACTCTGGCTGCTGTTTGTCCTCCATGGTGAATTACTTCCAGAGAATATTGATTTTATCGGACCGAATAAAAAGTCTAATATCCCGATCTTTCTTCAAATCATTTTTGCTGAAATGGGTATTGATGTCCTAAGGATGGCTGCAATCCATACGCCATCCGCACTTTCGACAGCAATGGGACTGATCGCTGCAGTACTGATCGGGCAGATCGCGATCGATGTTGGATTATTCGTTTCCGAAGTCATTTTATATGTGGCTCTAGCGGCGATCGGCTCATTTTCAACTCCGAGTTATGAGATGAGTATCGCCAATAAGATCGTAAGGCTGATATTGATTACACTCGTATTCCTTTTCGGGGTCCCTGGATTCGTGATAGGTTGTACCGCCGTTTTGTTATACATGTGCAGTATCAAAAATTTGAATACACCATATCTATGGCCTTTCATTCCATTCAATCCACAAGCTATGCTACAAGTGTTGGTGAGGGTCGCTGTCCCTTTATCAAAGGTTAGGCCAAGTATTGTCCATCCACAGCAGCATAAAAAACAATCTGATGCATGAAATTTAGATGTTGATTCAATCGCACATTTATGCTACAGTAGTTCTTAATTTAATAATTGCCTCATTAAAACGTAATGGGGTAGAGGCGCAGAGAGAATGAGTAGTTGTTCGTAGCCAGGGGGGGCGATGAAGAACAATAAAAGGTCAATTTGCCGAAGCATGCTTAATCCCAATTAAGCCTGCTGGGCCGTTGCTGAATAAGTAACGGACTGTCACTACAAAACGTAGTGGAGAGCTATTCCGACTGATGAGGGTACGGGTGAAAAACCAGTTTAATGTACCGTGCATAGGCTGGTTTTTAGTATTTTTATCAGTTAATACGCTTTCTCCAAATAGAGAGGGGAGAATTTGATTAATGGCATTTTTAGGAACCGGAACAATGAACAAACTAGGACATTTAGAAATCGGCGGGGTAGATACGATCGAAATGGCGAAGGAATTCGGCACCCCTCTTTACGTTTATGATGTTGCAAAAATCAGAAAACAGGCGCAGGCATTCTGCACAACTTTCCAAGAGAGGAACGTTGAAGCAAAAGTTGCCTACGCAAGTAAAGCTTTTGCTAGTGTTGCGATGTTTCAATTAGTGGATGAGGAAGGACTTTGTCTTGATGTTGTATCAGGCGGAGAACTTTATACAGCGCTTCATGCAGGATTTCCAACTGAAAAGATTCACTTTCATGGGAATAATAAGAGTTATGAAGAACTTCAGATGGCTGTCCATGAAGGTGTAGGGTGCATTGTAGTCGACAACTTTCATGAGCTTGACCTCATCAAGCAGGTAGGTCAGCAATTGAACAAGGTCACCCCTGTACTTTTGAGGATTACACCTGGAATTGAAGCTCACACACATGATTACATCCTGACAGGTCAAGAAGACTCCAAGTTCGGATTTGATATCGTCAGTAAACAAGCGGATCAAGCGCTGCATGAAAGTTTGTCATCTGAACATATGGAAGTTCTCGGTGTCCATTGTCATATCGGCTCACAAATTTTTGAAGCGGATGGTTTCGTCATGGCTGTCCAGAAGGTTTTCAAGCAGCTGTCAGAATGGAAAAGTTCAAAAGGTTTTGAAGCGGAAGTTGTAAATCTTGGCGGAGGTTTTGGCATTGCACATACTTCTGAAGAAACCTCAATCTCGATTGAGAAGGTAATCAACGTCTTGATCGATGAAGTGGAAAAACAGGTTGATGACCATGATCTCAACATGCCGGAGATTTGGATCGAACCGGGACGATCACTGGTTGGCGAAGCTGGCACAACTCTCTACACGATCGGGTCCGAAAAAAGAATTCCAGGTGTCCGGAATTATGTCTCTGTAGATGGTGGGATGACGGATAATATCCGTCCTGCCCTTTATCAGGCGAAATATGAAGCTGTAATTGCAAACCGCCTGTTGCAAAAAAACATGCAAACAGTATCCATTGCCGGAAGATGCTGTGAATCCGGCGACATGTTGATCCATGACATTCAGCTTCCCAAAACCTCCCAGGGAGATATTTTAGCGATGTTCTGTACGGGAGCTTACGGTTACGCGATGGCGAACAATTATAATCGTCTGCCAAGACCAGCTGTCGTCTTTGTTGAAAATGAAGAGGCCCAATTGGTAGTCGAAAGAGAGTCCTATAAAGATCTGATCCATCTCGACAGACCATTGAAAAAAACACTTGTATCAACAAGTTATTAACCCCTGGAACCCAGGGGTTTTTCCCTTTACTTCACCTTTTAAAAGACATACAATAGAACTACTTGTTCGCAGAGGAGGATGTTAAATGAAAAAAGGAAGCATTGAATTTGAAAATGGCGAAAAAGTCTTGATCGACTTTTATCCTGAGGAAGCACCAAATACCGTAGCAAACTTTGAAAAACTTGCCAATGAAGGTTTTTATAATGGACTTACTTTCCATCGTGTCATCCCTGGATTCGTATCACAGGGTGGATGCCCATCTGGAACAGGGACTGGGGGGCCAGGATACACGATCGATTGTGAAACAGAAGGGAATCCGCATAAACATAAGCCTGGCACACTTTCAATGGCACACGCTGGGAAGAATACAGGCGGAAGCCAATTCTTCATTGTCCATGAAAGCCAGCCACATTTAGACGGTGTACATACCGTTTTCGGCCAGGTGACAGAAGGTCTAGACGCTGTCTTAAGAACGAGAAATGGCGATGTCATGAAAGAAGTCAAAGTCTGGGAAGAATAGAATGTAATCGATCGACTCTGATGAAGGGTCGATCTTTTTTAATGGCTATGAAAATGCAGAAATCTGTCTATGGAAGCATCATACACAATAGAGAGCCTAAAAAGGAATTTTGTGTCCACATAGTAATATATAAAAATGAGGAAAATGCTTCGTATCATTGAAATCTGACCTTTTCCTTGCTAAAGTGTCGAATTAAGAGTAACATGTAAGTACAATAAAAAACATTTCCTTCGGGGCAGGGTGAAATTCCCAACCGGCGGTGATAAAGCATAAGCTTTTCAGTCCGTGACCCGTTGCTTTCGTGACGGTGGATTCGGTGCAAATCCGAAGCCGACAGTATAGTCTGGATGGGAGAAGGAACTAATACATGAAGTAGATGAGATGCTTAAAGTAACCGTGAATGCTCGGCTGCCTGGGCCTGATTTGTTATGGCTTTTTTAAAAAGGCAATTTGTCGTCATACAGGTTTCTTGAACATGGTCGGTCTACTTTTATTCTCACTCGTCTTTTCTGAACAATCGTTCAGTCTTTTGAAGTCGAGGTTTATTTCCAATGCTCTCAAAACCCCGAACATGCTTAAATGCATCTTTGGGGTTTTTTATTTCACTTAAAGAAAGTATAAAATACTTTCTTCAGTATAAGTGCAACTATGACTCAGCTTACGCCTAAGGCTTGGCTTTACCAAGTTTTTCTTTATTGGCTTTATAGAAAATTTCAGCGAAAATCGCTTCACGTATGCAGGGAAAAAACAGGTCATGCGAGGCTTAACAGCTAGGAACGGTGGAGCGGACTTGGATGCTTGCGGATCCTACCTCTTACCGGGAGCTAATTTCGCGAAAATTACAAGTGTTTTTAACCTAGAGAAATATCTTATCGGCAATGGTGAAAAGAGGAGATACGATGGAACACGCTCGCTATATGAATTTAGCTATTGAAATGGCGAAACAGACCCCCGGCCAAACTGCCCCTAATCCTAAGGTTGGCGCTGTCGTCGTAAAGAACGGGGAAATTGTTGGTTTAGGTGCACATTTGAAAGCAGGCGAAGGCCATGCTGAAGTCCATGCGTTGCAAATGGCTGGTGACAACGCAAAAGGGGCAACGATGTATGTCACATTAGAGCCTTGCAGCCACCATGGAAAAACACCCCCATGCGCTGATCTTGTAATCGAACGAGGGATCCAGACCATCTATATTGCAACAACGGATCCGAATCCGTTGGTAGCTGGAAGGGGTATAAAGAGACTTAAACAGGCCGGTCTGGATGTGAATGTCGGATTAAATGAACAGAGCGCGGTTGCTCTGAATCCGATTTTCAATCATTTTATGAGGACGAACCTGCCATTCGTCACATTAAAATCGGCTTCGAGCATGGACGGTAAGATTGCGACGAAAACTGGTCATAGCAAATGGATTACCGGTCCTGAAGCGAGATTGGATGTCCATCGTTATCGACATGAACACGATGCGATTTTGGTCGGGATCGATACGATCATAAAGGATGATCCTTCACTAACAACGCGACTTCCATCAGGAGGGAAAAATCCGATTCGCCTCGTAATGGATACTCATTTACGAATTCCGAAACAATCGAAGGTATTGAATGATCGGGAATCACCCACCTGGATCATAACAGGTAATCAAGTTTCAGGAACAGAGATACAAGCCTTTCAGAATGATCATGTTCGAATTTTAAAGATGCCTGAAGAAAAAATAAGTATACATGCCTTGTTGGAGCGCCTCGCACAAGAAAGGATCACTTCCATCTTTATAGAAGGCGGTGGAACCATCCACGCAAGTTTTATAAAAGAAAAAGCCTTCCAACAAATCGTTACTTATCTCGCACCGATGTTGATCGGTGGGCAATCAAGCCCTTCACTCATAGGGGGAGAAGGGATTGAAAGGATATCAGATGCGATGGAGCTTGAAATGATTTCATATGAAAAAATCGGAAAAGACTTGAAAATCGTTTCAATACCGAAGGGGAGATCTTGATGTTTACAGGAATCATCGAAGAAATTGGAAAAATACAATCGGTTAAAGAATCTGCTGAAGGTTATGTCGTCCGGATCGAAGCTAGGAAAGTCCTTGAGGATGTGAATCTTGGTGATAGTATTTCCGTAAACGGAATTTGCTTGACTGTCACATCATTCGAATCTTCTTCTTTCAGTGTCGATGTAATGCCGGAAACACTACGTCACACCAACTTGAAATCGTTGAGAACAGGGGATGGCGTCAACTTAGAACGTGCGATGGCAGCTGGCGGAAGGTTTGGAGGACATTTCGTATCTGGCCATATTGATGGAGTTGGAGAAATTGTCCGGAAGACCAGGAAACAAAACGCCATCTACTATGAGATCAAAGCACCAAAGGAACTTCAACTTTACTTTATGAACAAAGGTTCTGTTGCAGTTGATGGGACAAGTCTTACAATCTTCGGAGTGACAGATTCTACATTTACCCTATCACTCATTCCTCATACTGTTGAAGAATCAGTCCTAGGTAGTAAAGATGAAGGGGATCATGTCAATATTGAATGTGACATGTTAGTCAAATATATGGATAACTTAATACAAAAAAGGACAAAGGAAACACAATCAAGTCGATTGACTGAAGAATTTCTATCGGAACATGGATTTTGATCAATAGAGGATGGTGATAGCAAATGTTCGATCCAATTGAAGAAGCAATATATGAATTAATGCAAGGAAAAATCGTCATCGTTTGTGATGATGAAGATCGTGAGAATGAAGGTGACTTCATTGCACTGGCAGATCGTGTCACGCCTGAGGTTGTGAATTTCATGGTTACCCATGGACGTGGTCTTGTTTGTACACCGATTACAGAAGAGCTCGCACAAAAACTGGACCTCAACCCGATGGTGAATCATAATACGGATCCTCACAGTACAGCTTTTACCGTAAGTATAGACCATAAGTCAGCTACTACAGGGATTTCAGCCCAAGAACGCGCCGTTACGATGAAAGCATTGTTAGACCCGAATGCTGTCCCAGCTGATTTTAAACGACCTGGGCATGTCTTTCCGTTGATCGCAAAGCAGGGTGGAGTACTAAGAAGGGCGGGACATACAGAAGCTGCCATTGATCTTGCCAGGCTTTCGGGAGCGAAACCAGCCGGTGTCATTTGTGAAATCATGAATGAAGATGGTACGATGGCACGTGTACCCCAGCTGCGTAAAATTGCAGATGAATATCATCTGAAAATGATAACGATCAAGGATCTGATCCAATATCGGAACCGTAAAGATAAATTGGTCAAAAAAGAGATCGAGATAAATTTGCCTACCGGTTTTGGTGAATTCAGAGCAATAGGATATTCGAACATTCTTGATCAAAAAGAACATGTCGCTTTAGTGAAAGGTGAAATCATTCCGGATGAGCCAACCTTGGTACGTGTCCATTCGGAATGTCTGACAGGAGATGTATTCGGTTCGTATCGATGTGACTGCGGTCCGCAACTCCATGCTGCATTGTCCCAAATCGAAGAAGAGGGCAATGGCGTCCTCCTTTACATGAGGCAAGAGGGACGTGGTATCGGCCTCCTAAATAAGATGAAAGCATATAAGCTTCAAGAAGAGGGATTGGATACCGTAGAGGCGAATGAAAAACTCGGCTTCGCCCCGGATCTTCGGGATTATGGTATTGGAGCTCAAATATTAAGAGATCTCGGAATTACAAAAATGAAACTTCTGACGAATAATCCTCGTAAAATCAAAGGACTGAGCGGGTATGGTCTTGAAGTTGTCGATCGCGTGCCGATTCAGATGCCGCATCGGGTTGAAAACGAAAAATATTTGAAAACAAAACATAGTAAGCTTGGGCATATGCTCCACTTTTAACAGTCAAACATTACATTGCTTGAATACAAACACTTTAATTTGGACAAATCAGGAGGCTCTAATTATGGGAACGATTTTTGAAGGGAACTTAATAGGAACAGGATTGAAAGTCGGAATTGTAGTTGGTCGATTCAATGAACTCATTACAGGGAAGCTATTGTCTGGTGCAGAGGATGCTTTGAAGCGGCATGGCATCAAGGAACAAGACATTGATGTGGCCTGGGTCCCGGGGGCATTTGAAATTCCATTGATCGCCAAAAAAATGGTGGAATCAGACAAATATGATGCTGTCATCACGTTGGGGACGGTCATAAGAGGCTCTACACCTCACTTTGACTATGTATGTAGCGAAGTGGCGAAAGGGGTCTCAAGCCTTTCATTGAATTCCGGAACACCTGTGATTTTCGGGGTTTTGACGACGGATTCAATCGAACAGGCAGTTGAACGCGCGGGTACGAAAGCTGGCAATAAAGGTTGGGAAGCAGCTGTATCAGCAATTGAAATGGGCAACCTGTGCCGTTCTTTCGATAAATAAAAAGTAAAACAAACTCCGAATCACCGAATTTATTATCATGACAAAGATAGAGGGATCATTCTAGGATAATGGGCAAAATTCGCAAAGTGGACTTTTATCGACTATAATAGATGTGACTTTGTACATCGCTCGACTTTTCTTTATAATTGGGTTTATCAGTTATAAGGTCTACGACGAGAAGAGGATGAGAAAGTTGACGAATCCAAAGAATAAAAAGCAAGAACAAATTCTTATTATTATATGTATCATCGTTGCTTTCCTCTTGATGTTGTCACTTGTTGGGAAGTTATTTCGATAATGAGGGAGAATTTATGCTAATTCGTTATAAACGAACTTATGAAAAAATTGCAATGGGTCTTCTGTCTTTCATGCCGAACCAGAAAGACGTCAAAAAACTGCAACAAACGGTAAAGCAATATGAAACCGAACCTGAGCATCAATTGTTCCTGTGGAAAGAAGGGGAGGATATCATCGGGATCATCGGTTTGAAGATGAAAGATGGGACAGCTGAACTTCAGCATGTAAGTGTCAATCCTTCACATCGTCATCAAGGTATCGGAAAAAAGATGGTCGATGCTCTGAAAAAAATCCTGAAGGATGACTATCAACTGACTGCAAACGAAGAAACAGGCTCCTTCCTAGGAAAATGCGAAGAGCAATACAAATTGGAAAACGATTAGTCGGAAAACGGGAAGGCTCATCCTTCCCGTTTCTTTTTTCTTAGATTTTTTTGTACTAATCGTTCATTGATGACTTCCTGACGATCTCGAAGGGTATGTTTATGGAGTAGGAAATCATTTGTCAAATCACTGGGAAGACCGTAACTACAACCGACTTTTTCACATTCTTGTTTACAAAGAATGATTAATAATTGATCTTTGATCGGCAGGTTGAAGCTTTCATATGGTTGTTTATTTTCGATTTCTTCGACCCTTTTTTGTAAAATGGCTTGCAGTAGTTTAGCATCTAATCCTAAAGCTTCGATTTCAGCCCGCTCTAATTCGATGATCCGTACAGCGCTCTGCATCATCCGCAAGGCTCCAGGATAATTCTTCCTTCTGTGATGGTAAAGGGATACGGCAATCTGAATGAGACCCACCCAGTGGTTCTTCGGTTCTTTTTTCGGAACCGATTTCCAATGTTCTTCTAGAATTTCATGGCACTCGAAGTAATCACGCAATCCATGAAAATGGACTAAAAAATCTACATAAGGCTTTGGGTACATGAATGATACCTCCATAGTCAGGTAGTTCCAGTTTATCATATAAACTGGGGTTCTTTCATTTAGCTTACGGAAAAAGACAAATTGTGGGGATGCCAGCTGTATGCTATAATATCGTCATATTTCATACTTGGAAACGATTTTGCTTTTAAGTATAATTCATTACCTATTAGATGTGAGAATGGTGAATTCAATGACCCAATATAACGTTCGACTGGATGCATTCGAAGGTCCACTGGATTTATTGCTTCATTTGATCAACAGATATGAAATTGATATTTATGATATTCCAGTTGCTAAGATTACGGAACAATACCTGGAATACATACATACGATGCAGGAATTGCAACTGGATGTCGCTAGTGAGTATCTTGTCATGGCGGCGACACTTATTGCAATCAAGAGCAAAACCTTGCTGCCAAAGCATGAAGATGAGGATTATGTTCATCAGCTTGAAATGGATATGGAGGAAGACCCTCGAGAAGAGCTTGTCCGTCGACTCATCGAGTATCGCAAGTATAAGGAAGCAGCCTCTTATTTAAGAGAACACGAGAGTAAGAGAAGCCTGACATTTTCAAAACCGCCGAGCGATCTTGAGCATATCGAATCGAAACAAGAACCAGTCAATCCAGTTTCGAATATCACAATATATGATATAGTCGGTGCTTTTCAATCCCTCTTTGATAAAAAAAGAACAAAGAAAACACCCCAAACCAAAATCGACCGCCAGGATATTCCGATTGACAAGCGCATGAGGGAAATTGTTTCGGAACTGCGATTCCGAAAGGGGAGACAGACGTTTCAAAACCTCTTTCCATATTCAAGTAAAGACCATATGGTAGTAACCTTTTTGGCGATCCTGGAATTGATGAAAACAAGGCAAATACGTTGTAAACAGAGTGAGAACTTCAATGAAATTGTAATTGATTTGATGGAGGAGGATATTAGTTGACGACAAGAATTGAGCAAAAAGCTGTGATCGAAGGTCTGCTTTTTGTCGTCGGGGATGAAGGATTGGAAGGTAAGCAAGCCGCTGATATTCTTCAAATCGAGACTTTAGAAGCTGAAGAACTTATTCAGGAAATGATGACTGATTACCAGGCTGAAGAGCGCGGGATTGAAATTGTTGAAATTGCAGGCGCTTATCAATTAACGACAAAAGCAAAACATATTTCATATTATGAAAGGTTCGTTGAATCACCTACAACAAGCTCACTGTCCCAAGCGGCTCTTGAAACTCTTGCAATCGTCGCTTATAAACAGCCGATCACAAGAGCTGAAATTGAAGACATCCGTGGAGTGAAGACGGAAAAACCTCTTCAAACATTGTCAGCGAAGCATCTAGTAAAAGAAGTGGGAAGAGCAGAAGGAACAGGGCGAGCAATCCTATATGGTACAACGAAAGAGTTTCTTGAATACTTTGGGTTGAAGTCAAAAGAAGACCTTCCAAAATTACCGGAACAATATGAGGATGACTCCATCGAAGACGAAGCAGATTTGTTTTTCGAGAATTTCGAATCCGTAATGGAACCGAACGACAAGGGGGAATAACCGTGATTATTACTTCAATAGCAGGAAAAGAACTGGAAAAGTCTAAATCGAACTCGCCTGAAGAGTTTTTCAATCGCTCTGAAGTGACCTTCCTGGATGGTAAAATCGAAAAAACCTTAACAGTATTATATGTAAGGTATTTTGATGAAAAGATATCCGAATTTTCGAGTTTTGAAACAGAAGAACTCTTTGAAGTAGAAGGACGGGTCATCCATTTACGCGAGGTTGTGGCGTTGCTAGCGCTCCGAGCTTATCCGGAATTTGCAAAACGTCATCGTGTCTACATAAATGATGAAGGACAGTTCGCATCTTTATTTAAAGTGAAAGAGACAGAAACAGTCAAGAAAATGGTTCAGAACATTATGGTAGAAGGTCGGCTGGAGTTGAATGGACAAAAGGGATAAAAAATCATGATGGTGTTCAGGGACCTCCCAATCCTTCTTTTAACTCAAAGAATGACCTTCTATGGTTACATACATATTAAAAGAGGCTGATCTATGCATCTCCATGCATGGCCCAGCCTCTTTCTTTCCGATGTATAGTTTAGCCGTGATATCCTGAGTAAACGGTAACTCCGATAATCACCAATAACACGAACAAAACAACAAGTAAGATGAATCCCTTACCAAATCCACCTGACATTCCGATGTCCCCCTATTCCTTTATAAGCCATTCACCCATATTATATGCATTCGTCTATTAGGCGGACTAGACGATTGTACCGGTTTCACATATTTTGTTAGGATAAGTACAAACTGATAAAAATAAGCGCTTAGGAAGTGGGGACAAATGCCATACATATTATCTGTTGGAACCTGTGATCCGGAACATACAATGGATCAAGAAGATACAGTCGAATTCGCCAGGGAGTTATTCAGCGATCATTTCACACATATTGACCGGTTATTGCGTGTGTTTGAAAATGGACAGATCGGCACGAGGAATTTTGTAAATGATGTACAGTGGTACAAGGCTACTCATTCCCTACAAGCAAAAAATGATATATATATTGAGAAGTCGGTAGAGTACAGCGTAAAAGCGATTGAAGATTGTCTTGCTAATAGGGAAAAACAATTTCCATACAATGAGATTGAAGCGATCTTTTTTGTTTCAACAACTGGTTTTTCGACTCCGAGCATTGAAGCGAGAATTATGAACGAACTTCCTTTTTCCCCACATACGAAACGGATCCCTATCTGGGGATTAGGCTGTGCTGGTGGAGCTTCAGGACTTGCACGGGCTCATGATTATTGTCTAGCCTATCCTAAAGCGAAGGTTCTGCTTATTTGTGCAGAGCTTTGTAGTTTGACATTCCAAAAGGAAGATTATTCAAAAAGTAATCTGGTCGGGACTTCCCTTTTTGCAGATGGTGTTGCAGTTGTATTGATGGTGGGGGATGAAGTGAAAGAGAAGGAATTGTCACTGGAGAACCCCTTGCCACGCACTTTAGCAAGCCAATCCACTTTAATGCCAGATTCAGAAGAGGTGATGGGATGGGATATCAAGGATGAGGGGCTTTATGTCATCTTTTCGAAAGATATTCCGCACATTGTTGATAGCTGGTTCTATCCGACGATTCATCAATTTTTGATCGATCAAAACCTCGAGTTGGAAGATATTAAACATATCATCGCACACCCTGGTGGAATAAAGGTTTTGAATGCATATATGGAATCGTTGGACCTTCCGCCTTCTATGCTCCAGGACTCTTTTGAAGTATTGAAACATTATGGGAATATGTCATCCGTTACGGTCCTCTATGTATTGAATCGTTTTTTAAAGAAAAAGATACCGGTTGGAGAAAAAGGACTGTTAATTGCATTAGGACCGGGCTTCAGTTCTGAGGTCGTCTTAGTAGAATGGGTAAAATAAATCGAGAGGGGATGAAAGATGATTTTCTTGCTCGTTTTTTCATTCATTATCGGTCAACGTCTTTTTGAGCTGAAGATTGCGAGGCGAAATGAAAAAGAAATGAAAGCTAAAGGAGCAAAGGAGTTCGCTGGGGATCATTACAAGTGGATCGTCCTTTTACATACCGCATTTTTTATTTCATTGGCATCCGAATCCTATGTAAGAGGCTTCGGAGTTTCGTTTTTCTTCCCGCTCTGGTTTGTATTGTTCATAGTCTTACAGTCATTCAGAGTCTGGACGATCCGTTCATTAGGTATGTTCTGGAACACAAAAATCATCATTCTTCCAGAAGCGAAAGTGGTGAAGAGAGGTCCTTTCCGTTATTTAAGACACCCTAACTACGTTGTCGTCACGATGGAAATACTAATCATCCCTCTTATGTTCAATGCTTATTGGACTGCTGTCATTTTTACGGTACTGAATGCATTACTTTTACGATTTGTCCGGATTCCGGCTGAAGAGAAGGCTCTTTCCTTACAATCAGACTACTCCGATCAATTTGCAGATACACCGCGATTTTTCCCCCAAGATGGAAAATATGATGATAACCCCCCTTCCAAGTAACCTATAACATTATTATGTAAACTTATTTTCTTTCATATCCCGCCATTTGCAGCATAAACTTGTACAAACTAGCCAAGGGACGGGATGTTATGATTGTTGCATCAGTTAGAGCTGGAATCCTAATTGGATTAGCCTTAACCATATTGATTAGTATACCGTTACAAAAGATCGTTGTGGCAGAAGGACCTGGTGTGAATGCACAAGGTGCCATATTGATGGAGCAGGACTCAGGACGAGTATTGTACGGAAAAAATGAACATCAGAAAATGAGGATTGCTAGCATTACGAAAATCATGACTGCCATCCTGGCAATCGAGTCTGGCAAAATGGAGGAAACTGTCACAGTGAGTGAGCGTCCTCTTCAAGCCGAAGGTTCGTCCATCTATTTGAGAAAAGGTGAAAAGATCGTTTTGGAAGATCTCGTTTATGGTCTGATGCTGAGGTCTGGAAATGATGCAGCTGTTGCAATAGCCGAACATGTCGGTGGCAGTTTAGAAGGATTCGTTTATATGATGAACGAAAAAGCCACTGAGATCGGGATGAGAAATACATATTTTTCGAACCCGCATGGTCTTGACGATCATGAAAATCATTATTCGACAGCCTATGATATGGCCCTGTTAACGAGATATGCAATGAAAAACGGGCAGTATAGGAAAATTACTGGAACGAAGACGCATAGGGCCCCGCAGGATGGAGAAAAGTGGGATCGGATTTTTAAGAACAAAAACAAAATGTTACAGATGTACGAATATTCCACCGGTGGAAAGACAGGTTATACGAAGCGTGCTAAGAGGACTCTCGTATCAACCGCTAAAAAAGATGACTTCGAATTGATTGCAGTCACCTTGAATGATGGCGACGATTGGAACGACCATATGAACCTTTTCAATTGGGCATTTGATACGTATGATCTAGTGGCCATTGTACAAAAAGGTACAATCGCCGGGTTAGAAAACGAAGCCTATAAGAATAAGGTGGAAGCTGCCAGGACGTTTTATTATCCGTTGACTGAAGAAGAACGTGAACTTGTCAAAAATGAGATATCATTAGTGAAGCCACCTGAAAACGGCGAATGGAAAAAACCTCCGAGTCCCGTCGGACAGCTGACGATTTTTTTAGACGATAAAGCCATTGGCCAACTCCCGTTATTTATTGAAGGAACATACAGGGAATTGGAAGAGGAAACGTTTTGGGGGACGATCAAGAACATCGTTACAAAGTTTTTCATGATAACGGTGCAGTATGGTTAATCTGATTTGGGTGTTCATGTTCGTCTTTGGCATCCTCTATGCTGCAATCAACGGGACGATGGAGGAAGTGAACAAAGTATTATTCAAAAGTGCACAGGAAGCTGTGACGATAAGTTTAGGCTTGATCAGTATCCTGGTCTTCTGGTTAGGGCTGATGAATATTGCAAAAAAAGCGGGGTTGTTGGAAAAACTTTCGGGTTTGTTCCGCCCGGTGGTCAAACGTCTTTTCCCGGAAATCCCGCCTGACCACCCTGCGATGGGATACATTTTGTCAAATATGGTTGCAAACCTATTCGGGCTCGGGAATGCTGCAACCCCTATGGGGATAAAAGCGATGGAACAAATGAAGAAATTGAATGCTGACCGGGATGATGCAAGCAGGTCGATGATTACGTTCCTTGCCATCAATACATCAAGTTTGACCATCATTCCGACGACGGTCATAGCTATACGAATGAATTATGGCTCCATGTCTCCAACTGATATCGTAGGAACAACGCTGGCTGCCACAGCATGTTCAACATTTGCAGCGATCATGATCGACCGCTATTTTTTTCATAGACGCCAAAGAAAGAGGCGATCATAAATGGGGCTTATCACAACAATATCCATTTGGATCCTTCCATGTCTTATCGGGTTTGTCCTTCTATATGCGACTTTCAAAAGAGTTTCCACTTATGAAGAATTTGTAGAGGGTGGTAAAGAAGGCTTTTCGATCGCGGTTTCCATCATCCCTTATTTGGTCGGAATGCTTGTTGCCATCACAGTTTTCCGGGCTTCAGGTGCTCTCGCTTTCATGATCGACACAATCAAACCATTCTTGATCGCGATCGGAGTTCCACCTGAAATCGTACCGTTAGCTTTGATCAGGCCAATTTCTGGGACAGGCGCTCTTGCCATGACAACAGATCTGATTTCCACATATGGGCCTGATTCTTTCATCGGGCGCCTGGCTTCTACCATGCAAGGAAGCACTGATACTACGCTTTATATCCTTACCGTCTACTTTGGCGCCGTAGGGATCAAAAGGATGGGGGATGCCCTGAAGGTCGGCTTATTGGCTGACCTTGTCGGGATCATTGTGGCGATCATCGTTGTTACTATCGTTTTCGGGAGTTCAATCTAACGACTTTGTCAGTTATGCGGTTAAAGTGTCTATATTCATATTTCCAGCCACCATAAAGGACTGAGTCGCAGTCCTTTTCTTATTGGATAAGAAAGTATTACTTTTCAGCGATGCACTGAGCCATAGTTGCACTTACACTTATTTTCGTAAACTTTTCTGCTAATTCGGTTAGCTCTCTTGCGGCAGTCGACACATTGATTAAGTTCGAAGTGTTTGCCCACGCAGAACCGAACTTTGTTTGGTTCAAAAGACCTTTATGGAGCACTTACGACGTGAAAAACTGATCTTAAAGTACTCAAAAGACCTTTATGGAGCACTTACGACGTGAAAAACCGATCTTAAAGTACTCATAAGACCTTTATGGAGCACTTACGACGGGAAAAACTGATCATAAGGTACTCATAAGGTACTAAAAAGACCTTTATAGAGCACTTACGACGTGAAAAACCGATTTTTAGAGCCTCCTCGTCGGATTTCTAGTGACCTTCGTGGCTGATCAGGGCGTTTTCGCTTTTCTTTAATGGAAACACATCCGGCTCTACGGAATCTAGTGTTTAAGGAATGCTGCACATGGAAAAACAGTGTACTACCATTCCGAAACTTGAGAATTCAATTTTCGAAGAGTATGATTGAGGATGAGGTGAAATCATGGAACGATTACAAAAAGTCATTGCGCAAGCCGGCATCACTTCCCGACGTAAAGCCGAGAAGCTGATTTTGGATGGGCAAGTGAAGGTTAACGGTAACATTATTATGGAATTAGGGACGAAAGTGTCTCCCTCTGACGAAATTGAAGTGAACGGGGTACCAATTGATAAAGAAGAACCTGTCTATTTTTTGTTTTATAAACCGACTGGTGTCATTTCTAGCGTAAAGGATGAGAAGGGGCGTAAAGTCGTTACAGATTACTTCCCTGATATCGAACAAAGGATATTCCCTGTAGGTCGCCTTGATTATGACACTTCTGGTTTGCTTGTACTGACGAATGATGGTGACTTTGCAAATGCGTTGATGCACCCGAAATACCATGTTGAAAAAAGATATGTAGCCAAAGTGAAAGGGATCCCTTCAAAACTTGAGCTGCGCAAACTGGCGAATGGGATTATGCTTGACGATGGCAAGACCGCACCTGCAAAAGTCAAAATGAAAAGCTTAGAAAAAAGGAAACAGACGGCAATCATTGAATTGACGATCCACGAAGGCAGGAACCGCCAGGTAAGAAGGATGTTCGAAACCCTTGGATATCCTGTCCAAAAACTGAAACGTGAAGGGTACGGCAACCTTGATCTCAGAGGTTTGAATCCAGGGGACTCCCGTACAATGACGCCTCATGAAGTGAAGCAATTACGGAATCTAGCTGTCACATAAACGTCAAATAAAACCCATGAATACTGGACAAATAAACGTTATAGTAGGAAGGGTAGAAGATTAGATTGGAGCGGTCGCCATTATGAAAAAACGACAACGGTTAATCATGCGTTCTGTCATATTGGTTGTCATTGCCCTAGCCCTCGGATATACACTCTATAACACCGTTTTCAATGATAAAAAGGAACCTGTCAAAGCCGGAGACACTGCTCCGAACTTTGCCCTCGAAGATTTGGAAGGTAATCAAGTAGAGCTTAAGGATTATAAAGGGAAGGGCGTTTTCTTGAATTTCTGGGGTACATATTGTCCACCATGTGAAAAAGAAATGCCTGCCATCCAACGGCAGTATGACAAATATAAAGACCAGGGTGTCGTCGTCCTGGCTGTAGATATCGCTGAGCCGAAGTTTACGGTAGAAAAATTCGTGAAACAAAAGAATCTGACTTTCCCTATCTTATTGGACCAACAACGTGAAGTAGTAGAGGAGTATGGTGTCGGGAACTTGCCAGCAACGTACTTGATCAGCCCGGAAGGCAAAGTGGTCGATAAAATCACGGGAGAGCTGAATGATACGCTAGTGCGTAACTATATGGAAAAAATCAAGCCATAATGGGGTGTTCAAATGGATAAGGTTAAGTGCGATTGCGGCCATCTGAATCCCTACGGTACGATCATTTGTGAAGCTTGTGGTAAGCCGATTCAAGAGGAATCACCGGAAAAGCTTTTGAACATGAGGTATGAAGGGACAGCACGACGTTCGCAAACCTATAATACGAATGTTGTCGACAAGATCTGGAACTTCTTCTCGAGTGTCAAAGTCGGGGTATGGCTTATCGTCATCACCCTGATTGCTTCTGCAATCGGAACGATATTTCCGCAACAGATGTATATACCGCCTACTGCCAATCCGGCAGCATATTATGAAAAAGAGTATGGTATGCTTGGTGAAATCTATTATATATTAGGTTTCCATAACCTTTATAGTTCTTGGTGGTTTGTACTTTTGCTAGGTTTGATCGGCGTTTCGATTACGGTTGCAAGTATCGACCGTGGTGTGCCGCTCTTTCGTTCCCTGCGAAACCAGCGGGTTGCAAAACATGATAACTTTTTAAAAAAGCAACGGATGTTCGCTGTCTCGAAACGACCTGAAGATGAAGAGCAATTCATGGAAGAAATCCTTTTTCGCCTGAAGGAAAAGCGCTATCGTGTCCGTAGAGAGGATAATAGTATCCTGGCAGAGAAAGGGCGTTTTTCCAGATGGGGTCCATATGTAAACCATGTTGGGTTAATCATCTTCTTACTGGGCTCCATGCTTAGAATAGTACCAGGTCTGTATTTGGATGAAGATATGTGGATCCGTGAGGGTGAAACAAAAGCGATCAAAGGCACGGATCAAGAGTATTATTTAAAGCATGATAAATTCACTTTCGAAGTCTACGATAAAAAGGAAGAAAGGTTCTCGGAAGCTTTGAATCGGGTACAGCAGCCGGTACCTAAAAACTATCAAAGTGATGTCACTCTATATAAAGCTGATGAGAAGTTGCCTGGTGCAAAGCCAGATCTTTCTGAAGTAAAAGATTATTCGATCCAGGTCAATAAACCGCTTGAATTTGATGGTTATTCCCTCTATCAAGTAGACTATCGACAGGAAATGAGATATATGCATTTCGAGTTGCAAAACGCTGAAACGGAAGAAGCGGTCGGGTCATTTTCTGTGGATCTATTGAACCCGAAAGATGATTTCGATCTCGGGGATGGCAACCGTGTGGAATTAGAAGGCTATTATCCGGATTTTTACTTTGATAAAGAAACGAAAAAGCCGGCTACGAAAACAAATATACCGAACAATCCGGCTTTCATATTCAAAATGTTCACCCCTGAAACACCGGAAGGAGAAGTTGCTTTCATCGGCATCCGACAAAATCTCGATCCTTCTGGTGATAACCAATACAAAGTCGCTTTCAATGGTATAGATACAGAGTTCATAACCGGGCTGACTGTGAAGAAGGATTACACATTGCCAATCATTTTGATCGGCGGTATCATCTTCATGATTGGAGTCGTTCAAGGGCTGTATTGGAATCATCGCCGTGTATGGGTGAAAGTGAAAGAAGAAGATGTATGGATGGCAGCCCACACGAATAAAAACTGGCACGGTATTCGACGTGAACTAGATGACATAACGGTAAAACTCAATATGAAGCAGCTTGTCGACCAACAGGAAGAGTCGAAAAAAGCTTAGAAGGGAGGAAGACCCATGGCTCAGTTAAGCAGTAGTCTATTATATATCGCATTTTTCATTTACTTTACCGCGACCATCCTTTTTGTCGTTTCCTTGACGGTTAAAGAAAAAGATGGCACGAAATCGAATAAATGGGGAAAATGGGGCTATATCCTATCCATCATCGGATTTATATGCCAGTTGGGATATTTCATCACTCGATGGATTGCGGCTGGTCATGCCCCTGTCAGCAACCTTTTTGAATTCACGACATTTTTCGGCATGATGATGGTATTCGGTTTTATTATCATCTATGCCATCTATCGGTTGAATGTACTGGGTGTATTCGCAATGCCAGTCGCACTTCTTGTGATTGCATATGCGAGTATGTTTCCTAGAGAGATAGAACCATTGATTCCTGCTCTCCAAAGTAATTGGTTGAAAATTCATGTGACGACAGCTGCTTTAGGGGAAGGGATTTTAGCGATAAGTTTCGTAGCCGGTTTGATCTATCTTGTAGCTACGATCGATCAAAGCAAAGGGTCGAAGAAGACAGGCTGGTTGGAATTCGTCCTATACACCTTGCTCAGTACGCTTGGCTTCATTCTCGTCTCCATAGGTTTTGGAACTGCAAATTATCAAGCGAGTTTTGAATGGGTGAACGAGAGTGGTAATCAAGCAGAACTTGTCTACCACATGCCAGCGATTGCTGGTCCGCATGATGGAGTGCAACTGACAGAAGGTACATTCGGGCCCTTGTTTGAAGCACCTGCATGGATGGAAGGTGTAGATGCACCGAAGAAGCTGAACACGTTCATCTGGGCATTATTTTCTGGACTCATTCTCTATCTATTATTAAGGCTTTCCTTAAGAAAGCGCTTAGGAGCAGCATTAAAACCTTTAATGAAAAATATCAATACACAATTGGTTGACGAGATCAGCTATCGCTCCATTGCGATCGGATTTCCGGTCTTTACATTGGGTGCATTGATTTTTGCGATGATATGGGCACAGGCAGCCTGGACAAGGTTCTGGGGATGGGATCCGAAAGAAGTATGGGCTTTGATTACATTTCTCTTTTATGCTGCTTATCTCCACCTGAGGCTTGCTAGGGACTGGCATGGTGAAAAATCAGCATGGTTATGTGTACTAGGCTTCGTCATCATCATGTTCAACTTGATAGCAGTCAATATTGTAATTGTAGGCTTGCATTCCTATGCATAACAGAAAACCTTCACGTTCAGTGGAGGTTTTCTTAAGAGTTGGAAAGAATATGTAGTATGGAAGAAGTAGGAGGTATGAAGACAATGGAAAAAGAACAAAGAGTATTAGTCGTCGATGACGAAGAACGAATTCGAAAATTGCTGAGGATGTATTTAGAGCGTGAAAATTTCGAGGTGGTCGAGGCTGAAGACGGAGAAACTGCTTTACAGGAAGCGAGTGAAGCTGAATTTGATATTATCCTCCTCGATCTGATGCTGCCTGAGATGGACGGAATCGAGGTTTGTGAAAAGCTAAGAAAAGAAAAAGCTACACCCATCATCATGCTGACGGCTAAAGGCGAAGAATCGAATCGTGTACAAGGTTTTGAAGCAGGGGCAGATGACTATGTGGTCAAGCCATTCAGCCCAAGAGAAGTGGTCTTGCGGGTGAAAGCGCTGTTACGGCGTTCTACCACAACGAAGTATCTACATACAGACACTGTCAGCAAAGACGTTATCGTATTTCCTCATTTGACGATCGATAATGATGCCCACCGTGTGACAGCTGATGGAAAAGAGATCAGTCTGACACCGAAAGAATATGAACTGCTCTTATATTTAGCGAAGACACCTGACAAAGTGTATTCCAGAGAGCAATTGTTGAAGGATGTTTGGAACTATGAGTTTTTCGGTGACCTTCGGACGGTTGATACACACGTAAAACGTCTCCGTGAAAAATTAAATAGAGTCTCTCCTGATGCAGCGTCGATGATTTCAACTGTTTGGGGTGTAGGTTATAAATTTGAGGTAGAAGAAAAAGAATGATTTGGAGAAGTGTAGTAGGAAAGCTTTGGGGCACCATCCTTCTGCTTGTTTCCGTGGTCCTCTTCATCTTGACCGTACTGTTGATGCAATTCTTTGAGAATTTTATTGTCGATAATGCGAAGAAACAACTTTCCCAATTGGAAGATTCACTAGTGGAAATCATCCAAAGTGATCAACGATTTGATGAGGCAAAGGACACGGTATCCAGCCTGGTCGATGCACATTCAAGTAACATTGTCATCCTCAGTGATCGTACTCAGTATTCCCATTCTTCTGAGCAAACAGATCTATCCCAACTCCCTTACTCGCTGTTCCGTGAAGACCCGGAGTTATCCAAAGTGCTTGAAAATGGTGAAACAGTGAGTGTCCAAGGGGATTTTCCGATTCAAAAAGAGGATCAGACAGAACACAATGAAATCCTGATTGTCGGTAAACCTGTTCAACTTTCCGATAATGAACGAGGTGCGGTGTTTATCTATCAATCATTGGAGTTAATCGAAGAGACAAATCAAAAAGCGAAGCAGATCATCTTCTTATCAGCTGGAATTGCAATCATACTTACTACGATTTTTGCCTTCTTTTTATCCACAAGAATCACCTCCCCTCTTAGGAGGATGAGGGAAGCAGCCTTAGAGGTAACACAAGGTAAGTTTGATACGAAGGTTCCGATCCTGACTCATGATGAGATTGGTGAACTGGCACTCTCATTCAATCGAATGGGGCGTAATTTGAAAAATAACATCAATGCGCTAAGTCAAGAGAAGGAGCAGTTGTCTAGTATCTTAAGCAGTATGGCAGATGGGGTCATCACATTCGATCGCAAAGGGAAGATTCTCGTTACTAATCCCCCTGCAGAACGGTTCATCCGAGCCTGGTATTATGAGCAGGGCATGGAAGAACGGGTAGGCGAGGAAGTTCCTGAACAGATCAATGACCTATTCCGAAATGTCGTAAGCCTTGAACGTGAACAAATGACTGAAATCGATCTTCAAGGGAGAAGCTGGGTCGTCTTGATGACGCCGCTTTACAATCAATCAAATGTCCGGGGAGCTGTCGCGGTATTTCGGGATATGACCGAAGAACGCCAACATGATAAGTTGCGGAAGGATTTCATAGCCAATGTTTCCCACGAACTGAGGACTCCTATTTCAATGCTGCAGGGTTATAGTGAAGCTATAATTGATGACATAGCCGGCACTGAGCAAGAAAAGAAGGATATCGCCCAGATCATTTATGATGAATCCCTTAGGATGGGACGCTTGGTCAATGAATTGCTCGATCTTGCCCGGATGGAAGCAGGGCATGTATCCCTCGAGTTGATTGAAATCGATGTCAGGGAATTTTTCACAAGGGTCGTCCATAAATTCCAAGGGCTGGCCAGGGAAAGAGAGATTGACATTAAATTGATTCTGCCAGAAACAGCAATTGGTGTTGAGGCCGACGCCGATCGATTAGAGCAAGTGATGACGAACCTGATAGACAATGCATTAAGACATACCCAAAAAGGCGGTACAGTAACGGTTGAGGTTACGAACCTTTTAAGTGGGCTAAACATTGATATCAAGGATACAGGATCAGGTATTCCTAAGGAGGATCTCCCATTCGTTTTTGAACGCTTTTATAAAGCGGATAAAGCAAGGACTAGAGGACGTTCCGGTACTGGTCTGGGACTTGCAATCGTCAAGAACATCATTGACGCCCACGGTGGAAAAATTTCTGTCCATAGTAAAATTGATGAAGGTACGACATTTTCATTCTTCATTCCACAAAAAAATAAGAACGAGAATGGAAAATGACGATAAATCTTGTTCCATGGGTAACAGACACACGTAAGATTGCACTGAACCGGCTTCTTGTGTAATATTTTCATCGGTCATGTTATAAAAAAATGCTTACCTCCATACGATATGATCGTGCCCTTGGCCTTTTCAGCACAGGATGATAACTTTGGAGGTTTGATATGAAGAAAGTCCTAATGTTGTTCCTGGTAATGTTTTATGTTTTGTCATATATGGTGAATTCTGATATTGTATCTGCTAAGAGTCCAACGAAGGTCAAACAGGAAATAAAATGGGACTGGCCGGTCGAAGGCGTGTTGACTGACCATTTCGGTACAAGAGAAGGAACTCATTTCGGTGTCGATATAGCTGCTGGAAAAGGAAAAGAGATACGCGTGGTGGAAAAAGGGATGATAACGAAATCCTATTATTCCGATTCTTATGGAAATGTCATTTTTGTCAAGCATCCGAATGGGGTGGAAACCGTGTATGCCCATATGAGCGAACGCCTTTCTGAAGCAGGAGAGAAGGTAGAGAAAGGTTCAATCATCGGTCTGATCGGTAACACTGGTGAATCCAGAGGCGACCATCTGCATTTTGAAGTGCATCTGGAAGAATGGAATATACATAAAACCAACGCAGTAGATCCTCTTTCTTTTCTCACTGATGAACAAAAGGCAGCCAATGTCAATGCACCGCATCTCGAAAAAAATGAAGAAGTCTCGATCACGATTACCGAAGGAGATACTTTATGGAGCATCTCGCAAAAGTATAATGTTTCAGTAAATGAACTGATGAGATTGAACAATCTCGATTCGAATTTGATCATCGCAGGACAAAACTTATCTATTTCGAAGGAGAAAACCTGATTATCGATACAATAGGGAGAGGGGAACAAAAGAAGATGCGAACAGATTATCACAACCATTTAGAAAAAGGGACATTGACTCTGGATTATCTTACGAAGTTCACAGATAAAGCGGCAGAGGAAGGGATCGATCATTTCGGTATCTCCGAACATGCTTATCATTTTTATCAAACTGCAGAAATCCTTTCTAACCCGTGGGTTGAAGCAAGGCGTTATTACGATATGGAAGACTATGTAGCTCTGTTCCAGCAAGCGTGGAATCGGGATATAGATGTGAAAATGTCGATCGAAATGGATTACACACCTGGTAAGCACGAAGAAATGAAGCGATTCATCGATCAATATGATTTTGATTATGTTATCGGTTCAATTCATTGGATCGATGATTTTGGTATCGACCTATCTGAATATAAAGAAGAATGGGATCGAAGGGATCTGTTCGATGTTTACCGTCGTTACTTTGATCAGGTTGTTACACTCGCCCAATCCAATATGTTCGATATTCTTGGCCACATCGACCTTGTGAAAATATTCAACTACGTACCAGAAGATAAAGATTTCCTCCTCGAGCAGTACGAGCGTGCAACTGATGCGTTGAAGGAATCAAAGACTTGTATTGAGATCAGTACGGCTGGTTTGCGTAAACCGGTTAAACAAATGTACCCTCACGAAGATCTGCTGAAAATGTGTCATCAAAAAGGAATTCCAATCGTCTTATCCTCAGACGCACATTATCCTGAACATGTCGGATTTGCATATGGACGTGCAGTCCAATTTGCCAAGGAAGCAGGATATACCCATTTGATGACATTTAATAAAGGAAAGCGGGAAGAAGTACTGTTGAAATAGTTGCTAGGTGTTAAATAGTGTGGTTTGGCCTTATTAACCACGATTTTGGCTGTAAAAAGGAACTTTTCAGGCAGTACAAAAAGGGTTGGCTCTCAATAAAGAGCCAACCCTTTTTGTTGTGGTGTGGTAATATGATGTCTGACTCTGTCACTTGGATCACTTCAGTCCTCCTGCGGCGGCGACAGCCTCCTCGCCGGACTTCCAGTGACCGTCGTGGCTGAACAGGGCGATTTCGCTTTTCTTTAGTCCAACGACATTGAAAGGAGCGCTGTTATACCAGTGTTTTCCTGTAAATCATTGATTGTCTCGTTGTTAAGGGGTTCGTCAAATGTCAGAACCATTGCAGCACCCCCGCTTACTTCTTTCCGTCCGACCTGCATCGTTGCAATATTCATCCCATGTCTTCCGAGTACTTCCCCGACTTTGCCGATCACTCCAGGCTTGTCATTATGGGTGATGAAGATGAGATGGCCTTTCGGAGTGAAATCGATATCAAAGCCATTCAGATTGACGACTCTGCCCCCAAGCCCAGGAAGCAATGTCCCCTGGATGGATACCATCTGGTTCTCGCCTTTCACTTTCACATCAACCAGACTAGAGTAGCCGAAAGTTTCCGAGGCCATTGTTTCACCGTATGTGATCCCCCGTTGTTTGGCAATCAGGTTGGCATTGACGATATTGACAGGTTGATCGAC
Source organism: Pseudalkalibacillus salsuginis (assembly GCF_021646685.1). GTDB lineage: Bacteria > Bacillota > Bacilli > Bacillales > Fictibacillaceae > Pseudalkalibacillus > Pseudalkalibacillus salsuginis. The sequence continues at coordinate 137,773 of NZ_JAKJHW010000001.1, read as the reverse complement.
CCTGGAATTGAGGAAACCTGACAATAAGCTCCTCGTTACCGGAAGTGTCTCATGATCAGTGAGTTCTCCTGAATAGGTCAATTGAATTTCCTTAATCGGTGTTTTTATACAGTGTGACAAAAACGTCCCTAATCGATTTGCCAGTTCTATGAATGGATAAATGAAGTCATGTACATCACGTGAAATGGCAGGATAATTCAATGCATTTCGTGCTGGCCGTCCTTCGAGTACATTACATACATCCTCACTTACCTGTTGCGCAACATTGAATTGCGCTTCAGCCGTAGATGCGGCAATATGAGGGGTTGCAATTACATTCGGATGTAGAAGGAGTGATTCATTGGCACATGGCTCTTCTGAAAACACATCCAGTGCAGCTCCGGCAATATGTCCTTCTTCCAACGCCTCGACAAGAGCTTTCTCATCAATGATTCCACCGCGTGCACAATTAAGTATATAAGCCCCTCTTCTCATTGTTTTGATTGAGTCTTTGTTAATCAGATTCTTCGTATCATCATTCAATGGGGTATGGACTGTAACGATATCTGCTGATTGCAGTAACTGATCCAGAGAAACAAGTTCTACCTGCAGCTTTTTCGCTCGTTCTTTTGTGAGGAATGGGTCGAATACATGGATATCCATCCCGAAAGATAGAGCTCTCTTAGCAATTTCAGAACCGATTTTACCCATGCCGATGATACCAAGGGTCTTCCCGTTTATTTCATGTCCCGTAAAAGCAGAACGCTTCCACTCCAGGTTGCGTAAAGACCGGTTTGCTTGTGGGATATGACGCATCAAAGAAAGCATCATGGCAAAGGTATGTTCAGCAGTGGAGATCGTGTTCCCATTTGGGGCGTTTACGACGACAATTCCTTGTTCGGTTGCAGCATCCAAATCAATGTTGTCAATACCAACACCAGCACGGGCGATAATTTTAAGATTCGGCATTTCATCGATGAGTTCCCGTGTAATCTTGGTGCCACTACGTACTAGAATTGCGTCGATCTCCTTTTTGGAGGGTACTTCATGAATGTTTTTTTCAATAAGATTCATTCCAGCAGTATTCACAAGCGGTTCTAAGCCCGCTCTGCTTATTGGATCACTTATAACGATTTGAAACAAACTCTTCACCTCATCCTTCTATTATTAATTTCTGATTCTCCTACTGTTTACAAGGTATGTCAACTGAAAATTTGCACGATTGTGAAGTCTTTGAAAAACGATATGGCGTAGGTTGCGCATACATGAAATTTCAGGAAATTCAATGGACTCCTACGGGGATGACAGCCTCCTCGTCAGTTTTCCAGTGACCTTCGTGACTAAACGGGTCGCTTCCACTTTTCTTTTAGGAGTGGATTTTGCCTATATAACAAAGCCTTAGATAAAAAAGACCCACGGATATTATCGCAGGTCTTAAAATCTAAACATTTATTTTTGTTCCTGATAGCGTTTTAAACATTCTTCTACTAATTGAGCAGCTTTTTCAGGGCCTTCCCAGGAACCGATCTCTGTCTTCTTTCCTTGTAGGTCTTTATAGCGTTCGAAGAAATGAGAGATTTCTTTAAGTGTATGCTCTGGAACGTCTTCAAGCGTTTGTACATGATCAAAACGTGGGTCTTCAACTGGAACTGCTAAAAGCTTTGCATCCTCTTCTCCGCTGTCGATCATGTTCAGGAATCCGATGACTCGGGATTCGATTACGCAGCCAGGGAAAGTTGGATTTGTCACGAGTACGAGGATATCTAGCGGGTCCCCATCAAGGGCGAGTGTATTTTCAAGATAGCCGTATTCAGCAGGATAGAACATCGGAGAAAAAAGGACACGGTCAAGCTTGAATACACCTTTCTCTTTATCGTATTCGTATTTGTTCTGACTTCCAGTCGGAATTTCAATAAATGCGTCGACTACTTTTGCCATTTTATAGAACCTCCTTAGAATATGTACAACTTACAATACCCTATTATAGCAATTCAAGTTTCATTTGAAAACTGAGAGACACAAAAAGCAGTTGTTTCATCTCTCAAATGGGATCTTCATAGTAATTGACAATGGTTATCATTTGTATTAATATGTAAAAGGATTTAAGAAAGACGCCTTCCGGAAGGAAGACGTCTTTTTGAAAATTTTTTACTCGAATTTGAGTGCATCTCCATCGAAAGGCTCATCCGCGATTTTAATTGAATCAGTCGGGCAACCTTCGAAGGCGTCCTGCATATCTTCATGAAGAATATCTGGGATTTCCACGATTCCCTGATTATCATCTAATGTAACAAATGCGATACCTTCATCATCGTAATCATAGATGTCAGGTGCAGCAGCCCCACAAGCTCCGCAAGCAATACATGTTTCTTTGTCAACAATTGTGTACTTTGGCATATCGAAATTACCCTCCTAGAAATTTATGAATCTGTTCTTTCATTACCCATCTTATTATCATTTCAAAAAACAGTTCATATTCTCCAAATGAATCCATTTTTCTATCCTTGATACTATTGTAAAACTGTTAGATTGAGATTTCAACATTTAAATTTATTGAGAATCCTTATCAAACAAGGCTTTGAAAGTGTTTGACGACTACATAAGCCAATTTTCCCGAATTTGGCCCCAATTTAAACTCCCTTTGATACAATAGGGACAAAGGGACAGGAGGTGAACAGGGCATGAACTATTTGGATGCCATTTTACTGTTGGGTATTTCCCGGATGGACGGTGAGAGGACCACATCAGGGCTGTTTCATTTGTTCAACGGCAAAAAATCATCCCAGACCGTGCAAGATGGCAGGTTGTTTCATTTATCACATTTATTCGGAATATTAAAAGGATACAGATTCAATGATTTTCAGGAAAAGATAAACGAACTTCACCATGACGGCTTGATTGAGTTAAAGGATGGCACCTATCCTCGCTTGTCGGAATCAGGCAGGATAGAGCTCCAGGAACAAATGGAACGACGACCTTTACCGCCATCCTTGGATGGCTGGCGTTATGGAGACTTCAGTACCGTATTCTGGAGACGCTTGACGCTGTTTGTCCAGACACTTTCCTATACCTTGCATGAAGATCACCATTTCCATCCAATACAAAATAATCCTGACACATTGCAATGGGTCAAACACTTCTTTCCGAGAGATAAGCAGAGCCGTATAATGGCATCATCCTTGCTTTTCAATGAACTTATGATCCTGCTCCAAAAGATGGAAGACATAGATGCGGAAAATGTTGTTCTACGATTGACGAGATCGGGTAGAATCGGTCAAACCGCTTTACAAGTGGCTGAAAGATTACAATTGGATCCGATGGAATGCCATATCCGTTTTCAATCAGCTCTTCATTTTATGGTTGAAAAGATACTAGATGGCCAGAAGTCATATCCCGTTCTCTATATTTTCCTAAAAGATATGAAGCAGTCTTATGCTCTTACTGGATCTACCAGAAAAACGTATCAATTAATCAACAAAGGGCTCCAATTAGAAGAAGTGGCCGCCATCCGCAAATTGAAACCTAGTACGATTGAAGACCATCTTGTGGAACTCGCGATCCATGTTCCGGAGATGGATATCGACAGATACATACCTGAATCGGATCAGATACGTATATTAGAAGTTTCAAAAATTTTAGGTACGAAAAGACTGAAAGAAATAAAAAAGGCATTCGGCGAGGATTATGATTACTTTCAAATCCGGTTGACACTTGCTAAACATGAAGTCAGCCATCACATGGAAAAGGAGGGATAGTATTGTCGATCGATCTCATCTTATCTGAAAGATTCGGTTTTCGTTCCTTTCGTCAAGGACAAAGAGAAATAATCGAGGATGTTTTAGACGGAAACGATGTGTTTGCGATGCTTCCGACCGGTTCGGGGAAATCAATCTGTTACCAGTTACCGGCTTATCTATTGGAAGGTATTGTGGTCGTCGTATCACCGCTTATTTCTTTGATGGAAGATCAGGTAGAGCAGTTAAGGCGTCAGGGTGAGAAAAGGGTCTGTACGTTCCATAGCGGGATGCCGTACCATGTGCGGATGAAAATATTACGTGATCTCACACGGTACAAAATCCTCTATGTATCACCAGAAACCCTGCAGACAGATACGCTATCCGGCACTCTCTCAAGAATGAAAGTCGCTCTATTTGTAGTAGATGAAGCACATTGCATATCCCAATGGGGTCATGAATTCAGAACAGATTATCTAAAGCTGGGTGAAGTTTGTAATAGGATTGGCAGGCCGCCGATATTAGCATTGACCGCAACAGCAACTGTAAATGTAAGGAATGACATCATAAAGCTCTTGAATTTGGACAGACCGGAAATGCACATCTATTCTGTTGATCGTCCAAACATCGCCTTCCAAAGTGAAATTGCAGAGACGACTAACGAAAAAATGGATATCCTGATCCGCTATGTACAAACGTTGAAAGGCCCCGGCATCATTTACACTTCAAGTCGTATGGTCACAGAAACGATCACAGAGGCATTAAAGCGGAATGGAGTCGAGAAAACGGCTTATTATCATGGCGGAATGGAAAATGATGATCGGCTATTGACCCAGAAGCAATTCATTTATGATGAGCTGGATGTCATTTGTTGTACGAATGCATTTGGGATGGGGATCAATAAACCGGATATTCGATTCATTATACATTACCATTTTCCTTCGAATATAGAATCATATTTGCAGGAAATTGGACGTGCAGGAAGAGATGGAGAAGAAAGCCTCGCCTTGATGCTTTATCATGAGGATGATGATTTTATTCCAGAACGTCTCATCACTGCAGAATTACCTACAAAAAAAGATATAAATCATTTTAGTGTCATGGTTGATGTGGACAAGCCTGACCGGACGTTATTCGAACAATCCATAACCAGCTTGAATCTCTCCGAAACAGCTGAACGGTTCATGCACTTTCACGTTGAAAAGTTCTTTAGGGAGGAGGAGAGGGATTTTCAAACTTGGAAAAATCAATTAGTGGAATTCATTGAAAAGAGGATTAAAGAAAAGCGGGAACGAATCCGATATATGAAAAAATGGATTCTTTCGGAGGAATGCAAAAGAGAATCGATATTAGGGGCTTTTTCAGAAAAACTGGTCACACGTCCATTGAACTGTTGTCATGTTTGCGGATTATCCCTGGAACCTTACAAATCCTCTAAAGAGAAATCGCCACGACCAGTAATAAAATCATGGGAAGAAGAACTTGCTATCATTTTTCATCAGGTGAACGTTGATGTTTAACCGATTGAATCAGAAAGAACTCATCCAATCATTATCAAAGCGTGAGCTTTACCTTAATTTATACTTGACCCAGGGGATTTTTCTCTTATTGACTGTGATATTATCTTTATTCTTTCAACAAGACTTCGCAGATTGGATCGCACTATTGCAACCAGATTGGCTCAGGATCATCGTCTGGTCGACTCCTGTCATCCTACTTGTTGTATTGGTCGATCTAATTTTATGGAAAAAAGCTCCAAGGCATTTTATCGACGATGGCGGAATCAATGAGAGGATCTTTTCTGATATATCCCTTCCTCATCTAATTCTGGTCGCGGGAATCATCGGAATTTGTGAAGAGCTATTATTCCGGGGTCTCCTACAGACGAATATCGGATATGTTCCAGCTAGCTTGTTATTCGCTCTCATGCATATTCGCTATATTACAAAACCTGTATTATTATTGTTTGCCATACTGTTAAGTTTCTTGTTAGGCGCTATATTCATTATTACAGAAAATCTATTGATCCCCATCCTCATTCATATTGGAATTGATTTTCTTTTAGGATTGATTATCCGGTATAACTTTCTCTCTGTTCGCTCAATAAATGATAAAAGAATCGACGATGGTTATAGAAGGTGAGCAGGGTGAGAGAATGTATTGATAAGGAGGATATCAAGTTGGACCTGCAAGATCAAGCCTCGTCATTACGGGGAAAAGTGAATGATATCGCTGAACCGCCTTTACAAAGTCATGAGGTGGATATTATGAATCTGCCTCCAAGAAGCGTAAAACATTTAAGGTCAAGAGCACAGCAAAAAAAGACGATCAGCCAAGGTAAACTTCATTTATGGATTACACGTGGAATCGTCATTTCTTTTCTATGTATGATTTTCTTTATCGTTTATTATTTATCTTCTGATATGAACATGGATCAAGAAATGAAGAAAGGCACAGTCCGTCTAATCAATATCATCAAATGAAAAACATCAGGTGAACGGATGTATACCGCATTCCCTCCTAGCATAGTTTTGAATAGGAGGGAATCTAAATGAATGGTTTACAGTATTGGAAGTTTAAACAATATCTCATTTCAGAAGTGACGTTGGAAGTGGTCAAAAATTTGATTGAACGAAGAACAAAGGAAAAACGTTTTGAGCAGCTTTTATTGAAGTGGTCTTTATCGTTATTTGTAGTCCTTTTCTTCAGTATTGTATATACTTACTTCTACAAGCTTCCAGCACTGGAACGGATGTTTTTGACGAATCGGGATATAATGAGTGATCTTACAAAGGATAAGCTGTTATTCATTCTCTTGATTGCAGGTGTATTTTGTGTGATCCAGATGATCCATTACAAGAAAAAGCATACCAAGGCTGAAAACGAGTACGAAGAATTAAGGATAGCAACAATAGAACGCGGAGAAGAACTGTGGGAAAAACCAGTTCCATGGAAACATAGACATGAGGTATTCGATTGGCTGAAAAGTGAACATGATATCAACTTATATCACAAGTAATCCTACATGGGACAAGGACAGCCGAAGAATGCGTTTTCGCTTCGGCAAAATACCTGGTCATTTATCTGCACATGATTTTTTGTGATCAGTTGAATTCTGCCAAATGCAACTGTTTCATACTCTTTCATGCAAAACACTTCAACTGGGAGTCCGATCTTCTGGCTGTATTCCAAATCCTGATCTAGTACGAGAGATTTATTCGTAAACTTGGATATGGTCATGATGTGTCCTCTCCTAACTTTTAATTTTTTGAATTTTCTTATACTCAAATTCTTAATTTAATCTTAAAGGAAATTTACATAATTTTCAACCTCATTTGTTTTAATATTCTGATAAAAAAATAAATTTTAAACTATCTAGTAGGAATTACCTAAATGGGTGGCGAAAAGAGTAAGGTATCATCAATTTAGTCTGGGGGGATTAGATGTTTGTTAAAAGTATCATGATACCAAAAATAAAAACGTATGTTGTGCAAAGTACAGATAATCTGAAAGATGTCCTACATAAGTTGGATCAGTATCAGATCGATGGGATGCCTGTTGTCACAGGGAACAACAAATATGCAGGTATCATCACGTTAAACAGGATTTATAAGGCATTCTTTGAATCCGGTACAGAAAAGAAGGAATTCCTCAGTTCAACTGTGGCTGGTGACATCGCGGATTACAAGGATGATTTCATCAATGAAGAAGAAATTTTCGAGAAGATCCTTTTGTCAGTCCAGGATCGTCCACTTATAGCTGTTGTTGATGAATCTGGTGATCTGAAAGGTGTCATTACGCGATATGATACCCTTGAACAGTTCCAAAGTGCTTTCGGTATGAAGCGGAAGGGTGTCCGTATTTCGTTTTCCTCCTCTGAAGCAGAAGGACGGATTGCCAGGCTTGCAGAGATAGCCAAGCAATTTCATGAAAACATCATTTCGCTTGCAACCTTTGATGAAACGGATAAGTTCATAAGAAGAATTGTCATGAAAGTTGAAAAACAGCAGAACATTGATAAATTCATAAGAAAACTTGAAGCATCCGGTTTTCGAGTTCTTGATATAAAGGAAGATTAAAACATGAAATTCCTTCCCTTTTCATACGGTATAGGGGAGGGATTTTTGTGTTTAAACGAATCATCGCATTATTGATCGGTTATTTATCTTTGTTTACTGTCGTGAATGATATCCCTACTACATCGTATGATGAATTTATGCAGTGGGTTTCGAGTTTGGTCTTAAATCCATTTCGTTTTGTCATTTCAGCATTTTTAACACTGATCGGTGTTATAGCATATGGCATCATGATCAAAACGGTCATTACCGATTTCAAACACACAAGGGCCCAATCTTGGGTAGTGGGTATTCTTTATTGTGCAATCGTCCTGGTGAGTATGTTATCTCTCTACCATATGAACCAGTTGCTCATTTTTATATTGTTACCTTGTTCCGTTATTTATGGTATTATTTCGTTATCTCAACGTAATGTGATTGAACGGGGACAGGAAGGTGCAGAATGATTATTATTTTAGCGTTATTGGTGGCTTCAGGATTGATATTACTTGCTTATATGTGGCGTGAAGCACATCAGAACGTCGTGAGGATCCACGAGCTCTATCTAGATGAATTTCCTGAAAGTTTCAATGGCTTAAAGGTTTTTTTTATTTCAGATATCCATACTAGGGAAATCGAGAATAAATTACTGGAACAAATTAACGATTCGATTGACCTCGTCATCATTGGTGGGGATCTAATGGAAAAAGAGGTACCATTCGAGCGTGTGTCAAGAAATTTAGATCAACTTTCAAAGATTGCACCTAATTATTTTGTATGGGGGAATAATGATTATGAGGGGGATTATCGTAAGTTGGATGTACTTCTCAGAGAAAAGGGAGTCATTATTCTTGACAATACTTGTGCACGTTTCGAATCAGGAGGAGAGACTATTACGCTTATAGGCACAGATGATCCAACTATGGAACGGGATCAGTTGGAATTGGCTATTGCTGATGCCAATGAAAAGGAGACAAGCTATAAGATTCTCGCTAGTCACAATCCTTCAATTGTCGGAAAAATCCTCAAGGAACATGAAATCGGATTCGTAATGTGCGGCCATACTCATGGTGGCCAGATTCGTTTATTCAAATGGGGGATTGCAGAAAGAGGCGGCTTTAAAGACCATGGTCAGACTAAGGTATTCATAAGTAATGGTTACGGGTACACAAAGATTCCTTTAAGGCTCTGTGCTCCAGCTGAAACCCATGTACTTACTTTTTATCGGAAAAGTAAATAAGCTGTTTCTAGAATTCAAGGAATTCGTCCAAGCGGCAGATCAAGAACTTTACAGAACTACCTGACCACCAAGAACCTTCTGTATGCACCATCATATAGTGTAGAGAAAGGTGGAGTATTTGCTGTTGAGGAGGACCATATATGCGACTGGAGCGTTTAACATATAATAAAATAAAAGTGTTTTTAACTTTGGATGATCTTGACGATCGCGGCATTTCTAAAGAAGAAATGTGGCAGGACCTGCCTAAGGTCCACGAATTATTCAGGGATATGATGCTGGAAGCAGATGATGAACTAGGGTTTAAAGCAGATGGTCCAATCGCCGTTGAAGTGTTTTCTTTGCCTGCTCAAGGAATGGTGGTCATTGTAACGAAGGGGCAAGCAACTAGTGAGGACGAAGACTATGATGACGAGTACTTGGAACTACAAGTGACAATGGACATAAGTGATGATATCATATATGAGTTTAAAGGCTTCGATGATATAGTTGCACTTGCTTCAAGAGTCTACCAATTAGGGATCACCGGCGGAGAAATTACTTACTATAACGGCCATTATTATATATCGTTCGAAGAAGAAGAATATGAGTTACTTGACGTCGATATGTTCGTAGCACTTTTATCTGAATTCGGAAGTCCTTCTACGATCACCAAATGGCGTGTAAAAGAATATGGAAAATTGATCATGGAAGTAAATGCAATGGAACAAGTCAACAAATACTTTCTAAAAAAATAGTGTATAAAACGTAAGGGCTGGACGATATGAATTGTGCCAAGCCCTTTTTAAAAAGATAAGGAATTGGTTACGGTGTCCACCGCCAAACCACTTTTCTCACTTCGATCCTCCTGCGGCGGCGACAAATTGAAGTACTACTTAAAAAGTTACCCACGCAGAACCGAACTTTGTTTGGTTCGAGCCTCCTCGTCGGTCTTCCAGTGACCTTCGTGGCTGATCAGGGCGTTTTCGCTTTTCTTTATTTCAATAAATAGCTGCTTCAATACACCAGGATTGGAAATAAATAGATGCTGTATCGCTTATTTTTTCTAATTCAGGGTATTGTTAATAAAAAAGCAACAGACTATGAAGAAAGCGGTTTCAAAATATAACAGGAAAACTTGTAGATATTACTTCTCATTACGCTTAGTAGAGTGTATACTATGCATTGAGAAATTGAAATCATACTTTATATTGGTATTATCACGGGAGGTAAACCATGTCTGCCAACAATACTTCAAATAATGAACAAGAAAAAAATGGACAAGACAATGTTTTGGTATCAACACAAACTGTAATTAATGATGCATTAGATAAGCTGGGTTACCCAGAGGAGGTATACGAGCTTCTTAAAGAACCTATCCGCCTGATGACTGTAAGGATTCCAGTCAGAATGGATGACGGTTCTATAAAAATATTCACGGGCTATCGTGCCCAACACAATGATGCAGTTGGACCGACAAAGGGTGGAGTCCGATTCCATCCGCATGTTACCGAAACAGAAGTAAAAGCTCTTTCCATCTGGATGAGCCTGAAAGCAGGAATTGTAGACTTGCCTTATGGTGGAGGGAAAGGCGGAATCATATGTGATCCGCGCGATATGTCTTTCCGCGAATTGGAACGCTTGAGTCGCGGTTATGTACGTGCAATAAGTCAGATCGTTGGACCGACGAAGGATATTCCAGCACCTGACGTATTTACGAACTCACAGATCATGGCCTGGATGATGGATGAATACAGCCGCATCCGTGAATTTGACTCTCCAGGGTTCATAACAGGGAAACCATTGGTGCTCGGTGGGTCACACGGACGTGAATCAGCTACAGCTAAAGGGGTTACAATCTGTATCCGTGAAGCCGCTAAGAAAAAAGGAATCAACATTGAAGGCGCGAGAGTGGTCATCCAAGGGTTTGGTAATGCTGGGAGTTTCTTAGCGAAGTTCATGTATGATGCAGGTGCAAAAGTCATCGGTATTTCAGATGCTTATGGCGGATTGCATGATCCTGACGGATTAGATATTGATTATTTGCTGGACCGTCGTGATAGTTTTGGTACAGTGACAAAATTATTTAAAGATACGATCACAAACCAGGAACTCCTTGAATTGGATTGCGACATTCTCGTTCCTGCAGCAATTGAAAACCAAATAACCAAGCACAACGCTCACAACATCAAAGCCTCGATTGTCGTAGAAGCGGCGAATGGCCCCACAACGATTGAAGCTACCAATATACTTACTGAGCGTGATATTCTTCTTGTACCGGATGTACTTGCGAGTGCAGGCGGCGTCACAGTCTCCTATTTTGAATGGGTCCAAAACAACCAAGGATATTATTGGACTGAAGAAGAAGTGGAAGAAAAGCTTGAGCTAGTCATGGTCAAAGCCTTCAATAATATATTGACGACTGCAACGAACCGAAAAGTGAACATGAGACTGGCGGCCTATATGATCGGTGTCCGTAAAATGGCAGAAGCATCCCGTTTCCGTGGATGGATCTAATGCAATTCAGTTGAAACAAACGATAATATCCCCTATCATCAAAAGGTATGATAAGGGGATTTTTGTTTGTACATGATTTGAAAATTGATTTTTCAAGAGAAATCTTTTAAGTGAAATTTGTGGCACACCCGCGGAAAGGGAAGGAATTTCGCAAATAACAACAAAGAGTTAAGTCGTTTTGCTTAACAGCTTGAGGATGAAGAAATAATATAGAGTGAAGTTGTCATTAGGAGTGAAAGAAACCATGCAAGCTGACGCGATCATAGTCGGCGGTGGTCCCTGCGGCCTTTCTGCAGCGATTGCATTAGAGGAGATCGGCCTGAAACCAATCGTCATTGAAAAAGGGAATATTGTCAATTCGATCTATCGTTATCCTACTCACCAGCAGTTTTTCAGCTCGAGCGAAAAGCTGGAAATCGGAAACGTACCATTTGTCATCGAACAACGGAAACCTAAACGGAACCAGGCATTATCTTATTATCGGGAAGTCGTGAAAAGGAAAAAGCTCACGGTCCATGCATTTGAAGAAGTCATGAGTGTAGATAAACGGGAAGATGGATTATTTATCGTACGTTCTAAGAAACAGAATACAGATGAGCAGACTTATGAGACGCCTTTTGTCATCATTGCGACAGGATATTATGATCATCCGAATTACATGGGTGTTGCCGGTGAAGATCTTGATAAAGTATTTCATTACTTTAAAGAGGCACATCCATTTTTTGATCGTGATGTTGCTGTCATTGGCGGGAAAAATTCAGCTGTTGACGCTGCCCTTGAACTGGAAAAGGTTGGAGCTCGGGTAACTGTCTTGTATAGAGGTTCTGAGTATTCCGGTAGTATTAAACCGTGGATTCTTCCTGAATTCGAATCGTTGGTCAGGAACGGAAAAGTGAAGATGGAGTTCAATGCCAGGGTCATCGAAATTAAAGAAAAGTCCCTTGTATATGAGAACAATGGCAGGTTGAAAGAGATTCAGAATGATTTTGTCTTTGCCATGACAGGCTATCATCCTGATCATACGTTCTTGTCTAAAATGGGAGTGGGGATTGAGAAGGAAACCGGTAGACCGCTGTTCAATCCTGAAACGATGGAAACAAACGTAAACGGCATTTTCATTTCAGGTGTAATTGCTGCAGGCAATAATGCAAATGAGATTTTCATTGAAAATGGTCGATTCCACGGGGGGTTGATTGCAAAAGAGTTATTGAATAGGATCAAAAATAGGGACTGACCTGGAATGATCTAGTCCCTTTCTTGATGTCCAGCTCCAACGCCCAGCCACTTGGATCACTTCAGGCCTCCTGTGGCGGCGACAGCCTCCTCGTCGGTTTTCCAGTGACCTTCATGGCTGATCAGGGCGTTTTCGCTTTTCTTGATGTCCAGCTCCAACGCCCAGCCACTTGGATCACTTCAGACCTCCTGTGGCGGCGACAGCCTCCTCGTCGGTCTTCCAGTGACCTTCGTGGCTGATCAGGGCGTTTTCGCTTTTCGATCAATTCGATGAAAATGCTTCCCTCAATTGTTCCATATTATAGTTCATTTCTAATGTCACCAACAGTTTCAAGCGAGCTTTGGGGCCATTCAATCCGTTCGTCAATATCACACCGCGCTCTTTCAGCTTACGTCCCCCACCATCATAACTATAGATGTCTTGGACGATTCCATTGAAACAGCGGGATACCATCACAATTGGAATCTGATTATCAATGAAATGACCAATCTCCTCCATCAGGTCAGGGGGGAGATTCCCTTGTCCCAGTGCTTCGATGACCAGCCCATCAATTTCCGTGGTACGAACAGCCTGCAACAGCTCCTTTTGCATGCCCGCATAAGCCTTCAACAAGACGACATTCATTGAAACACTTGATGTGTCATAATGCTCACGGTGAACGAGGTTATGATGGAACAATACACCTCGTTTCGTAATGATGCCGATCGGACCTGATTGAGGACTCTGGAACGTTGCAATATTGCTCGTATGGGTTTTCGTCGCATACTTAGCAGCATGGATCTCATCATTGAATACAACCAATACCCCTTTACCTTTCGCATCATCACTCGCAGCCGCCCTTACCGATGTGATGAGATTATGGGGGCCATCTGAACCTAACTCATTACTGGACCGCATAGCACCTGTCATAATGATTGGAGTCTCGCCATCATGAAGCAGATCAAGGAGATAGGCTGTTTCTTCCAATGTATCCGTTCCGTGTGTGACCACGACACCGTCGAAGTTTTTTTGTTCGATTTTCATGTGTATATAGTTCGACAGCTTGATCATCTGCTCTGGCGTGATATGTGGAGACGGAAGATTTAAGAAATCATCCATCGTAACCTTTGCAATTTGGGAAAGGAGTGCATAGGTTTCGTGAAGGGGATTGACATCTCCAGGGATGACTTTCCCGGTTTCTTTATCCTCACTCATTGCGATCGTCCCGCCCGTATGAATTACAAGAATTTCTTTCATAAATCTCAACCTCGTTCCTAAATTTTTTGTTAAACACATTCGATTCTTGTAACCATCCGTCTAAGCATAGAGTTAACAGCGATTGTTCCAAGAACTATATTTAATATAACAAAATCATGGCTACTCGTGATACCATAGAAAAAAATGGATTGGAAACGGGACGATGTAAATGTTTACAATCATATCTGCAGGGATCGCCCCAGGTGTCGCCTTGCTATCATTTTTCTATTTGAAAGAAAAATATAAACCTGAGCCGATCCTGATGGTATTGCGAACATTCGTCATTGGTGTCCTTCTCGTTTTCCCAGTGATGGTCCTGCAGTTTGGCATTTATGAAGAAATGCAAGTAGCAGGTTGGATGGATGCATTTTTCGTTTCAGGTTTCTTGGAGGAATTTTTCAAATGGTTCCTTCTTTACTTTGCGGCATATCAACATATCGATTTCAATGATCCTTATGATGGTATTATTTATGGTGTCTCGATTTCCTTAGGGTTTGCCACCGCTGAAAATGTATTGTATTTGTTGACGAATGGAATAGAAACAGCAATGCTCAGAGCGTTATTGCCCGTTCCGAGCCATGCGTTATTCGGTGTGATCATGGGGTATTATCTTTCAAGGGGGAAATCATCGGAAAACGCATATTCCAAAAGGTTATTCTTAATATCTTCATTATTAGTCCCCATATTCTTTCATGGGTTTTATGACTATATCCTGTTATCTCTAGTGCAAAAATGGATGGTTTTCATGTTGCCTTTCATGATTTTCCTATGGTGGTTAGGTTTGAGGAAAATAAAGTATGCACAGGGTGTTTCACAAGAAAAATATGAACAACAAAATCATAGAGCAATAAATTAAACTTATGCCAGGTAAGCCTGTTCATCCACTTGATGATCAGGTTTTTTCTATTTGTCTTTCTCTTTGTATAAAATCACTTCAATGACAGAAACTACGAACATTGAAAAAGTTATACAGGATGCAACAGGAGGCTGTAATGATGAAAAGTGGAAATTTGTTCGTAAAAGTATGCTTATCATTGATACTATTGGTCATTCCGTTGTTAAGCGCTGTGCATGTCGAAAACACAGACGCGTTCACTGCTCAAGTGATCCAGCATGGTGCAACGGGTGAAGACGTAATCGAGCTCCAATCGAGATTGCAATATTTAGGGTTTTATAATGGGAAGATTGATGGGGTATTTGGTTGGGGTACATACTGGGCACTTCGAAACTTCCAGTATGAGTTCGGGTTGAAGGTGGATGGACTTGCCGGTGCCACGACAAAGTTGAAACTCGCCAATGCATCACAGTATCATGAAGGATTTGTAAAAAGGAATATCCAAAAAGGGAAGAAGTTCACACATTACGGTGGTACACCTTTAGAAAAACAAACACAGAAAGGGAAAGCCCCTGCTAAAAAACCAACAGGTCAAGACGGGAAAGCACAACCTAAACAGCCGAAACAAGGGAAAAACGTACCGAGCGGTTATTCAGAGAATGATATTCAGCTGATGGCGAATGCAGTCTATGGTGAGGCCCGTGGTGAACCGTATGTAGGACAGGTGGCTGTAGCTGCTGTTATTCTCAACCGTATTGAAAGCACTTCCTTTCCGAATACGATATCAGGCGTCATATTTGAACCTCGTGCATTTACCGCTGTAGCAGATGGCCAAATTTGGCTGACACCGAATGAGCAGGCCAAAAAAGCAGTTCTTGACGCAATCAATGGGTGGGATCCTTCAAATGGATGTATCTACTATTTCAACCCTGATACGGCAACATCCGGCTGGATATGGACGCGTTCACAAGTTACCCAAATCGGAAAGCATATCTTTGCGAAATAACGGAGGTGAAGAGACATGATCAGAACGATTCTTATAACTATACTGGCAATTGCCGTAATTGGTACTGGGTATTGGGGATATAAGGAACATCAAGAAAAGAACGCCATTCTTATAAACGCTGAAAATAACTACCAAAGAGCATTCCATGATTTGAATTTCCATATAGATGCTTTGGAGGAAAAAATCGGGACGACGCTGGCAATGAATTCCCGTCAGCAGATTTCTCCTTCGCTTGCAGAAGTATGGCGATTGACCTCCGAAGCACATAATGATGTCGGTCAATTACCGTTAGCACTGTTGCCATTCAACAAAACAGAAGAATTCCTTACGAAAATCGGTGAGTTCAGCTACCGGATCGCAATAAGGGATTTGGAGAAGGACCCACTTTCAAAAGATGAATATGCTACACTTGGACAACTGCACAAAAACGCAACCGAAATCAAGAACGAGCTGCGGAATGTGCAAGCTACTGTCATGAAGGAAAACCTAAGATGGATGGACGTCGAATTGGCACTTGCCACAGAAAATGACCCAATGGACAACACAGTCATCAATGGTCTCAAAACTGTCGACAAATCTGTCGAAGGTTACTCAGAAGTGAACTGGGGACCAGAAATGACGAAGATCAGCGAATTTGAAGATAATAAATATAAAGCTTTAAGCGGTAAGGAAATTACGAAACAAGAGGCTAAGAACCTAGCTATCAAGTTCCTCAAACTGAACAAGAACTCTAAAGTGATTGTAGAGGAAAATGGAAAAGGATCTCCTTATGAGGCCTACCGTATTTCGGTCAATGAACCAAAAAGCGATTCCAATATTTATTTGGAAATGACCAAAAAAGGCGGTCATCCAACCTGGATACTAGAAGATCGAAATGTTGAAGATGCTAAGATCAGCTTATATCAGGGAAGGGAAAAAGCGGAAGAGTTCTTGAAAAAGCATGCGATGGATAAGATGGAAATGTCCACAAGTGACCAATATGAAAACATTGGAATCTACACGTATGTGAAAAAGCAGGATGATGTACGAATCTATCCACAGACAGTTACGATCAAAGTTGCCCTTGATAACGGTGATATCATTGGCTATGAAGGGATGAACTATCTGATCGGTGAAAAAGATCGGCAAATCACTACTCCGGCTATTTCCCAAAAAGAAGCACAAGGGAAGCTGAATCCTAAGCTTAAAATCATGGAAACACACCAGGGAATCATCAGGAATGACCTTGGCGAAGAGGTTCAATGCTATGAGTTCCTAGCTACAATGGGTAATGAGACGTTCCGAATCTTCATCAACGCGAGCACAGGCATGGAAGAAAAGGTGAAAAAACTGGATGATCCTAATACACCGGTCAACAGTATGTAGGCAAAAAAACTTACCATTCGCGATATAAGTTCAGACGAAAGTCCGAGATGTAGCTGAGCTTATACTATTTTTCTGATCAGCTACTCCGGTCTTGCTGCCAAAATTGCTTATCTATAAGTAAACAAGAACGAGGAAAAGCAAATTTTGCTTTTCCTTTTCTTGTTAAAATGAGATAATCGACCTAAAGAATAAAAAGGTGAGGGGGGATATAACATGATTAAAATCGGTGATACCCTTTTTCTTGAAATCCGGAAACCTGGGCAGGAACCGCAAAAATTCCACTGTAAAATTGAGGATATCAGGGAGGATCATCTACTTGTAACTTATCCATCCAACACTCATACAAACAAATCGGAATTTTTCATGGTAGGAACAAAATTTTATGCCCATTTTACCACAAAAGATAAAATCACATACACGTTTCATACTGAGATGACCAATCGAAAAAAAGAACAAATACCGTTGCTCATCTTATCTTTTCCTGGGGAAACCAATTTGGAGAAGATCCAGAGACGGGAGTTCGTCCGAGTTGAAACGGCAATAGATGTGTCGATCCATCCGACAGAGTTCCAATTTCAGCCTTTCACTACCATTACTTCTGATGTGAGTGCAGGCGGATGTGCAGTCATTATGCCAGAGCGTCATCAATTGAAAGCCGGAATGGAAGTGGATTGCTGGATGGTGTTACCCTTAAAAGAACACCATAAATACATAAACCAGAAAGCAAAGGTCATCCGTATCATTAAAGGGGAAAATGGAAAAAGGGATAAAGCGCCTCTTCAGTTCCTCAGTATATCTGAGCAAGATAAACGAAATATGTTGCGTTTTTGTTTCGAAGAGCAATTAATGTTGAAGAAAAAAGGGTTATTATAACCAGGGAATCCATTCTTTCGTATAAGAGAAGCCTTATTTTGGAAACGATAGAGATAAGAACATACTGAGGATGCGATTAACCGATGAAGTTGATTGAACGTATAGTGATCAAGTTGATCATTTGTCAGATGATTTTTCTTATTGTTGCTCAATATCTTATATTCAATTGGGACTTTGGCACTTATTTCAATCGTTTATATGAATATGAAGGAATCACAAATGGAAGCAATGGAGAGACCGTTGAAACGATAGACCGCTCAAATTTCCTATGGTATGATGAAAGGGTTGAAAATTGACCTAAAGGGATATCGGAATTTTGAGGTATACTTGTCACCATCGAACTTGGCACCAGGAGCCTTATGGTTTCCTCAAAAGGGCCAAGTTTCTCTGTGAAATGGGCAGAAAAATGCCGATCTGTCTCGAATCATTTTAAAATTAGATTTGTCAAAGGTAGCAGGAGGAACTATGAGTAACTTGATGAGAATTGCCATTGATGGACCTGCAGGGGCAGGAAAAAGCACAGTCGCCAAAAAAGTGGCAGACATATTATCGTTTGTTTATATCGATACAGGTGCGATGTACCGTTCTATAACATTGAAAGCACTTCGCAATGATATTGACATCAGTGATGAGAGTGCACTGGAAGAAATCCTGAAGACGACAACGATCGATCTTCAAAAAAAATCGGATAAACAGTTCGTCGTCTTAGACGGAGAAGATGTGACGGAAGAAATCAGAACTTCAGAGGTTACGAAAAATGTCTCCGAAGTTTCAAAGCACCCGGCAGTCCGTATAGAAATGGTAAAACGCCAGCAAGAATTAAGCCGGGAACATTCTGTCGTCATGGATGGCCGTGATATAGGAACACATGTAATCCCTGATGCCCAAGTGAAAATCTTCCTGATTGCTTCAGTTGAGGAAAGAGCGAAGAGAAGGCATGACGAGAATGTGTCCAAAGGTATTCCTTCGGATCTTGAACAGATTAAACGCGAGATCGAACACAGGGATGAATTAGACTCTAAGCGTGAAGCTTCACCATTGATGAAAGCGGAAGATGCGGTTGAACTGGATACGACAACGATGTCGATTGATGACGTCGTAGAAGCGATCCTTCAGATCGTGCACGAAAACGAAAGGGTTTGATGACGGGTGAATCTATATAATTTAGGGCGCAATTTTTTCAATGGTGTATTCTTTGCAGGATATAAATTGAACGTGATCGGTCTTGAGAACGTACCTAAAGAGGATGGGGTCCTGATCTGTACAAATCATATCAGCTATCTGGACCCTCCTCTTGTCGGTTGTTCATCCGGACGCACAGTCCATTTCATGGCGAAAGCAGAACTCTTTGATGTCCCTGTATTGAAGAGCATTCTACCAAGTATCCACGCATTTCCTGTTCGAAGAGGGATGAGTGATAAACAAGCTTTAAGACGAGGTTTGGAATTATTGCGCAATGGAAAAGCTGTCGGGTTGTTTCCAGAAGGGACACGTAGTAAAACGGGTTCCATCGCAGATGGTCTTGCAGGTGCCGGATTCTTTGCATTGAAAACGGATGCGAAAGTCATTCCTTGTGCGATCATAGGCCCATACAAATTGTTCAAGGAAGTAAAAATCGTCTATGGGGCACCGATTGATTTTTCTGAATTGAAAGAACATAAGGCTTCCGCAAAGGTCGCAACAGAAAAAATCATGGAAGAAATACGGAAGTTATACGAAGCGAATAAGTGAGGAATATCGGAGTTTAGTTACTTGACAAAAAACGCTATTTATAAGAAGTTAGAGAAAAGGGAAATGAACCTTATACATACTCTTTCACAACGTGGAGGGTCTAATATATTTTTCTCTTCGTTTAGACACTTAAGGAGGTAAAGACAATGACTGATGAAATGAATCAAGAACTTTCAGAGATTAAACCTTTGGAACTTGGTGATATAGTAGAAGGTACGGTTACAAAGGTTGAAGAAAAACATGCATTGATCGATGCAGGGTATAAGTTGGATGGAATCCTGCCGATCAGTGAGCTTTCAAGCTTGCATGTCGAAAAAGTTAGTGATGTCTTATCTGATGGAGATACATTGACTCTTAAGGTGATCAAACTTACAGAAGAAGAGCTCGTTCTTTCCAAACGCGCGATCTCTGCTGAAAAAGCATGGTCTGAGTTGAAAGAAGCGAAGGAAGAAAATAAAACATTAGAGGTCGAGATTGCTGATGTCGTAAAAGGTGGTCTGGTGGTAGACCTTGGCGTCCGTGGTTTCATACCTGCTTCTCTAGTTGAAAAACACTTTGTAGAGGATTTCTCTTCTTATAAAGGTAAGACTTTAGAAGTGAAGATCGTAGAACTTGAGGAAGAAAATAATAAACTCATCTTGTCTCACCGAGCGGTTTTAGAAGAGCAGGAAGAATCGAAAAAACAAGATGTGCTCCAATCATTAGAAGCAGGTCAAGTATTGGAGGGAACAGTCCAACGACTAACTGACTTCGGTGCTTTCGTTGATATAGGTGGAATCGACGGGCTTGTCCATATTTCACAATTGGCGCATCATCGTGTGGAAACACCATCTGAGGTCGTCAAGGAAGGCGATACAGTCAAAGTGAAAGTACTTTCTGTAGATCGTGATAATGAGCGTATTTCACTTTCCATCAAAGAAACGCTCCCTGGACCTTGGGACAATGTAAGTGAAGTTCTTAAAAAAGGTCAGGTGGTGGATGGAACAGTCAAGCGTCTTGTCTCTTTCGGTGCGTTCGTCGAAGTGGCTCCTGGTGTAGAAGGGCTTGTTCATATTTCCGAAATTGCGAATAAGCATATTGGAACACCAAGTGAGGTTCTTGAACAAGGCGATAAAGTCAAGGTTAAAGTACTGGACATCAATCCTGATGAAAAACGTGTTTCCCTGAGCATCAGGGCGACATTAGAGGAAGAAAACCGTCCATCTAAAATCGATTCAGAGTATAACAAGGAAACAGATGGAAATACTGGTTTCTCCCTTGGAGATATGATTGGCGATCAACTTAAAAAGTACAAATAAAAATATAGAATGGGCTGATCCGACCCTTCGAGCAGAAGCGCCGGATCAGCCCTTTATTTTGTCTTTGAAATTCTTCATTTTAATATTTTTCCAGATACACTCTCTTTCCGCGAGCTAGAGAAAAGCGGAAACGACCCGGTTAGTCACGAAGGTCACTGTCGTGATTATCACTTAATGATTAAAGACAGTATTTTAAGAATGCATTATTCCATTCAGTCCTCCACTTTCGGAGGGTTAGAAAAGAGCTCTTTTTTCCATACTTTGAATAAAGACTGTAAGTAAGGTTGGGAGCTTTGTATGGAAGGAATATTATTTTACTGGTTTACATGGATGGGTTGGACGATAACCACTTTTCTGATTTCTAAAACACAACAAAGGTTTTTCTTATCAGCATTACTTCTAGCATTGATCTATTGCTCGGGTATTACTTTGAACATCGATGGTCAACTTGTAAACTCCACACTATTTATCATGATCTTTATCAGTTATGCATACCTGGGGATGAACAACTTAACAGATCTTGGGTATTCCATTTTTGTAAGTATCCTTATTTCTTTGTGTTATGTAGGAATGCACTTCATCGTCGTTTATGATCCAGTTTGGATTTTTGTAGATTTGAATTTTTTCATCGCGGTTCCTCTTTCTCTGGTCGTAATATTCATGACTAAAGGTCTCCGAAGCAGGTTGTCCGTACTCATTACAGGCTATGCCCATGGTGAAGTAGCCTATGTTTTATTATTTAATGACCTTGCCCCTGCCTATATCATCGGATCTTTTATCTTTCTTGATATATTAAGTTTGTCGTGTCTGATTGTCTTCCTGTGGACAATTTATGAGGATTTTGCATGCAGAATCAGATTAAGGATCGACAGACCTGTCAAACATGTGAAACAAAATGCTCAATAAGGACCAGGCTCTTTACATGAATTTTCTAATCTTGTGACAGGAACTGTTTTTTGCTAAAATAAATGAGTTCTGATTTTGTCGAATGCCAACCCTTTCCATAAAAAAGGGGCAATACATCAAATAGCTTAAATACATACAAAACCGGAATATACGTGCAGTT
The DNA here is from genome assembly GCF_021646685.1 of Pseudalkalibacillus salsuginis. Classification (GTDB taxonomy): domain Bacteria; phylum Bacillota; class Bacilli; order Bacillales; family Fictibacillaceae; genus Pseudalkalibacillus; species Pseudalkalibacillus salsuginis. The sequence goes on along the minus strand of NZ_JAKJHW010000001.1, from coordinate 115,628 downwards.
TGTTGCACTATAGAAAAGGAAGTGATTTTATGCGAAAACCGGTCGTAGCAGTCGTAGGAAGGCCGAACGTCGGGAAGTCTACGATATTCAACCGCATTATCGGAGATCGTTTAGCAATTGTAGAAGATAAACCTGGTGTGACACGAGATCGGATTTACAGCTCAGCGGAGTGGTTGAATACAGAATTCAATGTGATCGATACCGGGGGAATAGACCTTGGTGATGAACCCCTTTTGAAACAAATGCGGCAACAAGCTGAAATCGCTATAGACGAAGCTGATGTCATCATTTTCATGGTCAACGGACGCGAAGGGATTACTGCTGCTGATGAGGAAGTCGCTCAAATCTTGTTCCGCTCAAAAAAACCTGTCGTGTTAGCAGTAAACAAAATCGATAACCCTGAACGGATGAGCGAGGTATATGAATTCTATGGACTTGGTTTCGGTGAACCAGTCGCTATTTCTGGGGCACATGGTCTCGGGCTTGGTGACATGCTCGATGAAGTCATCAAGCATTTTCCGAAGGAAGATGTAGATGATTATGATGAATCTACAATCAAGTTTTCACTCATCGGACGGCCGAATGTCGGGAAATCTTCACTGGTGAATGCGATTGTCGGAAAGGAACGTGCAATCGTCAGTGACATTGCTGGGACGACAAGGGATGCCATTGATGCATCATTCACAAGAGATGGCCAGGAATATGTGATTATCGATACAGCTGGTATGCGTAAAAAAGGGAAAGTGTATGAGTCTACCGAAAAGTATAGTGTATTAAGAGCACTGAAAGCGATTGATCGTTCGGATGTGGTCCTAGTCGTATTAAATGCTGAAGAGGGGATCATCGAACAAGACAAGAAAATCGCTGGATACGCTCATGAAGCAGGGCGTGCCGTCGTTATTGTAGTGAACAAGTGGGATGCGATTGAAAAAGATGATAAAACACTGAGGGATTTCGAACAAAAAATCAGGGACCATTTCTTGTTTCTCGATTATGCACCAATCTTATTTGTGTCAGCACAGACGAAGCAACGCCTGCACACACTTTTGCCGATGATCGATACTGTTGCGGAGAACCATGCGATGCGTGTCAGGACGAACGTACTGAACGATGTAGTCATGGATGCGGTCATGATGAACCCTACTCCTACAGATAAAGGAAGACGCCTGAAAATCAACTACGTTACTCAGGTAGCGACAAGACCGCCGACATTTGTTTTATTTGTCAACGATCCAGAGCTGCTTCATTTCTCTTACAAAAGATTCATTGATAATCGTATCCGTGAAGCATTTGGATTTAAAGGAACTCCAATTCGTATCATAGCACGTCGAAAAAATGAATAGGAGGAACCTATGGAACTCGTTAGCATAATCGTGGTCAGTCTCATTGGTTATTTGATCGGATCAATAAGCTTCAGTTATCTGATTGCAAAAAAAATAAAACAGATAGACATCCGTACGCAAGGAAGCGGGAATGCAGGGGCGACCAACACTTTAAGGTTACTTGGATGGGGACCTGCCATCACGGTTCTCTTGCTTGATGCTTCAAAAGGGATCGTGGCCGTATTATTAAGTTATTTGGTTGGGGTTGAGGGATGGATCGCTTTTATCGCTGGATTCTTTGCCATCATTGGACATAACTGGCCGATCTATTATGGTTTCCGCGGTGGTAAGGGCGTTGCGACAACCATCGGTGTTTTTGCTATACTCGTTTTCATTCCAACCCTTATTTCTGGTATTGTTGCTATCCTTATCATCGCTATTACAAGATATGTTTCCTTAGGCTCACTTATTTTCATGTTTTTAACTCCGGTCCTTACCATGATATTTGGTACCTACAATACGAACTATATTATATTGGCTACCATGATCGGATTCCTATCTTTATGGCGCCATAGACAAAATATCCAACGTTTGATAAAAGGAACCGAAAGTAAACTTGGACAAAAGAAGGAAGTGACCAGTTGATGAAAAAAGTTGCTGTTATTGGAGCGGGGAGCTGGGGGACTGCCCTGGCATTAGTACTAGCTGATAATGAACATGATGTTCGTATTTGGGCACGAAGATCTGATCAGGTGGAAGAAATCAATATAAAACATACGAACAACAAATACCTGCCTAACATAGAACTCCCTGAAAACCTGGTGGCAACAAATGACTTGAGAGAAGCAGTCGAGGATACAGATACGATACTCCTTGTTACGCCTACAAAAGTGATTCGGGAAGTACTGGGACAGTTGAAAGGGATTATCAATGTGCCAGTTACACTCGTACATGCAAGCAAAGGTATTGAACCTGATACATTATTCAGAGTGTCAGAAATCATTGAAGACGAAATTCCAGAAGCGCTGCGTAAAGCAGTAGTTGTACTTTCTGGACCAAGTCATGCTGAAGAAGTGAGCTTAAGACAACCTACGACTGTCACTGTTTCTTCAAAAAACAAAAAGGTTGCTGAAGAGATTCAAGACTTGTTTATTAACCCGAATTTCCGTGTTTATACGAATCCTGATATTGTTGGTGTAGAACTCGGAGGTTCATTGAAAAACATCATTGCCCTTGGTGCAGGCCTTTCTGACGGGCTTGGCTATGGAGATAATGCTAAAGCGGCGTTATTGACTCGAGGTTTAGCGGAAATTGCAAGACTTGGGACCTGCCTGGGGGCTAAACCGTTGACGTTTGCGGGTCTTACCGGTATCGGGGACCTTGTCGTAACATGTACCAGTGTACACAGTCGTAACTGGCGTGCAGGAAATCTGCTTGGAAAGGGCAATTCCCTTGAAGAGGTCCTTGAAAACATGGGCATGGTCGTTGAAGGGGTCAGGACAACGAAAGCGGCTTATCAACTTGCCCAAAAGGAAGGCATTGAAATGCCGATTACAAATGAATTGTATCAAGTCCTTTTTGATTCCAAGACTCCGAAAGAAGCGGTTGATTCGTTGATGAGACGTAGCCGTACCCATGAATCAGAAGATTTAAGTTCTCTCGTTACTGAACGATATACCTTATACGAAAATTAATCCAGAATAAAGCTCACGAAGTTTTCCATCTCGCATAGGATATTGTGAATGTTACGTGTGAGGAGGACTTCGATGGACAGAAATTTCATGGATGACATTGAGAAAAAAACAGGTGTGAAAAAAGAAGATATTTTCAAATTAGCAGATTCAGTGCAAGGTGCTAATTTACATGATGAGAAAACAATCAGGCAATTGATTTCACAGGTATCTCGTATGGCTGGTGTCCCTGTTTCAAAAGAAAAAGAAGATCAAATTGTGAAAGCGATCATTAATAATAATATCCCTCTGGACATGACCTCGATCGCGAAAATGTTCACTAAAAGATAAATGTAAAAATTAGGCGATTGAGCGAAACAGTATCCATAAATCTTGCATAAACTAGCATGGAATGGCCAGTTTGAGCTGCAGTGGGAATAGTTATTTAGTCATGCTGAAGAAAGGGGCGCCTTTTCTTCAGCTTTTATATTTTGCTGCAGTATTCTTCATTTTTTCGAAATTCATTTCTTTCCGGGGACGATTTTTCCATAAGTCCAATCGCTGCGGTTAGAAATGAGTTTAAAAGTACTACATCAAGGAATGAACAGATTAATCATTGAAGTGAATAGATTAGTTGGAGAAGTGAACAGATTATCCTGAGAGATGGACAGATTAACAAAGAAAGTGAATAGGTTGACCGGATGTCCATTAACCTTTTTTTGCTTTTGCTCGGGGCGTCCTTAAGACCCGCTAGTTCCTCACTACGGAGTCTTACTTGGCTCGCAATATTACAGGAGTGACGTCAGTTCATGTATAATGCTGCGAACAGCGTCGGTTGTTTATCACTTATATATATGGACAAGAAAGAGAATGTGCTATAATTATAGCGGTATCAAGGAGGTATTCAGATGTCTGAAGGTTTATTGAAGATGTGGATAGCACTCGGAGCGATCGGGTTGATGTTCTTCGCTGTGATTTCGATTACGTTCAGTCGTATGAAATTGAACGGGATATTCAAATTGATCGTCACGTTATTCGCGTATGTTTGCATGATTACTGCCGGCATCCTCATCCTGTTTGTCGTTTTCAGTGGTCCGGTACCAGTATAAGAATGATGTTGAACAATGGCATACATACACAGCATAGTGAAAAATAGGTGATACAATGAAGCTTTTAGTCCGTTTGATGATGGTAGGCATACTGATCACACTTCTTACTGGATGTCTTTATCCTGAAGAGCGTTTGGGACAAAATCGTGTACCATATGAAGATCAACTGGAAAACGTCCAGAATGCGGTTATTGAATACCGGAAAGCAACAGGGGTCCTCCCGATAGAGAACCGAGATCAGAATACACCCATATATGTTAAATATCCTATCAACTTCGGAAAACTAGTACCTCGTTATTTGTCAGAGCCACCAGGCAATTCATATGAAAATGGTGGAGTCTATCAATATGTCCTTTGGGATGTGGAAAAAGATCCGAAAGTCAAGCTTGTCGATTTAGAAACTGTAGAACAGGTGAAAGATTTTAAGACGAAATTGAGACTCTATATCCAAAAACATAAGTATCCACCATATGATAAAGTTCTGGCAAACGAAAGGTATACTTTGAAGCATGAAGAGTTAGGTTATGAAAAACAACCTAATGTAAAAAGTCCATTCACAGGCAATCATCTTCCATTGATTGTCGATAACAAAAATAATGTATATATCGATTACTCGATGGATCTTTATCAGGCTCTTGAAGAAAAGGAGCACAACTATAAAAACGGAGACGACATCAGAGATATACTTGTTGAGGACTCTCCTTTTGTCCCAGCGTTTTCTGTACCATATACAGTCGAAGATGGTGAACCTGTTTTTTTACTAAAATAGGTATGTTCCCTCCTTTCTACCAATAAAGTGTAGAAAAGGAGGGATTTTTTTTTGAAAGATAAGAAAGTATAAAGATTTTGTTTCGATTGATTTTCTAGCTCCAACGCCCAACCACCTGGATCACTTCAGTCCTCCTATGGCGGCGACAGCCTCCTTGTCGGTCTTCCAGTGACCTTCATAGCTGACCAGGGCATTTACGCTTTTCTTGGTGTCAAAAGAAAGCGATTCAACAGGGAGTACCATTTACACCAGTAATAAAGAAAATCTTTAAATCGTACAATTTGTAAGAGATAAATATTGATCTTTTACAATGATATTTTTGAAATTAATGCAGAATCAGTCATATTCAGTGGACAACATCATAGACATATATTGTCTATAACTACCCAAACACTACTCTGGAATGGGGAGGGGAACTAATGGAAAAAGTAGATATCTTTAAAGATATCGCAGAACGGACTGGCGGCGATATTTATTTGGGTGTAGTGGGGGCTGTTCGAACCGGTAAATCGACTTTCATCAAGAAGTTCATGGAACTTGTCGTCCTGCCTAACATTGAAAGTGAAGCAGATAAGGCACGTGCCCAAGATGAGCTGCCACAAAGCGCTGCGGGCAAAACCATCATGACGACAGAGCCTAAATTCGTCCCGAACAATTCAGTAAAGATTGAAGTGGATGAGGGCTTGGAAGTGAACATACGTTTAGTTGATAGTGTCGGCTATGCAGTGCCCAGCGCAAAAGGGTATGAGGATGAAAATGGTCCTCGAATGATCCATACACCATGGTATGAAGAGCCGATTCCGTTCCACGAAGCAGCTGAGATCGGAACGAGGAAAGTAATACAGGAACACTCTACACTGGGTGTGGTTGTAACGACAGATGGCTCAATAGGCGAAATACCCCGTTATGATTATGTTGAATCCGAGCAAAGAATCGTCGACGAGCTTAAAGAAGTAGGGAAACCATTCATCATGGTAATCAATTCAGTACATCCACATCACCCGGAGACGGAGAAGCTAAGAAGACAACTAGCAGAAGATCATGATATCCCAGTACTGTCATTAAGTGTGGAAAGTATGACAGAGCATGATATCAACAATGTGTTGAGAGAAGTATTATATGAATTTCCGGTCCTTGAGGTCAATGTCAACCTGCCAAGCTGGGTAATGGTATTGAACAATGAACACTGGTTGAGGCACAGCTATGAAGAGTCTGTCCGTGAAACCGTTAAAGATATCAAGCGATTGCGTGATGTTGACCGTGTCGTAGGAAACTTCACCGATTTCGAATTCATCGATGAAGCAAGACTTGCCGGCATCGAGATGGGTCAGGGGATTGCCGAAATCGATCTATATGCTCCAGACGACTTGTATGACCAAATATTAAAAGATGTTGTCGGAGTTGAAATCAGAGGCAAGGATCACCTTTTGCAGCTGATGCAAGAATTCGCTCATGCGAAATCTGAGTATGATCAGATATCCGACGCACTTCGGATGGTAAAACAAACAGGTTATGGGATTGCTGCCCCAGCCCTTTCTGATATGAGTTTGGATGAACCAGAAATCATCCGCCAGGGTTCGAGGTTCGGTGTCAGATTAAAAGCTGTGGCACCATCGATCCACATGATCAAAGTAGATGTAGAATCTGAATTTGCGCCGATCATCGGAACAGAAAAACAAAGTGAAGAACTTGTCCGTTACTTAATGCAAGATTTTGAAGATGATCCATTATCGATCTGGAATTCCGATATATTCGGTCGATCGCTCAACTCGATCGTTAGAGAAGGAATTCAGGCTAAAATCTCGTTAATGCCTGAAAATGCGCGGTATAAACTAAAAGAAACATTAGAGAGAATCATCAATGAAGGATCCGGCGGACTGATCGCGATCATCCTTTAATCCTGAAGACTCCAATACGAGGAGTCTTTTTTATTTTGGTGTTGTCGAAGGTTAATGTTATTTCTAATGATAGCACTGAAGTGATGTCTAGCTCCACCGCTCAACCACTTGGATCACTTCTACTCTACCTTTTTACTGAATAAATGTAGAAAATCTTTGAACTCTTGAACAGAAGAATGTTATGATTTTAGAACACGTTGATAGGATGCGTTGTGGAGCGGTTTGACGTTATTTTATCAAGAAATCTGTAAAAATGTTTATAATTTACAGTCATTTATACAAATATATAGAAAAAACATTGAATTCCTCAAGATTTTCGTTTAATATAAGGCATGTCAACGTATTCACGCTGTTAGTTCTTTGAATAATTGGTTATAATGACTAAAAATCTCGATTATTTGAAACATAACCATTTGAGAGGAGGTGAGTCGTTGTGAACAAGACAGATCTTATCAATTCAGTATCTGAGCAAACCCAACTTTCTAAGAAAGACGTTTCTAAAACAGTTGATGCTGTATTTGGAGCGATTGAAGAATCGTTAAAAGATGGGGACAAAGTTCAACTCATCGGTTTCGGTAACTTCGAAGTTCGTGAGCGTGCTGCTCGTAAAGGTCGTAACCCACAAACAGGAGAAGAAATTGAAATCCCTGCTAGCAAGGTGCCTGCATTCAAACCAGGTAAAGCCCTTAAAGACGCTGTAAAGTAATATGTACATAGGGCGTTAAAGAAGAGTCGATACGATCGGCTCTTCTTTTTGCTTATTAAGAGGCTATTATGCTATTATCTGTTTGACAATGTATTGAATGAAGGAGAATAGAAATGGATCACGGGAAAATAGAAACAGCAGTAAAAATGATACTTGAAGCAATAGGGGAAGATCCTGAACGTGAGGGACTTCTCGATACACCAAAACGAGTTGCAAGAATGTACGAAGAGGTATTCCAAGGACTGACACAGGATCCTGCCGAACATTTCAAAACGGTTTTTGGCGAAGACCACGAAGAATTGGTCCTGGTAAAGGATATCCCATTTTACTCCATGTGTGAACACCATCTCGTACCTTTCTTCGGTAAAGCACATGTCGCCTATATCCCGAAAGGCGGGAAAGTTACAGGTCTCAGTAAATTGGCGAGAGCGGTAGAGGCAGTGACGAAACGTCCGCAACTCCAAGAACGGATCACATCAACGATTGCAGATTCTTTACTACATTCACTTCAACCACATGGAGTGATGGTCGTCATTGAAGCGGAACATATGTGCATGACCATGCGCGGCGTCAAAAAACCTGGTTCACAGACGATCACATCTGCTGTACGCGGGATATTTGAAAAAGATCAGGCTGCCCGTGCTGAAGTGATGGGCTTGATCAAGTCCTAAAGGAGGAGGGAGCATAATGGCGACGCCAGAAAACGAATTTTTTGTCATAAGAGCAAAAGAAAATGGTGTAAGCGTAATCGGTTTGACAAGAGGTTCTGATACCCGTTTCCACCATTCTGAAAAATTGGATAAGAATGAAGTGATGATAGCCCAATTCACTGAGCATACATCTGCCGTAAAAGTAAGGGGCAAAGCTGTCATCCAGACAAGACATGGTGAGATGAGTACGGATCAAGACTGAAAAAATAGGTAATAGAGGTACTCTGAGTGTCAGTGTAACCTTCGGATCAAACACCGGCACTCGATCCATCCTTTTATACATAGCGGTCTTACTGGCAAAAGAAAGACCTAAGTGATTGAAGCATGATCACTGACCCTTGAATCATCCCGAAAGACAATCGCATGATACAAGGGTTTTTATGGTATAATAATCAGTACGATATGGTCAGTAATACATACATATTAATTACGAGAGATTTCTTGAATCTGTTCTTTCTATATGATTCATGAATTGGTGGGGGCTTAAATCAATGAATAACAATGATATAGGTCGGAAAATTTCGGAACTGCTGCTTCAAATCAACCAAAAACTTCAGCATCCATATCTTATGCGTTTCATCGATGAACCTGTCATAGACGAGGACAAGCTCCTTTTAACGTATATCATGCTGAAGGATAAAGAGTTAAGTGAGATCGAGCTGGAGTATTACGCTGTATCTACCATGCTCGTCCAGGTTGCATTAGATACACATGAGAAGATTACCTCCCATGATTTGTCTGGTGAGTATGACAAGAAGAATCGTCAATTGACAGTTTTAGCGGGCGATTACTATAGTAGCCTATACTATTATCTATTATCTGAAATAAAAGATCTTTCAATGATCCGGACACTTGCACAGGCAATTCAAGAAATCAATGAAAACAAAATGCAATACTACAAGAACGAGAATCAATCGATTGAAAATTCAATGGAAAATATCCACCGTATCGAATCGTCGTTATTGCTTAAAACTGCTGAACACTTCCATCTTCCTCTTTGGAAGGGGATAGCGGACGAGTTCACCTTCATGAAACGGATGTTGATGGAAAGAAGGAGCATCCAAAACAATACGTATACACCTTTAGTGGCGAAAATCATGAATCAATTCAACCGTTCAAAAGGCGGTTGGCTCTCTTTGAAGAATCAAATTCTTGAAGTTGTCGATTCCTATATCCTGCATTCGAAAATTCGTTTAGAAAAATTGTGGGCGGAGGAGCCTGTTATGCATTTGATGTTAGAAAAGCGTATCGAACAATACATCGAACAGTCAGGTTTCAGAGTGAAGAAATATGCAGAAGAAGGGTGATCAAGTGCAACATGGAACAAAAGAACAGCGTGTGCACCATGTATTTGAATCGATATCCAGTCATTATGACAAAATGAATTCTATCATCAGCTTCCAACGTCATATCGCTTGGCGTCGTGATACGATGAAAAAAATGGATGTACAAAAGAATTCGACTACTTTGGATGTTTGCTGCGGAACAGGGGATTGGACAATTGCGATGGCTAAAGCGATTGGTCCAGGTGGCACAGCATATGGACTTGACTTCAGTAAAAATATGTTGTCAGTCGGTGAAAAGAAGGTCAAGAAGGAGGGCCTGTCCAATATCCAGTTGAAGCATGGGAATGCGATGGATCTGCCATACGAAAATAATACCTTCGATTATGTCACGATCGGTTTCGGGTTACGCAATGTTCCTGATCTAAACCAAGTGTTGAGGGAAATGTATCGTGTAGTAAAACCCGGCGGAAAAGTTGTCTGTCTAGAAACCTCTCAACCGACGATTCCAGTATTCCGACAACTCTATTATGGATATTTTAGATATGTGATGCCTGCATTGGGGCGTATTTTTGCAAAAAGATATCAAGAATATTCCTGGCTGCAAGAATCGGCAAAAGAATTCCCAGGCAGAAAGGAATTAGCGGCAAAATTCGAAACAGCTGGATTTGAAAAGGTTAAAATCATTTCGTACTCAGGGGGAGTAGCTGCAACCCATATTGGTTATAAACCCGAGGATTTACAAGAACATCAGGGCTAAGGTGAAGTTATGAAATTAACAACAATCTATTCTCATTTGCGGAACGACCTTTCGACAATTGAAAATGACCTTGAAAAGACCATCGAGGCACAACATTCGATTCTTCAAGATGCATCAATACAATTATTGAAAGCAGGGGGAAAGAGGATCCGCCCTGTTTTTGTGTTGTTGTCTGCTCAATTCGGCAAGTATGATGTCGACCGGGTCAAAAGGGCTGCTGTAGCGTTGGAACTCATCCATATGGCATCCCTTGTCCATGATGATGTCATTGATGATGCCTCACTGCGTCGCGGCAAGTCAACGATCAAAGCCCAGTGGGATAACCGTGTTGCAATGTATACGGGCGATTATATCTTCGCGCGGTCCTTGGAGTATATCACTCATTTGAACAAACTGGAGGCACATAAGGTGCTGTCAGAAGCGATCATGGAAATGTGCCTCGGGGAAATCGAGCAGATCAGGGAACAATATGATCTCGATCAGAATATCAGGGATTACTTCAGAAGGATCAAACGCAAGACAGCATTATTGATTTCTGTAAGCTGTGAATTAGGTGCACTTGCAGGGGATGCTGAATTACATGTCCAGCGTCAGCTTAAACAGTTCGGCTATAACGTAGGCATGGCTTTCCAGATTACAGATGACATCTTGGATTTCACTTCAACTGAAAAACAGCTGGGCAAACCAGCGGGAGGGGATCTTCAACAAGGGAATATCACGCTTCCGGTATTTTTTGCCATGAGGAACCCTGATTTCAAAGCACGACTAGAATCCGTTTTTGATAATCAACCGATTCCTCAGAATGTAATGGAAGAATTGATCCGTGACATTAAGGCGATGGGTGCGATCGAAAACTCGAAAGGAATCTCTGACCGTTATTTGAAAAAGGCTTTCAAAGCACTCCGCCAACTGCCAGATAACCGAGCCAAACGCTCTTTGAAACAAATCGCTGAATATATTGGCCGCAGAAATTATTAAAAGTTGTGAAACCGCTTGAAATTTGTTAAAATCATTTCGGACAACCAAGGACGTCCGAAAACTATACATAAGTTAGGGGTAAGTGATCATGGAAAAAACTTTTTTGATGGTAAAGCCTGATGGCGTTCAACGTAACCTTATTGGAGAAATCGTAAGCCGTTTCGAGAAAAAAGGATTCAAATTGGCAGGAGCGAAGCTGATCCAGATTTCTGAAGAATTGGCTCAGAACCATTATGGAGAACATAAAGAACGTCCTTTCTTTGGTGAACTTGTCGACTTCATCACTTCAGGCCCGGTTTTTGCAATGGTCTGGGAGGGTGAAAATGTAATCGCGACTGCTCGTAACATGATGGGTAAGACGAATCCTTCTGACGCGGCCCCTGGAACGATCCGTGGAGACTTTGCAGTTCAGGTTGGCCAAAATATCATTCATGGTTCAGACTCACCTGAAAGCGCTGAAAGAGAGATCAATTTGTTTTTCAACGAAGAAGAACTAGTAAGTTACGATAAGACAATTGCTAAATGGGTATAAGCGCAAGGAAAACCAGTTGAAACTGATCAGCTGGTTTTTTTTCGTTTAAAAGGACCTGATTCACCTATACATTGCTAGCTAAGAGGACACTAGGGCCCTATTTGTTTAAAATCGAATAAAAAAGAACTTCAAGAGCCAATTTCCAGTATCTCTCCTTCTTGCCCCAATAAAGGATCAGATGTCCTCTAATGACTATATCTACTTTTACTTTCCGACTTTTTACTTTTTGTCCGATTCTTTCATAAATATTCGAGCTTCTTACCGATATATATAGTAGAAAACACAAATGAGGAGAAATATGCATGGATCAAGATTATAGAATGTTTTCCACACAGATCAAACAAGAAACGGGTATTGATTTATCACTTTATAAAGAAGCTCAGATGAAGCGTCGCTTAATCGCCTTGAGAGATAAAAAAGGATTTGTCACATTCAAGGATTTTTATGATGCAATGAAAAAAAACAATATCTTGCTAGAGGAATTTCTTGACCGGATGACGATCAACGTTTCAGAGTTCTTCAGGAACCCATCAAGGTGGAAAGTGTTGCAAAACGAACTGATCCCAAAGTTGTTGAAAGGGAAAGATTCACTTTATACTTGGAGTGCAGCATGTTCTACTGGAGAAGAACCCTATACTCTTGCTATGATATTGAGAGAAGAGATTCCCTCACAGAAATTTTCGATCTTGGCAACAGACATCGACGAATTAGCTATTAAACGGGCAAAGCTCGGTTACTACTTGGAAAAAAGTTTGAAAGATGTACCAGAAAAGATGAAGAAGGATTATTTCGAAAAAGAAGGAATTGGTTATAAGATCAATGATTTACTGAAAGACAATATCCATTACGAAAAGCATAACATGCTTGCTGAATCATTCAAGACTGATTTCGATTTAATCATATGCAGGAACGTCATGATCTATTTTACTGAAGATGCGAAGCGTCAGCTTTATCAAAATTTCAGCAATGCTTTACGTCCTGGAGGAATTTTGTTTGTCGGAAGTACAGAACAGATCTTCAATCCGAATCAATATGGACTTGAATCTGTGGCGACATTTTTTTATGCTAAAAAATAAAGTCCTTGAACAACAATGTGACTTAGTCAGAGGAGTTTTAAATTGGAAACCATTGAAGTGAAAACAAAAAGCAAGCAATATCCAGTGCATATAGGGGAAGGTGCTATTTCAAAACTCGGTCATCTAATAGAGGAGTCTGTTCCCAGATGCAGCAGTATTTTGATCATAACAGACAGTAATGTCGCTCCTCTTTATTTGCAGCAAGTGAAGATGGAGCTTAAAGACTACCAAGTATATAAGTGGGTCATACCAGCAGGTGAATCAAGCAAATCTCTAAGGGAATATGAAAAGGGGATCACCTATGCACTGCGGTGCCAATTGGACCGGAATGCTCTTATCATTGCCCTCGGAGGAGGAGTGGTCGGAGACCTTGCTGGTTTCATAGCTTCTTCTTACTTGCGAGGTATCCGGTTCATCCAAATTCCGACGACTCTTTTGGCGCATGACAGCAGTGTTGGTGGCAAGGTAGGAATCAACCACTCATTAGGCAAGAATTTGATTGGGGCTTTCCATCAACCTGAAGCGGTCTTGTTCGATACCAATTTTCTTACTACCTTGCCGGCCAGGGAATGGCGTTCAGGCTTTGCTGAAATTGTAAAGCTGGGCCTCATTAGGGATGCGGAATTCTATGAATTTCTTTCCTCGAATATAGAATCGTTGCCAGTAAAGGAAGAACTGCTCGGTAAAGTCATCAAGCGCGCAATTGAATTAAAAGCGGAAATTGTAGGAATGGACGAGCGCGAAGCCGGGATTCGGGCTTATTTGAATCTTGGTCATACCCTTGGCCATGCAATCGAAGCAGAAAGCAGATATCAAAGCATTTCCCATGGAGAAGCGGTCATGATCGGAATGCTGTACGCGATCAAATTAAGTGAAGCAAGCATGAAACGTAAGATCGTGACTAAACGTTTTTATCAATGGATAGAACAGTTAGGCTATGCTTTTTGGCACCCTACCTTGAATAAATCCGGCTTATTACTTGAGAGAATGAAGCAAGACAAAAAAAACAGCAGGCAACAGATTCATATGGTGTTATTGAAGGAATGTGGAGAAGCAACTCTTGAAAAGGTTGAAGACCAATTCATTCTCGACCAATTGTCATCGTTCAAGGCGTGGGTAAGAGGGAACGTTACGAACTAGGATCGAACTTTCCAGAAGTCAAGACAGAATTTCAAAGCTACTGGCTAACAATGAAACAGGACAGGGGTGTTTTTTATGAAAGCAAAGGAACAAATCTTATCTCTGAAGGCTTATCAACCTGGAAAGCCGATTGAAGAAGTCAAAAGGGAACTTGGTCTTACTTCAGTGACCAAATTGGCATCGAACGAAAATCCTTTTGGTTGTGCATCTGCGGTTAAAGATGCCGTGATGGATGAGTTGAATAGCGTATCGATCTATCCAGACGGATACGCATCGGAAATACGTTCCAAGCTTGCAGATTATTTGAATGTGCAACCACAACAAATATTGTTCGGGAATGGCTCGGACGAAGTGGTTGAAATGTTTTGCCGGACATACTTGTCTCCAGAATCCAATACGGTGATGGCAGCCCCGACATTTCCTCAATATAAACATAATTCGGTCATCGAGGGTGCTGAAATCATTGAAGTTCCTCTTACAGAGGAAGGTAAACACGATTTAGATAAAATGTATGAAGCAATTGATAGGAATACGAAAATCGTCTGGATTTGCAGCCCGAATAATCCTACCGGTACAATCGTTAGGGAAAGGGAACTCGTATCCTTCTTAGAGAAAGTACCGTCTGATGTAATTGTAGCCTGTGATGAGGCCTATAAGGAATACGTTGTGGCAGATGACTATCCTGATACACTTGCCCTTCAACGTGAATTTCCCAATCTGATCGTCTTCCGGACTTTCTCCAAAGCATTCGGATTAGCGTCTTTACGGATCGGTTATGGAGTCGCCCATGAGGATCTCATCAAAATTGTAGATCCCGTCCGCGAACCATTTAATACATCGCGTGTTGCACAAAGGGCTGCTATCACTGCCCTGGATCATTTGGGCTTCATTGAGATGTGTCGTGAAAGGAACCGGGAAGGAATGGAGCAGTATGAGGCATTTTGTCAAAACTACGATTTAAGCTTCTATCCTTCACAAGGAAATTTCATCTTGATCGATTTCAAAAAGAAGCAAGGGGATGAAGTGTTCAATTATCTATTGAAGAATGGATACATCGTCCGTTCCGGGAATGCACTGGGGTTCCCGACAAGTGTACGGATAACTGTAGGTAGCAAAGAACAGAACGAAGGGATCATTCAATGTCTATCCCATTGGCTGGACAAGGAAACAGTTTCTTGATTTTATCTGAATTGATGTAATTATATAAATTTTCAAAAAATATATTGCTTTTTGAATAGAGCTTGTTATAATAATTGTAGTATGGTTTCTCTCCACTCCTATCCATATAAAATGGACATTGCGCCAGTTGCTTTGTAGATTTCTACAAGTAACTGGTCTCTTTTTTTCCCAAATGAATCACTGAATGTTCTGAATTCAAGACTCCTCTCATAGCCTGTCTATAAACACCGTTGTTCAAAATGAGGAGGGGACTGAAGGGATGGAATATATTTTAGAAAATGTCTGGACGACAGATAAAGTTCCTCGTCAGAAACATGTCCATATCAGAAATAATGTTATATGCTATGTATCTGAAAGACCTCTTAAAATGAAGTGTTATACTGTAAATTCTACTGGTTTGAATGTGGTGCCAGGCCATATCTTGAGAAATTTTTCTTTAAGTGGAATGGATGAAGAATCATTGCTCAATCACTGTGAAGAACTTGTCTCTAGAGGATGTACCACGGTAGTTTCAGCGTTTCCATTAAAATATACCAAAGAATTCGAGCACCGATTAGAATCACTCCGGAAACAGCTCTCCAATTTACCAATTGATTATGTTATAGGTGTACAGCTCCCGATGACCCGAATCTCCCCTTCACTTATCCGAAATTGTCAAAGGCATAAACTCCCTTTTATCAATACGATTGTTGAGCAGGAGGAAGATCTTGACACCGTCATCTGGGAATGGATCAGGAATGTAAATTTTCCTTATACGATACCTATCCTTGCCGATTGGTCACAACTCCCCGTCCATGAAAAAAGACTGCTTCAACTGAAAGAGAAGTGGAAGAGGCTCTGTAAAGAAAAATCAATTGCGACAATCGATGCCTTCCCCGAAGAAGGAGAACGATTGTCAAAGGATCAATTACAAGGACTCGGCATATATCCCAAAAAGGGATCATGGATATCCGGGAGTGATGTAGATTATCTGATATATGAAGGGAACATATCGGTTGATGGGGAAGAAATACTAAAGTATGATGGAGATAATAATCCAGCAATCGTCGTACAAAATGGAACAGTCATCAAAGTCGGAGAGGAATTCCGCCTTGAACCAGGAACCGGAAGAGAATTGAAAATCATCCGGCCGGGTATATTCCGAGCGATGTCCAACGACTTGTTATAGAAAGAAAGGATGTCCGATCATGCCGAATGTACAAGAAGCCATAGAGGCGATAGACCGTGGTGAAATTGAAAATGGGCTTAGCCTATTGAAAAAATCGAGAGAAAACGCTGATCATGAAACCCTCCTTGAAATCGCACAAATTTACAATGAGCTCGGGTTTATACAGGAAGCATCGGATGTAGCTGAAGAATTGATCGCGTTTTATCCAGAGGTTGACGATTTGAAATTGTTTGCCGCAGAATTATACATCGAAATGGAACAAGAAGAGGAGGCACTCCATTTACTTTCCTCCATTACATCTGAGAATGAGCGGTATCTTGAGGCTCTGGTACTTTCGGCTGATCTATATGAAAGACAAGGACTGTCTGAAGTTGCAGAACAGAAGTTGCTTACAGCAAAGCGGATAGCTCCAAATGAACCAGTTATAACTTTCGGCCTGGGCGAATTTTATTTACATCATGGGAACTTTAACAGAAGCAGGATCTATTATGAGGAATTGATCAAAGCTGGACATGAAGATTTTAATCAGACACCTATTCATTTACGAATGGCAGAGTCACTGACAGGATCCGGGCAATTTGAAGAGGCTTTGACCTATTATGAAAAAGGACTTCAAGAGGAGTCAAATCCAGATGATTGGTTCGGGTATGCATTGACTGCAAACCGGATCGGCGAACATCAGAAAACGATCCAAGCACTCAACCATTTGAAAGACCTGGATCCTCAATATACGACATTGTACCCTACTTTGGCCCAGGCTTATGAGGAGGAAGGTGCTTTGCAAGAGGCGATGGAAGCTTGTTTGGAAGGTATCCGGTGGGATGAATTCAACGATGAATTGTACTTACAAGCAGGAAAGCTCGCCTTTCGATTACATGACCAGGGCAAAGGTATCGAATTGTTGAAACACGCAATAAGCCTGAACCCTTCAAACACGAATGCGATTTCTGTCTTGATGGAACAATATCTTCAGGGCGGTATGTATGAAGCTGTTACAGACCTGGCTGGGGAAGTTGAACGTTATGGGGACCTTCCACCAGGCGCCATCTGGAAAACAGCTGTCGCCTATCGAGAATTAGAAGACGATGAACACGCATTAAAAAAGTACGTAGAGGCATATACTGAACTCAAAGACCAGCCAGAGTTCCTTGAAGATTACGGATGGTATTCCCTTGAGATCGGCGAACGTGCGAGGGCGAAAGAATTATTCAGCAAAACCATGGCAATCGATCCTGATCGGCTTCACCTCGAGGAAGAAATTAACCGGTTACAGGATCTATAAGATGTATGCATTAATCGGATGGATCATAAATTCAAAGGCGAGAACTTCCTAATACACAAAAATTTCATAAAAAAGAAGGAATTAATCCAATAAGGATAGAACATAGTAAATAATCATCAAATCAGTTATGTAAAAAACTGTTTGGCTGTAAGAAATTGTAAGATCTCGAATGACATGGGAATGATGGAGGGATTGCAATGGGCAGCACCGTTACCGTCTTAGAAAAAAAGGATTTTCTAAAATGGTTTTTAAACCACTATCAACTGAAAAAACGCGAATGCGTATGGCTGCTTAACTATTTAGTGAGCGATGAGGCGCTGATGGAAAACGTTCATTTTGTAGAAAATGCTGAGTACTGTCCTAAAGCGATCATCATGTCCACCAACTGTGTGGACGGTGTGCCTTTCCGATTCTATAAACAGAATATCCTGACAACGGACGCTGAAAAATCGTTTCATGATATCCGATTGAATCAGGATGAAGATGTGTATATCGAATTGAAGTTCAAAGCGGCTTACCGTACACCGCAGTATGTAGCTGTACTGGAAGAAAATCCTCATATTCCAGAAAATATGGTTCCAGACAAAAAATATGGATTATGGGCAGAGATGATACTTGATCAGTCATTCAGCCATTTCCGTAAGAAGTCGCTTCAATCACAAATCGATGAAGCGCTTGATCGTAAGGATTACGAATCTTTTGAACGGCTCACTAAAGAACTTAATAAGCTATGATAATCGGATTGAATCGATTACGTAGCTGCTCACCATAATTACAAACCCGCTCATTATGGAATTGCGGGTTTGTTTTTTATTTTGGCTTTGTTAACTAGTGATGTTATGCCTTTATTTTTGCAAGCACTTTCTTTATATGTAACAAATTGTTCAACGGTTAATCTTTTCCTTACCGTATCCATAATGGTAAACTGAGTAGGAATGCACTTAGAAGGATGTGACGAAAATGAAATGGTGCTCGAAGGATCTGGACATGTATTTGCAAGCTTCAGAATATGTGGACACTGCTATTGTGCCGTTGATCCCGATTACATGGGGATCTCAGAAGAAGAACGTCATTCTGAAAGGTGAATTTCCTTTAATCCTATCAGAAGAAATCGAGCGTCAGTTGAAAGGGCGAGTGTTCCTTTTCCCAGCGATTACATATTTGGTCAGTGAGCGGGATGAAGAAATACTGAAACGGATTTCAGCCCTCACAAGCGAACTTGAAAATGAAGGCATGCCTTATCCGGTTTTCATCACTTCGGATGCTAGATGGACAGGAGCTGAAGTGCTAGGAGACCGTCTTGTGAATATACCACCAGTCCCCTTAGAACATATGGATGAAGAATACCAACGGGAGATCGTTTCTGAACAAGTCAAGCATATTCTACAAATTGTCACAAAAAAGTGGCAAAACACATTTTAGTGCGAATAGATTGATTGAAATGGACAATGATATTATTGACGATGATGTGAAGTTACGCTATCATGTTAATGTCCTAGTAATATATGTGTAATATAATGAATTGTCCGGTTGGACTTAGTCTACTGCGTAAGGGGGGAAACCAATGGCCAACAAAGATGAGGTCTCCAGACGACAATTTTTGAACTATACCTTAACCGGTGTCGGTGGATTCATGGCTGCGGGCATGCTCTTACCGATGGTTCGGTTTGCGATCGACCCTATAATGAAACAAGGGGCAGGTCAAGATATGGTAGCTGTTGTCGAAGAGGGTAAGATTACAGAAGAACCGCAAAGATTTACATTTAAAGTTAATCAAAAAGATGGCTGGTATGAATCGGAAGTCACTCAAGCTGCCTGGGTGTTTAAAGACAAAAACGGTGACATCGTTGCATTATCACCAATTTGTAAACACCTTGGCTGTACAGTAGACTGGGGAACAGACCCTTCTCATCCAAACCAATTCTATTGTCCTTGTCACGGTGGACGTTATACGAAGGATGGGACGAATGTTAAGGGCACGCCGCCACTTGCACCGCTTGATGTATATAAGAAAGAGGTCAAGGACGGTAAACTTTATTTAGGTCAAGCAGAACCACAGTAGAAAGGGGCGTAATTGATGTTACAAAAAATGTATGACTGGGTAGATGAACGTCTTGATATTACGCCTATGTGGCGGGATATTGCAGACCATGAAGTGCCTGAGCATGTCAATCCTGCTCACCATTTCTCAGCGTTCGTTTACTGTTTCGGCGGATTAACGTTTTTCATCACGGTAATCCAAATTCTTTCTGGAATGTTTTTGACGATGTATTATGTTCCGGACATTATCAATGCCTATGAATCGGTTCATTATCTACAAAATGAAGTCGCATTTGGCGTAATTGTTCGTGGAATGCACCACTGGGGTGCTAGTCTAGTAATCGTAATGATGTTTTTACATACTTTACGTGTTTTCTTCCAGGGTGCGTACAAAAAACCTCGTGAATTGAACTGGGTAGTCGGAGTCTTGATATTCGGCGTCATGCTTGGACTCGGTTTCACAGGTTACCTTTTACCTTGGGACATGAAAGCGCTGTTTGCTACAAAGGTAGGACTTGAAATTGCGCAAACGGTTCCTGTCATAGGTCCTGCAATGAAAGCATTATTAGCAGGAGATGCACATATCATCGGTGCACAAACATTGACGCGATTCTTTGCAATCCATGTATTCTTCTTGCCTGGTGCCCTTCTTGGTCTTATGGGAGCGC
The DNA here is from genome assembly GCF_021646685.1 of Pseudalkalibacillus salsuginis. Lineage (GTDB taxonomy): Bacteria > Bacillota > Bacilli > Bacillales > Fictibacillaceae > Pseudalkalibacillus > Pseudalkalibacillus salsuginis. The sequence continues at coordinate 95,338 of NZ_JAKJHW010000001.1, read as the reverse complement.
ACTTTATCATGATTCGAAAGCAAGGAATTTCTGGACCACTGTAAAAGATGCGATAGGATAAGGAGGGAGAAAGATGCATCGTGGCAAAGGTATGAAGTTTGTCGGGGATTCCCGTATTCCTGCAGAACGTAAGCCTAACATCCCGAAGGACTACTCCGAGTATCCTGGGAAGACAGAAGCGTTCTGGCCAAACTTCCTTTTAAAAGAATGGATGGTCGGATCCGTATTCTTGATTGGCTATCTCATCCTGACAGTCGTTCACGAATCACCGCTTGAGCGTAAAGCGGATCCAACGGATGCGAGTTACATTCCGTTACCAGACTGGTATTTCTTATTTTTATACCAATTATTGAAATATAAATATGCAGCAGGGGATTATACTCTGATCGGTACGGTCGTCATGCCTGGGTTGGCGTTTGGAGCCCTATTGCTGGCTCCATGGTTGGATCGCGGACCGGAGCGTCGTCCTAAGAAGCGCCCTGTAGCGACCAGCTTGATGCTGTTGGCCTTGATTTCAATCATTTTCTTGACATGGGAATCAGTTGTAAACCATGACTGGGAAAAGGCTGAAGAACAAGGTAAACCGGTTGAAGTGGAAATCGATAAGCAAGCTGAAGGCTATAAAGTTTATCAAGAACAGACCTGCATAGGCTGTCACGGTAACAACCTGCAGGGCGGAAGCGGACCATCTCTGATTGGTACTGGATTGGCACCTGAAGAGATCGCTAAGATCGCTAAAGAAGGTGTTGGAAGTATGCCAGCTGATCAGTTCAAAGGATCAGATGAACAACTGAAACAACTTTCAGAGTTCATCGCAAATCTCGAAAAAAAATAACGTTCAACGAAGCTGACTTGAAAAAGTCAGCTTTTTTCAAACATTCCAATGGGTAATTCATGAGGTTACAGATCATTTTAAGGAGATCGCCAATGTTCAACGTCTTAATGCTGTTACGTCACCGATCCGTTCTATGGATGCTGCTGATCATCAATATATTAGGTACGATATACGGCTATATCTGGTATGCTGATCAATTGAAAACGACTCCGTGGTACTTCTTACCGTTTGTCCCGGATAGTCCGACTGCAAGCCTTTTTTTCGTATTAGTGCTGATTGCGTTTTTATTAGGGAGGAACTGGCCATTACTAGAAGCTCTGGCGGCTATAACCCTGTTTAAATATGGCATTTGGGCGGTTGCGATGAATTTAGTTGGAGGGTATGTCAGTGGGTCTTTGACATGGGTGAATTTCATGTTGATTTTCTCACACCTCGGAATGGCGATTGAAGGGCTTTTGTATACACCCTTTTATAGGATCAAAAGGTGGCATATCTATAGTGCTGCTGTCTGGGTCATTCATAACGAAATGATAGATTATCTTTTTGATATGGAGCCGACATACTCCGTGCTTGATATGTATACCATCCAGATCGGTTACTATACTTTCTGGCTCAGTATCCTGTCTATCATCATCGTCTATCAATTGACGATCCGGTCTAGTTCTACTTCTCGTTTGAAAATAGAATAGCGTTCTACTCTTGTCCCATTCTTCATAAGATGAACTATGAAGACGAGTTGGTGTTTATCAGAACGCCATCTCCATTCGTACAAAGTATGAGGAGTTAGTTTCTTAAGAGGAGGGACAAGTTTTATGAGAGGGGTATTGGTTGCACTGCTCATCATGTTACTCATTCAATTACCTACAACGATATTTGCTGCTGAAGACAACGGAAATGATCATTGGAAAAAGCTGAGCGACTTGTCTTATAAAGCACTTCAATTGACTAAAGCTGAAAAGTACGCCGATGCCAAAGACGTTTTACGTTATTTTGAAGATGAATACCTCAGTTTATCGGATCAACAGAAGAAATTGTCGATGTATAATCTCAGGGTTTTTTCCACGAGCTATGATGAATCTGTCAAAGTTTTGACTAGTACTTCAGCGACGCATGAAGAGCGGGTAGATACATTGGTTCAATTACATCTGTTGGTGGATGCTGTCTATTCTACTCACCAGCCGCTTTGGAAATCGACAAAAAATGAATTGATGCGTCCTCTGGAACAAATGAAAGATGCAGCAGCCAATCAGGAGCTGCAAAGCTTTTACGCTTATTTCAATCAATTTTTATCAGAATATGAGAAGATACATGCGGCATTGAGCGTCGATTTACCGCAGGAGTTATTAAGCCGTATTGATTCATATATCACCTACCTGGATGAAAATAGATCTTTGATCGTAACGACCGATCATCAGATCCAGCAGATCCATGTCATTGAAGCAGGATTGATTGATGCTTTTGACACAACGAAGGAAGATAGTGCCGATCCTTCGATTCTTTGGCTCATCTTCGCGGTCGGCGGCGGAATTATTTCTACATTATTTTATGTGGGTTGGAGAAAATATTCAGGAGAAAAGAAAGAATACCAAACGTTTTCGAAGAAGAAGGAATACAACCGGTTCCGATAGGGTATATGACAAAAAAATGAATAGAGGTGAGTCCTGCCATGTTTTTAATATACTTTCTGCTATTGCTTGCGATTCCACTTTGGGCACAGTTCAGAGTGAAAAAGGTATACCGCAAGTATTCGCAGATGCCTTCTGCATATGGAATGTCAGGAGCGGAAGTAGCCCAGAAAATCCTCAATGACAACGGGCTTTTCGATGTCAAAGTTGAACCTGTAAGGGGAAAGCTCTCAGATCACTATGATCCCAGGACGAAAGTGGTCAGGCTTTCGGAAGATAATTATTATGGACACTCTATCGCTGGAACAGCAGTTGCAGCTCATGAGATCGGGCATGCTATCCAACATGCCGAACAATATGCGCCTTTAAGATTCCGACATGCGTTAGTTCCTGTTGCTTCGATTGGCTCAAATCTATCCTACTTTCTGATCATCATCGGGATTTTGATGAATGCCGCTAACTTAATCTTACCTGGTATCCTTTTAATGGCGGGGGCTGTATTATTTCAACTGGTCACCTTGCCTGTCGAGTTCAATGCTAGTAATAGGGCGATGAATCAAATCGTACATCTAGGTGTGATTCGAAATGATGAAGAACGGCAAGCGAAGAAAGTCTTGAATGCAGCTGCTTTGACATACGTTGCGTCAGCGCTGGTCGCTGTATTGGAGCTGGCAAGATTTGTACTCATTTTCCTAGGGATGAACCAATCTGACTAGAATGAACAAGTCCTATGAAGATCCGTTTGATAGTCATTATCTATCAGCGGTCTTTTTTGTTTTTCTTGACTCAATCTCTACATACCGATTTAAAAAAGGGGCTATCCAATAAGTAACGGACCTTCATCGGCTGACAACACTTTGAGCGTTGTTGAAAAGGTCAATTACTCGTTATTGGACTGCCCCATTTGCATGGACTAGAGGACTAATTCGCAAATTGTATAAAAAGCAATTGTTTTTCAATACTTTTCAGCAAATAAGGGTCTCTGGTGTCCACATCTGGTCAATCATGTAATGGGTTTTTGTTTTCGTCGAGTGTGAAGCCTTCTCCGAGGACGTCATGGACATCGTTGACAGCCACGAATGCATGTGGATCGATTTGCTGAATCAAGTTTCGTAAGCGGAAGATTTCATTGCGCGCGATCACACAATATAGAACTTCTTTCTGATGGCCGGTAAACGTTCCCCTTCCGTTCAATACTGTTGCCCCGCGGTCGAGCTCCTGAATGATACGGTTGGCGATTTCGGTATTCTTCTCCGAAATGATCATTGCAGCCTTGGCAGCATATACACCTTCCTGGATGAAATCGATCACCCTCGCTCCTACAAACACAGCCACCAAAGTATACATCGCTTCCGTATAATTTAAATAAGTGATCGTGGCGGACAATATGACGAAAGCATCGAAAAGGAACATTGTCTTTCCAAAGCTCCAGCCAATATATTTATTTGCGAGACGTGCGATAATATCCACACCGCCTGTCGTACCGCCATAACGGAAGATGATTCCGAGGCCGACCCCGATGAATACGCCGGCGAAGAGGGCGGCTAAAGTCAGATCTTCATGAAGCGGGAAAGACAAGCGGAAATGGTATTGGAAAAGCCAGAAGAAAAATGAAACTGCTACAGTCCCGATGATCGTATAGATGAATGAATTCCTTCCTAGAAGCCTCCAACCTACTAAGAACAAAGGAATGTTCAAGACAAGGTTGGAGATTGCAGGATCGATAGCAAAGAGATTATAGAGAATAAGGGTAATCCCTGTAAACCCGCCCTCTGCCAGATTGTTTTCTATATTAAAATGAATGATGCCAAAACCGAATATTGCTGAACCTAACAAAATGAACAATACGTTCTTTGCCTTGATCTTCAGCATGGGAAGCCTCCTTTCAATTGATCGGTGTTTTTCAGGTAAAAGCCTGAAATACTAGATCCATATCCTTTTTCTTTGAAAGAGAATCAATTCTACTCGTAATATCATTCCTTAATCAATCTATCCATGTCTTAAACATTTGTCAAACTGATTTGATTTAGCTAACATGAAGAGTAGGATGAAACGAGGTGTGGATATGGATGAACGAACGATGAAAGAAATGCAGGAAACGGTTGATGATTATATTGGACAGTTTAAGGAAGGTTACTTTAGTCCTTTAGCGATGCTTGCAAGAATGACGGAAGAACTAGGTGAACTTTCCCGTGAGGTGAATCATCGCTATGGTGAGAAACCGAAGAAATCCACAGAGCATGAACAATCCATTGAAGAAGAGTTGGGAGATCTTTTGTTCGTCATTATTTGTTTTGCAAACTCATTACATATTGATTTGGACAAAGCACTTCATATCGTGATGGAGAAATTCAATACAAGAGATAAAGATCGTTGGACTAGAATCGAGGAGGCAGAAGAATGAGTCAAGAGAATATACGTATTATCATTGCTGGACCAAGGGGGAAGATGGGAAAAGAAGCCGTGAAAATGGTGACCGATACTGAACACTTCACTTTACAGGCTGTCGTTGATACAAAAAATGCAGGGAAGAAACTTAGTGAGTTGGAGGATCAACCGAATTTGGATATCCCTGTGTATGATGATTTCATTACATGCATTAATGAAGTAGATGCAGATGTACTCATCGATTTGACCAAGCCTGAGTCTGGGAAAAAGCATTTGGAGGCTGCACTGGAGAATGGGGTTCGACCGGTCATAGGGACGACAGGTTTTACAGATGAAGAGATCCGAAATTACAGCAGCATTGCGGAAGAGAAAGAGATTGGTGCAGTAATCGCTCCAAACTTTGCCGTTGGTGCGATCCTGATGATGAAATTTGCTCAGATGGCTGCAAAATACATGCCGGACATCGAAATCATCGAAAAGCATCATGATCAAAAGCTGGATGCCCCGTCAGGAACGGCTGTAAAGACGGCGCAAATGATCAAGGAAGTAAGGCAATCGCAGACTCAGGGACACCCGGATGAAAAAGAAGAGATGAAGGGTGCTAGAGGAGCGGACGATGATGGATTACGAATCCATAGTGTTCGTCTACCCGGTCTTGTTGCACATCAGGAAGTCCTGCTGGGCACCACCGGTCAGACTTTATCCATCAAACATGACACAATTGATCGAAGTGCGTTCATGCCTGGTGTCAAAATGGCTGTAGAAACCGTCATGAAACTTGATATGCTCGTCTATGGACTGGAAAATCTGATGGAATAGAGGATATGTTATGAATATTGCCTTGATCGCTCATGATGAGAAAAAGCAAGATATGATCAATTTTACGATTGCCTATAAACCCGTACTAGAAAACCACAACCTGTTTGCAACCGGGACGACAGGGTTGAAAATCACAGAAGCAACAGGGCTTGGTGTCCATCGCTTTAAATCAGGACCTCTTGGCGGAGATCAACAGATCGGAGCCATGATTGCAGATAACACCATGGATCTCGTCATCTTTTTCAAAGATCCATTGACGGCCCAGCCCCATGAACCGGATATCGCAGCACTCATCCGTCTGTGTGATGTTTATCAAATCCCCTTGGCCTCGAATATGGCCAGTGCAGAGTTGTTCATTCATGCTCTGAGACGGGGTGATTTCAACTGGCGTAAAGTGATTCATGAACGGGGGGGAGGAAGAGCATGACTACCAACCTTGATATCCTTGCATTCGGAGCCCATCCAGATGATGTAGAGATTGGCATGGCAGGTACAATGATCCTCCAGGCAAGGAAAGGTTATAAGACAGGTATTTGTGATTTGACATTGGCGGAACTCTCCTCAAACGGGAATGTAGTACTCCGTCAGGAGGAGGCTGAGAAAGCAGCAAAAGTGATGGGGCTTCATGAACGGCTAAATCTCGAACTTCCAGACAGAGGTTTACGGTTAACCGAATCATATATCCAAAAAGTTGCCCGGACGATCCGGATTTACAAACCGAAAGCAGTTTTCCTGCCTTATCCGGTCGATCGGCACCCTGATCACGGAAATTGCAGCCGATTGGTTGAAGAAGCTGTTTTTTCAGCAGGAATTCGAAAGTATCAGGTGGAAGGGGAATTGTCGGCACATCGAGTCGACAAACTGTATTATTATTTCATCAACGGTTACAATCATCCCCATTTCAGTGTCGATGTAAGCGAGGTTTACGAAAAGAAAAGGGATTGCCTTAACGCTTATAAGAGTCAATTCATGACAAGCGGAGACGGAGTGCCGACTCCGTTAAACAACGGCTATCTTGACACAGTAGAAGCGCGTGATGCACTTTTCGGGAAAGAATCTGGTGTCACCCATGCAGAGGGATTCCGCTCCGGACGCCCTATCTTGATCAATGATCTGTTAGGAGATTGAATATGAAAAAACTGAAAATAGGCATCACTTGTTACCCTACAATAGGTGGTTCAGGAGTTGTCGCAACCGAACTCGGTAAGATGCTTGCCAAAGAGGGGCATGAAATCCACTTCATCACATCAAGCATCCCGTTCCGTCTGGAGAAATTCTATCATAATGTCCATTTCCATGAAGTAGAAGTCAATCAATACTCCGTATTCCGTTATCCTCCCTACGATTTGACCCTTGCTAGTAAAATGGCTGAAATCGCGGTACGTGAGAAACTTGATCTTCTGCATGTACATTATGCGGTACCGCATGCCATTTGTGCATACCTGGCGAAGCAGATGGTCGGAGAGGACTTGAAGATTGTGACGACTCTCCATGGAACTGACATTACCGTATTAGGTCATGATCCAAGCTTGAGCGAACTGATCAAATTCGGAATCGAAAAGTCCGATTCGGTAACGGCGGTATCAAGGAGTCTCATCGAACAGACGAAGGTCCTCTTGGGTACTGAAAAGGATATTGATTGTGTGTACAATTTCATTGACGAAGACGTTTATAAACGGAAGCATAATCTAGATCTACGAAAAGAGTATGGGATAAAGCCTGAAGATAAGGTCTTGATCCATGTTTCGAATTTCAGGTCGGTGAAACGTGTCCCGGATGTCGTCAAAACCTTCCATAAAGTCAGAGAACAGCTTCCTGCAAAACTTTTGCTGATCGGGGATGGACCAGAATTGACAGTTGCTTGCCGAATGTCCAAAGATCTTGGTCTTCAAGATGATGTTCTCATTCTTGGAAAACAGGAAAACATTGCAGAATTGTTCTCGATCAGTGACGTAAAACTCCTTTTATCAGAAAAAGAAAGTTTCGGTCTGGTATTGCTTGAAGCGATGGCTTGCGGAGTACCTGTCATTGGTACTAACATTGGTGGAATACCGGAAGTGATTGATGAAGGGGTAACTGGTTACATATGTGAAATAGGGAATATCGATCAGATCGCTTCGAAGACATTGCAGATCCTGCAAAATGACGAATTACAAACGAGAATGTCAAGGAATGCCGTCAAACACGTACATCAAAATTTCCATTCGAAAATGATATTGAATGATTATCTCGAAGTCTATGCAAAAACGCTCGGTCTGAAATCCGTCCGAGTCTAGGAGACGTTGCTCATGTCTTTTAAACTTGCTAATCAAGTGGTCGAGAAATTACAAAATCATGGCTTCAAAGCTTACATCGTCGGTGGTGTAGTCCGTGACCGTCTCTTAAGGCGTCCAACTGGCGATATTGATATCGCTACTTCCGCTAAGCCTGAAGAAGTTCAAAGGATTTTTCCGAAAACGATACCAGTGGGCATCGAACATGGAACAGTCATTGTACGTCATGGCAAGCAATCTTTTGAAGTGACGACATTCCGCTCAGAAGGTCGTTATATAGATCATAGGAGGCCCTCTGAAGTCGAATTTCATGAATCGATCGAAGCGGATTTATCGAGAAGGGATTTTACGATCAATTCACTTGCACTCGATCGTAATGGGGGCATCATCGACCCATTCGGTGGCAAAGAGGATCTCGAACAGGGCATTTTGAAAGCGGTAGGAACCCCCTCCGAAAGATTTCAGGAAGATCCCCTCAGAATGATGCGGGGAATCCGATTCGTCTCTATTCTTGGGTTCGGATTCGAAGAAACTACTTATTCAGCACTTGTAGAGAATGCTTTCCTGCTTAAAAAGATCTCTGTTGAACGGATCCGGGATGAATTTGAAAAGATGCTGGGGGGGCCCTATTGCGAAAAAGCTCTGACGTTGCTTAAAAAGACAAATGTGGACTGCCATCTGCCGAGAGGTCCATTTGAATTTCAGGTCCAGACTGAGAAGTTTCATTGGAGTGAACTCACGACGGTCGAAGAGCGATGGACAGGGTTCCTTGCACGGAACCAGATTGAAGATCCTGTTGAATGGCTTTCTGTTTGGAAGCTTCCAAATCAAAGAAAGGCGAAGGTGGATCGGATTGTAAAACTGGTTCGCAGTGATATCGATTTTACATGTGCTTATACGTTATATACGTATGGCCTTAGTGATTTGAAAGCAACCATCCGTGTGAAACGTTTCCTTGGTCTGCTAGTGGAAATAGAGGAATCCGAACTAGTTGCCCGATTCTCACAGCTTCCAATTAAAAGTCGTGCGGAACTGGCGATAAACGGGAATGAGTTGCAAAAATTTTTCAGACAAAAGCCTGGTCCGTGGATTACGGAATACCTTGAAAAAATAGAGCGGTGTGTCATCGAAGGGAAGGTCGAAAATACCCCCTCAGGAGTGAAGGAGTTGATTGAAAAATGGCAACAACCATACGAGAGAAATTGATCAGTCTCCTTTCTGATGCAGGAGGTTATAAGTCTGGTCAGAAGTTGAGTGAAATATTAGGATGCTCAAGAACGGCTGTCTGGAAGCATATCGAGGAACTGAGAAAAGAGGGATATGTAGTAGAAGCAGTACAGAAGAAGGGATATCGAATCATAACCCGGCCTAACAATCTTCTGCCAGGTGAGATCAAACATCAATTGAATACCGAAAAGCTTGGTCAGGAGATCCATTACGAAGAAAGTGTGTCTTCAACACAGGAGATCGCCCATCGGCATGCACTGAATAATGCTCCTGAAGGGACGATCGTCATAGCAGATGAACAGACATCCGGTAGAGGACGACTGGGCCGATCCTGGCATTCACCGAAAGGAAGCGGTGTCTGGATGAGTGTCATTTTACGTCCGAACATTCCCCCTCAAAAAGCACCTCAGCTTACATTGCTTGCTGCTGTCAGTGTAGTGCAAGGCGTTCAACAAGTAACTGGTGAAGATGCACAGATCAAATGGCCCAACGACATATTGATCGACGGAAAAAAAGTGGTGGGGATCCTGACAGAACTTCAGGCTGAGGCTGATCGGGTGAATTCGGTCATCATCGGGATCGGGATCAACGTAAATACAGCTGCTTTTCCCGATGAAATCTCCAATATCGCGACATCGCTTAAAATAGCGAGTGGAACGGAAATCGAAAGAGCACATCTGGTACGCTCTATTTTAGAAAAGATGGAAAAGCTGTATACCCTTTATCTGGAACACGGATTCTCGCCGATCAAATTATTATGGGAAGGCTCTGCTGCAAGTTTAGGCAAACGCATACGGGTCCGTACAATTGCGGGTGAATTGTATGGAAAGGCACAAGGAATCACAGAAGAGGGTGTCCTTTTGGTCGAAGACGATTTAGGAACCGTACACCGTGTTTACTCTGCAGATATCGAGCTCACTCAGAAATCCTAAAAAGGTTTATTTTTAGAACATGAAGAGAAAATATCTGCTATACTACACTTATAGGCGGTATCGTATCAACGAACTGCACTTTCCGAATGTGTAATATATGTGATTGATTATGATTATGGTTCTGCCTTGATCCGAACCTGGGACATGGACAGAGGGATGAAAGTTTGAAAGCGTTTTAACTCCCTTCTTTCTCTTTGTCTGAAAGAAGGTTTTTTTATGCCATGGCTTTGTTGTTAATGTTGATTTCTTCAGCAAATATCATCTGAAGGTTAACTGAGCCTATGCGAAAAGAGTTCACTTTCATCTTCCTCTGATTTAAAAGGAGGAGAAGTATGAAACGGATTAGTGATTTTAAGAAAATGAAGGAACAAGATGAAAAGATCGTGATGCTCACAAGTTATGATTATCCTTCAGCGCAAATCGCTGAGCAAGCGAATATCGACTTGATCCTTGTAGGGGATTCCCTTGGAATGGTCGTACTTGGCTATGAATCGACCATACCTGTGACGATGGAGGATATGATCCATCATACGAAAGCAGTCAAAAGAGGAGCTTCTGAAACATTTGTCGTTACGGATATGCCGTTTATGAGCTATCATACGTCGACCGCTGACGCCTTGAAAAATGCAGCCCGCCTGATGCAAGAAGCCTCCGCTGATGCCGTAAAAGTAGAAGGGGCAGGAGAGGTGATCGAGGTCATCAGTCGGCTTACTGGGGCAGGAGTCCCTGTGATGGGCCACTTAGGGTTGACCCCGCAATCGGTTGCCGTCCTTGGTGGTTACAAAGTCCAAGGTAAAGATGCCAAAGCAGCTGAAAAGTTGATCGGTGACGCGTTTGCAATTGAAGAGGCTGGCGCTTTTGCTTTGGTCCTCGAATGTGTACCAAGACAGCTGGCTGAGTTGGTAAGCAAACGTTTATCGATTCCAACGATCGGGATTGGAGCAGGAATTGGGACCGATGGGCAGGTGCTGGTGTATCATGATCTGATCGGTTACGGTTCACATCGGCCGCCGAAATTTGTAAAACAGTATACGAATGTATCCGGGCAAATCGGATTTTCTATAAAAAATTACGTTGAGGATGTAAAAGAACGGAAATTCCCTGAGGAGAAACACACTTTTACGATGAAAGAAGAGCAGCTGGTATCCTTATACGGAGGAAAAGTATGATCGTTTTTAAGACTATTGAAGAAATGCAAGCCTACACCAAAGAACAAAAACAAAATGGTTTCAAAGTCGGTTTTGTGCCGACAATGGGTTTTCTGCATGAAGGCCATGTCTCACTCATGCATCGGGCAAAACAAGAGTGCGACATCGTCGTGACCAGCATATTCGTCAATCCAACCCAGTTCGGACCTAACGAAGATTTTGAGCGTTATCCCCGTGATTTTGAAAGGGATAAAGAAATTGCAAAAAATAACGGTTCCGATGTGTTGTTCTATCCTTCCAGTTCAGTGATATATCCGAATGAAGCCGGTACGAAACTCATGGTAACGAAAAGGACAAATAGGCTTTGCGGTGAAAAGAGACCAGGTCACTTCGATGGTGTCGTGACCGTTTTGACGAAATTGTTCCATATCATCCAGCCTGACCGGGCGTACTTCGGTCAAAAAGATGCTCAACAGGTCGCGATCGTCGATGATTTGATCAATTCCTATTTTTTCCCGATACAGCTGGTTATTTGTCCGACGATACGAGAAGAAGATGGGCTTGCGAAAAGTTCCAGGAATGTGAACTTGAGGGATGATGAGCGGCGAATCGCTCCCCAATTGTATGAAGGGCTTAGAGGTGCAAAAGAAAAGGCCCAAAAGGGTGAAACGGTCAATGAAGTCCTACAGTGGTTGTACAAGATCTTGCAACGATTGGAATATGGAGAGGTCGATTATGTTGAAATCCTATCTTATCCTGAATTGCAACCTGTTGAAGGGTTCGATCAGAAGACGATCATCGCTTTGGCATATCAGTTTGAAGGGGCACGTTTGATCGATAACATCATCATGGAAGGTGTCCGATAGAGAAGGAAGGGGAAAAAAATTCAATGTTTCGCACAATGTTAAAAGGAAAAATCCATAGGGCAAGAGTAACAGAAGCGAACCTTAATTATGTAGGGAGCATCACAATCGATGAGGATATTTTGGATGCCGTCGACATGCTTCCAAATGAAAAGGTGCAAATTGTGAACAATAATAATGGTGCACGCTTTGAAACATATATCATTCCTGGAAAAAGGGGAAGCGGTACGATTTGCCTGAATGGCGCTGCCGCCCGATTAGTCCAGACGGGGGATGTGGTCATCATCCTGAATTATGTCATGGTGACGGAACAAGAAGCCCGTACTCATAAACCGACTGTTGCGATCATGGATGAGAACAATACAATCATCGAACGTATTTCCAATGAACCGGAAGCGACCATTTTATAAAAGCTCTCTGCAAGAGGGCTTTCTTGCTTTTCCATTGCCAGTCACTCCAATCCCTTAGGTATACCTTCCTAACATCAGTTTTCTTTCATTGCACGAATATGTATGAAGGCGTAAAATGTTATAAGAATGAGTTTTTTTGAAGCGGAGTGCTTATGAAGCATGAGCACCCGCTTTTTCTTTGACAAGAATGTATAACAATTTTGTTTAAATAGCCACCGCCCAACCACTTGGCTCACTTCAGTCCTCCTGCGGCGGTCGACACAGTGATTTGGTTAGAAGTGTTTGCACTCGCAGAACCGAACTTTGTTTGGTTCGAGCCTCCTCGTCGGACTTCCAGTGACCTTCGTGGTTAAACAGGGCGTTTGCGCTTTTCTTGATGTCTAGCTCCACCGCCCAACCACTTGGCTCACTTCAGTCCTCCTGCGGCGGCGACAGCCTCCTCGTCGGACTTCCAGTGACCTTCGTGGTTAAACAGGGCGTTTTCGCTTTTCTTTGGTAGCAGTAAGCTGATGCGCGGAACCATTCGTTTGGCATCTATCCTGAGGTGAAATCATGAACCAAAAATATGTTGTCCTGGATTTTGAAACGACAGGACACTCTCCTAAAAAGAAAGATAAGATCATACAGATCGGTCTTGTTGTTGTCCAAAATGGCACGATTATCGACCGTTATTCTTCATACTTGAATCCAGGGATCCCGATTCCTTCATTCATCTCTTCATTGACAGGCATCAAGCAATCCACAGTGGAAGACGCACCTACTTTTGAAGAAGTAGCGCCTGAACTATTGAAGCTTTTGGATGGAGCTTGTTTAGTAGCTCATAATATCCAGTTCGATCTGTCCTTTTTGAATGCTGAACTTGAAAATGCAGGGTATTTTGAATGGAGAGGGATGCTGATTGATACTGTAGAGCTATCCCGGATCCTTATGCCTAATTTGGATTCCTATAAACTTAGTCAGCTATCCGATTCTCTTGCCTTGGAACATTTACAACCACATAAGGCAGACTCGGATGCAGAAGCGACGGGATTATTGTTGATTGAATTGCTGAATCGACTTGAAACCCTTCCTTTATTGACATTGCAACGACTTCATCCTTTGCTCAAAGGACTGCACAGTGATGTAGCTGGTCTTGTCCAAGAATGTATAAACCGCAAATTAGGAAAGTTGGAAGAAGATATACCTGAATTGGATGTGTATCGTCAACTTATACTAAGGAAAATGAAAGAAAGAGGACTTGAGGAAGAATATGTAGATGAATCACTGACCCATCAAGATATACAAGAACGATTTGCCGATTCACTGCCCAATTATGAAAAAAGGTATGGGCAGCTTGAAATGATGGATGTGGTCGGTGAATCACTCACTGATGGTCGTCACGCTATGATTGAGGCGGGGACTGGGATAGGCAAATCCCTTGGATATTTGATTCCTGGTCTGCTTCATGCTAAAAAGACAGGGAGGCCGCTGGTCGTCAGTACCCATACGATACAGCTTCAAGAACAGCTTCTTGACCGGGATATCCCCTTATTGAAGCAGATGGTTCCTTTCGATTTCAATGCATCCGTCCTGAAGGGGCGGAACCATTATTTATGTTTACGCAAATTCGAGCAACAGCTGGATCAGATCTATGACAACAATTATGATGTTCTGCTTGCAAAAGCCCAGTTGTTAGTTTGGCTGACAACGACCGATGAAGGTGACATCGAGGAGTTGAACCTTCCTTCTGGCGGGCAGTTATTCTGGCATCAAGTCAAAAGTGACGCTAATTCTTGTCTGAACCATAAATGCCCTTGGTTCTCCAGGTGCTTCTATCATCGTTCGAAAAGGGAAGCCTATGATGCGGACATTATCATCACTAATCACGCATTGCTTTTTACAGATTTAGTGAATGACCATGCGCTTATTCCAGCTTATCAGGAAGTAGTGATTGATGAAGCGCATCACTTGGACGAGGTGGCGGGTGACCACTTCGGCCTCCAAACCGACTATTTCTCATTTCATCGAGTATTGGACAGACTCGGAACCTCAGAAGAAAAGACTGTAAACCTTTGGCTCAAGCTTGAAGAAATATTGAATTCTGTAGAGATCGATTACGATAAAAGCAAGGTAATCAATGGATTAAAAGATATGAAATTCGAAATCGATCATCTGTTCAGTATGATCAAAACGTATGTGGTTGCCAAAGGCCATAAAAAATCGGAAGTCGGTAAAATCTCCTTCCGTTTCACTACATCGGAGGCTGATCCTGACTGGTATGGTGAGATGAAGGAAGTTTTTGCAAGGGTTCAGCTTCACACCAATGATCTGCTTCGTGATTGCCGTGAAATTATTAAAAAAGTACAGAAACATGAAGAACATTTAAATGTCCTTCAAAAAGGAACACTTGTCGATTACACCGGGCTTCTCAATAAGCTGGATGAGGAAAGGAATATTCTTGCCCATATGCTTCTTACGTCAATTGAAGATGAGGTCTGTTGGATAGAGACCGATCCAGGTGGAGCAAGAAATGCTGTGTCAATCTATAATCAACCGATTGATATTTCGGACCGCCTTTCAAGAGAGTTTTTTGAAAGGAAAAAGAGCGTCATTTTGACTTCTGCGACATTGACGATCCGCAACCGTTTTGATTTTGTGAGGGGAAGACTGGGTATAGGAGAGGATGCTGCCACTGTTCAGCTGCAATCCCCGTTCGATTATAGTAACCAGGCGAAAATAATGGTTCCTACCGATTTACCGATGATTAAAGATGTGAGTACGGAAGCCTACGCAAGTACGATTGCAGCATATATTTACAGGATCGCCTATGTTACAGATGGAAGGATGCTTGTCCTGTTCACAAGCTACGATTTGTTGAAGAAGACCTATCATCGTTTTAAGGAACTAGCTGATCCGGAGGATTTCTCACTGATCGGCCAGGGCATCGACAGTGGAAGTCGTGCAAGGCTGACCAAGCATTTTAAGCAGTTGGATCGTGCTGTCCTATTCGGTACAAGCAGTTTTTGGGAAGGTGTTGATATTCCAGGAAACGATCTCTCGTGTTTGGTCATCGTTCGTCTACCGTTCAATCCACCTGATAACCCTGTGATTGAAGCCCGAAGTGAACAAATTCGCAGAATGGGAAAGAGCCCTTTCATGGAGCTATCATTGCCTCAAGCAATCATCCGGTTTAAACAAGGCTTCGGACGATTAGTACGTTCTTCCTCCGATCATGGGGCAGTATTTGTGTTCGACCGTCGCATCGTTACAGCAAAATATGGAAAAATGTTTCTAAGTTCACTTCCTGATGTACCAGTACTGGAAGGATCGATGGATGACCTGTTGGATGATCTAAAATACTTTATAGGTTAAGTTATATTGTCCAGCATACACTATAATCAAGACTACCGTATTTACGGAGGGATTATTTGTGTATATCCGGCCAATCATGATCTTCAGCTTGTTCTTGGTCCTTCTTCTGGTCACCAACAATCCGGTTAAAGATGAGCCGGTATTTTTTATGGATGGAGACACGAAAGGAAATGTAATAAAGAATCTTGATTTGAACCTAAAAAAAGACGAAATCGCGTTTTCTTTCCTTGAACTTGAAAGTGGGGAAGCAACTCTCATACAAGACAGTGAGGGTAAAAATATCCTGATCGATACGGGAAGTGAACAAAGCGATGCCCAATTTAAACAGCAGATGAAAATTTTTCAAGTCGATCAAATCGATACATTGATAGTAACGAATAAAGGGGAGCAATTTACTGGAAACCTGGAGTGGCTTACCAATGAATATAAGATTTCACAAGTATTCATAGCCCAAAATATTGTCAATGATCTAACAGAACGTTTCCAGCTTCAGGACGGGACGGTCAAACCGTTGGAATCAGGCGACCAATTCAAATTGTTAGATAAAATCTCTGTCACAGTAAAATATTTAGAAAAACATAAAGAAAATGAAATAGGCGGAATGGCGTTGGATCTTCAGTACGGTACCAACCATATCCTTTATATGGGCGTCGCAAATGATGTAGCTGAGAAAACAATCATCCGGGATGGAGTAATAAATGCCTCATTGATCAAAATAGGCGGCTTTGGTCATTATTTCGGCACAAGTGAGGAATTGTTGGATCATACCAGTCCTGAGGTTGCTGTCATTTTTAAGCGTTCAGGCTATAGAGCAAGTGATGAGGTGATGTTAAGGCTTGAAGACCGGTGGACTGAAATTTTCAAGCCGTATGAACAGGGGATCGTAATGGTTAAAACAAATCAAAAAGAGTATGAAATTACCCAAATACCGTTGTCCAAACCTAAAATAGCGTATAAATGACCTTAAAATGTTCGCCAAAGGTATTGAAAAAGGCAATGGAATCGTTAAAATAAACAAGAGACAAGAAAAAGTGGGCTGTCTCATAAGTGTCTGACTTGATGTCTGACACTATAGGACAGCCCCCAAAAGGTGCAGGGAAGGATATTATGTGATGCAGTCGTTTTAAGAACTGCTTTCTTGATACATTTATTTTGTCCCTAAACAGAAGAGTTATTAAGGATAAAACAGGAAGCAACCGTTACATGGCAAAATACTTGATAACTGGATGGGGTGTAATGAAGATGGAAAGTAAAATAGAAATACTTTCTACTGTGAAGGTTCAATCTTCAGCTGACCTTTACAAAATCGTAGATGCATTGAACAGAACCCTCAAGCATCAGGATTTGATGTTCGGTTTAGCGCTTGATAAAGAAGATCAAGAAAAGATGGTCTTTACCATCTATCGTACCTAGGTGGTTTTAGTATGAAAAAAACGTTCTACATATTGGGAGCCTTATTGTTTATTACAACAGCACTAGGCATATCTTATTATTATTATGTGTTTAATGATCACGGTAAAAGCCAAAAGAAAAGTGTTGCTTTGGCAAAGGAGCAGTTTAATATCACTGAAGTGAATGAAATCGAGCATTATAATGGATCACATGGTGCATTCGACGTGATCCGTGCTAAGATAGATAAGGAAGACAGCTATGTCTTCATACCGCTTTCTAAGGAAAATGAAGCTAAAGTCATCAAAGCTGAAGATGGTTGGAATGTTCAGAAAGTGAAGCAATATATACAGCAAGAACTGGACCTGGACAATTTGATATCGATTCGTTTAGGTTTGGAAAGATATCGTGAAACTTCACCGTTCACCCCAGTATGGGAAATTGTCTATAAAAAAGGTGCAACCAGATATACGTTCCATTACATACGATATTCGGATGGTACTTTTTTTAAGACGTACACGATGAACCAACGATTATAGTTTCAATTGTAAAATATTTTAAATATAACTTGTCACAAGTATTCTTTATGGAGGGTTTTGGAATGAAATTAGCAAAGCGAGTTAAAGCATTGACACCATCAAGTACACTAGCGATTACAGCGAAAGCGCATGCCCTGAGAGCAGAAGGCCATGATGTCATCGGCCTGGGAGCAGGAGAGCCCGATTTCAACACCCCTGAACATATCATAGAAAATGCCCAGAAAGCCATGAATGAAGGGTATACAAGGTATACACCTGCTGGAGGATTACCGAAGCTGAAAGAAAGCATCATCGAGAAATTACAACGGGATCAGGAATTGTCTTATGATCCTGGTGAAGTGATTGTGACGACTGGCGCGAAGCATGCCCTGTATACATTGTTCCAGGTATTGCTTGACGATGGTGATGAGGTAATCGTCCCAACACCATACTGGGTAAGCTACCCAGAACAAGTGAAGCTTGCTGGTGGCGTTCCGGTACATGTCGAAGGTAAAGAGGAGAACGGTTTTAAAATCACACCTGAACAATTGGATGATGCCATCAGTGAAAAGACAAAAGCGGTGATCGTAAATTCGCCATCGAATCCAACTGGAGCGATCTATTCATCAGAAGAATTGAAAGCGATCGGCGAAGTCTGCCTCAAACATGACATTCTTATCGTTTCAGATGAGATTTACGAAAAACTTACTTATTTTGGAGAGCATCATGTTTCGATTGCACAGCTTTCTACGGAGTTGAAAGAAAACACGATCATCATCAATGGAGTATCTAAATCACATGCGATGACAGGCTGGAGAATCGGCTATGCTGTTGGTAATCGGGATGTGATCCAAGCAATGACGAATCTTGCAAGCCATAGTACATCAAACCCGACTTCAATCGCACAGCATGCCGCCATCGCAGCATATGACGGCACTCAGGAACCAGTTGAAGAGATGAAGAAGGCATTTGAGGAACGTCTCGACAAAGTCTATAAGCAATTGATCCAGATCCCCGGATTCAAATGTGAAAAGCCGAAGGGAGCGTTCTACCTATTCCCGAATGTCACGGAGGCACTTGAGCTGACAGGATTTAAGGATGTGGATGACTGGGTTGAAGCGATCCTCGAGTACGAAAAAGTAGCACTTGTCCCTGGGAGCGGGTTCGGCGCGCCAGGCAATGTACGCCTTTCCTATGCGACATCCCTTTCCGTATTAGAGGATGCTTTAACCCGCATCAGGAACTTTATGGAAAAACATCAAAAATAAGGGCCGGTTGTTTATCGGCTCTTGTTTATGTAAAATAAGAAAAACAAATTAAAATTTACTACCCGAGTTTACGTAAGTGGAGGGAATAGAGTGAAAACCACAATTCAATTGTTAAGCGATCATATTGGCCAAGAAGTGACGATCGGAGCTTGGCTAGCCAATAAGCGATCAAGTGGAAAGATTGCATTTTTACAATTACGGGACGGCACAGGATTCATCCAAGGTGTCGTCGTAAAAAAAGAAGTAGATGAAGACGTATGGTTAAAAGCAAAATCCATTACACAGGAATCAAGCTTGTATGTGACTGGAACTGTTCAAAAAGATGACCGTTCCCCTACTGGTGTAGAGCTTGTCGTTTCTGGATTGGATGTGATCCACGAATCCATCGATTACCCGATCACACCGAAAGAACACGGAACAGAGTTCTTGATGGACAACCGTCATTTATGGTTACGTTCTAAAAAGCAGCATGGAATTATGCGGATCAGGAATGAAATCATCCGTGCTACATATGAATTTTTCAATAAGGAAGGGTTCGTAAAGATCGATTCACCTATTTTGACAGGCAGCTCAGCAGAAGGAACAACTACGTTATTCCACACGAAATACTTTGATGAAGATGCCTATTTATCTCAAAGTGGACAACTTTATATGGAAGCTGCAGCAATGGCATTCGGCCGTGTGTTCTCTTTCGGACCGACTTTCCGTGCTGAAAAATCTAAAACTCGCCGTCATTTAATCGAATTTTGGATGATCGAGCCGGAAATGGCGTTCGTCGAGCATGAAGAAAGCCTGGAAATTCAGGAGCAATACGTTTCATTCTTAGCAAAGTGTGTGCTTGAACATTGCAGAATCGAGCTGGAAACACTTGGTCGGAACATTGAAAATCTTGAAAAAATCAAAGCGCCTTTCCCGCGGATATCTTATGATGATGCAATCAAGCTTCTTAAAGAAAAAGGTTATGATGATATCGAATGGGGTGAAGATTTCGGAGCGCCTCATGAAACGGCGATTGCAGAAAGCTTCGATCAACCCGTATTCATTACGAATTATCCGAAAGACATCAAAGCGTTCTATATGAAACCTGACCCTGAACGTGATGATGTCGTCTTGTGTGCAGACTTGATTGCACCTGAAGGTTATGGTGAAATCATCGGAGGAAGTCAGCGTATCGATGATCTCGAATTGATGAAGAAACGTTATGAGGAACATGACCTGTCAGATGAGGCATATAAGTGGTATTTAGAGTTGCGCAAGTACGGAAGTGTACCTCACTCTGGGTTTGGCCTGGGGTTAGAGCGTACCGTCGCCTGGTTATCTGGCATCGAGCATATCCGGGAGTCCATTCCGTTCCCACGCTTGCTTAATCGATTATATCCTTGATCTTTTATGATTCTGTTTCCCAGAAAGCACTGAGTGTAATCAGTCTTGCTTGCGAGCATGACGACTTAAGATTCCACTAGTGCTTTCTTTCATTTTAAAAATGCTTCCTGGCGAAGGGAGTTGCGGATCACACTATTAGTTAAGTCGATTTTATTTGATATAATGAAGAGGAGGTGTGTTTGATGAAAAGAGAGAGTTTTTTAAATTGGATGGATATGGGCTCCGTCCCGATCCCAGGTGTCCTGTTACGGAATTACAACCGGATCGGTCTTGATGAAGAAGAAGTGATGGCATTGATACATATGCATTCGTTCCTCGAAACGGGAAATTCTTTTCCCACTCCTGAACAACTATCATCCAGGATGACAGTATCATCTCATAAATGTATGCAGATCCTACGGACCTGCATACAAAAAGGGATGTTGAAGATAGAAGAACAACAAGATCCCGTACAAAACATATATTCAGAAACGTATACACTACGCCCTCTGTGGGAGAAATTGATCAGAGTCTTGGATGAAGATGAAATCGATGAAGAATATGAAAAGCATAGGGAAGATGAGCAACAGATTTATACAATCATGGAAAAGGAGTTCGGCAGACCGTTATCGCCGATTGAGTGTGAGACATTGACAATGTGGCTTGACCAGGATAAGCATGACCCGTCGCTTATCATTGCAGCTTTGAAAGAATCAGTATTGTCAGGAAAGCTGAACTTCCGATATATTGATCGGATTTTATTCGAGTGGAAAAAGAACGGAATCCAGTCGGTAGATGAGGCAAAACAATACGGTGAGAAATTCCGCCAGCACAGGTATAGGAAAACCGGGAATACCTCTTCAGATACGGACAAGACGGATTTTCCATACTATAATTGGCTTGAACAATAGTAAAGGACGAGATCAAATCATGTTGACGAAAAAGCAAATCAGAGAAGTATTGGATCAAATAGGCAATATGTTCCCCGAAGCACATTGCGAGCTACAGCATAGGAACCCTTTTGAACTTACGATTGCGGTCCTGTTATCTGCACAATGTACGGATGCGCTCGTTAATAAGGTTACCCCAGGCTTATTTGAAAAATATCAAACTCCGGAAGATTACTTGGCAGTACCATTGGAAGAATTGCAGAACGATATACGTTCAATTGGTCTTTTCCGCAATAAAGCTAAGAACATCCGGAAACTTTCTGAAATTCTCATCCATGAGCATGGGGGAGAAGTACCTCGAGAACGTGATGAATTGATTAAGCTGCCAGGTGTCGGAAGGAAAACGGCGAATGTCATCGTCTCCGTGGCGTTTGGAGAACCTGCTATCGCAGTTGATACACACGTGGAACGGGTATCGAAACGGTTAGGAATCTGTCGATGGAAGGATAGCGTCCTTGAAGTGGAAAAAACGTTGATGCGAAAGGTCCCTAAGGAGGAATGGTCTGATACGCATCACCGACTTATTTTCTTCGGTCGATACCATTGTAAAGCACAGAATCCTCAATGTACCGTTTGTCCGCTTCTTTATTTATGTCGTGAAGGGCAAAAGAGAATGAAGAAAGTGAAACAGAATGTCTGATAAAACGATCCAGATCCCAACCTCCTTCTATCACCCCTTATGGTTCAGTTCAAGGAAGATTACCTATGAAGATACTTTGGGGGTACGTGAGCTGGCGGAAATCCCTTTCCTGCTTGATATTTTAAGTATAAAAAGGGATCCTCCCCTTTATGAATTCGATCGAGCAGGTTACATCCACCGTTTTTTTGAACGTTGGAAAGTGGAAAAAGAACATATAGCTAAAGCATTCTCTCAACGAAGCCGCCGGGCTGCAGGCCCGAAGATGATTTTAGGGATCGGATGGCTCATTACTTTGGTTTTTTGGGTAAATGGAAAGAAGGTTGAACGTCTGACTCATTTGAAGGATGACCTTTCACTTCTCCCAATCCAGCCTGTTAATATGAATGAGCGTCTTTCATTCATCACCGAAAATCCCGATCACTACCAATCATTCATCCAATTGGCCCAACTTTTTGGCGAACTTGAGAAGAAGTGGGTCATGGCTGTGTATAAAGAACAGCATATGGACAAGAAATGACAACATAGGATAATAGCATGATGATGTCGAGCAGGAGGGACTAGAATGCAGATCCATGTTGTGAGAAGAGGACAATCTCTTTGGGGAATCTCTCAACAGTACGGTATACCGTGGCAGCAAATCGTTGATTTGAATGGATTGGAAGCTCCCGATCAGCTAGCAATCGGGCAAACATTGCTCATTCCGACGCAGGACCGGTATACGGTGCAACCTGGTGATTCCTTTTTCAGTATTGCAAATAAAACAGGTGTTTCCGTAGATGAACTTAGAAGGGCCAATCCACAAATCGAAGGAAATATCTTATATCCTGGCCAGGTACTCCGAATTCCTCAAAGACCAAAAACACCAGCACTTGTCAATGCGTATGCAGAACCATTTGAAAAATCAGTTCAACATGCGAAAACGGCTGGAAATGCATTAAGCTGGTTATCGGTGTTCAGTTATCACGTTGACGAAAAAGGGAATATCCGACCACTGGAGAACGACGATGATTTGATTGAAGCGGCAAAAGCCAACAATGTCAAACCGATCATGTCTGTGACGAATATCAAAGAAGGAGCCGAGTTTGACACAGAACTGGCGACTGCAGTCCTTCAAGACGAAAAAATACGGGATACTCTTGTAGACAATATTGATCAAGTGATGAAAAACAAAGGATTTCAAGGAGTCAACATCGATTTCGAGTTCTTGGGGCGTCAAAACAGAGAACCCTATAATCAATTCTTACGGAGATTGACGAATAAACTAAAACTTCAAGGATATGTTGTTTCAACGGCATTAGCCCCTAAAACAAGCGCTGATCAGCCAGGAGTCCTTTATGAGGGACATGATTATAAAGCACATGGGGAAATCGTCGATTATGTCATCATCATGACATACGAATGGGGATGGAGCGGGGGTCCGCCTTTACCCGTTAGTCCATTGCCAGAAGTTGAAAAGGTATTGAGATATGCTTTGACAGAAATTCCGAAGGAGAAGCTTTTGATGGGTATAAATTTATATGGATACGACTGGACATTGCCGTATGTCGAGGGCGGTCCATTTGCTAAAGCATTGAGTGTCCCCCAGGCTACTAGGCTCGCTTATACAAGGAAGACGGAAATACAGTATGATGAAGAGGATCAGGCCCCTTACTATACGTATTATGATGAAAACGGCAAGGAACACATCGTCTGGTTTGAAGACCTGAGGAGTATGTCTGCCAAATTCGACTTGATCAAAAGGCTGGATATTGCCGGGATGTCTTTTTGGAATCTTGCTTTCCCGTATCCGCCATTATGGCCTCTTATAAAAGATCGCTTCAATATACAGAGATGAAGGAAAAGGCCTGGGTGGAAAAATTCCACTCAGGCCTTTTCGAGATCTATTATGAAGCTTGTCTGTCGGTAGATGTTGGAGGGAGGGTGCCGATACCGAATGGAAGACCAGAATCATCGCCGCCTCCATCTCCACCATCATCAGGATTATCGTCTGGTGGAGGAGGGGGGGCCTCATCATCTCCTGGAGGTGGTGTCTCTCCACTCCCATCTCCGTTTCCTCCATTGCCGTTCCCATTGCCATTCCCGTTTCCATTCCCTTCTCCATTGTCATCGCCAGAAGGAGGGGGGCCGGAATCATCATTACTGTCTTCTTGTGTTGTCTGGACTTGGACGGTTGCAGGCTCACTTTCTTTTTTCTTTTCTTCATCGACGGCTACCACGGTAAATGTATAATTTGCACCAGGAGACAAGTTCTGAACGACTAATTCCATTTCTTTCTGCTTGGTAAGCTCCTGGAATCCAGCACCATCGATCGAGTAAAGAACTTTGAAGGTGATCCCTTTATCAACGAATTTCTTAGGGTATTTCCATGTTAGTTTCGCTTCTTGTTTCTTTTCATCGTAATCGGCTTTCAGCCCTTGTGGAACTTCAAGCTTATCATACTCTTTTGAGATATCCGGCAGTTCTGTACCTTTTACAGCAAGCTCCCTGATGATTTTATCTTTCGGAGTGAATTCGCTTGCCCGTTTATTTGTCCCTTTTTCAATTGGGACCTCAATCACCGAGTCAGGACGGCTCCAATCAGAATTCTCCAAGTCCGCACTTGCTTTGGCCATAATGTCATTGAAGAGCAACTTTGCGTAATCATCTGTTTCATTAGTCAAATATTGTGGGTTTCCTTCATCATCCTTACTACTGTTATAACCGGTCCATATCGCAGCGGAAAGTTCAGAAGAATATCCGGCAAACCAGGCATCTCTCGTCTTGCCTTTGAATTCTTCTCCATATTCAGCAGGATAGTTCGTCGTACCGGTTTTTCCAGCAACAGGGAAATCCAAGTTCACATACCCTTTTGCAGTTCCTTTTGTGATGACATCTTTCAACATATTGGTGACCATATATGCTGTGTACTCTTCCATTGCTACTTTTGGATCAGCTTTATGCTCGATCACACGGCCATCAGGGAACTTGATTTTCGTTACAGTGAATGGCTTGTTATAGACCCCTTTATTCGAGAATGCAGCATACGCAGCTGCCATTTCCATCGGTGAAGGACTCTTATGGAATCCACCGATTGCATAAGCTGGGCTATAATGCTTATCATCCACTTCAATTCCTAGTTTTGCTGCAAATTCTTTCGTTTTGTCAGGGCCCACTTCCTGCCATGTACGGATCGCTGGAAGGTTATAAGAATCATACAATGCCCTGCGCATTGTCACATCGCCATGATGCTTCCTGTCCCAGTTGTGGAATTCGTGGCCGTTTACAACAAGTTTATCATCACTTAACTTTTTGTACGTCGGCCATTTCAGATGTTCGATCGCTGGACCGTAATCAAGAATCGGCTTTATTGCAGAGCCTGGTTGGCGTTGGTCCATCTGTGTCGCATAGAATGAGCTAGCTGTGTTTTTGCGCCCGCTTCCTATCGCTCTGACTGCTCCAGTTTTCGTATCCGTTAGGACAATTCCACCTTGAATGTTCACATCCTTGATGATTTTGTCGCTATAAAGGGCTTCCTCAACAGCGTTTTGTGCGTTCGGGTCAAGTGTTGTATAGATTTCCAGCCCCGATGTGTAGACTTCGCCTGGATCCTCGAAGCCAGCCATTTTTGCAGCTTCTTTAATGACTTGTGCTTTGAAGGTCTCATATGATTTTTGTTTTTCTTCCGGTTTAGATTCTTTTACATAATCTGTAACCGGAATGGATGAAGCCTCTTTTTTCTGTTTTTCGGTGATAAAACCATATTTCGCCATTTGAGATAAAACTACATTACGTCGCTTTTCTGCTTTTTCAGGATGATCAAATGGGCTATATGAGGATGGCGCTTTGGGCATTCCGGCTAATAGGGCAGCTTCATGTAGTTCTAAATCTTGTATCTCTTTATTGAAGTAGGTCTTAGCAGCTGTCCCAATTCCATAAGCACCTTCGCCAAAATAAATCTTGTTCAGATACATTTCCAGGATCTGATCTTTGGAATAGCGTTGTTCAAGCTTGACGGCAAGATATGCTTCTTTAATCTTACGTGTCATCTTCTTATCCTTGGTCAGTAATGCATTCTTAATGACCTGCTGTGTGATCGTACTCCCACCCTGGGAGCCGAAACCACCTGTAATGTTGGCGATCGCTGCCCCACCGATCCGGCGTATATCAATACCAAAATGATCATAGAAGCGGACGTCCTCAGTCGCAATGACTGCATCTTTCATGACCTGGGGTATATCATCGAGGGGAGCCTTGATCCGTTTTTCATTTTTAAACATCATACCGAATTCATTTCCGTCTTTATCAAAAAGCTTGGATGATGCTGGTGTATCAAGTGCCTTCGGATCAAGTTCAGGTGACTGGCTGATGACCGCAAACACTGCGATGGCACCTGCTGTTACTCCTATCAAACTAAATATGAGAAGAAGAGCCGTGATCTTTTTCAGCAAGCTTTTCTTCTGTCTATTGGGTGTTTTCTTTTCTTGTGAAGCAGCCCCTTGACGGCGTTGCTGCCTTGAGCTGTATTTATTGTCACTCATTGTTGTTCCTACCTTTCTAAACGTAACCTGACGTAATAATTATTCGTATCAAACCGTCTGTTTCTATCCCTTAGGAGGTAGAAAAGAACAAGTTATCGACAATTTTCAAATAATCAATACGTGGGTTGTAACCTAATTGAATCAAATGGGCTTTTTCTTCAAAATAGGTTTTTGGAATGGATTTTCTCCCTCCGTTGTCCTGCTGGTCCCAAAAATGAAATAAGTGCGCCACTTCCATCAAATAATCTTGTTGAGAAGCATTGAATCTTACCAGGATGAAACAGATTCCTTCCTGTTCAACAACTCTTTTCAGATGATCGATCTGATGCTGATGGAAATTCGTTAATGGAAATGAGGTTCTATTCCTTGTTTCTTTTGCCTCAAAATCGATATATCTACCTCGGTACACCCCATTGTAATCAGTCGTCGATGGTTGCTTGAAATAGGCTTCCTTGATGACTGCTGCGCTTCTTTTCGGATAATCCACTGAAACAATCTGAACAGGTGTAGGTTTCTTGTGGATCACCGATTTCCCGATGTGCAAATAATGGGCGTTGGTATGATTGATATCCTCTTCGAATGTCATCCCCCTGTTAGCATATGAGTCGTTCAATTTCAACTTTCCAGCAGATGGGCTGAGGGGTTGTTGGATGGGACGGCTTTTTCGATTTGGATAGTGAAAGTTCAATCAGTTCACCTTCCTTACTAGACCTTACAGAGTCGTCATCATTCTAGACGAAAGAATAAAGATTAAGTTTCAAAATAAATCCTCTGAGGTAGGGCATCATTAAGAATATACCATATTATTGGAGAATGTCGAGTGTAATGGCATGATTTTACGAACAGATGTTTGCAGGACGGGTGAACATATGGAACAGTCCAATAACAAGGAAGCGCTTGCAAAAAAAACGATAGAGACGAAGATAATCCAGAAGATCAAGAGGGAAACTGAAAGATTGAATGTCGATAACATATCACGGACAAAAGCGTATCAAAATTACTATTTTCGTAACAAAGATTTTTTCTGGCCATTCCTTGCAAGCATGGTTTCGAGGAATGCCGGATGGAATATGACAGATCTACAACAGAAAGAGTTCAGGGTGATCATGCCGCAAAAGGACCGTAGATGGCTATTTTATACATATGAACGAGCCAATTGGTTGATTTTCGAAGATGCGTATCCGCAACTTCTCTTGTATGAAGCATCCAAACAATTGAGAATGCCATTATTCCATTTACTGAAGGAATTCGGGGTATCCAGGTTCATGGTAGGAGAGTGGGAACTTTTTTGGGACCGTCATGATCCAAATAGGCTTGATATCGCTTTGATCATCAATGAGCAGCATGTGATTGAAGGACCTGTACTTGAACAGAATGCATATAAACGTAAAGTATTTGCCACTTTCCCATATTGGCTTCAGGATCGGTTCCATTTCAGCACAGTTTTGTTTCCTACTCTTGAAGGTGAACTATACGGTATCTCTGTCCATGGTTTCCGTAATGTGTCCAAACGGATTGATCATGGAAAGAGGCTTCTCAAGATCTTGTCAGATCCAAAAATGTCTGAACGCTTTATTCGTTTTGCGAGAATGACAGAGCCTTCTGGCGGCCGATATGACTATGAGCGATTATTCGACCAAAAGGCAAGGCAAGGGCATCATTTCCCTCTGCGTTTGCTTTTCCCTATTATCCATCATCATCGGAAGGAGTCCAAGGATTGGTCATTAAAAGAACGGAATCCGGTAAAATACTTTCGGGATGTCGGACTGCCGAGTCAGATCCAACTAAATGACTGGTATGAACATAAACGTATGGAGCTTCATGTTTTATCGAAATTGAAATCTTTCTTCAAACATTCTATTCAATAAAAAGGGCCGACTCGAAAAGGATTGAGTCAGCCCTGTTGTTCATGTCGATGGACGGTTCGGTCCCTCTATTTTTTTGTCTCCGTAACCGGTTTTTTTGTTCGGTTGTGCTGCATACTTGTCTTCCTTTGATGCTTCTCTTCTTTTACTCAAGTAAGTCACCTCCTGCTCTTAGTATGTTATATGGAACACCTCCTATACAAAAGGATCTAGTGCTGTCGAATCCTTGATTTGGAAAGGAAAATCCACTTTCTTTGCCGAAAGGGAACTAGTTTTGTCAAGCCTGGAGGGGAAGGGGAAAGGCCATCGAATTATACAGGTACAATATTCCCGGGAGGTCCGTAAATATGGAAAGCTTGGTGAAAACGAAAGCAGTATCGAAGAAGCTCAGTGTCAATCCGACGACAATTCAGCGATGGGTGAAGTATTTTGATATTCCATGCCCGAAAAATGATCACGGCCACTACTTATTCCGATCAGAGGACATCGAGCAGCTGGAAGAAATCCAAAAGCAATTGAATCAAGGTCTGCAGATGAGCGATATTAAATTGCAGAAGAAAAGCCCTGATGATAAGGTGCCATTGAAAAAAGCAAATGGGCTGAAAGAATTGGATGTTTATTTTCAACAGCTGCAGGATCAATTGAACATCTTGGAGTCTAAGGTTTCTCAAAAAGCAGATGAAGTCTTGTCCTACCAGGTCATGCAGCATCGGAAAGATATGGACCAGATGGCAACCCGTTTAACTGAGCTTGAAGAAAAAATGCTTGATCTCGAGGAGCAGCTCCTCCTGCAAGTCACCGCGACGAACGAGATACGAACCGAATACAGCCCGCCTAAACCCAAAAAGAGGAACTGGCTTGTGAGTCTGTTTTAAGATTTTGAATGATAGTGGAATCGCTGGTGATTACGGTATTCTCTTGATGGCATTTCTGTGCTTCCTCTGGTAGGATAAGTTCAGAAGAGGTGAAACAATGGTCACAGAAAAGCGACGTTTGAAGCAGTTGACGCAAAGGCTGCGTGAACTCAATGAACAGGCTTATCGCCAATTTGAGGAAAGAACTTGTAAAGATGGATATGAAGTCGACTTCTATGGGGAAGTGAAACCATTTGCTGATGAAGTGCAGATACTTGCCGACGAATGGAAGCCTTTGGCTGTGAAATGGGCAATCGAAGAAAAGCCTAAATATGTGTATCCGATCCAGATCAACGACACATACGAGAATATGACGATTGCTGCTGTACAGGCATTTCAGACAGATACGAAGCACAAACGGTTCACTTCGATGACAAAATCAATCGAATATATTCTCGAGTCCATTGAAATTCAATTATGAAGTTGGAGGAGGTTGGGCAAAGAGCTCAGCTTCTTTTTGTTTGATTTTTGATGTTCACTTAATTGTAAAACCCCGGCATGACATGTTGAAGTTGACATTTGTTATAATAGAAAGATCAGGAGAAAGGATGTTTGCCTTATGATGGAATTTTTGTATTTTCCAGAGGATAAAAGCGAATACATACCATCCGTTATCATGTTGCTTATTTTTATGTCGATGGCGATTGCAGCAACAATCTTTATCCGGAAACATTCTGCCAAAGAGCTTCATAAATGGGAAAACGAAGAACCAATTTTGAAAGAAACGAACAAACAGGGGAACGGAACAGGTTCAACTAAGAATTAGAGGATGGCTCAAAACATTTTTAAGGGTGTAAAGAGCCTTTTTTAAAGGATAAGAAAGCATAAAAATTGAAGTGATGTCTAGTTCCACCGCCCAACCACTTGGATCACTCCAGTCCTGCGGCGGCGACACATTGATTTAAGTCGAAGTGTTTACCCACGCAGAACCGAACTTTGTTTGGTTCGAGCCTCCTCTTCGGACTTTCAGTGACCTTCGTGGTTAACCAGGGCGATTGCGCTTTTCTTTGTGATTTACAAGTTAAAAATGACTGAATAGACCAAGAAAATAGAATCAAAGGGTCTAAAATATATGATGAACGGGATAAGGGGCTATGGTGCAAAGCATTATCCCGACAACTAAAGGGGAAAACCCTACAACTTTGAAATTATCCCGACAACTCGGAAATTATCCCAACAACTTTACATTTATCCTAACAACTCAAAAAACAAGGAGAAATGATGAATAATCAAGAGCCATTACAGGTCGAATACGGAAGTGCAGCTCACACGCGTGATAAACGTCGAAGTCAGTACATCCTGCACCGTCGCTGTACAATCAGGAGGCAGCTGCAATGCTGTTCTTTTTTGATTCAATTTCTATAAATTTCACGTACCGTACTGACGTTACGATTCAGACATGCAGCGGAGGGATATAATGAAAAGTCTTCGAAAGCATATGAAACCAAATCAAGAATGGAAAAGCCATCTATGGAAGAGATGAACAACGCTCTGAACGTACTCGGAGCGGTGAAGCCGATTCGATTGTGATGGTTGGAAAGACGATGTACGGCAGGGTTTGATAATTTGTTAAAATTAATTTGAGGGGGAATGATGATGAAAAAAGAATTTAAGAGTTTCAAGGAATTTTGGCCGTTCTACCTACAGCAGCATTCGAAACCTGCTACAAGAGCATGGCATTTTGTCGGGACGAGTTTTGTTTTTGTATGTATTTGTGTTTCGTTCCTTTTTATGAATTTCTGGTATATGTTAGCTGCACCGATCCTTGCTTATTCATTTGCATGGATCAGTCATTTCTTTATTGAAGGAAATAAACCTGCAACATTCAGGCACCCCTTTTGGTCTTTACGAGCTGACTTTAAAATGTTCGGATTTATATTGGTAGGGAGTCTTGAGCAGGAATTGATTAAGCATCAAATCAAAAGGACCGCATAGAAAATTCTCTATCGGTCCCCTTACATCTCTAATATTCCATGATATCACTATTGACAAGCTGCTGAATTTCTTCAACTAACTGTGGAGCTGGGATATCCAAATGTTCTGCTAAAACGAATATCGTTTTAAGTGTCGGCATCCGCCGACCTCTTTCGAGTAAGCTTATGAAAGAACGATCGTAGCCAGTTAATTCAGCAAGTTTGAATTGTGAAATCTTCTCAACAGTCCGATGCTTACGGATGACTAGCCCAACAGCTTGTTCAAGTTTCATGTGTAATCCCCCATTATAATCCATAAAATGACAGCGGACTATAGTCAACATATCTCTATTTTAGTATAGGAGTGTCGATTGAACAATAACATTATGATGAATAGCAGAACCAAATTTTCATTTGTGCAGTTATGGTCACTTTTTGGGGTTGGATTGGTGTAGGCCCTGCAGATTGCAACAATTGGGTTTTATATAAAGGCACAACTTCTCTTTCTTTTAGTTCGACGACTTTGATCGGTACCTGGTTTAACCGTACACCCATTTGTTGAGCGAGTGTTACTGCTTTTCGAATACCGTCCTGGTAGGCGATTGTTAAAGCCTTTAAATAAAAAGCCTTAGGATTTGAAACATCGAATGAGATGTCCCTAGCGAAATTTGCTCCGTTCCGGATCGCCGTATCATAAACGCTACCAGCTGATCGAACATCATTGATCATTACTCTGTACAAATGTTCCACTCTAAAGCCCTTGAAGATCGATTGGCCATTTTCATAAGCGTAGATCGGTTGGATCGTGTAAACCACTGTTTCAATTTGATTGGATGGTATTCCTAAATTCAATAATGCATTCAGAACTTGGTTGGACCTTCTGGCATTTTCAGCAGAGGCTGTTTTGACATCTGGATCTTCCGTGATGACTCCTATAGTAAGCGATATCTCATCAGCATCAATTGTCAATTCACCATCACCATAAACCTCCATTACTGGTTTTGAAGTTTCTATATTTTCATCCCTCTGCGGAAATGGATAGCTGCGGTTCATATGATCACCTCTACAATTTTCCTTTTGTAAAACTATATTCATTCCCTTTTTAAACATGTTCCTTGATGATGACTATACGTAAGGTAAAAATCCTTAACAGTAAAATGAGCATTTTATTGACATTCTCTAAAAAATGAATTATTATATGATTAACGCCGATAAAGTTGGTTATATAAATGGTGGATAGATTGAAGTCGTAGCTGCAATTGTGTGGACGAATTTAATTGTCTCACAGTCATGCGGGTGCGGTTTTTTTATACAGTCAGAATGATAAATATAACGGTAAACTTTTGGTGAATTTGTAAGATTTTCAGGAGGTACAGTATATGAATACTGGTACAGTAAAATGGTTTAACGCAGAAAAAGGTTTTGGTTTCATCGAAATTTCAGAAGGTAACGACGTATTCGTTCATTTTTCTGCAATTGAAGGTGACGGATTCAAAACTTTAGAAGAAGGTCAAAACGTTTCATTCGAAATCGTTGAAGGTAACCGTGGACCACAAGCTTCTAACGTACAAAAAGTCTAAGTATTAAAACTTGAGTCTTATTGGGTGGCATACGTTAGTACGCCACCCTTTTTGTATTTTCTGGGTCCTCAAAAAAGACCTTCCAAGAAAAATTGGTTTAAGCTTCCTTTATGAGAAGAATCATAAAGGGCATCATGTGCTCTACAAAGCGTGCACTAAAAAATGTTTAATCCACATTTTCAACCCCTCTTTTGATCTCCATTTAATCTATTTTTTCAGACAAGGAAACAATTTGAGTAGAAGGGAGTTAAAAGCACGTACGGTAACTGAATCACACTGGCGCGGCCGAGGAGTCGTAAGGACGGAAGAGAGGCAGGGCTTTCGTTGTTTGAGTTATTTTTCGCAATCAGTTGGGTTGTACAGTGGAACTCACAAAATATATTGCATATCACTATCCACCACTTTAGAGAGCACCGAACCTCGCTGGGTATAAAGTTATTGAATCTCACGGAATGACTTTACCAGCTCATACATATGAACAATATAGACGTAAGAACGAGACGACAATAAAGGCGTCTTTTTTTTATACGTTAAGAAGATATAACTTTTCAGCGATGTAGCTAACCGAAGTAGCAGAAAAGTTTACGAACGAAGTATAAGTGCAGCTAAGGATCAGTCTTCGCCAGGGCTTAGCAAAGCCCAAGTTTTCTTTATCTCTTATAATTAAGACTGATTAGCTATAAGTAAGATTTTCAGAAATGATTCGAAATCCACTTAAGGGCAGAACAAAGGATTGATTACAGCCCAGTGATTTTTTGTCATATCGATTATAAGGCTTT
This sequence comes from Pseudalkalibacillus salsuginis, assembly GCF_021646685.1. Taxonomy (GTDB): domain Bacteria; phylum Bacillota; class Bacilli; order Bacillales; family Fictibacillaceae; genus Pseudalkalibacillus; species Pseudalkalibacillus salsuginis. Next base: position 61,772 of record NZ_JAKJHW010000001.1, on the reverse strand, counting down.
TGCCATAGAATAGCTTTTTAGCCCACTTTTACTTCTAAAATTTAAAGAAAAAGAACTCACTTGAAACGCGCGGAACTACTTTCGGAGGCAATCAGGTCGCTTGTTATGCTGCATTCGAAGTATTGAAAGGGAGTATAACTTTTAATCATGGTAGCAAGGAGTTCGAGGAAGTGATGTCCGCTGTAACGGAGTTAATGTTGGCTAAATGAATTCAGGAGGATCGAAATGGACAAAAAAACCCCAGTGTTTAAGATGGGTAATGTTGAAAAAGTTCTTAACCTGGGCATTAAAGACTAGTTTTGATTTTATTGTTGACAATTCCTACCGAAATACTGTAAAATTCAAAAAAATAAGTTGAATCACTTATCAAGAGTGGCGGAGGGACTGGCCCAATGACGCCCGGCAACCTGCAATTGCAAGGTGCTAATTCCAGCAAAATGGAATTCCATTTTGAGAGATAAGGTCCATAGCCACACGGTGTATATGAAACCAGGTCTCTCATTTGAGGGACTTTTTTATTTTTCGATGGAATTCCAACCTTGGTAATTCATGTGAAGAAAGGAGAGTTGGAAGTGTCAAAGGAGAGAGAGGAATTTAATAACGTTATGTCTAGGATAAATGAAATGTTGGAAACAATGAAATTTGGATCCGTTACATTGATTGTACAGGATGGTAAAGTCATCCAGATTGAAAAGAAAGAAAAAGTGAGGCTTAAATAAAATGTTTTACTGAATAGATAAAGTAGAGGCAGTCTTAAGCTCTTATTTCTCCGGAGGGCGTGAATGTTCAACCATTGGATTCTAATCGGTTTGCTGGCTGTTTCTACTTATGTAACACGAATCATTGGTGTGGTTGTAATGTCAGGACGAGAAATGAGCCCTGCTTTGCGTTTGTATTTTAATTATGTACCAGTCGGAATCATATCAGCACTAATCGTCAAACAAATCCTCATTCCGGTGGAGGGCCAACTCGTTCTTTCATTTCCGATTCTGATCGGCTGTCTATTTACAGCGATAGCCATGAAATTCATGAAATTGTTTCTTCCTGCTGCTGTACTTGGAGTCATAATCGGATTGTTAACACGTTATTTAAGTTAAGATCGGAGAAGTAAAAGAATTGGATTTAATCTTATTGAACAATCGGGGTTATTAACAGAAAAAGTAAACGAGAGGTAGCACGTGTTTTTCATCAAGAGCTGATTGACAGGTAGTAAAATCAGAAAAATAAACAAGAGTATGTATGCTGGTAAGACCTAAAAAAGGCCGATCTTTATATAAATGATCGGCCTTTAAAGATAAGTTATATGGCAATTAAAAATTGTGCTTAGTAACAGTCAGTTGTAAAACGATACCAAACGGATCCCGTACAATGGCATATCCAGGGCTAAATGAATTTTTCGCAAAAGGGGTTAAAATATCAACTTTTTCATGTTCAACAAGTTTTTGATAAATTGATTCAATAGCTGAGAAATCTCTTGATTGAATACATAATGATGAACTGTTACTTAATTGCCAAGGACGGGTTGGATCCATTTCTAGTTCTGCAATCATGATTTTGTTATTCCCGATTTGTAGAACAGAATGGGTAATATACTCACCCTGACCGTTTTCATAATTGAACTGCTGATCCATCTCTTTCATTTCTTTATAGGTTTTTTTAAATAACACCTTTGCCCCTAAATATTGTTCATAAAATGTAATTGCCTCAGCACCTTGACCATTTAAAGATAAAAACGGAATGACTTCTAATTCCATGTTATTTCCTCCTTTGTATGAATGACACTGTCAGTATACAATAATAAGGTGACAAGTAATGGCACCATAAGGAGGGTTTTATGAAAAAAGGTGAGCGTTTGAATATGATGCTGCGCTTTATTAATCAGAAGCAAATGTTTACATTGAAAGATTTAATGGGAAAATTTCAAATTTCTAAACGGACAGCGTTAAGAGATATTGAGTCTTTAGAGGAAATGGGCGTTCCTCTTTATGCAGAATATGGTCGATATGGCGGGTATCGTTTATTGAATTCGATGACATTACCACCCATCTCTTTTACAAGCCATGAAGTCTTTGCGTTATATTTTGCTATGCAAGCCTTGAAAAGTTTTGCCAGCAGTCCTTTTCAAGTATCCTTCAGTTCCATTAATGAGAAGTTTTTAAACCAGGTTACACCGAAGCAACGAGAACAGATTGAAAGCTTACATAAAAGGGTAGCTTTTTTTCATACAGAACAAACGCATAAATGCGACTATCTTGAAGAACTCCTGTTAGCTGCTGTGGAGAACATGGGTTTGGAAATACATTACTCGACACCGAGACGATCGACAATCCGTACTATTCAGCCAATATCCATTTATGCGATGAGAGGCTATTGGTACTGCCAGGCTTATGATTTAGATAAAAGGGCATATCGCGTCTTCCGATGTGATCGTATTCAATCATTAGATGTAGTAGATCAAGAACATAATGTGGATTTAAAAGATTTTACTATTCATAACGCACACCGTCTTTGGAGTCCAACAAAACATGCTATTCGATTTAAGTGCTCGATTACGGCAACAGGCGTAGAAAAATTCATGCAACAACAATTCCCTTCCATGGAACTGGTAGAAGAAGATGAAGAGAGGTTTTTATCAGGAACATATGAACCTGAGGAAATGGATTTTATCATTCCTTATTTGGCCAGCTTCGGGAAATCCATACGGATAGTGGAACCTGTTTCATTAAAAGATTGCTTGAAAAAATACTATATAGATTTAATGGATCATTTGTAAGATTAAGATGAGCGATTACTCAAAACAGAATTCATTACCTATTCAAAAGGTTTTCATTTTTTGATTTGAAAATAGCCCTTAGGAAATAGGGGAAGAAAAAGTGTCCATTGGGTTTGATTATGTGAAAATAGAGGAAAAACAGATAATAAACACCACAATGGAGGTCATGAAGAGGTGCAGAGAAATAAAGACTTGCATAGATTTCTACTTGATAAAGCGGAGCAGCTAACAGAGGATTGGTATAATACTTTGGATAAGAGTGATCCGATAGGCGTTTATTCTTCTACAGATCCTGAAATCATTCAAAATTTAAAACAGCAAAATTATGAATTTCACCTGAATCTGATCGAAATTTTTGATAAAGAAGAAGAGGAATTTTTCAATAATTTTGAAGAATGGGTGATCAAAACGGCGAGAGATAAGGAACATATCGAAACACCCACCCATTATGTCATGAGGGAATTCATACGTGTCCGCAAACAATATACCCAATTGATCAACGAGTTCGTGGAAATCCATCCAGGTAAATATGCCAATGAACAAATTGAGTTATGGAAAGAAATGATCATCAAGGAGTTCGATATTGCGATGGTTCGTTTTACGGAAGAAAAGAACAATTATCTTAATGATCAGTTAAGTGCTCAAAAAGCAATGATCAATGAGTTGAGTTCTCCAGTGATCGACTTATCCCATAATGTCGGTTTACTTCCAATCGTAGGAGACATAGATACTCATAGGGCTAAAACGGTCCTTGAAAGTACTTTGCAGCAATGTGCCGATCGCAATATTGAACATCTTTATATTGATCTTTCTGGCGTATTCATGGTCGATACGATGGTCGCCCATGAAATTTTCCAATTGCTTCATTCATTAAAATTATTAGGAATCGAAACAACTTTATCAGGTATCCGCCCTGAAATTGCGCAAACTGCCGTCCAATTGGGAATTGATTTTGACAACGTGAATATAACCTCAAGATTATCCATTGCTATGCCCACCTGAATCAAATAATAAGTGATAATGAAAGAGGAATTTAAAATTGCCTCTTTTTCATTATTTCCAGGAAGGGGAAACCATCAGTGTTTATATTCAAGGATGACTGGGAAAAGTCTGAAAAAGGAGGAGGAATCATGGCAATATCTCAAAAACAAATCGAGGATTTCAAAAACCAGTTACGGACAATGAAAGAAGAAGTTCTCCAACGAAACAAAAATAGAGAAGAAAACCTTGATACCGATCAAGTAAGGGGAAATGAAAATCATATGGGGAATGCCGGCACAGCTGAATACGAACATGCTAGGGAAATAACGCTTTCACAAAATGATGAACAGTTGATAGATGAAATCAATGAAGCATTACAACGGATTGATGAAGGTACATTCGGTATTTGTGTTGATACCGGAGAAGAAATTTCCATTGATCGGCTAGAAGCCGTTCCTTATGCTAAAAGGACGATAGAAGCACAAAAGCAATATGATCAACAGAAGAACCCGGTTGATGAAAGGCTCAACAACAAAAGAGAAGACAACACGCAAATGATCGATCTGATCGAAAAAGAACATGAATAAAAAATACTAGGGAGAGGCCAATGCCTCACCCTATTTATAGCAATCACGGGTAGACGTATTATCCAAACAGAACCTTCAAAAGTACAGGAGTGCGGTAGCGGCGTCTAACGCTGCCTTGGTGGACTTTCAGTGACTACGTAGTTAAACTGTGGCCTTGCGTTTTCTTACAGATTGACAATTTTATAATACGTGTTCACTGTCAGAATATAATACCCAAGGTAGATCGCTATATAGAAGCCTATGGAAGTAAGGATCGGAATTGAAATATCCCCTCCGATCAGGTTAATGCCTAATAACACTTTTACAATCATTAAATTATGCGAGATGCCGACGATTAAAGGGAGGAGAAAGATGAACAACGATTGTTTTGAAATCGTTGTCAGCACTTCCTTCTTCCTTACACCGATCTTCCGTAATATTTCATAGCGTCCTTTATCTGAATGGGCTTCCGTCAACTGCTTGAAATAGATCATACACCCAGTTGCTGCAAGGAATACAAGTCCCAAAAATCCTAATGTGAAAATATCCTGACCTGCAGATTCCAATCCTCTTTTATAAACCTTGTAGAATGTAGAAAGTTTCAGGTCGTCAAATCCCAATTGATGTAATTGATTGGAAGTAAGCTCAGTATTTTTCTGATCCTTAACCTGATATGTTTTATAAGCCACTGGTTGAATCTGCTTTTCCATTTCGCTGTATAGCTCATCACTGAGCACGATATAGGCGTCTGGATAACGCCAGCTTAAAACCCTGCCCTCCAACAAATGTGTAAAACGCACTTGTTTCTCCTCTTCAGGTAGCTTTAATGTAATCGTACGTCCTTCATAATCAGAAAAGGAATCGTGTGTATACCTCGGCTTGATCATTGCAGCCTCATTTCCGGAAAGCGTCACTTTTTCGTTACGATCAAGCGCCGCTGATACCTGATTGAACGTTTTGGCAGAAATCAAGTTGATGAAGTCTTCTTCAGGAAATTCTGCCATCAATTGTTCTAGGTATTCGGGTAAATCCGTATCAGACGGGTCAGTGTGAACTTTTAATAGAGGAACAGTCAGTTCTGCTTGAACGGGATGGTTTTTATCTTCGTAAATGATTTCTTTGATCTTCTCTTCCTCTATATCGCCTTTTGAAATATAGGTATAACTGAATGGTTCGAGTTGTTTTGCGTGCGTTGTAAAATTGTAGTACTGGCTGGTGCCGATAGTGATGGCACTTAATGTTAACGCACTAAGTAAAGCAATCATGGTCAGCATTCGGGCATTTCCTTTGATCCGATATAACAAGTGTGACGTTCCGATTATATTGATCCCGTTATAATAGCTTGATTTATGCTCTTTTGCTTTTTTTAACAGATAGACGATTGCTGTCCGGAATAATAAATACGTTCCTGTAACGATACTTCCCATGATGAGTAACAGGTTCCTTAGAATTTGCCCGTTTGAATCAACTGGTTGGAAAGCGATCCAATAACCGAATACAAGCAGGATGGTCCCGATTATGACCCCAATCATTGACACCTCCGGAAGAGGTTCCCCTTCTTTATCCGCTTGAAATAATTCAATTAAATTGAAGTTGTAGATTAAACGATACCCTTGAATCGAAGTAATCAATATGATGCAGGTGAATACAAAAATCGTATTGCCGAACGCTTCCAAGGACAAGGTAAAGCCAACATCTACATCAGTCCCTAACAGTCTCAATAGAAGCATTGTAAACATTTTCGAAAGCAAGGTGCTTAGGAGGACGCCTGCAATAACGGCACCTGCCCCCATCAACAGATTTTCATAAAACATCATTTTTCCAATCGTCTTTTTCCGTAATCCAAGCAGGGAATACATTCCTACTTCCTTTTTTCGCTTTTTTGTAAAGAAGGCATTTGAATACCAGATAAACACAGCCACAAATGCGATCAATATGATGGAAGCTTGCAGAAAGACCGAACGCATGCTTTGGAATGACTCGATGTTTTTTTCGATTTCTGAACTATAGCGTAACGATACGAACGTGTGATAAATAACGACGCTGAATATCATTGAAAGGAAATAGAGCAAATAATTTTTGAAGTTCCCGATGATATTTCTCTTCGCGAGACTAAACAGTGTCACTCGTACCACCTCCTAAAACAGATAAGACATCTAACACCTTATTGAAAAATTCTTTACGGGGTGAGGTACCTTTGACGATCTCGGTAAATATCTTTCCATCCTTGATGAATAACACGCGTTTACAATAGCTGGCGGCAAACGCATCATGGGTGACCATGAAAACAGTTGCCTGTCGATGCTCATTCAACTCCTTCAGGCTTTCCAATAAATCTGTTGCGGATTTGGAATCGAGTGCACCAGTAGGCTCATCGGCCAATAATAGTCTAGGATTTGTGATGATCGCCCTGGAAGCGGCTGTCCGTTGTTTTTGGCCGCCGGAAATTTGATACGGATATTTTTCCAATATTGGACGGATTCCAAACGTATCTGCGATATCATCCACTCTTCTTTCCAATTCTTTTACATTCACTTTCGCCAAAGCGAGCGGGAGTACGATATTTTCCTTGACAGACAATGTGTCTAATAAATTATAATCCTGGAATAGGAAACCTAGCTTGTCGCGACGAAACGATGCCAATTGATCTTCATTCATCGTCAAGATACTTGTTCCGTCGATGAAAATGTCACCGCTTGTAGGCTGATCGATCGTTGCGATTACATTGAGCAAGGTTGATTTACCGGCACCTGATGGTCCCATGATACCGATAAATTCACCTTCCATGACAGACAAATCAATTCCATCAAGTGCTGTAAAAACATTCCCTTTCGCACCATATACTTTTTTAACACTTTTCACATCTACTACCATCTTCATCTATTTAAAACCTCCAGCTTATTGACGTCGTTATTCAACATAACTTTATCCTATTATGGAATGTAAAATGGTACCATCGAACCTGCTTACAACTAATCCATTCAACCTTACATTTTTGTCACCATCATGCAATCTTCATTATAAAAGAATATACTTTAAATAATCAGTATATAAAATGAAACGGTAAATAAAGCTTTGGGGGATCAAGGAATGAAAATAATGATCGTGGAAGACGACAAGATGATCTGTGATTTGGTTGGAGAAACATTGGGAAAATGGGGATTCGAAGTCGTTAAAAAAATCGATTTCAGTAATGTACTGCAAACCTACATTGAAGAAGATCCTCATCTTGTCTTGCTGGATATCAATCTTCCTTCTCATGATGGATTCTATTGGTGTAACCAAATCAGAAAGGTTTCAAAGGTTCCGATCATCTTTTTGTCTTCACGGGATACACCGATGGATATGGTCATGTCCATGAACATGGGAGGAGATGATTACATTCAAAAACCATTCTATCAAGATGTCTTGGTCGCAAAGATCCATGCATTGTTACGGAGAACATACTCTTATACCGAAATAGCCGCCAATGTCATTGAACATAATGGTGTCGTACTCAACTTCAACGACGGGGATATTTTAGTAGAAGGTAAGAAAGCAGAACTTACAAAAAACGAATTCAACATCTTGAGGATCCTCATGCAGCAAAAAGGGTCGATTGTCAGCAGGGAGAAGATCATGAGAAGCCTCTGGGAGGATGAAAATTTTGTAGATGACAATACATTGACCGTCAATATGACCAGATTGCGTAAAAAGCTTACTGGTCTCGGGAAGGAAGGCTTCATTACAACGAAGAAAGGACAAGGTTATATCATCCAATGAATTTATTCCAGTATTTGCTAGATAAACGGTTTTTCATTCTATTTTATATTGGTCTGATGGTCTTTGTTTCATTGATGATGCTTGTCAGCTTCAGCCCGAAGCAGGCTGTTGGAAATCTTGTATACATCAATGCCGTATCCTTCCTATTCGCTAGCCTTTACATCATCACTGGGTATTTTTATCATCGGACGTTCTATAAAGATTTAGAAGCGCTCATCAATCGTGAGCAGGAGGAGGTGCTTGCGGCATTTCCCGAACCGAAAAAGTACGGACAAAAGCTCATTTTTCAACTGCTTAAAAAGCTGAATAAAGAGCAGACAGCCTATATACATAAGTTACATGAGGAAAAACGTGATCATCAGGACTTCATCATGTCCTGGATCCATGAAGTCAAACTTCCGATTGCAGCAAGCCGGCTTCTATTGGAAAACAGTGCAGGGAAAAGCGTCGATTACCTGACAGATAAATTTGAAGATGAACTTGACAAAATCGACAAATACGTCGTGCAAGCGCTTTACTATTCCCGAATCGATTCCTTTTCAAAGGATTACTTCATAACTGAAATCGAACTGGGTACGATCCTGAAGGACAGCGTTAAAAAATATTCCAAACTTTTTATCAGTAAACGTATTCGCTTCACTATATTTGATGGACGTCGTTTCATCCAAAGTGATCGTAAGTGGCTATCCTTCATCCTCGATCAGATTGTAGCGAATTCGCTTATGTATACGGATGAGGGTGGAGAAATTTCATTCAGCTTTGATGAGGATCGACAAGAAAAACGTTTGATGATCCGGGATTCAGGTATCGGGATCAAACCTGAAGACATTCATCGTGTTTTTGAAAAAGGATTTACAGGCTCAACCGGAAGAAGCCATGCCAAATCGACAGGGATGGGGCTTTACCTTGCTAAGAAATTAGCATTGAAGCTTGGTCACGATCTAACGGTCCAATCAACGGAAGACAAATACACAATCGTAACGATCCATTTTCCGAAAATCCGGAACTATTATCAACTGTGATGAGGGCTGGACGTTTTGGCAGGGGAAGTAGTGATCGACCTATGACAGATGTTTACAACATTTTAGTTCTACTACAATAATCTAATCCTCGCCAAGTACCTACTGTCACCATATCCCTGTAATGTGTTTTACAGAACCTGGATATGGTACAACTGAGGTACTTGGCTATTAATTTCAGATCCGCTGGACGGTATATTTAAGTTATTCGACTATAAGAAAACCTTACACGTTCCCCTTTCCTTACGAACGTTTATTCGCTAAAATAAAAGAGAATGGAGTGAACGGAATGAGAATTCGAAAGAGCTTACAAGAAATCCTTAAAATCATGAATCAAAATGAAATGATTGCGGCCAATATCGCTCATTGGAAAACGATACCGGAAAGAGCGGGACGGTCAGTCGCCTTCCCTGACCAGATTCACCCAAAAATTCGCAGGGCATTGGAAAATAGAGGGATTTCCTCATTATATACACATCAATATTCTGCCTTTGAGGCGGCACGGTCTTATGATAGCTTTGTTGCTGTCACGCCGACGGCATCAGGAAAAACATTATGCTATAACCTCCCTGTCCTCCAGCAGGTTACAGAGAATGAAAACAGCCGTGCCTTATATTTGTTCCCGACGAAAGCTTTGGCTCAGGACCAAAAAAGCGAAATCAACGAATTGATCGAAGAGATCGGCATTGATATCAAAAGCTATACATATGATGGGGATACCCCCTCGAATATCCGGCAGGTCATACGTAAGGCTGGCCATGTCGTTATGACAAACCCGGACATGCTGCATTCGGCAATCCTCCCTCATCACACCAAATGGGTTTCCCTGTTCGAAAATTTGAAGTATATCGTGATCGATGAACTACATACGTACAGGGGAGTGTTTGGAAGTCATTTTGCAAACGTCTTAAGGAGATTGAAAAGAATATGTGCCTATTATGGAAGCAGACCGACTTTCATCTGCACCTCGGCAACAATTGCCAATCCGAAAGAACTTGCTGAAAAATTGACGGGAGACAAGATGCGTTTGATCGATAATAATGGCGCCCCGGTTGGGAAAAAGCATTTTGTCTTTTATAACCCTCCGATCGTCAACAAACCGCTGAACATTCGCAGGAGTGCAACACTTGAATCGAAAAAGCTTGCTTCATTGTTTTTAGAAAATGAAATCCAGACGATCGTTTTTGCAAGAAGCAGAGTCAGGGTAGAAATCCTATTGACATATTTGCAAGAAATGATCAAACGCAAGGTTGGGAATAAATCGATACGCGGCTATCGCGGCGGTTATCTACCAAAGCAGCGTAGAGAAATCGAAAAAGGGCTGCGAACCGGAGAAATCATGGGTGTCGTAAGCACGAACGCCTTGGAATTGGGAGTGGATATCGGCCAGCTCCAAGTCTGTGTCATGAACGGTTATCCTGGGACGATTGCAAGCACATGGCAGCAGGGAGGACGTGCTGGCCGAAGACAGGATGAATCTGTTGTCGTGCTTGTTGCAAGCTCTACCCCGTTAGATCAATACATTATCCAGAATCCCGAGTATTTTTTCAATCGAAATCCTGAAACGGCCAGGATCAATCCTGATAATTTGATTATCCTGGTAGACCACCTTAAATGTGCAGCTTACGAACTCCCTTTTAAAAACGGTGATACGTTCGGGGGTGTAGAAATCGATGACATCATGTATTTCTTGACCGAAGAAGGGATCCTCCATGAGCAGGGGAACAGGTGGTATTGGATGAATGATTCCTTCCCTGCACATAACATCAGTTTAAGGTCCGCCTCACAAGAAAATGTCGTCATCATCGATCAGACCGATGTTGCAAACGTAAAGGTCATCGGAGAAATGGACCGGTTCAGTTCGATGACGTTACTGCATGAAGAGGCGATCTATCTGCATCAGGGAATCCAATATCAAGTCGAGAAGTTGGATTATGAAGAAAAGAAAGCGTATATCCGGGAGGTGGATGTGGATTATTATACAGATGCAAACTTGGCCGTTTCCTTGAAAGTGCTTGAGGAAGATAAGCAAAAGTCGTATCTGGATTCCCAGGTCGCTTTTGGGGATGTCACCGTGAATGCGATGGCGACAATTTTCAAAAAAATCAAATTCGGCACACACGAAAACATCGGCTCTGGGCCGATCACGTTACCAGAAGAAGAGCTTCATACTTCCGCGTCATGGATAAGCTTTTCGGAAAATATGATCGAAGGTCTTTCTGAACAGGAACTTGAAGAAGGATTGGTCGGACTTTCAAATGTGTTGCGCCATGTCGCTCCATTATTTGTCATGTGTGATGTGAGCGATCTGCACGTCGTGCCACAAGTGAAAGCCTCCCACTCGCAGTTGCCTACGGTTTTCTTTTATGATCGGTATCCTGGAGGTATCGGACTCAGTGAGTATGTATATGACCATATTTCAGAAATTATGAAGGAAGCAGAACTCGTAATTGATCGTTGTCCTTGCGAAAAGGGATGTCCATCTTGTGTGGGAAATGAAGTACAGTATAGAGATGTGAAAAGCCTCGCACTGAAATTTATGAAAGAGGGAAGGAACGATTCCAATTATGTCACTTCAAAATAAACTGAATCGTTTTAAGAAACAACTGACACACGTCGGTACGGATCCAACTTCTAAAAAAACGATAAAGCCTATAAAAGAAAAACAAGAGGTAAACGCTCCAGAATGGAGAGCACTGCAAGCCCGGGCGATACGTTTTGAAGATCAGCATTGCATTCTTCGAGAAAAGAATTTAACGAAAGAGTATAAAATCGGACAATATACAGTTAACGACCTGCATGATGTGATCAAGCGTTGGAACGATAGAAGCCAATCTCATCCTCTATCCGCTGGAGGCAGACAGGCGGGAGATCTCCTCTTTTTTGATACAGAAACGACAGGATTGGGCAGTGGCGCGGGTAATACGATCTTTTTACTTGGCGTCGCAAGGGTCATAGAAGATGACATCCAAGTGCGCCAGTATTTCCTCCCGGAACCAGGAAATGAGGTGGCTTTGTATCATCACTTTTTGACTGATGTCCAGGACACGTCCAATTTAGTGACCTATAATGGGAAAGCATTCGACTGGCCACAAGTGAAAACCCGTCATACCTTCGTGAGGGATATGGTGCCGAAGCTTCCGCCTTTCGGCCACTTTGACTTACTACATGGCGCACGAAGAGTCTGGAAAAAAACCTATGATTCATTACGGCTTTCAATTGTGGAGAAAGAACTGTTGAACATTGAGAGGACTGAGGATACTCCAGGTTACTTAGCCCCGATGTTATACTTTGAATACTTGAGGGAAAAGGATCCTGCAATCCTCGATGGAGTGTTCAGACATAATGAATGGGATGTTCTCACACTCATTTCCTTATATACACATCTTTCTAATGTTTTGTTAGACCAGAGCCATGGTTCCCTATCTACTACGGAACGGTATGAAATCGCAAAATGGTATGAAGCAATCAATGATTTTACTGAAGCGAAACAACGGTATGTATGTCTGCTTGATACATCAGCACGTATAAAAGCAAAAAAAGCTCTTGCAAATCTTTATAAGAGGGGAAAGGATATCGATAAAGCGGTTTTTTACTGGGAATCGGTCATAGAAACAGAGGAAGATGTGGAATCTTATATTGAACTTTCGAAAATTTACGAGCATAAATATAAGGACTTCGAGAAAGCCTTGTATTTCGCCAGAAAGGGATATGAGGCATGGAAATCCATGAAACGGATACTACGGAAACAGGAAGAAAAGGATCAGGCTCAATTCAATAAACGGATCATTCGGATTGAATCGAAAATTGGGTAGGTCAATAGTAGGGAAATCAAATGGGTTAGAAATACCCGATATTCCCCGGGCAAGCGCAAAAAACGATGTTTTTCGTGTGATAACGGGTTTTATGATATTTTTATGTCTTTTGTAATAGAAATATTGAAAAGAATGTCGAATCACCATAAAATAGGGGATGGAGAATTACATATTTAGGGGGATTTCTACATTGCGTAACCTTATTGTTGTCTTATTTTTTTTGGTGATCGGCTTGACAGTGTATATCATGAACTTAGGTGCTTGACCATTTTCAACGGATATCGTTGAAAGAAGGCGTATGTCTTAGACAAGTCTCATAGATCTCTCATACATTATTACAAAGCTTTTACTAAATCATAAAGGAGAATCTATGAGATGCATTGTCATAAACCTCAAATGATGTGTCCGGTGGTCCATCCACCGAAGAAGTGTGTCAAGCATTTTTGCCATTACAAAGTCGTGCCTCATATCCATCCAGTGATCGAGGAACACGTACACCACAATATCGTACAGCACAAGCATATGCAGAAGCATTGTAAAAAATCTTGCTGTACGACTCAACACAAGCATTGTATGGTCCCACCGCGCCCTAAATGCGGTTGTCATCACGGTGGCTATGGTGGGGGCTTTGGAGATGGCCACTATGGTGGAGGCTTCGGAGGCAGTTGGGACTGGTAATTCGTTTAAGCGGATCGAGTTCATTCGGTTCGCTTTTTCTTTTTGTTTAAAACTGTTTTCTGAATGTTGTTGCTAATTGAATGCTGAAAAGGAAAGGAAAACCGGAAATATGCGAAATGCTTGGGGGAAGCGAGAATGTTTCCAAATTGTAAAACAACAATCTATATGAAAACTTCATTGTAAAAAAATAGAAAATGGACTTTTTTTGACAAAACTCCATATTAAAAAACATAACTTTTTCATAAAATATTGTATTTTTTCAACAAATTTTGATTATGGAATGTGATACACTTGTATCGAGTCCAATTTTTGGTACGTGTTGAAAGATTATGTTTCAATCGCCTAAATGACATCAGGTATCAGGAATTCATTAAAGGAGTCATTGGATGATCAAAGTTCTAGCAGTGACTGGATATAAAGGTCATGAATTAGGAATTTTTTCGAACAAGCATGAAGCCGTACCTTACATAAAAGGTATACTGAAAAAACGTCTGGCCCATTTAGTCGAAGAGGGATTGGAATGGGTTGTCATCGGTGGGCAACTTGGTGTTGAATTATGGGCTGGTGAGGCAGTCATTGAGCTGAAGGATCCTTATCCTGATGTGAAACTGGCGGTCTTGACTCCTTTTCAACATCAGGAACAAAGATGGAAAGAAAATACTCAGGAGTACTATAGGCGAATCCTTTCCCAAGCTGATTTTGTCGACAGCATTTCGAAAAGCCCCTATGAAAATCCTGGGCAGTTGAAGGCGGCAAATCAATTCATCATTGAAAAAACGGATGGTTTGTTAATGCTTTATGACGCTGATCAGCCAGGTTCACCGGAATTTTATTTGAAAACGGCGCACAAATATGTAGAACTTGGTAACGAATATCCTATATTGTCAATTTCCTTTTTCGATGTAAATGATTATATCGAGGAATCACAGCAATCAAATGAGGATGATTGGGTAACCTAATATTAGATGAATATTATCAAAAACTTGGTATAATGTTGTGTAGAAAACAACTATAAATGAAACGAATGATAGAAATCATTAACGGGGTGACGTATTTATTATGGATAATAAACGAGTGCAATTGACATCTAAAGAAATTTTAGAAAAAGATTTCAAAACAGGATTCCGCGGATATGATCAAGATGAAGTCGATCAATTTTTAGACATAGTGATCAAGGACTATGAGCAGTTCCATAAAGAAATTGACCGTTTGAATGAAGAAAACGTGAAATTGAGAAAAGAGCTTCAGCGCTCAGGTGAACAGACGAAAACACAGAGCAATGGGGCAGGGATTACCAACTATGATATCCTGAAGCGTCTTTCCAATTTAGAAAAACACGTCTTCGGAAGTAAGCTTTATGATTGATTTGGGTATAATTGACATTGAAAAGTATGCAAACATACGATATAATGAAATTCGACTCTAAAAAGGTCATATCGTTTGGGTAATCGCTGTACTTCATCTTCAAAGTGAAGTATAGAGGAAAGTCCATGCTCGCACAGTCTGAGATGGCTGTAGTGTTCGTGCCTGATCAATCAATAAGTCAGGGTAGTCTGGTTACGACTGGACTAACGGCAGGGAAAGCACCTACGTCTTCGGATATGGTGTGAATACCTTGAAAGTGCCACAGTGACGAAGTCCTGCAGGAAACTGCCGGAGTGGAACGAGGTAAACCCCACGAGCGAGAAACCCAAATTATGGTAGGGGAGTCTTCTCGGAGGAATTGAACGAAGAGAAGGGCAGATGTTGGAGAACATCTGGAGATAGATGATTACCGCCTGCGTACGAGGAGCAAAGCTCTGATTGAGTACGGGGAACAGAACATGGCTTATAAAACGAGATGACCAAAAGCCCACATTTGGAGGGCTTTTTTATTTTGCTTACAAAACCCTTTTTACATAGGTTTACTTTTGTGAGAGTCACTTCTTTTCTACGGACAAACGAAAAGCGGAAGCAACCCGCAAAGCTACGTAGGTCAACGGAAGACTGACGAAGAGGCTGTCGCCGCCACAGTAAGGATTTCTTTTAAGAATTTAAAGATAGTACGTACAAAAATTACGATTAGAAATACCCGGATCTATTCAGTATAATGGGGAGAGTACATAAAGATTGGAGTATTAAAATGAGACCGATTACGTTGATTGCAACTGCAGCAATGGGCTTGGAATCAATTGTCGCAAACGAAGTGCGTCAATTAGGTTATGAGAAGGTACAGGTTGAGAACGGAAAAATCATCGTAGAAGCAGATGAACGTGCTATTCCACGACTGAACCTATGGCTTAGGACAGCCGATCGTATCAAACTGAAGATCGGTTCTTTCAAAGCATTGTCTTTTGAGGAATTATTCGAGCAGACAAAGGCACTGCCTTGGGAAGACTTCCTTCCTGAAGATGCAGAGTTCCCGGTCATCGGCCGTTCTGTAAAATCAAAGCTGTTCAGTGTTTCCGATTGTCAGGCAATTGTGAAAAAAGCGATTGTCGAAAAAATGAAAAAATCTTATGACGTCCAGGGATGGCTACCTGAAAATGGTGCATTTTACCGAGTGGAAGTAGCTCTGCATAAAGACATCGCTACATTGACGGTAGATACGAGCGGCGATGGCCTCCATAAACGCGGTTACCGTTATTTGCACAATGAAGCACCATTGAAAGAAACATTAGCGGCTGCCCTGATCCAATTGACGAATTGGAAGCCGGATCGACCGTTTCTGGATCCATTCTGCGGCTCTGGAACGATACCGATTGAAGCGGGGATGATTGCAAAGAGCATCGCCCCTGGATTAAACCGCGAATTTGCCTCTGAAAACTGGTCCTGGTTAGACAAGAAATTATGGTATGAAGCGGTTGAAGAGGCGCATGATCTCGCAAAATTCGATTTGCCTGTGGACATCATGGGATCTGATATCGATCATAAAATGATTGAACTATCAGAGAATAATGCAATAGAAGCTGGTTTCGAAGGAGAAATCCGTTTTAAACAAATGCAAGTGAAGGACTTCCATACGAAGGCGGAGTATGGATATGCCATCGGAAATCCTCCTTATGGTCAACGATTGAATGAAAGGGACTATGTTGAAGCTTTATATAGGGACCTTGGAGAAGTGTTCCGCCGTTTGGACACTTGGTCGCTCTATATCCTCACATCCCACGAAGGGTTCGAAACATTATATGGTGAAAAGGCTTCAAAAAAACGTAAATTGTATAATGGTGATTTGAAATGCCATTATTATCAATTTTTCGGTAAAAAGCCCCCAAGGAGACATGTAGAGGTTTAACAATTGGAGAATCCACTCATACTAGTTATAAAAGTCAAGAGTGGGTGGTTTGAATGTATGAACGTCATCATGATATCGAACGTGTAACCAAAGCGATGAATGCCTTGGAGGGTTTGAATGAGCCATGTTATGAAGGCGTGTGCGAAAGAATCCGTGATCAACTTGAAAACGCGATTGCTTTTGAATCCGGTTATCATCGGGACATGAGTAAATATTCCTCTATGAATGGAACGATGAACGAAAACTGACTCAGTTTTTATGAGCAGGGTCAATTCTTTTTTTGCACTTAAAGAAAGGATAACAATTTTGTTTTCGAAGATGGGATGTCCAGCTCCAACATCAATTAAATTTCACGTACCGTACTTAATTTAAATAATAAGTAAACTGCCAATATATAAAAACATTAAAGGATTTTCTCAGTTTGACGTCAAATAAATAGGATGGCTGCACACATTTTATTATAGGGGGATGAAATAGATGACAAGCACAACCGCAAATCATATAGAGAGAAAATTTCAGGAACTGACACAACGAATAACCAGCTATAATGAAGCAATCGGTTTAATGGTGTGGGATCTCAGGACCGGTGCACCGAAAAGAGGGGTAGAGCAACGTTCGGAAGTGATCGGAATGTTGTCTTCTGAAGTGTTTAAATTATCGACTTCCAAAGAAATGAAAGAATGCTTGGATACATTAGGCGATTCTTCATTGTACCCGAACTTAGGTGAAATAACGAAAAAAGCAGTGCAAGAAGCAAAAGAGGAATATGAAAGGAATGAAAAGATTCCTGAAGCAGAATATAAGGAATATGTCATCACCCAATCAAAAGCCGAGAATGTTTGGGAAGATGCCAAAGCGGAATCTGACTTCTCCAAACTTCAACCATACTTAGAAAAACTTGTTCAATTCAAAAAGAATTTTGTCAGTTACTGGGGACATAAGGATCATCCTTATAACACGCTGCTTGATTTATATGAGCCTGGTGTCAATGTAGAAACCATCGACCGTGTCTTCAAACAACTAAGAGAAGCGATCGTGCCGCTCGTACAGGATGTCGTCAATTCGAAGCATCAACCCGAAACATCATTCCTTTTCGAACACTTTCCTGCAGATCAACAAAGGGAGTTCAGCAGACATGTTCTGAAACAGATGGGCTATGATTTTCATGCTGGCCGATTGGATGAAACGAATCATCCTTTCGCAATCGGATTGAATCCAGGAGACGTCCGTGTTACGACTAAGTATGATGAAGCAGATTTCAGGACCGCAGTGTTCGGTACGATCCATGAGGGTGGACATGCTTTATATGAACAGAACATCAGCAAGGATCTTATCGGAACACTTTTATGCACTGGGACATCAATGGGGATTCATGAGTCTCAATCCTTATTTTGGGAAAACTTTGTAGGCCGTAACCAATCGTTCTGGGAAAACAACTACGAAACATTCAAGTCTTATACCAATGGGCAGTTCGATCAAGTTGCCATGAACGACTTTTACCGTGCCATAAATGTTGCTGGTCCATCTTTGATCCGGATCGAAGCAGATGAAATGACCTATCCACTTCATATCATCATCCGTTATGAAATCGAGAAAGGACTATTCAGCAATCAAATTCAAGTCAAGGATCTTCCCGGAATTTGGAACGAAAAGATGGATGAATACCTTGGCATTCGTCCTAAGCATGATGGTGAAGGTGTCCTACAAGATATCCACTGGTCTGGTGGAGATTTTGGTTACTTCCCATCGTATGCACTCGGCTATATTTATGCAGCCCAGTTGAAACATGCCATGCTCAGTGATCTGCCTGACTTCGATCAGAAACTTAAAGATGGAAATCTCCTGCCGATCAAAGAATGGTTAACGAAAAATGTCCACCATCATGGCAAAATGAAAAAGCCGATCGAAATCATCAAGGATGTTACAGGCGAAGGGTTGAACGCTCAACATCTGATCTCTTATTTGACAGATAAATACCAAGAAGTCTATAAAATCAACTAAAGGACAGGAACCCCCCATTTCTACAAGGCTTAGGAATGGGGATTTCTTTGCATAAGCTTTTGTAAAATCTCATCCCGCTCATGATTATCGATCAGTGAAAAGAAGTTCAAGATCATCGTATAGCAGGAAATCTTTTTTTTAATATTCGTAGGCATTTGCCGTCCTCCTTTTTCTTTAGGGCAACATTTTTTCTTGTTAACAATATATGTTGTTGAACGAAAAGTGAGACATCTAAAAGAAGGTTTTGGAGGAAATTAAGCGAAGTTTATAAAGTGGAAGGTTTGAAATGGTGTATTTCGTGAAAGGTTACTTAATAACGATAAAGGATAAAGGAGAGGATTCAAAATGAGTTTCCAAAATCCAGATCAAGCTGCCATCAATGAAATTTTGAAAACGAAGAAGCGTATTGCTGTTGTAGGTCTTTCCAATAAACCTCACAGAACATCTTATCAGGTTTCTAAATACATGCAAGGCAACGGGTATGAGATCATCCCTGTCAACCCGACGATCGACGAGGCTATGGGGCTTAAAGCTTATCCATCGCTTAAAGATGTTGAAGGGCCCATCGACATCGTCAATGTGTTCAGGCGCAGTGAAGAACTTCCAGCGGTTGCAGAGGAAGTGAAAGGTATCGACACAGATGTGTTTTGGGCACAGCTCGGCCTGCTGAATGAAGAGGTTGTTGAGATTTTAAAGGGGAAGGACACGACGATCATCATGGATCGTTGTATTAAAGTGGAACACGCGACGATGTAAAGAAATGAACCACTCCGCCAGGGTGGTTCATTTCTTAATAAGAAAGTATAAAAATTTTTTTGATGAAGTCTGTCTAATTCCATCGCCTAACCACTTGGATCACTTCAGTCCTCCTGCGGCGGTCGACACATTGATTTACATCAAGTGTGGGGAGTCTACGCAGAACCGAACTCCGTGTGGTTCGAGCCTCCTCGTCGGACTTCCAGTGACCTTCGTGGTTGACCAGGGCGTTTGCGCTTTTCTTAAATTCCACCGACATTTTTGAATAAAATCATGATTTTCGGAAAAAACGAATGGTAATACGTTAAATGGGACAACTTGAACGGTATGATATAATGAATCATTGTGGGGCTAAGAACTTCACATATTCAATGAACATACCGATATTTTTGATGAACATCCTATAATAGAGATTGTATGTGAACAAATGTTCTGATAACATGACAATACAATAAAAAATGATTGTCTGAGTTTTGAAAGGGGCACGAGGGTTTTGGCTACGAGAGAACAACTTTCATATAATGATGATGCCATCCATGTATTGGAGGGCCTTGAGGCTGTCCGTAAGCGACCTGGTATGTATATTGGCAGCACTGACAGTCGAGGGTTACACCATCTCGTATATGAAATCGTAGATAATGCTGTCGATGAAGCATTGGCGGGGTATGGGAATACCATCACTGTAACAATACATAAAGACAACAGTATCAGTGTAAAAGACGAGGGGCGAGGTATGCCTACTGGTATGCATAAAACGGGGAAGCCCACGCCGGAGGTTATCATGACAGTCCTCCATGCCGGTGGAAAATTCGGTCAAGGCGGATACAAGACAAGTGGCGGATTGCATGGTGTAGGGGCATCGGTGGTCAACGCGCTCTCCGAGTGGCTTGAAGTCACAATCCACCGGGATGGAGTCATTTTTAATCAGCGTTTTGTCAATGGCGGAAAACCGGCTACCACACTTGAAAAAATGGGATCAACAAGGAAATCTGGTACAATCATCCATTTTAAGCCGGATCCGACGGTGTTTTCAACAACGACTTTCAATTATGAAACGTTGAGTGAACGCCTTCGTGAAGCTGCTTTCCTTTTAAAAGGAATGAAAATCGAGTTGATCGATCAACGTGATAATGAGAATGAAAAGGCTGTCTTTCAATTCGATACAGGAATCAAGGCTTTCGTCGATTACCTGAATGAAGAGAAGGATACCCTTCATCCAGTCGTTTCATTTCAAGGGTATCAGAATGCGATTGATGTCGAATTCGCATTCCAATTTAATGACGGTTATTCAGAGAACATGCTTTCATTCGTCAACAATGTCCGGACGAAAGATGGTGGAACCCATGAGTCCGGGTCAAAGACAGCGATGACAAGAATATTCAATGAATATGCCCGCAAGACTGGCCTTTTAAAAGAAAAGGACAAGAATCTGGATGGTTCAGATATTCGGGAAGGCCTGACAGCGATCATTTCAGTTCGTATTCCGGAAGAAAAACTACAGTTTGAAGGGCAGACGAAAAGCAAGCTCGGTACAAGTGATGCACGATCTTCTGTAGATGCGGTCGTTTCAGAACAGCTCAACTATTTTTTAGAAGAAAACCCGAAAATCAGTGAAATGCTGATCCGTAAGTCTGTAAAAGCAGCGCAAGCCCGTGAAGCTGCACGTAAAGCCCGTGAAGATGCACGTAACGGGAAGAAAAATAAACGAAAAGACTCGATGTTAAGTGGAAAGCTGACACCGGCTTCATCACGGAATGCCAGTAAAAATGAACTGTATCTTGTAGAGGGTGATTCTGCAGGTGGTTCTGCCAAACAAGGACGCGATCGACGTTTTCAAGCGATCCTTCCGCTTAGAGGAAAAGTCATCAATACAGAAAAAGCGAAGTTACAGGATATTTTTAAAAATGAAGAAATCAACACGATCATCAATGCAATCGGGGCTGGAGTCGGAGCAGACTTCACGGTGAAGGACTCGAATTATGACAAAGTCATCATCATGACGGATGCGGATACAGATGGTTCTCATATCCAAGTCCTTTTGTTGACATTCTTCTATCGTTACATGAAACCGATGATTGAAGCAGGAAAGGTCTATATCGCACTTCCACCTCTTTACAAAGTTAGTAAAGGTAAAGGGAAAAAAGAAACGATCGAATATGCCTGGGACGAAGATGGTCTGAAGCAGGCCATCAAGAAGATCGGAAAGGGATATACCATTCAACGCTACAAAGGTCTTGGTGAAATGAATGCGGATCAATTGTGGGAAACGACGATGAACCCCGATACGCGTACGTTGATCAGAGTGAAGATTGAAGACATCGCTCGTGCAGAACGTCGTGTTTCTGTCCTGATGGGTGACAAAGTCGAACCGAGACGTAAATGGATCGAATCGAATGTGGCATTTGGTATGGAGGAAGAGACAAACATCTTAGAAAACGAGAACCTTGAAGTTGTTGAGGGGGAGTAAGATTTGACGAATGCAGAAAAATATTTAGATTTACCATTAGAAGATATCATCGGTGACCGTTTTGGCCGTTATAGCAAGTACATCATCCAAGAACGAGCATTACCTGATGCACGTGATGGACTGAAGCCTGTACAGAGACGGATCCTGTTTGCGATGTACCAGGATGGAAATATATCAGATAAGCCATTCCGTAAATCAGCTAAAACGGTTGGAAATGTCATCGGTAACTACCATCCACACGGCGATACGTCCGTATACGATGCAATGGTCCGTTTAAGCCAAGATTGGAAAGTGCGTAATGTACTAGTGGAGATGCATGGAAACAACGGTAGTATCGACGGGGACCCACCTGCTGCAATGCGTTATACTGAAGCACGTCTTTCTCCGATCGCATCTGAATTGCTTCGTGACATTGATAAAAAGACAGTCGACTTCACACCGAACTTCGATGATACCCAGGAAGAGCCTGTCGTTCTTCCAGCATTGTTCCCAAGCCTGCTAGTGAATGGGTCTACAGGAATTTCCTCCGGTTATGCAACCGAAATCCCTCCACACCATTTGGAAGAGGTGATCGACGCCGTCACAATGCAAATCGATAAACCAGAAAGCACGATCGATGAATTGATGACTGTCATCAAAGGCCCCGATTTCCCGACTGGGGGTATAATCCAAGGTGTGGATGGCATAAAGCAAGCGTATGAAACAGGGAAAGGTAAGATCGTCATCCGTGCAAAAACAGAGATCGAGGATCAACGAGGTGGACGCCAACAGATCGTGATTACAGAAATTCCCTATGAAGTTAATAAAGCCAACCTCGTGAAACGGATGGATGAGCTGCGTATAGATAAAAAAGTCGATGGCATTTCCGAAGTCCGTGATGAAACAGACCGAACCGGCTTACGTATCGTTGTGGAATTGAAGAAAGAAGCAGATTCGCAAGGGGTATTGAACTACCTATTCAAAAATACGGATTTGCAGATTTCGTATAACTTCAATATGGTCGCGATCCACAACCGGACTCCCCAATTGATGGGTCTTAAAAAACTGATCGATGCGTATATCCATCACCAGCGTGAAGTGGTGACAAACCGTTCGAAGTATGAATTGAAAAAGGCTCAAGATCGCCAACACGTCGTTGAAGGATTGATTAAAGCGATTTCGATTTTAGATGAAGTCATCGCGACGATCCGTGCCTCAAAAGACAAGAAAGATGCGAAGAACAATTTGATCGGACAATATACGTTTACCGAAGCACAAGCGGAGGCAATCGTCACATTACAGCTTTATCGATTGACGAATACTGATATCAAGACGTTGGAAAGAGAAGCAGAAGATCTTGAAAAGCAGATCAAAGAACTTCTTACAATCTTGAACAGCGATCGTAAATTGCTTTCTGTCATCAAAAAAGAACTGGCACGGGTGAAGAAGACGTATGCTGATAAACGCCGTTCTGTAATTGAAGCGGAAATTCAAGAGATCAAAATCAACCTAGAAGTGATGATACCTTCTGAAGATGTCGTGATTTCCGTTACGAAGGAGGGTTACGTCAAGCGTACGAGCCCGCGGTCCTATTCGGCTTCTAACGGTGAACCGCCAGGGATGAAGGATACCGACCGTGTCTTGAAAATCTTTAACGGAAATACGACGAACACTATGCTCATTTTCACAAATAAAGGAAACTACCTCCATATCCCCGTCCATGAATTACCGGATATTCGCTGGAAAGATGCTGGACAGCATGTTACAAACATCGTCTCGATCGATAAAGATGAAAGTGTTGTAGACGCAATGGTTATCGAAGAATTCAAGTCGAATGAGTATCTATTATTCTTTACGAAATATGGGATGGTCAAGAGGACGGAACTTTCGAACTATAAAGCCCAGCGTTATTCCAAGCCGTTGATGGCATTGAAGCTGAAGAAGGAAGATGAGCTTGTTGATGTCTATATAACAGATGGTAATAAAGATATTTTTCTTGCCACCAACATAGGATATGGACTTTGGTATGAGGAAGAGGAAGTCAGTGTTGTTGGCCAGCGAGCTGCTGGAGTGAAAGCAATCAATCTGAAGGACGAAGATTTTGTCGTAAGCGGATTTGTAAAAGAGAAAGAAGAACGTACAGAGGTCGTCGTCATCACGAATCGAGGCGCGGTTAAAAAGATGCGGTTAGAAAGTGAATTCGAGCGAACTTCAAGAGCAAAACGCGGAGTAGTCATGCTGCGTGAACTTAAGTCAAACCCGCACCGGATCATCAAGGCGCTGCCTGTAAACCAAACAGACCTCGTCTGGATGGAGGCTGGAAAAGGGAAAGAAGAAGTTATCGATCCAGAAAAACTTCGTACAGCTGACAGGTATAACAATGGTTCCTTCATCATTGATGTGACAACAGAAGGTCCGATCATTGATGCCTGGAAACGGAAAAAAGAAGAAGACTGATATAAGAAGGTTGGAGATGTCCAACCTTCTATTTTTATTTCCCTATTCTATATTCGCAGATGTACAATTGATTACCGATTGCAATAAAACAAGATTCCGTTCACTCTCTTATCTTTTTGAACTCTATTTCGACGGTGATTTTCCAGATAAGGTGATCAGTACCAATGGCTTTCATCCGAAAAAAACCTGACCTAAAGTAAGTGTCAGGGAAACGGTTTTATCCATGGATTTCTCTTGAAAAACCCATCTTTATCAATGTAAGCGTTTCATAATAAAAAAATCATGCTAATAAAGAAAATTTTCAGAAAAACCTGTTGTCATTCGACAAAAATCCGTATAAAATACTCCCTATCACTCATTTTGAAGGGAGGCTTCGCGATGGTTACATTTCTTGCATCCATCTTGTTACTACTTCTAGGTTATTTATTCTATGCAAAGGTGGTTGAACGGATTTTTGGTATCAACGACCAAAACCAAACACCGGCATACACCAATAATGACGGTTTCGACTATACACCGATGAGCTGGTGGAAAGCGAGCCTCATTCAACTGCTTAACATCGCTGGCCTTGGCCCTATATTTGGCGCCATCTTAGGTGCACTGTATGGACCTGTGGCGTTCATCTGGATTGTGATCGGCAGTATTTTTGCTGGGGCTGTTCATGATTATTTTTCAGGTATGCTGTCACTTAGGCATAATGGGGCTCAATTTCCGACGATTGTCGGTAAATACCTAGGCAAACCAGTGCAGTCCATGATCAACTTACTCTCGATTGGACTTATGGTCCTTGTAGCAGCCGCTTTTACAGCAGGACCTGCCCAGCTGATGGCTGAAATCACTCCACTCAGTTTCATGGTGTCGTTGCTTATCATTTTTACTTATTTTTTGGTCGCTACATTGTTGCCTATCAATAAAATAATTGGACGTGTATACCCGATTTTAGGAGGGATTCTCATTTTTATGGCCCTCTCGATCGGTGTAGGGTTGTTCTTTTTTGAACATCCTGTCCCAAACTTGACGTTAAGCAATTTACACCCTGAAGAACTGCCGATATGGCCCCTCCTGATGGTGACCATTTCTTGTGGTGCTATTTCAGGTTTCCATAGTACCCAAAGCCCGATTCTTTCACGAACACTCAAAAAAGAAAGTGAAGGTCGGAAAGTCTTTTACGGTGCAATGATAAGCGAAGGCATTATCACTCTCATATGGGCAGCTGCCGGAATGGCTTTTTTCGGAAGCACCAGTGGTCTCCAAGAAGCACTTGCTGCAGGTGGACCTGCCGGGGTTGTCAATGAAATCAGTACGACAACACTAGGTTCGTTAGGTGGGATCCTTGCCATCCTCGGTGTGATCATCCTGCCGATCACGACAGGTGATACAGCTTTAAGGTCGTCCCGTATGATGCTTGGTGATCTCATCAAGCCGATCCTCAAAAAGGATGGTAGATGGACGAATGCTTTACTTGCCATACCTGTTGCAGTCCCTGCCTTTTTACTGACACAAATGGATTACAGCTTTCTCTGGCGATACGTAGGCTGGTCTAATCAGGTAGTTGCAACTGTCATGCTTTGGACTGGATCCATGTACTTGATCAAGCATCAAAAATTTCACTGGATTTGTAGTGTCCCTGCATTATTCATGACAGCTGTTGTCAGTACCTATATTTTTTATGCACCAGAAGGATTTGCTTTACCTTACATGACCTCGATGGTGTTTGGTGCATGCATCTGGACTGCAGTACTCGCATGGTTCATTTCTAAGGTAGTGAAATCCAAAAAGATCGATCAGGAAGTCGTTACTGTTACAAAAGCAAGTTAAGAGAGCGAGAACACGGGCTGTCCATGAGTACCATACCCTCATAGACAGCCCTTTCAATTATAATCAGGCTATTTTGCTGTCTTTTTTGTGTCAGGTGGAATCAGTGAGTCACATTCATCTCACCCTGTTGAGAAGTTTGACTCTGTTGGCGTTTTTTTCTATGATTGACGACATTGATTTCTGCACCAATCATCAAAATCAACCCTGTCAAGAAGAACCAGATCATCATTACGATAATTCCGCCTAAACTTCCATAGGTTGCAGAATAGTTGCCAAAATTACTTACATAAAATGAGAATGAGAGTGATATGAGTAACCACAAGATAGATGCTAGACAAGCTCCAGGTAAAATTTCTTTTACAGGCAACGTTTTGTTTGGGGCAAAACGATAAAGAACGATGAGAATACTAGTGATGACGATGATACTGATGACCCACCTTAAAATACTAAGTATTAGCTTGATGTGTTCTGGCATAGGAATGAAGACGTTCACCATTTTTAGAATCACCTGTCCGAACACAGGAAGAACTATGGAAACTACAAGGGCGATGATCATTCCGAATGTAAGGGCGATCGAAATTAACCTGACTTTGAGGAAGGATCTGTTCTCTTCGACTTCATAAGCTTGGTTGGACGCTTTTATAAAAGCATGGATTCCGTTAGAGGCAGACCAGATCGTCCCCAAGATCCCTATAGTCAGCAACCCCCCGCTTGGTGTTTTAACCACACTGACAATACTATCCTTAAAAATCGACGAAGTTTCATCCGGTAATACTTCACTGATGAAACGCATTATTTGCGATGAACTGATATTTAAATAGGGGACGATCGACAAAAGCAATATCAACATCGGAATAATCGATAATAAGTAATGATAAGCTTGAGCAGCAGCTAAGAGTGGTACATCATCTTTTTGAAACTCCTCTTTAATTTCTTTTGCATCATTTTTAATACTCATAATACACCTCTCCAAACCTATACTTTTCGCCGTTGCAATCTACTTCCCCTAAGAATCATAATGTTAATCTTGATTTATTCAAAATAGTTAATGCGAACTAAGGACGTTTTTCTAATATAGGATTGGGGTAAAGGAATTCAAGGAGGTGTGAGATTCGTTGTTTGTCTATATTGGTGTATTACTGATTGCGCTGTCATTTACAACAATAGTCATTTATTTAGTAAGACTATTGAACGGTGTAACGAATGCAGTCAAAAGTTTAGATCATTCAGCAGAACAGCTGGAAGGACAATTAGAAAGGATAGCAGAAGGATTGAAGCCTCTTGTTCAGGAAACAAGTCTCACCATTGATGATGTTCAATACAAACTTAACTCTACATCCGGGTTGATTCAGTCGTTAAAGAATGTAGGCGAAATACTAAACCTCATAAATCAGACGATTAATCGATCAACGGATCATTTTTCTTCTCATGTAACGGAACAATCCAGTCAGATTGCAAAAATAATGAAATGGGGAAATGCAGCCTATCACGTTTATGGAGAAAAAAGAAAGAGAAATTGGTAATGAGAAAAGAGGGATGACATGGATTTAGTAGGAATAGGTGTACTGATCATCGGATTAGCTTTTGTGGTTTTGACTATTTTTCTCGCCCGGGTCCTTCATAATTTAACAGATGTGATAAAGGGTGTTAATCATACGGTACAACAATTGCCTGGTCAATTAGATAAAGTGACGAAGCAGACAGGAGAGTTAATTGATACAAGCAAAGATACTCTTGTAGATGTAAATGAGAAATTGAGAGCCTTGAGCCCTTTGTTTTATATTGTCGGAGATATCGGTGAAACTACAAGAAAATTATCTTCATCACTAGTGGATGTAACGAACACTGTTAAGAAAAATACCTCTGAAGGAACGGAAATAACCCGTAAACGCGACTTAAGCGGTTTATACGGTGCAATTTCACTAGGATATTATTGGAAACAGAAGCACAATACTAAAAAAACTTTACAACAGGAGTATTGATTAATGATGAGAAATGATAAAAATTTTAAGGGAAACCTCAAGCTGTTAGGAATTGCCAGTTCCTGTTTTCTAACGGGATTTTTAGGTGGAGTGTTAGTATTCTTGAAAAAAGAGAGCACTCGCACTGGGAAATCGATTATGACGCTGTCGAAAGAAAAGTATGATCGTAAGAGAGAAGACTTGTATACGAATGGTAGAACTCAATATATCAACATTAAAAATAGTAAAGACGAGGTCAATAAGGTTGCAGTATCAAATGCAAAAAAGGAAGTTGCCTCAACAAAAGAAAAGGTAGAAAAACCAGAATAATGAACAACACATATGGCGCGTTACTAAACGCGTCTATTATTATTCGTTTTTTAAAAGATAAGTACGGATATCTTACTAACTCCCAGGATTATTTTCAGAAGATAATAATTTTTATGTTAGTTTTAAGAGGAAATTTATGTCGATATATAGAAAAAGTAAGTAGTTAAGATTATTTTCTTTTGGAGTATCTAGGAGGTTCACAGTGAGAAAAATATTGCCGGCGTCCATTCTATCTTATACCCAATATGGTTATCTAAAGGTTGCCAAGACCCTTAAAAGTCATTGTCCGAAATGTAGTAAAACAGGCAATTTTACATTGAAGGCCAATTATTATCAGGTTAAGAAAACAGGATTGTTTGCTGAGGGGCTTTGTTCAGAATGTAAGAAACCATCTGTATTTGTAATCATGTTAAATGACAGGCCAGATCAAAGCGTTCAAGAAGCCGAAATCTATATTTATGACCCGATGGCATCAAAAGGCCGTCTGGATGAAATCCAGGGTAATAAACAGATTCCGAAGGATCTTATCAGGTCTTATGTGTCAGCCATAAATGTCAGTCAGGCAAAAGATAACTCTGCAACAGCAGTCATGTCAAAACGAGTCATTGAGAGTGTCCTAAAAAATTATCTTGGTGAAAAAACACAAGAACAATCTCTTTCCCAACAATTTGAGCAGTTACCTCAGCATGTTGATTTAAGTAAACCTATTCAATCTCTCAGCCATTTGGTCCATCCTGAAAGTCCTTTTTATGAAATGCTTGAATTGGAACGGGAGATTGATGATGAAACAGCTATGTTGTTGATGGAATTGCTAGAAGGCTTGATTGAATATCTCTTTGTCCTTCCGGAAAAAATCGAATCGGTACATAGTGAAATCGAAAGGAAACTCAAATAGAATAAGTATTATTCGCTCCCTAATAATCACAAGGGGGCTTTTTCTTCGTTCACTCCTTGAATAATTTTGACATATGAAGTTGATTTGCAGCTAAATTTAAGCTAGAGTAAAGAAATTAATCTACAACTTATTAAAAGGAGCCATAACATGAAAGTCGCCTACCTAGGACCTAAAGGAACATTTTCAGAGGAAGCCGCCTATCGATATTTTTCTTCTAATAGGGTGGAATGGCTGAAGTGTGATTCTATTATCGATGTATTGGAGGCCATTAAAGAGAAGGAAGTCGATAAAGGAATCGTCCCGATTGAGAATTCCATTGAAGGAACGATTAATATTACAATTGATGGATTATTGAGAAACCATCTTTTTATTGATGGTGAAGTCATCTTACCTGTAGCTTTACACTTGCTTGGTGTAAAAGGGGCAGATATCAATCAAATTCAGGAAGTCTGGTCAATCCCTCCTGCTTTAGCTCAATGCAGGGATTATATACAATCTCTTGGAGCTTCCAGCAGAGATTTAAACAGTACGGCTGCTGCTGCAAAGGCTGTCAAAGATGAAGGTAAAAAGGAATTCGGAGCGATAGCCTCTGAATGGTCTGCTAAAGCATTTGGATTACAAATAATCAAAGAAAATATTCAAGATTATACGGAAAACCATACACGATTTGTTGTTGTTACCACAATTCCAAAAACGATTGAACATTCAAATAAAGCAATGTTGGTCATTACCCCATTCGAAGAGCGTCCAGGAGTCCTGGTTACAATTCTGAACGTGTTTTCATCCTTATCGATCAATTTGTCCTGGATTGAATCTCGTCCTACTAAAAAGAGATTGGGGGAATATCGCTTTTTCGTCGAAACCCAAAAAGGGGTACAAGATCCAGATATGGCAAAAGCGAAAACAATCCTGGAAACCTATGGCCATGACGTTCAAATTCTGGGCAGCTACAATACAACGAATTTATGATGGATTTTATGGGACAATTAATCCTTTCTGGTGGCTGCAATGCTGAACAAACAAGAGATATTAACCTTTATTTTGACTAGGAGAAGTTTATTTGTTTGGTAGTAAACAGAATAAATTCCCCCTTTTGAAAAATATATGAAATAATGTAAAAATATTTTAATCATGAGCTCCTCAACTTGTCCTATACCGGACCAATCGGTTTAAACAGGATTTTATCAGGGTAGGTTAAGCCTTAGGAGGAGCCTATGAAAAAAATATTAGTATCTATCATTGGATCAGTATTAATCATCTCTACCATAGCTGGTATCATTGCACTAAATCAAAAGGAAGAAGCAGAGTCGAGAAAGCATGAAGAGGTGGTCGCTTTAGGCGACTCGTTGACCTATGGGGTAGGAGACCATACAGGAAACGGCTATGTTAGTAATCTTCAACTGATCCTTTCGCAAAACCAAGAAGGAGCGGTTACTGTTCATAATTATGGAATCCCAGGCCAACAATCAGATGGTCTGCTTTACCAAATAAAAAATACGCACGTAAATAATAACTTAGATAATGCAGATTATTTCATCATTTTCATCGGGACAAATGATGTACTTAAAAGCAATGGACACAGCTTACTGCCAATCTATGAAAAACGGTTGGAAGTTGGAAAAGCCGATTATAGAAATAATATAAGAAAAATTCTAAGTATCATCCGGGATAAAAATCCAGACGCGCCCATTCTATTTCTCGGCTTATATAATCCATTCCCTGACTCGGTACAGATTGAGAAGGTGATTGAAGAATGGAATAAGACCAGTTACGAAATCGTCAAAGAATACCCAAGGGTAAAATTCATATCGACAAATGAGCTTTTTCAAGAAAAGTCGACAGAGTATTTCAGTGATTCCCTCCACCCAAATAAAAAAGGCTATGATCTGATTACGAGGAAAATAGTAAATGAATACAATTTTTAAATCAGAAAGTACTGGTTTGCAATATTTGCTGTTTTTGCAATGAATGTTAGATTGTTGAAGGATTTTGCGTACCTGGATCGAATTTTTTATTTGAAAATATGAATTGAAGGAGGAAATGATTTGGGTATTTCTCTGTCAAAAATCACTCCAAACTTGTGGTTTGATCATCAAGCTGAAGAGGCAGCAAACTTTTATGTGTCGATTTTCGATGATTCAAAGATTGTGAATGTGACTCGGTACGGCGAAGAAGGGCCAGGGCCAGAGGGAAGTGTATTGACAGTTACGTTCCTTATTGAGGGTCAATCGTTCGTAGCGTTGAATGGTGGACCCCATTTTACTTTCTCACCTGCCATTTCATTTCTGGTGGATTGTGAGACGCAGGAGGAATTGGATGGTTTATGGGAAAAGCTATCCATTGGTGGGGAAATAGAGCAATGTGGTTGGCTTAGAGACAAGTATGGGGTATCATGGCAAATCGTTCCTACTATTTTGAGAGAAATGTTGAATGACTCTGATCCTGAAAGGTCACAACGGGTCATGAAAGCTATGCTTCAGATGAAGAAAATAAATATAGAAGATTTACAAAAAGCATACGAATCAATGACAAAGACCTGATAACAGCAACAGGCATACATCGTCTATAGCATTAGTTTGACTGTATGGCACATTTCATGAAAATGAGATGTGTCTTTTTTACGAATTTTCTATTTAAATAATTAATCTGAAAAAAGCCTTGTTTCATTGTTACGCATCTGTTAAAATTACAAACAATTAAATTTAAAGGCCACACTTCAAGTACATGTTTCATTGAAGTGATGGTAGAGGCGCGAAAACCATTAGTACTTTGCATGAAGAGGATGGGCTCTGATGATTGTATAGGAAAGGGGAATTCGCCGAAGCCGAAATGTTTACTCAACGAGCATTTGGCTGGACCTGTATTGAACAAGTACAGGGCTGTCATACGACCAGATTCCCTGCTGTCGTATGGAGAACTATCTCACGTAAAGGGATTTAAAGTGTGGCAGACGTTTGAGGATTGACTCTCAAGTCTGACGATTTGTTTATTTAGTTCAACCATTTATCAATGGTTTGAAAAAACGTCCGTCACACTTTTTGTGAGTCAATCCTTTTATACACTATAAGAAAGCATAAGTGTAACTATGGCTCAGCCGTTGCCACAGGCCTGGCTTTGCCAAGTTTTCTTTATCTTTTTCAAACGAAAGGAATGTAAAGATGGGATTAATTGTACAAAAATTTGGTGGTACATCTGTAGGATCAATTGAACGGATTCAAAATGTTGCTGATCGGGTCATCGAAACTTACAAACAGGGTAAGGATGTCGTTGTCGTCGTTTCAGCAATGGGGATAAGCACTGATCATTTGATTCAAATGGCGAACGATATTTCAGAGAATCCCTCAAAAAGAGAACTTGATATGCTTGTCTCGACTGGAGAGCAGGTTTCGATGTCATTGTTAGCAATGGCATTACAAGAGAAAGGGTATCAATCTATCTCATTGACAGGGTGGCAAGCTGGGATCAAAACGGAAAACGCTTATGGGAACGCAAGGATTCTTGATATTGATATAAAGCGAGTCAATGGACACTTGGCAAATGGAAACATTGTCATTGTCGCTGGCTTCCAGGGTCTGACGGATGACGATGAAATAGCCACCCTTGGCAGAGGAGGCTCCGATACGACTGCAGTAGCATTGGCTGCTTCTTTAAAAGCTGAAAAATGCGAGATTTATACAGATGTCACGGGTGTCTATACGACTGATCCAAGAGTGGTGAAAGAAGCAAGAAAGCTGGATTCCATTTCTTATGATGAAATGCTTGAGATGGCGAATCTTGGTGCAGGAGTGCTGCATCCTAGATCAGTGGAATTCGCCAAAAATTACAATGTGAAGTTAGAGGTTCGTTCAAGTATGGAAAAAGAAACCGGAACAATGATAGAGGAGGACGTTTCTATGGAAGGGAATCTTACGGTACGGGGAATTGCATTTGAAGATAATGTGACAAAGGTGACGGTCCATGGATTACAGGATGATATATCGACCTTATCAACGTTATTTACCATTCTTTCTGATCATAAAATCAATGTAGATATCATCATTCAGAACACAAACGGCAATGAAGCGACGGATATCTCATTCTCATTGGATTCACAAGTATTGAAATACGCATTGGAAGTGTTGAGTAAATATCAGACAGAATTGAATTATGAACATATCAGCTATGAAGGAGATCTTTCGAAGGTGTCGATTGTCGGATCAGGTATGATTTCTAATCCAGGGGTTGCCGCTAAAATGTTCAATATTCTTGCATCAAAGCAAATAAAAGTTAAAATGGTCAGTACATCAGAAATCAAAGTCTCTACCATCGTCGATAACAGTACGATGCTTTCAGCCATTGAGTGTTTGCATGAAGCATTTGAACTAGAAGCGAAACAACCTGTTAACGTATAAAAATAATTTTATTTTCCTTAAAATAGCCCTGTGCATGGGATAAGAGACTGAAATAGATAAATTTTTATAAAAAGATTGTTGACTTTCAATTCTTAACTCGTTAGAATGGGAAACAAATTAAATCTTATCAAGAGTGACGGAGGGACCTGGCCCAATGATGTCCGGCAACCTGCAAGTATGCAAGGTGCTAAATCCAGCAAAATGGATCCCCATTTTGGTAGATAAGGTGAAACAGCGATTAGCCTAAAAGTCTTCCAAATGGAAGACTTTTTTCATTTTTACGGCGCAAGAAAAGGTTTTGTTCAATTTTAATGTTGAAGTATATGCTTTAAGCGAAATTCGTAATATCACTTAAAAGAAAAGGCTGCTGACTAGACAAACTAGAGGCAACTTTAACCTTCGAAAGGGTTAGAGCTGCCTCTTTTTTTCACACAAAGATAGGAGGGGTTAAATTGGAACAAATGATTTCCTACGAAACTTGGACTGACAACAAACTTGAAGTTCCAATCGATCAAGAAACAAAAGGGGCCAGGGAGGTTTTACGGTGGGCGTTTGAGCAGTATCAGGATGACATTATTTATGCATGCAGCTTCGGGGCTGAAGGAATTGTATTGGTGGATCTGATTTCTCAAGTCAATCCATATGCAAAAGTCGTTTTCCTGGATACTGGACTCCACTTCACTGAAACGTATGAGTTGATCGAAAAGGTGAAAGCTCGCTATCCTTACCTGCAAATTGATATGAAACGACCTGAACTGACCTTACAAGAACAATCTGAATTATATGGAGGTAACCTTTGGGAACGTGATCCGAACCAATGCTGTCACATCCGAAAGGTCGTTCCGCTCACCGAGGCTTTATCCGGATACAAAGCTTGGATATCGGGACTTAGAAGGGATCAATCCCCTACACGGAGAGCTACAGAGTTCATCAATAAAGATGATAAATTCCAGTCGATCAAAATATGTCCCTTGATTCATTGGTCCTGGAAAGATGTCTGGCGATACATCAATAACCATGATCTCCCTTACAATATCCTCCACGATAAAGGATATCCAAGCATCGGATGTGAGAAGTGTACGTTGCCGACACAAGATGCAGCTGATTTACGGTCGGGGAGATGGACGAATTTGAAGAAGACCGAATGCGGTCTGCATTTATCATAATGGAGATGGAAATTTGATGATTCTGATTGCATTTTCAGTCGCTTTCTTCTTCGCCATGAATATGGGGGCAAGCGGGGCTGCTGCATCTATGGGTGTCTCTTATGGGTCGGGTGCGGTAAACAAAAAATTCATAGCTTTAGTCATTTGCGGAGCGGGTGTTTTTCTAGGAGCAGTTATTGGT
Organism: Pseudalkalibacillus salsuginis; assembly: GCF_021646685.1. Lineage (GTDB taxonomy): Bacteria > Bacillota > Bacilli > Bacillales > Fictibacillaceae > Pseudalkalibacillus > Pseudalkalibacillus salsuginis. Next base: position 26,502 of record NZ_JAKJHW010000001.1, on the reverse strand, counting down.
GGGGGTGCAGTCGTTGAAACAATTGGCTCTAGAATCGTCCCTGCTGACACTATCACAATGCATGTCGCTGTCATTATTCTAGCTTCAGCCACCATTTCATTAGGTATCGCAAATCTGATCGGAATTCCGTTGTCAACGAGTGAAGTTACTGTGGGATCGGTCGTAGGCGTAGGACTAGCGTATCAATCACTCTATGTAAAAAGCTTAATGACTGTCGTCCTGTTATGGATCCTGATTCCGATCATTGCATTTCTATTTACAGTGATCATCGGAATAATGATCCGATCCATCCAAAATAGATATAATGCTGTTCTTGAGGGAAGGTGGAAGAAATGGTTGACCGTTCTTTTGGTCCTGACGGGTTTTTTTGAAGCCTTTTCAGCCGGTATGAACAATGTCGGTAATGCAATTGGTCCGTTAGTCGGAGCTGGGATGATCTCCAGTTCTTTTGGGACATTGATCGGTGGAGGATTCATCGCCCTTGGAGCAATCCTTTTTGGAGGCAAGGTATTGGAGACAAACGGAAAACGTATTACGAAATTCTCACTGCTTGAAGGGAGTGCTATATCAGGAACAGGTGCAACATTAGTCACCATTTCGTCCATTTTCGGAATACCTGTTCCACTGACACAAATCACAACTTCAGCGATTATCGGAATTGGGACAGTTAAGAATGGTCTCTCTTTTCTCCAGAAGAACATCATTTTACAAATGGTCAAAGTTTGGGTCGTCTCGCCAGTATTCTCACTAGTCATATCATACGGGATGGTCAAGGTTTTATTGGATAGTGATTTTTACACACTCAGTGTCATCGGGAGTGTATTCATTGCAACAGCCGGTTCACTAAGTCTGATCAAAACAATCAGAGCAGAGAAACGTACCATACATGAACAAGGAGGAATTTAACATGAGCACAAGCATTCCACATGGAGGGAAATTGATCAATCGTATCGATCCATACTTTGATTACGAGCCGTTGGAAAAAGAAATCGAATTGGATGCAACCGCACTCAGTGATCTTGAGTTGATTGGGACCGGTGCATACAGCCCACTTGAAGGGTTTTTAGGAGAAGATGATTACGAAAGTGTTGTCAATGATTTGAGACTTGACAATGGACTGCCTTGGAGCATTCCAATCACCCTGCCGGTGACAGAAGAGAAAGCTTTACAAATCCAAATCGGTGATCAGGTCAAGCTTGTGAAAGAGAGAAAAGTATATGGAGTGATCACCGTCCGTGAAAAGTACGTTCCGGATAAACTACGAGAGGCACTTCACGTCTACAAAACAGCTGAAACTGCCCATCCTGGCGTAAAAAAGTTACTTGAACGGCCTGATGTATACATCGGCGGACCGATTCATCTCATCAATCGACCAGTCAAAGATCGATTCACAGATTATTATCTCGATCCAGAGCAAACACGCGTACAATTTGAAGAACTTGGCTGGAAGACGGTGGTCGGTTTCCAAACCCGGAATCCTGTCCATCGTGCACATGAATACATTCAGAAATCTGCTCTAGAAATTGTGGATGGCTTATTTCTGAATCCGCTCGTCGGTGAAACGAAAGCGGATGATATCCCTGCCGATGTCAGATTGGAAAGCTATGAGGTGCTTCTCAAAAATTACTATCCAAAAGATCGTGTGTTTTTAGCAGTATTTCCAGCTGCTATGCGTTACGCAGGACCGAGGGAAGCGATATTCCATGCCATCGTCCGGAAGAATTTCGGCTGCACTCATTTCATTGTCGGAAGGGATCATGCTGGCGTAGGGAATTATTACGGAACCTACGATGCACAAAGGATATTTAGTCATTTTACGAAAGAAGAGTTAGGAATTGAAACATTATTTTTCGAACACAGCTTTTATTGTACAAAATGCGAAAATATGGCTTCGACCAAAACATGTCCACATGACAAGCAGTATCATGTCGTGTTGTCTGGTACGAAGGTGAGGGAGCTTCTACGAAATGGATCGACCCCACCAAGTACGTTCAGCCGCCCAGAAGTGGCCGAAGTCTTGATAAAAGGATTGAAACGAGAACCGGTAACAACTTGAACAACTGAAGGAGTGAGATAAGTGGCAATTCAAAATATCACATGGCACGAAGCGGCTGTATCGAAAAGCGAACGACGCCGTTTAAATAAACAAACAAGCAGTATCATCTGGTTTACAGGTCTTTCAGGATCCGGGAAGTCAACATTGGCAAACGCTGTCGATCGAAAGCTACATGATCTAGGGTTGAGAAGTTACGTACTGGATGGGGATAACATCCGCCATGGTTTGAACCAAGGACTCGGTTTTTCAGTAGAGGACAGGCAAGAAAACATCAGGCGAATCGGTGAGGTTGCGAAATTATTTGTCGATAGTGGTCAATTCGCCATCACCGCTTTCATTTCCCCATTTAAGGATGACCGGAACCGGGTGCGGAAGATGGTTGAAGCCGATGAATTCATCGAAGTTTATGTGAAATGTCCATTGGCTGAGTGCGAAACACGTGATCCGAAGGGATTGTATGAAAAGGCACGCAAAGGGGAGATACCTGATTTTACCGGCGTAAGTTCGCCTTATGAAGAACCCGAGTCACCAGAACTGGTCATTGAAACAAACAACTTTTCAGTTGAGGAATGTGCCGATCAAATGATCACGTATTTAAAAGAAAAGAACCTATTTTAAGAGGAGGATGTTCCATTGGCATATGAAAAAATCTGGGCAGACAATGAAAAGCTGAATAAAACCGAATTGAAAAAGCTTGAGAAAGACGGACTTGAAATCTTTAAGGATATCCCATATTACGCTGAAAATGGGTTCGAATCGATTCCTAAAGAAGAGTGGGATTCATTCAAATGGGCAGGCCTGTATCTACAACGGCCGAAAGAGGATGGTTATTTCATGATGCGGGTCAATGTCCCATCAGGTGTACTGAATTACGAACAAACAGAAGCCCTGGCATCGATTTGTAAAGACTATGGCCGCGGGGTATTCGATGTCACGACACGCCAGGCGATCCAGTTTCACTGGCTGGAAATCGAGAACATCCCGGATATTTTCAACTGTCTACAGCGGGCAGGTCTTTCTTCTGCCGGAGCTTGCGGGGATATCACGCGTAATATCGTCGGAAATCCGCTGGCTGGAATAGATCCGAATGAATTGTTCGATACAGAACCGATTGTAAGAGACATTTTTCAGTATTTCCAACATAATCAGGATTTCTCGAACTTGCCGCGTAAATACAAGATTTCGATCAGTACGAACATCCATAATGCATCCAATGCAGAAATCAATTGCCTGTCCTTTACCCCAGCTGTTAAAGAAATAGATGGCGAAGATGTCCATGGATTTCATGTAAAGGTAGGCGGAGGGCTCGCGGCGAGGCCTTATCTTGCAGAAACATTAGATGTCTTCATACAGCCGGAACAAGTCAAGGAGACCGCGATTGCTATCACAACAATCTTCAGGGACTTCGGCTATAGGGAGAAACGTCATCGCGCTCGCCTTAAATTCCTTATCGCAGATTGGGGTCCTGAACAATTCAAAGAAAAACTAGTTGAACTAACCGGTCCGTTACCTTCAAAAGGAGAGGACGTCCAAAAAGATTGGAACGCTGGATACTTTTATGGTGTGCACAAACAAAAACAGGATGGGTTGAACTATATCGGATTCAACGTTCCAGTCGGCCGACTGGATGCAGATGAGGTATTTGAAATCGCTGAAATATCAAAACAATATGGAAATGGCGAAATCCGGACTTGTAATTCCCAAAATATCATTATCCCGAACATTCCAGATGAGAAAGTCGATGCTCTCTTGCAAGAAAAGATATTTGAGAGGATTACGATCGAACCGAAACGCTTCATTGCCTATTCCGTTTCGTGCACGGGGATTGAATTTTGTAACCTTGCTTTAGTAGAAACCAAAGAGCGGATGCGTCGGATAGCTGAATACCTCGATGAACAGGTGAGGTTGGATGTGCCGGTAAGGCTTCATATGGTTGGATGTCCGAATTCCTGTGGCCAACGGCAAATCGCTGATATCGGATTGCAAGGGATCAAAATGAAATCGAAGGAAAAAGGCATGATCGAGGCATTTGAAATCTATGTCGGTGGGACATTGAATGATGGCGGGAAATTTAATGATAAATTGAAAGGCAAGATTGATGGCGAACATCTTCCTGTTGTTCTAAAGGAGTTCCTTCTCTATTTTAAAGAAGCGAAGATTCCTGGGGAGCCGTTCTATGATTTCGTCGGCCGCCAAGGAATAGAGCTGCTCCAGGAAGAATTGGATCGTATTTTAGGAAATGTAACCGAGAATGTTTCATGATAGATAGGAGGACTGATGAATGGACTTATACCGATTTGAAGTATCGTCGAACGGGAATGTGATTCCAGTCATCATCGCAGCAGAAAATGATGAGGCGGCATTCCGTCTTGTGGAAGTCGAACTTGAAAAATATTTTTTGAGTTTACCTGAAATAGACGATATTTCGCTATATGAGAAGAAGAAAATTCGTAGAGGGAACGGGTTTGTGCTTTATGGACAAGAAACGATTCTGACAGGCAGTTGAACAAGAGAAGGAGAGGATGAAATGGGTAAAGTCTATCTAGTGGGAGCTGGTCCAGGGGATCCTGGATTGATTACAGTCAAAGGAAAGAAGTGTATTGAAGAAGCAGATGTCATCCTTTACGATCGCTTGATCAACAAAGAACTATTAAATTATGCAAAAAATGATGCAGAATTAATCTATTGCGGAAAACTTCCAGATTATCACCTCATGAAACAGGAAACGATCAATCATTTTCTCGTCAAAAACGCGAAAAAAGGCAAATTGGTCACAAGGTTAAAAGGCGGCGATCCATTCGTGTATGGCAGAGGTGGAGAAGAAGCAGAAGAATTAGCGAAGCATGGGGTCGAGTTTGAAATCGTTCCTGGGATCACCTCAGGAATCGCAGCTCCTGCCTATGCAGGTATCCCTGTCACACACCGGGAACATAGCTCGACATTCGCATTTGTGACTGGCCATCGACGAAAAGATAAAGAAGAGGATGACCTCCGTTGGGAAAGCCTTGCAAAAGGGATCGATACACTTGCCATTTATATGGGCGTAAAGAACCTACCCTACATCTGTCAACAGCTTTTAAAGCATGGTCGCCCTGCTTCAACACCTGTCGCTCTAGTGCATTGGGGCACAATTGAGGAACAACAGACCGTAACAGGAACATTAAACTCCATTGTCGAGATCGTTGAGAAGAGTGAAATCAAAAACCCAAGCATGATCATTGTCGGTGAGGTCGTCCGCTTGCGGGACAAAATCAACTGGTTTGAACAAACGATCCATTCAGAAAATGAATTAGAGACTCTCGCTTTTTGAAGATGGAGGGAAGAAATGCAAGCGATCCTATATATCGGACATGGCAGCAGAATAGAGGAAGCAAGGAACCAGGCCGCTCGATTCATGGAACTAAGTATGGAACACGAATTAGCACAAATCCAGGAAATCAGTTTTCTGGAATTGGCACACCCGACGATTGAAGAAGGATTCCAACGATGTATTGAACGCGGGGCTACTCAGATTGCGGTTGTCCCAGTCCTGCTGCTCACCGCAGGACATGCAAAAACAGATATCCCTCTGGAGCTGGAACGATTGCAAAAGAGATGGCGGGGTATCCATATCACCTACGGCCGTCCATTCGGTGTTCATTCAGGGATCATCGATGTTTTGATCGAACGGATTCATGAGCAGCGTCAGCCGGTTGATGATGCGATGGTCCTTCTAGTCGGAAGAGGCAGCAGTGATCCGGACGTAAAAAGGGATTTACGGGAAATTGCCGATTTGTTGCAAGATAGATTTCCATTCAAACGAGTCGATATATCATTCTTGACCGCAACAGAACCCAGTTTTGAAGAAGGACTGGAGCTAGCTAGACAATCCGGTCATAGGCAAGTGTTTGTGGTACCCTATCTGTTATTTACTGGAATCTTGATGAAAAGTATGGAAAAGACGATTCGAAATCTGACACCGGTTAATCAGGAATTCATTTTGTGCAAGTATCTCGGTTATCACCCTAATCTCCAGAAAGTAGTCTATGAACGAACACTTGAAGCATTAGGAGTGGAAGGACGAACCTTAACTGAACCTTGCTATACGTATAAAAATGAAACCTTGAAAAAGCACAATCTTGAGTATCGGACAAAAGCATAGCGTACATCGAAGAGGGCTGATCTGTTTTGGATCAGCCACTTTTAAGAGGAGAAGAAAGGATAAAAAATTTTGGTTGCGGTGAAGAATTGTCCAGCTCCACCGCCCAACCACTTGGATCACTTCAGTCCTCCTGCGGCGGAGACACATTGATTTTAGGGCGAAGTGTTTACCCACGCAGAACCGAACTTTGTTTGGTTCGAGCCTCCTCGTCGGACTTCCAGTGACCTTCGTGGTTAACCAGGGCGTTTTCGCTTTTCTTATTACATAGGCTTAATGCTTGAATTTGCTTAAGGGAAGCTCGTGACACACCGTCGGGAAGAACGGACAGTCCGGACCCTTTAGTGGGGAACAAGCAAGGGTGTTTGGGCAATGAAGTATAACATATCCTTACTTTTTGGTATGACACTAGTAAAATAGCACTTCTTTTTAATCAGGATGAATGGTTCATACAATTCTATGTATAAAAATACTAAACTAGTATGTAATACTAGTTTAACCATAGGGAGGAATATGATGAAACATTCATTGTTATCAGGAATTGCTGCAATTAGTTTATTAGCTGCTCCTTTAACAGGTACAGCAGAAACAACCAAGTGGCATAACGTCAATGTAAATGAGACGAACCAAGAGGAGGACGGCAGTCTATTTAATAGTGAAAACTATGATTTCATAAAATATTCGAAGGTAGACGAAAAACTAGAAGAGATTGCCCGAAATAGCAATCGGATCTCCATTGAAACGCCTTCCCAGTCCTCTCAGGGACATGACCTGTATGTTGTAACCATTTCTGATCCTTCAACTAAAGGAAAATACGGATACCAAAAAGGGTTAAGGCAGAAAATGTTCAAAAACCCTGAAAAGGCTGAAAAATTCATCGAAAAACATCCCGACTTCAAAGTTCCAGTCATGATCAACGGTTCGATACATGGCACAGAATTTGTCGGGACGGATGCTACCCTTCAATTGATTGAACGCTTTGCCACTGGAAAGGATGACAAAACGAAACAAATTCTTGAAAACCACATTCTCGTTTTCAATGTGGTCGCAAATCCAGATGGGCGGATCGACGCCACACGTTTCAATGGGAATGGTATTGACTTGAATCGTGATTTCATTACCCAATCTCAGGTAGAAACCAAACATACCGTCAATTTGATCAAAGAATGGAATCCAATGATATTCCTTGACCTTCATGGTTATGTCAAGTCCTACGGTGGCCAGGATCATCCTGGATTGATTGAGCCATGTACGCCGCCGCATAACCCGAACTATGAATATGACCTATATTCCAAATGGGCACTCGATCAGGCAGAAGCAATGGAAGGAAATATCGTTGACCACCGTGAAGAATATGAAAATACGAATACAGAAACATCAAACGTCGACTATCAGAACATGACCGGCACCTATATTCCTCAGCGTGATGATGAAGCAGGATGGGATGACTATCCTCCAATTTTTACACCCATGTATGCCATGTATCATGGAGCTTACGGTTATACCTTGGAAGCTCCAACAAACGATTGGGATGGCGTTAAATGGCACTATGATGCTGTTATAGGAGCCCTCGAATTTTCGAATAAAAATAAGACAGACATGATCAAGGATCAGATCGAAGTGTTTAAACGGGGAATTCAATTCGACCATCCTTATCATTCGGAAGGATTTTTCCCGAAAGCGTATATTTTACCTGTGGATGAAACCGATCCGACCGCTACCGAGAAAGCTGTTGAACATTTGAAGTTCAATGACATATCCGTATCAGAGGCAAATAAAGATTTTGAATATGATGGAAAAACCTATCCTGCTGGAACCTACATCGTAGATATGAGCCAGGCAAAAGCAGGGCTTGCCAACACGATGCTTTGGGACGGTGAGGATATTACCGACATCACACCGTATATGTATGATATTTCTGCATGGAGTCTGCCAGAATTATGGGGCTTCGAAGCAGTGGAAGTAGATGCTGAAAGTGACTTTGAAGCAAAAACAACCGAAGTGAAAAAGGTTTCTACTGATGATGGAGAGTTGATAGGAGAAGGACCATACCAAATTCCGAACTCTTCAGTTAAAGCCGTTAGTCTTATCAATTCACTGATGGAAAAAGGATATGAAGTGAATTGGGGAGACAATGGTCATTTTTATTTAAATGCTGAACCAGGTCCTGAACTGAAAAAGCTCGTTAAAGAGTCAGGAATCAATGTAGCTACAAAAAACCCAGATGCTGTACAAAAACTGGACCCTCAGAAAGTGACGATTCTAAAAGACGGCGGAATGAATAAAGGACAGTCTCATGCAGGTACATTATTGGCATTACAACGGTTAGGCTTTGATGTCGATGAGGTCACACCGAAACAACTTGCTGAAGACGGGCTTGAAGAAACGGATGTGTTCATCTATAGCGGAACCTCACGTTTAATCTCTTACAACCATTCACGAGCAAACGCTGAATTCGGTTTGGAAAATAAAAGCCAATTTGATCAGTTTAAACAAAACGTCCTGTCATTTGTGGAAAACGGAGGAAAATATATCGCCATAGGTGCTGGGGCATCTGATGCAGCCAAACAGCTTGGTTTGACAGATGTAACGGTCAACAAGGGGGGCTCTAATAGTAACGGGATCGTCAAGGTAGATTATGACAGATCGAATTTGACTTCAGGCTACAAATCAACAGATTATGGTTTTGTTTATCAACCTGTTTGGTATACGGAGACTGATGGAGTCAACATTCATGCGTCATTTGATGATAGCGAAGATTTCTTTGTCGCTGGTCATTGGAAAAACCGTGATGGAGCCGAAGGCAAGCCGGTCATTGTAAAAGAAAAGGGTGTGGATGTAACATTGATCGGAATCGAAGCGGGATTCCGTGATCACCCTGATTACCTATATCGTCTACTATCAAATTCCATATTCAGTGAGTAAAATTATATATAACAGATCAGGATACAGGAGCTGACAGGAGGTCGGCTCCTTTTCTCAATAAATCTGGATTGTCTGGTTATAAGGTTGAAATGTATGATCCTTCCATCTTAAGTAGGTGATCAACTGACCAAGCCCGTCTGCATTGTACAAACCGATGATCCGTTGATAGGCCAACAGATCGTATACACCCTTCCCCTGAAAATCAATTGGGTATAAGCCGCCAAGGGCGTTGACTGAACCTCCTACAGGTTTCTTTAATTCCCCATTTTGATCATATAAACCTGCTAAATATTCCGCTCCTTTATATTGGATATCGATGATGAATGAATTTCCGGTTTCCAACGCAGTTACCTTTACCTTAAAACCATCAAGATACTCAATTTTATAATGGTATAAGTTATTGAATACCTCATAATCGAAGAGGACGTTTAGGCTATTATGCACGAAAGAATAGACATAATTATAAGTGTATCCTCCAGATCCTCCAGAAAACATACTGACTAAAATATCGTTGATTTTATCCCATTGATATCCCCTAAAAATAAAGAAGGACGATATCCCATCGACGTCTTTAAACGGAAGTTATAAATCCTCCCGCTGTGTCCATCTTGTATCCATAAAGTGATATTCTCTCGAAAAGGGCTATCAGGAAATGGAAGTGTTCCAGTCAAAAAAACGACATCCTGGATTCCATCCCCGTTCACATCACCAGTGTTACGATCCAATAATTTTACAGGCATAACCATTCCCCCGGTTATATAGGCTCTTTTACCTTATGTTAAAAGGCTTGAACGAGTGATTCCTAAAACAGGCTAGTTGACGCATATTATTCAAAATCTCGAAAACAATAGGAAAGATAAGGAGGTTTTGGAAATGGGCAAAGAACATTTTGTTGCTGTACGTAAAGATGAAAATGGTAAGATACAAATGTTTCAGACTAACTCTGGGCGTGAACTATCATACTCTGACGCAATCAGAGAGGTAGATAATGAGACGATCGAAGGTGTAAACGTTGTTCGGGAAGAGGACGGGGAGACTTATATCCGTTCCAATCCAGATAACCGCCGGGATAATAACTTAGATGGTCTGCCTATTTTTTGAAAAGCTGGGAGCACCAGCTTTTTTTACTGGACAAAATAAAAATAAGGTTTTTTCACCTTTTGAGCAAAAAGTTTTGCATCATAAAATAATCATGGTATTATCACTATGTAAAAAGGAGTTACTAAATAAAAGTAACTAAACTATATTGGGAGGTAAGAAAATGGCAGAAGTACTTTACATTACAGCAAATCCAAAAACTGCGGGGGAATCACTTGGCCTGGCAGTAGGAGAAGAGTTCATCGAAGCTTATCGGGAGGCAAATCCTGACGATGAAGTTACTCGCTTAAATTTATATGAATATGACCTTCCTTACATCGATACCGATGTTTTCAATGGTTGGGGTAAGCTTCAGCAAGGAAATGCATTTGATCAGTTAAGTTCAGATGAACAGGATAAGGTAAGAAGAATCAATGTTCTTACCGAACAGTTCAAAAAAGCAGACAAATATGTTTTCGTCACACCTCTCTGGAACTTCAGTGTCCCGCCAAAAATGAAAGCTTATATTGACTGTATAGCGATCGCTGGATCGACTTTCAAATATACCGAGGATGGTCCTGTCGGATTGTTGGACGATAAAAAAGCGCTACATATACAGGCGCGTGGTGGGGTTTACTCGGAAGGTCCTGCAGCAGAACTGGAAATGGGAGATCGCTATATCCGTAATGTAATGAGTTTCCTTGGAGTTCAAGAGATGGAATCGATCATCATGGAAGGACATGCGGCAATGCCGGATAGAGCAGAAGATATCAAATCAAAAGCGATTGAAGAAGCAAAGCAATTCGCCTCAAAATTCTAATATAAAGGGACTGACACTTTTGTCAGTCCCTTTATTCGTCATGAGGTCTAAAAGGAACTTGATCCAGTGGAATAACCATTGAGTAGTCATAAGAAAAAGATTCTGAGTGCACTGCTCCATTTTGGTAATCCAGTACAGAATCGTTCATCTTATTGTCATTCTTCACGTTTTCAAAAATGGGTACATCATGATACGGTATATCTTTTCTGTGTTCATACATTAGAACAACCCCTATTGTTTATTGGTAAATAGTTCATTCGATGGAGTACCATCATCCTCCTTTAGATTATGATAAAAAGTAATCATTATTCATTAAGCATTTCATCTCTATCAACTTGACATCCGTGTTAAGATATCCTGAGAAACGTTGATGAGGGATGATTGAATGCCACAATTTTTATTTAAAGTTCTAGAGGTTAAGACGTTGAAGGATGGAGTAGAAAATACTGAACTTACTAATAAGATAGCAATTGTCAACGCCGAAGTGCTTGATAAAGAGTCTGGCAAAACGATCTATACGGGAAATTTCAATGTGAAGTTCAATAAAGATGGTGTCTATCCCGCTATAAAAATGATCAATGCGATCGATGCACTTAAATATATAAAAACAGAGCTGATTTTCCGATCAAAACGGTATATCAAACGGTTAAGGAAGTGGCTTTAATTTAATAGGTAGATATAGACTTACTGCTTTTTATCGCGGTAGGTCTTTTTTATTATTTTAAGGGTCTTATAGGATATACAACCACCGGCATGGTAACAAAAAGTGACGTTTTAAACGGTTCCATTATGCCCCCCAATAGTGATGAGAAAATTCGAAATCTTGACAACCTTATGATATTAAAATACTCTTACCTCATACGTTTTCTTGAAATCAAGAAGGAGGTAATCCAATGGTCAATGTTGCCCTGCTGAGCAAATGGCACGTCCATGCTGACGACTATGCAAAACAAGCACTTGAAAATAAAAACGTTACAATCAAAGTCGTTTGGGATGAGGATCCAGAACGGGGGGAGAAATGGGCAGAGGAACTTGGCGTCCCTTTCATCAGCCACCTAGAAACTGTTCTCGGAGATCCAGAGATTGATGCTGTGGTTGTGGATGCACCCACAAATCTACATAAAGAGATCATATTGTCAGCAGCTAAATACAAAAAACATATCTTCACTGAAAAAGTTCTAGCCTTTACAGTGAAAGACTGTGAAGAAATCTATGAAGTAGTGAAAGAAAATGGGATTCAGCTGATGGTATCCTTGCCACGCCTTTCGAAAGATTATTATTTATATGCTCAAGAGATAGTCGATCAAAATCTATTAGGGAAACTTACAACAATCCGTTGCAGGTTAGCTCATAACGGGGCTGTTCCACTTGAAGGAAAGGCAACGGGATGGCTTCCTGATCACTTTTTCAATAAAGAGGAATGTGGCGGGGGAGCGTTGATTGATCTTGGTGCGCATCCGATTTATCTGACTAACCGTATCGCTGGGCCTGCAGCAGCTGTAACCGCTCGCCTTCAAAATACATTGGGATATGAGGTTGATGATAATGCCGTTGCCATAGTCGAATATGAATCCGGAGCTCTTGGCATCATTGAAGCAGCCTTTGTCTCCAGCGGTAGTCCATTCCAACTTGAGCTATATGGAACCGATGGAACATTGTTGATTGAGGATAATCAAACCAGGCTGAAAAGTAAAAGGCTGGGTGAAGAGTGGGTTATCCCTGATGCACTCCCTGAATCCCATCCATGTCCTTTCAACCAATGGATAGGTAAAATTCTGGATAATGAACCCACATCCATTTCAGAAGCAGACGTGATAGGGCTTGCATTGATCAACGAAGCTTCAAAAATGTCACATGAACAAAGTAGAAGAATCACCATAGCCGAAATCATGAATAAAACTAAGCAACCATAATAGGAGGAGAAAAGGATGGCCAAAAGCTTGAAAGTTGGGATCATCGGGGCTGGTGCAATCGCAAGAGATGTACACATCCCCAATTATATGAAATGCGGTGACAAGGTCGAGATAGTAGCAGTAAGTGATGTGGTCAAGGAGAAAGCAAGCGAGCTGGCGACAGAAGTCAATGCACCTCATGCGTTTTCCACTTATCATGAAATGTTCGATTCAGTCGAAATTGATGCGGTCAGTATTTGTACACCGAATAAGTTCCATCATCCTGCCACGATTGCTGCGCTTGATGCTGGTTGTCATGTTTTATGTGAAAAGCCGCCAGCAATGACTGTACAAGAAGCAGTTGAAATGGCTGAAACTGCAAATAAACAAGGAAAAATTTTAACCTACGGCTTTCATTTCCGCCATGCTCCGGAGGTCGAAGCTTTGAAACGTTTCATTGATAATGATGACTTAGGTGCCATTTACGCTGCTCGTGTAACAGCAATGCGACGACGTGGTATCCCAGGATGGGGTGTTTTTACCAACAAGGAACTCCAGGGTGGCGGCCCTTTGATTGATATCGGTGTTCATATGCTGGATACCGCTTTGTATTTGATGGGTTACCCTGAACCGGACACTGTTTTTGGGGTTACGTATCAAAAGATTGGAAAGCGGAAAGGTGTCGGACTGATGGGTCAATGGGATTGGGAGAACTTCACCATTGAAGATATGGCCCGAGGTATGATTACGTTTAAAAATGGTGCTTCCATTCTCTTGGATTCAGCGTTCGCTGCCAATGTAGAAAAACATGATGAAATGAACGTTTCATTGATGGGGGATCAGGGTGGTGCTGATGTGTTTCCGCTTAAGATCTATCAGGAGAAACATGATGTACTTCTTGATACCACTCCTTCTTTTTTACCTAGGAAAGGCTATCATGAGCTTGAAATCGAGCGGTTCGTCGAGTCATGTCTATCGGGAATACCCCCAATCAGCACTCCTAAGGAAGGTGTGTATTTACAACAGATCATCAATGGACTCTATGAATCAGCGGAAAAAGGGGAAGCAGTAAAGGTTGAACGAGTCCTCTCTGATTGATATTAAAAGGAGGTAACCAATGAGTAAAATCGGCTTACAGTTATATTCCTTACGGGAGGAAGCGGAAAAGGACTTTCTTGGGGCTATACAAAAAATGGCTGATCTAGGGTATGAGGGTGTTCAATTTGCCGGGTTCTATGATACGCCTGCAAGTAAGGTGAAACGGACCCTGGATGATAATCGACTTGTCAGCACAGGTGCCCATATCGGATTCAGTCAGCTGTTGGGGGAAGAATGCCCAAAAATTTTCGACTATCAGCATAGGATTGGAAATAACCTGATCATTTGTCCTGCAATTCCTGAAGACAAACGTCAATCAGCCGATGATTACAAGAGGATTGCTGAGGCGTTCAATACCATTGGACAAACATGTAAAGAGGAGGGCTTCCTCTTCGGTTATCATAACCATGATTTCGAGTTTACTAGATTTGGAGATAAGACTGGGTTTGATTTGCTTTTTGAACATACTGATCCTGATCTCGTGAAAATGGAGCTTGATTGTTATTGGGCCGAGTCCGCAAATTGGGCACCGGTCGAAATCATCCATAAGTATCAAGAACGGATTGTCTCCCTCCATATAAAAGACATGAAAATGGAAGATGGGCATAAAAAAGGAACTGAAGTCGGGTATGGAAAGCTAGACTTCGAAGCGATTATGAGGGCTGCCGAAGAATATGGCATTAGCTGGCTTATAGTGGAACAAGAGGAATTTGAAAGGGACCCGTATGAAAGTCTAACGATCAATCTAGAAAACTTGCAGAGAATCAAATCAAAAGTAGATAGACAGGAGTGAGTCCATGAAACGAATAAAAGCAGGGATCATAGGCACTGGCTTTTCAGCGATGTCTCATTTGGAAGCTTTGAACAGATTGCCGAACGTAGAAGTAGTCGCAATTGCTTCAAGCAAGCTTGCTAAAGCAGAAAAAGTCGCCGATAATTACAATATTAACAAAGCCTATGGTCATGTGGAAGATTTAATTGGTGACACTGATGTTGAGGTCGTTCATAATTGTTCCTCTAATTTTCTGCATTTCCCATTCAACAAGGATGTCTTGCAAGCGGGTAAACACTTACTTTCTGAAAAGCCTCTTGCGATGAATAGTAAAGAATCCAGTGAATTGGTAGAACTAGCAGATCAAAATAATTGTGTGGCAGGGGTTTGTTTCAATTATCGCCACTTCCCGATAGTGAAGCAAATAAGGGAAGACCTTCTGTACGGACAACAAGGAAGAGTAAATCTCGTTTATGGTGGTTATGTGCAAGACTGGTGTTTATATCAATCAGATTACAGCTGGCGTATGGACCCTGAAAAGAACGGATCGTCACGGGCAATAGCGGACATCGGATCCCATTGGTGTGATACCGTGCAATACATTCTCGGAAAGAAAATCGTGGAAGTCTTCGCTGATTTGAAAACGATCCATTCTACCCGTAAGAAACCGAAAGCGGAAGTTCAGACATTTGGAAAGAGTGATGGGTCGGATACAGAAGCCGTACAGATTGATACGGAAGATTACGGGAGTGTACTCGTTCACTTTGAAGACGGCATACACGGAGTTTTTACTGTGTCACAGGTAAGCCCTGGCCGGAAGAACAAGTTTTATTTTGATATCACAACAGATCATGCTACCTATTCTTGGGATCAGGAACGACCGAACCGGTTATGGATTGGCCAACGGAATGAACCCAACAGGGAATTAGTAAAGGATCCAGGTCTCCTTTCTCCTGAAGCGGCAACCCTTGCCCATTATCCTGGCGGTCATCAAGAGGGATGGCCAGATGGATTGAAAAATTTGATGTTGGACTTTTATACCTCAATCACACAAAAAGACGGGGATACTTCGTCGTATTCCTTTGCTTCCCTTTCTGAAGGGCATCGGATCATGCAACTGATTGAGGCGATTCTGAAGAGCCATGAAACAAAACGATGGGTACGAATATCTGAATAGAGGTGGAAAGAATGAAACTTGGTGTGTTTACAGTTTTATTTGCAGAAAAGTCTTTTGAAGAAATGCTCGATCACGTCAAAAAAAGCGGATTACAAGCAGTGGAAATAGGGACTGGGTGTTACCCCGGAAATGCGCATTGTCCTTTGGACGAATTATTAGAGGATGAAGCTGCCAGGAAACGATACATGCAGAAAGTACTGGAGCGGAAGCTAAATATCAGTGCGTTCAGCTGTCATGGTAATCCAATCTCTCCAGATCAAAGTTTCGCATATGAATCGGATGAATCTCTTCGTAAGACCATTAAGCTTGCCTCATTGATGAATGTCCCTGTGGTGAATTGTTTTTCAGGGGTTGCGGGTGACAACGAACATGCAACAAAACCAAACTGGCCTGTAACACCTTGGCCGAACGAGTATGGGGACATCTATGAATGGCAATGGGAGAAAAAGCTTATTCCTTATTGGAAAGAAATTGGCCAGTTGGCCGAAGAGCATGGGGTGAAAATCGGCCTTGAGCTTCATGGTGGTTTTTTAGTTCACACTCCATATACCATGCTCAAACTTAGAGAATCAACAAGTCAAGCGATCGGTGCGAATTTGGATCCTAGTCATTTATGGTGGCAAGGAATCGATCCGGTTGCAGCAATCAAAATCCTTGGAGAAGCGAATGCCATTCATCACTTTCATGCAAAAGACACGTATATCGACCAGGATAACGTCAACATGTATGGACTGACGGATATGCAGACCTATGGGAATGTCAAAACAAGGGCTTGGACATTCAGATCGGTGGGCTGCGGCCATAGTATGGAAGAATGGTCGAACATCATCAGTACACTTCGGATATACGGTTATGATCATGTCGTAAGTATTGAGCATGAAGACCCGATCATGTCTATCGATGAAGGATTCAACCGTGCAGTCTCCAACTTGAAGGCTGTCCTTATTGAAGAAAAACCGTCCCAAATGTGGTGGACATGATACTAGAAAAACCGTTCATTGGTGGATATGCCTGAACGGTTTTTTCATAACTTAACGGTTTCGATAAGCAATGTCCAGTTCCATCGCCCAACCACCCGGATCACTTCAGACATCCTGTGGCTATAACAGCCTCCTCGTTCGGGCTGCCCAGCCCGCTTACACTTTTCTTTTATTTTAAATGTTTAAAAGAGTATATTTCCGTGAAAATGGGTTAACTAAAGGGTAACACTATAAGTCGCGAAAATTTGAAAAAGGAGCAGATGTGATGTTTTCGAATAAAAAAGTCCCTCATGATCAAACGATTGATAACAGTCTGGCTCTGATGAGAGAAGGATATCTGTTTATTGGAAACCGGATCAACAGGTACAAATCTGATTTATTCGAAACCCGTCTATTAGGAGAAAAGGTCATTTGTATGAGTGGCGAAGAACCCACCAAGATTTTTTATGATTCCGAGCGCTTTCAACGTAAGGATGCCGCTCCAAAAAGGATCCAGAAGACACTGTTCGGGGAGAACGCAGTGCAATCGATGGATGGTGAGGCACATATTCACCGGAAATTACTCTTCATGTCACTGATGACCCCTCCTCACCAAAAACGATTGGCTGAACTGATGAAGAAGGAATGGCAAAAATCTGTTGAGAAGTGGGAAAATCTAGATAAAATCGTCTTATTTGAGGAGGCTAAAGAGACGCTATGCAGGATATCATGCGATTGGGCGGGTGTACCTGTAAAAGATTCAGAAGTAAAGGATCGCGCAGATGATTTCAGCGATATGGTTGATGCATTTGGTGCAGTAGGCCAACGGCACAGAGCAGGCAGGAAAGCCAGAAGACGAACGGAAAAGTGGATTCAAAGCATAATAGAAGATATCCGTAACGGTAAACTTGAAGCAGAAGAAGGCTCGGCACTTTATGAGATGGCGTTCCATCGGCAACTGAATGGGAAGAAATTAGATACCGAAATGGCCGCGATCGAACTGATTAATGTGTTACGACCGATTGTTGCTATAGCTACTTTCATTACGTTTTCCGCATTAGCAATACACACACATCCCAAGTATAAAAAGAAACTCCGTTCAGGGGATGAACGTTTTCTTGAAATGTTTGCCCAAGAGGTACGGCGGTACTATCCATTCGGACCATTCGTCGGGGCGAGAGTAAAAAAGGAATTTGTATGGAATGATTGTGAATTCAAGAAGGGGATGCTCGTATTACTCGATATGTATGGAACGAACCATGATCCAAGAATTTGGGAGGATCCGGAAGAATTTCGTCCTGAAAGATTTGCTGATTGGGACGGTAACTTATTTGATTTCATTCCACAGGGTGGCGGTGAGGCAGAAAGGGGTCATCGCTGTCCCGGTGAAGGAATCACAGTTGAAGTAATGAAAGCGAGTATCGATTTCATTGTAAACAAGATTGAATATGAGGTTCCAGGCCAGGACTTAAGTTACAGCCTTTCAAAAATGCCGACTTTACCGAAAAGTGGATTCGCCATAACAAATGTGGCAAGAAAATGAACGAAGAAATCCATTTTGCAACTTGCATAACTTGCAGGTTGTTTTTTTTTACAAACCATCTGAAAACCATATTAGTTACTCCAGCACATTACATATCCCAACTATTTGCGTAAACTGGTGACTTGGAAGCGTAGGGATGTTGGATGTATGATTCGTCTAACTAAATGCCCCATATTCAGCATAGGCTAATATATGGGGGAGGTGAGGAGGATTAATTGGAAAGGGATTATAATACTTGTTGGGTTGATCTTCATTGGTGGGTTTATATTTTTTGTATCTCCGGATGATAAACAGGACCCGTTCGAAGGTCGACCTGACAATCATAAAACATCAGGTATGGAGCTTTTACAAAAAATTATATCGAATGCAAAGGAAGGTAAATTGACCCACAGCGATATCAAAGCTGGAGAAACACATGTAGATGTAGTGAAGGGAAAATTTAAATCTCCGGATGAACAAGAAACGATTACTCAAGGAACATACTTGACTTACCATAACCAAGATTTATCTTTTGGTTACAGAACTGACGGAATCATATTCGATGTTAGATCATATCTCCCAGAGTTACTACAGATTAAATATGATACCATTATCGAGATGTTAGGAAATCCCGATCATGTTCGATACTATAGCGATGACGAAGAACACGATCAAATCATCCTTGTATACGATCTCAATAAGACATATCAATTAAAGCTTATCCTGCCTCGGCCTGATGAAAATGAACCAAATCCATCTTTACACCATACTTCCGTTTATACAGAATTTAAAAAAGACACTGAAGAAGAACTGGATGTGAATAGAACAGTAAATGACCGTTTAAATGAGATGACGCTGAATGAAAAAATCGGCCAGATGATAATAGCTGGATTTTCTGGCACGGGTTATAATGATGAAATCAATGATCTTCTTCAACAGTATAAGATTGGAGGATTCATATTTTACCAGGAAAACATGACGACTCCTCAACAAACGGTAGAATTGCTAAACACCATTAAAGAATTAAATGATCGTAATCCATTACCTGTATTGTTAGGTATAGACCAAGAGGGAGGAAGGATTTCCCGCTTACCAGGGAATTTGGAAAAAATACCGACAAGCAAAGAAATTGGAGAAAAGGATAATGCCAAACTCTCATATGAAATCGGAAAAATCCTAGCAGATGAGGTTAAGTCCTTTGGTTTTAATTTAAACTTTGCACCCGTATTGGATATAAACAGCAATCCGGATAATCCGATCATCGGGGATCGATCTTTTGGCTCTGAACCATCGATTGTAAGTAGGATCGGGGTTCAAATGATGAAAGGGATGCAATCAGAGAACGTCATTCCTGTGATCAAGCATTTTCCTGGACATGGAGACACTGATGTAGATTCGCATTTAGAACTACCCGTAGTCAATAAAAGCCAAGAGGAGTTAAATTCATTTGAATTAAAACCATTTATAGATGCTTTTCAAGAAGATTCTGATGTTGTGATGATTGCCCATATATTGTTGTCTCAACTTGATCCACATTACCCGTCATCTTTATCTGAAGAGATCGTCGCAAACATTCTTAGGGATGATCTCAAATTTGATGGTGTGATCATGACAGATGATATGACGATGAACGCTATTGAGAATAATTTTAATTTGCAGGATGCATCAGTTAGGGCAATCCAAGCTGGCAATGACATTATTATGGTCGCACATAATTACAACAAAGTCATTGCTGTTTACGAAGCAATTGAGACAGCAGTTAGAAATGGTGAGATATCCGAAGAACGCATCAATCGCAGCGTAGAACGTATTATAAGACTGAAAAGAAAATATAATCTTGACGATAGACATATCCCATATGTAGATATCCAAAAACTAAATAAAAAGATAAATAATGCATTGAAGCAATTCTAATTTTACAAAAAAAAATGATCTCGTCTCACTATCCTAAGTATACTTAGATATAGAGACGATTTTTCTTCATTTTTATATTGGTTGGTATAATAAATATTATGTAAACTAAAAAGGAATCTCACAAGACACCTTGGACTATAACTGAATTTGTAGTGAAGTTAATATCATTTTTGTTGAGCTTTACGACTTCTCCAATACGACATCCCGTTGTATTAGGAAGCATAATTATGTTTACAGTAACGATTATATTATTTATCTTTAATACACAACCCTCGAAAGCAGAGTATTATTCTGAGAAACATCAGTTACAAACTTCTGACACTAATTAAAAATAGCAGCATTAGGAAATGTGGATTTAATGTAAGGATGGTCACAATAAAATCCCAATTTCTCAGTGTCAAAATGGGAAATTGGGTTTTATTTTTTCAACAAGCCGTGCACTTTAACTTAAAATCAACCCTCTGTTATTTTCACAAGCAGTTATTCCGTTAAATGGTCCTTATAAGGAAAACAGACACTCACTTATTCAAGAAGTGCCCCCTTATATGGAATAACAAAGTATAAAAATTTTTGTTGTTAGCTAATATCTTCAATAAAATTTTCAAGCATTTTATTATAAGTTCCTGGTTGGTCTATATTTGCCGTATGCCCTGCGTTAGGAACTAATCCAACCTTAGCATCATTATTTATTTTTTTTACATAAGTAACTGCTTCTACTTCGTGTAATTCATTACTACCATTAAGTATAAGCATTGGGACTCTTATATTTCGGATGTCCTCTTGAGTAGCAGTAGGGTAATTAAAAGTCATTGTATGAAGAACACTTTTTATAGTCCGTCTCCACTTATCTCCGTGCAGTTTCTTAAAGTGCTCTGCTATATTTCTATCGTTGTCTTCAATATTTATGAAGTATTCGTATTGTTTTTCCATAATACCTTTTAGCTCTTCAGGAATGAAAGGAGAGTAACCTGTTAGTATAATACCTTTCACTAACTCTGGCTCTTTTATGGCAATATGTATGGCTAAAGAAGCACCTAATGATAATCCGATTATGTACCCTTCTCCTTTAACCTTAATTTGAGCAGTAACGTAATTTAAAGCGTCTTCAAAATAGTTATCAGAAGCCTCAATTGATGCGTTTCCGTGTCCAGGTAAATCTAAAAGGATTAGTTCATAACTATTATCTAAGCCAGATACCTGATTTGAGAAATGCGTTTCTGCCGTACCCATAAAACCGTGTAAAAAATATACTCTCTTTATTGCAATCTCCCCCTCTTTTTTTCATTAAACTGCCATCTTTCTTAATACCAATTATTTCAAATTTACGGATCTTACTCAATGATTAATTTCAACAAAAAAGGGCTTATCCTATTGCGGATATGCCCCCCGTTTGCATAATAAAGCGATAATTAAAAGTTCCTGTTATACCATTCTCCAAATTTAACCATACAAGAGTCTTCTTTTGTTTTGTTATAAATGATAGAATCCTCTTCATTAAACTCAGCTAATGTTTTATCAAAATTCTCTGGAATAAAGATATACCAAAGATCAGACCATTTTTTGTCATTTTCTATTCCTTTCATTTCATTTGATATGATACCTGGAGATTTACTTTCAAAAAATTTCATAATTTCTCCATCATAGTAAGCTAAGCAAGATCTAAACTCACTATATCGATTCTCCACATTTTTTAATAATTTCAGAACACCTTTTATACCGATAGTGTCCAACATATGATTTACATACGCTTTTGGAAATCCGTTTAATTCTGATATGAAAAATCCTGAATCTAATGCTATACAAGGTCGTTTTACAATTGCATAAGCTTGTAACACTTTTTGTTTAGCAATTTCTTTGATATCGTCACTTCTGGGTTCACTCAACTCCGCTTCGATTGGCAATACTTTTATATTATGTAAGTCCTTCTGTGCAGAAGCAATTTTTCCTTTATTAGTGGTAACAAACACTATTTCTTTCATTACTTATAATTCCTTTCTGGTTCTATAGAATAACTAAATTTATAGGGACTACTTGCTCATCAATTGCCCCCTTTAATTGAATAACGAGTGCAATCCAATACTTTAGAATTGCGCCCGATTGTGGAGTAACTAGCACAAGTTTCTTAGTTATTGTGGGAGTTGAATAAGAAGCCTAATCTTTTGATACATAGGTTCCTCCTATAAAATCGTGAACGGCCCTTTTATCTTCACGGAATATAACCATAAAAAGACTAACAACTAAAGAAATTCCAAAGGTGATTATACTTATAACATAGTAACCTATTACTTCTCGCAAAAACATATTAATAATTGTTACATTTTCATTGTCCTTATAACGTTTTATTCTAATCTTAAAAATTCTTTTACCAATAATATACCCATTCCAAAGTACTGGAGTAACAGTTAAGTACAAAGTATAAAATAGCTGCCACGTTAATCCATTTGGCCATGTAAACCTGTACTCACCCTTAATAAAATAAAAACATACGGAAATTATTGTTAAAATAATGATGACATCCATTAAACTTGCTAAAATTCTTAAACCTAATCCTGCCGATTTCCTTATCTCCATTTAATTCTCCCTTACTGCTTTGTAAATCCTTACTTCTTCTCCAACCCTTATTTGGGGTACGGGATTAGCTGCCATTATGCATGAAACGCCCCCTTTGTGGAGGAACTAATCTGTGTTTAATGTAATGGTTTCTGCATTATCATTCCATTCCACTATAACTTCTACCTTGGTCTTGAGTATGTATGGATCCAGATACTTATTCAGCAAATGCCCCCTTTTGTTGAATAAAACAAACCTTATAATCTTCTTTTTAATAACCTAAAAATATCCAGTAGTACTCCTGCTGCAATCGCGATAAATACATCAGTCGGTTTTGGAAAAGTTCCAGTCCACAATCCAGAGTATATGCAGCCTAAAATTCCAAAGATAAATGTAAATAACATTAAGTATCATTCCTCGTTTCTTTATTATACATATACACCAGATATGCCTCCGTTTGTGGAAGATAAATCACTTTTGGCTTAAAGCGTAATCAAGTATTTCTTGATATAGTTCGTTCCAATTTTGATAATAATCTATTACTTCACTTGGGTGTATTAGAATTCTTTCTCCTGACTCATTCTTGGCTTTAAAGTCATATAGTTTGTCAATATCCATCCGATAAAAAACCTGATAGCCGATTTTAGGATAAGGACTGCTTTCATTCCATTTTGGATTTTCATTGTGGTCAACTACAATATGCCCTAACAAATAGCTACTTCCCGTAACGTAACCTTCTTCATATGTTTCACGCTTTAAACACTCTTCAGGAGTTTCTTCGTGTTCAATATGACCTCCAGGGAAGTCCATCCTCTATGATTTAAGTTCACTATAGGAGTTTATCATCCTTAAAACAAAATCCGTGGACACTTGTGATCAACTCTCTTGGGGGCAATTGTAAATTCCGATTCCAACTTAACTTTACTTTTGCTTCTCCCCAATAAACATATATGCCGTTCATTTATTTCCCCCCTCAAGATAAAAAATATGTATGATTCATCTTCAACCAATCTAACTCTTGAGTATGTATGGAGCCAGTTGCTTATTCAGCAAGTGCCCCCGTTTGTTGAAAAAGGACCTGGTATTATTCTTTTATTCTTGTGATTGGGTCTTGATCGTGAAAAGCTATACAAAGTGGCACTGGACTACTTATTAATAAGTGTTCAAACGCTTTTGCATAGGATAAAACTGTTCTTACAATTAAATAGATTGTGGCCCCTATTGCTTTATTATTTCTATCAAAACCGTTGATTAAATAGATATTACTAAAACAATCTAAACTCGGACCCTCAAAATCCTTAATCCAATCACAAGCCCAGTCGTCATCCTCTTCCTCTATAGGGTTATATTCATCACAGATAAAGAATGTACTATCCCAATCATTATCTAAGTCATACTCAAAATAAATTGCTTTCGCACTAGTGTTTTGTACAATTTCAAAAGCTGTTTGTAGTCCATTCGTCAAGTTGCTAATATAATCATTTAAGTCAACTTTTCTTATTTCATTAGCTAATTTACTTCCTGATAAATTGATGCAAATCTGATGATACTTTTCATCTACTTCCTGTAAAGGATTGTTTTTTATATCTTCATGTAAACTTTCTATAAGGTCAGAGATCTTCATGTTCTCCTCCGTTTACAGTACAAAATTGGTTTTCAAAAAGAACTTATTTACCTTTCTCCTATTCAAATGACCCGCCCGATTCTTATGTATTATACAAATAGAGGGCGTAATCCTTCTTAGATCAATGCCCCCGTTTATGGAGCATATGTAATATAACTTAATAACCTATCAAGAGAATTAATCTCCGCATATGGCTTTATCTCGGTATTATTATTGATCTTATTAGGGTTGAACCAAAGACCATTCATATTTGCATTTTGGCAACCACCAATATCCTTTTCTATGTCATCTCCAACGAATAATGTGGCTTCCGGTTGTACATTTAGGTTATTTAGTGCTAATTCAAATATGCGTTTGTCTGGTTTACTAAATCCTACTTCTTCAGAAATAATAATTGTGTCAAAACATCCATTTAAATTAGTATTGGTTATTTTAGCTTTTTGTCTCTGGATCGTTCCGTTTGTTATTATTCCAACTTTAATGTACTTCTTTATAGTATTTACGATTTTTATAGTATTTTGATTTATAGAAAAACAATGAGGGAAATTATTATTCCAAAAATCTTGAATGTGATCGCGGGGCATGCGATTTTTTGGTGGAAATTCTTCAAAAAATGATTCCACAACTATTGTTTTATCACTGTAGCCATAGCTTTTTTTATCATATTCTTTGAATTTGTGCATCATTTCTCTTAGTACTGTATGTTTAACATCCTCATAACACTTTTCTAAAATCATTAAAAACAGTTTTTCTACCGCTCTATCTCTATTAAGTAAAGTATCATCTAAATCAAATAGCATCGCTTTATAACCTTCCAAATAGTTTCACATCCCTTTTCACAAAATACTAACGTTCGCACTTTCAAACCTAATCTGTAACAAGTGAAAGTCTGGAGTTTGTCCGGAGGATCCCTCAGTTAATACCCCAATAGCAGAAGATTAATTAAAACTTCCTTCTGTTTTTTGTTTTGCATATAAACCAGCCTTAACCAAACCTATAAGTAGTACAATAAATAAAAAGTGAATTCTTCTTATAAGAAATGTGACAATACCGCTTAAAACCAACAAAAACTCCATATTTATCTTCTCCCCTTTTATCATTGAATTGTTAATCAGTTAATTAGTGACATTTTCCAGGTAACTACCCATCAGTTAGATATTAAACAAAAAGAGCGTTAATTCTTTATTAGATCAACGCCCCCTTATATGGAATTTACTTTAGTTCGTTAATAATTTCCACAATCTCTTCCTTTGTGAATACATCGGCTTCTTCCAGTGTTTTCCCTTTGTAATGAAATGTCATAAGATAGCTAATTCATTATTAATCCAAGTAATATATTGAATGTATCCATCAATTGCATAATAGGGGATTTCTCCATTTAGTAGGTTGATTTTTTCATATTTTAAAGAAGAATCTTGCTTCAATTCTTTTGTGTTTTCAACCTCAATCATTAGACTTTTTTCATCCCCTCCGTACCTTAATTCAATAATTTCACTTTGTTTATTTGTTTTATTAACTATGCCTGTGGTTTTCTTTAAAGGAAATGGAGGATTTTCTCTATTAATTTGTTTAGGTACAAATGAAACTACGGATAATGCCTTTTCCATTGATATTTGTTCACCATAATTTATCTTTTCATTAATATCATCTTGTTTGATTTGAGGATTTTGTTCTTCAGTGGACTGATTACTATTTTCACACGCAAAGAGCATAAGGCTGAGCAAAGTAACGAAAACAAACTTGATTAACTTCATTTTTACCCCCCTTTTATTTTTTTGCTTATTCAAGATAACTGCCCTTCGTATTATAAGGTCAGCCAGTCATTTCTGGTTGACCTATTTAATTTAGGTTATTCTTTAGGTAGCCGGGGTAGGACGTAACTGCCCGTGGGACTTGATCCCGACCAGAATATTGTCCACCCCCTACTTGTAGAAACATGTTTGAGGCTGGTTGGGACACTGATCCCGCATAACAAGCG
>NZ_JAKJHW010000013.1 GCF_021646685.1 Pseudalkalibacillus salsuginis | reverse complement strand
TTCAACATTTATCGGTGCGATTTTGAAATATAACGGTGCACATCTAAAATATAACGGTGCAATTCCGAAATTTATCGGTGATTACCCAAAATAGGCAAGGAACCTTTGATTAATGGTGTTGGGATGAGCGCCATGATGCAGAGGATCGCGTTTTAAATCGAGAAAAAGCGAAATTGAGGTACTCCAGAAAAAGATACAGCAGCAGGTCCTTTTTACTGTTTGGCGTGAATATGGTCTGAATCGGTGCGATTATAGACATATCGGTGCGAATCCATTCGATTCCGGTGTGATTAATCGAACGGGACGGCCCGGGCAAACACGCAAATATGGTTTTCTAAATTATTTAGGCAGTGTCCTTTTACACATTCCTCTCTTTAATTGTTGTGTACAATCCAATTTCCATTTATTCGAGTTTAGTTTGAGGGAGACATACACAATTTGTGATGCTTTATCATACATTTACGATAGCAACTGATTTTTCAAAAAATTGCATCGGTTTTGTATATTTTAAATTGTTTGTGGCAACAATGGGTGATGGAGGTGGGAGAAATGGAAACCGCAAAAAAACAGCGATCCATGGATATATGTATGGTTTGTGAAGAGAAAAACGATAAGGGAATATATATTTTTCAACACTTTTTATGCACAGGCTGTGAACAAAGAATGGTTGTTACAGACACAGACGATGAGGAATATCAATTTTTTATAGAAAAGCTGAGAAAAATTAATCGAGTATCATGTTAAAGCAGGTGGGAGTGCGCCTGTTTTTTTATTTTGGTTTCAACACATCTTGAGGTCGGAATCATTTATAAAGGTATTTCATACATAAAGGAAAAGTAGCAGGATATCTGATAAAATGAAGTGAGGATCATATCAAAGAATCGGATGGATTTAACTTGAAAAATACCTACACACCTTTAATCAATAAATTGCTTAGACATTATGAAGAGCAGGAATTTCCATTTCATGTACCTGGCCATAAATTCGGAAAGCTGATGTCCAATCAAAAATGGGCTGAAAACCTACTTGCACTGGATGCAACTGAACTGAAAGGATTGGATGATCTGCATAATCCGACCGATGTGATTAAAGAAGCTCAGGATCTGACGGCTTCCTTTTATGGGGCAGACAAGAGCTACTTTCTGATCAATGGAACGACGGTCGGAAACCTGGCGATGATCTTAACTACCTGTAAACCTGATGCAAGGGTACTTGTTCAAAGAAATTGCCATAAGTCTGTCATAAATGGAATACAGTTAGCTGGTGCCCGTCCTGTGATGCTTTCTCCAGAAATTGATAGACTGACTGGGGTAGCGACAGGTGTGACATTAGAACAAGTGAGAAAGGCTTTTCACAAATATGACTCGATGGATGCCATAATTTTGACAAACCCTAATTATTACGGGATGACGAAGAATTTAAGCGAAATCATTTCGTTCGTACATAAAAAAAACGTTCCTGTTCTCGTTGATGAAGCACATGGGGCACATTATTCCATTGGAGCACCCTTTCCGCCTTCTGCGCTTTCTATGGGGGCTGATGTGGTCGTCCAATCGGCGCATAAAACTTTACCAGCAATGACGATGGCTTCCTTTCTTCATATCAACTCTGCTATTGTTGATGTTGAGCGATTGGAAGAGAACCTGCAGCTGTTACAGTCCAGCAGTCCATCTTATATGTTGATGGCCTCGTTGGATTATGCCCGTTCATACCTTGAGAGTTTGGAAATACACGATATCGATCGTATAGTAGGACAAATCAAGAAACTAATTGAACGTCTCAATAAAATTGTTCAAATTGAAGTCATTGATAGTACAGACAGCTGTGACTGGGTTGATCCGCTGAAAGTGGTCGTACAATCTAAAACATCATTATCAGGCTACGAGTTGCAATCGGTTTTGGAAAAAGCAGGAATTTTTTCAGAACTTGCCGATCCATACAATGTACTTTTCATCTTACCGCTCGCAACGCTCGATCGTATTGATGAGTTTGCTTCTATTGTTGAAATGCAATTAAGCCCTTATGAACCATGCGAGCGTAAAAGCGTGAAAATCGACCGATTCCCTTCGATTACGGAATTGACGATGACATATAAGGAATTACAAGGTCTTGAAACAAAAGGGGTTCCCTTAAAGGAGGCAGTGGGCCATATCAGCGCAGAAACACTCATCCCTTATCCACCGGGCATTCCACTCATCATGAAAGGTGAGAGGATCTCACAGTCCCATATCGATCAATGTCTTTTCTTAATTGAAAAAGGGGCGCGGTTCCAGGGAACGAACCCTGAAGATATACAGGTTATCGGATGAAACAACCAGGAAAGTCGGAGGTAGGAGCATGAATAACGCATTATTTATTACATTTGAAGGTCCGGAGGGGGCTGGAAAAACAACGATCATCAAACAAATCGAGAAGGAATTATCCAAACGGATGTCTGTTCTTTGTACTCGTGAGCCAGGTGGTATTGATATTGCAGAACAAATTCGTTCAGTGATCTTGAATCCGGAAAATACCAAAATGGATGGTCGTACCGAGGCATTGCTTTATGCAGCAGCTAGAAGACAGCATCTGGTAGAAAAAGTCATTCCAGCCCTAGAAGAAGGGAAACTTGTCCTATGCGATCGTTTCATTGACAGCAGTCTAGCTTACCAAGGATTTGCACGAGGGCTAGGCATAGAAGAAGTCTATTCAATCAACCGTTTTGCAACCGAAGATCGCACACCGGACTTGACCATCTATTTCGATCTATCCCCTGAGGTCGGATTGAGCCGGATTGCAGATAACGATCAACGGGAAAAGAATCGACTCGATTTAGAGAAAATGGAATTCCATAGACAGGTACAGGAAGGCTACAAGCGGGTTCTAAGTTTGTTTCCGGATCGTATTGTGAGCGTGAATGCTGAACAACCTATCGAAAAGGTCTACCAAGAGGTTTTAAGCAACATTGAAAACAAACTTGGTGAGATAAAATAGGTTGTACCTGTTATAATATTATAAATGACCTTTCTATGTTCTTTGATTCCTTAAACAGACTTTAAGAACATCTATATTAACTTTTTAGCACAGATTTTAAAGAAAGAAAATAGATTAGAGAGAGAATAGTATTAACATAAAGGTAAACCATTTGAAAGGAGCTTTCACTTATGAAGCTTGTGGTGGCGGTGGTTCAAGATAAAGATAGCAATCGTCTATCGGATGCACTTGTAAAAAGTAATTTTCGTGCTACAAAATTGGCAAGTACAGGTGGATTTTTAAGGTCCGGAAACACGACTTTCATGGTCGGTGTCGAGGACCAGCATGTTTCGCGTGTCCTTGATATCATCAAAGAAAATTGTCAAAGTCGGGACCAGCTCGTCGCTCCAGTATCTCCAATGGGTGGGAACGCAGATTCCTATGTGCCGTATCCAGTGGAGGTAGAAGTCGGAGGTGCTACGGTGTTTGTCCTCCCTATTGAACAGTTTATGCAGTATTAGGAGGCATAGTTATGAAAGTCGGACAAGAGCTTCGTACAACTGTTGAACAACGGCTTCAGGAAAATGTGAAGCCTCAAATCAAAGCAGGTAAGTTCGAATCAGTGGTACAGGCTCAGCAACAGAAACTTCAGAGCGACCAAATGACCCAATTACTCAATAAAATAGATCGCCAAGGTCAGCGATTGTTGAAATCCCAGACTCTAAGTGACCTTAGAGAATATAAACAACTTGTGAAGCGGTTCGTGAAAGAAACCGTGGAATTCGGAATGAATCTGAAAAAGTCGAGAAGCTGGAATGGTCACGGGAATTTAGAGACGATGCACCTGGTCGAACAAATCGATAAGGAATTGATGGCGCTTACTGATGAACTAGTGTCCCGGGAAGGTAAATCCATTGGTATATTAGGCCGGATTGGTGAAATAAAAGGTTTGCTCGTGAATTTGTATACGTAGAAAAGAGTCGATTGCAATGAACTGGAATACACTCGCAGATAGACAGCCTTATGTGGTCAAACTATTGACCAACAGTCTAAAAAAAGACCGTCTAGCTCATGCTTACTTATTCAAAGGCAATAAAGGGACCGGAAAAAGGAAAATTTCAATCCATTTGGCAAAAGCGTATTTTTGTCGGGTCAAGAAAGATAGTGAACCTTGTGGTGAATGTCCGGATTGTAAGCGGATTGATTCTGGAAATCATCCGGATGTCCACTTTGTGGCACCAGAGGGTCAATCGATCAAAATCGAACAGATTCGTCAGCTTCAAAAGGAATTTTCATATTTAGGGTTAGAGTCCAAGTCGAAGGCCTATATTCTTGAACATGCGGATCGAATGACGAGCCAAGCTGCAAATAGTCTATTGAAGTTTTTAGAAGAGCCTGGCCAAGAAACAATCGCCGTACTGCTGACTGAAAATCCTCAACAACTATTAGACACGATCCGATCGAGATGTCAAATCCTGACCTTTGCACCACAGTCACAAAGAAAATTGATAGAGTCACTTACAGAGGAGAACTATCCTGTCCAGCTTGCCCGGACTGCTGCTGCATTGACAAATGATCAGGCAGAAGCCGAAGAGTATTTGAATGATGAGTGGTTTGTACAAGCTAGAAAGAACGTGTTAAAATTAGGAGAAGAGCTTTTTGAAAGGCCCCAGCGTGCACTCCTTGCTCTTCATGAACATTGGAATCCACACTTCAAAGAGAAACAACAGGTCGAGATCGGTTTGGATTTGTTGTTGATTTTGTATAAAGACGTTTTTCTCACACAATTGGAAGAAGAACATTCGATCGTTTACAACGATCAACAAAATATATTATCCGTCCAAGCGCTACAAAGCTCTCAAAGCCGAGTGCGGACTCAGATGCTGCATATTCTTGAGGCGAAACGACGTTTGAACGCAAATATGAATCTCCAGTTATTAATGGAGCAATTAGTGCTTAGATTGCAGGAGGGATAACCCAAGTGTATGAAGTAATTGGTGTCCGCTTTAAAAAGGCGGGTAAAATATATTATTTTGATCCGGGTGACCTTGATATAGATGTCAATACATTCGTCATTGTGGAAACAGCCAGAGGCATAGAGTATGGCAAAACAGTTCTTGCTAGAAAGCAAGTAGATGAAAATGATGTTGTTCTACCCTTGAAGAAGGTTGTACGGGTAGCAAACACGAAGGATCAAATTTCAGTGCAAGAGAACAAAAAGGCTGCGGAGGAAGCATTCGATGTTTGTGTCAAGAAAATTGATGAGCATGATCTTGATATGAAACTTATCGATGTAGAATATACATTTGATCGAAATAAAGTCATCTTTTACTTCACCGCAGATGGTCGTGTCGATTTCCGTGAATTAGTAAAAGATTTGGCATCCATTTTCCGGACAAGGATTGAATTACGCCAAATCGGTGTCAGGGACGAAGCGAAAATGCTTGGCGGAATTGGCCCGTGTGGACGCCTGCTTTGCTGTTCGACTTTCTTAGGTGATTTTGAACCTGTATCGATCAAGATGGCCAAAGATCAAAACTTATCATTGAATCCAGCAAAAATATCTGGATTATGCGGGCGATTGATGTGTTGTTTGAAATATGAAAACGATGATTATGAGACTGCAAAAAAGGAGCTTCCAGACATTGGAGAAGAAATTCACACAGTGCATGGTAACGGGAAAGTTGTCGGTCTGAATATTTTAGAGCGGTTAGTACAAGTAGACCTTTACGAACGTGAACGTGTGATTGAGTATACCCTCGATGAACTTATAAAGGAAGGCTCCGTTTCACAAGCTACAGAGTAACGGGGTGAAGCCGTGGATAAAAAAGAAATCTTCTCAAGAGTAAGTGAAATGGAAGAGCAAATCGGAAGTTTATACAAGCAATTGGGAGATCTGAAAAACCAATTGGCTACTCTATTAGAAGAAAATCATCATTTAGAAATTGAGAATCGTAATTTGAGGAGCCGTCTGGAGAGGGAAAAGCAGCCAGCCGGTGATCAAGCTTCTTCTAAAAAAAGCGGTTCGCATAAACATGTTCCTGATATCGGTGAGGGCTTTGATACATTGGCACGTTTGTATCAAGAAGGATTCCATATTTGCAACCTTCACTACGGGAGTATACGGACTGAAGGGGATTGCCTGTTTTGTCTGTCCTTTCTTAACAAGAAATAAATGATGATTCCTCTGAAGTTTTATGAGGGGCTGGGCTGTGATTTTCGTAGTTCAGCCTCTTTTTTACACTGTAAGAAAGTATATGTCTACTAAGGCTCAGCGCTTGGCTGAGCCAAGTTTTCTTTACATAGGCTCACTCCCTTTCTATGGAAGAGAGAAGCGGAAGCGATCAGTTAAGTCACGTAAATCACAGTAGGTCTAAAGTGATCAAAGTGGTTGGGCGATAAAGGTGGACCAACACTTTTCTACATCCAAACTACGGGTTCTAGCCAAGCTCGCTTATCCCGCAAGAGTGTCACAAATTTCACTCAAAAAGTGAACAAAGCCTTTTCATAATTCATTACTATAGGAAAGGAATTATCCATGATGTCGATTGAGTTATTTGATGATGAACGGATCGATTATATTGTTAAAGATCAGTTGAAGATCATACAAAGCCCGTCTGTCTTCACCTTTTCATTAGATGCTGTTTTATTAGCCAACTTCGTATATGTGCCAATCCAGAAAGGAAAGTTGTTAGATTTATGTACTGGGACCGGCGCCGTTCCTTTAATTTTGTCAAGACGCACCAAGGGATCGATCACAGGAGTGGAAATCCAAGAAAAGCTTGTAAGCATGGCGGAACGAAGCATTAAACTGAACAGTCTGGAAGGGCGTATTCAAATTGTACATCAAGACATCCTAAATTATGAAAAGCGCTCCAATCAGGAATTTGACATTGTCACATGTAATCCCCCTTATTTTGATTCGAAAAACCCATTCGATCATAATGAAAACGAACACGTTGCGGTAGCACGTCATGAAATTTATTGTTCACTTGAAGACGTTGTAAGGATTGCAGCTAAAAATCTTCGGAATGGTGGAAAAGCTGCATTTGTCCATCGCCCGGAAAGATTGATGGACTTGTTATTTCTGATGCGTAAATTTAAAGTGGAACCGAAGCGTCTGCAGTTCGTTTATCCGAAACAGGGAAAAAATGCCAATATGGTGCTCGTCGAGGGGGCCAAAGGTGGGAAGCCTGATCTGAAACTGCTATCGCCACTGACCGTCTACAATCAATCGGACCAGTATACGGAGGAGGTCAAGAAAGCTTATGAGTGACTTCCAGCATTGTGTATATATATTGGAATGCTGCGACGGAACCCTTTATACAGGATATACGAACGATATCGATAAAAGGTTGATCGCCCATCAGCAGGGTAAAGGGGCGAAATACACGAGAGGAAGAACACCAGTCGAACTCGTGTATATGGAGTTTCACTTGACAAAGTCCGATGCGATGAAAGCTGAATATCAAATCAAGCAGCTGAACAAAAAGGAAAAGCAGCGGCTGATCGATGCGAAGGAGAAAATGAATCATGTGGAATCAACATAGCTACCAACCAGGAAACAAGCAAGGTTCTTTAGTGATCATTCCAACCCCAATCGGCAATTTGGAAGATATGACATTTCGGGCCATTCAAAATTTGAAAGACGCAGATTTGATAGCATGTGAAGACACCCGACAAACGAAAAAGTTATGCAATCATTTTGCTATTTCTACACCACTTGTCAGTTATCATGAACATAATAAAAGGAAAAGCGGAGAAAAATTGCTTCGTTTGCTTCAAAGCGGTCATACGATCGCAATTGTCAGCGATGCTGGAATGCCAGGTGTTTCTGATCCTGGTTTTGAATTGGTGAAACAATGTGTTGAAAACCAGATTCCTGTCATCCCTTTACCAGGGGCAAACGCTGCATTGCCTGCACTCGTTTCATCAGGCTTACCGACTGATCATTTTTATTTTTATGGATTTCTTCAGAGAGACAAGAAAACAAGGAGAGATGAACTCGAGTATATAGCTTCAATTCGGGATACGTTCATTTTGTATGAATCCCCCCACCGGCTCAAAGAAACCATGAAAGAACTGTCTGAGGCCTGTGGAAAATATCGACAAGCTTCGATCTGCAGAGAGTTGACAAAGAAATATGAAGAAATCATCCGCGGTAGTTTGGAAGAATTACACCAATGGAGTGAGAAGGTACAAATACGAGGTGAATTTTGCTTAATAATAGAAGGGACAGGGGAACTTCCTGAAGAGAAAGATCAATGGTGGCTGAAACTTTCTGTGATTGAACATATTGAGCACTATTTAAAGGAAGAAGATATGTCAAGTAAGGCTGCAATTAAACAAGTAGCCGTAGATCGTGGTTTGCCAAAACGTGAAGTGTATCAAATGTATCACGTTGAATGATTAAGAAAAGCGCAAACGCCCTGATCAGCCATGAAGGTCACTGGAAGTCCGACGAGGAGGCTCGAACCAAACAAAGTTCGGTTCTGCGTGGGTAACTTCTTAAGTAGGACTTCAATGTGTCGACCCCGCAGGAGGGCTGAAGTGATCCAAGTGGTTGGGCGATGGAGCTAGACCTTCACGTTCGTCTCTTTCATGAAAAAAGGTTGACCTTGATGGGCCAACCCTTCGTTATCCTCTTATTTTGCTTTTGAAACGTAGTTTTCCAATTCCTTCATGATTTGCTCTGCACCTTCACGGCTTAGAATGATTCTGCCCTCAGCAATTGAAAGATTGTCGTCAGATACCTCTCCAGTGACTTGGCAAGTCATGTTCGGCTTATATTTCTTAAGTACAATACGGTCATCGTCAACATAGATTTCTAGTGCATCCTTCTCTGCAATTCCTAGTGTGCGGCGAAGTTCAATCGGAATCACCACCCGACCTAATTCATCAACCTTACGAACAATACCTGTAGATTTCATACTAACAAATCTCCTCTCTTGTTTTCCTGTGTTTTTTGACTTGACTCTATGTTTATCGCCATAATTCGACAAAAACTATTATGCACTAATAATACCAGCGATTCCCAAACTCGTCAATCATTTTCTTTTGTGATAAAGTTTTCAATTTCTGTAAGTTCGACACAAACCTTAAGTTAACGGGTTCTATAAAGCAAAGACTGTTTGGGACTTACAAAAAAAGAAGTCATTTCCAGGAAAAACTTAATCATTTTTTAAAATTACTAATAACCTAAAAGTATTATACTTCAACGATAATTCGCCATAATTCGACAAAAACGTGAAAAGTGTGTCGAAATGATTATACGTCTACTTGAAGGAAACCCGTATTTCAGGTATATTTTTTAAGAAATACAGGAATACTGTAGTATTTACATATATTGTTTTCGTACCTCTGTGTCATTTTATGTCTAAGATAAGAAAAACTCTTTGATTAATGATAGAATTAAATCGGGAAAACGAATGAGAAAATAGAGGATTTAAAAAACAAATACCCCTATATTATTAATTTGAAACAATTTTTGGAAATCCAAGGAGGTTGCAAGATGTCAGGGGAAAACAAATCTTTTTATATCACTACACCAATCTATTACCCAAGCGGGAAACTCCATATCGGGCACGCATATACGACTGTCGCCGGTGATGCAATGGCACGCTATAAACGTTTGCGCGGTTATGATGTCATGTATCTGACTGGTACGGATGAACATGGTCAAAAAATCCAGGATAAAGCAGAAGAACAAGGTGTTGCCCCAATCAACTATGTAGATGAAATTGTAGAAGGGATCCAAGATCTTTGGGACAAGCTTGATATTTCCTATGATGATTTCATCAGAACCACTCAAGATCGTCATACAAATGTTGTCGAAAAGATTTTTCAGCAGCTGATGGACCAGGGGGATATTTACCTGGATGAATATGAAGGGTGGTATTGTACCCCTTGTGAATCCTTTTTTACAGACTTGCAGCTAGAAGAAGGAAATTGTCCGGATTGTAGCCGTCCTGTGCAAAAGGTAAAGGAAGAATCATATTTCTTTAAGATGAGTAAGTATGCAGATCGCCTGCTTGAATTTTATGAAGAAAACCCGCATTTCATTTTACCGGAAACAAGGAAGAATGAAATGGTCAATAACTTCATTAAGCCGGGCCTCGAGGATTTAGCAGTATCAAGGACTTCCTTTGACTGGGGTGTTAAAGTGCCCGGGAACCCGAAGCATGTCATTTACGTTTGGATCGACGCGCTATCCAATTACATCACGGCACTCGGTTATGGTTCCGGTAATGATGAACGCTACCAAAAATATTGGCCAGCTGATGTGCATTTGGTAGGAAAAGAGATTACCCGATTCCATACTATTTACTGGCCGATCATCCTCATGGCTCTTGATCTACCGTTGCCAAAACAAGTTTTCGCGCATGGTTGGCTGTTGATGAGAGATGGAAAGATGTCGAAATCTAAAGGAAATGTAGTGGATCCTGTTACGTTGATTGATCGTTACGGCCTGGATGCACTTCGTTATTATCTGCTTAGGGAAGTCCCATTCGGATCCGACGGCGTCTTTACACCAGAAAGCTTCGTGGACCGTGTGAACCACGATCTGGCTAACGATCTAGGTAATTTATTGAACCGTACCGTTGCAATGATCAGTAAGTATTTTGATGGGGAGATCCCCTCTCATCAAGGAACGATTACTTCGTTTGATGGCTCCTTGGAAGAGTTGGTCGATGCGACAGTTGAAAAAGTAGAAAATGCGATGGATCACATGGAATTTTCAGTTGCATTGTCTTCTATTTGGCAGCTGGTCAGTCGAACGAACAAGTATATCGATGAAACACAGCCCTGGATTCTCGTGAAAAATGAAGACCAAAGGGATCAGCTTGCGTCTGTTATGTCTCATTTGGCAGAATCTTTACGTTATATCTCTATTTTGATCCAACCATTCATGACTAAAGCGCCGTCTAAGATTTGGGAGCAACTTGGAATCGAAAGAGGTTTCCTGACGGATTGGGAAAGTTTGCATGAATTCGGCCAAATCCCAGGGGGAACGAAAGTCCAAAAAGGACAGCCGATCTTCCCTCGACTTGAAAATGATGAAGAAGTAACGTACATCAAGGAATCTATGACTGGCACAGGGCAAACAGAAGAAAAACGTGAAGAAGAGCCAGAGGATGAGAATAAGGGAAGTACAGACGAGATCACCTTCGATGAGTTCATGAAAGTGGAATTGAAGGTTGCAGAGGTTATTGAAGCCGGCAAAGTCAAAAAAGCTGATAAATTGTTGAAGCTTCAATTGAACCTGGGTGATGAAAAACGCCAGGTCGTATCTGGCATTGCGGATTATTATCAGCCAGAACAATTAGTCGGGATGAAGGTCATTTGCGTCACCAACCTGAAACCGGTAAAACTTCGAGGTGAAATGTCCGAAGGGATGATCCTTGCAGGAAGTAAAGATGGACAACTAAAGCTCGCTACAATCGATCAATCTCTACCAAATGGAACCATTGTAAAGTAATAAATAGAATAGTTTTAAAAGAGGCTTTGTTAAAGATGATGTTAAATTTAGGAAGACTCTATAGTGAAATTCACGACACTCCAGCGGGAAAAGCAAACCAGACGAGATCTACAGCGGGGATGCAGAGTAGTGATGTCAAGCTCCATTTAGGTCGAAGTGTATTACCCACGCAGAACTGAACTTTGTTTGGTTCGAGCCTCCTCGTCAGTTTTCAAGCTACCTACGTGACTAAGTGGGTCCATTCCCGCGGAAAGGGAGTGAATTTTGCATAAATAAATAATGAACTTTAATAAAATCTTAAAAGAAGATTGACCAAAACCATCTGAATGGACACTTTGTCTGACTATTTTTCACCTATCTTTTGAAGGCAGGTAAATACTAGCAGATCAAGTGTTTGAGGGAATGGACGGTCATTCTTCTTTTTTTATGCTCGATTTCTTCTTTAGAACGATTTTTCTTTGTAATAGATTTGTAACCGTAATGACAACCATTTGACTTAGCAATTCCTATAATAAAT
This sequence comes from Pseudalkalibacillus salsuginis, assembly GCF_021646685.1. GTDB lineage: Bacteria > Bacillota > Bacilli > Bacillales > Fictibacillaceae > Pseudalkalibacillus > Pseudalkalibacillus salsuginis. The sequence goes on along the minus strand of NZ_JAKJHW010000013.1, from coordinate 46,551 downwards.
GTGATAAACTAGGAAAGTGTTTCAGAGACTAGGGATTCTGAATCAGAAACTACAGTTTTAGTAGGTGTATGGAACTATGTTATTTGATACGCACGCTCATCTGAATGCTGTACAGTTCGATGAGGATCGAGAAGAAGTGATACAACGTGCTCTTGATGAAGGGGTTTCACACATCGTCGTCGTCGGTTTTGACCGAGAAACGATCAAAGGAGCCCTTGATCTAGCAGAAGGATACGATTTCATCTATGCGGCAGTCGGTTGGCATCCTGTAGATGCTATCGATATGGCAGAACAGGATTTGAAGTGGATTGAAGAATTGGCTTCACATCCGAAAGTGGTCGCTCTTGGTGAAATGGGTCTCGATTATCATTGGGATAAGTCACCGAAAGACATCCAGATGGAAGTCTTCAGGAAACAAATCCGGCTTGCGAAAAAAGTGGACCTTCCTATCGTTATTCATAACCGGGAAGCGACAGAGGATGTCGTCAGGATTTTAGAAGAGGAAAATGCAGAAGAAGTCGGCGGTATTATGCATTGCTACAGTGGCAGTCTCGAAATTGCAAAAAAATGTATGGATATGAATTTTTACATATCATTTGGTGGGCCAGTCACATTCAAGAATGCTAAAAAACCTAAAGAGGTAGCAGCCGAAATACCAATGGACCGCATTCTGATCGAAACAGATTGTCCGTTTTTAAGTCCGCATCCATTAAGAGGTAAGCGTAATGAATCCTCTTATGTCAAATATATCGCAGCACAAATCGCTGAGTTAAAAGGAATGTCAGTAGAAGAAATCGCGGAAAAAACTTCCGACAACGCATTTCGCTTATTCGGCATCAATCGCTGAAGAGTTATGTCGAAGTTTAAGAATATACAAACGAGAACGCGAAATTCTACAAAATTCAGTGTCAACTGAATAAAAAATGTCGAGCAGTTTTTCTTTCTTTTTGGAATTTACACTTGCATAATGGGGACCAAGTGCGAAAGGAGGGGATGTTTGACAGAGGGGCAACAGGTGTTGAAAACAATACGTAAAGGAGGGGTCGGAACATGACTCACCTGAAAACTGTTTTGACCAGAAAGTTTACGGGAAAGTGGCTTCTGGTATCAATTGCAGGACTTCTTGTATTGGGGACAGCCGTCAGTGTCGGAGCATATGAAATGACCAAAAAGACGGTGACTCTCTCAATCGACGGGAAGGATCAGACGGTGCAAACTCATGCCGATACCGTTAAGGGGTTACTGAAAGAAAATGATATAGCGGTCGGTTCACATGACAAAGTCGAACCTGGGTTGGATTCGAAAATCAAAGACCAGATGAAGATCTCTTGGACCGAAGCACTCCAGGTAAAGGTGAACGTGGATGGAAAAGAGGAAAAGGTCTGGACGACAGCAGATACGGTTAAAGAACTGTTAGAATCAGAAAATATAGAAGTCGGGGAACATGATAAACTTACACCTGACATGAATGCGAACATTTCAGACGGATTGGCTGTCAACCTTGAAAAAGCGTTCCAGGTAAAACTGAATGACGGTGGAAAGAAAAAAGATGTTTGGACCACTTCGATTACCGTCGCTGACCTTTTAAAACATAATAAGATCGAATTAAATGAAATGGATCGAGTAGAACCTGGTAAAGATGCCCTTGTCAAGAAGGGTGAACAGGTTAATATCACACGAATAGAAAAGGTCACCGATGTAGTGGAAGAATCCATAGACTTCGCAGTCGTCAAACGCAAGGATAACAACCTTGCAAAAGGTAAAGAAAAAGTTGTTTCTGACGGGAAAAAAGGGAAAGTCAAGAAACATTACGAAGTGATTATGGAAAATGGAAAAGAAGTTTCTAGAGATCTTGTGAAAACGGAAAATGTTTCTGATAGTAAAGATAAAATCGTAGCAGTGGGTACGAAAGTACAAACTCAAACGGTATCCCGTAGTAAATCATCAGAGCCTTCAGGCCGTGAGTTTTATGTTTCAAGCACTGCATACACAGCGAATTGTTCTGGGTGCTCGGGAATTACGGCTACTGGATACAACCTGAAGGCAAACCCTAATGCTAAAGTCATTGCGGTTGACCCAAGCGTCATACCTCTCGGCAGTAAGGTATGGGTTGAAGGGTACGGTTATGCAACGGCTCTAGATACAGGCGGTGCAATCAATGGTAATAAGATCGACGTCTTTTTCAGTAGTAAGTCGGCAGCTTACAGCTGGGGTAGGAAGACAGTCCGTGTTAAAGTAGTCGATTGATAGGAACAGGAGTTGACTCAATTTATCCTTGAGTCGGCTCCTTTTTCTGTTTGGTCTTTTTAGGAGCAATACCCGTTCACCCAAATTTATAATCTTTATCTATCTGTTTCAGATAGGGTATACTGATAAAATAATTGCTTTTACTTAATAGACGCTTATGTTACAAAAAGGTTTCAATTTTTTCGGAGGTTTTTCATGAAAATTAAAGAAATTATCGTAGTTGAAGGGAAAAGCGATACAATTGCGATAAAACGGGCAGTCCATGCAGATACAATCGAAACGAATGGCTCTGAAATCAGTGCTTCTACAATAGATAAAATAAGGCTTGCTCAAGAGCGAAGAGGTGTTATCGTCTTTACAGATCCGGATTTTCCTGGGGAGCGGATCAGGCGGATCATTCGTGATGAAGTACCCGGTTGCAAACACGCTTTTCTCCCAAAAAAAGAAGCGATTGCCTTGAATAAAAGCGGTGTGGGAATCGAACATGCCTCGGATGAGTCGATAAGATCAGCCTTGAGGGATGCGTACGAAGACCATTTTAATGAAGGTGTTGAATGGATCTCCTGGCAGGACCTTATCGATGCCGGTTTAATTGGGGGAAATCATGCACGTGCAAGGCGTGAGAAGCTTGGTGCTTATTTGAAGCTAGGATATAGTAATGGGAAACAGCTGCATAAAAGGTTGAAAATGTTTCAAATCAGCCAGGAAGAGTTCAGGCAGGCGATGCAGAAGGTCCTTGAGGAGGAACAGTCATGAGAAAGGATATCGCAACACCTCAGTATACGAAGTCGATACTGGATAAACATAAGTTCACTTTTAAAAAGAGTCTCGGTCAAAACTTCTTGATCGATCGAAATATACTGGATAAAATCGTTGCCACAGCCGGTGTAGGGGCAGATACAGGTGTTATTGAGATAGGACCTGGAATCGGTTCTTTAACGGAACAGCTTGCTAAAAAGGCAAGAAAAGTGGCGGCGTTTGAAATCGATCAGCGTCTTATTCCGATTTTGAAGGATACACTTTCTGATTACCCGCATGTAAAAATCATTCACCAAGATGTACTTGAAGCTGACCTTCAGGAAGTTATCGCTCAAGAGTTCAGTGGAATTGAGGATTTGATGGTTGTTGCCAACCTTCCTTATTATGTGACGACACCGATTATCCTTAAATTATTGACGGAACGCTTGCCGATCAGAGGTATCGTTGTAATGATCCAGAAGGAAGTAGCAGACCGGATGGCTGCACAGCCTGGAACGAAAGATTATGGATCTTTATCAATTGCTGTACAATACTATGCAGTGGCGAAATCAGAGGTGAAGGTGCCAAAAACTGTCTTTGTACCTCAGCCGAACGTCGATTCTTCTGTCATATCCCTGACATTAAGAGAACAACCGTCCGTTCATGTAGAAGATGAAGGTTTCTTTTTTGAGGTGGTACGCTCAAGTTTCGCACAGAGACGAAAAACATTGCTGAATAACTTACAACATAATTTGTTTACAAAAGAACAGAAGTCTTTGATTGTAGAAGCATTGAATGATACCGGGATTGATGGGAAACGCAGGGGGGAAACGTTATCCATAGGAGAGTTTGCAAGGCTGTCCAATGCTTTACTTCAACTTAAGAATGGGTAACCTTTCAACTAGGTCTGACATATACCAGAATGTCAGATCTTTTTTATGTGGTGTCAACCACCAGGGTCACTTCAGTTCCTCCTGCGGTGGTCGGCACATTGATTTAGGTCGAAGTGTACCCACGCAGAACCGAACTTTGTTTGGTTCGAGCCTCCTCGTCGGACTTCCAGTGACCTTCGCGGCTGCCCGGAGTATTCTTTATCATTTTTCTTTATCGATGAACATAAGGTAGAAAGGTAATGTAATTATCCGAATATAGGGGATTGTTATTTCTTCTGTGCAACCATGGCTCAGCCAAAGTAATTAGGCAGTTGCCGGTTGCATTGTTCTTTAAAAGATATAACCAGTACCACAATGTAAGTTCGGATTCCATTTTATCACTTTCGCCCGAGGGGGAAATTGTATGTCTATTCAAGTAGGGGATATCGTAGGAAGACGCTCCTATCAATGTGACCTTTTGTTTCGTGTTGTCACTATATCGGAAGATCAATCGATAGTAGAGCTGGCAGGGGAAGATATGAGGTTGATTGCTGATGCCCCTATGGACGATCTTGTAGTCATGAATCGTGATGAGCAGCAAAAAATCAAAAGAAAGATCATAGAAAAGGAAAAATCATCGTTCCGTTTATTCAGACAGGATTATCAGTTGCTGCGCCATAAAATGGAGTATTCCGCTACAGGAGGCTATGACAAGAATAACTCGTACTTCAAGCTTCCTGGAAAAGTGCTGCATGTTGACGGGGATCCATATTATTTGAACAAATGTCTGGAATTGTATAAAAAATTGAACGTACCCGTATACGGCATCCATATGAAGGAAACGGAGATGCCTGAAAAAGTTCCTTCCCTCCTTAAGGAAGTTGGCCCGGATATTTTGGTCATTACTGGACATGATGCTTACTCAAGTGCTAAAGGTGATAAAAATGATTTGCAGGCCTATCGGCATTCTAAATATTTTGTAAGAACAGTGAAAGATGCAAGGAAGAAGAACCCTAATCTTGATCAATTGATGATCTTTGCGGGAGCATGCCAATCTCATTTCGAGTCCCTTATAAGAGCTGGGGCTAATTTCGCCAGTTCGCCTTCCCGTGTGAACATCCATGCACTTGATCCGGTATATATCGTTTCGAAAGTGAGTTTTACTTCCTTTATAGACAGAATCAATGTATGGGAAGTTCTACGCAATACAATATCAGGGGATGAAGGCTTAGGGGGAGTTGAAACGACAGGCTTTCTACGAACAGGTATGCCGATCAAAAGTCATGGGAACAGTACGAGCCCGTCTACTTCAGCAGAGGTATAAGGACAGTTTTTTTATTTAACTGCTTTATTTAAAGCATTTTTCGATAAAATCATGAAAGCTGTTCACTTTTTCTCCGTTCCAGATTTTTGTACAAGTCCACATAATGTATAAAATTTAAGGTAAACTAGAAAAAAATGATACATTACCATTGACAAGGACAAAGGAGGATTGCTATAATTTTAGATTTATTTTGACAAAAAGCATCAAATGATGATATAATTTGTCTAAGTGAGGTGTAGTAGAATGGGTAAAACAATTCCTGATATAAAACGCGTGTTAGAAGGGCAAGTAGGTAAACGACTTACATTGAAAGCTAATGGTGGAAGGCGTAAAACCATCGAACGAAGCGGCACCTTGGAAGAAACGTATCCTGCAGTCTTCATCGTAAAACTTGACCAGGATACAAATGCATTTGAAAGAGTATCATACAGCTATGCTGATGTATTGACTGAAACCGTTGAACTCACTTTTGATGAGGATGCAGCGAGTGGAATGATGGTAAGTGGGCAGTAGGCATCCATGTCTAACTGCTTTTTCACTTTTTTAGGACTAGAAGAACACAGAAAATATTGCAATTAAGGATACATAAGGAAATTATAAATCCTTACCAGCGGCCTAATACTAATCATACGTAGTAGTGATTAAGTATTTGAAAGGGGCTGCTAACACTATGGGCAGAAGACGCGGCATGATGTCAGAGCAATTGAAAGAAGAAATTGCAAAAGAGTTAGGCTTCTATGATACCGTGCAAAAAGAAGGCTGGGGAGCAATCCGATCACGAGACGCTGGAAACATGGTAAGACGCGCAATTGAAAAAGCGCAGGAACAAATGACGAAATAACTACTACGTTCAGGGGCGGACTCTACAATGGGCCGTCCCGTTTTTATTGTTTTCAATATTGACATTTGCAAGAGAAGCAATGAGAATACATAATTGAATCAGGGTATTGTCCGTTTTGGAAAAGTAGGTGAAAGATATGAAGATATCAGTCAAAGCTCCGGCTAAAATCAATTTATCCCTGGATGTTCTACATAAAAGGGAAGACGGTTATCACGAGGTAGAGATGGTCATGACGACAATCGACCTTGCTGACCGAATCGAGCTGACTACAATGGAGCGTAATGTGATCATAATCGACTCAACAGGCGGTTATGTTCCTTCAGATGAGCGTAACTTGGCATACCAGGCTGCTGATTTGGTCAAAAAGAATTTCAAGCGTAAGGAAGGCGTACGAATTCATATTGATAAACAGATCCCTGTATCGGCCGGATTAGCAGGCGGAAGCAGCGATGCAGCCGCTACATTGAAAGGACTGAATCAACTATGGGATTTGGGCCTTTCAATAGAAGAGCTGGCTACTCTTGGAGCTGAAATCGGCTCAGATGTATCATTCTGTGTGTATGGTGGCACAGCACTGGCAAAAGGACGGGGTGAAATCATCCGTCAGATCCCTTCACCACCTCCTTGCTGGGTCGTATTGGCTAAGCCTTCGATCGGTGTATCGACGGCAGACGTATACCGTATGCTGAAGTTAGCTGATGTTCAACATCCTGACACGGCAGCAATGCTTAATGCCATTGAGGAGAAGGATTACAATAAGATTTGTGCTTCGCTATGGAATGTGTTGGAATCGGTGACATTGCAGCAATACCAGGAAGTCAGGCATATCAAAGAACAGATGCAGCGTCTTGGTGCAGAAGGTGTATTGATGAGCGGCAGTGGCCCTACCGTTTTCAGTTTAACGATGTACGAAAGCAGAGCCCAGAGAATTTATAACGGACTTCGGGGCTTCTGTAATGAAGTCTACATGGTGCGGATGTTAGGCGAATCAGAATAGCAGGTTGAAAAAACACGTACAAAAGTGGTATATTAACCTTAAAATATTCGGTTTTGGAGGAATCAAGCATGAAATTAAAGCGTAGCGGAAGGCTTGTGGACTTGACGAGATATCTCCTCCAGCATCCACATCAACTTGTATCCCTTTCATTTTTCAGTGAGCGATACGGGGCAGCAAAGTCTTCGATCAGTGAAGACTTGTTGATTATAAAAGAGAATTTTGAAGAACAAGGTGTAGGTTGGCTTGTCACAGTTCCCGGTGCTGCAGGAGGCGTCCGGTACATCCCTCGAGTATCCGAAAAGGAAGCACAGGAAGTCATCAAGGAACTAAAGGAATTATTAAGTTCTTCAGAAAGGGTGCTGCCTGGCGGATATCTCTACATGACGGACATCATCGGCAATCCTTCGATCATTGATAAGGTTGGGAGAATGTTTGCTTCTATCTTTTCAGGCCGAAAAATTGATGTCGTGATGACTGTCGCCACAAAAGGGATTCCATTAGCTTATGCAGTAGCATCATATCTGAATGTCCCAGTGGTGATCGTGCGCAGCAACAGCAGGGTTACAGAAGGTTCAACCATGAGTATTAATTATGTCTCTGGCTCGACAAAACGGATCCAGACAATGGCATTAGCAAAAAGAAGCCTGCAATCTGGATCAAATGTTCTGATTGTTGATGATTTCATGAAGGCAGGAGGGACAATCAAGGGGATGATGGATCTCCTGCAAGAGTTCGAAGCGAATATGGTCGGGATTGGCGTACTTGTCGAGTCGGAAGAAGTCCAAGAAAGGCTTGTCGATGATTACATTTCCATCGCAAGGCTTTCAAATGTTGATGCAAGAGAGAAAAAAATTCAAGTTCAAGCAGGTAATTATCTAGATCGGATGGAGGATGATCAATCGTGAAATACGTCCACACAACTAACGCACCTGAGGCAATAGGCCCTTATTCCCAAGGTGTAATCATTAACAACATGTTCTATAGCTCGGGGCAGATCGGATTGACTCCAGATGGGGATTTATCTGGAGATGATGTTGCCACTCAAACACATCAAGTATTTGCAAACTTGAAAGCTGTTTTAGAAGAAGCCGAGGCTTCATTGGATACAGTCATCAAAACAACAGTATTCCTTAAGAGCATGGACGATTTTCCCCAAGTCAACGAAATCTACGGAAGCTATTTTGTCGAACACAAACCTGCCCGTTCTTGTGTTGAAGTCTCAAAGCTTCCAAAGGATGTAAAAATCGAAGTTGAAGTGATTGCACTTGTAAAATAATCTCACATGGACATGCAGCAGTCTTATGCCGCATGTCTTTTGTATTTATTTAGCTTTTGGCTTTGATTCATTTCTAATGTAGATTTGTAATGGTTTAAACGAAATTCACGACACTCCTGCGGGAAAAGTGAGCCAGGCGAGATCTCTAAATGATCTGTGTGACTAAATTGGCCGCTTCCGCTTTTCTTGATGTCTAGCTCAGCGACCATTCACTTGGATCACTTCGGACTTCCTGCAGCGGCTACAGCCTCCTCGTCAGTCTTCCAGTGACCTGTGTGACTTACCAGGCCGCTTCCGCTTTTCTTTTGTGAAGTTCGCAGAAAACTATTGAAGTATTAACAGGGCCATTCTATTAAAACCATTACGAATTCAATCCTCTTTAAAATTATTTAATTTTTCAATTATTTTTTATATTTGGAGAAGGAAAATGTTACTAGTGTGTTGAAAGTAATAGTACGCTGGTATTTATTAAAAAGGTGGTGTGTTTTTACAAAATGGAAGTAACAGATGTAAGACTTCGACGAGTTAACACAGATGGACGTATGAAAGCCATTGCTTCAATCACCATCGATCATGAATTCGTTGTTCATGATATCCGGGTGATTGATGGAAATAATGGGATGTTTGTTGCCATGCCTAGTAAACGGACTCCAGATGGAGAATTCCGTGACATTGCACATCCGATCACCTCAAACACCCGTGAAAAGATTCAAACTGCTGTGTTAACAGAATACCATCGTGTAGGGGAATTGGAGTCCGCTTTAGAAGAAGCAGGTGCATCCTAATCTACGCATCTAAGAACCTGATCAACCGATTAGGTTCTTTTATTTAAGGATAAGAAAGTATAAAGGGATGAATGTTTTTAGGTTGTAGGTATCCATTGGCAAAGCATACTGTGATGGAAAATGGGATGGTACATATTTCACAGAATGTTTCAATATAGCGACAAAAGCCTCGTTTCCTTGAATATGACAGCATTATGAGATATATTCATAATGGAATTACAGGATAACGAGCATTGGAGGATATTTATGACGAAACGTTATGCGGTTGTTTTAGCAGCTGGACAAGGTACCCGGATGAAATCTCGTTTATATAAAGTACTGCACCCTGTTGCTGGAAAACCAATGGTCCAGCACGTCGTCGATCAAATCAAGAAAGTTGGCGTGGAAAAGATTGTGACTGTAATTGGTCATGGGGCTGAAAAAGTAAAATCCCAGCTTGGGGAGGAAGTAGAATACGCTCTTCAAGAGGAGCAGCTTGGAACGGGCCATGCAGTCATACAAACAGAACAACAACTTGGAGGATTGGAAGGAACGACCCTCGTGGTGTGCGGCGATACACCTTTGATCTCTTCTGAAACGATGGAAGCACTCCTTGAGCACCATGAAAAAGAAAACGCAAAAGTGACGCTGCTTACTGCTCATGCAGACGATCCTGCCGGTTATGGCAGAGTGATCCGAAATGAGGACGGAACGGTAGCGAAAGTCGTTGAACATAAAGATGCCTCTGTGGATGAATTGGCAGTCCAAGAAATCAACACAGGCACATATTGCTTTGACAATCATACGTTGTTCGAAGCACTTAAACAGGTGAATAACGATAATGTCCAAGGTGAATATTACTTGCCTGATGTCATAGAAATAGCAAAAAACAAATCTGAAATAGTTGCTGCTTACCAAACACCTTCCTTCGATGAAACAATCGGTGTCAATGATCGTGTCGCTCTATCAGAAGCAGAAAGGCTGATGAAGATACGGATCAACACGAAACATATGAGAAATGGTGTAACAATGGTCGACCCTCAACAAACATACATCAGCGCTGATGTCACGATTGGCAGGGATTCCGTCATTTTACCTGGTACCGTCTTAACTGGGAGCACGTCAGTCGGAGAGGATTGCGAAATTGGTCCGAACAGTGAAATTAAAGACAGCCATATAGGAAACAATGCAGTCATCAAGCAATCCGTCGTCCACGATAGTAAAGTTGGGGACAACGTTGCTATTGGACCTTATGCCCACATCAGACCGCAATCTACACTAGGAAACGATATCAAAGTCGGTAATTTTGTAGAAATCAAAAAATCCAAGATGGATGATGGAAGCAAAGCGTCCCATTTAAGTTATATCGGGGATGCGGAAATAGGTAAAAATGTAAATCTTGGCTGCGGATCGATCACTGTTAATTATGATGGCAAGAATAAACATCTCACAAAGGTTGAAGATGGGGCATTCATCGGATGCAATTCCAATCTGATCGCGCCGGTCATTGTTGGTGAAAATGCCTATGTTGCTGCAGGTTCGACCATTACGGATAACGTACCCGGAGAGGCCTTGTCCATTGCTCGAGCTCGCCAAATGAACAAAGAAGGATACGTTTCCAAAATACAAGAAAAGCTAAACAACCACAGGGGGTAATTGATCAATGTCTAAGTACGAGAATTCGAAATTGAAGGTATTTACCTTGAATTCAAATGAAGACCTAGCAGAAGAAATAACAGAACATATTGGTGTGCATATGGGGAAATGTTCTGTTCAACGGTTCAGTGATGGGGAAATCCAAATCAATATCGAAGAAAGCATCCGTGGCAGTGAAGTATACGTGATTCAATCCACCTCTTCACCAGTCAACGAAAACTTGATGGAACTTCTAATCATGATTGATGCGTTGAAGAGAGCATCAGCTAAAACGATCAACGTCGTAATCCCTTATTATGGATATGCCCGACAAGATCGAAAAGCGCGTTCAAGAGAACCGATTACAGCTAAGCTTGTCGCAAACCTATTGGAAACAGCTGGTGCAGCACGTGTCATTACGATGGATCTGCACGCACCGCAAATCCAAGGCTTCTTCGACATTCCGGTTGACCAATTGCTAGGTGTTCCAATTCTAGGAAATTATTTCGAAAGCAAAAGTCTTGATGACATTGTCGTTGTATCCCCTGATCATGGTGGTGTAACTAGAGCCCGTAAATTAGCTGATCGTTTGAAAGCACCAATCGCGATCATTGATAAGCGAAGACCGCGCCCTAACGTTTCCGAAGTCATGAATATCGTCGGTAACATCGATGGTAAGACAGCGATTTTGATCGATGATATAATCGATACAGCAGGTACAATCACATTAGCTGCCAACGCCTTAATTGAAAACGGTGCCACTGATGTCTATGCTTGTTGTACACATCCAGTTTTATCAGGCCCTGCTATTGAACGGATCCAGAATTCGAAAATCAAAGAACTTGTCGTGACCAACACGATCGCGTTACCAGAAGAAAAGTTCATTGATAAGCTGACTCAGCTTTCTGTAGCTCCACTTCTCGGAGAAGCGATCATCCGAGTCCATGAACAGCAATCTGTCAGTAAACTCTTTGATTGATTTTCAGAATTCACCAACATGATGTTTGAACCTGACTGATTTCGGGTATAGTTTTAAAATAGTAACTGATACAGGAAGGTGATCGTTATGGCTATTGATTTAGATGCAACAGTAAGAGATGATTTTACTCGTTCTAATACTAGAAAACTACGTGAAGAAGGGCATGTTCCGGCCGTTTTCTACGGTAAGGGGGACAGTAAGCCGATCTATCTCGACCGTATCAATTTCATAAAATCCATCCGTGAAGGCGGGATTAACACTGTCATCAACTTGAAAATCGGCAAGGACAAGCATTCTGCGATGGTTCAGGATATACAAATGGATCATTTGAAAGATCTGATCCTTCATATTGATTTCAGAGAAATCAACTTGAATAAGGAAACAGATGCGGATGTCCCTGTACATCTTACTGGGGAAGCAGCAGGCGTGAAAGAAGGCGGCGTGGTCCAGCATTTCTTACATGAGATTACGGTTAGGGCATTACCTGCCGAAATTCCGAGTGAAATAGAAGTGAATATCGGGGAGCTGAACATCAGTGATTCATTTACTGTCGCCGACCTCAAAGAAAATTCATCTTATCAAATCATGACTGACCCAGAAGAAGTCGTCGTTTCAATTGCACCGCCGACAGAAGAGCCAGAGGAAGAAGTTGAAGATGAAGAAGATCAAGAGCCAGAACTCGTCGGTGAAAAAGGAGCTTCTGAAGGCGATGATAACGAAGAGGCACCTAAATAGGAAACAAAAGAGTAATTTGACATACTTTTTCATGAGAGGCGTAGCCGCTTTGGTTGCGCCTTTTTCTACGTATATGTACGATATGGAAAAGAACACTTAAAAAGATTAAACCATATCTTCTTTAATAAAGGTGTTTAAATCTTGTGGTTTTCACAGAAATCAACGATGAAGATTAACAGAGACTATATAAAATAAGAATTTATATATGAGGAGTTCATATCATGTTGAACAGATTTCTGCGGAGGTTTAAAAAGGAAGGATATGAAGAAATGAAGGTTATTGCCGGTCTAGGTAATCCGGGGGATAAATATGAAAGTACACGACATAATGTGGGATTCAAAGTCATCGATCATCTTTCGAAACACCTTTCAATCCCATTGAACAAACAAAAATTCAACGGGCTATTTGGCATAGGCGAAGTCAATGGGCATAAAATATGTTTATTAAAACCCTTGACGTATATGAACCGGTCCGGTGACGCCATCATCCCGCTGATGAAATATTATAAAGTAGAGATTGATGATCTGCTTGTCATTTACGATGATTTGGACCTAATTCCTGGAAAGCTGCGTTTACGTGAAAAGGGAAGTGCAGGGGGGCATAATGGAATGAAATCGATCATTCAACATCTTGGCAGTCAGGAATTCAAACGCATACGCATTGGGATCGGCCGCCCTGAATCTGGAGAAGCGGTACCGGATTATGTGCTTAAAACCTTCCGCCCAGATCAACAAGCTCCAATCAAGGAGGCATTACAACGATCTGCTGATGCATGCGAAAGTTGGATAGACACCCCGTTTACGCAAGTAATGAACCGATATAATGGATGAATAGAAACCTGCCTCTGCGACCATAATGATAGTAAATGAGTCACCAAGGAGGTATAGGATGGCTATCTATTATTCATGCAAGCACTGTGGTGTACATATCGGGAAATTAGATGTAGCTTCAGTAGATTCAACCAGTCTCGGTTTTGACCAACTTTCTGATCAAGAACGTGTAGAATATATATCATATGGTGATCAGGGAGATGTTCGCGTAAAATCAATTTGTGAGGATTGTTATGAAATGCTAAGGAGAAACCCAGATTTACACGCATTGGATACATTTATACAGTAAACAGCTTTGGTTTTAAGACCAAGGCATTTTCTGTTTCCATCGTTTTTTTAGATGAATGTGCTGAGAGAATTGGTAATAAACAATCAGCAATAATCAAGATAGATAAGTTTAGGGATTCCTGACGGGAAGGAGATAATGGCATGCGAGGTTTACTTAATTATTTTTGTGATAACGATGATTTCCATTCCCTTGCCACAGGACTATCGGAAGGCCTTCGTGAACAACTTGTTTCAGGGCTTTCCGGTTCGGCAAGAACGTTGTTGATGGCTTGTCTTTATCGGTCAGAGGAACGATCACAACTCGTCGTTACACATAATCTTTTTCAGGCACAGAAACTTTATGAGGACTTGACCGCTTTGATCGGGGAAGACTTTGTCCATCTATATCCAGTCAATGAATTGACCTCTGCAGAAATCGCGATTGCAAGTCCAGAGTTGAAATCCCAGCGGATCGATGTCCTCAATCACTTAAGTGAGGATGCTAAGGGAATAATCATCACACCAATCGCCGGACTTCGAAGAATGATTCCACCCCCCCATGTATGGCGTGAGAGCCATGTAAACTTTAGAAGGGGTACGGATATCGATCTGGATGAAGTGAAAAACCTGTTGATTGCAATGGGATATGAGCGGGCTGAAATGATCACCTCACCTGGGGAATTCAGTATCCGCGGTGGAATTATGGATGTCTTTCCGCTAACCGAAACGAATCCGATTCGAATTGAACTTTTCGATACGGAAGTGGATTCCATCCGTTATTTCGATGTTGAAACACAACGTTCTGAACAACAGTTGAAGGAGATCAGAGTCGGTCCAGCAGAAGAGATCGTCTTGTTTCCGGAACACTTTGAAAAGGCTGTTTCAAATATTGAACTCAGTCTCTCCAGATCTTTGCGAAAGATCAAAGACAAAGGTGTAAAAGAGAAGCTTGCAGAACATATCGGATATGAGATTGAGCAGCTTAAACAAAAACAAACTTTTCAAGGGATGTATAAGTACATTTCCTATTACTATGTTCAGCCTGCTAGTTTACTAGATTATTTACCTGACAGTGCAATGGTCATCATGGATGAAATCAGCCGCATACAAGAGACATCTTCCCACCTCGAGAAGGAAGAAGCAGAGTGGCAAACGACATTGTTGAACCAGGGGGAGATCCTGACAGGGATGACGTTGTCTCATCAATATGATGAAATCGCTAATAAGCCTGGAATCAAGTTTTTATATTTATCCTTGTTCTTAAGACATGTCCCACATACTAATCCGCAGAACATCATCAATATGAGTTGTAAAGCGATGCAGAATTTCCATGGGCAGATGAATGTTTTGCAGTCCGAGCTGCAAAGATGGCGCAAAAGCAAGGATGCCGTCGTCTTTCTTGCAGCAAACAAAGAGCGTGCAAAACGTCTGGAACGTGTAATGGAAGATTATAAAATCGATGCTTCTCTAGTTGAAGCAGAAACACCATTGACACCCGGAAAGAACCATATCATGATCGGTGATCTGAACGGTGGGTTTGAGCTACCACTACGAAAGCTCGTTGTGTTGACAGAGGAAGAGATTTTCACTAAGAAAGCTTCCCGGAAACCTCGCAGGACACAAAAAATGTCCAATGCGGAAAGGATCAAGAGCTACTCCGAATTGAAAGTCGGGGATTATGTAGTGCACATCAACCATGGAATCGGGAAGTACCTGGGTATTGAAACGCTTGAAATCAACGGGGTGCACAAGGATTACTTGCATTTAAGATATGCCGGAGATGATAAGCTTTACGTCCCAGTAGAACAAATCGATCAAGTTCAAAAATATGTAGGATCCGAAGCTAAGGACCCTAAAGTCTACAAGCTCGGAGGCAGCGAGTGGAAAAAGGTAAAAAGCAAGGTGCAATCGTCCGTCCAGGATATTGCTGATGACTTGATCAAATTGTATGCAGAGCGTGAAGCGACGAAAGGATACGCTTTCTCGAAGGATGGGGCCTTACAACAGGAGTTTGAAAGTGTGTTCACGTATCAGGAAACAGAGGATCAGCTTCGGGCGATCAACGAAATAAAAGAAGATATGGAAAAAGAAAGACCGATGGACCGGTTGCTTTGTGGGGATGTCGGTTATGGGAAAACAGAGGTAGCAATCCGGGCAGCCTTTAAAGCGATCAATGATGGCAAGCAAGTTGCCTTCCTAGTCCCGACGACGATTTTAGCGCAACAGCACTTTGAAACTTTGCAGGAGCGTTTTGCTGAATTTCCGGTGACAATAAAATCGTTAAGTCGTTTCCGTACCCGTAAAGAACAGACCGAAACGACAAAAGGGTTGAAACAGGGCACAGTGGACATCGTCATAGGTACCCACCGGCTGCTTTCGAAGGACATCCAGTTTAAAGAGCTCGGTCTCCTCATCATTGATGAAGAACAGCGGTTCGGTGTTACGCATAAGGAAAAAATCAAACAAATGAAAACAACGGTCGATGTACTGACTTTGACAGCGACTCCGATTCCGAGGACCCTGCACATGTCGATGCTTGGAGTCCGGGACTTATCTGTCATCGAAACGCCACCTGAGAATCGATTCCCTGTCCAAACCTATGTAGTCGAATATAGCGGGAGTATGATTCGGGAAGCAATTGAACGGGAACTCTCAAGGGGTGGGCAAGTATACTTTTTATACAATAAGGTTGAAACCATTCAGAAAATGACAGAACAGATCTCCCAGCTTGTACCTGATGCCCGAGTCGCCTACGCCCATGGACAGATGCGCGAGAATGAACTTGAAACAGTAATGATCGACTTTTTGGATGGAAATTATGATGTTCTTGTGAGTACAACGATCATTGAAACGGGTGTCGATATTCCGAATGTAAACACACTTATCGTTCATGATGCAGATAAAATGGGGCTGTCACAGCTGTACCAGCTTAGAGGGCGCGTAGGACGATCCAATCGTGTCGCCTATTCTTATTTCATGTATCAACGTGATAAGGTACTGACCGAGATAGCCGAAAAACGCCTGCAAGCGATCAAAGAATTTACTGAACTTGGCTCGGGGTTCAAGATCGCCATGCGGGACCTTTCAATCCGTGGAGCAGGCAATCTGTTAGGTGCCCAGCAGCATGGGTTCATCGATTCGGTCGGATTCGATCTGTATTCCCAGATGTTGAAGGATGCGATAGAAGAACGAAAAGGCGAAAAACCGAAAAAGAAAGAAATTAACCTGGAGTTCGACTTGAACGTGGATGCATACATTCCAGCTTCCTATATAAATGATGAAAAGCAGAAGATTGATATATACAAACGATTCAAAGGTTTGGAAAGCTTTGATGATGTCATCGATCTGAATGATGAAATGATGGACCGGTTTGGAGAATACCCTGAACAAGTGGCCAATTTGCTAGCTGTAGCTCGGATCAAACTATATGCTGAGCAAGAAAAAATTGAAAAGATCGAGCAAAATAAAACGAATGAAGTCCATATCCTGATTTCAAAAGAAATGACCCAACAGCTTGATGGCAGTAAACTATTCGATATCGTCAATAAAATAGGCCGACATGTGAATTTAGGAATGGTACAAGATCAAATCAAAGTGATCATCAATCACAAAAGGCTTTCGGATGATCAATTGTTAGGGGTCATCGAAGAAGTGCTGCAGCAATTTCCAAAAGCAAATAAAGAAACCGTTCAAGCTTAATAAAAAGATGCTCATTTTTATCCAATTCGTGAGATGAGTGCTTTTCTGAATTTCTTAGGAGAATTTTGCTTATTCTGTGAATAGATTAGGACAACGTACGGATACTAAAGGCAAATGAATGGTATTTTTACTCATTAATACCATGATTGCAATTGTATCTCCATTATTTTGCAACGTTAGGAAAGTGAGGGCAACAAGAATGAAAGCCACAGGTATCGTACGTCGTATCGACGATCTGGGTCGGGTCGTCATTCCTAAAGAAATCAGAAGAACCCTGCGAATTCGCGAGGGAGATCCTTTAGAGATTTTTGTTGATCGAGAAGGGGAAGTCATCCTGAAGAAATATTCACCAATCAGCGAGCTTGGTGATTTTGCTCAGGAGTATGCTGAATCCTTGTACGAAAATACTCAGCATATTGCATTGATTGCAGATCGTGATACATTCATCGCCGTAGCTGGTGGTGGGAAAAAGGATTACTTGAATAAGAATATCGGAAAAGTGATTGAATCGTCGATGAATGACAGGAAATCTGTCTTATCGAGCCAGGCGACCTCTGTAGAAGTTGTTGACGGCAATAGTGAGACAGTTTCTCATATCATCGCACCCATAGTAGCAAACGGAGATCCGATCGGAGCAGTCGTATTACTTTCTAAAACGGACAAGCAGGTCGGAGAAATCGAACAGAAGGTAGCGGAAACCGCTGCTGGGTTCTTAGCCAAACAAATGGAACAATGAGAGGAAGAAGCAGTTGACCTGCTTCTTTTTCATTTGGCTTTGTGAAATATCGAGCTGTACGTTGAATTTCTGATTTGGGTTCCGTATAACGATAATCCGCCAATATTGGTCTGCTCGAATCAAACTGATACGGAGGGTCGTCAGATGCAGTAGATTTCGTGCTATAATGGCAGGGATGTGTACTTGTCCAGTTCAAACGTGCTTGGGTCTAAAGGGATATCATCAGGACGTTTGCGGAATTTAAGGATGTGTGAACGAGTGAATCATATTGATGTCCAGAAAACATTTTGGAAAGGGACCCTTGTCATTTCAGGGGCTGCATTATTTGTGAAGGTGTTAAGTGCCTTTTACCGGATCCCTTATCAGAATATTGCAGGGGATCTTGGACTTTATGTGTTTCAGCAAGTATATCCTTTCTATGCGATTGCTTTCGCCTTAAGCATGTACGGTTTTCCGCTCATGCTTTCGAAAATGGTTTCGGAAGGTGAAAACAATCAATTGAAAAATACATTGACGACCATCCTGATCGGATTGAGCAGTTTTTTCATACTGGTCTTTTTTCTATTACATCGCTTTTCGCCAATGATCGCAGAGGCCATGAATGATCCATTACTTGTCCAACCGTTACAAATGGCGTCGTATTCCTTTTTATTCGTTCCGTTTCTATCCGTAGCAAGGGGGTACTTCCAGGGTAAGGAGAACATGGGCCCGACAGCCATTTCCCAAATAGCTGAACAATTCGTTCGAGTAGCAGCGATATTGATTTTAACGGTCTGGCTTGTTTCTGCTGGGGCTGATCAGTACTTGGTCGGTACTGCAGCCGTTTTCGGCGGGTTGACTGGAAGTCTGATGTCCGTAATCGTATTGATCCTCTTTCTTCGAAAACAAAGGGTCCGGCTTGAAGCTCCTGGTAGACTACCTCTTCGTATAACTATGAAAATGATGGGTTCATTGCTGAAGGGCGGCATTGCCATATGCATCACCGCTGTCATGCTTGCCTTGTTCCAGTTGATTGATGCTTTGCAAGTCGTGCCAGGATTACAAGCGGGCGGCATGGAAGTTCTAGATGCAAAGGTGAACAAGGGTATTTTCGACCGTGGCCAGCCCTTGCTGCAGTTAGGTACAGTCATTGCGACTGCAATGGCACTTCCATTGATTCCTTTCATTGCTAAATCGAAACGGGACGAAGATCATGAACGCATTCATACATTTACAGGCTTATCATTGAAATTCAGCTTCATTATCGGAGGCGCGGCTGCTGTAGGACTGGCTGTGATTATCGTCCCTACGAACCTTTTTTTATATGAGGATGGTAATGGATCCGCCGCTCTCGGGATTTTGGGTGCGGCTATCCTCTTCGGTTCACTCGCGATCACGTCATCGGCGATCCTGCAAGGACTTGGTAAGATCGGTTATCCTGTCCTATTCATTTTATCAGCTATGGTTTTAAAAGCCGTTTTGAACATATTCCTGCTGCCGATGTTCGGTATTTCTGGTGCAGCGGTGACGACGGTGATCAGCACCGCTTTTGTAGCCTTTTGTAATTTGATCGTTGTCCACCGTATGACAAATGTTTTTCATGTTCAGCGATTTTACAGTGGGAAGGTCCTTTTATCATTAATTTTAATGGCCATCTCGACGTTCCTTTGGAAGGAGCTATGGTTCTTTTTCCAACCAGAGGGAAGCAGGGTGGCTGCCGGTTTTGCAGCTGTTTCGAGTTCATTATTAGGAGCTCTTGTGTATATGGTTTCCCTTGTTTATTTGAATGTGTGGAAATACGAAGAAATCATCATGCTTCCTAAAGGAAAGCATCTAGTGAAATGGCTTTACAAAGAAAGGAGCAATGAAAATGGCTAATACGATTACAGTAGTCGGATTGGGTGCAGGGGACCTTGGCCAGATTCCGTACGGCGTATATAAATTGCTGAAAGAAACCGATCATGTATTTCTTCGTACGAAGGAACATCCTGTTGTTGAAGAACTAAAGAAAGAGGGGTTGGAATTCCAGAGTTTCGATCACCTTTATGAACAGGAAGAGCAATTCGAAAATGTATATGAAGAAATCGTACATCATTTGTGGAGGGAATCAGAATACCGGGATCTTATATACGCCGTGCCTGGTCACCCTCTGGTTGCTGAACATACGGTGCAGCTTCTTTTAGAGGGAGAGAAAGACAGGGATACCTCGATTGAATTGCGAGGCGGGCAAAGCTTTCTTGACGCTATGTTCCAAGCGCTGAGGATAGATCCGATCGAGGGTTTCCAACTCCTTGATGGAACAGTGCTGACAGCAGAACAGCCTAATATCCAGCAGCATGTCATCATCGCCCAGATATATGATTCAATGATCGCATCAGATGTGAAATTGTCGTTGATGGAGCGTTATCCTGATGACCAACCAGTACATATTGTTACGGCAGCTGGATCTGAAGGTGAATCGATCGTATCAGTCCCGCTTTTCGAAATGGATCGCCATGTGGAAGTGAATAATTTGACTGCTGTTTATGTAGAGCCTGTCAGGGATTCAACTCTGCTAAGCAGGGAATTCTCCCAATTACGCAACGTCATCCGAACATTGAGAGGTCCAAACGGTTGCCCATGGGATAAAAAGCAAACTCATGAAAGCTTACGTAAATATTTGCTCGAAGAAGCCTATGAAGTGATCGAAGCCATCGACAACATGGATGATGAACACTTGACGGAAGAACTCGGGGATGTTTTGCTTCAGGTGATGCTCCATGCACAGATCGGTGAAGACAACGGTTATTTTTCAATCGATGACGTCGTAAAATCATTGACGGATAAAATGGTCCGACGCCACCCTCATGTCTTTGGTGATGAGTCACTCGATACGGCGGAGGAAGTGAAACAGACATGGGATGAAATCAAAAAAGCAGAAAAAGCAGAGGATCCTCAACAAAATGTTGAATCAATCCTAGATGGATTAGACCTCTTCCCAGCCTTGATCCGAGCACAAAAATTACAGGAAAAAGCTGCAAAAGTAGGATTCGATTGGGATGACATCGAACCGATTCTCCAAAAAATCAATGAAGAACTGGCTGAGTTTGAAGAAGCAGCGAAATCTGCCAACCAAAATGACATGGAAGATGAGCTTGGAGATTGTTTATTTGCACTCGTCAATTTATCCCGGTATTATGGGATTGACCCTGAGTTGGCTCTTTCGCGTACAAATCGCAAGTTTTACAACCGATTCCGCTATATTGAAGAAGAGCTGAAAAAGAATGACGTCTCTTTTGAGCATGCTTCCCTAGAGGAAATGGACTTTTTTTGGGAACAAGCAAAAAAAATGTCTAAAAAGAAGGATTCTCATTAGTTTTAGAGAATTTTATTTCTGTGGAATGGACAGAGATGGCACAATCCGTGCGAATTTGTCTATCAACCCAAGGAAACGAATAATAATAGGAGGTACATAAAATGAATAAAAATGATCTAGTCAACAATATTGCTGAAAAAGAAGGCTTGACTAAAAAAGATGTTGAAGCTGTAGTGAACAGCCTACTAACAGAAATTACAGATGCACTAAAGGAAGGCGACAAGGTACAGTTCGTCGGTTTTGGCACTTTCGAAACGAGAGAACGCTCAAGCCGCACAGGACGCAACCCTCAAACCGGTGAAACAATCGATATTCCAGCATCAACAGTTCCTGCATTCCGTGCTGGGAACAAATTGAAAGAAGCAGTAAAATAAATGCGTCTCGACAAGTTCTTGAAGGTTTCTCGCCTGATCAAACGGCGTACTGTCGCCAAAGAGATTTCTGATCAAGGAAGAATCCTCATTAACGGGAATGCCGGGAAGGCGTCCTCAACCGTCCAGCCTGGAGATGAACTTCAGATCCGTTTTGGACAGAAAATCGTTACAGTAAAAATAGAAGACTTAAAAGAGACAACAAAAAAAGAAGATGCTGCATCCATGTATACAGTCGTCAATGAAAAGCGCGTGGACGAAGCTTAATCACCGCCGGAACAGCATTTCTGACCGTAATTTATTACGAGGGGTTCATATAAGAAAGATCGATCACACCAATTGTGAGGGAGACCGGATCTCATTTCAAGGCCAGCAAGTTTTTGAAATGGGTAAGCACCGGGAAACCGAACATACGTGGTCGATCTTTTTTTAAAGGATAAGAAAGTATAAAAATTTTGGGTACGCTGAAGAAATGTCCAGCTCCACCGCCCAACCCTTGGATCACTTCAGTCTCCTGCGGCGGTCGACACACTGATTCAGGTCGAAGTGTTGCCAACGCAGAACCGAACTTTGTTTGGTTCGAGCCTCCTCGTCGGACTTCCAGTGACCTTCGTGGCTGATCAGGGCGTTTTCGCTTTTCTTGGTAGGAGGCAGGACAAAATAAAGCTTGTTCTAAACAGGCCGAGCAGCTCATACATTGGTACAAACCATGTATGGGAGGAGTCTCTATGGACCAATATTACGATTACAATGGATCATCATACGATAATAAATCCCCTGCAGCACCAGACCATGACATTAAGATGAGAGGAAGAAAATCCCTTGATATCACAGGAGTAAAGCAGGTTGAGAGTTTTGACAACGAGGAATTCCTTTTGGAAACCTCAATGGGGTTCCTTGCAGTACGGGGATATAACTTGAAAATGAAGAACCTGAACCTTGAACAAGGTATGGTTTCAATCGAAGGAAAAGTATTCGACCTTGTTTATCTAGATCAGCAACAGGGAGATAAGGCTAAAGGGTTTTTTAGCAAGCTGTTCAAATGAGTCTGGATGTACAACTTTACACGATTTTAACCATGGTAGGGGGTGGCATCTGGATCGGGATAGCTCTCGATACGTATCAAAGATTCCAAACGGGAAAGAAACGATGGAATTGGTTAAGGTTCATCAATGACATCATTTTCTGGTTCCTCCAAGCTTTGATCATTTTCTATGTTTTACTCCAGATCAACCAGGGTGAACTCCGTGTCATCATCTTCCTGGCCCTCCTTTGCGGATTCGCATGCTATCGAAGCCTGCTTCAGTCTGCTTACAAAAAATTGCTGGAAATCATAATTTCGGTAGTGGTTTGGATCGGAAAAATGATCAAAAACATATTTTATGCTTTTTTTATTCAACCTGTGAAACTCATATTGAATCTCCTTCTTTCCTTGAGTAAAATGATAGGTAGACTTCTTATTTCAATCCCCCTATTCATTGCCGGAATTTTTCTTTTTCCCCTTAAAGTTTTTGGCATTACGGCCTTATTTGAAAAAGTAAGGACCAAAATGATGACAAAGCTAAAGGAAAAAGCAGGAATTTTAAAAAAGCCAACGAATAAGGTGAAAGGATGGATTGGAAAGCTTAGAAGGTAAAGGAGGTTCTGATGGTGCAACGTCATGACAAAGTGACAGCCTTAAACGAAAACTATGTAACTCAAGAAAAGAAGAAACAAGAACGAGCGCGTCGGAGAAAGCAAGGTCTATTGAGACGTTTAACGGTTTTTGGTGTACTTGTCGTCATCATGTTTACCGTCATGATTGCTACCCTGACTTCCCAAGCAGCCCAGATTGCTGAAAAGAAGGAAGAGAAACAAGCAGTCGAACAGCGCCTGGAAGAAGTCAAAGCTGAGAAGGCACAATTAAGTGATGAAGTGAATAAACTACAAGACCCGGATTATATTGGTGAGGTCGCGCGAAGGGATTATAATATGTCTAAACCGGGGGAAACGATCTTCAAACTCCCTGATAACAAAGAAGAGTCACGTTGACCTTGGATTTTAGGGCATGTATAATAAAGTAAATTAGATTTTCATATTTTAAGGAGGAGCAATTTTTACAATGACAATTGAAGTAGGCAGCAAATTAAAGGGAAAAGTATCAGGTATTACCCATTTTGGAGCATTTGTCGAGCTGCCAGATGGTATCACCGGTTTAGTCCACATCAGTGAAGTTGCCGATAATTACGTGAAGGATATTAACGAACATCTTTCCGTTGGAGACGAAGTTGAGGTCAAAGTCATCAATGTAGAATCGGATGGAAAAATCGGACTTTCAATAAAGAAAGCGAAAGATCAACCATCCCGTCCGAGGCAAGACCGCCCGCGCGGAAGGGGAGGTAAGCCCAGACGACCAAGCAATGAATTCGTTTCTTTCGAAGATAAGTTAAGCCGATTCCTGAAGGACAGTGAAGACCGTTTATCCACACTGAAAAGGCAGACTGAATCTAAACGTGGAGGACGTGGAGCCCGCCGGGGATAGTGAAATATCTGCTGCTTACCGATTGTAAGTAAAAATTGCCTTAAATCGGAAAACGCAAGCAAACCTATATATTTAAAACACCTATTGTACCAAAAATGGGTGTTTTTTTATGTGTTTTGAATAATACGATAAGAATTTTTGTTTAGCGAGTATTCTAGAGTCAGAGATATTCACTAGCATCTTTATCTTCAAGATATGATTTGTAACTCATATACAACCAACCCAAAGAAATGTCGAAAAAGTTATTGACGGATTTCTCGATATCTTGTATTATTTTTGTTGTGTCTTTAAAAGCTATTCAATTTTGGCGGTGTAGCTCAGCTGGCTAGAGCGTACGGTTCATACCCGTGAGGTCGGGGGTTCGATCCCCTCCGCCGCTACCATTTAATAGGATGTTATAAAACTACGACGGATAATCGACTAAGGATTTCTTCGTTACACGGATTTTGCGGTTCTCATGTATCAATGACATACACTCCGATCCTCAAATCTGTCGTGCCTCGAACTTTTTCCAATCCGCTGATTTTAAAAAACACGACGAATGATCAACTGCTACAATCAAAAATAAGGCCCCTTGGTCAAGTGGTTAAGACACCGCCCTTTCACGGCGGTAACACGGGTTCGAATCCCGTAGGGGTCACCATATGACAAACGACAACTGTCCCGCTTAAGCATGGACAGTTTTTTAATTTGTAAAGATTTCCGGCCTAAGTATGCGAAAAAGCGACAATGTTTAAGTGTATCTTGAGAGCTTTAGGAGGCCGTTTCAGGAGAAAATCTGGAAATAAGGTACTCATATAAGCTCAATGAGGACGTTTAGACACAAAAACCGGGAAGTAAGGTACTCATATAAGCTCTATGAAGACGTTTAAGAACAAAAACCGGGAAGTAAGGTACTCATATAAGCTCAATGAGGACGTTTAGACACAAAAATCGGGAAATAAGGCACTCATAAGAGCTTTATGAGACCCTGAAAAAACGAAAAAAGGATATTGAGGAACTCAGCAGAGGTTTCCGCCTAGAAAAGGGGTACTCAGAATATCTCCCTATATGCAATCCGAGTTCCACCCATCTCAACTAATGTAGAATCCTCAAATCTTTCACCTTGGTTATGGATACTTCGCCATAATTTTACTTTCGATACCGAATAGCCAGAAAGCATACCGAGCATACAGGCGTACTTCTTCCTATAGAAATGATTCTCGCATCAGTTATCTGAAAATTGAATCTTATTGGCGCTCGACATCGTAACCCGTCGAGAAGTTTTTATCTCTGCATCTGATGGTTTGACAAAAAATTGAAATTCCCTATGTTTTAATAGAAAAACACGAAACTATTAACGAGTGGGGTGGGGTTCATGCAAAAGATAGGATCTGAAAGCGGCCATCTACTTCGGAAAATTGCGATGGTTGAAAGGTTGAAGAAGGGTGTTTCTTTGCAAGTGGAAGGAATTTTCCAAGGTGTTAAACGGTTTCTTCTTCATTGGAGTGTACTATTGTTTTGTACGGGCTTTCTGTTAGGAAGGGCACTTATACTATCAGAGCTGTCTCCATTTGCGCTTCCATTTTTTGGAGCGGTATTATTTCTTAAACGTGAGCGTGCTGGTGTGGCGGCCGTTGCATTATTAGCAGGAGCGCTGACAACGTTTGAGGTAACTGGATTGTTCGTTTCGATCGGTCTGGCAGTTTTCTTCGTCATCCATTCAATTGTTGTGAATTTCATCAAACAATCGTATAAAATTCTACCAATCACGGTTTTTGTTGCTAGTTTCGTCACCCGCATGAGTCTTCTGTCTTTCACATCTGAACCAATTACAACCGGAAACCTTTTAATGGTTGTGATCGAATCTGGGTTAAGCAGCATTTTAGCATTGATTTTCTTGCAAAGTATTCCGCTTCTATCATTAAAAAAGATTCAGCATTCATTGAAAAATGAAGAGATTATATGCTTCATTATTCTTTTAGCTTCTGTCATGACAGGCACGATAGGCTGGCAACTCTATGATTTATCAATTGAACATGTTTTGTCCCGGTACCTTGTTTTAATATTCGCCTTCGTAGGTGGCGCAGCGATTGGATCGACAGTCGGGGTAGTTACAGGCCTTATTCTTGGTCTTGCAAATATTGCGAGTCTTTATCAGATGAGTCTCCTGGCATTCTCAGGTCTATTAGGAGGCCTATTAAAAGAAGGTAGAAAAATCGGGGTGAGTATCGGATTATTCATTGGAACACTGCTTTTGGGATTATATGGTTCAGAGAACGGCCTGCTTGTAACCAGTCTGTTGGAATCCTGTGCAGCAGTAGGATTATTCTTGCTGACGCCGAATAACGCGATCTCTAAAATCTCCCGCTATATACCGGGAACCAAAGAGTATACACAAGAGCAACAGCAGTATCTGCGGAAAGTCCGAGATGTCACAGCGAGTCGTGTAGAGCAGTTTTCCAACCTGTTCCAGGCTTTATCCAACAGTTTTTCCACGGTCAGTGCGACGAGTCTGATCGAAGATGAAGATAAGAGAGAGCTGGATATGTTCCTGGGCAACGTTACAGAAAAGACGTGCCAAAACTGCTTTAAAAAACGACATTGCTGGGTGAATAATTTCGATAAGACGTATGATTTCATGGCCCAAATCATGGCGGAGACGAACCCGCAAGGCAAGTTGAATGATCGCAGGCTGCAAAAGGATTGGGAAAAGCATTGTGTCCGTTCTCAAAAAGTGATTGATACGATTCAATACGAGCTTGGTCAATACCATGCAAACATCAAGTTGAAGCAGCAGGTGAAGGAAAGCAGGCGTCTTGTTGCTGAACAGCTTCATGGTGTTTCACAAGTGATGGACAATTTCGCGAAGGAGATCCAAAGAGAGCGGGAAAACCATCAAGTCCAAGAAGAAAACGTAAAGCAAGCTCTTGATGATATCGGGCTTGAAGTCGGAAATATAGAAATCTATTCTCTAGATAAAGGTAGTATCGATATCGAAATGAGTATTCCGTATTGTAATGGACGTGGAGAATCAGAAAAAGTTATCGCCCCATTATTGTCGGACATATTAGATGAAACAATCGTAGTAAAAGAGGAAGAGTGTGCAGCCTATCCTAATGGTTATTGCCATGTCGTATTCCGTTCTTCGCAAAACTTTGTCATCGAAACAGGGATGGCGAGTGCTGCCAAGGGAGGTGCATGGCTTTCCGGAGATAGTCATTCCACGATAGAGCTTGGAGCAGGAAAGCATGCAGTTGCGATCAGTGATGGAATGGGTAACGGGGAACGTGCCCATTCGGAAAGCAATGAAACATTGAAACTGCTTCAGAAAATCCTTCAATCCGGTATAGATGAAACGACAGCGATCAAGTCCGTAAATTCAATTCTATCACTGCGAACGACAGACGAAATCTTTTCGACACTTGACCTTGCTATGATCGATCTACAGGATGCTACAGTACGCTTTTTAAAAATCGGTTCCAGTCCAAGCTTCGTAAAACGAGGTGATCAAGTGAGGATGATCGAGGCAAGCAACCTGCCGATGGGCATCATTGAAGATTTTGATGTTGATGTTGTCAGTGATCAGTTGAAGGCGGGTGATTATCTGATCATGATGAGTGATGGAATCTATGAAGGGCCGAAGAATGTTGAGAATAAAGATGCATGGATCAAGAGAAAAATACGGGAAATCAATTCGGATGATCCGCAAATCATTGCCGACCTTCTATTAGAAGAAGTGATCAGAGCCGATTCCGGACAGATTGAAGATGATATGACCGTTGTCGTAACAAAGATCAATCGAAACATCCCGAAATGGTCGACCATTCCACATCAGCAGAAGAAGGTACGAAAGCAAGCGTAGTCTATCAAATCTAGTATAAATCCCCTCTACCTTGACTATCATGGTAATAACAAAATTCGAGAGGGGATTTTTGGCATGAATAAGGGTACATTACGGCAAATTCTATTAATAACAGACGGGTGTTCGAATCACGGTGAAGATCCAGTCGCCATTGCCGCTCTGGCAAGAGAAAAAGGGATTGCAATCAATGTTATCGGGATTCTATCTCAAAATGAGGCCTATGGCGAACATGGTTTGAAAGAAGTTGAAGATATTGCGATGAGCGGTGGAGGGGTCAGTCAAATCGTGTACGCGACCCAACTCGCACAAACTGTCAAAATGGTGACACAGAAGGCGATGACACAAACCATACATGGGATGATCAACAAGGAACTGACACAGATTCTCGGTGATGAGCAGCAAATGGAAGATTTGCCTCCTGAAAAACGTGGCCAGGTCATGGAGGTCGTCGATGAAATCGGGGAGACTGTCAATCTTGAAGTATTGATCCTGGTCGATATTTCCGCAAGCATGGATGATAAACTCCCGACCGTACAAGAATCATTGATCGATTTATCTATCTCCTTAAATTCAAGGACAGGTAACAATCAATTTTCGATTTATGCATTTCCTGGCAAAAAACAGTCCATTGAAAAACTGCAGGATTGGACGCCGCAGCTTGATACATTGGCGAAGACCTTCAAGAAAATTTCCACAGGCGGGATCACACCAACAGGGCCTGCACTGAAAGAAGCTCTTGGGCTCTTTTCAGATAAACGATCTAAGCGGAAACTGCTAGGTGATTATGATGAATACGTCGAAGAATCAGGAAGTTAATGTACCGATCGGATCAATTATTTCTGGAAAATGGAACCAGAAGCAATATTTAATCCTCCGTGAACTAGGATCGGGGGCGACAGGAACGGTCTATCTTGCAAAATATGATCAAAGTAAGGTTGCTGTCAAGGTAAGTCGCGATACACTTTCGATTACCTCTGAAGTGAATGTGCTCAAACATTTATCGAAGGTCCAGGGGAAGACACTTGGACCTTCTTTTATCGAGATGGATGATTGGGTGACGTCTTCAGGGACGGTACCTTTCTATGTAATGGAATATGTGCAAGGTGAATCATTATTCGTGTTTATGAGACAGCGTAAAGATGAATGGTTCGGCATCCTCCTTTTACAGCTTTTGGGCGATCTGGCAGAGCTTCATAATGCCGGATGGGTATTCGGTGACCTTAAACCTGATAATTTGCTCATTTCAGGTCCTCCTCCGAAAATTCGTTGGCTCGATGTTGGCGGAACCACGATGGTAGGAAGGGCGGTGAAAGAATATACAGAGTTTTTCGATCGGGGTTTTTGGGGGATGGGTTCTAGACGGGCGGAGCCGTCTTACGACCTTTTTGCAGTTGGAATGATCATTATGAACTATGCTTATCCGAAGCGTTTTGATAAAAAAGAGGGTGGATGGACCCAATTAAAAAAACTAATCGATCGGAATCGTATATTAGGAAAATATCGACCGATCCTCTATAAGGTTTTCCATGGGCAATATCAAAATGCGATTGACATGAGGCAGGATTTACTGGAGCTTTATTCGGGGAAATCAGCAGCGAAAACAACCAATACGCCCACAGGAAAACCAGCCGCACAAGCCTATCAACAATCGCAGTCTGGACGTGCAGGGCGTACCCAGCAAAAGAAAATCAAAAAACGCCGTCATTTCATGGAAACCGTGCTTATTTTCATATTCCTGTTTGTCTTTTATGTCGTTTACTTGATGGGGCAGACTTTGTAAAGTTCCCCTAGTAGGGAAACATTGACATCCTTAACTCCTTCTTCTATGATGGCAGTGATTTTCTTTTTTCAAGCTGCATTAAATTACACCTATCTATTGAAGGGGATCATTCCATGTTCGAAGCAGTTGATCAATTTGTCCGACAAAACAAACTTTTTACTGAGGGTGCTACGGTCGTCATCGGCGTTTCCGGAGGTCCTGATTCGATGGCTTTGCTTGATTATTTCATGAAAAAGCGGACCCGGATGGATTTGCAACTCGTTGTTGCACACGTGGATCATATGTTCCGAGGGAAGGAATCGGCTGAGGATGCTGATTTTGTGCAACAATACTGTATATCACATGGCATATCTATTGAACGGATTCAAAAAAACCTTCCGTTATATATAGAGCGAACTGGAGAGTCGCCTCAACAGGCAGCACGAAGAGTACGTTATGAATTCTTTGCAGCTGTCATGCAGCAGTACGATGCTGAGTGTTTGGCCCTTGCACACCATGGGGATGACCAAATTGAAACGATGTTGATGAACATGGTGAGAGGAGCAGGACATGGAGGGCTTTCAGGCATTCCAGTGGCAAGGTTTTTCTCAACTGGTCGAATTATCCGTCCATTTCTAGGAATAACGAAGGACGAACTTGTACATTATTGTAAAGACGAAAATATTCCTTATCGGATCGATCCTAGTAATATGAGTGACAAATATAAACGGAACCGTTTCAGAGAAAATGTCCTCCCTTTCTTGAAAGAAGAAAACCCGGCTGTACACGAAAAATTCCAACAGCTGAGTGACCGTTTGAAAGAGGACGAGGATTACCTTCATAAACAAACGGAAAAGGGACTTGTAAACGTTATTCTGCAAAAGTGTGACAAAGAATTGACATTGTCTGTACCAGGCTTTCTGAAGATGGCAATTCCTTTACAAAGAAGAGGGATTCATCTAATATTAAACTATCTTTATCAATCGGATCCGAGCAATATTACGTCTAGTCATATCAAGGATTGCATACGATTGATGAAGTCGGAAAACCCTTCTGGAACCATACATTTACCAGGTGGTCTGTTCTCAAGACGAGAGTATGACAAATGTGTATTCACGTTTCAGCAGCCAGAGGATGATCATTCATATTCATATCAATTGGAATTAGGCCGAATGTATGAATTGCCTGTAGGGAAACTCATCTTCAGTTCCTTAGATCGGAACGCTGGCTATAGGGAGGGTAAAAATCAGTTCATCTTCCAACCTTCTCAACTTCAATTACCACTATTCGTACGAACTCGAGAAGAAGGGGACCGGCTCCATCCTGCTGGAATAAAGGGGTCTAAGAAGGTGAAAGATGTGTTCATTGATGCGAAATTGCCAAAGCAGCTGAGGGATAGTTGGCCTATTGTTACTGACTCTTCTGGAAAGATTCTCTGGATACCAGGAGTGAAGCATGCAGATATAGGGCCAGCTGATGGTACCGACGATCAATGGATGTCTCTATATTTTCAAAATACCAGGCATGAGGTCTAGGAGGAATACATACTTATGAGAAGTGATATGCAGGAGATCTTGATTTCAGAAGATGAAATCCAAACGAAGGTGCATGAGCTCGCATCTCAACTATCAGATGAATACAGAGACCGTTTTCCACTCGTAATCGGTGTATTAAAAGGAGCACTGCCTTTCATGGCTGATCTTGTAAAACGTATGGATATCCATGTGGAACTTGATTTCATGGATGTATCAAGCTATGGGAATTCTACCGTGTCTTCTGGTGAGGTAAAGATCATCAAGGATTTGAATACCTCGATTGAAGGCCGGGATATCTTGATCGTAGAAGACATCATAGACAGCGGGTTGACTCTCAATTATTTAGTAGAGTTGTTCAAGCACCGTAAAGCGAAGTCGATCAAGATTGTCACTTTGCTGGATAAACCGACTGGAAGGAAAGTCGATTTGAAACCGGATACCGCCGGATTTGTCGTACCGGATGCGTTCGTAGTAGGGTATGGATTGGACTTTGCGGAACGATATCGGAACCTGCCCTACATCGGTGTATTAAAACCAGAAATCTACCAAGGCCAATGAGTTGTGAATTAGTGAACACATATGATACTATAAATTATGATTTGCTCGTATGCGAGAGGAGGTAAGGGATGAATCGCATCTTCAGAAATACAATATTTTATTTGCTAATATTCCTTGTCGTTGTCGGGATTGTCAGTTTTTTCAATGGCAACAACAACGACGTTAAACAATTAAGATACGATCAATTCACTGAAGCTCTACAAAAAGGTGAAGTAGAGTCTCTTACAATGCAGCCAAAGAACCAGGTACTGGTCCTTCAAGGTAAACTGACGGGTTATAACGATCAAACGTCATTTACAACGAACATTCCGCCTGAGATGAGCAGGGATGTCCTAACTCAGTTGGAAGAGGCTAATGTTGAGATAGATGTTAAAGAAGCAGAGGGAACGAGCGGTTGGGTAACCTTCTTTACTTCCATTATTCCGTTTGTCATCATATTCATTTTATTCTTCTTCCTTCTTAATCAAGCTCAGGGCGGCGGCAGCCGTGTCATGAATTTTGGTAAAAGTAAGGCGAAGCTATACAGTGAAGAAAAGAAAAAAGTCACATTCAAAGACGTAGCCGGCGCAGATGAAGAGAAGCAAGAATTGATCGAGGTCGTCGAATTCTTGAAAGATCCTCGTAAATTCGCTTCACTCGGTGCCCGTATTCCTAAGGGTGTCCTGCTGGTAGGACCTCCAGGAACAGGTAAGACATTGCTGGCTCAAGCTGTAGCTGGTGAAGCTGGGGTTCCGTTCTTCTCAATCAGTGGTTCTGATTTCGTTGAGATGTTTGTCGGTGTCGGGGCTTCCCGTGTCCGTGATTTATTTGAAAACGCTAAGAAAAACTCACCTTGTATCATTTTCATTGATGAAATTGATGCTGTAGGTCGTCAGCGTGGTGCAGGACTAGGTGGAGGTCACGATGAGCGTGAACAAACCTTGAACCAGTTGCTTGTTGAAATGGATGGTTTCAGTGCAAACGAAGGAATCATCATCGTAGCGGCTACGAACAGACCAGATATTCTAGACCCTGCATTATTGCGACCAGGTCGTTTTGACCGTCAAATTCCAGTCGGCCGACCTGATGTCAAAGGCCGTGAAGAAGTACTTAAAGTACACGCTCGGAACAAACCTTTAGCAGAATCAGTCGACATAAAAACGATCGCAATGCGAACTCCAGGATTCTCCGGTGCTGATCTTGAGAACCTGTTGAATGAAGCAGCCCTTGTCGCTGCCCGTCAAAATAAAAAGAAAATCGATATGGAAGATATTGATGAAGCAACAGATCGTGTTATTGCTGGTCCTGCTAAGAAAAGCCGTGTCATTTCTCAAAAGGAAAAAAACATCGTTGCTTATCACGAAGCAGGGCATACAATTATCGGTCTAGTGCTTGATAATGCAGAAGTTGTCCATAAAGTCACAATCGTTCCTCGCGGTCAGGCTGGCGGATATGCTGTAACCTTGCCGAAGGAAGATCGTTATTTCATGACGAAACCAGAATTGGTGGATAAAATCACTGGATTGCTTGGGGGACGTGTTGCAGAAGAAATCACGTTCAATGAATCAAGTACTGGAGCAAGTAATGACTTCCAGCGAGCGACAAGCATTGCCCGCCGGATGGTTACTGAGTTCGGAATGAGTGAAAAGCTTGGTCCAATGCAATTCGGTCAGGGACAAGGCGGAAATGTATTCCTTGGCCGTGACATCCAAAATGAACAAAACTACAGTGATGCAATTGCTCATGAAATCGATCTTGAAACTCAAAAGATCATCAAGGAAGCGTATGACCACTGTAAGGAAATCCTAGTCCAACACCAGGATAAATTGAATTTGGTTGCTGAGACGTTGAAAAAAGTTGAGACACTTGACAGCGAACAAATCAAATCCCTTTTCAAAACAGGTCAAATGCCTGAGGGATTCGAATATCCGAAGGAGGAGACCGAGTCCTCTGAGGATGATGTAAAAGTCAACATCACAAAGAAGGATGAGAATGCTTCTGAGGACGATTCTGATTCAGAGAATAAAGAATAATATATCATCGAAAAGATGCCCATAACGAGGGGCATCTTTTTCTTTGCTAAAAAATCATTCATTCTTTCCTATCGCCTAACCACTTGAATCACTTCAGACCTCCTGCGGCGGCAACGGCCTCCTCGTCGTCTTCCAGTGGCCTGCGTGACTAAGCGGGTCGCTTCCGCTTTTCGGATAAGGAGTCAATTTCGAAAAAATCATAGTAAAGTAATAGGATATGAGCCTGGGTGGGAAAGCATTTCCACTCAGGCTTTTTTGGCGTGTTTTCATGGGGTGATTGTGTTATAACTAAAGATAGAATTTGTATAGATAGTGGGGAATGACATGATTTTAGTAATGGATGTAGGGAATACAAATATCGTGCTTGGAATTTATGAAGGGGATGACCTCAAATATCATTGGCGTGTTGGTACGAGCCGAAAAAAATCTGAAGATGAATATGGAATGTTCATATCAAGTTTATTGACACATGTTGAGCTTGATTTTAATGACATTGATGGGATCATCCTTTCATCAGTTGTACCTCCACTGATGTTTCCACTTGAAAAAATGTGTGAGAAGTACTTTAATCTAAAGCCGCTCATCATAGGACCGGGAATCAAGACCGGATTGAACATAAAGACTGAAAATCCGAGGGAAGTTGGTGCCGATCGTATCGTCAATGCTGTTGCAGCATTACATGAATACGATACACCGCTGATCATTGTCGATTTTGGTACCGCGACCACGTATTGCTATATCGATAAAAACAAAAACTATTTAGGCGGTGCGATTTCACCAGGGATCAGTATCTCTACTGAAGCCCTTTATACCCATGCAGCCAAGCTGCCTCGGATCGAGATCATGAAATCAGACCACATTATAGGGAAAAATACAGTAAGTGCCATGCAAGCCGGTATTTTTTATGGATATGTCGGGCAAGTAGAAGGCATTGTCAATCGAATGAAAATGCAAGCTGAAGAGGAACCATTGGTTATAGCGACAGGCGGCCTGGCCGGGCTGATCGGCGAGGAATCTTCCGTCATCGATCTGGTCGATCCTTTCCTTACATTGAAAGGATTGCAATTGATTTATCACAAGAATACAGAACTTCATTAAGGAAGGAGATTCTACATGTCCGACTACTTAGTAAAAGCATTAGCCTTTGATGGGAATATCCGGGCATATGCAGTGGATACAACAGAAATGGTCAGTGAAGCACAACGGCGCCAAAAAACTTTGCCGACAGCTTCTGCAGCACTTGGGCGTGCAATGAGCGCTTCTACCATGATGGCTTCGATGTTGAAAAGCGACAGCAACAAGTTGACCGTAAAGATTGAAGGGGGTGGACCAATCGGAGCCCTAATTGTGGACTCGAACGCCAAAGGGGAAACAAGAGGTTATGTTTCAAATCCGAACGTCCATTTTGACTTGAACAAGCATGGAAAGCTGGATGTAGCGCGTGCCGTCGGGAAAAACGGACACCTATCCGTCGTTAAAGATCTAGGGATGCGGGAAAACTTTACCGGCCAAGTCCCCTTAGTATCAGGGGAATTGGGGGAAGATTTCACGTACTATTTTGTATCTTCTGAACAAATTCCTTCTGCTGTGGCCGTTGGTGTCCTTGTGAATCCTGATAATTCGATTCTCGCTTCTGGAGGGTTCGTCATCCAAGTGATGCCTGGTGCACAGGAAGAAATGATCACGTTCATCGAAAAAAGATTGGAGAATACCGATCCTGTTTCGAAGATGATCGATGCAGGTGATCCACCTGAACAATTGTTATATAACGTGCTAGGTGAAGAAAATGTTCAAATCTTATCTAAATCACCTGTTTCATTTTCTTGCAGCTGTTCGAGGGAGCGTTTTGCAGATGCTATCGTCAGTCTTGGTGAAGAGGAAATTCAAGATATGATCATCGAGGATGGTAAAGCAGATGCCAATTGTCATTTCTGCAATGAAACGTATCATTATACGAAAGAGGATTTAGAAGCGCTTCTTGAGGAAGCTCGTAGGGTGAAGAATGGATGAACCGAAAAATTTTAATCGGTGTGATTGTTTTACTTCTAATCACGAACATCGGATCGATCATTTTTTTTGCCAAAATCAGTAGTGATGCTTCAGGTGGTAAAGGGGGAAACCTCCTTATGGATCTTTCAGGCAGTGTAGCTCAAATCGGGGATGAATCCATTTCTGAAAATGAGTGGATCGACATGCTGAAGAAAAGGTATGGCAAAGATGTATTGAAGCAAATGATCGACAAAAAGGTTGTAGAGCAGCTTGCCGATAAACATGGTATTACTGTATCGGATGAGGAGCTGACTCGTGAAATCGAACTGTATCAAAGGATGGTCGGGGCTGGAGCGGATGCCCATGAACACCCCGACATCCAGGCAATGGACGGTAAACAGTTGAAGGAAGAAATCGAGCATGCCATCCTTTTGGAAGAATTGATCACGAAAGATGTCATCATTAAAGAGGATGATCTGCGTAAATATTATCAAGAGAATCAACATCTTTACGACCTTAAACCGCTGTATCAAATCTCTCAGATCATTGTGAAGACAGAAGAGGAGGCGAAACAAGTACTAGAGGAGCTTGAAAATGGTTCTTCTTTTTCAACACTTGCAAGAGAGAGGTCGATCGATGAGTTTTCAGGTCCTAGTGGAGGGGCGATGGGATGGGTCGATACTTCCAGTAATTATGTTGAACCAGCCTATTTTGATGTTATTACGGAACTCGAAAAAGGGAAATGGAGCGGCCCCATTCAAACAGAGGATGGATACGGAATCGTGCTGCTGCATGATATGAAACCTGGAAACAAATACGAATTTGATGAAGTGAAAAGCCAGATTAGAAGACAATTAGCCATCCAACAAATGGACACGACTTTCGAACCAGAGCAGCTATGGAAGGAACTGGGCGTCAAATGGGAGTACGATTAATCTCATTAATTGAATTAAAATTCTGATAATGGTATTATAGATTTAGTGTTATTCCTATGAAAATACTAGGAATTAAAGGATTTAAAGGAGTGAAAGGGATGAGAGTAGGAAATTCCATTGTTGATTTAATTGGAGAAACACCGATTGTCAAACTGAACCGGTTGACAGGGGAGAATGATGCAGACGTTTACTTAAAATTAGAATTCATGAATCCTGGAAGCAGTGTGAAAGATCGGATTGCAAAAGCGATGATTGAAGCGGCTGAGAAAGACGGTGCACTGAAAGCTGGAGATACGATCATCGAGCCAACTAGTGGAAATACCGGAATCGGACTTGCGATGGTCGGGGCAGCTAAAGGATATCCCACTATACTTGTCATGCCGGACACAATGAGCATGGAACGTCGAAATCTCCTTCGCGCTTATGGAGCAGAGCTCGTCCTGACACCTGGAGCTGAAGGGATGAAGGGCGCAATCGCTAAAGCGGAAGAGCTTTCAAAAGAACATGGCTATTTCATGCCACAGCAATTTATGAACAAAGCGAATCCAGAAGTTCATAAAAATACTACTGGAAAAGAAATTGTTGAACAAATGGGTGATCAGTTAGATGCGTTTGTTTCCGGGATCGGAACAGGAGGAACGATCACAGGCGCTGGTCAAGTCCTAAAAGAGAAATATCCATCAATCAAACTTTATGCAGTAGAACCGAAGGACTCACCTGTACTATCAGGCGGTAAACCAGGACCTCATAAAATTCAAGGAATCGGTGCAGGGTTTGTGCCATCCATCTTGGATACCTCCCTTTATGATGAAGTATTGACGATTTCAACAGAGGAATCGTTTGAGTTTGCGCGGAAAGCAGCGAGAGAAGAAGGTCTGCTAGGAGGGATTTCTTCTGGGGCAGCTATTGCAGCTGCATTAAAAGTCGCGAAAGAACTTGGAAAAGGTAAAAAGGTGCTTGCGATCATCCCGAGTAATGGAGAACGCTACCTCAGCACACCGCTTTACCAATTTGAAGAAGAATAGAGATCAGGACTGAAGGCTGACGAGTTGTCGGCCTTTTTTTCGTTTTCAGGCGTTTTTGGATGTCAGGCTAAAGGCCCCCAAAAAGTCCTCCGGATCCCCCGCGGATTGTAAAGAACTGGAGACTGTTTTTGCGTGTCATACTACCTTCGTTCATGTACAATGAAAGAGGAAATTGAAGGTAGGAGAGGACTTCCATGCAACAGAAAAGAGTGCGGTTTACGAAGACTATTAACGATTATCCAAGAGATTGGTTTGATCGATATAAAAATATAAGTTCGAATGAATGTCACCATGTCCTTTTGGAAAGCGGCCGAGGTGGAAGATACCATATAATCGGTATTACTCCTTCAGCAGTGTTGACTGGTAAAGGACATGAACTGGTGATCCGATCAAAACTCGGAACAGAAACTAAAGAGGGAGATTTGCTCAACCTCGTCCACGAGTTTTTGCAGACATACCAGGTTGTCAACGGATCTGAAGAAACAGACCTGCCTGATTTTAAAGGTGGAGCGATCGGCTATGTCAGCTATGACGTCGCACGCCAGATTGAAAAGCTGCCAAACGGGACGATTGACGATTTACAGATGCCCGATGTCTATTTCATGATTTTTGAAGACTTCCTTGTAATCGATAAAAAGCTGAACAAGCTTACGTTTGTGACACACGTCCCTGAAGAGGAACGCAAGGCTGGTCTCACTAAACTTGAGGGGATGAAGAAACGGTGGATCGTAGAGAGTGAACAGGTGGATTCCGCTGCTGGGGCTTTCCAAAAGCTAGAATCTGAGGAATTACGGTATTCAATGGATGAAGAGCAGTTCAAGTCGGCTGTGCGTCAGATTCAGGAATACATCCGCAGCGGTGATGTATTCCAGGTGAACTTATCGGTTCGACAATCGAAGCCTTTGCAATCTGCTCCAATCGACATTTATAAGCACTTACGAGATTTTAACCCATCGCCATATATGGGATTTTTCCATACACCGGGGTTTCAGCTCGTCAATGGATCACCCGAACTGCTTGTCAAAAAGAAAAATGACCGTGTCAGTACGAGACCGATTGCCGGGACGAGATCGAGAGGGAAAGATCCTGCAGAAGATGCGGCACTTGCAAAGACATTGATCGAGAACGAAAAGGAGCGGGCAGAACATGTGATGCTCGTAGATCTGGAACGGAATGATTTGGGGCGGGTATGCCGATATGGAACAGTCGAAGTGGATGAATTCATGGTGATTGAAAAGTATTCCCACGTCATGCATATCGTTTCGAATGTAAAAGGAGAAATCCGTCCTGACCGGAATACCGTCGACTTGATCCGTGCGGCATTTCCAGGAGGTACGATCACAGGGGCTCCGAAAGTGCGGACGATGGAAATCATTGAAGAGCTTGAACCTGTCAGAAGAGGTGTATATACCGGCTCAATCGGATGGATCGGGTTTGATGGAGATACAGAGCTTAATATTGCGATCCGTACGATGATTTGTAAGGATGGCATTGCTCATGTCCAGGCTGGTGCTGGAATTGTCATCGACTCTGAACCGAAAGCGGAATTCAAGGAAAGTCTGAAAAAAGCAAAAGCATTATGGCATGCAAAAGAACTTAGCGAACGAGAAAGAATGAAGAAGGTGTAAACCCATGATAGTCATGATTGATAATTACGACTCGTTTACCTATAATCTCGTCCAATATTTAGGCGAACTTGGGAAAGAACTGATCGTCAGGCGTAATGATGAAATAACGATACAAGAAATTGAAGACCTGGTTCCGAGTTACTTGATGATATCCCCTGGCCCGTGCAGTCCAAATGAAGCAGGAATCAGCCTGGCAGCAATCGAACATTTTGCCGGTAAAATTCCGATCCTCGGTGTTTGCCTTGGGCATCAGTCGATTGCGCAAGTATTTGGAGGCAACGTCGTCCGCGCTGAACGCTTGATGCATGGCAAGACCTCACCGATCCGGCATGATGGCAAAACCCTTTATGAAGGATTATGTGAGGAAATTATCGCGACCCGATATCATTCCTTGATCGTTGAACGCGAGACGCTGCCCGACTGTCTCGAAATCACGGCAGAAACAGCGGAAGGTGAAATAATGGGCATACGCCATAAATCATTGCCGATCGAAGGGGTTCAATTCCATCCTGAATCGATTATGACGGCTGATGGGAAGCAGCTTTTGCGAAATTTTATGAATAGCTATGGACGTGAAATGGCATGTACATCTACTTGAATGGGGAATATGTAAGAGATAGAGATGCTGTGATTTCACCTTTCGATTACGGGTACTTATATGGAATTGGTGTATTTGAAACCTTTCGAATTTATAATGGACGTCCTTTTTTGTTAGAAGAGCATTTGGAGAGAATGAACAATGCATTACGTAATATTGCTATACGGAAGACAGTCGGGAAAACAGAAGTGGAAAACATCCTCAGTAAGCTTCTCCAATTGAATGGATGGACAAATGCGTCAATCCGCCTTAACATATCAGCTGGCCCAGGTGCCCCGGCATTAGGGACGCTCGAGTTCGTCGAACCGACGATCATGGTATATGGCGGAGCGTTGTCTAATGCACCTGAAACGTTACAGGATAAAGAAGCGAAAGTGTTAAGGATTTCGCGTAATACACCTGAAGGTCCAATACGCTGGAAATCCCATCACTTTTTAAATAACCTTCTTGGCAAACAGGAATTGAACAACCATGGAATTGAAGGGATTTTCCTTACGAAAGAAGGGTATGTTGCTGAAGGGGTGACCTCGAACTTATTTTGGCAGAAGGATGAGACTCTCTATACACCTTCAGTGGATACTGGCATTTTAAACGGGATCACAAGACAATATGTCCTTGCAATTTGCAAAAAGCTGGGGATCCGCGTGCAAACCGGCGAATTCACAATTGACCATTTACTCGAGGCTGATGAATGCTTCATGACGAATTCAGTCCAAGAGGTCATAGCCATCAGTAAGATTGATGGTAAATCTTATCGAGGGAAGAGCGGAAGGACCACGAACGAATTGTTCGAACGTTACAAAGCGGATCGTAACAAGTTATGAACACACTAGAAAGGATTTTTATCAATGAAACATAACCCGATTTTCATATATCCGAAAAATGAAACAGAGGCGATGAACGAACTGATGTCTGTTGGGGCGAAAATCGAAAGCGTACGACGGAAACGGTTGATCGAAAGCAAAACGGTCATCCGTGTCGAAGAGCTGCCTTTGAAAACGGCCTGGCAGATGAAGCAGACGATGTTATCGCATGGGCAGGATTGTATCATCCATGAAGACGCTGAACAGCTCGAGGTGGAACAGACCCATGCGCTTATCCTTGGCAACCCTTATGGAATTGAGAGTGCTGTGAAGCAATTGCTTGATAGTGACTTGCAGGATATCGTCCAGTTAGGTTCTGAGATCGATCAACTCTTGAAGTCAGAGGATATGAAACATCAGTCATGGATGATCCAATTCCGCG
This sequence comes from Pseudalkalibacillus salsuginis, assembly GCF_021646685.1. Lineage (GTDB taxonomy): Bacteria > Bacillota > Bacilli > Bacillales > Fictibacillaceae > Pseudalkalibacillus > Pseudalkalibacillus salsuginis. The sequence continues at coordinate 5,257 of NZ_JAKJHW010000013.1, read as the reverse complement.
ATACAACTGTCGACCTCAATGATCGGACAAGGATCATGGGGATATTGAACGTTACACCGGATTCTTTTTCAGATGGAGGGAACTATGATTCACTCGATCGCGCAGTAGACCACGCCAAAGCGATGGTCGATGCTGGAACTGACATCATTGATATTGGAGGGGAATCTACACGCCCTGGAGCTGACATAGTGACTGTTGAACAGGAATTGGAACGAGTGGTTCCGATCATAAAGGCGGTAAGAGAAGCGGTTGATGTGCCTATTTCCATTGATACGTATAAAGCGGAAGTAGCAAAGCAAGCGATCGAAGCAGGTGCGGATATCATCAATGATGTATGGGGAGCAAAAGCAGACTCGAAAATGGCGCAAGTCGCAGCAGACTATCAAGTGCCGATCATTCTGATGCATAACAGGGAGGACAAGAATTACGAGCACTTGATGGCGGATATCGCCAGGGATTTGAGAGAGAGTATTGACCTTGTGAAAGAGGCAGGTGTGAAAGATGAAAACATCATCTTGGACCCAGGCATAGGCTTTGCAAAAACTTATGAGGACAATCTCGATGTCATGTCGAATCTAGAGGTGTTAACGACACTCGGTTACCCGGTGATACTAGGAACCTCCCGTAAATCATTCATTGGACGCGTTCTTCAGACAGAAACGAATGAACGGATGGAAGGAACCGGGGCCACGACTTGCCTTGGTATTCAGAAAGGCTGCCAACTTGTACGTGTGCATGATGTGCTGGAAAATAAGCGAATGGCAATGATGATGGATGCGATGTTAATGAAGAAGGGAGCGGTTCAAAATGGATAAGATCTATATCAATAACATGAAATTTTACGGTTATCACGGTGTATATCCTGAAGAACAAAAGCTTGGACAACGCTTCAATGTCGATCTTGTGCTTGAATGCGACCTCACAGAATCAGCAAAATCAGATGACATCGAGAGTACCGTCGATTACGGACAAGCATATGAACTGACAAAAGAACTGGTAGAAGGAGAACCAAGGAAATTGGTTGAAAAGCTGACAGAAGAGATTGCACAGGCGGTCCTTGAAAAATTTGAGATGGTTTTAACGTGCACAGTCAAAGTCATTAAGCCGGACCCGCCGATTCCGGGTCACTATGATTCTGTTGCGATCGAAATCAAGAGGTCCAGATGATGAATGATGTTTACGTTGCCTTAGGCTCCAATATCGGGGATCGTCAAAGCTTTTTGGATAGCGCCCTGAAAGAGATCGACCGACTTGAAGGAACGCATGTCGAAAAGATATCCTCCATTTATGAGACAGAACCAGTAGGATATAAAGATCAGGAAGCCTTTTTGAACATGGTCGCAAAGGTTCAGACAGTGCTGTCACCAAATGAATTACTCGACAAGCTCCAATCGATTGAACACGCTTTAAAGCGTACACGTGAGATACACTGGGGTCCACGTACAATAGACCTTGACATTTTATTGTATAATCAAGAGAATATACAAACAGAAGAACTAAAAATTCCACACCCAAGAATGCTCGATAGGGGATTTGTGATGATTCCGCTTTATGAGCTGCAACCAGATTTGCATTTTCCACATACGGATAAAAACTTTTCGACGATCATCGAAGAGCGAATTGACAAAAAAGGAGTAAACGTATGGAAGCGGAACAATGGGGGAGGCGGATCCGGGCTTTTCGAAAATTGAAAGGCTACACACAAGAAGGACTCGCCGGAAAAATGAACATATCCGTTTCGATTCTCGGTGAAATAGAACGTGGAAACCGAAAACCGGATCAAGCTCAAATCCACAAAGTCGCAGAGACTCTTGATATATCAGTAGAAGAACTTTCTCCTGAGAAAGTACAACATTTAAAGTAAAGAGGTGAAGAAGATGTTTCAGATCGGTGACATCAAACTGAATAATCGTGTCGTGCTTGCCCCGATGGCAGGTGTCTGTAACCCAGCCTTTCGTCTGATAGCAAAAGAATTTGGTGCAGGCCTTGTTTGTGCAGAAATGGTCAGTGACAAAGGAATTTTGCATAAAAATGATAAAACGATGAGGATGCTCTATGTAGATGACCGGGAAAAGCCGCTCAGTCTACAAATCTTCGGTGGTGAGAAAGAATCCCTTGTAGAAGCCGCCAAATATGTTGATGATTATACGAATGCAGATATCATTGACATCAACATGGGTTGTCCAGTTCCTAAAATCACTAAGTGTGATGCGGGAGCGAAATGGTTGTTGGATCCACAAAAAATCTACGACATGGTCTCGGCCGTCGTACCTGAGGTGAAAAAACCTGTTACAGTGAAAATGCGTATGGGTTGGGATGAGGATCATATCCTCGCTGTCGAGAATGCGCAGGCGATCGAGGAAGCAGGCGGTAAAGCCGTTGCACTGCACGGCCGTACAAGGGTACAAATGTATGAAGGTAAAGCCAATTGGGATATCATCCGTGATGTGAAGGAGTCTGTCTCCGTTCCGGTCATCGGAAATGGCGATGTAACCACACCACAGGATGCAAAACGTATGCTTGAAACGACTGGTTGTGATGCGGTCATGATCGGACGCGGCGCACTTGGAAATCCTTGGATGCTTTATCGTACGGTCCAGTACCTTGAAACAGGAGAGCTGCATGGCGATCCGACACCACGTGAAAAAATGAAGGTGTGTATGCTGCACCTTGATCGCTTGATTTCCCTGAAAGGTGAGGACGTCGCAATCAAAGAAATGCGTAAACATGCAGCGTGGTATTTAAAAGGACTGCCGAAAAACGCAAAAGTCCGAAACCAAATTATGGAACTCGAATCCCGTGATCTTATGGAACAAGTCCTTATGGATTATGTAGAAGAAGTAGAAGCTAAACAAGTTAAAGTAGGATAACAGTGTTCTCTTAGAGAATACTGTTTACATACCTCTTGGTGTCTGCACATGAATACCTATTGATTAGGAGGATGAGTATGAGTAAAGAACGAACCAGACTCACGAGTGAAGGCATCAAGATGTTAGCAACGGAATTGATCGATGTTTATGAAGGCAGGAAGACCCCTTTCGGAAATGCTTCTTCAATGAATGAAGAGGAAGAGCGATTTTACAAACAACGGATCACCGACCTGGAACAACTTTTATATTCTGCTGAACCCATCCCGGAAAACAAAATGAGCGAAACGGTCACCCTCGGATCAATGGTGACGCTTTTCGATCCTTTTTTAGATGAAATTGAAACATATAAACTCGTACACCCCGTTGAAGCTTCACCGTTACGAAAATACATTTCCGTCGAATCAATCCTGGGAAGAGAGCTTCTTTTAAGGAAAAAAGGCGATGATGTTCGTATAACGCTATATGGGGATACGATTCGTTATAACATTCTAGATGTGAAATAGGTAATTTTAGGAGTGATAGAGATGAGTCAAGACGTCGAATTAAATGACCAGCTGCTCGTTCGGCGAGAGAAATTGAACACATTACGAAACCTTGGGATTGATCCATTCGGACAACGGTTCGATCGTACACATACTGCAGAATCGATGGTAAAAAGTTTCGGAGAGGTTTCTAAGGAAGACCTGACAGAACAAAACCACGAAGTAACCCTTGCAGGTCGCATTATGACAAAGCGCGGAAAAGGAAAAGCCGGCTTTGCCCATATCCAGGATTTGACCGGGCAAATTCAACTTTATGTACGGAAAGACGCAGTGGGAGAAGAACAATACGACTTGTTCAACTCGATTGACATCGGTGATATTGTTGGAGTCAAAGGAGTAGCGTTCAAAACGAAGGTAGGGGAACTTTCTGTAAAAGTGACAGACTTTTTCTTGTTGTCGAAAGCCCTCCGTCCACTGCCAGACAAGCACCATGGTTTAAAAGATATCGAGCAGCGCTATCGTCAGCGTTATGTCGACCTGATCATGAACCCAGAAGTTAAGGATACGTTCATCACTCGCAGCAAAATCCTTCAATCAATGAGAAGGTACCTTGATGACAATGGCTACCTGGAGGTGGAAACACCGACAATGCACTCGATCCCTGGTGGGGCATCGGCACGTCCATTCATCACCCACCACAACTCCCTTGATATGGAGCTTTATATGCGTATTGCCATCGAACTTCATTTAAAGCGATTAATTGTCGGCGGAATGGAAAAAGTATATGAAATCGGTCGTGTATTCCGGAATGAAGGTGTATCCACTCGCCATAACCCGGAATTTACGATGATGGAGCTTTATGAGGCTTACGCGGATTATAACGATATCATGACGTTGACAGAGAATCTTATCGCCCATGTTGCACAAGAAGTTCTCGGCACAACGACGATCACCTACGGGGACGATGAAGTAGATCTCAAACCAGAATGGACACGTCTTCATATGGTTGACGCAGTCAAAGAACACACAGGTGTTGATTTCTGGAAGGAAATGAGTGACGAAGAAGCACGTGCCCTTGCTAAAGAACATAAAGTTCCGATTCAGGAAACGATGTCAGTCGGTCATGTCGTCAATGAATTCTTCGAACACTTCGTTGAAGAGAAGCTTATCCAGCCTACCTTCGTTTATGGTCATCCCGTTGCGATTTCTCCGTTGGCGAAGAAAAATGCTGACGACCCACGATTTACGGATCGTTTCGAACTCTTCATCGTCGGGCGTGAACATGCTAATGCCTTTACCGAACTCAATGATCCGATCGATCAACGGGAGCGGTTTGAAGGTCAATTGAAAGAACGTGAAGAAGGAAACGATGAAGCACATATGATGGACGAGGATTTCATCGAGGCGCTAGAATATGGACTTCCTCCGACGGGCGGACTTGGAATCGGGATCGATCGACTCGTGATGTTGTTGACGAATTCGCCATCGATCAGGGATGTTCTGCTTTTCCCTCAAATGAGAAATAAATAGAATGCTTTTTAGACAGGGCTGATCTTTACGATTGGATCGGACCCTGTTTTTATTTTTGTTCTTCAATTGCTCTGAAATGAATCGATAAAGTTATTTTTGAAAAATGTATTGAATGAAACTCAAAAAGATGGTATATTATTTTTCGTCGTTGGAAAAACTGTTTTCGCGACAACACACGATAAAACTCTTTGTTGACATCGGCAAAGTGGTGTGGTACATTAATAAAGTCGCCAATAAGCGACAAAAACAAAAATGGTTGGATAAAAACAAACCATTAGCTCTTTGAAAACTGAACAAAAGCCAAGCGTGAAACGGGTCTTTTTTAAAAAGAACCCAAAATCAATTTCGATTTACATTTAATGAGCAATCAAACAA
>NZ_JAKJHW010000012.1 GCF_021646685.1 Pseudalkalibacillus salsuginis | reverse complement strand
TAATTGGGGGTTTCCCCCTGTGAGAGTAGGACGTCGCCGGGCACCACAAGAGTAGTCGAGAGACTGCTCTTTTTTGTGTTTCAATCGATGTCCGCAAGGGGCGCTCATCCCGACACCATTAATCAAAGGTTCCTTACCTATTTTGGGCAATCACCGATAAATTTCGGAATTGCACCGTTATACTTTAGATGTGCACCGTTATATTTCAAAATCGCACCGATAAATGTTGAATCCGCACCGATATAATTCATACGCTGCGGGCTTCTCCCTTTCAACGTGGCTTGATGTGATGCAGAGGATCGCGTTTTAAATCGAGAAAAAGCGAAATTGAGGTACTCCAGAGAAAGATACAGCAGTAGGTCCTTTTTACTGTTTGGCGTGAATATGGTCAGAATCCACGTGATTATCAGGAAATTGGCGCGATTATAGAACTATCGGCGTGAATTTCCGTATTTCGGTGCGAATCCATTCGATTTCTGTGTGTTATCGGACGGGACAGCCATGGGAGTACATAAATGGGGTTTACTAAGATATCCAGTGTATGTTAAAGATAAGGAATGCCTTTTAAAAGTGGATCGATAATAAGCAAAATGAATATTATTTCCTCTTTTATAGCTGGTGGCCTATAATTGGATACTATATACCATACCATGTAATATACACACACATTATCACACCAATCGGAAAGAAATAGGGGAGATACAAATGGAATCTTGGTTATTTCAATGGTGGAATGAAGACACCTTGACCGTCACGATTAGACTGGTATTGGCAGCAGTGCTGTGTGGGATGGTCGGCATTGAGCGTGAATTCAAACGTCACCCGGCTGGATTTCGAACGCACTTATTAGTCGGTGTCGGAGCTTGCTTGATGATGATTCTATCGATATTCGGTTTTGAGGATTTTTTAAATACGCATCAGAGGGTCCAAGGTTTTGACCCATCGCGTTTAGCAGCTTATGTTGTGAGCGGGATCGGTTTTTTAGGTGCTGGAACGATCCTTGTTCACGGTGTAACGGTGAAGGGGCTGACGACTGCAGCCTCGATTTGGGTAGTCGCAGGAATTGGTCTTGTTGTAGGTATAGGAATGTATTATGAAGCCATTTTTACTACGTGCATCGTGATTTTAAGTCTGTTGTTCCTCAATAAATTCGAGGATTTATATTTACGGAAGCAACGGTATCATCATGTAACGGTCATTGTAGAAAATAAAGAAGTATCTTTATCTAAAATCGTAAACGAGCTGGAGTCGTTGAAAACACCGATCTTAAGTTTATCTGTAAGTGATCATCCGAGTGATGCGGCAGTCCCGCTAATAAAGTATACGTTCAAAATACAGATTTCGAACCCTAAAAAGCTCCCGGAATTGTATGACAAGATACAATCCATCGACTATGTTCATAAAGTGTTTGCAACAGAGTAAAAATTGTTTAGCCCGTAAAAAGTCTGTCTATAATGTAGACATCAAAACATTTGCAAGTTGCGTGCAAATGTTTATAATTATAGTCAAAGAAAGTCAAAGTCAGATGTGAGGAGGGGCAATGATGGGATGAAAAATATATCGGACATTATTGAAGCGCATTTGAAGGAAATCATCAAGGAAAGTCACAAAAAAGCAATTGAAATCAAAAGAAGTGAAATTGCTGAAAAATTTCAATGTGTCCCCTCGCAAATCAATTATGTAATCAATACAAGGTTTACGGTTGAAAAAGGCTTTATTGTGGAAAGTAAAAGAGGAGGAGGAGGATATATTCGAATTATAAAAGTGGAAACCGATAATTCGACAATATTGCTTGATCAGATCCTCAAAATGATCAACACACGAATCAGTCAGGCTTCCAGTGAAAACATCATCTACAGGTTGTTGGAGGAAGGGATCATCACCAGGAAAGAAGCAAGACTGATGAAGAGCGTGATTGATCGCTCCACAATTAATATCGTATTACCTTATCGAGACGAACTACGTGCTAATTTGTTAATTGCAATGATACAAAGTTTGAAATATAAAGATTGAGGGGGAGTGTAAGGCGTGTACTGTCAAGAATGCCAGCAGAGACCAGCAACTTTGCACTTCACGAAGATCATCAATGGCAAAAAGAATGAATTCCATATTTGTGAACAATGTGCAAAGGAAAAAGGGGATTTGATACCAGGATCCAATTCGTTTTCCATCCACAACCTACTATCAGGGCTGCTTAACTTCGATCAACCTTTGAGCGATTCCAACAATCCTCAACCGGATAAGCAAGTGACACAATGCGATCAATGCGGTTTGAGTTATACGAAGTTTGCGAAGATCGGCCGGTTTGGTTGTCCCGATTGTTATAAAACCTTTGAATCAAAATTGACACCAATGTTCAAACGTATCCATGGAGGCAATACAAGCCATACCGGGAAAATTCCGAAACGCATCGGCAGCGAACTGATAGAAAGGAAAAAGATTGATCAATTCAAACAGAAATTACAGCAATTAATCATTCAAGAAGAATTTGAGGAAGCAGCGAAAGTAAGAGACCAGATTCGAATGATGGAAAAACGGTTCGAAGGGGGGAGCTGATTGGTGTCTCTTGAAAAATTTATCAGTGATGCGATAAGCCCTTGGATGAAAAGAGAAGGACCGGATTCAGATATTGTTCTAAGCAGCCGGATTCGATTAGCTCGCAATTTAGAAAATCATGTCTTTCCTATTATTTCGAACGAGCAGCAGGCGGATAAAGTGAACCGACAAATCCGAAAACATTATGAAAATCAAACATATGGTAATGTAGGCGTCTTATCATATATCGACATAGATGATTTGAAACCTATTGAGAAAAGGGTTCTAGTCGAGAAACACCTTGTTAGTCCTAACCTTACTGAGGATCCAAAATACTCCGGGGTTTTGATGAGTGATGAAGAACATGTAAGTATCATGATCAACGAGGAAGACCATCTTCGTATCCAATGTCTTTTTCCAGGTTTTCAATTGATTGAAGCATTGACGTTAGCAAGCGGGATTGATGATTGGTTTGAGGAAAAATTGAATTACGCCTTCGATGAACAGCATGGGTATTTGACAAGCTGTCCGACTAATGTTGGAACGGGAATGAGAGCATCTGTCATGATGCACTTGCCTGCACTTGTTCTAACCCAAAAAATTCACCGTATCGTCCCTGCGATCAACCAATTAGGATTAGTGGTCAGAGGCATATATGGGGAAGGCAGTGAAGCTCAAGGAAATGTTTTTCAAGTTTCAAACCAGATGACATTAGGAAAATCCGAGCAGGATATTATCGAAGATTTAAGAGGGGTCGTCATACAGCTTATTGAAGAAGAACGTTCGGCAAGGAAAAACTTACTCGAATCCTCGAGGATTCAATTGGAAGACAGGGTCTACAGGTCACTCGGTATCCTGTCAAACAGTCGTATCATACAATCTAAAGAAGCCACAAAATGCTTATCGGATGTACGGTTGGGCATCGATTTGAAATTAATTGAAGGTATTTCTAACACGATATTGAATGAACTTATGATACTCACTCAACCAGGATTTTTACAACAATATGCAGGTGAAGCATTATCTCCGGATGAGAGGGATATCCGACGCGCAACATTGATCCGGGAGAGAGTGAAATTAGAAAAGAACAACGAATAGGAAGGTGATCAAGATGATGTTTGGTCGATTTACTGAAAGGGCTCAAAAAGTACTCGCTCTTGCACAAGAAGAAGCGATCCGTCTAGGGCATAACAATGTTGGAACCGAACATATTCTACTTGGTTTGGTACGTGAAGGTGAAGGCATCGCAGCAAAGGCACTTTCTGTTCTAGGGTTAAGTCCTGAAAAAATCCAAAAAGAAGTTGAAACCTTGATTGGCAAGGGGCAAGAATCTGTCCAAACGATCCATTACACGCCTAGAGCCAAAAAGGTGATTGAATTATCTATGGATGAAGCTCGGAAACTTGGTCACTCGTATGTTGGTACAGAACATATATTGCTAGGATTGATTCGTGAGGGCGAAGGTGTTGCAGCGCGTGTTCTGAACAACTTGGGTGTGAGCCTGAATAAAGCACGCCAGCAGGTTCTTCAACTGTTAGGAAGCAATGAATCCTCCTCATCGTCAGGTGGGTCCTCTGTCAACGCCAATACCCCGACACTGGATAGCCTTGCTCGTGACCTGACAGCTGTAGCCCGTGAAGACAGTCTTGACCCGGTCATCGGCCGCAGTAAAGAAATTGAGCGTGTCATCGAAGTTTTGAGCCGTCGTACGAAAAACAACCCGGTATTGATTGGGGAACCAGGTGTTGGTAAAACCGCGATTGCAGAAGGACTTGCACAACAAATCATCAATAATGAAGTACCAGAAACCTTAAGGGATAAACGTGTCATGACGCTCGATATGGGAACGGTCGTCGCTGGAACGAAATATCGTGGTGAATTTGAAGACCGCCTGAAAAAAGTGATGGATGAAATCCGTCAGGCAGGAAACATCATCCTATTCATCGATGAACTTCATACGTTGATCGGAGCAGGGGGAGCAGAAGGTGCGATTGATGCTTCGAACATTTTAAAACCTGCCCTTGCTCGTGGTGAATTACAATGTATCGGTGCAACCACCTTAGATGAATATAGAAAATATATTGAAAAGGATGCAGCATTAGAACGACGGTTCCAGCCGATTCGTGTCAATGAACCTACAAACGAGGAATCCTTACAAATTCTTAAGGGATTGCGAGACCGTTATGAGGCCCATCATCGTGTCACGATTACAGATGATGCAATAGATGCCGCTGTAAAATTATCAGACCGTTACATTTCTGATCGTTTCCTACCGGATAAAGCGATTGACTTGATCGATGAGGCAGCCTCGAAAGTGCGCCTCCGTTCTTATACAGCACCTCCGAACTTGAAAGAACTGGAGCAGAGGTTGGAAAGCGTCCGCAAAGAAAAAGACGCTGCAGTGCAGAGTCAAGAATTCGAAAAAGCTGCTTCATTACGTGATTCAGAGCAAAAGCTGCGTGAGGAACTTGAGACAACTAAGAACACCTGGAAAGAGAAGCAAGGTCAGGAAAATACAGAAGTCACGCCTGAAGATATTGCTCTTGTAGTCTCCAACTGGACTGGAGTACCGGTCTCCAAACTTAAGCAAGAAGAAACAGAACGGTTGCTTAATATGGAGGATATCCTTCATAACCGGGTCATCGGTCAAGAAGAAGCGGTAAAGGCGATATCCAAAGCGATCCGCCGTGCCCGTGCTGGATTGAAGGATCCGAAACGTCCGATCGGTTCATTCATTTTCCTCGGACCAACTGGTGTAGGTAAGACTGAACTTGCCCGTGCACTAGCAGAAGCATTATTCGGTGACGAGGATGCAACGATCCGTATCGATATGTCTGAGTATATGGAAAAGCATACGACAAGCCGACTAGTCGGTTCACCTCCAGGCTATGTAGGTCATGAGGAAGGCGGACAGCTTACAGAAAAAGTCCGTCGGAACCCATACTCCGTCATCCTTCTCGATGAAATCGAAAAGGCCCACCCGGAAGTGTTCAACATCTTGCTCCAAGTACTTGAAGACGGCCGGCTGACTGACTCGAAAGGACGTACTGTCGACTTCCGTAATACTGTGGTCATTATGACATCCAATGTCGGTGCAGACACCCTTAAACGGAATAAGCATATGGGCTTCACTGCTCAATCGGAAGACCAGGCTTATGAAAATATGAAGACAAAAGTCATGGACGAAATGAAAAAAGCTTTCCGTCCAGAGTTCTTAAACCGTATTGATGAAACGATCGTGTTCCACACACTTGAAAAAGAACATCTCAAGCACATCATCAGCTTGATGTCGAAACAGCTGCAAAACCGACTTGCTGAACAGGGTATCGATATCGAGTTGACAGAGGCAGCGCTTGAAAAGATTGCTGAAGAAGGATACGATCCGGATTATGGTGCCCGCCCATTGCGCCGTGCCCTTCAACGCCGAATTGAAGACCGGCTATCTGAAGAGTTGTTAAGAGGAACCATCGCTAAAGGTCAAACCGTTAAAATTGACGTTGAAGATAATGACTTCACCGTCAACACTGTCGGAGCCTCCACCTGATAAAAAGCAACTCCATCAGCCTGATGCTGATGGAGTTGTTTAGTTTAAGGGTAAGAAACTCGTATGAAAAGGCTTGGGGTGCGTCCCTCAGAATTGGGGTAATCACACAGGTGGTTTCTGACAAAATTTCCTGAGGGTTAACTTCAACAAATTCCCTTAATTACCCATATGATGATAACTTATGAATACAATGGTTAAAAGAAGAGTTCCCAAACCTGTTTATGATATGATGGCAATAACAAAATCGAGATAGTTTTAAACCGTTTGGGAAATGGGGAAAATATAGATGGCAAAACGAAAAACGAGTTTTTTGTGTGGAGAGTGCGGGTATGATTCTCCAAAATGGATGGGAAAATGCCCGGGATGCGGAAGATGGAATACGATGGTGGAAGAAATCACCCAACCGGAAAAAGGACACCGCAGATCTTTCCAAACTGGGGGAACAAGCCAGAAGCCAGAACCGATCACCAAAATAAAAAGTGAGAAAGAACCCCGGATCAATACACAAATCAACGAATTGAACCGGGTGTTAGGCGGGGGGATTGTCCCGGGGTCTCTGGTACTGGTCGGTGGGGATCCAGGTATCGGAAAATCGACACTTTTGCTGCAAGCTTCTGCAAAACTAGCTGAACATAATCACACCATCTTATATATATCCGGAGAGGAATCGATCAAACAAACCAAATTGAGGGCCCAAAGACTCGGTATCAATCATGATAACCTTTATGTCCATGCTGAAACAGATATGGACCTGATTGAAAAAGCGATTGAAGAAGTCAACCCTAGCCTTTTGATCATCGATTCCATCCAAACTGTCTTCCGCGCTGAAATCACATCTGCGCCAGGCAGTGTCTCACAGGTCAGGGAATGTACTTCCCAATTCATGAGAATTTCAAAAACGAGCGGAATTGCAACATTTATTGTAGGACACGTTACTAAAGAGGGGTCTATTGCAGGACCTCGCTTACTTGAGCATATGGTTGATGCCGTCCTTTATTTTGAAGGGGAAAGACATCATACGTATCGTATTTTACGCGCTGTAAAAAACCGTTTCGGCTCGACGAATGAAATCGGGGTTTTCGAAATGAAGGAAGCTGGGTTGGACGAAGTTGAAAATCCATCTGAAGTCTTTTTAGAAGAAAGATCGAACGGGGCAGCTGGTTCCGCAATCGTGGCTTCTATGGAAGGAACAAGACCCGTTCTCGTTGAAATACAGGCATTAGTATCTCCGACAAGCTTCGGTAATCCTAGGCGTATGGGGAATGGGATCGATCATAACAAAGTATCCTTGTTGATGGCGGTCCTCGAAAAGCGGGTAGGTTTATTGATGCAGAACCAGGATGCGTATGTCAATGTGGCTGGAGGTGTCCGGCTGGATGAACCGGCTGTGGACTTGGCAATCGCGGTAAGCATTGCCTCAAGTTTCAAAGACAAACCGACAAAGCCGACTGATGTCATTATCGGTGAAATCGGTCTGACCGGGGAAGTCCGTCGCGTTTCACGTGTTGAACAACGTGTACATGAAGTTGCTAAACTAGGCTTCAAACGGGTCATTCTGCCTGAGAGGAACATTGGCGGATGGACGGTACCGGAAGGAATAGAAGTTGTCGGTGTATCCTCTGTGCAAGATACGCTACACCACACATTGGGAGGATGACGCATGGACGTGACCATGAAGGAAATGATCGTTAGTAAGATGCTTCAATATATAGCACCAGGAACGCCATTGCGTGATGGTATCGATAATGTTTTACGTGCAAAAACCGGGGGATTGATCGTGGTCGGTTTTAATGACAAAGTCCAAAAGATTGTCGATGGCGGCTTCTCGATCAATTGCCGATTCTCACCAGCTTATTTGTATGAATTGGCAAAAATGGATGGTGCGATAATCTTAAATGATGAAGGAAATCGGATCTTATTTGCGAATACTCAACTAATACCTGATACATCGATTCCGTCAAAGGAAACAGGGATCCGTCACCGTACGGCAGAACGTGTTGCAAAGCAAACCGGAAATCTGGTCGTATCCATTTCACAAAGAAGGAATGTCATCACGTTGTATCAAGGGAGCATTCGTTATTCTTTGCAGGATATCGGAGTCATTTTGACAAAAGCCAACCAGGCATTACAGACGCTTGAAAAGTATAAATCTGTCCTTGATCAGAGTTTGACAGACCTTGGTGCCCTAGAGTTTGAAGAACTAGTGACCTTTCAAGAGGTCTCACAAGTGATACATCGGATTGAAATGGTACTGCGTATTCGAAATGAAATCATCAAATATGTAAACGAACTCGGATCTGAAGGCCGCTTGATCAGCATGCAAATGGAGGAACTCGTGTCCAATATTGAATCAGAAGCAGCCCTGATCGTAAAAGATTACGCAAAAAACAGGAAAGTCGATCCATATCGGACTTTAAACGATCTGAAAAAGCTGTCCAGTGAAGAATTGTTGGAAGAAAATGCGATCGTGCGGCTATTGGGGTACCTTCCATCTGCGAATATATATGAGGAGTCTGTCAAGCCAAGAGGTTATCGGATTTTACACAAAATACCGAGATTGCCTTCCCTTATCATTGAAAATCTCGTGAATCATTTCGAACATCTCCAAAATACCTTGAAAGCCTCAATCAAGGAGCTGGATGAAGTAGAGGGGATCGGGGAAATCCGTGCTCGTAAAATTAAGGATGGTTTGAAAAGGATCCAGGAACAGTTGTTTCTAGATCGCCACATTTGACACAAATATAGCGGATTTCAAGGTCATTTGACTGTATTTTCTATGTAATTTTATGTAAAATAGTAGCAATAGGTTTCAAATTTGTTGAAATGTCTATAATGAAAAGAAGGAGGTGGACAATTTTGTTAAAACGAATTGTTCAATTGTTTTTTATCATCGTAGGTGGAACGCTGGGTTATTTATATGTCCCTGAACTTATTCAATTATTAAATAATTTAGTTAATATTGGTGATTTACCCGGGTTCATCACTTCACCTTATATGGGAACAGTCATTGGTGCAATTGTTTTCTTTTTAAGTACATTCTGGTTGGCAGATCATATCGTCGGGTTCATACAGAGGATTGAAGAATCCCTTATGAAGGCGCCTGTAGTAGACGTGCTTTTCGGTTCATTCGGTTTGATTTTCGGTCTAGTTGTCGCTTATTTGGCTATGTTTGCGCTGAATAGTATGGAACTAAGTATCGTTGTGAACGTGATCGGCTTCTTCTTCACTGCTTTGTTAGGGTATATCGGTTTCCAATTCGGGTTCAAGAAACGTGAGGAGTTAGTCAATGTGTTTACATCAGCTCGTTTTGCGAACAAAAAGAAGGAAGCTGAAATCGAAACGAAATCCACTAACACCGGTATATTGAAAATCCTTGATACGAGTGTCATAATTGACGGTAGAATCGCAGATGTTTGTCAGACTGGATTTTTGGAAGGTCCGATCGTCATCCCTCAATTCGTTCTTGAAGAATTACAGCATATAGCAGATTCTTCAGATGTGTTGAAACGAAACAGAGGGCGTCGGGGTCTTGATATCCTTAACCGGATCCAAAAAGAACTCGCTGTCAAAGTAGAGATATACGAAGGTGACTTTGAAGACGTTCAAGAAGTCGATAGCAAGCTTGTCAAACTCGGAAAATTAGTCTCTGGAATGGTCGTCACAAATGATTACAACCTAAATAAAGTGTGCGAATTCCAAGGCGTTCCGGTATTGAATATCAATGATTTGGCGAATGCTGTCAAACCTGTCGTTCTTCCTGGAGAAGAACTGAACGTACAAGTGATCAAGGACGGAAAAGAACAAAATCAAGGTGTCGGGTACCTTGATGACGGTACAATGATCGTCGTAGAAGATGGCCGCAATTATATCGGAAAAACGATTGATGTCCTGGTGACGAGTGTCCTACAAACATCTGCCGGTCGAATGATTTTTGCAAAGCCTAAGCTGTTGGAAAAGGCTTTGTAATCCTTTCGGAAAGTAGATGAGAAGTGTGGATTATATTGTAGTCATTCCTGCTGCCGGCCAAGGCAAACGGATGGATGCAGGTAAAAACAAACAATTGATCACCCTACAAGGAATACCACTTATCGTTCATACCTTGCGAATTTTTCAGGAGGATGATTGGTGCAGTGGTATTATCCTTGTCGGTAATAAACGTGAGTTGAATGAACTCGAACAGATCGTCTCTGAATACAATTTGGATAAAGTCCAACGTATTGTAGCCGGTGGTCTAGAGAGACAGCATAGTGTTTATGAAGGTTTGAAAGCAATCGATGCAGAATCGCTTGTCTTGATCCATGATGGCGCTAGGCCTTTCGTATCAATCGATTCCATCCATAACCTCGTGACCAGGACAATTGATAGCGGTGCAGCTGTTCTAGCAGTGCCAATTAAAGACACAGTGAAACGTATCGAGCGGGGTACGGTCATCGAAACTGTGGATCGCAGTAGCTTGTGGGCTATCCAAACCCCACAAGCTTTTCATCTGTCTCTTATCCGGGATGCACATGAAGCTGCTGGAAATAAAGGTCATCTTGGGACAGATGATGCTAGTCTCGTAGAGCATTTCGGCTCGTCCGTATCAATTGTGGAAGGGGATTATTTGAATATCAAGTTGACGACCAAGGAAGATTTATTATTTGCAAATGCGATCATTCGGGAGAGGGAGGAACAGCGAAATAATGTTTAGGATAGGACAAGGCTTTGATGTGCATCAATTAGTCGAAGGAAGGCCGCTTATTATCGGCGGTGTCACCATCCCGTATAAAAAAGGTCTTCTGGGCCATTCAGACGCAGATGTTCTTTTGCATGTGATAACCGATGCAATTCTCGGTGCGATAGGAGAAGGAGACCTTGGTAAACACTTCCCTGATACAAGTGCTGATTTTAAAGATATCGATTCGAAGATTTTATTAAAGCGGGCGTATGACCTTGCAAAAGATAAGGGCTTTTCTCTAGGAAATGTCGATGCGACAATCATTGCCGAGCGCCCGAAGATGGCACCACACATTGAAGAGATGAGAAGCATCATCGCTGAGTTGTTGGAATCTGAGCTTGACCAGGTGAACATAAAAGCGACGACCACGGAAAAACTAGGCTTTACTGGCAGAGGAGAGGGAATCTCTGCCCAGGCAGTCGTTCTGATTGAAAAATAGTACCATCTGTCAGTGGGACAGGAAGACACTTGAGAACTATGATAAAATAGCAACAAAGTAAAGGTGGAAGGTGAGATCATTATGGCTAACGTTAGAGTTCGTTATGCACCAAGTCCAACAGGACATTTACATATCGGTAATGCACGGGCAGCCCTGTTCAACTACTTGTTTGCCCGTAGCCAGAACGGTACATTCGTCATCCGTATTGAAGATACTGATCAAAAGAGAAACGTTGAAGGCGGCGAGTACAGCCAGCTGAATTATTTGAAATGGCTCGGCATTGATTGGGATGAGAGTGTCGATGTTGGCGGCGATTATGGTCCTTATCGCCAGATGGAACGTATTGAAATTTACCGTGAACATTACAATGACCTGCTTGATCGAGGGCTTGCTTATAAATGCTATTGTACCGAAGAGGAACTCGAGCAAGAGAGAGAAGCGCAACAGGCACGCGGGGAAATGCCCCGCTATTCCGGAAAGTGCCGCCATTTGACTGAAGAGGAGCAAGAAAAGCTTGCTGCGGAAGGAAGAAAGCCAAGTATCCGTTTCGCTGTGCCGAGTGGGAAGGAATATTCATTCATCGATATAGTCAAAGACCGTGTAAGCTTTGAATCTGACGGTATCGGTGATTGGGTCATCGTTAAGAAAGACGGAATCCCGACCTATAACTTCGCTGTAGCGATCGATGATCACCATATGAAGATTTCCCATGTGTTACGTGGGGATGATCACATCTCAAATACTCCGAAGCAGCAGATGATTTATGAAGCATTCGGATGGGAGGAACCAAAATTCGGCCACATGACTTTGATCGTCAATGAAAACCGTAAAAAACTCAGTAAGCGTGATGAATCAACGATCCAATTCATCGAGCAGTATGAAGATCTTGGCTATTTACCAGAAGCATTGTTCAACTTCATTGCCTTGCTCGGATGGTCTCCAAAAGGAGAAGAGGAGTTATTCACGAAAGAGCAGTTCATCGAAATCTTCGATGCAGACCGCTTATCGAAAGCGGCAGCGGTCTTTGATACGAAAAAATTGGAGTGGATGAACAATCAATACATCAAGCAAGCGGATTTTGATCGAGTCCTCGAATTGACTGTGCCTCACTTGGAGCGTGCGGGTCGTGTTCCTGAAGACCGGGATGACCAACAGGAAGCTTGGGTTTGTAAACTTGTAGCGCTTTACCAAGAGCAGCTTACCTTTGGAGCGGAAATCGTTCCGTTGACCGAATTATTCTTCAATGAATCCGTTGACTATAATGATTCTGCAGCTGAGATTTTACGTGAAGAGCAAGTCCCTGAAGTTTTGAACGGATTGATTGAACAAATCAGACCGATGGAGACCTTCGAGCCTGCAGAAATCAAGGCAGCAATCAAGGCGACCCAAAAAGCGACGGGACACAAGGGTAAGAAATTATTCATGCCGATCCGTGTAGCGGCGACAGGCCAATCACATGGCCCTGAGCTTCCGGATTCGTTATCGTTGCTTGGTAAAGATGTAGTCATCGCAAGGCTTGAGGATGCTATCAAACAACTTGGGAGCTAAACGATACACATTTTGTTCAAAATATAATATAGTAAAAAGAAAACAAATGACGTTAAATCTTTGACGAGGAGAAGTAAGGAGTACCCTTTCTTTATAGAGAGAACCATCATCGGCTGAAAGTGGTTTAAGGAAGGCATCCTGAAATGCACCTCTGAGACTTTTATTGAATTCAAGTAGATAGGAGCGGTCTTCCACCGTTAGAGGAAGCTGAGAGAGAAGAGAATCCGTTCTTCTAAACAGAGTGGGACCGCGCCGAAAGCGTCTCTGTGAGTAATCACAGAGGCGTTTTTTATGTTTCAATTATGCAAGGTTTCATTTTTGCTCCCAAGTCTCTTTTCGTTTGGAAAAGGCCTTACAAGCAAGCTTGCTGTCCCTTTTCCACTCAAGAGACCGTCGCTTCGCTCAAAAATCTTCAATTTTTTTGGGAGCAAAGAAGCGGATTCAAATTGAAGGTATTTTCGGGTAATCTCGACTGTGGTGATTATTATTTGCTCCCAAGTCTCTTTTCGTTTGGAAAAGGCCTTACAAGCAAGCTTGCTGTCCCTTTTCCACTCAAGAGACCGTCGCTTCGCTCAAAAATCTTCAATTTTTTTGGAGCAAAGAAGCGGATTCAAATTGGAGATATTATCGGGTAATTTCACCGGTGATTATCTTGTGTTAAAACTTTCATGTTGATGAGCGTAATTTGCGACATTCCTGCGGGAAATGCAAGCCAGGCAAGACCCCTTAGTTTGGATGCAGAGAACGGATGTCTAAGCGATTGTTCCGCTTTTCTCCAGCCCGCGAAATGGGCGTGAATTTCACGAAAACCCAAAAATAGAGTTAAGAATAAAAAGAGACGTTAAGTTCAAATGTAGCCGTTGAATCAAAGTGGAGAGGAGTGACGTATATGTTTAAAACCTTGAAGGAAGATATCGATGTGGTGTTCGATCAGGATCCGGCAGCGCGAAGTTATTTTGAAGTCATTTTGACCTATTCAGGCCTTCACGCCATTTGGGCACATCGTTTTGCGCATTTTTTCTGGAAAAAGAAATTTTTCTTCATCGCCCGTGCCATATCGCAATTAAGCCGTTTCTTTACTGGGATTGAAATCCACCCTGGAGCAAAGGTGGGGAGACGCTGTTTCATTGATCATGGAATGGGAGTTGTCATCGGTGAGACCTGTGAAATCGGGGACAACGTGACTTTATTCCAGGGTGTAACGCTAGGCGGTACAGGGAAAGAAAAAGGCAAACGTCACCCGACGCTTGAAGATCATACATTGGTTGCAACAGGCGCAAAAGTTTTAGGATCCATCACGATAGGCAAATGTTCTAAGGTAGGAGCAGGGTCTGTCGTTTTACAAGATGTACCGCAAAATTCAACAGTTGTTGGGATTCCAGGTAAGGTTGTCATCCAGGACGGTGTTCGTGTCAAAGGGGATCTTGACCATAGTGACCTCCCTGACCCAGTTTCAGATAAGTTGAAAGTGATGGAGAAGGAAATTGAACGTTTGAAAGAAGAAATTGAGCTTTTGAGAAGGAGTGAGTTGAAATGAGCATTCACATATATAACAC
Source organism: Pseudalkalibacillus salsuginis (assembly GCF_021646685.1). Classification (GTDB taxonomy): domain Bacteria; phylum Bacillota; class Bacilli; order Bacillales; family Fictibacillaceae; genus Pseudalkalibacillus; species Pseudalkalibacillus salsuginis. Next base: position 48,302 of record NZ_JAKJHW010000012.1, on the reverse strand, counting down.
ATTGACACGGCAGAAGGAACCATTCAAACCAATCGAAGAAGGTAAGGTGCGCATGTATGTATGCGGACCTACTGTCTATAACTATATCCATATTGGGAACGCAAGGCCACCCATTGTATTCGATACGGTCCGCCGTTATCTAGAGTATCGCGGTTATGATGTTCATTTCATCTCAAACTTCACAGATGTCGATGATAAGATCATCAAGGCGGCCAAAGAACTTGGTGAAGACGTCTCAAGCTTAGCAGAGAGATTTATAGAGGCTTACCATAAAGATACCTCCGAGTTGAATATCCGGAAAGCCGATCTACACCCCCGTGTAACCGAAACAATGGACGATATCATTCTGTTCATCGAAACGTTGATTGATAAAGGATACGCCTATGAAGCCGGCGGGGACGTCTATTTCAGGACGAAGAAATACAAGGATTATGGGAAGCTGTCCCAACAATCAATTGATGAACTTCGTGTCGGTGCGAGGATTCAAGTCGGCGAACATAAAGAAGACCCGTTAGATTTCGTTTTATGGAAGGCGGCAAAGGAAGGAGAAATCTACTGGGAGAGTCCGTGGGGTAATGGAAGACCCGGCTGGCATATCGAGTGCTCTGCCATGGTTAAGAAATATCTTGGTGACACAATTGATATCCATGCAGGGGGGCAAGACCTTTCGTTCCCACACCATGAAAATGAGATCGCTCAATCTGAAGCGCTGAATGAGAAAACGATGGCAAATTATTGGATGCATAACGGGTATATTAATATCAATAATGAAAAAATGTCCAAATCACTTGGGAATTTCATTCTATTGCATGACCTCACCAAGAAGGTCGATCCACAAGCATTCCGTTTCTTCATGCTGAATGTCCATTATAGGCATCCGATCAACTTTACAGAAGAACTGCTTGAAAGCGCCAAGACAAGTTTAGAACGTATCCGTACAACGGTCGAGAACCTTGAACACCGTATCGAACATAGTGCAGATCTAGGCACTGATAATGAGAGGTGGCTGCATAAAATCGAGGACTATAAACAACGGTTCATCAAAGAAATGGATGATGATTTCAATACATCAAATGCCATCGCTACATTATTCGATTTGTCTAAAGAGGCGAATGTGTACCTGCAAGAAAAGAATACAACCGTTGAGGTGTTGGAACGTTTTGTTTCAGTCATAGAGGAAATCGGTGAAGTCCTAGGTTTAGTGCTTAAAACAGAAAAAGACCTTCTGGATGAAGATATTGAAGCATTGATCGAACAACGTAATCAAGCACGTAAAGCAAGGAACTTCCAGCTTGCGGATGAAATCCGTGATAACTTGGTCGATCAAGGAATCATGCTCGAAGATACCCCTCAAGGTGTAAGGTGGAAGCGCAAATCATGAAGGAGCCTTATCGTCTGTCGATCGACGACCCGAAACAATTGAAATCTTCTGCTCTTGCTTATATTGGAGATGCTGTGTATGAAGTGTACATTCGTTCCTATTTGTTAGGAAAAGGGGAAGTCAAACCGCACCAGCTCCATAAGCTCTCTACGAGTTATGTTTCTGCCAAAGCTCAAGCATCGGTCATATTAAGGATGCTTGGGCAGCAGGAACTGACGGAGGAAGAGCAAGGTGTTGTCCGCAGAGGAAGGAATAGTAAAATGGGGACGATTCCAAAGAATACAGACATCCAGACCTATCGATATGGGACAGCCTTTGAAGCCTTGATCGGATTTTTATATTTATCTGGCAGTACGGAACGCTTGGATTCACTCATCGAAAGGGCTATTTTCATAGTGGAAGAAGGAGGGGAAAAAAGATGAATAACGATATCGTGACTGGAAGGAACCCTGTCCTTGAAGCACTGCGTTCTGGGCGGGATATCAACAAGATCTTTGTAGCAGAAGGCGCTCAGAAAGGTTCAATCGGACAAGTCATCAGCCAGGCCAAAAAAGAACGGATCCAAGTGCAATATGTTCCAAAGAAAAAACTGGATGCCCTCGCTGAAGGCGTTAACCATCAGGGTGTCTTAGCATATGTAGCAGCTTACGATTATGCTGACATCGAGGATGTTTTCGATTTAGCGAAGAAGCGGGACGAGGATCCATTCTTCCTTGTGTTAGATGAGATTGAAGACCCTCATAATCTAGGATCGATTTTACGGACGGCCGATGCAGCAGGTGCACATGGTGTGATCATCCCGAAGCGAAGGGCAGTCGGATTGACTTCTGCCGTTGCTAAGGCTTCGACAGGGGCAATCGAATACGTGCCAGTGGTCCGGGTCACTAACATCGTGAGGACGATTGAAGATTTGAAAGCCCGCGGGGTATGGTTTGTGGCTACGGATGCCAAAGGTGATCAAGACTATACGGCTGCACAATACGACATGCCGATCGGATTGGTCATTGGCAGTGAAGGTAAGGGAATTGGCCGCCTGGTAAAAGAAAAATGTGATTTTCTCGTATCCCTGCCCATGAAAGGGAAAGTCACCTCCTTGAACGCATCAGTTGCTGCAGGGTTGTTGATGTATGAGGTATTCAGACAACGAAGGTCTTCAGGTGCATAACGATGGAAATTCTTCTGGTTGACGGCTACAACATGATCGGTGATTGGCCGGACCTCAGGGCTTTGCGAAATGATGACCTTGCAGCAGCACGTGATCTTCTGGTCGAGAAAATGGCGGAATACCAAGCATACACCGGTATGAGAGTCATCGTGGTATTTGATGCACATTATGTACCTGGTAATGAAACGAAATACAAAAACTATCGGATTGAAGTCATTTTTACGAAAGAAAATGAGTCTGCAGATGAACGGATTGAAAAGCTTGCAAAAGAACTGAAGGACATCCGCACAAAAATACATGTAGCGACTTCAGATTTTCTAGAACAGTGGGTCACATTCGGACTTGGGGCTTTACGAAAGTCCGCACGAGAGCTTGCAATCGAGGTGGCCGGCATCGAAAAAAGGATCAGTCGAAAAGTGAAAGATATAGAAAAACAAAGACGGTCCTCAACCTTGACACTATCAGATGAAGTGGCTGAAATTTTTGAAAAATGGCGCCGAGGGGACCGTTGACTGGTTGACGCTTGTCGAATGTGACTGTATAATATTTCTATATCTAGGTCGCCAGGGTCGGAGGGATTCTCGTGAGCATTGAACTCAAAGAGATTGTACACCCGGAATTTGACGAGCTTGAAGATGAGTCGATTGTGGAGCAGGTTCACGAAGGTAACAGCCCCGCACTTGAATACTTAATCAACAAGTACAAGAATTTCGTCCGCGCAAAAGCACGGTCTTATTTTTTAATTGGTGCTGATCGCGAAGACATCATTCAAGAAGGTATGATTGGTCTTTACAAAGCCATACGCGATTTTAAAGAGGACAAGCTATCTTCTTTCAAGGCTTTCGCTGAACTCTGTATCACTCGCCAGATGATAACCGCCATTAAGACTGCAACAAGACAAAAACACATCCCGCTTAATTCGTATGTATCACTCGATAAACCAATCTATGATGAAGAATCTGATCGGACACTGTTGGATGTCATATGTGGTTCAAGGGTAACAGACCCGGAAGAGCTGATCATCAATCAGGAAGAATTTGATGATATCGAGCTCAAAATGGGAGAGCTGTTAAGTGATCTGGAACGCAAAGTATTGATGCTTTACCTTGATGGACGGTCTTATCAAGAGATTTCCGTTGATCTGAACCGTCACGTAAAATCAATCGACAATGCCCTGCAAAGGGTAAAAAGAAAGCTTGAACGTTACCTTGAGTTAAGGGAAGTTGGACTATAGGTAAAGTATAAAGAAAACTTCGCGGGAGCTGAGCCTTGGCTGCGCATATACTGAAGAAAGGCTTCTATACTTCCTTCAATTGTAAAAAAGATCAAAATAGAGACGGCGACTTTTGAACGCGCATTCATGAAGTTTGACAGGGCGGGAAATATGAACCCTGTTTTTTTCTTGCTTTTTTAAATGATAAACTACGAAATTCCGACGTTCTGGACGTACTAGACTGCATTGCAAGTTACGGCTGGAAACCGCTTGTGCAAGGCTGTAGGGTGCGCCTTAGACGCGTTGACAGGACTATACCCCTGTGATAAAGTGTATAGCATAAAATGGACATAGTGTGGGTTAAACTCAAACATTGTTCGGATTTCTGATTTTCAGGGGTTGATCACCGATGCGTACGAAGGTCATACTTGCTTGTGAACAGTGCAAACAACGAAATTATTCGACTAAGAAAAACAAGTCTGCGGATCAAGGTCGAATCGAAATGAAAAAGTTCTGCAAACATTGCCAGACGCACACGGTACACCGTGAAACCAAATGAAACCCGTTCAACGATAAGATAAATAGAACCGTATTGCCTGATTCCAGTAGCCACCATCAAGTCGTTAGGAACCTGTAATTTATGCAACCTCAATAAGGCAAAACGGGAAGTTTAAGGAGTTTTACATTCATAACCAATTTTACTGGGGGGCAAATTAATGGCTGGTATTGCACAAAAAACAGGTAGGTTTTTCTCGAATGTCGTCAAGGAATTAAAAAGGGTTTCTTGGCCTAATCGTAAGGAATTGACTAAATATACAATCACTGTTTTGACGACAGTAGTTTTTATCGTAATATTCTTTTATCTAGTTGATTTAGGATTGACTTGGATTATCGAGACATTTTTAGACTAATGAAACGAATTGATTAATCTGAAAAACAAATGGCTACAATGGTAAAGTATATCCGTTTGGGAGGGAAAGGACGATCGTGTCCTCACAAGTTATGGAAAAAAGATGGTATGTAGTACACACGTATTCTGGATACGAAAACAAGGTGAAAACGAACCTGGAAAAGCGCGTTGAATCAATGGGTATGGAAGACAAAATCTTTCGTGTCCTCGTCCCGCAAGAAGAAGAAACCGAGATCAAGAACGGTAAAAAGAAGACGGCTATGAAGAAAGTGTTTCCCGGGTATGTTTTGACAGAGATGGTCATGACAGATGACTCCTGGTATGTCGTACGGAATACACCTGGTGTGACAGGATTCGTAGGTTCCACTGGATCTGGATCGAAACCGACACCGCTGTTGCCTGAAGAAGTAGATCGTATTCTTAACAGCATGGGTATTGAAAAACCAAAAGCTGATGTTGATTACGAAGTTAAGGAAAGCGTGAAAATCAAAGAAGGTCCTTTCGCTAATTTTGTAGGTTCTGTGGAAGATATCGATGTCGATAAGCAGAAGCTTAAGGTCCATGTGAACATGTTCGGCAGGGAGACTCCTGTTGAGGTTGGATTTGCACAAGTCGAGAAGATCCAATAGCCAGACGAATGATAAACAGCGAATTTCCGACACACATGACGTGTTAGTACCGGCGTTGTCACAGGACGTGACGGTTTTAGCCGGTGATCGTTACTCGATTTTTCCGGTCCTCACGTGTTAACATATACGCTCCGGTCTTCAAAACCGTCGTGCCTCGAACTTCTTGTTTCTAATTCGTCTAGATCAGGAAGTAAACGGTGAATTTTCGACGTAGGAATTACCAGCATGTGGTTAGAAAGTTTTTTTAAGCGAAATTCGCGACAGTCCTGCGGTTCGTCCGCGGAAAGGGAGTGAATTTCACGGAAACCAATAAAGCTTTTAAAAATGACTTTGTCTGCTTTTCAACAAAACTTTCGGGAAATTGTTGAAATATAAAGCAGGAAATGATAGAATCTTAATGTTTGAAACAATCCCGATAAAAAATTGGGAGGGTTGGCCTGCGTCAACCCTGTTATTGAGTGGGAGGGCAAAAAGCCCATATACCACATCACGGACTAAGGAGGTGTGTCACGTGGCTAAAAAGGTAATTAAGGTTGTTAAATTGCAAATTCCTGCAGGGAAAGCAAATCCAGCACCACCAGTAGGACCGGCTTTAGGTCAAGCAGGTGTTAACATCATGGGATTCTGTAAAGAATTCAACGCAAGAACTTCTGATCAAGCTGGTATGATTATCCCGGTTGAAATTACGGTTTTTGAAGACCGTTCATTTACATTCATTACGAAAACTCCGCCAGCTGCAGTATTGTTGAAAAAAGCGGCAGGTATCGAGTCCGGTTCTGGTGAACCGAACCGTAACAAGGTAGCAACGGTTAAGCGTGATAAGGTAAAAGAAATCGCTGAGACGAAAATGCCTGACCTTAATGCTGCAAGCGTAGAATCTGCCATGCGTATGGTGGAAGGTACTGCACGTAGCATGGGTATTGTAATCGAGGACTAATCATGCATAGCACATAAGGTTGCGTTATTCGCAACCTTTCTTATGGCGCACAAGTTGCGTACAAGTGGGAGGATATTCCGTAAAAACCACACTTAAGGAGGAAATGAAATTGGCTAAAAAAGGAAAGAAGTATCAGGAAGCTTCAAAGCTTGTTGATCGTTCCAATCTTTATAGTGCAAACGAAGCCATCGAGCTTGTGAAAAAAGCGGCTCCAGCTAAATTTGACGAAACTGTAGAAGTTGCTGTACGCCTTGGGGTCGACCCTAAGAAAGCGGACCAACAAGTTCGTGGAGCAGTTGTACTTCCGAATGGAACAGGTAAAACACAACGTGTCCTTGTTTTTGCGAAAGGTGATAAAGCGAAGGAAGCAGAAGCTGCTGGAGCTGATTATGTTGGAGATGCTGATTACATCAACAAAATCAACCAAGGTTGGTTCGAGTTCGACGTTATCGTTGCTACACCTGACATGATGGGTGAAGTTGGTAAGCTTGGTCGTGTATTAGGACCAAAAGGCTTGATGCCGAATCCAAAAACGGGAACAGTAACGTTTGAAGTTGAAAAAGCAGTTCAAGAAATCAAAGCTGGTAAGGTTGAGTACCGTGTAGACAAGCAAAGCAACGTTCACTGTCCAATCGGTAAAGTGTCGTTTGAAGATGGTAAGCTTGTTGAAAACTTGACTACGATCATCGATACATTGATCAAAGTCAAGCCAGCAGCAGCTAAAGGTACTTACATCAAGAACATTGCGATCGCTTCAACAATGGGACCTGGAATCAAAGTCAGCCCGAATAGCTTCGGTACAAAATAATATGTTGACTTTTTAGAGGCGCCCGGGATATAATAGCTATCGGAATTGAATAGGTCATACCGTAGACAGTAGGTGCGAGAAATCGCTTAATTTCCTACCGAGGTGTGTTGGATTTCATACATCGTATGATTTTATGACACTATGCCTTTATGTCTACAGACATAAAGGCTTTTTTTGTGAGTTGTGCGAACAACTGCGGTATGGAAAAACAGGAGGTGTAAAATATGAGCGTACTTGAACAAAAGAAACAGTTAGTTTCAGAAATTGCAGATCAGCTCCGTAACAGTAAAGCGGCAATCTTTGTAGATTACCGTGGGCTGGATGTGGCTGAAGTCACTGAATTGCGTAGGCAGCTTCGTGAAGCTGGTATCACTTTCAAAGTATACAAGAACACGATGACTCGTCGTGCTGCTGAAGAAGCTGAGCTTGGTGGATTGAGTGAATCACTAGTTGGGCCGACAGCAGTCGCTTTAAGCGGTGAAGAGGTTGTTGCGCCAGCGAAGATTTTGAATAACTTCTCAAAAGAGCACGAAGCGCTAGTGATCAAATCTGGTGTAATCGAAGGTCAAATCACATCTGTCGAGAACATCAAAGCACTTGCTGAACTTCCATCACGAGAAGGACTTCTTTCTATGCTTCTTAGTGTCCTTCAAGCACCAATGCGTAACTTCGCGTTGGCTACGAAGGCTGTTGCAGATCAAAAAGAAGAGCAAGGTGCATGATTCGGGTTTCGGAATGACGGTAACGTTCATTAAACGTGAAGAGAGTATGGAGCTTTCTCCGTATAATGGGGAACTAAGCCTCGGCTTACGCTAGGGCTTGCCCTCGACAAATTTTTTTAAATTAAAAAACAACCAATAGGAGGATTCAACAATGAGTAAAGATCAAATCATTGATGCAATTAAAGAAATGTCGGTACTAGAACTTAACGATCTAGTTAAAGCAATCGAAGAAGAATTTGGTGTAACTGCTGCAGCACCTGTAGCTGTTGCTGGTGGCGCTGCTGAAGGTGGAGCTGAAGAGAAAACTGAATTTGACGTAATCCTTGAAAGTGCTGGAGCATCTAAGATCAAAGTTATCAAGGTTGTTCGTGAAATCACAGGTCTTGGACTTAAAGACGCTAAAGAATTAGTAGATGGAGCTCCAAAACCTGTTAAAGAAGGTATTGCAAAAGAAGAAGCTGAAGAAATGAAAGCTAAGCTTGAAGAAGTTGGCGCTACGATCGAATTGAAGTAATCTGAGGATTCTAATCTTCACTACAAAAGAAGCTCGCGAGAATCGCGGGCTTCTTTTCTTGGAGGATAAGAAAGTATAAAATTTTGGTTTCGCTTTTCTTGATGTCTAGCTTCAACGCCCAACCACTTGGATCACTTCAGTCCTTCTGCGGTGGCGACACATTGATTTAAATCGAAGTGTTTACCCACGCAGAACCGAACTTTGTTTGGTTCGAGCCTCCTCGTCGGACTTCCAGTGACCTTCGTGGCTGATCAGGGCGTTTGGGCTTTTCTTTACTAAGTGAATTCCAGGTTTATAGGATGTATAATTGCTTGACCAAATAGTTATACAAGATGTTAGAACTTCCTTCGCTCAAAGCAGGTAGTCTAAGGAGATGGCAAAATGGGAGATCATTATTATTCAAGTAAACCTGTTTCAGAAAGCAATATTAAAGATTGGTCGTTTACGTTAAGAGGCCGCACATTCAGGTTCTATTCAGATGCGGGCGTGTTTTCGAAAAATGAAGTAGATTTCGGAAGCAGGCTTTTAATAGAAACTTTTGAAAAACCTGAGACAGATGGTGATATTCTGGATATGGGCTGTGGGTATGGCCCGGTTGGATTGTCCATTGCAGCATCTTATCCAGACACCTCAGTTTCCATGGTCGATATCAACGAGCGAGCAATCGAACTTTCAAAAAAGAATGCACTCCGTAATCAAGTCGACAATGTGACCATTTACCAAAGCGACTTATATGATCGTGTCGAAGAAAAAGACTTTAGTGCCATTCTGACCAATCCCCCAATTCGCGCAGGGAAGAGTGTTGTCCACTCTATTTTCGAGCAAGCCCATGAACATCTTGCAAACGAAGGTGAACTATGGGTTGTCATCCAAAAGAAGCAAGGTGCGCCCTCGGCGATTGAAAAGATGGAGTCGATCTTCGAGGAAGTGGAAGTCGTTGAGCGGAAAAAAGGTTACTTTATTATTCGCGCGAAAAAATGTTGACTCGCATTTGGGTCTATGGTAATATTATAAAATGCCAAAGATACGTGTATTTTCACCATGTGACTTTTTAGGGCAAAATTGCATAAAAATCAAATGGTGTGGGAAAAATAGTATAATCATTTGTTGATTTGGAAAAAATGTGGTTATATAACCCTTTTTTTCTTTTTGCACGTCATGAAAGTGGAAGAGTTGCTTTCAAAGTAAAAGTGCAAGAGCCTTTAGGATCTACCTTGAGGTGTTAAGGCTATTGTCGCTATCTTTTAGCTTGGCATTAGCCAAGTTTTCTTTTTACTCTAACAGATGGCATCTGGTAGATTTTCTGCCCGGATGTTAAACTGCAGGGTATGAAGGGAACAAAGTATCCACTATATAAAAATGGTGTATGCTTCATTTTTCTAGTTTATATAACTAGTTGCTTTACGATACTATGCTGGATTTGAGGGGTGAATCAGTTGACAGGTCAACTCATTCAGTTTGGACGCCACCGCCAACGGAGAAGCTATGCAAGAATTAATGAAGTTTTGGAACTTCCAAACCTCATTGAAATCCAAACTTCCTCCTATCAATGGTTTCTTGATGAGGGTTTGAGAGAGATGTTCCATGACATTTCTCCAATTGAGGATTTCACAGGTAACTTAGTGCTTGAATTCATCGATTATAGTTTAGGAGAGCCTAAGTATTCTGTAGAGGAGTCCAAGGAGCGAGACGTCACCTATGCCGCTCCGCTTCGTGTTAAGGTACGCCTGATTAACAAAGAGACAGGTGAAGTGAAAGAACAAGAAGTGTTCATGGGAGATTTCCCTTTGATGACGGACACAGGTACTTTCATCATCAACGGAGCAGAACGTGTAATCGTCTCACAACTCGTTCGTTCACCGAGCGTTTATTACAATCAAAAATTGGACAAAAACGGCAAGAGAGGTTTCACAGCTACGGTAATTCCAAACCGAGGTGCATGGTTAGAACTTGAAACAGATGCTAAAGATGTTGTCCATGTTCGGATCGACCGTACTCGTAAAATACCGGTAACGGTCTTGTTGCGTGCATTAGGGTTTGGTTCTGATCAAGAAATCATCGATTTGCTAGGGGAAGATGAGTACCTTCGTAATTCACTAGAAAAAGATAATACAGAAGGTACAGAAAAAGCGCTTCTTGAAATTTATGAGCGTTTACGTCCAGGGGAACCCCCTACAGTTGATAATGCTAAAAGTCTATTAGAGTCCCGCTTCTTTGATCCGAAGCGTTATGATCTCGCGAACGTTGGGCGCTATAAGATTAACAAAAAGCTTCATATCAAGAACCGCTTATTCAATCAGCGCTTAGCTGAAACAATTGCAGATCCTGAAACTGGAGAGGTGATCGCTGAAGAAGGAACGGTGCTTGATCGTCGTCTTCTTGAACGAATCCTTCCAGCTTTAGAAAAAGATGAAGCATTTAAAGAAATTATACCTGCTGGCGGAGTGATTGAAGATGAACCAGTCCGACTTCAATCTATTAAAATATACTCTCCTGTCGAAGGTGAGCAGGACCAGGTGATCAACGTGATCGGAAACGGTCAGATCGACCGTACAATTAAAAACATCACGCCAGCTGACATCATTGCCTCAATCAATTATTTCTTCAACCTATTGCATGGTGTAGGGCTGACGGATGATATCGATCATCTTGGCAACCGTCGTCTCCGTTCTGTAGGAGAACTTTTACAGAACCAATTCCGTATCGGACTATCCCGTATGGAGCGTGTTGTCCGTGAGCGTATGTCGATCCAAGATACGAATGCGATCACGCCGCAAGCTCTTATCAACATCAGACCGGTAATTGCATCGATAAAAGAATTTTTCGGAAGCTCACAGCTCTCCCAATTCATGGATCAGACAAATCCATTGGCAGAGCTTACGCATAAACGTCGTTTATCTGCATTGGGTCCTGGTGGTTTGACGCGGGAACGTGCTGGATTCGAAGTGCGTGACGTTCACTACTCCCACTATGGCCGTATGTGTCCGATCGAAACGCCTGAAGGTCCGAACATCGGACTGATCAACTCTCTTTCAAGCTATGCCAAAGTCAACGAATATGGATTCATTGAAACTCCTTATCGCCGAGTCGACCCTGAAACAGGGAAAGTGACGGCTCAAATCGATTACTTGACAGCCGATGAACAAGATAATTACGTCGTTGCACAGGCAAACGCAAAGCTTGCTGAAGATGGATCATTTGTCGATGAAGAGGTCATCGCGCGTTATCGCGACCAGAACACGATCGCAAAACGCGACAAGATCGATTATATGGATGTATCCCCTAAACAGGTCGTCTCTGCAGCAACCGCATGTATCCCGTTCCTTGAGAACGATGACTCTAACCGGGCATTGATGGGAGCGAACATGCAGCGTCAGGCAGTACCGTTGATGGTTCCTGAGTCACCGATTGTCGGAACAGGAATGGAACACGTTTCGGCCAAAGACTCCGGGGCTGCTGTCATTTGTAAACATGAAGGGATCGTCGAGAAGGTTTCTGCTGCTCGTGTATATATACGCCGTATCGAAACTGTAGACGGTAAAGAAGTAAAAGGTGACCTTGATCGTTATAACTTGATGAAATTCGTCCGTTCAAACCAGGGTACTTGCTATAACCAACGCCCGATTGTCAGTCAGGGAGACCGAGTGACCAAAGGTGAAATCCTGGCTGATGGACCATCGATGGAACTTGGTGAACTTGCCCTAGGCCGTAACGTACTCGTTGGATTTATGACATGGGACGGATATAACTACGAGGATGCGGTCATCATGAGCGAACGCCTTGTAAAAGATGATGTCTATACTTCCATTCATATTGAAGAATACGAATCTGAAGCCCGTGATACAAAGCTAGGACCAGAAGAAATTACACGTGACATTCCAAATGTCGGTGAAGATGCACTGAAGAACCTGGATGAACGTGGAATCATTCGTGTCGGTGCTGAAGTGAAAGATGGAGATATTCTTGTCGGTAAAGTTACGCCAAAAGGTGTGACAGAATTGACTGCTGAAGAACGTCTCCTACATGCGATCTTCGGTGAAAAAGCCCGCGAAGTCCGCGATACATCACTTCGTGTACCTCATGGCGGGGACGGTATCGTCCATGATGTGAAAGTATTCAACCGTGAAGACGGGGATGAATTGCCTCCAGGAGTCAACCAGCTCGTCCGTGCTTACATTGTACAGAAGCGTAAGATCCATGAGGGAGATAAGATGGCTGGACGTCACGGTAACAAGGGTGTAATTTCAAGAATCCTGCCTGAAGAAGATATGCCGTATCTTCCAGATGGTACACCGATCGATATCATGTTAAACCCGCTAGGGGTGCCATCACGTATGAATATCGGTCAGGTATTGGAACTTCACCTTGGTATGGCAGCTAGACAGCTGAAACTTCATATGGCTACGCCTGTATTTGACGGAGCACGTGAAGAAGATGTTTGGGAAACGCTTGAGGAAGCTGGTCTTTCAAGAGATGGTAAATCAGTGCTTTACGATGGTCGAACAGGTGAACCATTCGATAACCGTATCTCAGTCGGGGTCATGTATATGATCAAACTTGCTCACATGGTAGACGATAAGCTGCACGCTCGTTCTACAGGACCTTACTCACTCGTAACCCAGCAGCCACTTGGTGGTAAAGCGCAATTCGGTGGACAGCGATTCGGTGAGATGGAGGTTTGGGCGCTTGAAGCATACGGCGCAGCCTATACGCTTCAGGAAATCCTCACAGTAAAGTCCGATGATGTTGTTGGACGTGTGAAGACGTACGAAGCGATCGTCAAAGGCGAAAACGTCCCAGAACCAGGTGTTCCGGAGTCCTTCAAAGTCTTGATCAAAGAACTTCAGAGCCTTGGAATGGATGTCAAGATGCTTACAAGTGATGAACAAGAAATCGAAATGCGTGAATTGGACGATGAAGAGGAAAACTCTAACGATAAATTGAACTTGAACGTAGAAACCCAATCTGTCGGTGAATAAGGGTATAGCAGCATATCATAAGGGAGGTAGACCCCTTGATCGATGTAAATAACTTTGAGTATATGAAAATAGGTCTTGCTTCACCTGATAAAATCCGATCTTGGTCTCGTGGTGAAGTCAAGAAACCGGAAACGATTAACTACCGTACGTTGAAGCCGGAGAAAGACGGGCTTTTCTGTGAAAGAATTTTCGGTCCGCAAAAAGACTGGGAATGTCACTGTGGTAAATACAAGCGCGTCCGCTATAAGGGTGTTGTCTGTGACCGCTGTGGAGTAGAAGTTACACGTGCAAAAGTTCGACGTGAACGAATGGGACATATCGAACTTGCGGCACCAGTCTCTCATATCTGGTACTTCAAAGGAATCCCAAGCAGAATGGGCCTTGTGCTCGATATGTCACCTAGAGCCCTTGAAGAAGTGATTTATTTCGCTTCCTGGGTAGTGACAGATCCAGGTGAAACACCACTTGAGAAGAAGCAGCTTTTATCTGAAAAAGAATACCGTTCTTACCGCGAAAAGTATGGACAGGGATTCAGTGCACAAATGGGTGCCGAGTCAATCAAGAAGCTTCTTGAAGATATCGATCTCGATAAAGAAGTGAATGTCCTGAAAGAAGAACTGAAGACAGCTCAAGGACAAAGACGTACACGTGCAATCAAGCGTCTTGAAGTGCTTGAAGCGTTCCGTCATTCAGGAAACCTTACGTCATGGATGATTTTAGAAGTGTTGCCGGTCATTCCCCCGGAACTTCGTCCGATGGTCCAATTGGACGGTGGTCGTTTTGCGACTTCCGACCTCAATGATTTATACCGTCGAGTCATCAACCGTAACAACCGTCTGAAGCGGCTATTGGATCTTGGAGCACCGAACATCATTGTCCAAAATGAAAAGCGCATGCTCCAGGAAGCGGTAGATGCATTGATCGACAACGGACGCCGAGGAAGACCTGTAACGGGACCAGGAAACCGTCCATTGAAGTCCCTCTCCCATATGTTGAAGGGGAAACAAGGTCGTTTCCGTCAGAACCTGCTTGGTAAACGTGTCGACTATTCTGGTCGTTCCGTTATCGTTGTAGGTCCGAACCTGAAGATGTATCAGTGTGGCCTCCCGAAAGAGATGGCACTTGAACTGTTCAAGCCTTTCGTCATGAAGGAATTGGTCAATAAAGGCCTTGCTCATAATATTAAGAGTGCCAAGCGTAAAGTTGAACGCGTCCAGCCTGAAGTATGGGATGTACTGGAAGAGGTCATCAAAGAGCACCCAGTTCTATTGAACCGTGCACCTACACTTCACCGTTTGGGAATCCAGGCATTCGAACCGACATTGGTCGAAGGGCGTGCAATCCGTCTTCACCCATTAGTATGTACTGCATACAATGCGGACTTTGATGGAGACCAGATGGCTGTCCACGTGCCATTATCAGCTGAAGCACAAGCGGAAGCTCGCATTTTGATGCTTGCTGCGCAGAACATTCTGAACCCGAAAGATGGCAAGCCGGTTGTTACACCGTCTCAGGATATGGTATTAGGTAACTACTACCTTACTCTTGAGCGAATAGGTGCGATCGGGGAAGGAATGATCGTCAACGATGCGAATGAAGCTTTGACAGCATATCAAAATGGTTATGTCCATCTTCACACTCGTGTCGCAATCCCGGCGAAAGCGCTCGGGAAAGGATCATTCACTGAAGAGCAAAACCGTAAATTATTAATCACGACAATCGGTAAGTTGATTTTCAATGAAATCTTACCGCCGTCATTCCCTTATATCAACGAGCCGACTGAGTATAACCTGGAAGTAGCAACACCAGAGAAATACTTTATCGATCCGACTGTTGATTTGAAAGAGGAACTTGATAAACGCGAATTGATTCCGCCTTTCAAGAAAGGTATCTTAGGAAAAATCATCGCTGAGGTATTCAAACGATTCAAAATCACCGAAACCTCTCGAATGCTTGACCGAATGAAGGATTTAGGATTCAAATACGCTACTAAAGCAGGTATCACTGTTGGTGTATCTGACATCGTCGTCCTTTCTGAAAAGAAGGAAATCCTTGAAGAAGCGGAAGAGAAAGTCACTAAAGTATTACAGCAGTTCCGTAGAGGACTTATTACAGAAGAAGAACGTTATGATCGTGTCATTTCCATCTGGAGTAACGCAAAAGATGCAATCCAAGAAAAGCTGATGGTTTCCTTGGATCCATATAACCCGATCTTCATGATGAGTGATTCAGGTGCCCGTGGTAACGCATCTAACTTTACACAGCTTGCTGGAATGCGTGGACTGATGGCCAACCCGGCTGGTCAGATCATTGAACTTCCGATCAAATCCAGTTTCCGTGAAGGTCTTACGGTTCTTGAATACTTCATCTCCACGCACGGTGCTCGTAAAGGTCTTGCCGATACAGCACTTAAGACTGCTGACTCAGGTTATCTGACTCGTCGTCTTGTTGACGTTGCCCAGGATGTAATCGTCCGTGAAAAAGACTGTGGAACCGACCGCGGTCTGACTGTCCGGGCAATTAAAGAAGGAAATGAAGTTATTGAACCACTTGAGGAGAGATTGATTGGTCGGGTAGCATTCAAGACCATCCATCATCCTGAAAATGATTCTGTCATTGTCGGACGTAACGACTTGATCACAGAAGACATTGCCAAAGAAATCATCGACCTGGGAATTGAAGAGGTCGTCATCCGTTCGGCGTTCACATGTAACACTCGTCACGGTGTATGTAACCTATGTTATGGACGAAATCTCGCAACCGGTACTGAAGTGGAAGTGGGAGAAGCTGTCGGTATCATCGCTGCTCAATCAATCGGTGAGCCAGGAACACAGCTTACAATGCGTACATTCCATACAGGCGGGGTTGCGGGAGATGACATCACCCAAGGTCTACCTCGTATCCAGGAATTGTTTGAGGCACGTAACCCGAAAGGTCAAGCGGTCATTTCTGAACTTGATGGAACGATTACAGCGATCAATGAAATTCGGGATAAGCGAGAAATCACTGTTCAAGGTGAAGTGGAAAGCCGTTCTTACACAATCCCTTACGGTGCACGTATCAAAGTGAAAGTAGACGATAAGATTGTAGCAGGCCAAGAACTGACGGAAGGTTCGATCGATCCGAAAGAATTGATGAAAGTTTCTGGTGTTGACGCAGTCCAGAACTACTTGCTTCGTGAGGTACAGAAAGTATACCGTATGCAAGGGGTAGAAATCGGTGATAAGCACGTTGAGGTAATGGTCCGTCAAATGATGCGTAAAGTCCGTGTCATCGAAGCTGGAGATACAAACGTCTTACCAGGATCGCTTGTCGACATCAACCAATTCACAGATGTCAACACACAAGTCCTGTTAGAAAGCGGTCAACCAGCTACAGGGCGGCCAGTCTTGCTCGGAATTACAAAAGCATCTCTTGAAACCGAGTCATTCTTATCAGCAGCTTCCTTCCAGGAAACGACGCGTGTCCTGACTGATGCAGCGATTAAAGGCAAGCGAGATGAGTTGCTTGGACTGAAAGAGAATGTGATCATCGGTAAGCTTGTACCAGCTGGAACAGGGATGGCGCGCTACCGTAACATCGTGCCAGCAGGCGGGGAAACCGAATTGGAACCGACTGAAGAATCTGTTCCTGCAGAAGAATTAGTCACACAAGATTAATTGTTTGTTGACAACATTTTTCAACTCTGATAATATAACGGAGTGCTTTCATATAACCTGTTAAACTTTGGAGGATATCTGAACAAATGTCTTATGAAAAAGTAACGCAGGCCACAAATTTTATTGTTGGCACCAAGCAAACAATAAAAGCCCTTCAGAATGGGGAAGTGAAAGAGCTAATCGTTGCAAATGATGCAGATCAGCGTGTAACGATTAAAGTCGTTCACATCGCAAGAGAAAAAAGCGTTCCTGTCACAAACGTCGACTCGATGAAAAAGCTTGGCAAAGCTTGCGGGATTGACGTTGGGGCTGCAACGGTTGCGATAATAGGATAAAATGTTTTTGCCAGGGCTGTTTAGCCCTGCGCAAAAACTTTATTTTGTCCCAAAATGAACCACCTGGATGTGTGGGCTAGGAATACAAGTATTAGAAGGGAGGATATAAAATGCCTACTATTAACCAATTGGTACGTAAGGGTCGTCATTCAAAAGGTAAGAAATCTGACTCGCCAGCACTGAACAAAGGCTACAACAGCTTCAAGAAAGTGAATACTGATCTTTCTTCTCCGCAAAAGCGCGGTGTTTGTACACGTGTTGGTACAATGACACCTAAGAAGCCGAACTCTGCACTTCGTAAGTATGCGCGTGTCCGTTTGACTAACCAGATCGAAGTTACAGCTTACATTCCTGGAATTGGTCACAACCTGCAAGAACACAGTGTTGTACTTATCCGCGGAGGTCGTGTCAAGGACTTGCCGGGAGTACGTTACCACATCGTTCGTGGTGCACTCGATACTGCTGGAGTCAATGACCGTAGACAAGGCCGTTCTAAGTATGGAACGAAGAAGCCTAAAGACGAAAAGAAATAAATAGGTAGTTCAAAAAGGTAGTTTCAAAAGTCATCAAATGATGAACGGCGAATTTCTGCGTTCCTCGAAAAAGGAAATCACTTTTCCTTCGTGCGAGGTATCGCTTCCGAAGTTTATTCTTGTGCTTGGTTTTACCGGTCCTCATGTATTGAACACATACATTCCGGTCCTCAAAACCATCGCGCCTTGAACTTCTTGTTCCTGATTCGCTAACTTTTGAACCTTCATTGAAAAAGTCATCAAATGATGAACGGTGTACCATCGCTTTTGAACACTCACAATAATTTTAACAACGATTGAAAGGAGGGGACTACATGCCTCGTAAAGGACCTGTAGAACGTCGTGATGTATTACCAGATCCAATTTATAAATCTAAACTTGTGACACGCCTAATCAACAAAATCATGGTTGATGGAAAAAGAGGTGTAGCGCAAACGATTTTATATAATGCGTTCAACATCGTGCAAGAGAAAACAAACCAGGATCCAATGGAAGTACTTGACCAAGCACTTAAGAATATCATGCCAGTTCTTGAAGTAAAAGCTCGTCGTGTTGGTGGTGCAAACTATCAAGTACCAGTTGAAGTACGCCCAGAGCGTCGTTCAACACTTGGACTTCGTTGGTTGGTTAACTACTCTCGTCTTCGTGGAGAAAAAACGATGGAAGAGAGACTAGCATACGAAATCATGGATGCAGCTAACAACACTGGTGCTTCTGTCAAGAAGCGTGAAGACATGCATAAGATGGCTGAAGCGAACAAAGCATTCGCTCACTATCGTTGGTAAAATAAGAGAAAACAAACTATCAATCATATTCGAAGGAAGGAGAAAGACCCTATGGCAAGAGAGTTCTCCTTAAAAGATACACGTAATATCGGGATTATGGCTCACATTGATGCCGGTAAGACAACTACGACTGAACGTATCTTATTTTATACAGGTCGTATCCACAAAATTGGTGAAACTCACGAGGGAGCTTCACAAATGGACTGGATGGAGCAGGAACAAGAGCGCGGAATTACAATTACTTCCGCGGCTACTACTGCACAATGGAAAGACCACCGTATTAATATCATCGACACACCAGGACACGTAGACTTCACAGTTGAAGTTGAGCGTTCATTACGTGTATTAGACGGAGCAGTAGCGGTCCTTGACGCTCAATCTGGTGTTGAACCGCAAACAGAAACAGTATGGCGTCAAGCGACGACATACCATGTACCACGTATCGTGTTCATCAATAAGATGGACAAAATCGGAGCAGACTTCATCTACTCACTTGGAACACTTCGTGAGCGCCTAGGTGCTAACGCACATGCGATCCAGCTTCCAATCGGTGCTGAGGATGACTTCGAAGGTATCATCGACCTTGTAGAAATGAAAGCTTACTTCTATGAGGATGATCTTGGAACCCGTACACAAGCAGGTGAAATTCCTGACGAGTATAAAGAGCTCGCTGAAGAATATCACGGAAAGCTTGTTGAAGCAGTAGCTGAATTAGATGAAGACCTAATGATGAAATACCTAGAAGGTGAAGAGCTTACAGTTGAAGAGCTGAAAGCTGGTATCCGTAAAGGTACTGTTGACGTTGAATTCTACCCGGTTCTTTGTGGTTCGGCATTTAAGAACAAAGGTGTTCAACTTGTACTGGATGCTACACTTGATTACTTACCATCTCCACTAGATGTACCGGCAATCAAAGGTTTCCTGCCTGAGTCTGAAGAAGAAGTGACACGTGAGTCCGACGACAACGGTCCATTTGCTGCCTTGGCTTTCAAGGTTATGACTGACCCTTACGTTGGTAAGCTGACATTCTTCCGTGTGTACTCTGGTACACTTGATTCTGGATCATACATCAAGAACTCTACGAAGAATAAGCGTGAGCGTGTCGGACGTATCCTGCAAATGCACGCAAACTCTCGTGAAGAGATTTCAACTGTTTATGCAGGAGATATCGCTGCTGCCGTTGGATTGAAGGATACTTCTACTGGTGACACTCTCTGTGAAGAGAACGACATGGTAATCCTTGAATCAATGGACTTCCCAGAGCCGGTTATCTCATTATCTGTTGAGCCTAAATCCAAGGCTGACCAAGACAAGATGTCTATCGCTCTAGCTAAATTAGCGGAAGAAGATCCAACATTCAAAACTGAAACGAACACGGAAACTGGACAAACGATCATTTCTGGAATGGGTGAACTTCACCTTGATATCATCGTTGACCGTATGCGTCGTGAGTTTAAAGTTGAAGCAAATGTTGGTGCTCCTCAAGTTGCTTACCGTGAAACAATCCGCAAAGGCGCGAAAGTTGAAGGTAAGTTCGTACGTCAATCCGGTGGACGAGGACAATACGGACACGTTTGGATTGAATTCGAACCAAACGAAGAGGGTGCGGGATTTGAATTTCAGAACAAAATCGTCGGTGGGGTTGTACCACGTGAATATATTCCAGCGGTACAAAACGGAATCGAAGAAGCATTGCAGAACGGGATGATTGCAGGCTATCCTGTAATCGACCTTAAAGCAACAATCTATGATGGTTCATACCACGATGTCGACTCAAACGAAATGGCGTTCAAGATTGCAGGATCCATGGCATTGAAAAACGCTAAACAATATTGTTCTCCAGTTCTTCTTGAGCCGATGATGAAAGTTGAAGTTGTTGTACCAGAAGAATACATGGGAGATATCATGGGTGATGTAACTTCTCGCCGTGGTAGAGTCGAAGGTATGGAAGCTCGTGGTAATGCTCAAGTTATCCGTGCTATGGTACCACTTTCTGAAATGTTCGGTTACGCAACTACCCTGCGTTCAAGAACGCAAGGGCGCGGAACTTACACAATGCACTTTGAAAAGTACGAAGAAGTACCAAAGTCAATTTCAGAAGAAATCATCAAAAAAGTAAGCGGACAGTAATCGTTTACGACTTGTACTAAGAAGTATATTTATTGTAAGCTAAGATAGGTGAAGTTAAGCTTTATCTATCTTACAAATAAAAAACAACTATCTTTTATATTTAAAGGAGGAACATAACTCATGGCAAAAGAAAAATTTGACCGTTCCAAAGACCACGTTAACATTGGTACAATTGGACACGTTGACCATGGTAAAACTACATTGACTGCAGCAATCACTACTGTACTTCACAAGAAGTCTGGTAAAGGTGAAGCTCGTGCATACGATCAAATCGATGGTGCTCCAGAAGAGCGTGAGCGTGGAATCACAATCGCTACTGCACACGTTGAGTACGAAACAGACAACCGTCACTATGCACACGTTGACTGCCCTGGACACGCTGACTATGTTAAAAACATGATCACTGGTGCTGCACAAATGGACGGCGGAATCCTTGTTGTTTCTGCTGCTGACGGCCCAATGCCTCAAACTCGTGAGCACATCCTACTTTCTCGTAACGTAGGTGTTCCCAACTTGGTAGTGTTCATGAACAAATGTGACATGGTAGACGATGAAGAACTACTTGAACTAGTAGAAATGGAAGTACGTGACCTTCTTTCTGAATACGACTTCCCTGGTGACGATGTACCAGTAATTAAAGGTTCTGCTCTTAAAGCTCTCGAAGGAGACGCTGAGTGGGAAGAGAAAATCTTCGAACTTATGAATGCAGTTGATGAGTACATCCCAACTCCAGAACGTGACACTGACAAGCCATTCATGATGCCAGTTGAGGACGTGTTCTCAATCACTGGTCGTGGTACTGTTGCTACTGGACGTGTGGAACGTGGACAAGTCAAAGTCGGTGACGAAGTTGAAATTCTTGGACTTACTGAAGCTCCTAAGAAAACGACTGTTACTGGTGTAGAAATGTTCCGTAAACTTCTTGACTATGCTGAAGCTGGTGACAACATCGGTGCCCTACTTCGTGGTGTTTCCCGTGATGACATCGAGCGTGGCCAAGTTCTTGTTAAGCCAGGAACTGTTAAAGCTCACACTAAGTTTAAAGCAGAAGTTTATGTCCTTTCTAAAGAAGAAGGTGGACGTCACACTCCATTCTTCGCTAACTATCGCCCACAGTTCTACTTCCGTACAACGGATGTAACTGGAACGATTGCTCTTCCAGAAGGAACTGAAATGGTTATGCCTGGGGACAACATTGAAATGATAGTAGAATTGATCGCTCCAATCGCGATTGAAGATGGAACTCGTTTTTCTATCCGTGAAGGTGGACGTACAGTAGGTTCTGGTGTTGTAACATCTATCGTTGAGTAATAGAATGGAAAGCACTCCGTATTTGCGGAGTGCTTTTTTTATGGATATTTTTAGCTGTTACCATAATCCTGGTGTTGTCGAGTTAATTTACGAGTTGTCGAGATAATTATGAAGTTGTAGCGTTCAGGCTCTTAATCGTTGAGATAAATACTTTTTTGATCTATTCAGAAGAATTCAGGAGCCTTTTCGAACAACTGACTTATAGAAATGAATGATAATCGCAAGGTTTTTAATCGTATTATTCATCGCAAATGTGTAATTTGGCGTGATCTTTCCCGTTTTGAGATAAATCTAGTCTAAACTTCCCTCTCAATCAAAAAATTCCTCTTCTAAATGATCCGGAAAATATCCGTCCCCAAAAAATTACGATCCTATTCAAAAATTCCTTGCAAATCATTGGTAAAACCATTATAATAGTTCAAGTGTGGCTGAATACTTGTTTATACTATTGTTGCTTGCAAAACCCTTGCGACTCTAGTATAATCTATAATGTTGGCCATCAATTTGCGATGAAGTAGAAGGTTGCGGACACACCCGGCCCCTTTGCCATGGCGGGAACGTTCGGTAAATTTCTACTGAGAATTGTCTATATCAATGGACGAGAAGGAGGGGAAATAATGGCAAAGCAAAAGATTCGTATTCGTTTAAAAGCTTATGATCACCGTATCCTGGATCAATCTGGTGAGAAGATCGTAGAAACTGCTAAGAGATCTGGTGCAAAGGTATCGGGACCAATCCCGCTGCCAACTGAAAAGTCTGTATACACAATCTTGCGTGCGGTTCACAAGTACAAAGATTCTCGTGAACAGTTTGAAATGCGCACACATAAGCGTTTGATCGACATTATCGAGCCGACGCCACAAACGGTCGATTCACTAATGCGTTTGGATCTGCCATCTGGCGTAGATATCGAAATCAAGCTATAAAATTAAAAATTTTAAGGATATATTAGGAGGTGTGACGAATGACCAAAGGAATCTTAGGTAAAAAGATCGGTATGACTCAAATCTTTGCAGAGAACGGTGAGGTAATTCCTGTAACTGTTGTCGAAGCTGCTCCGAACGTTGTTCTACAAAAGAAGACAGCTGAAAACGACGGCTATGAGGCAATCCAAATCGGTTATGCTGACAAGAAAGAATCTCGTACGAACAAACCTGCAAAGGGCCATGCTGAAAAAGCGAACACAAACCCTAAGCGCTACATTAAAGAGGTTCGCAATGTAGAATTAGCGGACTATGAAGTTGGTCAGGAAGTCAAAGTGGATATTTTCCGGGAAGGCGACATAGTCGACGTAACTGGAACATCAAAAGGTAAAGGATTCCAAGGTGTGATCAAGCGGCATGGACAATCTCGCGGACCGATGACTCACGGTTCCCGTTACCACCGTCGCCCTGGTTCAATGGGTGCTGTTGACCCAATGCACGTTTTCAAAGGTAAAAAGCTACCTGGACGTATGGGTGGAAACACAGTTACAGTGCAAAACCTTGAAATCGCTAGAGTTGACGCTGAGCGCAACCTGCTATTGATAAAAGGTAACGTACCTGGTGCGAAAAAGAGCTACGTAACAGTAGAATCTGCAGTTAAGGCAAAAGAAGCTAAGTAAGAAAGGAGGATACACCGGTGCCAAAAGTAACGCTTTATAACCAATCCGGTTCTGAAATCGGAGATATCGAATTAAATGACAATGTATTTGGAATTGAACCAAATGAAGATGTGCTTTTCGATGCAGTTGTCATGCAACAAGCATCAAGCCGCCAAGGAACTCATGCTGTGAAAAACCGTTCTGCGGTAAGAGGTGGAGGTCGCAAACCTTGGCGTCAAAAAGGTACAGGACGTGCTCGTCAAGGATCCATTCGCTCTCCACAATGGGTAGGCGGTGGTGTGGTATTCGGACCAACACCAAGAAGCTACAGTTACAAGCTGCCTAAAAAAGTACGTCGCTTAGCGATCAAATCTGCCCTTTCTTCTAAAGTGCAAGAAAACAGCGTGGTCGTATTGGATGAGCTTAAGTTTGAAGCTCCAAAAACGAAAGAGATGGCTACAGTGTTAGCTAACTTCTCTACAGCAGCAAAAGCGCTTGTCGTTACTGGTGATTATAACGAATTCGTAGCTTTATCCGCTCGTAATATCCCTGGAGTTACTATCGTAACTGCTGACGGTGTAAACGTGTTGGATGTGCTGAACCACGATAAATTATTCATGACGAAAGATGCTGTAGAAAAGGTAGAGGAGGTGCTCGCATAATGGCAGACGCACGTGAAATCATTAAGCGCCCCGTTATCACTGAAAGAACTACAGAAATCATGGGTGAAGGGAAATACACGTTCGAGGTTGATCCTCGTGCTAACAAAACCCAGATCAAAGACGCGGTAGAAGAAATTTTCGGTGTCAAAGTCGAAAATGTCAACACACAAAATTACAAAGGGAAGAAGAAACGTGTAGGTCGTTACTTCGGATACACTGCAAAGCGCAAAAAAGCGATTGTGCAGTTGACATCTGATAGTAAAGAACTCGATTTCTTCGAAGGAGTATAAGCTTACTCGTAAAGGAGGGACCGTAAAATGGCTATCAAAAAGTATAAACCAACATCAAATGGTCGTCGTCATATGACATCATCTGATTTTAGTGAAATCACAACAGATCAGCCCGAAAAGTCGTTGTTAGCGCCATTAAGCAAAAAAGCTGGACGTAACAACCAGGGGCGTATTACTACACGTCACCAAGGTGGAGGCCACAAGCGGAAGTATCGTATCATCGACTTCAAACGTGACAAAGATGGAATACCAGGACGCGTTGCTACGATCGAATATGATCCGAACCGTTCTGCCAACATTGCGCTTATCCACTATGCTGACGGAGAAAAGCGTTATATCCTTGCTGTTAAAGGCATGCAAGTAGGACAGGAAATCATGTCTGGACCAGAAGCGGACATCAAGACTGGAAATGCTATGGCTCTTAAAGATATCCCGGTTGGTACTACCATCCACAATATCGAAATGAAGCCTGGTCGCGGAGGTCAACTTGTTCGTTCTGCTGGAGCAGAAGCACAACTACTAGGTAAGGAAGAGCGTTATGCACTTGTACGTCTTCGTTCAGGTGAAACTCGCCGTATCCTATTGACTTGCCGTGCGACAATCGGTCAAGTTGGAAACCTGGAGCACGAATTGATCAACATCGGTAAAGCAGGTCGTTCTCGTTGGATGGGCAAACGCCCGACTGTACGTGGATCTGTTATGAACCCTAACGATCACCCGCATGGTGGTGGTGAAGGACGTGCACCTATCGGACGTAAATCACCAATGTCTCCATGGGGCAAACCTACACTTGGATACAAGACTCGTAAGAAGAACAAGCCAAGTGACAAATATATCGTACGTCGTCGTAAAAAATAACGGGATTGAACTACGGTTCAAAAGAACCGTAGCGCAATCGCGAAGGGAGGTACAAACATGGGTCGTAGTTTGAAAAAGGGACCTTTCGTGGATGATCACTTAATGAAAAAGGTAGAAGTTCTTAACGAAGCGAATGACAAGAAGGTCATCAAGACTTGGTCTCGTCGCTCTACTATTTTTCCGGATTTCATCGGACACACAATTGCCGTTTATGACGGACGTAAGCACGTGCCAGTATATGTGACTGAAGACATGGTCGGACACAAGCTAGGTGAATTTGCACCTACACGCACATACAAAGGCCACGCAGCTGATGATAAGAAAACAAGACGTTAACAAGAGAGGAGGTACTCCGAATGGAAGCTAAAGCTGTTGCAAAACAGGTTCGAATTGCTCCTCGTAAAGCTCGCCTAGTCGTCGATCTCATTCGAGGAAAGGAAGTTGGAGAAGCGATTGCAATTTTGCGTCACACACCAAAAGCAGCGTCTCCAATCATTGAAAAGGTACTCAATTCTGCAATCGCAAACGCAGAACACAACTATGAGTTGGAACCGAACAATTTGGTAATTAAGACTGCATGTGTTGATGAAGGTGTAACATTGAAACGATTCCGCCCACGTGCTATGGGTCGTGCAAGCCGCATCAATAAACGCACAAGTCATATTACGATCGTAGTTTCAGAAAAGAAGGAGGGATAAATCGTGGGTCAAAAAGTAAATCCAATAGGACTTCGTGTCGGCGTCATCCGTGACTGGGAATCTAAATGGTACGCGGACAAAGATTACGCTGATCTATTACATGAAGACATCAAAATTCGTGAATACATTGAAAATCGTTTGAAGGATGCAGCTGTCTCAGCGGTTGAAATCGAGCGTGCAGCAAACCGTGTGAACATCACAGTCAAAACTGCTAAGCCTGGTATGGTCATCGGTAAAGGTGGTTCTGAAGTTGAAGCACTTCGTAAATCCCTTAACGATCTGACAGGTAAAAGAGTTCATGTAAATATCTTTGAAATCAAGCAAGCAGATCTAAATTCCAAGCTCGTTGCAGAAAACATTGCTCGTCAGCTTGAAAATCGTATTTCGTTCCGTCGTGCTATGAAGCAAACGATCCAACGTGCGATGCGTGCAGGTGCGAAAGGGATCAAAACGGAAGTATCAGGTCGTCTAGGTGGCGCTGATATCGCTCGTTCTGAATCCTACAGTGAAGGAACTGTTCCGCTTCACACTCTTCGTGCAGATATCGACTATGGAACTGCCGAAGCAGACACTACTTACGGTAAATTAGGCGTTAAAGTCTGGATCTATCGTGGTGAAGTCCTTCCAACGAAAGGAACGAAACAAGAGGAAGGAGGAAAATAATTATGTTGATGCCAAAACGTGTTAAATATCGTAGAGAACACCGTGGTAAAATGCGCGGGCGCGCAAAAGGCGGCCAGGAAATCGCATTCGGTGAATACGGCCTACAAGCAGTTGAATCGTCTTGGATCACTAACCGTCAGATTGAAGCGGCTCGTATCGCGATGACGCGTTACATGAAGCGTGGCGGTAAAGTTTGGATTAAAATTTTCCCTTCTAAGCCTTACACAGCGAAGCCTCTAGAAGTACGTATGGGTTCCGGTAAAGGTGCGCCAGAAGGATGGGTTGCAGTCGTAAAGCCAGGGAAAATCATGTTTGAAATAGCTGGAGTATCAGAGGAAGTAGCTCGCGAAGCACTTCGTCTTGCATCTCACAAGCTGCCAATCAAAACAAAATTTGTAAAACGCGAAGAAGTGGGTGGTGACACAAATGAAAGCTAATGATTTCCGTAACTTAACCACTGCAGAAATCGAACAGAACGTTAAAACTCTTAAAGAAGAGTTATTCAACCTTCGCTTTCAATTAGCAACTGGCCAATTAGAGAACCCTGCCCGCATTCGTGAAGTCCGTAAAGCCATTGCACGTGCAAAAACTGTTTTGCGCGAACGCGAGCTCGGAATTACGAACGCCTAAATTGAAGGGAGGACTTAAAAAATGAGCGAACGCAATCAACGTAAAGTATACGTAGGTCGTGTCGTATCCGACAAAATGGATAAGACGATCGCAGTACTGGTTGAAACTTATAAAAATGATAAATTGTACGGTAAGCGTGTAAAGTACTCTAAAAAGTTCAAGGCACATGATGAAAACAACACTGCTAAGATGGGTGACGTTGTTAAAATCATGGAAACTCGCCCGTTATCTAAAGATAAACGCTTCCGTCTAGTAGAAGTAGTAGAAGAATCAATCATCATCTAATAAAAGTTCGGATCGATATCTTCAGTCCGAAAGGAGGTACACGTAAATGATTCAACAAGAATCACGCTTAAAAGTCGCTGACAACTCTGGAGCTCGTGAACTGCTAACTATCAAGGTCCTCGGTGGATCTGGACGTAAGTATGCGAACATCGGTGATATGGTTGTGTGTTCTGTTAAATCCGCAACACCAGGTGGCGTTGTCAAGAAAGGTGAAGTCGTTCGTGCAGTAATCGTACGTTCTAAACGCGGCATGCGCCGTCCAGACGGATCTTACATCCGTTTCGATGAGAATGCTGCAGTAATCGTACGTGACGACAAGAGCCCAAGAGGAACACGTATTTTCGGACCTGTCGCGCGTGAACTTCGTGACAATCAATTTATGAAAATCGTTTCATTAGCGCCAGAAGTTCTTTAATAAAATTCAAGCTCTGTCTTGTAAGGAGGTGCGCAAATCGCTATGCCTAAAATGCACGTGAAAAAAGGCGATAAAGTTCAAGTTATTTCAGGTAAGGATAAAGGGAAGCAAGGAGTAGTCCTTCAAGCGTTACCTAAAAACAACCGTGTTGTTGTTGAAGGAATTAACGTTGTGAAGAAGCACGCCAAGCCTTCTCAAGATAATCCACAAGGTGGAATCCTTAATGTTGAAGCATCTATCCATGCTTCTAACGTTATGTTGATCGACCCTAAATCAAATGAACCTACTCGTATAGGATATAAAGATGTGGACGGGAAGAAAGTACGTGTTGCTAAAAAGTCAGGAGAAGCACTTGATAAATAAGCTTTGTTGAAAGGAGGTTACCTAGAATGAATCGTCTACAAGAAAGATACAAAAAAGAAATCGTTCCTTCTCTACAAGAGAAGTTCAACTATACATCTGTGATGCAAGTACCAAAAATCGAAAAGATCGTTATCAACATGGGGATCGGTGATGCTGTTTCCAACGCGAAAGCTCTTGATGTTGCCGTTGAAGAACTAACTGAAATCGCTGGTCAAAAGCCGGTCGTCACAAAGGCAAAGAAGTCCATCGCTGGATTCAAGCTGCGTGAAGGTATGCCAATCGGTGCAAAGGTTACATTGCGCGGTGAGCGTATGTACGAATTCCTCGACAAGCTGATCAGTGTTTCTCTTCCACGCGTACGTGACTTCCGTGGTGTTTCTAAGAAATCATTTGACGGTCGCGGAAACTACACTCTTGGAGTGAAAGAACAGCTTATTTTCCCAGAGATTGATTATGATAAGGTCAACAAAGTGCGCGGTATGGATATTGTTATCGTCACTACTGCGAACACTGACGAAGAGGCTCGTGAACTACTTCTTCAAGTAGGTATGCCGTTCCAAAAATAATGAGCCAAAGGAGGGAAAACTGTGGCGAAAAAATCAATGATCGCTAAACAAAAGCGTAAACAGAAATTCAAAGTTCAAGAATACACTCGTTGTGAACGCTGCGGACGTCCGCATTCCGTAATCCGTAAATTCAAGCTTTGCAGAATTTGTTTCCGCGAACTTGCATATAAAGGTCAAATCCCTGGCGTCAAAAAAGCTAGCTGGTAAAACCCATTGTCGGGAAGGAGGTAATTAGTAATGGTCATGACAGATCCAATTGCAGATATGTTAACTCGTATTCGTAATGCAAATACTGTAGGGCACGATAAATTAGAGGTTCCTGC
This sequence comes from Pseudalkalibacillus salsuginis, assembly GCF_021646685.1. GTDB lineage: Bacteria > Bacillota > Bacilli > Bacillales > Fictibacillaceae > Pseudalkalibacillus > Pseudalkalibacillus salsuginis. Next base: position 18,956 of record NZ_JAKJHW010000012.1, on the reverse strand, counting down.
ATCAAAGCTCAAAAGAGAAATCGCAGAAATCCTTAAGAACGAAGGGTTCGTACGTGATGTCGAGTATATCGAAGATAGCAAGCAAGGAGTTATTCGTATTTTCTTAAAGTACGGTCAAAACAACCAACGTGTTATTACTGGCCTTAAGAGAATCAGTAAGCCTGGTTTGCGTGTCTATGCGAAAGCTTATGAAGTACCACGTGTACTTGGTGGACTAGGAATCGCACTAGTTTCAACATCAAAAGGTATTATGACTGATAAAGACGCTCGTAACCAACAGGTTGGCGGAGAAGTCTTAGCATACGTTTGGTAATCGAAAGAAAGAAAGAATGGAGGTGCAGCCTGAATGTCTCGTATTGGTAACAAACACTTAGAAATTCCAAGCGGCGTGACAGTTGATAAGAAAGACAACAACGTCGTGACTGTCAAAGGCCCTAAAGGTGAGTTGACTCGCTCTTTTAGCCCGGACATGAAAATCAACATCAAAGATAACAAGGTCACTGTTGAACGCCCAAGCGATCACAAAGACCACAAATCTCTTCACGGAACGACAGCTAGTCTTATCGGTAACATGATCGAGGGTGTTTCGAACGGTTATCAAAAAGCTCTTGAACTAGTAGGGGTTGGATACCGTGCTAACAAATCCGGTAACAAACTAGTATTGAATGTTGGATACTCACACCCTGTAGAGATCGTCCCTGAACAAGGAATCGAGGTTGAGGTCCCAGCGAATACGAAAGTAATCGTGAAAGGTATCGACAAAGAACGTGTTGGTGCGGTAGCAGCGAATATTCGCTCTGTTCGTCTTCCAGAACCGTATAAAGGTAAAGGTATCCGTTACGAAGGAGAATATGTTCGTCGTAAGGAAGGTAAGACTGGTAAATAGTAACGTAAGATTACGGAAAGGAGTGGCGTAGGATGATTACGAAGCAAGACAAAAATACTGCGCGTAAGAAAAGACATGCTCGTGTGCGCCGTACAATTTTCGGAACAGCAGAACGTCCTCGCTTGAACGTATTCCGCTCATCAAAGCACATTTACGCTCAATTGATTGATGATGAAAACGGAGTTACGTTGTTATCTGCATCTACTTTAGACTCTAACGTAGATGTTGATAATGGTGGAAATGTTGAAGCTGCTAAGAAAGTCGGCGAAGAAATCGCTAAGCGTGCAGTTGAAGCTGGACATAAAGTAGTTGTATTCGACCGCGGTGGTTACATTTATCACGGACGTGTGAAAGCACTGGCAGACGCAGCTCGTGAAGCTGGACTACAATTTTAATAGAAGGAGGGAAATCCAATCATGCGTGGAATCGATCCAAACAAACTAGAACTTGAAGAACGTGTTGTTACCGTAAACCGTGTGGCAAAGGTTGTAAAAGGCGGACGTCGCTTTCGCTTTGCTGCGGTTGTGGTAGTTGGAGATAAAAACGGTCATGTAGGATTCGGTACTGGTAAAGCACAAGAGGTACCAGAAGCGATCCGCAAGGCTATCGAAGATGCGAAGAAGAATCTTATCAGTGTACCGATTGTTGGCACTACGCTTCCTCACCAGATCAACGGACGATATGGAGCGGGTAACGTATTGTTGAAGCCTGCATCTGAGGGTACAGGAGTCATCGCTGGAGGACCTGTACGTGCAGTACTAGAGTTGGCTGGAGTTGGTGACATCCTATCTAAATCATTAGGATCCAACAACCCGATCAACATGGTACGTGCAACAATCAACGGACTTAAAAATCTAAAACGTGCTGAGGACGTTGCGAAATTACGCGGCAAATCAGTTGAAGAACTATTAGGTTAAGGAGGGATTTTGAATGGCTAAGAAATTAGAAGTCACCCTCACTCGTAGTTTAATTGGTCGCCCAGAGAACCAACGTGTTACAGTAAAAACACTAGGTTTGCGCAAGATGCACCAAACAGTCGTCCACGAAGACAATGAAGCGATTCGTGGTATGGTGAACAAGGTGTCCCATCTTGTGACTGTCAATGAAATCAACGAATAGTAAGACAATATAAATCATGAGGAGGTGCCGATAATGAAACTTCATGAACTGAAACCATCTGAAGGTTCTCGTGGCAACCGTAATCGTGTTGGGCGTGGAATTGGTTCCGGTAATGGTAAGACAAGTGGACGTGGACATAAAGGTCAAAACGCCCGCTCTGGCGGAGGCGTTCGACCAGGATTCGAAGGTGGTCAAAACCCACTTGCAAGACGTTTACCGAAACGCGGATTTACAAACCCAACTCGTGTTGAATATGCGGTTGTAAACTTGGATGCTTTAAACCGTTTTGAAGAAGGAACTGAAGTAACTCCTGAACTTCTTCTTGAAACTGGTGTCATCAGCAAGTTGAAAGATGGAGTGAAGGTCCTAGGAAATGGAAAACTAGAAACGAAGCTTACGATAAAAGCTCATAAGTTTTCTGCTTCTGCTAAGGAAGCAATCGAAGCAGCAGGCGGAAATGCTGAGGTGATGTAATGTTCCGTGCAATCTCCAATATTATGCGCGTAAGTGATATAAGAAGCAAAGTATTATTTACTCTTGCAATGCTTGTCGTATTCCGAATCGGAACATTCATTCCTGTGCCGAATGTTGACAAGACTGCATTAGACTTTCAGAATCAGATGAACGTTTTCGGATTTCTGAACACGTTTGGTGGTGGTGCCCTGCAAAACTTCTCGATTTTTGCGATGGGGATCATGCCATATATCACAGCATCGATCATCGTACAACTGTTACAGATGGATGTTGTGCCGAAGTTTACCGAATGGTCTAAGCAAGGTGAAGTTGGGCGGAAAAAGCTTGCTCAATTCACCCGTTATGGAACAATCGTGCTTGGATTCATCCAAGCGATCGGGATGTCGATCGGGTTCAACAACCTGTACCAAGGATTGATCCCGAACCCGAGTGTACCTACCTATCTGCTAATCGCTTTGATTTTGACAGCAGGTACTGCGTTCCTGATGTGGTTAGGTGAACAGATCACCGCACATGGTGTTGGGAATGGTATTTCCATTCTGATCTTCGCGGGTATCGTTTCTGCTATTCCAAGCGCATTGAACCAGTTCTATGCTACTCAGTTCGAAGGATCAGAACAGACACTATTCATCGGAATCGTCAAAGTGCTGCTTATTGCTTTAGCAATAGTTGTACTGACCGTCTTCGTTATCTTCATCCAACAAGGATTGCGTAAGATTCCGATCCAATACGCAAAACGTGTCGTGAACAATAAACCAGTTGGAGGACAACAAACACATCTTCCAATCAAGGTTAACGCAGCAGGGGTAATCCCGGTTATCTTTGCAATTTCACTGATCATTGCACCACCGACAATCGCAGGGTTCTTTGCTGAAAACGCGGTGACCAGATTCATTACCAACACGTTTGACTATACGACACCGGTGGGTATGATCGTTTATTCGGCCTTAATCATCGGATTTACGTATTTCTATACATTCGTTCAGGTCAATCCTGAGCAAATGGCAGAGAACTTGAAGAAACAAGGTGGTTACATTCCAGGAATACGTCCGGGTAAAAATACAGAAACGTATATCGTACGTATTCTTTATCGCCTGACATTTGTCGGCGCCCTATTCTTGGCCTTTGTTTCGATCTTGCCGATTTTCTTCATCAAGTTCGCACAACTTCCGCAGTCTTTCCAAATAGGCGGTACCAGCTTATTGATTGTGGTCGGTGTAGCATTAGATATAATGAAACGAATTGAAAGCCAATTAATTAAACGTCATTATAAAGGCTTTATCAAATAGAGGAAAACCGGGAATCGTCCATATTCCCCGTCCTCTTTACAATGTACGTTTGTGACCGTATGGAGGGATTAGATGAATCTAGTACTCATGGGTCTGCCAGGTGCCGGAAAAGGAACCCAGGCTGCCGAGATTGTTGATAAATATGGTATCCCCCATATCTCAACAGGTGACATGTTCCGAGCTGCAATTAAAGAAGGAACTGAATTAGGTAAAAAAGCCAAGTCCTACATGGATGCTGGTAATTTAGTACCTGATGAAGTCACGATCGGCATCGTGGATGAACGATTAAGCAAGAGTGACTGTAAAAAAGGTTTCTTACTTGATGGGTTTCCTCGGACGGTCGCACAGGCCGAAGCGCTGGAAAAAACCCTCTCCGATAAGAACCGTTCGATCGACTATGTCTTGAATATCGTTGTCGATAAAGATAAGTTGATGGAACGCTTGACTGGCCGCAGGATCTGTAAACAATGCGGAGCGACTTATCATGTGGTTTTCAACCCGCCATCTGAACAAGGCGTTTGTGATAAGTGCGGAGGAGAGCTTTATCAGCGTGAAGATGATAATGAAGAAACAGTCAAAACAAGACTTGAAGTAAATATTGAACAATCGAAGCCACTGCTCGAATTCTATGATCAGAAAGGCTATCTCCGTAACATCGACGGAAACCAGGATATCGATCAGGTATTTAACGATATCGATCAACTACTTGGAGGTTTGAAGTAATGATCATATCTAAGACTTCGCGTGAGATCGAAATCATGCGGGAAGCTGGGAAGATTGTTGCTTTGACTCATCAGGAGCTCCAGAAGCACATTAAACCGGGAGTGACTACCAAGGAACTTGATGCAATCGCTGAAAAGTTTATTCGTAGCCACGATGCAATTCCTTCTTTTAAAGGCTATAATGGTTTTACAGGTAGTATTTGTGCTTCCGTAAACGAAGAGTTGGTTCATGGGATTCCAGGGAAAAAGGTACTGAAGGATGGAGATATCATATCGATCGACATCGGTGCAAAGTACAATGGATACCACGGCGATTCAGCTTGGACTTACGGTGTCGGTGAAATATCCGATAAGGACAAACATCTTTTAGAGGTAACCGAACAATCGTTATATAAAGGTCTTGCAGAAGCGAAACCTGGGGAAAGACTCACAAACATCTCTCATGCGATTCAATCGTATGTTGAAGCCGAAGGCTTTTCAGTCGTACGTGAATACGTCGGCCACGGAGTCGGGCAAGATCTCCACGAGGATCCACAAATCCCACATTTCGGACCGCCAGGCAAAGGACCGCGTCTCAAACCAGGCATGGTTCTTGCTATTGAGCCGATGGTGAATGCAGGATCACGATATGTTCGAACGTTAGCAGATAACTGGACTGTCGTTACCCAGGATGGTAAAAACTGTGCGCATTTCGAGCATACCATTGCTATAGTTGAAGATGGTTTCGAAATTTTAACGAAAGCCTAAGTGAAGGTGATAAATGGTGAGTGAATCCGAGCCGGTACCGCAAGTTGGGCAATTGGTCCATATTTTGCGAGGGCGGGACGCTGGTCAAATCAATGTAGTTGTGGGTGTTGTGGACGATAAATTTGTCCTCATCGCTGACGGTGATAAACGAAAATATGACCGAGCTAAGAAGAAGAACATCAATCATCTTGAGCTGTTTCAATATATTTCGCCGGAAGTTAAGCGAAGCATCGATGAAACAGGACGTGTAACAAACGGTAAATTGCGTTTCGCCGTGTCGAAATTCTTGAATGATCAAGCAGACTTGCTTGAGAAGGAGGAACAAATCGATGGCTAAAGAAGATGTAATCGAGGTAGAAGGAACCGTAATTGAGCCTCTTCCGAATGCAATGTTTCGCGTAGAGCTTGAGAATGGTCATAAAATTTTAGCTCACGTTTCTGGGAAGATTCGTATGCACTATATTCGCATACTGCCAGGCGATAAAGTAACCGTAGAATTGTCTCCATACGATTTATCACGTGGTCGTATCACGTATCGTTACAAGTAAGACTTTTTTCCGGTAGATGCCTTGCGTATGACCAGGCATATGAACGAGACCACTCTTGTGGGTGAAACGGTTAAGCTAAATTGAAGTGCCTCGCTCAATAGGATTTTCGATTTTGTCGTCGAAGTCAGCACAATTTGTGCAAGTCCGTGGCATAAGGAGGTATTTAGGAATGAAAGTAAGACCATCAGTCAAACCAATTTGCGAAAAATGTAAAGTTATTCGTCGTAAAGGAACCGTCATGGTAATTTGCGAAAACCCTAAGCATAAACAAAAACAAGGATAAGAATAGGAGGTGCACATACATGGCACGTATTGCTGGAATTGATATCCCTCGTGACAAACGAGTTGTCATTTCATTAACGTATATTTTCGGTATCGGAAAGTCTAAGGCTCAACAAATTCTTGCTGAAGCAGGTGTTTCTGAAGATACGCGTGTAAGAGACCTGACTGAAGAAGAATTGAACAAAATCCGTGAGATCTTCGACCGCCACAAAGTTGAAGGTGACCTTCGCCGTGAAGTTTCGCTTAACATCAAACGTCTGATCGAGATCGGAAGCTACAGAGGTATCCGTCACCGTCGTGGTCTTCCAGTTCGCGGACAGAAGACGAAAAACAACTCACGTACACGTAAAGGCCCACGCCGTACAGTTGCGAATAAGAAGAAATAGTAAGGGAGGTAAACTCACATGGCTAAACAACGTAAAACAAACACTCGTAAACGTAAAGTCAAAAAGAATATTGAGAGTGGGATCGCACATATCCGCTCTACTTTCAACAATACGATTGTTACAATTACTGATACACACGGTAATGCAGTTTCTTGGGCTTCATCAGGCAACCTTGGATTCAAAGGTTCTCGTAAATCCACTCCGTTTGCAGCGCAAATGGCAGCCGAATCAGCTGGGAAAACTGCTATGGAACACGGAATGAAGACTCTTGAAGTAACTGTTAAGGGTCCTGGTGCTGGACGTGAAGCAGCAATCCGTGCACTTCAAGCTGTAGGCCTTGAGGTGACAGCAATCCGTGACGTAACACCAGTTCCTCATAATGGATGCCGTCCACCAAAACGTCGTCGTGTTTAATGCTTGAGGTTTTAAACCTGAAGTATTACAATTTAGAAACCTGTCTATAATGGTTATGTATGAACAATAAATGAGCAATGCATACTAATGGGTTAACCTATGGAGGTGACCCGTTAAGGAATGTTCCAAAAAGTCACCAAATGATGAACGGCGAATTTCCGACGCACAGGCGTGCTAGTACCGGCGTTGTCACAGGACGTGATGGTTTTAGCCAGTGAGCGTTACTTGGTTTTACCGGCCCTCACGTATCAAAATTATACGATCCGGTCCTCAAAACCTTTGCACCTGGAACTTCTTGTTTCTAATTCGTCATATTTTGAACTTTTTTGGACGTGCATGATAAAGGAATTTCGGTTAGGTCGACGGGGTCTAACCGAGGTTCGACGTTTTGAAGGAGGGTTTGTTGAATGATTGAAATCGAAAAGCCAAGAATTGAAACGGTAGAGCTCAGCGACGATGCAACTTACGGGAAATTTGTTGTTGAACCTCTAGAGCGTGGATACGGGATCACGTTGGGTAACTCCTTACGTCGTATTTTATTGTCTTCACTTCCAGGAGCAGCTGCAACTTCTGTACAAATCAACGGAGTATTGCATGAGTTTTCAACGATTGATGGTGTTGTAGAAGATGTGACAACAATCATCTTGAGCCTGAAAAAGCTAGCGTTGAAAATTTATTCTGAGGAAGAAAAGACCCTTGAGATCGATGTTCAAGGTGAAGGTGTCGTAACTGCTGCAGATATTACACATGACAGTGATGTTGAAGTCCTTAATCCGGATCTTCATATTGCTACCTTATCTAAAGATGCACATCTTCAAATGAAAATTACTGCGGTCCGCGGACGAGGTTATGTACCAGCGGAAGGAAACAAGTCGGAAGAACAAGCGATTGGGGTCATTCCGATCGACTCGATCTTTACGCCTGTTACCCGCGTAAATTATCAGGTTGAAAATACTCGTATCGGCCAAGTTACAAACTATGACAAACTAACCCTCGATGTCTGGACAGATGGTAGTATCCGCCCTGAAGAAGCTGTTTCACTTGGAGCGAAGATCGTCACAGAACACTTGAATATCTTCGTTGGTTTGACCGACCAAGCACAAAAAGCGGAAATCATGGTTGAGAAGGAAGAAGATCAGAAGGAAAAAGTTCTCGAAATGACGATTGAAGAACTGGATCTTTCCGTTCGTTCTTATAACTGCCTGAAACGTGCGGGCATCAATACCGTACAAGAGCTCACTCAAAAGTCTGAAGAGGACATGATGAAAGTTCGGAACCTCGGTAAAAAGTCATTAGAAGAAGTCCAAGAAAAGCTTGAAGAGCTTGGTCTTGGTTTACGTAACGAAGAATAGAACAGATATAAAGATTAACAAAGAAGGAGGGACCTCTCATGGCTTATCAAAAGTTAGGTCGTGTATCATCTGCACGAAAAGCTTTACTCCGTGATTTAACAACAGATCTAATCATCAACGAGCGTATCGAAACAACAGAAGCAAAAGCTAAAGAACTTCGTTCAGTCGTTGAAAAGATGATTACACTTGGCAAACGTGGTGACCTTCACGCTCGTCGTCAAGCCGCTTCATTCGTACGTAATGAGGTTGCAAACGAAGAGTCTGGAGAAGATGCAGTTCAGAAGCTTTTCGCTGACATCGCTTCTCGCTACGAAGATCGCCAGGGTGGATACACTCGCATTCAGAAGATTGGTCCTCGCCGCGGCGATGGTGCACCAATGGTTATTATTGAGCTTGTATAATCGGCAATAAATTAATGTGCAATGACATCGACGAAAAGGGCGGGACAGAATCTACAGCAGATACTGATTCTATGCCCTTTTTTTCGTACATTTAAAATGGTGGATCATTTAAAATCAGGCTCCATTCCAGTCGGGGTTGACGAGTAAAGTGGCAGCATTTTCAACGCTTTGATGTCAATCCTTGTTTTATGGAAAGTGGCAATTATAAGAGAGAGTATAGTGAAGATGAGGGCAGGTTTGACACGACCTACACAGTTCATACCTGCGGTGTAGAGGAGGGAACGGGAATGAAGGGCTTAATCATAGTACATGATGTGTCGTTCCGCTATGAAGATGAGGGTCCGTATCGATTGGCAAACATAAATCTGACTGTTCCCAAGGGCGAATGGTTATCCATTGTCGGACATAATGGCTCCGGAAAGTCGACACTTGCTAAACTTCTAAATGGGCTGCTGCTGCCGGATGAAGGTACGGTCAGGATCGGTGGAAAAAGGACTGACCAAGAGAGACACCTTTGGGACATCAGAAAGCAGGTAGGCATGGTTTTCCAAAATCCAGATAACCAATTTGTCGGCACGACTGTAAAAGATGATATTGCCTTCGGGCTCGAAAATAATGGGGTTCCAAGAGAAGAAATGATTGAACGGATTTCTGATTCGTTAACGAGGGTACAGATGACCGAGTATGAAAATCAGGAGCCTCACCAGCTTTCCGGAGGTCAGAAGCAGAGAGTTGCGATTGCGGGTGTTTTAGCACAAAAGCCGGACGTGATCGTTCTTGATGAAGCGACAAGTATGCTGGATCCAATAGGAAGAAAAGAAGTTCTGCAAACAATCCGGGAATTGAATGAGCAGGATGGGATCACCGTTCTATCCATCACACATGATTTAGAGGAAGCAATCAAAGCAGATCGGATGATTGTCATGAAACAGGGTAAAATGGTGGCATCAGGTGCGCCAAAGGATGTTTTTCAAAACACGGATCTTCTGTTGGCTGCTGGTCTTGAGCTGCCATTTTCATTGACGATACAAAAGAAATTGAAGGAGAAGGGCATTCATTTGCCTGCTCCGACATTGACACAATCAGAATTGGTGGACGCATTATGGAACTATCAACTAAACGCTTAGCCCACATATATGGCAAGGGAACACCAAAGGAACGTCGTGCAGTGTATAATGTCTCAATTGATGTACCTCCAGGTAGCTTTTATGCAATCATCGGGCATACTGGTTCAGGAAAATCAACCCTGATCCAGCATCTGAATGGTCTGTTGAAGCCGACTTCTGGTTCCGTGAAAATAGGCGGGACAACCATCCATCCAGATGAAAAGGGGAAAAGGCTCAAGGAAGTCCGGAGGCAGGTTGGAATGGTATTCCAGTATCCTGAACATCAATTGTTTGAAGAAACGATTGAGAAAGACATTTGTTTTGGCCCTCGGAACTTTGATGTCAGTGAAAAGGAAGCAAAACGGAGAGCAAAGGACTCGCTTAAAATGGTTGGACTTGGGGAAGAGTTTTTACAGCGATCACCTTTTGAACTGAGCGGAGGCCAAATGCGCCGTGTAGCTATTGCAGGAGTTCTAGCAATGAAGCCTGAGGTGTTGATCCTTGATGAACCGACTGCAGGTCTGGATCCCCGTGGTCGAAGGGAAATGATGGATTTGTTCCTTTCTTTGCAACAGGAACAGAACATAACGATCATTTTAGTGACGCATAGTATGGAAGACGCTGCTCGATACGCTGATCAGATTATCGTCATGTCCGGCGGGACCGTATATATGGAAGGGACCCGGACGGAAATCTTTAGGCAAGGGGATAAGCTACAAGCAGTTGGCTTGGATATTCCGGAGTCTACACGTTTTCTTCAATCTCTTCAGGAACGTTTCGGTATCTCTATTCAGGCAGGGTATACGGAGGACGAAGTTGTGGAAATCATCGAAAGACTAATGAAAGCGGGAATGCACAATGATGGATAATGTCATCATCGGTCAATACATCCCTGGAAGTTCAACGATCCATCGTATGGATCCCCGAGCAAAATTGATTGCTGTATTTGTTTATGTCATCATCGTCTTTCTCGCAAACAACTGGTTGAGCTATGCTTTTCTTGGTATTTTTACAATCGGTACAGTACTGTTTTCAAGAGTGCCTCTCCCCTTTATATTAAAAGGACTGAAGCCGATTCTCTGGATCATCCTTTTTACGATGATTTTGCATTTGTTCATGACAAAGGAAGGTCCGGTGTTATTGGATTTTGGTTGGACTGCAATCCATGAAGGTGGTGTCGTCCAAGGTGTTTTTATTGCTTTACGGCTCTTATTCCTCATTCTTTTAACGTCTTTATTGACCTTGACGACCACGCCGATTGATATTACAGATGGCATCGAAAGCTTATTAGCACCGTTAAAAAGAGTGAAGTTTCCTGTCCATGAGTTCGCCCTGATGATGTCGATTTCTCTGCGCTTCATCCCGACACTTTTACAGGAGACAGAAAAAATCATGAAAGCCCAGTCTGCAAGGGGCGCAGAATTTTCGAGCGGACCGATCAAAGAAAGGGTCAAAGCGTTTGTTCCTTTGCTTGTACCTCTGTTCATCAGTGCTTTCAAAAGGGCAGAAGACCTCGCCCTTGCAATGGAAGCCCGCGGTTATCGAGGCGGCGAAGGAAGGACAAAACTGAGACTACTGAAATGGAAAGGAATCGATACATTCGCCCTTATCATGGTTGGTGTATTGATCATCGTTTTATTCTTATTAAGATCTTAGAGGGTGGCCGTATTGAGACGAATGAGCGGAACTGTAAGCTATGATGGGACAGGCTTTTCCGGGTATCAGATCCAGCCAGACCAAAGGACGGTCCAGGGCACGATCGAACAAGTTCTCCAACGGATGCATAAAGGAGAAGTCATAAGGACAGTCGCTTCTGGCCGGACGGATGCAGGCGTTCATGGAGTTGGACAGGTTATTCATTTTGATACGCCCCTGTCAATCGAACCGGCTGCATGGAAACGTGCACTCAATACTCTGCTTCCGCCAGATATTCGTATCCAATCCATCGCCGAAGAGAATCCTGATTTTCATGCTCGCTTTGATGTAGAGGCGAAAGAGTACCGTTACCGTATTTTAAGGAAGTCAGATGAAGATGTATTCAGGAGGAACTACACGTACCATTTTCCGTATGAGCTTGATCTTATCGGAATGAGGGCAGCCGCAGAGTTATTAGCAGGTGAGCACGATTTCACCTCATTCTCCTCAGCCAAAACGGAAGTGTTGGACCGTATCCGCACTATCCATAAGCTGGACTTTGAAGAAGCAGGCGATGAGCTGGTCATCAGTGTTGAAGGTAACGGGTTTTTGTACAATATGGTCCGGATCATCGTCGGAACGTTGTTAGAGGTAGGGACCGGCCAGCGACAAGCAGAGGACGTCATTCGGATACTGGAAACGAAGGATCGGAACGCTGCTGGAAAAACAGCTCCGTCCCACGGTTTGTATTTATGGAAGGTAACCTATAAAAAACCGTGATAAAGAAGGCAAAAAACATACTGACACACTTGACATCGTTGTCTAATTATTATAAGATATTCTTTGGTATTTCTGAAATCCACTAGCCCCGGATGAGGAAATCGTCGAATTGAAAAACGAATCGTATTGAAATAGATTTGTAAGTGAATGAATCAGGAGGGAAATAAATTGCGTACCTATATGGCAAAGCCAAAAGAAGTTGAACGTAAATGGTATGTGGTAGACGCTGCAGGCAAAACTCTTGGACGTCTTTCAAGTGAAGTTGCATCAGTGCTTCGCGGCAAGCACAAGCCGACGTACACTCCACATGTTGACACTGGTGACCACGTGATTATTTTAAATGCAAGCAAGATCGAATTGACTGGTAAGAAAATGTCTGACAAGCTCTACCACCGTCACACTGGACATCCAGGCGGTCTTAGAACAAGAACGGCACAGGAAATGCGTGACACGCGTCCTGAAAAGATGCTTGAACTTGCAATCAAAGGCATGCTTCCAAAGAACAGCCTTGGTCGTAAAATGGGTAAAAAGCTTCATGTGTATGCGGGGAACGAACATCCACATCAAGCACAAAATCCTGAAAACTATGAACTTCGCGGATAAATAATAAGGAGGGTTTAAATTTGGCTCAAGTACAATATTACGGAACCGGCCGTCGTAAGCACTCTGTTGCCCGTGTACGTCTTGTACCTGGTGATGGACGTTTCATCGTAAACGGTCGCAACCTCGACGAATTTTTCGGACTTGAAACATTGAAAGTCATCGCAAAACAACCATTAGTTTTAACTGAAACAGAAGGAAAGTACGATGTCCTTGTAAACGTTGACGGTGGAGGATACACTGGCCAAGCTGGTGCAATCCGTCATGGTATTGCTCGTGCACTTCTAGATGTAGATCCTGAATTGCGTCCTTCTCTTAAGAGTGCAGGATTCCTTACTCGTGACGCACGTATGAAAGAGCGTAAGAAGTACGGACTCAAAGGCGCTCGTCGTGCACCACAATTCTCAAAGCGTTAATTACACATCCGTCATACAAAGCTCTGGCCCTTGCGCCAGGGCTTTTTTTGATGCTTTTAGGTGCCAGGCACCATTTCAGATCCGTTGTGGGAGAAGGGATTTGATTTGGTACCAGGCACCATTTGCCACCGGTTGCGGTTCAAGGGTTTGTAAATGGTGCCTGGTACAGTATACATACTGTCTTTTACCAAAGTTCCCATGGTATGAATCAATTTTGCGGTCGAACACTATGGGAAAGGAGGCGAAACCGATGAATGTAATCACCACCTTTAGAGACAGGCAATATAAAAAGCGAATTACATTTGAGCGTAAAGTTTTGCGTGAACTTTCTCTGAATGGGATCAAAACAGAATTCCAAAAGTTGTTTTTCCCATTTTTCCAATATAGTCTGCTGTTCCAGGATGAAATCCAGGATACATGTATCGATATCGCAATTGAAGCGTATTTATTAGGCGCCGAATACAGTAAATTCGGTTATCATGGTGAATCACTCGACAGCATCAAAGAACGCAGTGCTCCGTTTGAAAAACGCTTGTACGATACGTTATTCGAGTACTGGCAATTTTGGAGCTATACACCTGACCATGTCCTTGAATCACTCCATATGTGTTGTGATGCCTTTGTCCAGCGTTGGTGGAGAGAGGGTTATGAAAACGGACAGCGTCGATATCGTATGCGGCTTCACTGATCCAATAAAGGCATATTTCCTCCACTTGTCCCATACATATATACAAGTAATGGGAAGCGGGAGGGAATATGGTGAAGCGGAAAAAATGGTTATTGTGGGGTCTGACTGGGTTTTGTGCTGCACTTTTATTATATGTTATCCAACAACAATTACTTTCGAACGATTCCTGGTCCACATGGAGTCTTCCGTTGACTGGAAAAATCATTGTGCTTGATGCCGGTCATGGAGGAGTAGATGGCGGTGCAGTTGGAAAAGGGGATGTTCAGGAAAAGGATATTGCATTGAATATTTCCTTGAAGCTTAGGGATTACCTTCAACAAGCCGGGGCATTAGTCATAATGACGAGGGAAACGGATCGTGATCTGGCTAATGATGGGACAAAAAGGATCAGGAACCGTAAAACGGAAGATTTGTTGAAAAGAACCGAGATCGTCAACTCATCAGAGGCAGATATGTTCATCAGCATCCATCTTAATGCGATTCCTTCCTCTCGATGGTATGGCGCTCAAGTTTTTTACAACCCAGCAATAGAAGAAAATGAAAAGTTAGCCAAATTGATTCAGGATCAAATCAGGTCGAATCTCGAAAATACGACACGAAAAGCAAAACCGATCAGTACCGTCTACATGGTGAGAAAAGCTGAAATCCCAGGTTCTTTAGTTGAAGTCGGTTTTTTGTCCAATCCGAATGAACGGGAATTGCTAAAATCGAAACTATACCAGACGAAGCTGGCTGCGTCGATCTATCAAGGGATTTTACGGTTCTATGCAAATGAACCTGCTCCAGGTGATTAATGGGGGTCAGGTTTTTCTTTTACGTTGATGGTAGTAAAAGTCCCGGCCGGCGTTTGTAAGGATAATCCTGTGTAAACCTAAAAAACATCCCTGCCCGGTCAACTGAAAAGGACGGAATCCCATCTGATCCTTACGTTTATAAAGCGGATTTTTCTATGTTATACTTAGGGATGAAAGCGATTAAAAAGGATGGTGTTCGAGAGATGATGTCAGAAGAACAAATTATAGAGCTTCTTAAACCGATACAAGAACCTTTTTTACATAAAAGCATTGTCGATTCAGACAGTGTGAAGGAAATAAAAACCAAAGAGGATTATGTCGGGTTGAAAATTATCATTTCCCAGGCTAACTCCCCGGAACAAATGCAGCTTCAACAGGAAATCGTGAATACCCTAAAAGGCGCAGGTGTTGCATCTGTCGGTCTTCGTTTTGAACAGCGGGAGGGGGAAGCTCCGCAAAAGGAAGCGCCAAACGGATCGCCAAAAACAGGCACAACCTTCATCGCGGTAGCAAGTGGTAAAGGGGGAGTTGGTAAATCCACCGTTTCGGTAAACCTTGCGACAAGCCTGGCACGTGAAGGAAAACGTGTAGGACTGATCGATGCTGATATATATGGTTTTAGTGTCCCGGACATGATGGGAATTGCAGAACGGCCGAAAGTGATCGGGGAGCAGATTTTTCCTGTTGAACGTTTTGGCGTCAAAGTGATCTCGATGGCATTCTTTGTAGAAGATAATGCTCCAGTCATTTGGCGAGGTCCAATGCTTGGAAAAATGTTGACGAACTTCTTCAACGATATCGAGTGGGGAGAACTTGACTATCTGATCTTAGACCTTCCACCAGGAACCGGAGATGTTGCATTGGATGTCCATAAGATGCTGCCACAATGTAAAGAGATCATCGTTACCACTCCGCATCCGACAGCGGCATTTGTTGCAGCGCGTGCCGGAGCGATGGCTCTTAAAACAGACCATGATATCCTTGGTGTCGTAGAAAATATGGCGTATTTTGAGAGTAAGAAGACAGGTGAAAAGGAATATGTCTTCGGCCAAGGTGGAGCGGATAAGCTGACGGAAGAATTGAAAACGGAAGTACTCGGGAGAATACCGCTCGGCCAACCGGAGATGCGGGAAGACGATTTCGCACCATCCGTATACCTTGAAGATTCCCAGATCGGGCAAATTTATAGACAGATTGCATTGAATGTCATTCAAAAAGTCGAAGGATAAAAAAGAGGGCCGGCAACCTGTAGTTTGCCGGTCCTTTTTGGAGGCCTGATGGTTATCATTGACCTTGGCCCCCGCCGCCGCCGCCTTGATCCTGACCTTGAGATTTATCTTCCTTCTTCAAAGCATCTCCGCCTTTGATTTCCTCTTGTACTGCTTTTTTGACCAGTTCCGCAATTTGCGCTTTAACCAATGGACTTTCGAATGTCTCCATCATCACTTTCTTCTGTTGTTCCCTATATTGTTGTGATGTCATCATATCCATTGCTTCTTTTGTTAATTCCGGATCTTTCATGAGCTCAATGATTTTTTTCCTGTATTCTGGATCGTCCAATAATTTCTTCTGTAATTCTTCATTTTGTTTTTCCATACTCTTTGCAAGCGCTTCGGCCGTTTTTGGATCTTTCATTAACTCCTTCCAAAAATCCTGGCCTTTTTTAGATGTCAGTGTATCTTCAATCGTTTTTTTGACGAATTTCTGGTCCATGACAATTTGTGATTTTATTTTTTCATCTGTCAAGACTTCTTGTATCGCTTTTTTTCCTTCCTCCGTTTTTAAAAGGTCTACGAGCATTTTTTTGGTTTCCTCATAAGAACCTTTTTCTTCTGCTGCTGCAGGTGTACACCCTTGCAGGTATAATAAACCGAAGGATATGATAAGGACGAACATCCAGTTTCTCATCCTAGAATGCTCCTTTCAGTATTCAATCTTACTTTTAGCGTTCGAGAAAGTTGTGACAAATATGCGGACTAAATAAAGGAAACTGGCTTTTTTATAGATGGATTGGTACAATCGAAGCGAGCAGAATTAAAGGGGAATTGTTATCCGTGAATATCAGAAAATGGGTTTATTTATTTTTCACTACACTTTTAATCGGGGGAGCTAGTGCTGTCATAGTCGGATTACTGCTTCGCTGGGAAGATATCGATAGCATGGCAGGCTTTTTTGTCATGATCGCCTGGTTATTCGGGTTTGGTCTCATCTTCAGTATCATCAGCCAAATGGGGTATTTCGCATATTTGACGATCCATCGATTCGGATTAGGAATATTCAAATCCGTACAATTATGGAGTTGGGTGCAACTATTGATCCTTGCCTTTGTTGTATTTGATCTATTTTACTTACGTTATATTGCGTTTAAAGATACAGGTTTGTCTTTATTTAACTTTATTATTATTCCGATTGCCTTATTGTTTTATGGTTTGATCGTTGCGTATTTCAAAATGAAAGAAACGAATAGAGGAGCTTTCATTCCCGCGCTTTTCTTCATGGTAGTAGTGACGACCATTGAGTGGATACCGGTTTTGAAGCAAGGGGATCTACTTTGGCTATGGTTATCTATCGTCCCGTTATTAGCATGCAACACATGGCAGATTTTAATTTTACATCGCCTGATAAAAAGAAGTTGAGCATTGAGCCCAACTTCTTTATTTGATTTCCTTCGTTTTACTGTCTGTATTTGCAATCAACTCACCGACCGAAGCGAATGTGTAGCCATCCTTCTTCAATTCAGAAATGATTTTTTCCAGAGCATCCCTCGTTTGTTTAACTGAATCGGACGCATGGAGAAGAACGATATCGCCACCTTTCGCCTGAGATAATACAGCTTCAGTGATTCGCTCTGCACCCGGGTTTTTCCAATCATGGGTATTGATGCTCCATTGGATGATTGTTTGGTTCAATTTTTCAGCGATATCCAATACTTCTTTATTGAACTGCCCATTAGGTGGACGTAATAAAACAGGCTTTTGTCCTGAAACTTCATTGATGATTTGCTGGGCTTTTGCCATATCCCGTTTGATCTGATCGTTCTCAAGGTCGGTATAGCTTTTATACCGATAACCAAGACTTCCGATTTCATGGCCGTTCTTCGTGATCTTTTCAACGATATCCGGATGTCTTTCAGCCCATTCGCCCGAAAGGAAGAATGTCGTATCATTGACTTTCTCTTTCTCTAAAAGGTCAAGAATTTCATGGATCCGCTTCTCACCCCAGCTGACGTCAAAAGTGAGAGCGATTCGTTTGCCCTTTTCCTCTCCTTTATAAATTGCCCGTGGATCCCCATCTTTTGTTTTGAAAACCTCCAGATCCTGTGCTTCTATAAAAGCAATCAATGCCGCAAAAAAAGAAGCGATGATTATGATCAAATATTGCTTGAACCTTTTACCGTTCACAATCCAAAAGAAATTCACGTCATTTCCTCCCATCAGTCATACTCCGTACATGTATATGTGTAAAAGGACAAGATAGACCTGTCTTGTCTATGAGGCCTATGTAAATGAAAATGATCGGCAGTTAGGTTGTTTGATCGCCCAGTTCTCTCACAAGAATAGAAAATGGAAAAACAAGGGATAATGATAGAAAAAACGAAGGATGGATATCATGCTCGGATTTGTACTTAATGATAAAGAAGTAAAAGAAATGGAATACCTTCTCAAAAAGGAACTTGAAGAATTATTGCATGATATGGAAGATCATCGGATAGAGGGGATCATTAAACGTGCCATGGAAGAAAGGTATCAATTGGTTTTTAAGATTTTCCAACGTTTTTCAAACCCTGCAGACTGTGTGAAATATATGCGCCATAAAATATCAAATCAAAAATAAAAAAGCTTATTGACAGTAATTTGTGATTCTGATAAAGTATTGTCTGTTGCCGCAAAAAGAAGAAAAAGCTATTCCAAAAAAGTTATTGACTTAAGTTTTTATGGATGTTATACTTGTTAAGTCGCCTCAAAAACGACATAATGATTTTCGGCAAAAAAGTCACGTTCTGTGACGACATCGAAACAGCCTATCCATGGGCAATACAGCTCTTTGAAAACTGAACAAAAGCCAAGCGTGAAAACGGACCTACATGGATCAGATGATCTTCGACTAACGACGTCACGTCCTGTGACAACGTCGAAGTTAGCACATCCATGTGCGTCACAATTTCGATTTACATTTAATGAGCAATCAAACAATGCTCAAAAAATTCAGTGGCATTTGCCAACAATTTTTTGGAGAGTTTGATCCTGGCTCAGGACGAACGCTGGCGGCGTGCCTAATACATGCAAGTCGAGCGGACCAACGAGGAGCTTGCTCCTC
>NZ_JAKJHW010000011.1 GCF_021646685.1 Pseudalkalibacillus salsuginis | reverse complement strand
CGCTGACCTCTGAGGAGCAAGCTCCTCGTTGGTCCGCTCGACTTGCATGTATTAGGCACGCCGCCAGCGTTCGTCCTGAGCCAGGATCAAACTCTCCAAAAAATTGTTGGGCAAATGCCACTGAATTTTTTGAGCATTGTTTGATTGCTCATTAAATGTAAATCGAAATTGATTTTGGGTTCTTTTTAAAAAAGACCCGTTTCACGCTTGGCTTTTGTTCAGTTTTCAAAGAGCTGTATTGCCCATGAATGGGCCGACTTCGATGTTGGAGATCCAAAATTGACAGAAACTCTATTCGAAGGAGGTGTTAATGGTGGGCCTAAGTGGACTCGAACCACCGACCTCACGCTTATCAGGCGTGCGCTCTAACCAGCTGAGCTATAGGCCCATAATTAAATGGAGCGGGTGATGAGAATCGAACTCACGACCAGAGCTTGGAAGGCTCTTGTTTTACCACTAAACTACACCCGCAAATGTGATGGTCGGGAAGACAGGATTTGAACCTGCGACCCCCTGGTCCCAAACCAGGTGCTCTACCAAGCTGAGCCACTTCCCGTTAAATGGCGCGCCCGAGAGGAGTCGAACCCCTAACCTTCTGATCCGTAGTCAGACGCTCTATCCAATTGAGCTACGGGCGCATTGATTCATGTTTGAAGTTGATTTTTATGGTGCGGTCGAGAGGACTCGAACCTCCACGGGTATACACCCACTAGCCCCTCAAGCTAGCGCGTCTGCCATTCCGCCACGACCGCTAAATTGTGCTGTTTAAAACTAGTGATGCACCTTCCATAAAAGACGTTGCACCATTTTTAAAATATGGTGCGGGTGGAGGGACTTGAACCCCCACGTCGCAAGGACACTAGATCCTAAGTCTAGCGCGTCTGCCAATTCCGCCACACCCGCAAAAAAGTGGTGAGCCATGAAGGACTCGAACCTTCGACCCTCTGATTAAAAGTCAGATGCTCTACCAACTGAGCTAATGGCTCCTTATGGCTGGGCTAGCTGGATTCGAACCAACGCATGACGGAGTCAAAGTCCGTTGCCTTACCGCTTGGCTATAGCCCATCGCATAACAATAAAATTTTCAAATTATAAATGGCGGACCCGACCGGATTTGAACCGGCGATCTCCTGCGTGACAGGCAGGCATGTTAACCCCTACACCACGGGTCCACTTGGTAATTCATTTGCTGTGCATACCGTATTGTGCACCAGCTGATTTTATATGAAGTAAATGGTGACCCCTACGGGATTCGAACCCGTGTTACCGCCGTGAAAGGGCGGTGTCTTAACCACTTGACCAAGGGGCCAGCTGCAACGTTTGAATTGGAATAGAATGGCGGAGAAGGAGGGATTTGAACCCTCGCGCCGCTTACACGACCTACACCCTTAGCAGGGGCGCCCCTTCAGCCACTTGGGTACTTCTCCGCATGGCTCCACAGGCAGGACTCGAACCTGCGACCGATCGGTTAACAGCCGATAGCTCTACCACTGAGCTACTGTGGAATAATGTGTGTTTCTGTTTTTTGGCGACAATAAATATCATACTACACACAAACGATGAAGTCAATAACTTTTTTAGAAGAAAAATAAATTATTTGTTGCACTCTTCAGTAAAAATGCGGTTATGGCTAACCTTTACCAAGGTTTGGCATTGCCGAATTTCTTTAAGTGACCTAGTCGTATTTGTAGAAGTTGTCTCTGTAGCGACTTAATTAAGGTAACATACACGTATTTTTTAGTCAATACTTTTTTGCTTCAACTTCCCTCTGCATTTCCCACAGGAAAATTTACGAATATCCACTCTCCGTTTTCTAGGATATCGTTGCCCGCAATTATTACATAAATAGATGAATTTGACCTTTTCTTGCCTTCTCTGACCAGGAATCACTTCACAATATCGGCTGCCGCCGACTTCCTTCAGCAACTGCTTGAAATCACGGTCACGATGCCTATAACCTTTTTTCGTCAGATGAAGATGATAATGGCAAAGCTCATGTTTGATGATACCGATAAACGCTTCCATCCCATGTTCTTCAAGCTGCTTTTGATTGAATTCAAGATCATGGCTTCTCAACAGATACCTTCCGCCTGTCGTTTTTAGTCGATGATTGAACCGTGCTTTATGCCTAAAGGGTCTGCCGAAAAACTCAAGTGATGTATCTTCAACTAATTGTTGTAGTGTTTTTATATCCATTTCCTTCAATCCTTTACGTTACTACCATCTATTGTGCCAAAGGTGCAGCGAAATGAAAAGTAAACAGTCTGACACGAACAATGGCAAGCAGTTGTACATAGACTAATAACCACCATTAAGGAAAGTGAGGAGGGCTCATCGTGCCTTACTGGTTTAAAAAGCAGTTGAGGAATGCTTATTTTAACAAAGACCGCTATCAAATCAAATTATTAAACCAATGCTGGTTTTTCTACAGAAAAAAACACTGCTCCTAGTAAGCAGTGCTTTTTGTCTATTCCTTAATTGGTAACCATCGTCAGAGCGATCCGTTGCTTATCCAGATTTACCTGTTCTACCCAAACCTTTACGACTTGACCTACGTGCACGACATCCATAGGATGTTTGACGTAGTTTTTGCTAAGCTTTGAGATATGGACAAGTCCGTCCTGTTTGACCCCGATATCGACAAACGCGCCAAAGTCGACGACATTCCGGACAGTTCCTTCCAGTTCCATTCCTTCTTTCAGGTCCTCCATCCTCAAAACATCTGTCTTCAATAAAGGTTTCGTCACTTCATCCCGTGGATCCCTTGATGGTTTAACCAGTGCATCGACGATATCCTTTAAGGTCAGTTCCCCGATATCCAGTCTCTCGGCGTACTCTTTCAATTCAATCGACTGGAGTTTCTTCCGAATCTCATCTGTTCCGATTTCTTGTTCTGTCAACCCCAATAAACTCAACAACTTGCGTGTATCTGCATAGGTTTCAGGGTGTATCGGAGTTTGATCGAGAGGATGCTTCCCTTCGACGATCCTTAAGAAACCGATACATTGCTCGTACGTCTTCGTACCGAGACGTGGAATCTTTTTTAATTGGGTTCTGCTTGTGAACTTCCCTTCTTCCTCTCTTTTCTTCACGATGTTATTTGCAACAGCTTTCGAGAGGCCTGCTACGTACTGTAACAAGGATGGAGAAGCTGTGTTTACATTGACACCCACTTGGTTGACCACAGTCTCCACAACGAATGTAAGGGACTCATTTAAACGTTTCTGCGAGACATCATGCTGGTACTGGCCGACACCAATTGACTTCGGATCGATTTTTACAAGTTCAGATAATGGGTCCTGAAGCCTACGTGCGATCGATACTGCACTCCGCTCTTCTACCTTTAGATCAGGAAACTCCTGGCGAGCAATATCCGATGCGGAATATACACTCGCTCCAGCTTCACTAACGATCAAATAAACTAAAGGACGGTCCATCTCTTTGATGAGTTCGGCAACGAATTGTTCAGTCTCCCTGGAGCCTGTTCCATTTCCTATAGCAACAATTTCAACGTCATGACGTTCAATCAAACCTTTCAGGATTGATTTTGATTTTTCCGTTTCAGATTTCGGCGGAGTCGGGTATATCACATCAACCGCTAGTGTCTTGCCCGTTTCATCGACCACTGCTAGCTTACAACCTGTTCGATAACCCGGATCCACACCGAGCGCTATCTTTCCTTTCAGCGGTGGTTGCAATAAAAGATGTCTGAGGTTCTCCGAAAAGATCCGTATCGCTTGTTCATCCGCAGTCTCCGTCAATTCACTCCGAATATCGCGTTCAATCGAGGGGGAAACCAATCGCTTGTATCCGTCTAGGATTGCACGTTCGATATAAACCGTAGAGGAGGATTGCCCTTTTATATACTTATTGTTCAATTTTCTCAGGATTTTATCTGTAGGAGCTGAAATGGAAACCTTCAGGACATCTTCCTTTTCTCCGCGATTGACTGCTAATGTGCGGTGAGGAACGATTTTTTTAACAGGCTCCTGATAGTCATAGTACATCTCGTACGTTTTCTCTTCAGGTTCTACCTTTCCTTTCAGTTTTGTTTCGACAATACCCTCCTGAAAAGTGATCGAACGGATCCAGGATCGGTTTTCTGAATCATCAGATACCCTCTCAGCAATGATATCCTCAGCACCCTGGATGGCTTCTTCAATACTAAGAACTTTCTTGTCTTCTGAAATGAATCTTTGGGCTTCTGCCTCTATGTCCACACCTTTTTTCTGTTCAAGAATCAGAACTGCCAGTGGTTCTAACCCTTTTTCCTTCGCGGTGGTCGCACGTGTGCGTTTCTTTTGCTTATAAGGACGGTAAAGGTCCTCAACCTGTTGAAGTTTCGTCGCCTTATGTATTTCTGTCCTCAATTCATCCGTCAATTTGTCTTGTTCTTCAATTAAACGAAGGACTTCCTCTTTTCGTTTTTCAAGGTTCCGTCTGTATTCCCATTCCTCTGAAACACTTCGGATCTGCACTTCATCAGCTGCGCCGGTCAATTCTTTACGGTACCTCGCAATAAAAGGTACAGTATTTCCCTCTTCTAGAAGGTCAATGATATTCTTAACGTATTTCAAGGATAATTTTGTTTCCTTGGCTACTTGTGAAATGAGTTCATTATTCATCTCCAAAACTTGCTCCTCCTCATAAAACTGATATACGTACAAGTCTACCAAAGAAACCCCTGCTATGTAATCAACGGTTATGAAGTCACCTGAAGGTTGCACTTTCCCGAAGAATGACTTCTAATGACACAAAAAAAAGAGCTCCCCCACTTACTATGAGAAAACTCTTTAGGTAACTTTGCCTATAACAAAGGTCATATCATCAGCGATAATACTGCATTTTTGCCGCAGATAACTCGCTGCCGCTTTAGGATTCTGTGATTTCATCACATTCCGTTTATCCGGCGAGGAAAGTTCAATGCCGTCAGAATAAGCAATAAACATGAAACCTGCTTGGTATTCAATTTCTCTTACATCAAATTTGGCAGGTTTTCCTGACAGGAAGCCCGATTTCGGAATTGCATGGACGATTTTTCCAGATGGCTGGCCAATAATCAATCGAATGTTGCCTACACCACAATATTCAAGCAAGTTCTTTTTGAAATGGACTTTGAAAATCGTCAATACTGCCCCCCTTGTGTATTGGAGAGACTTATTGCACAGACTCATCAGTGTATCTACATTTTTGTTGTGATGTTCTTCTACGACTTTTACCGTTTTAGTGGACGCATCATGTGCCGCTTGCCCGCTACCTAGTCCGTCGGCCACTATGCAGATGAAATAATCATCTGTTTCTTTGGCAAAATAACTGTCACCGTTACACTGTCCTTCCACTTTGGAACGTTGGAAGGTACTCCAGTCAACATGATAATGGACATTGTTTTCAATCATGGTTAAGTGCCTCCGACGGATCGACACGTATTGCATCCTTCAACTTTTCAAGTGCTCTGCGTTGTAGTCTCGAAACATGCATCTGTGAAATATTCAAGCGTTTACCTGTTTCTTTTTGACTTAAATTTTCAAAGTAAGTGCATCGCAAAATCTGTTGTTCCCGTTCTGACAATACATGAAAAGCTTTTTGCAGCAACATGCGCTGATCTGTTTGTTCATAACCGCTTTCCGTACTCCCTACAAGATCCAAGAGAGTAACGGTACTTCCTTCCTGGTCAGCTTCAATAGAGCTGTCGACTGAAAGGGCTTGATAACTTTTACCCATTTCCATCGTTTCAAGGATTTCTTCTTCAGAAGTTTCTAGATAATCTGCAATTTCTGCAACTTTAGGTGAACGTTGCAATTGATTTGTAAGTTCTTCAACTGCCCTCTTTATCCTCGGGCTAAGTTCCTTGATCCTACGTGGTACATGGACACTCCATGTTTTATCACGGATAAAGCGTTTGATTTCTCCGATGATCGTCGGAACCGCGAATGATTCGAAGCCTCTTCCAAACTCAGGGTCATAACGTCGAAAAGCAGCCAGAAGACCGATCATGCCGACTTGCACTAAGTCATCGTGGATGCTTTTCCCTTTCGAAAATTTACGTGCGAGTGAATGGACCAGATCTTGATAATGTTCAACAAGAATGGTTTGGATTTCCTGGTTTTCGGGGTCTTCCCGAAGCTGTTCCAACAACTCATAGACGAAGTCCTTATTGTGAGGGGGCTGACTTGTATTGGTCGACACTTTCATCCACCTCATCTCTGTTTAGGTATTTCGTCATCATGACTACCACTCCTGCTTCATCGCTAATATCCACTTTGTCCATTAGCGTCTCAATCAAGAAAAGACCCAACCCTCCTTCATTAATTTGATCGACTGGCTTTCCATTGACCGGACCGGTACTAAGTTTTGTTGCTTCTACATCAAAACTCTTTCCTTTATCCGTGACAGTGATCTCAATCTTATCGTCATACATTCCATAGGACAGGTGGATTTCACCCTTATCCTCTGCTCCGTATGCATGATTCACTGCATTCGTGATCGCTTCAGAGACTGCGATTTTAATGTCTTCGATTTCGTCAAAAGTATACCCCATTCTGCTGGCTATCCCAGAAACCGTCAACCTGGCCACACCAACATAATCAGGCTTTGCTGGTATCACCATTTCGATAATGTCACTCATCGCGCCTCCTCCTCTTGGGTGTTCTCGATGTTTATCACTTCTGTGAGACCCGTGATCTCGAACAACCTTTCAACCCGTTCGGTCATACCTGTCAAAGTCAAGGTACTTCCGGATTGCTGTGAGGATTTTAGAGCGCCTACGAAAACACCTAGACCCGTACTATCCATATATTGAACACCACTGAGATTGACAATGATTTTTTGTCCTTGCTTTTGTGCAGCTTCCAGCAATGTTTCTTTCAGTTTAGGTGCTGTATAGGCATCAACCTCACCGATTAGAACCAACTCGTCTATATGATCATCTGTGTCTTTCTTTTGGATCTGTAAATTCATCATTGACTTCCCCCTTGGTATATAGGAATGCATTACTCTATCCATACCACAACCTAACTGAAACTAAACCGTTCTTTTTAAAATTATCAAGGTAAAATCATCACGCAATTCAAATTCCTGTAATTGTTCCAGTTCAGCATAGACATTATCTACGATTTCTTGTGGCGATAAATGCATGTGGGAACGTATCAAGTAAACCACTTCATCTCTTGAAATGAAGCCACTGCTTGTCCGGCACTCTGTGACACCGTCTGAAAGCATGATGATCATGTCCCCGACTTCAATCTTCTTTTCGTATTGTTTGTATTTCGTGTTCCGAGAGACACCTAACACAAGGCCTTTGGCAGTGAATTCTTCGAAACCGTCAGTCAAGGCATTGTAATAAAATCCTGGCTCATGACCTGCACCAGCATAAAAAAAGCGATGAAGGTCTGTGTTGTAATGACCATAAAACATCGTAATGAACATGGTCGGATCAACGTTCTGTTCCACCACACGGTTTAAGTTTTCAAGAACGATACTTGGATGGTTCTGTTGTTCAGGCAAACTGTCCATCGCATATTTGATCATGGACATACAAAGGGCAGCGGGTACGCCCTTTCCGATAACATCCGCTACAGCCACACTAATCGAATCAGGGCTGTTTTGGACGAAATGATAGTAATCCCCGCTCATTTTCTTGGCCGCTTTACTGATCACGCCGATTTCCAATGCATCGACTGTTGGCACTTCCCCTTGAAGAAGAGTCTGCTGCATGCTAGCAGCCACCTCAATCTCAGATTCAAGGGCCAATTGTTTATCACGGAGAATTTGATGTTCCCGATATGCCATGCCGTATCCCATCATGACTTCAATCAAGAAATCAAATGAGTCTTTCACTTGTTCAGGAATGTCTCCGTTCAGTGATTCCAGTACCGTATAGTGAATATTGATCACTTCTTCAGGGGAGATGTTTTGTTCGATCATTTTCCGGCTGAATTGTTGCGCTTTATATAAGGCTTGTTCTGTTCTGCCGCTTAAATAAGCAGATAAAAATTGCTCATATCTTTCTACTAATAAACCTTTTTCCCCCAACATCTGCGATCCTCCTAGCGGAGCCATTTCGTTATATGAATTTCTGTACCTACATCTACTGTGGAATGAATTGCAAACTCATCCATAAGTCTTTTCACTCCCGGCAGACCAGCTCCCAGACCACCGGACGTTGTATATCCATCTTCCATTACTTTACGTATATCCTGAATTCCAGGACCGGTATCATTGGCGATGATTCGGAGGCCTCTACGGTTTCCTTCTTCAATCGGCTCGATGCAGATTCTTCCATTCCCTGCATATAGATATATGTTTCTTGCTAATTCGGATATCGCCGTAGTGATCCTAGCTTGATCCACACTTGAAAAACCAAGATCTTTCGCTAAATCCCGTCCCAGTTGGCGTGCACTTACAATATCCCATTCATTACGCACATCTACACAGGATTGGATGGCCATAGTCATCCCTCCAAGTCCTGTTGTAATTTATCTAGCCCCTGTTCTAAATCTAAAGCAGTTGGCACATCCCTCATATTGATGCCAAGGTCAATCAATGTTATGGCTACAGGTGGTTGTATCCCAGTCAAAACCACTCTGGCACCCATCAAATTAGACATTTTGACGACATCGCCAAGTACCTTCGCAATAAAGGAATCGACCATGTCCACTGAAGTAAGGTCTATGACGATCCCTTTAGCGCCTGTGTCATGGATCTTACTTAATAAATCTTCCTGGAATTGCAAAGCAGTCTTATCATCAAGTTCGACTTGAATTGAAATCAATAAATATTCATGAAGTTTAAGAATTGGTACTCTCATCCGTAGTCCCCCCTACGATAAGGCTTCTATTTTTTTATTCGTTAATTCCAGTGCTGCTTCGATTCCTTTGAGTAGAGTACTTCTTGTAGGGAATTCACTTAAATCGATTCCAAGGTTAACGATAGTTTGGGCAATTTCCGGACGGATTCCGACAAGGATGCATTTAGATCCGATCAATCTTACAGCTTCTGCTGCTTGGATGATATGATGGGCGACCATCGTATCGACTACAGGAACACCTGTTATATCAATCAATACCACTTGAGAGCGATTTTTTATGACACCATCCAACAGATTCTCCATAATCAACCTTGCCCGTTCTGTGTCAATGGTTCCGATCAGAGGCATGACACTGATACTCTCAAAAACAGGGATCAGCGGTGCTGATAATTCAAGTAAGGCTTTCTTCTGTACGGATATGGTATCTTTCCAATTCTGTGTGGAATACGTTACGATTTTTTCGTAGAGGGTGTCTATCGACCGATCGAAAACCTCGAACGTATCCATGATGCCATCAATGTTTTCTTTTTTATTAACAATGGTTTTCAATCCGATTCGACGAAAAAGTTGAAGGCCCTTTGTTACATAACTCAAAGGCCATCCGATCTGGACTGTTCTTTCAAAGAAATCTTGAAGGTCTGAACTTATCTCATCTTGACCATCTATGACATGGTTTAATAAATTATCTATGAACTCTGTATTTGAATTTTTGTATACTTCATTCGTAACACTAGCTAATTCACGCTCATCTTCTTTAAATTGCATCATCTGCGACTTCCATTCTTCTTCAATAGATGAACGATTATGAATGATAACTTCATTTATTGTCGAATACATTCCAGTACCCTCCGATCAAAAATAATCCATAAAAACATTATTTCATTATTGTGTAAATCTTTCAATTCTTTTGACTTTATGGCCTCGTTTATGCATAGCTGCGTAAATGTCCTTCTTACATTAAACTCTTCGTCTTCGATTGTATTTTTTGTCAGAAGGCTTGGAATCCGGGAAAACCAAACCCTTTTAACGTCATGCTACTCAAAAGGCAAGAGCTGATCACACAACCCTTTTATCTATAAGAAAAGCGAAAATGTCCTGGTTAACCACGCAGGTCACTGGAAGTCCTACGCGAATCGAACGGTATCGTGAGGCTCGAACCAAACAAAGTTCGGTTTTGCGTGGGTAAACACTTCGACTTAAATCAATGTGTCGCCGCCGCAGGAGGACTGAAGTGATCCAAGGGGTTGGGCGGTGAGCTAGACATCACTTCATCGAATTTATACTTTCTTATCTTTTAAAGAAAACTCGGGATTTGCCAAGATTTTAGCGCAGACTGAGCCGTAGTTACACTGATATTGAATAAAGACAAAACGTTCTTTAAATGTAAAAAAGCCG
Source organism: Pseudalkalibacillus salsuginis (assembly GCF_021646685.1). Classification (GTDB taxonomy): domain Bacteria; phylum Bacillota; class Bacilli; order Bacillales; family Fictibacillaceae; genus Pseudalkalibacillus; species Pseudalkalibacillus salsuginis. The sequence continues at coordinate 74,526 of NZ_JAKJHW010000011.1, read as the reverse complement.
CTGGAAAATCAGCAGCTTACTCTGTCATGACGGTTAAAAATCGATGAGCCCCAGGCTGATTTGAAGAGCATCATCAACTTTTTTCATCATTTCATCGTCTAGATGTGTTATTTTGTCTGTTAATCTTTGTTTGTCGATTGTCCGGATCTGTTCTAGTAAGATGACAGAGTCTCGTTCGAACTTATATTTTTTAGCGCTGATTTCTACGTGAGTAGGTAGTTTAGCCTTTTGAATCTGGGCTGTAATGGCCGCGACGATTACTGTCGGACTAAACCGGTTACCGATATCATTTTGTATGATCAATACCGGCCGGATACCTCCTTGCTCCGACCCTACTACTGGAGAAAGATCTGCAAAGTAAACGTCGCCACGCTTCACTATCAAATCATTACACCCCGCTTACTAAGCGGTCCAAAGTTAGATCAGCTTCCTCCTCAGCAAGAAAGGCTTCTGATGCAATGTTCAAATTGATTTTGGCCATTTCCTTATACCCTTGACGCATTGACTCACGGATATGGCTGCTCTCCCGTTCTCGCAGATACATTTTGGTTGCCTGATGAATAAACTCGCTTCTGTTCAAGTTTTCGTTCATAATCGCTCCGTCCACCTCTTTTATCAGTTGCTCCGGTAAGCTTATGACAATTCGCTTTGTGTTCAGATCTGACACAAAAATCCACCTCCAGCTAACTGCTACGCTCTCTCTGAAATCCCCTATTAATAGTACCATCCTAGACGTAATTTTGCAAAGCAATCTCAGTATATCCTTTTCGCCAATATCAGCCGATTTCCTTTAATAATTTACGAATTATTTAAAGTTTGATTCATTGTTTCAATGATTTTGTTATTTTTTTTGTAAATTCTCGGCACTCGAGAGGAGATCGCGCAGGGTATTTCATAGTTGATCGTTCCGTTTTGGTTTGCAACATCATCGATGGTAATCGCCTCAGACCCTTGATGCCCCAATAGTATGACTTCAGTTCCTACAGCAATCTTATATGGCAATTTCACCATAAGCTGATCCATACAGATGCGGCCGACGATTTTTGCCAATTGACCATTGACGAGGACTGAGCCTTTTTCAGCATATCTTCGGAACCATCCATCTGCATACCCGATAGGTACTGTTCCAACCCACTCTTCCTTTTCAGCACGATAAGTCGCCCCGTAACTTAAGGTATCTCCAGGTTTGATTCTTTTCACATGGGTCAACCTGCTGTGTAATGAAAAAGCTTGTTTAAGAGGAAATGGCAGGATACTTTTAATCTCCTCTGATGGAGAAAGGCCATAAAGCGAAATTCCAACCCGGACATAATGTTGTTTATACTCCGGAAAGCGAATAGCCCCGGCACTGTTTCCGAAATGGATGAGCCCTGGAGATACACCTTCGCCCTCTAAAAGAGAGAGGTAGTCCGAAAAGCGATTCATTTGACGATCCACAAGCTCGGAGTCTAGTTCATCAGCTGTTGCAAAATGTGAGAAAACGCCTTCTAACTTCAAACTCTGATTTTGTTTAATTTGATTGATTATTATCCTTGCCTCATTCTCATCATTTATACCTAAACGGCCCATGCCAGTATCAAACTTGATATGAAGCTTTAATTCATCTTCCATTCCATCTAGATTTTGCAGCCATTCGGATTGAAAAACGGTTAATGAAATGTTGTATTGTGCAGCTATTGAAGCATATTCAGGATCAGTCCACCCTAGAACATGGATCGGTGTCTGGATTCCGGCTCTTCTGAGGGCAATCGCTTCATCCAACAGAGCTACACCTAAGTGATCCACACCATTTTCGATCAGGCTTGTTGTGACTTGTACGGCACCATGTCCATATCCATTAGCCTTCACAATCGCCATTACTTTCGTCCCGCCCTTTAAATGGTTTTGTATATGAAGGTAGTTATCTATAATGTGATCCAAATTGATTTCTGCCCAAGTAGGTCTGTAGAATTGCATGAAAACGACTCCTAGCCCAATCTATTTCCTTCTATTGTACATAACCATTTCGAAACGGTAAATTTATTTTTGGAGGTTACCTGTTGTGTTTAGCAGTGTTTAATCTTTGTGTACCAGGCACCGACTCAGATGCCTTGCCCCAGTAGGACTCTCTTTCGGTGCCTGGTACAATTTGAAAACCCTTGGGGCAGTTGGGGTCTGTTTCGGTGCCTGGCACCGATATTCGAAAGCCACTATTCACAAAAAAACAGGCTTAAAAGAATATCAGTTCTATTCTTCCAGCCTGTCAATCCATCATTTTCCTTGCGTCGTCACCATTGATGATGCGATTGCTGCCATATCTTCTACTGTCAGATCGTTCGAGGCAAGGTAATAATCTACTCCATCGACTGACCAGCTAAGTGTTGTACCATTCAATACACCAACTGCAAAACCTAAATCGACAAGCTCACCTTCGTTCATCGTCAGCATCTTGGCTGCAGGTGCAACAGTCGCTTGCTTTTGGATGATGGTGAATGATTGATCTCCCGCGTATGTGAGAATGGCTTCATCACCTGTGCTGTTCGCGACCTGGTTTAACAATGTCGTACCCTCAGGAACGAATTCCGGAAACACCGGGGTGAGTTTCTTGTCTTTCTCCCCTGATGCCATTGTCGGAACTTCCAGCTGGGCACTTTCCATGTTGCGCTCCATATCGAACGCTCCGTCGTCGAATTTCGTATTCAACTTCGTATTCTTGAACTTTACATCTACTAAGACCTTCATATCTTTGTCCATTACTTTCACTTTGCTCGGGAGCAAGTTGGACTTATCAAGGGTGATCTCTTGCTGGTAAAGGTTCTTGTTTTGATAATTTGTTTTGGTATTGAAGACATAGCCTTTGTCTCCAGTCTTGAAATTACGATCATCATCCATCAGGATATCGCTGATCAAAGATTCCATCAAGTACACCTGGCTGCTGTTTTCCGGCCAATCACTCTGGAAGCGGAAGCTCTTGTTGAGTGCTGGTGTCAACACGAACACACCATCACTGTTTCTCAGAATCATTTGGCTTTGATCCTTCTCGGCGTTTTTCAAGCTGACCCGGTAGAAACTCGGCTTTTTATGCCAAATTTCAATCTCATAGGTCAGTGGATTTTCTCCAGTCTGGAGAGTCATTGTAGCCTCAGATTTATAACCGGACATTTTATCCATCGTACTTTCTAAATCCGACAGTACATCCTTCTGGCTTTTCGACCCACAAGCAGCAAGCACCGTGATCATGAGTGCAATCACAAGAAGCGAGAGTATTCTTTTCAAATTTTTCATCTCCTTTGCCTCATATAGATGACAAAAGAGGGACCTCACATATGTTTATACAGATAGGCCTTTGATGCACCGCCATGGGGATACACAGATTCCCTGAACGTTATAGTAGTGCGAATTGAGGTATAAGGTTCCCAGTATGGTGAATGCAAGCAGTTTTCCTTGGATCTACACCCCCTTGTTAAAAACCTTTGGCGGCTGCTCGCTTGACCATCTGCCCATATGTTTCAGCGTTCCCTCCTAACCGCACTACAAATATATGAGACAACTTCTGGCAATATGCAGACTAGCTTGACGAGCTTTCAAGGATTACTTGCGCAACTACAAATTCTTTGCTATGGGAAATGGAGACATGGGCACTCCACTCAGGATCCCGGACTTCTATTATTGGTTTTCCGGCTTCATTCGGGAGGATTTGAATGTCCTTCCAGCTAAGGCGCTTTCCGATACCTGTCCCTGCCGCTTTCGCATACGCTTCTTTAGCAGCAAATCTGCCGGCTAAAAACTCCAAGCCTTTTCGACGTTTAAATATATGGAAATGGCGGAGCTCTGTCTCTGTCAAAATACGCTCAGCAAATTTTGGCTGACGTTCATATGTATGTTTGATCCGTTCTATTTCAATAATATCTATGCCGATCCCAATGATCATATTGTTTGACACCTCTTATCTGCAATTTGGAATCATACAATCAGACTCCATTCAACTAATATGATAAACTGAATAGGTGATGATTCCATAACATTTATTTTGAATCTTTCATTCAGTAACACAAACAGAACCCTATTTGTAAAGGGAGGGCTTCCCCATGTTTATCCGGACAGAAAATTTTCGATCGTTCAGAAGGTTGTATCCTATTATCACCATAATCATGGCTCTTCATATCGTTTTATTTATCGGTGTCAATTTATTCCCCGCATTGTTGCACCTTACAGCTGGCATCAATTTTTATATCGGATTAGGTGAATATTGGAGGCTCGTAACGCCGATTTTCATCCACGAATCTTTTCCCCATGTCCTGTTCAACACATTTTCATTATTCCTATTCGGTCCAGGACTGGAACGGATCTTAGGGAAATTCAAATTCATCATAGGCTACATCGGATCCGGGGTAATTGCAAATATCGCAACTTTCATTCTCCAAGGACCTAGTTATAGTCACATCGGTGCCTCTGGTGCGATATTCGGCCTATTCGGTTTATATGTATACATTATTTATGCACGCAAAGAGCTGATCGATCAACAAAATAAACAAATCGTTATGACAATCCTTGTTTTAAGCTTGGTCATGACATTCGTAACCCCTAACATCAATATACTGGGCCACCTTTTCGGTTTAATTGGAGGAGCAGCCTTAGGTCCGATCATCCTGATGGGAAAACGAAAACGGTATGGTTAAAGAAAAGCGCAATCGCCCTGGGCAGCCACGAAGGTCACTGGAAGTCCGACGAGGAGGCTCGAACCAAACAAAGTTCGGTTCTGCGTGGGCAAACCCTTCGACCTAAATCAATGTGTCGACCGCCACAGTAGGACTGAAGTGATCCAAGTGGCTGGGCGATGAAGCTGGACGCCAGGAAAAGCGCCCAGAATTTCATGTTTTCATATCTTACAATTAATAAATGCACACTTTTTTAAATGCAAAAACAGGAGTATCTTCTTCAACTCCTGTTTTGATTTTAGGATTAATGTGTTTTGATCACTTCTTTTTTTCATACAGTTGTCTTTCATAATAATCTACTCTCTTCAATACTTTCGAGAAAACCAGCCACAAACCTCTCTCCATCTTCCGAATTCGATATCCTTCAATTGAAAAACCTTCCCTACACCACCTGATAAAATCGCCGTCTTCATCGTCATCAGATCGTGACGTTTTTGGAAAATGGATTGTTTGATCTCAAAATCCTGCATTCTTCTTTTTTTTGTAATAAGTAAGCAACGTGAAAGTGTACGTGTTTGAATATAGAAGGACTGGCCATCAATCAACCATTTGCTGTCTTTGAAATCCAGGATTCCCCACATAACAAGGATTGGTAAAGGAATGAATAACAAGAACCACAATGATGTAGGGACGAACCAAAATAAAGGAATCAAGAATAGGACAGGAGCAGCATTTCTTAAAATATAACGTCTCATAGCTCGTTTCGGTAAAGGAACCATCTTCTCCTCAGGGATATGATAACTTTCTAGGATTTCCGCTAACTCATCATTGATTTGAGAACGTTTGATGAACGGAAAGAGCATTGCTGAAACACCCATTTCCGGTCCAGCCCCACCAGCACTCTCTACATGTACGGTTGAAAAGCCGAATGGCTGGCGAAAAATGCTTTCCACTACCCGTAATCCTTGTATTCGTTGAAGCGGAAGTGTCAGTTCCCGTTTTTCCAGCAAGCCTCTGCTGATCACAATACGATCCTCGAACTTGTTGATTTGGAAGTTGGCGTATTTTAAAATCACGCCGATAAACGAGACAAACCATGCAATGAATACAGATAAGAAGGCCATCACAGCAATGACTATCCAACTGAAACCACTAAGCCAATTGAAGGCTTCAACATAGAAGTCATCCGGTAAAAACGTATCGAATTGAGAGCTGAGTGTACCGGTAAGGGGTAATGCGACTCCGATTCCTCCTGAAGTAGAAGCTGCCAGAAGCAGGTCCTTTAAAGATAATTTATACGTATAAGAAGCTTCTTCTTTCTGCGTCTCCAATTCTATTTCATCAACAGATGCTTTTTTTTCCTCACGTAAAGCGAGCGCTAATTGATCCGCATCTGTTTTACGGACAGCCGATAAAGAAGCCTCCGCTCCCCCTGGGCCGCCAGCTGTTTCAATATTGATCTTCACGACGTCAAAAGCCCTGTGGAAGATACCTTGAGTATAGTCGATTGATTGGATCCTGTTTTTTGGTATGTACCGTTTCTTCCTTACAAACACACCATACTCTATTTTCAATTCATCACCTTCAATATGATAGGTGAACCGATACCAATGGAGGATCCCGTATCCGCCTAATAGGAGGACGAAGATGAATGGGGCAAACGAAACCCATGCCATACCTTCAGGACTCCCTGGACCGAACAGTAAAAATAATACAAGTGGGATGATCCATTCTTTAAGCATCTTTAAAAAGGACAACCCTGCTGCTAATGGATGGAGTCTTGTCGGATCATACATCTTCTTCAGTCACCCTAGCCATTTGTGAAATATAGTCACGTACTTGATCCGCTGTCTCACGGTCCAGAGCTGGAATTTCATGTGTGGTCGCAGCAGTCGAAATCGTTACAGTTGATAAATCATAGTGCCGGAGGATCGGACCTTGCTTCGTATCGACATGCTGCACCCTCACCATCGGGATCAACACTCTGCGAATGATCAAAAGACCGAACTTCAACTCAATTTCGAATTCCCGTACTTCATATCGCCAAACACGGTGTCGAATGGCTGGGAGCACCAGGACAAATAAATATGTAAGTAAAGCTGTAACAACAATGGTAACGATCGATACCCACATCGGAACTGGAGTCATTATCACTAAAACAATGCTTCCGATCGATAATAAGATGAAAAACAGACTATTGAAAGCGCCGTAAATACGCCATACTGTCAATGCTTTCGGCGCAATTTGGTTAGATGGTTCCAAACGCATGATGATTAGCAGCCCCCTGAACTGTATTCTGAATAACGCTTACGCTGATTATAACCCAACTGATCGGTATTTCCTATATAAGCCAATTAAAAGGGAAAAGACAAAGGGATCAATAAGACTATAAAGTCTAAATCGATCCCCTTCTCCGGTTGATTTCTGCCATCATTCTTTTTTTTCGCAATCTTTTCTTCTTACGCCTTTTTATTTTCCTAATGAAGTTCCAGACAAAAAGCAATAAGAGAATCCATAAGCTTCCTTTTAATAAAACGGGTAAGAAGGAAGGGTTTTGGGATTCCTCTGCACCCACTTTTCCAATAGCCGCCTTTACTTCACTGTTCTTTTCCGTCTTAGGAACAAGCGGGAAAGTGGCGATTTCTTCATCTGCTTCATTTTTGATGACGAGGTTCCCTTTATCATTGATGAGTGTTTCAAATCCTTCACCAATCTTATGGGTAAACATTTTATCTTCATTTAACTTGATTTCTTCACCATCGGGGCTTGAAATAATCGTACCTTTTTTGATCTTTTCAGTTTGAAAATGTTCGAATCCATAATCCAATAGTTCTACTGTATCCTGATAGGCTTGTTCCGATGAATCATTTTTCATCGTCACAACGATTAAAGAGGTCCCATTACGGCTTGCGGCAGTAACTAAGGTGTGCTTGGATTTACTCGTATAACCATTCTTTACACCGATTGCGCCTTCATAACGCCAGAGCAGCTTATGGTGGTTATAAAGTGTGGTTTCCCATTCAGCGCCTTTCCATTCCATTTCTTTTGTGCTGACTATACCTTTGAATTCATCCAGCTGCAGTGCATATTGTGTGATTTTAGCCATATCGGAAGCTGTTGAATAATGGTTCTCATCATGCAGGCCATTCGGATTGACAAAATGAGTGTTGCTTAATCCTAATTCCTCTTCAACAAATGTATTCATATCCTCTGAAAAAGCTTCTGTGCTTCCGGATAAGTGTTCAGCAATTGCAACGGCTGCGTCATTACCAGAATTAATCATCAAGCCCTGGACAAGCTGTCTGAGAGTCATTTTCTCTCCTTCAACTAGATATACCTGAGTTCCTGGAGTAGAGGCGGCATTCTCACTGATGGTCACTTCTTCATCCATTTTTCCGGATTCAATAGCCAGAATGGCTGTGACGATTTTCGTAATACTTGCAGGATACATTCTTTTATCTGGATGTTCTTCTGCCAAAACATCACCGGTTGTTGCATCGATTAAAATGGAGGTCTCACTTAAAAGGTCTGTTGGTTCGTCGATTTCTGCATTTGCATTTTGCGGGAGTACCCAAACAAAACTTAAAAGAAGAGACACACATAATATGCTTACCCTTTTCATTTTACAGTGCCCCTATTAAAAGATTTTTGGTCTAACAATAGCATTCGTAAAAGAAAGACATTTTGAAAGGATTTCATTCCAATTACCATTTTCTTTTAATTTTGGGAAATTCGCAAAACAAAAATTCCCATTTTCTGAATTTTCCATATGCTTCATTGTAAACCAGGTCTTCTTATGTATTCGGAAAGAAAAGCCAGATCTTCCGGGAAGGATAAGTCAATCCCATGTAACTCCTTTAATGACATCCATTTGATATCATATATCAATCCGTCCGGATCCTGGATAATCCTTTCTCCTCCTGTAATATCGACAAGGAAGTAGTGGACTGTTACATCTATTCCGAAACTTTGTCCTTCCTTTCTGAACAAAAAGCGTTGAATCACTCCCTTATATCCAGTTTCTTCCTCTAACTCCCTTAAACAACAAGCTTCATAGGTTTCATTCCCTGCCTTTTCACCAGAAGGGATGGTCCAAAGCTTCCTTTCATCAGGCTTGCCTTGTTGAACCAATAACACCTTTTGATCTTTTATACATACAGCAGCTGAGCCTTTCCACATAATTATCCCTCCTCTCACCCACTTCTTTCTCATATTTGGCCCGATCCCTTTCAGACCATTTGAACATTTAATGAAAAAAGGCTGACCTTTGAAGGCCAACCTAATGGAATAGTTATATTATTAGAAGCTTACCTGTTGTCTCGGCTTATTCCGTTTCGAGATGATCTCCCTACCTGTACACAGATCCAAGGAACAATATCGATCAGAGCGTCCGGTTTTTACATCCAACTCTTGGATCAAGATCTCTTCGCCGTTTTTAAAGAGGAACCTAGGACAGATGGAGACATCGTATTCTTTTTCAAGATCAAAGTCTTTATTGAGCCTCAGTATTTTCTTTGGACTCTTTTCGGTCAATGGATATGCCGAAATGAACAAATCCTTTTGTAATACTAACAAATCTGCTGGTGCAAAGTGAGTGCCAAGCTCGACAAAATCAATCGACCGGCCATTAAGGATATATAACCGTGCCATATCGAGATCGACCACATAAGCAGAAACACATACAGAATTGTTGAACATATTGACATCCCATATGAAGCCATCAATCTCCCAATCTTCCACTAACTCTAGGGTGGATTTGGAAAATTGACAAACCGAGCCTGTCTCGCCGTCCCCTTCACAAGCAACCACTACATGATCAGGAAATTCATAGATATTCGGAGTCCCATAGAGTTTCTTCTGGATGATGACATCATTATTCGAATTAAGCGCCACAAGTGTGATATTTCCCTTTTTGTCAATCCGATTATAATACCACTTATTTTGATGATCATCAATAAGTAGATCTGTTGAAGTTACTTGGGTATTTTTCACTGTTTTTCTTTTCGACTTTCTTGATTTATATCCGGATTCAAGCTCATTAGAAGCATAAAAAGGGTCTTTCGATTCGTAGGTCTTGTGAAAGAAATTGTCCATTTTTCCCATTATGCTATCCTCCCATTCATGTCATAATTAAAACAAGAACAATCTTACTACAATTTTTGTAATAATTTTTCCAAAATACAGAAAAACTAGTTTGAAAGACTAACTAATGAGCTTAATTTGTGTTATATTTATTTTATCAAAGGAACATATGGTCCTGTATTGGGAAAAATGGTAGTTTTGATAGACGATATTCAAGGGGTTTTCGGGTCGATTTTCCCAAGTTCGGGAGGGGGGAATAATTTGATAGGTCAACGAATAAGATATTACAGAAAAACAAAAGGCCTCACTCAAGAAGAATTAGCCAGGGGAATTTGCTCCATCTCTTACCTTAGTAAAATCGAAAATGGAGATGCCAAATCTAGCGAAGACGTTATAGAACTCCTATGTGAAAAGCTTGGAATCTCCGCTGCTGAAGAACAACTAGATGTAAATATACTCGGATTACTTAATGAGTGGAACTATCTGATGACATCCAGAAAATGGAAGGAATCTTCAGAAACACAAAAAAAAATAGAAACCTACATACCTTTTATAGAAGATCCAGTAATACAGTTAAAATATAAAGTTTTCCTTGTAAAGAGTTTAGTTAGTAATAAAAAATTTGATAAAGCTGATAAATTGATTAAAGAAATAAAAAACCATCATGATAATAAATTTGAAAGTGATTTAGAGTTTCATTATAACCATATAATAGGAATTTATTTTTATAACAAAAAGGAATTTCAATCCTCTTTATCTTATTTCGAAAATGCAGAGAAATTTATACAACAAATCCCTCTAAACCCTGTTGAAAGAGGAGTTTTCTTTTATAACCTTGCACTTGCGCATAGCCACTTTTTCCATAATACATCTGTTATTAATTATTGTTATAAAGCCTTAGAGATCTTCGATAAAGAATACAACTTTAATAGAAGTGCGGATTGCCATATATTATTAGGCATTAGTAACCGAAGAATAAACAATTATTCACAGGCAAGATTTCATTTCAATAAAGCTTTAAAATTCGCTGAGACCTTTAATGAATTGCAAACTATAGCTATCATTTACCATAACCTAGGGTACGTACATTCTAGTATGGGCGAAACTAAGAAAGCTATCGAGTTGTACCATAAAAGTATTAATCTTAAATCAAAATTACCAACACAAGACAGTTTTATTACTTACTATTTAATTGCAAGAGAGTACTTCCGTATAAAGGATAAGAAATCCTCTTTGGAATGGTTAAATAAAGTTAAAGAAAAATTAGATGAAAATTATAATTACGAATATTATTTACACTACAGTATCTTATATAAAAGAGTTATCAATGAGTTGGATGAATCATATGAAAATCTTTTAAGAAAGGAAGCTATTCCATATTTTAACAAGAAGAATCTCTGGGAATATTTAAGCGATGCGTCCGAACTACTTGCCGAATACTATTTTAAAAAATCCCAGTATAAGAAATCTAGTGAGTATTATAAATTAGCAAATGATTCAAGAAAAAATTTCTTTTAATTATAAAGGGGTGTATATAATCATGAAAAAGCATACTTTCTTAGGTATATCAGCACTTGTTTTAGTTGCGCTAATACTAGTAAGTATCCATGGTGTTTTAAATCATAACAAAGTTGCAATTGATGAACTACCTCCAATGATAAAATCATCTATAGCCATTGATGAGCTACCACCTATGAATAGATCGATTATTGCTATTGATGAATTGCCACCCATGAATAAATCGACTATTGCTATCGATGAATTACCTCCGATGGAAATGAACGTAAAGTGTTAAAGAAGGGTTTCATTATCCTTCTTTTATTTCTTTCCTAAAAAGCATTCTTCACTGTGTTCTGGTTCTATGAATCCTGCTGCCATCAGGAAACTTTCAGCCGTTGTCAGACCAACGTGCTTGAATGTTGCTTGGATTGCTTTTTGTTTCTCATGCTTATCCTTTGGTAATGAGTCAAAATAGTTTTTCAAGCTTCCGTATCTTTCAATCAGGTCTTCCGCCACATTCGCATTATGGATTGTGGCATCAATCTTTCTGCGGTGGCGTACAATCCCCTTATCCTCCAAGAGCTTTTTAATTTTCTCTTCCCCGTAAGCCTTCACTTTACCGATCGAGAAGTGGTCAAAGGCTTTTCTAAAATTTTCACGTTTATGTAATATGGTTTTCCAGCTTAACCCTGCCTGGAAAATTTCCAACGTCAATGCTTCGAATAAGTGGTCATCACCCGTTAGACACTTCCCCCATTCTTTGTCATGATAACTGATCAACAAAGGGTCTTCTTCGCACCAGGCGCATCTGATAGTGGTATTGGTTTTCACAGTAATAACCTCATCTCTGGTTTATTTCTTTGACCATCAAACATATATCTTACATATTACTTTACTCACTTGATCGTTATACGTCTATAATTGTAAGTCATTTTCTTGAAAATGAAACGTCTCAATCATCATTTACGTCAAAAGGTTAAAAGACAGTTTAGGGAGGTCAGCAGGTTGGAAGAATATCAGCCGAAAAATCGGTCCAAGATACAGATTGATAACGTGATCGGCCGTTATCCGAAAGACGAAATCATCGAGATCATGATGGATCAGTTCGGAGAAAAATTGACTCGCCTTGCCTATACCTATGTAAAGGATTGGGGAAAGGCGGAGGATATCGTCCAAGAGACCTTTGTGGCTTGTTATACAAAATTAGATACGTTCCGTGGAGAGTCCTCCGTCAAAACCTGGATATACCGGATTACAATCAATCGTTGCCATGACTACCAGAGGACATGGTCATTCCGTAACCTTCAATTCACTGATAAAATATCCCGTTGGATGAAGGGAGAAACACATACACCTGAAGCTGACCTGATCGCAAAAGATGAAAGTGAAGCACTAGCCAAGCAAGTACTCACCTTACCTCTCAAATATCGGGAAGTACTGCTGCTCTATTATTTCGAGGAGCTGTCCATACAAGAAATCAGCCTGATGCTTCTTACGAATGAATCTACTATAAAGACACGCCTGCATCGAGGCCGCCAGCTTCTTAAGGAACTTATTTCATCAGAAAGGAGTATCGGTGATGGACAATCAACTTAAAAATTTAAATAAAAGCTTGAACCGGTTGATGTCAACAGAAGAACGCTTTACAGAAAAACAAAAGCAGAACATCAGGAACGCCATAGCCAAAAAACGGTCAAAGCGGTTTGTATTCGTGTTTTCTCATTGGAAGCCGATACTCAGTACCGCCGTTTGCCTGTTTCTGTTCATAGGTGTTGTACGAGTAGCCATTGATCATTTCTCAACAGAAAGCCCAAGTTCAAGTGAATCAGGCGGAAATGAGAATACTACCCTGAAATCTTCAGAAGACCTTAGCAGTGACAGCGGAAGCGCAGGACCTGATAAAACAATGCCTGCTTTAGGTGAAGAAGGGCAGAACAATACGGAAGACCGATCACAAAAAGATGATTTTTCAATAGCTGAAAAAGGCGATGCTGACCAACAGACGATCTCAGGCCCATTGCTTCCCATAGATGAGCGTCTTGAATCGGTATATAAACAATTGAAAACGGATGAGGACCAACAAGCACTCATAGGTTTAGAACCCTTTGAAGTGATGCAGATCTATTACCATGCCGAACAACAAGAAGATCATGAAACAAAATTTGTGATGTATTTCCATGACCCTGCGGGATCCATGCCATCTAAACGGGACTACCTCGATAACATTGCCCAAGATCCTGCTTTACGTGAAAATACTGTAATGAAACTTCAACAGATTCAGGAAATTGAGGCATTCAATCAAGTTATCCAGGAGACTCCCCAGAATAGGAAAGAAGCGTATATCACATGGGGGGAGACGCAAGAGAACACTAAACACTTCAGGCTCGTTTTTGATGAGTCGAAAGGCGTTTGGACTGTATCCTGGACTCCAAGTCAATAATAGTCAGTTTTGAAAAAAGCGGAAAAACCTGAGAGGGAAAATAGCCCGTCTAGGTTTTTCCTTCCTTTCTCTCAAAACGGCGCAACGATTTCCACCTTAATCCGGTCGGGATCTTCAAAATACACTGCATAATGTTTAGATCCACCCGCGTAAGGATGGCGGTCCGTGTAAAGAATGGTTACACCTCTTTTCTTCAATTCGGCCGTGAAATGATCCACTTGATCCATTGAATCCGCATGGAAGGCAAGATGGTTCAAACCTACCCGGCAGCGATGGAACGGTACATCCAGATACTTTTTTTCTGCTTGTACGAAAACGATATATGAATCTCTAAGCTTCCAGCTCCGTCCCTTATCCCATTTCTGATATTCGAAATACCCGAGCTCTGGCAACAGCCACCCCCAAAAGTCGATTGTCTTATTCAGATCCGAGACATAAATTTCAATATGGTGGATGAGTCCTTTCTTCCTTTTCATTGAAAATAAGCCCCTTTCTTACATTTTCTCTGGTGCTTTTATGCCGAGTAGACGCAGTCCTTCCTCCAGCACTATCGTCACAGCTTTTACGATATTGAGTCGTGCCATTTGCTCCTCTTCCGTCCCGGCCAAGATTCGGACCTTTCCATAATACTGGTTGAAGTAACGTGAGAGCTCGATCAAAAAACGTGATAGGATCGACGGTTCATACTCTTGGAGAGCTCTTTCTACTGTACCAGGGAATTTTTCCAGCGTCAGAATGATCTCCCACAAATACGGTTCATCGACATCGTTGGAAGCTGAGTTCTCAACGTCCCAGTCTCCCTTCGCTAATAAGGTACAAGCTCGGGCATAGGTGTACTGGACATAAGGACCGGTTTCCCCTTCAAATCGAAGCATGCTTTCGATATTGAACTCGACGCTATTCAATCTCGATTGTTTCAAATCATTAAATATGACTGCTCCAACACCGACCATCTCAGCGATCTTTTCTTTGTTTTCCAAAGTGGGATTTTTGCTTTCGATGCTTTTTTTTGCCTGCTGGATCGTTTGATTAAGGACTTCTTCAAGCAGTACCGTCTTCCCTTTACGAGTAGACATCTTCTTGCCATCTTGAAGGATCATGCCAAACGGAATATGTTCCATGTCATCTGCCCAAGTATACCCCATTTTTGATAGGACCTTTTTCACCTGTTCGAAGTGTAAGGATTGTTCATGCCCTACAACATAAAGGGATTTCGCGAATTGGTAAGTTGCCTTCCGATATTGGGCGGCAGCAAGGTCTCTTGTCGCATAAAGGGAGGCGCCGTCCTTCTTTTGAATCAAAGCTGGGGGAAGGTCGAATTCTGAAAGATCCACTACCATTGCGCCTTCTGATTCCTTCATAAGATTTCTCTCACAAAGCTCTTCTACTACAGTTTTCATTTTATCGTTATAAAAAGCTTCCCCATGCATAGAATCGAATTGGACGTCGAGCAGATCATATATCTTTTGAAATTCTTTCAATGATTCTTCTCTGAACCATGTCCATAGCTTTCTAGCTTCTTCATCACCATCTTCAAGTTTCTTGAACCATTGTCTTCCTTCATCATCAAGGTCAGGATCACCTTTCACTTCTTCGTGGTATTTAACATAGAGAGTATTCAATTCCTTGATAGGACTTTTCTTGACAGCAGCTTCGTCACCCCATTTGTTGTAGGCAACCATGAGTTTCCCGAATTGTGTTCCCCAATCTCCCAAATGGTTGATACGGATAGGCTGATACCCTTTCTTGGAGGCAATGTTTGCAATCGCATTTCCGATTACTGTAGAACGCAAATGGCCCATGGAGAACGGCTTGGCAATGTTCGGCGATGAGAGGTCAATGGTAATCGTGCCTTTATTCACGGTTTTATCTCCATATGACTCCCCTTTTCGCAGAATCTCCGTGATGACTTCTTCTGTAAGCTCTTGTTTCGGTAAAAATAGGTTCAGATACGGGCCAACAGCCTCTACTCGTTCGAAGCTTTTTGAATCCTTCAATCTTCCAGCTAGTGTTTGGGCAATTTGAACCGGTGATGTCTTCCATTTTTTTGCTAGAATAAAGCACGGAAAGGCAAGGTCTCCTAATGATCGATCAGGAGGAACTTCAAGCGCTTCAGCAATCTTATCCACCGGTACATCGATCATCTGCTCTAAATGTTGTGCTGTGTATTTTTGAATCGTCATGACCTGTCACTCCTTTATAAATTAATGTTGGTAGTACACTTGATCAAGCCAAAACTTGGCGAAGGCTGAGCCTTAACTGCACTAACTTCGTTCGTAAACTTTTCTGCTACATCGTAGCTACATCGCTGAAAAGTTACACTTTCTTAACGTATTAAAAAAACGCCTCTCAATAAATGAGAGACGAGAATATCCCGCGGTACCACTCTGCTTGTTCATATAATCTAGAACCAACTTGACCCTTTAACGCTGGGTAACGGCTTTTCCTACTCCATTTCAAAAAAGCTTTTCCGAGGTGCGTTTCAAAAACAGGCTATACTGGACTTCCACCGACTCCAGCTCGCTTTATGATCACCTGATATTTACTTTCCTCTTCACCAAAGTTCATTGTTAATTTTTTCTTATTATAGTCATGTTATCTGGAATTGGCAATAGTAATTGAGGAAGAGTCTTTGCAAGAAATCTTTATAGTTCAACGAATTAACAAAATTTGTTATTATAGAGGTCTATCATATAAATTCCGCGGATAAACACGGAACTTTATCTACGTCCGCTCGTCTATAAAATAGGTCATATTTACAGTGTGCGCTTGTGTCAACTAGGAGGTTGCGTGTATGAAAGAGCGAGTCAAAAGTTACGATAGCCTTGTCATAACAGCTATTCTGTTATGGCTCAAAACCTATTTTGTATATAAAGTTTGCTTTAATTTAGAGACGAGCAATTGGATGCAGGAATTGATCCTCTTCATCAATCCTCTTAGTTCCGTCTTGTTTTCATTAGCACTTATTTTTCTTTTTCCAGTCCGGCTTCGAAACCGGATGATCTGGATCATTTCTGTCAGTTTCACCATCATCCTTTATGCTGACACGCTGTATTATCGGTTTTTCAATGATTTCATTACGGTTCCTGTCTTATTCCAGACAAATAACGTCGGTGATATCGGAAATAGTGTCATCGCCCAAACGTATTGGTATGACGTCGTCTTTTTTGCTGACCTCATTTTCCTGTATTTCCTAGCACAACGGGGACAGCTTAAACCAGCGGTCTATTCGAAGAAAAGGCTGTATAAGATTTTACTTACAGCCCTTATTTTCCTGGCTGTCAATCTAGGCCTTGCTGAGTCTGAACGACCGGAACTGTTGACACGTACTTTTGACAGGGAACTGCTCGTAAAGAATTTGGGTACATACAATTATCATCTATACGATCTAGTCCTGCAGTCCAAGACTTCAGCTCAAAAGGTTTTGGCTGACAATGTCGACATCGTTGAGATCAATCATTATACAAAGAAAAAGTCTGCTGAACCGAATGAGGATTTTTACGGGATCGCTGAAGGGAAAAACATCATTTTGATTTCAATGGAATCGACCCAGCAGTTTGTGATCGGAAGAGAAATCAACGGTAAGGAGATTACACCATTCCTCAATGATTTCATTAACGAGAGTTATTACTTTGACAACTTTTATCACCAAACTGGGCAGGGAAAAACGTCAGATTCCGAGTTCACCATCGATAACGCTTTGTACCCATTGCCTAGAGGTGCTGTGTTCCAAACGCACGCCTTGAATGAATATTATGCCATACCTGAAATCATCAAAGAGAAGGGGTATTATAGTACCGTTTTTCACGGAAACAACAAAAGCTTCTGGAACAGGAATAACATGTACCAGTCATTAGGCTATGATAAGTTTTTTGCTGAAGAATATTATGAAATAAATGAAACGAATAAAATCAATTACGGGTTGAAGGATGAGCCTTTCTTCAATCAATCGATGAAATATTTAAAGGAAGTTCCACAACCTTTTTATGCTAAATTTATCACCTTGACCAACCATCATCCATTCAAATTCAGTGAAGAGGATCAGTTGGTCCCTGCTTTTGACACTGGTGATCCGATTGTTGACCGTTATCCAGTCACCGTCCGATATACAGATGAGGCGATCAAAAACTTCATTCAACAATTGAAAAATGAAGGCTTATACAAGGACTCGGTCATTATCATTTATGGAGATCATTATGGTATATCCGAACAGCATAACAACGCGATGGCCCAGATCTTAGGTAAAGAGATCACCCCTTATGAAAGTGTACAATTGCAACGTGTCCCCCTGATCATCCACATTCCTGGTCATGAGGGGAAAACGATTTCAAATGTTTCAGGCCAGATCGATTTAAAACCGACTATCTTGAATCTGCTTGGAATTGAGGATGAAGGGGTCCAATTCGGTACAGATCTCTTTTCCCCTGATCATAAAGACTTTACCATTTTCCGAGATCGGAGTGTCGTAACTGATAAGTATGTCTATACTTCCGATACCTGTTATGAACGCAAAACCGGAAAAGAAGTGAATAACCAGGCTTGTTCAAAAGCAACGGAGAAGCTTAAGGAACTGGATTTATCTGATGGCCTCATCTACGGAGACTTGTTAAGGTTCGCTGAATATGCTGGCAAAGATAAAAGCGATGAGTGACCTCCTTCGTGATCATAGATAGGACTACAAAATAAGTCGAATAAAGTAAGCGGACTATAGTCTAAATCCTCCCGGCATTTGTCAAATCCGGGACAAGCAATTTTGTCTGAACCGGTTGGATCAAAGAAAAAAACTTCTGTTTGAATCACATTTTGAATTCTGTTTTTAAGATCCATTTATTTTTTCAAAATCATCATTCATCCAGCCAGGGGCTACCTCCGGGTTACACATGGTGCACTAGGGTCAGGAATGGTTCAACAGTCGATCGGCATTTCCCAATTCTTGATCCAACCCCTTGCTTTCATAGCCTGAGCTAAACGTCCAACACCTAACAAGTATGCTGCTTCCCTCATCCTTACCTGCTTAGCCTCTTTCATATCGTATACTACTTTAAAAGCCGTCGTCATCTTGTCTTCAAGTTTTTCAAGAACCTCGTCTTCTTTCCATGCATAGTGCATCGCATTCTGTACCCATTCAAAATAAGAGACCGTTACACCACCTGAATTACATAAGATGTCCGGGATGATGAACACGCCTTTTTCTTCTAAAATCCGTGTGCCTTCTGGCGTTGTCGGACCGTTCGCCGCTTCGGCAACGATTTTCGCTTTTATATCCCCTGCGTTTTCACCCGTAATCTGGTTTTCTAATGCGGCAGGCACAAGGATGTCACAGTCTAGCCTGAACAATTCCTCATTTGATAGATCCTTACTGTCAGAAAACCCTTTTACAGACTTATGTTCTGTCATGTAGCTGATCAATGCCTGGATGTCCAAACCATTCTCATCCATCGCTCCGCCTTTGGCATCAGTGACAGCAATGACCTTGACTCCTGCTTCATGCAAATATTTTGCCGTTATGGAACCGACATTTCCAAACCCCTGAATGACCGCCTTCATTCCAGTGAGCTCAAGGTCAAGACGTTTCGCGGCTTCCTGTATGGTCATGACCACACCCCGGCCTGTCGCCTCAATCCGACCTTCTGAACCACCGATGATCAATGGTTTCCCTGTGATGAACCCGGGAACATTGCGACCTCTGAGTCGATCAAACTCGTCCAGCATCCATCCCATGATTTGTGGGCTAGTGTTAACATCGGGAGCAGGAATGTCCCTTTCTGGGCCCATGATCGGTTCAAGCTCACGGATAAACCCTCTGCTCAACTCTTCGATTTCGCGTTCAGACATCTCTTCCGGATTGACTATGATACCGCCTTTTCCACCCCCGAACGGAATACCGACAATCGCCGCTTTCAAAGACATCCACATCGATAATGCTATGACCTCGTCTTCATTCACGTTCGGATGAAAGCGGACCCCTCCCTTCGTCGGCCCGAGGATATCAGTATGTTGCGCACGCATACCCGTATAATTGACAACATCACCATTATCACGACGGACTGGGATTGAAACCTTCATGATCCGTTTCGGCTTTTTCAAAATATCAAATACACCCTCTTGCAGTTCCAGCGTTTGACATGCCCGCTCGATTAATTGCTGGACAATAAGGTAAGGATTCGTAATCTCCTTACCGTCCCTTACCTCTTTTGCCGGCATCTCAGGTTTAACCGTATCTGTCAGCTCTTTTAAAACATGTTTATCTTCCATTTTGGGACCTCCTTTGATCAGGCCATCTATCAAGGTGATGGAGACCTTTTTAACTATTTGTCTGTTAGTGTGTCCCCTAATGTCCATCTTCTACTCATACATGTATAAGGTCGATTTTTCCGTTTATCCTTCCATTGATTCCAAATTCCTATAAACAAATAGAGGAAAGCTGACGATATTAGACATAACAATATACGTTTTTACACATAGACAATCGGGCGAATTAGAGTAGAAATTTAAAGTGAGGATGAGCTTCTTATGGATAAAGCTTCAGTGATCGGAATCATTCTTGGAGTCGTTGCAATCGGCGTGGGTATGGTTTTAAAAGGGGTGAACCCTGTTGCGCTGTTCAACCCTGCTGCACTCTTGATTATTTTTGCGGGAACAGCAGCTTCCATATTGATTGCCTTTCCTTTGAACGAAATCAAAAAATTCCCTGAGCTCTTGAAGATTTTGTTTACAGATAAAAAAATGACGACAGTAGAAGAATTAGTGCCGATTTTTGCAGAGTGGGCGACTATTGCAAGAAAAGAAGGACTGCTTGCACTGGAAGCACATGCTGATGACATTGATGATCCATTTTTAAAGAATGGAATGAAGATGGTGATTGACGGACAGACACCCGAATTCATCCGTGATGTCATGGTTGAAGATCTTGCGGCAATGGAAGAACGCCATGAAAGTTCAGCTGCTATCTTTACACAGGCTGGTACCTACGCTCCTACCCTAGGAGTATTGGGTGCTGTTGTCGGATTAATTGCCGCATTAGGGAATCTTCAGGATATCGAAGCACTAGGTCATGCCATTGCTGCAGCATTCATTGCAACTTTATTCGGTATTTTCACCGGATACGTGTTATGGCATCCATTTGCGAACAAGCTGAAACGTAAGTCCAAGCAAGAAGTAATGGTAAAGCAGGTCATGGTTGAGGGGATTCTATCAATTCAGGATGGTGCTTCTCCCCGTGTCATAGAAGAAAAGTTGAAGATCTATGTCCCTGCGAAGCAACGTAATCAAGAAGCTCCTGTTGTACGGGAAGGAGAAGGACTTAATGCTTAAAACCCGCCAAAAGAAAAAAGAAGAGCACATTGATGAAACATGGCTCATTCCCTATGCAGATATGCTGACTTTGCTGCTGGCCTTGTTCATTGTCCTTTTTGCGGTAAGCACCGTCGATGCAGCAAAATTTGAAAATATGGCGAATTCCTTTAAGTCTGCACTGAACGGAGGAACAGGTCCCCTGGATTATACGAGTCCTGTAAGTATTGTTGAACAGACATCGATTCCAACAAGCGAAAATGCGATCATTCCGACAGATGACCGTGAAGAAGAAAACGGTGCTCTTGATCAGCTGCAGCTTCAGGAAATTAAAAAGAAAATTGATGGATATATCAATGATAATGGCTTGAATAAAAGCTTGAAAACGACCCTTACAGAGAGTGGATTGATCATAACGATACTGGATAATGCATTATTCGATTCAGGAAGTGCATACATTAAAGAAGATGCTATCGGCCTGGCAAGAGAGATCTCGCAGCTGCTCGTTACAGATCCACCAAGGCAGATCGTCATAGCTGGGCATACAGATAATGTTCCTATCAAAAATAACCAATTCAGCTCAAATTGGGAGTTAAGTGCGCACCGGTCCATCAATTTCATGCAATTATTGCTTCGAAATGAAAAACTTGATCCGACCAAATTAAGTCAAACTGGGTATGGAGAATTCCAACCTGTAGCCTCAAATGACACCAGTGAAGGACGAGCAAAGAACCGAAGAGTTGAGGTGAAAATCTTACCGTTTGACTAGTAAAAGAGGCTGAGCCATATATTCAGCCTCTTTCTTTTTGCGTTGGATCTACCTGGATGGGAACATCGCTCATATCCCGTATCATTGCCCAATCCCACGGTTTATCTACTCTTAAAGAAAAGTGATAACGCCCTGACATGCCACGAAGGTCACTGGAAGTCCGACGAGGAGGCTCGAACCAAACAAAGTTCGGTTCTGCGTGGGTAAACCCTTCGATCTCAGCCAATGTGTCGACCGTCTCAGGAGGACTGAACTGATCCAAGTGGTCGTACGGTGGAGCAAGGCATTTCTTCACCGCAACCAAAATTTTATACTTTCTTATCCTTATACAAAAACAGCTGCCCGATGACAGCTGTCTTTTATTTTGAAATCACATTCGGTGCTTTCAGAACAGGAATCGGTTCCGCCAGGTTATAGGGCCCAACTTCTTTTGTATCCGAACCGAGAATTTGCACATATTCGAAGCCAAACTGGCCTGATGTCAACAACATGGCTTCAATCATTGCGATGTACATCATGTTGTTTTCAAGCCTTGATCCTTCAACAAGCTCAACTGATACAGTCTTTTCATTTTTATTTACCTCTTTAATGAAGACGCTAGGTTGGATGGCCTCTTCATGCCCCAACCTGCTTGTATCGATTTTTATTGTCCTGATGTTTTCCTCCAATGATGATCCATCTATTGACTCGTCCGCTCTGGTACCTTCTACAAGAAGAAGTGTACCGTTATCTGTCAATAAAGTGCTGACGCCTTTTGGTGATTCAATCTCCACCATATCCTGTGGTCCGATATGAGGGAAGTCATAACCTGGCTCCCCGCTCGTTTTAAAAACGATTTTCTCATATCCGAGGTTAAAGGCGGTGTAGTTCACAGTATCCATAAACATACGCTCACCCGTCCCCCCCTGGATCACTCCCGGTTTGATATCTACGATCAGCGTTTTCTTTTCCAGATCATCTGAAACTTTGACCTTATCACCCTCATGGAATACCGTTTCCAGAACACCTAATTTATCCGGGTTGATCATTTGGAACGCCTGTTGTAGCGCCTCGATTTTTGGCAATTCCTTATCCGCCAAATAACTGACTGGCACTACGCCTTCTGCCCGGGAATCCGTATAATAGACAGTGACCACCTGCTTGTCTTGTGGTACTTCCACCACCCCTGAATGATAGGTGACATTATGGCTTTCATAAGCTTTTGGTTCAATCTCACTTTCTGCAGATGGTTCTGCTTTGAGCGATGTCCCTTCTGATCCAGAAGCTGGTGGTATAGGTTCTTCGGGGATTTTTTGTATTTCCGTAGGCTCATTTCCTGGCTCTGATGGGGAACCTGATGATTTTTGTCCCGTTTCGCTTCCCGGTTTCTTGAGCACTGTTTCTTGGAGGACAACCGGTGAAATGATGGCAGCTATGATCAGGACACAGGCTGCAGCAAGCATCGGCATGATGCGGAAAGGCTTCCGTTTCGTTTTTTTTGAATCAATTCGCTTTTCAATCTTCGCAAACAACTCTTCTTTTTTTTGCCGGTCCTCAATAGCAGGAAAATCACGGAGTATTTGAATGATTTTTTCTTCGTTCCATTTAGACTGTCCCATTTGACAATTCTTCCTCCTTCCTGCTGTCATCAAGAATGGTTTTCAACGTTTTCAGTGTCCTGTGTTGCACGGTTTTCACCTTTCCTTCGGACCAACCCATGATGGCTGCCGATTCTTTTATACTAAAACCATGAATGTATCGTAATAAGATCAATTGTCGGTGATCTTCCTTACATTGAGATAATGCATCATACATTTGTTTGAAGGATTCATTCTGTTCAAGAATCTCATCCGGTAATTTGTCAGGATGGATCAGTTGATTCTCTCTCTCTTCTATATCGAATGAGCCTACTACTGTTTTTCTCTGTCTTTTCTGCTTTCTCATATAGTCGATCGCTACATTTCGCGCGATTGAAAACAACCATGTTTTTTCGCTGCTATCCCCTTTGAACTTGTCATAGGAGTTTATCACCTTGATATAAACGTCTTGAACGAGTTCTTCTGCTGTATCTCGATCTCTTAACATATATACGAGAAATTGAAACAGCGATTGGTGATAGTCCACATATAACCGGTTAAATATATGCTCCATCACGGCTTTCTCCCCCTCTTATTATTAATAGTCGATTTTCACCCGGAAAAGTTTCAAAGACGAATAAAGTATTCATTAGCTGAAAGATGGTGTCAAAGTTTTCCGAAAAGTGTCGATATTATATGTAGAATGAACTGGCTTATTTATTTGAAATGGAGGAACATAAAATGTCCACAAAAAGCTCTGTCCTAACCAACACCGTTTCATCCTTCAAATTTCAACGTTCGTTGAAAAGTGTCGGCGTTAAACTCTTTCTTGTATTGCTTATCAGTTTGCTCATCAGCATACCTATCTCGACATTCCTGAATGGTCTGATCTCTGGGTTGATCGATGATCTTCCTGTAATTGTCGCTTTTGTTCTCAATACGATCGTAAGCCTTGCCGTTACTTCCTTCCTTATCATGCTAGCCGTGCGCCTGCTCATCTTGAATCCTTTATATGAAGCCGTACGAACGATGAAAAAGGTAGCGAATGGTGATTTAAGGACAAAGCTTGAGATTCATACCAAGGATGAATTTGGACAGCTTGCAGCTGCTTTTAATCGAATGACCGATAATTTAAGGGCACTTATAGAAGATGTCAGGACAAACAGCGATCAAGTTGTCGATACGTCAAAACAATTTATCGACCAAGTCCAATTGACGACCGCATCTTCAAAGGAAATCAATACGATGCTAAGAGAAGTGGCAACTGGTACCGATACACAATTAAGCGGTGCAGAACAAACGGCTCAGATCATGGATGAAATGACGACTGGAATCCATCGTATCGCTGAATCAGCTTCTGTTGTCGCAGAAATGTCAAATAAAGCTACAGAAGAAGTTGATTCTGGTAAGACATTCATTATAAAAGTACGGGAACAGATGGATGCGATCGACTCTGTCACAGACAACGTAGCAGACGAAATCCAGCAGCTCAGCTCTCAATCGAAGGAAATCAACCAGATTGTCAATGTCATCACGGAGATCGCTAATCAGACGAACCTCCTCGCATTGAATGCGGCCATTGAGGCTGCCCGTGCCGGTGAACATGGAAAAGGATTCGCTGTCGTAGCGAAAGAAGTTCAAAAGCTTGCAGAACAATCAGAACGATCCGCTTCCCAAATATCAGAACTCGTCAAACGAATTCAAACCCACACACAACAGACGGTCTCAGTAATGAACAACGGCAAGAAAGAAGTAGCGAATGGCACCCATGTGATTGGTGATGCTGAACAATCATTTGAAAAAATCGCCACACTCATTGAAGAGGTTGCCGGCCAAATTCAAGATGTCTCTGCTTCTGTCGAAGAAATTTCAGCGAGCTCCGAGCAAGTGCATTCATCAACATCTGAAACGGCACGAATCGCAAGAGAATCTGCAGAACGTACCCAGCAGGTATCTGTGACCACCGATCAACAACTGGAAACGATGGTGGAAGTCAACAACCAAGCGGACTCGTTAACGAGGACAGCCCAAGCCCTGTTGAAGTCCATTCAATCATTCAAGTTGAAATAGAAAGGTCCGAAAACGCACTCTGAAGGTCCAATTGCGGACCTTCTTTTTATATTTCGAGTCGTTTATTTTGCTATAAAACCCCAATTATTACATTTTATCCAGACAAAAGGGTTTCTTCCATTATCGCATACTCGTACTAATAATTGGTAACTGATAAGGAAAACCAAGATGGTCGGGAAAGGAATTTTGTGATGAAGAAATTGTTTCAAAAATGGATGAACTCTTCTCAACAAACTGAAAAGAACCTAAAACCCTTTCTGATCTCATTGACATGGCATCCAGCTCAAAAGATTTTGTGCGCTATAAGATAAAAAAAGAAACCGGGACCACCTATATATCCTACATCAAGACACTAATTGATATGGATACTTTACATCGGGATATCCTTCCATATATCCAGCATGAAAAACAAAAGAATTTGGAGGATTTGGAAGGAAGCATTCCAATCGATAATATCCTCCAGAAATAAAAGAAAAACTGCTTTCTGGTTATATAATTTTACAGTTCAAGCCGTAGCAATATCCCGACCTGATATAAAAGTGATATTCCAAACTAATATTACAGAATCCGGTATAATCCGTTGAAGGTATCAACATAAAAAAACAGAGGTTGTTTACAATAAGGGTATCCTCTTTAGGAGGTGTCATTAAATGGATCGTAAAAAAGAAAATCCATCAATTGAAGGTACGCTTCCTCATCAGGCCAATGCTCCCGTGTTTGAAAATGTTGATGAAGAGAAACGCCAGCCATTTGTCAATCAATATGGGGTGACAATTGGGGATAGTCATTATGAATCCGAAAATTCTCCACTTGAGAACTGGAGCGATGAAACCGATCCAGCAATCATGTCTGGAGATGAATGGGTCCATCCTTATAATGATATTGGTTGGAATTCAACTGAAAACCGAGAGCTTGCTGAGGAGAACCGTATACCGAAGGGCAGTCCTTTTATGCATCCTACCAAAGATGTAAGCTATGCCAGGGACTGAGCAACAATAAAGAGGTTGACCAAAAAAATGCCCATGGAGAAATTCTCCGTGGGTTTCCTTTGTTGCAACTGGAGGCCCGTTCTATTGTTGACAGAGGATAAATATTCCGCTGTTGGTGCCATGTGTATTCAACCAAAACTAGTGGACACATACTGCTTTATTTGGGGTCTTGCACAGTAGAATGCCAATGTATTTTTCTAGACCATGGCTTTTTTGTCCAGGTTCGTATAGATTGTTGTTTTAGAATTGGGAAAATACTCAGCGAAAGAAAATCGGAAGCGATCCGCCAAGTGACGTAGGTCACTTTTTTTATCCTCTTGCTCTTGCCAGCATTCAATTAACAGCAAACTTTTAGAAAACAGCCTTTGTTTAAATAAGTTCCCCTGTGTCTGCGAATCCGACACATAATCATCAAAATCCATTAAACGGCATTGAGCCACATAGTCATCTTTCAATTTGTTGACCGATGCAAGAGAAAAAGTCAGGCTTACCCTACACTTCAAGCTTACATTTAAAATTGAATGCAAATCTTTGTATAGGGGTGCCTGACGTTTATTACACATTACAATGAAGAGGTTTTGCGGTATCGGTTCATAAGCTCGGAGCGTCTCTGTTTATACTCTTTGAAGAAGTTTTCTACCGAGCTGAAAGAATCATAAAGGAACAATAGCAAGTCACCGGGGCGTGAGGTCTCCCAGGCTTTATGGAACGCTTGCTGTTCCTTAAGCTCGATGATCCGGCAGCTAGATGGGAGCTGCTTGGCCAGCACTTGATCCATGATGGCAGCAACTTCTTTCGGTTTCCTTCCACGTAAGTCCCCATCTTCCTTTATGACGACAATATCGGTTTCCTTGCCGATGATTTCTGCCATATTGCGGATGTCTTCATTCAAACGATCCCCAGGGGATGAAACAGCAGTGATCAGCCGCTCGCACGGGATTGCCTTGAGTGTATTATAAATCGCTTTGAGTCCTGCTGTGTTATGGGCATAGTCAACGACGATCGTCCTGCCATCTTGATCGACTTTATTGAAGCGCCCAGGACTTTGCAGGAAGTCTGGAAAGAAAGTGAGAACCTTCTTGCGTAACATTTTGTATGAAACACCAAGTAAATGCGCAGAAGCTAAGGCTTGAAGCAAGTTGCTTATATTATGTTTCGCATATCCGTTGAACGTGATCGGGATTTCAGCATACTTCATAAACCGTTCGGACTTGCCCTCCTTCTCGTGGACAATCCAATCGCCTTGCACATACCAGCATTCCTGATTAGCTGAGCGGTGGTTTTGCAAATAAGCATTCTTTTCATCCAATGAAGTGAATACGACCGACCCGTCCGTATATTCCTTCATTTCGGCCACAGCCGCATCGTCAGCATTCAAAATACAATATCCATCTGGATGGACAACCTCTGGAATCAACCGTTTCAATTTACAAAGTTCATCGAGAGTCTCGATCCCATCCAGGCCTAAATGGTCCTCTGAAACGTTCGTTACGATTCCCACATCGCAAAAACGAAAGGCTGTCCCTTCTCGAAGCATTCCTCCTCTAGCCGTTTCAAGAACAGCGGCATCCACTTCAGGATGGTGGAGGACTTTCCTGGCACTGACAGGACCGCTGCAATCACCCTTATCGATACAACGATTGCCAATATAAACTCCATCTGAATGCGCCATTCCTACCGTCTTTCCTTTTTGTTGCAGAAAGTGTGAGATTAGCCTCACTGTCGTTGTCTTTCCGTTTGTTCCTGTTACAGCAACTGTTGGAATAGCCGCTTCCTCCCGATTTTTAAAAAGGTAATCGACAATAGCACCGCCGACATCCCTTGGCGTACCTGCACTAGGATAATGATGCATCCGGATCCCCGGAGCCGCGTTCACTTCGAGGACTGCAGCACATCCTGGTCTGTAAGCAGCCGTAATATCTTGAATGATCATATCGATCCCTGCAATATCCAATCCGATTGCTCGGGCTGACCTTTCTGCAATCTCTTTGTAAGAACGGTGTATTTTATCAGTTACATCAATCGCTAATCCACCCGTCGATAGATTGGCATTCCCCAGCAGTTGAACAGTCTGCCCTTCATCAAGTACGGTTTCAAGATTCAAATTCGTTTGGCGGAGATAATTTTCAACAGAATCATTGATCGGTATTTTCGTCATCGGTTTTTCATGGCCTTCACCACGTAACGGATTTTCGTTCTCTCTTTCAATCAACACCTTTATCGAGTCGTGACCGTTGCCGACGACAAAAGGCGGAAGGCGTAAACTGACTGCAGCAAGCTGGCCGTCCACAACAGTAAACCGATAATCGTCACCTGTATAATAACGCTCTAGAATGGCTTTTTCTTCATTCTTATGTTGTTTATAGGCAGCAACCAGCTCTTTTTGAGAACGTAAATTCGTCCAGACACCTTGCCCTTGATGGCCATCCACAGGCTTTATGACAAGGGGATAACTGAGACGCTCTGCCTCCTCGAGCAGTTCAGATTCAGATGATATGACACAGCCTTCTGGAACCGGAAGGCAAACATCCTGTAAGATCGATTTTGTCATCACCTTATCACAAGCATATTCCACTGCTAAAAAGGATGCTTGGCTGGACATTGTTGCTTCCATACGTTTTTGCTTTCTACCAGTGCCCAGCCGCAGGATACTTTCATCCCCGATTTGCTCGACTGGAATTTTACGTTCATACGCTGCTTTGAAAATCGCTTCTGTACTTGGGCCCAATTTATTTTCATAGTAAAGCTTTTCAATTTTTTTCACATAAGGAGCACTCGAGACAGTTTGTCCTTCGAGAAGATGATTGACGATTTCCATCGCTGCTTTAAAGGCATATAATCCAGACTCTTTTTCCTCGTAACGATAGGTGACATAATAGATGCCAACGTGCTCACTTGTAATCGTCTTTCCTCTTTTCACACTAATACCGGCAAGCGATTGAAGTTCGATCGCCACATGTTCGAGGATATGTCCCATCCACGTTCCTTCGCGTAACCGCTCAACAAAGCCGCCTTCATACCCCAGTGAACAAGAATGCGTTTTCAATGTAGGCATGACTTCTAACAACCTGTCTGTAAAACCAGGAATTGTATTGGACGGCATATCTTCAAGTTCTTCAATATCTAACTCAAGCCAAATGGTCGGTTTATAACTATAATAGTTTGGCCCAGAAAGAAACTTAACTTTATTGATTTTCATTGGGCAGATCCCTTCTCTTTCTTGATTAACTTACGGTTCTCCAAGTCAAATTGATAGCCTTTTGCAATCGAGTGCAGTTGTACACCTGTGATCGTCACTTCATCACTCTCAGCTTCATCTGCAATATCGACAAACGATAGTTTGCAACCATCTATTACGGTTACTGAATGTTCACCAATAACTTCAAAATACTGGCCGCCATCCTTCACCCAGATGGCTGTGTTTTCATCAATTCCGACTCCGATAACCTGGGGGTTTTGCGCAATTGCGTATAGCAGACGACCAAAGCGGGCTCTTTGTGAAAAGTGTTGGTCGATGACGACGTCTTCAAGAAATCCGAAGCCTACTCCTATTTCTACGTTGATCTTGTCATGTTTCAGTTTCGTTTTTCCTGAAACGATCATATGCCTGCTCATGATAGCAGCACCCGCACTTGTCCCTGCAATGATCATTCCATTTTGCCAAGCTTTTTGCATTTCTTTAAAAAAAGCTGTTCCTCCTATGATGCTCGAAAGCCTATTCTGGTCTCCGCCAGTCATGAATAATGCTGATAGACCATTGACTTGATTTGTAAACGAGCCATCATCAGCTTTTTCACGGGTATCAATATGTAATAGATCAACCTTAGAGGCTCCAAGCTTCAAGAAAATGTCTCGGTATTCACCACCGATTTCCTCTGGATATCCTGTAGGGGTCGTTAGAATGCCAATATGTCCGCCATTTGAAATCGCATCCTCCACGAAAATAGATAAGACCTCCAGATCACCTTCCTTATCTTCATTCCCGCCGATTATGAATAAATCCCCGCTCCTCTTGATCACGCTTCATCTCACCTTTAACATAAAGTGATATCTTATACCCAGTTTTTGGGCGCGCAAAACCGAAAAATCACCCACTTTTCAAAATGAGTGATTTTTACTATTTTATTCAAACTATCTTATTCTTATACACACAGGTTCGAGGAAACTATTTATTCTAAATGGATAGGATCAACATTGCGGCGATTGTCGTTACAAACAGGCCGATGATCACCGGGAACAAATTCCTCCTGGCCAGTTCAAAAGGACTGACATTGCAAATGGCCGCGGCTGGAATCAGGGCCCATGGAACAAGCGTACCTCCACCAACCCAAATGGCTGATATTTGACCGAGAGCAGTTAAAGTAGCGATACCTTTGCCTATAGCTACAG
This sequence comes from Pseudalkalibacillus salsuginis, assembly GCF_021646685.1. Lineage (GTDB taxonomy): Bacteria > Bacillota > Bacilli > Bacillales > Fictibacillaceae > Pseudalkalibacillus > Pseudalkalibacillus salsuginis. The sequence goes on along the minus strand of NZ_JAKJHW010000011.1, from coordinate 43,801 downwards.
CAAACAGGCTCGCAATCGAACCTACTAATGAGATGCCTGAGAATCCCGATCCATCCAGCCCTGTTATCGAACCTACAATCGTCAATGTAATGGCTGCAATTGAATCGTGGACAGGGACACTCTGGGCTAATGCATACCCGAGATCATTCACAATTCCTTGTGATCCTTCAGGCAACAATTCTCCGAAAACGGAGGTGAAGCCGGCGTCTCCCATATAAAAAAAGGCAGCGATAGGGATCACTGGTCCAAACACTTTAAAACCGAATTGAAAACCTTCAATCATATAAGACGTAATTTTCTCCATCCCTTGATTCCGGTAACCCAACATGGCAATCAGGATCAGGATGAAAATGACCGTACCACCTATAAGTGCCGTCGCATCCCCACCCTGTAAACCGAGGGTGAACATGACCACGACATCAATCAAAAGCAGAATAGGGATCAAAACGGAAAGTAATTTCTTCGTTTGATAAGATAAAACCTCATGCTTTTCATCCTCTTGATGGAGAACCAATTCCTCCTCTGAAACACTTAATTTCCCCTTTCTCATATCCCTTTTCAGCATCCAAAATGCCACCACAGTCGTAACTGCCCCCATAATGATCACAAGCGGAACGCTCGCCGCCATGACCTCCCCTACAGGTATTCCTGCCGCATCAGCAGTCAGCTTAGGTGCACCTTGTATGATATAATCTCCAGACAATGCAATCCCGTGACCAAAGAGGTTCATCGCCATTGCCACCCCCAAAGCTGGAAGTCCGACTCTTAAAGCCACAGGTAAAAGCACAGCTCCCAATAAAGCGACTGCCGGAGATGGCCAGAAGAACCAGGATATGACCATCATTAAGATTCCGATCGTCCAATAAGCCAGTGCAGGTGTCCGGATCATTTTTGTAAAAGGTGATATCATCACTTCATTTATGCCAAGTCTTATCAAAATCCTGCTCATCGCAACGATAATCGAGATGATCAGAATAGTCCCTAAAAGTTCACGGATAGCAAAAATGAAACTGTTGAAAATTCCGCTCACTGCTATATTCAACGAACTCGAAGCAATCAATCCTAAAAGGAAAATGCCAATCACACAAATAAGTGTGGTATCCCTTCGCATGATCATGATGCCGATTATGATGAATATGAATAACAGATATACACCATGGAGCATAGTCAGCTCAATCCCCATACTTCTTCCCCCAATTGTGATATTCGTCTATAATGCAGAATATGCAATCGTCAGTGAGGAAGTGTAGGATGCAATCAAGAATGGGAGGGGATGAGCTTAATGAAAATACAATTGTTCAAGTTCTTCTACCAGATCAATGTCTGGCAGAGCATGGTGGTTGTTTGTCTGTTGTCTTCACCATGGTTCGTTTATATATTTATGATTCCGGACAACCATACAAAAGCGCTTCTATGGGCATACACGGCATTGACTTATTTTCTCCTTTCATTCCTGCTGTATATCTTTTTGCGATTGATCAGCAACTTAGGGAAAACACCGATACGCAAAAAAATAGTCACCTTTACACGGATTTTCATACGTTTCCATGTTGCGATGGCTATTTTAGGTGTCATTTCTATTCTTTTTCATATCGTTCATATGCTTAATGGAGGATGGGGACGAACCCTGCAAGGTACCTCAGGTTTCTTGGCTGTCTGTGCTTTGATCCCCTTATTGGTGACAGGGTATTTACGGAAAAAAAAGTCTTCTGGAAAACGGAGAAGATTCCATCGTTATTCGGCCTATATTTCTTTCATCTTCATCCTGATCCATATACTTTTCTAATGCTGAGCAATGATATACTTCATAAATATTGTAGAGTCAGTAAGAAAAGCGCAAACGCCCTGGTTAACCACGAAGGTCACTGGAAGTCCGACGAGGAGGCTGTCGCCGCCGCAGGAGGACTGAAGTGATCCAAGTGGTTGGGCGTTGGAGCTAGACAAGAAAAGCGCAAACGCCCTGATCAGCCATGAAGGTCACTGGAAGTCTGACGAGGAGGCTCGAACCAAACAAAGTTCAGTTCTGCGTGGGTAAACACTTCGAACTAAATCAATGTGTCGACCGCCGCAGGAGAACTGAAATGATCCAAGTGGTTGGGCGTTGGAGCTAGACATCACTTCACCGCAAACAAATTTTTTATACTTCCTTACCTTTTTAAAAAAGCTGCCTTTCGTTTCCAGGCAGCTCTTTTAGCGTTGTATAAAAAGGTTTTATTTCGAATTGTTTTTCCACCAGTCATCATAAAGGGTAACTTCCCCTTCACGCTTATGCCGTGTTTTCAGGTAATGGTTTTCGAGCGTATTCCTTGCTTCAGAATCAATCTCTTTACCCTCCAGGTAATCATCAATTTGATCATAGGTTAATCCAAGTGCTTCTTCATCAGGGAGGCCTGGTCGATCATCTTCAAGGTCAGCTGTTGGAACTTTCGTAAATAATGTTTCTGGAGCGCCTAGTTCTTCCAAGAGTCGTTTTCCTTGTCTTTTGTCAAGTCCAAAGAGGGGTGCTATGTCACATGCTCCGTCCCCATGTTTCGTAAAAAAGCCAGTCACAGCTTCTGCAGCATGGTCAGTTCCGATAACAAGCAGATTATGATGAGCTGCAAGATCATATTGGACCTTCATACGCTCACGAGCCTTCGTATTCCCTTTTAAAAAGTCGCTTAACTCTTCCCCAGTGCCTTCCCTGAATGCACGATAAGAAGCATCAACCGCCTCTTTTATATTAAAGGTCACGGTCTTATCAGGATTGATGAATTGAAGCGCCTTTTGGGCATCCTCTTCATCCTTCTGGACACCATACGGCAGTCGCATTGCAATGAACGTATATTCTTCTCCTGTTTCTTCACGTAATTGTTCAACAGCCATCTGAGCGAGCCTCCCAGCAAGGGAAGAATCCTGGCCGCCACTGATCCCCAGAACATACCCTTTCATACCGGACTCTTTCGCATATTGCTTCAGCAAATCAACACGTTGATCAATCTCTTCTCCAGGTAAAATGCTCGGTTTGACATGTAACCTCTTAATGATTTCATTTTGTAAACTCACACTTTTCCCCTCCATTATGATTATTGCTGTCTAAAGGGTACCATACCCTATTATTCCCAAACTAACGATAACTGTAACTTTTCACATACATAACCCTTGTCCCATTTTTATTCTCCCATATTAGTAGGAGGTTTGGCCGTCCTATAACTGGTCCATATGTATCATGAGAAATTTTACCAAAAGTGATAAAATTGTATAAATACGATAAGTTTCGGTACCTCAAGGACGGTCGGCACTACACTCGAAAGGGGTGGTGTACAAATGACAGTATTTCAAACGTTGATGGTTACCATCTCGTTTGCCACGTTGATTATCAGCGTATTGTCATTCCCGAATAAAAAATAGACCGTCCTTGAGCTGCACACTTTAGGCCACGGTCTACTCTAGTCAGCCGATCCCTTTGAGGGAAAAGCTTATCGTATGATACGCAGGTGTTGGCGCACCTGCGTTTTTATTTTTCTAATCTGAAAATCTTTTCTTATTATAACACCACTATCTAAGGATGTCATCGCATAAATCAACAGTTTCCGAAAATTGTCTTATTCTCTACCCTGCATTTCTTGCAATAAAACAGAATTGTGAAAAGCGTAATTTATTTGTAATATGCTTTTTGAATCTCACAGGTACATTCTATGCTTTTATTCAGGATTTAGACGATGGATTTCCCCATACATGCTATCAATCTTTTTCCCATATCCTCCACATTTCGGTTATTCCCTCATCTTGGCAATTATCCAGTAATCACTGATTGCTATTCTTTTACCTTCATCAGTCTAAGCCCATTCAGAGTCACAAGAAGGGTTGCACCCATATCAGCAAAAATGGCAATCCAAAGGGTCAACCAACCTGGTACGACAAGCAACAATGCCAATAGCTTAAGACCGAGGGAAAATGCGATATTTTGTTTAATGATGGCAAGTGTTTTTCGGCTTAACTTGATTGTATAAGGAAGCTTTCGCAGGTCGTCACCCATCATGACGATATCCGCTGTTTCTATAGCTGTATCGGTCCCGGCACCTCCCATTGCGATCCCGACTGTGGAGGCTGCAAGTGCTGGAGCGTCGTTTATACCATCACCGACCATTGCTACCTTCCCGTACCGTTGTTCATATGCTTTGATATAGTTTAGTTTTTCTTCTGGTAACAACTCGGATTTCACCGTTGAGATTCCCATTTTCTCCGCGATACTTTTTGCTGTCAGCTGATGGTCACCTGTCAACATGATCGTATTTTTGATATTCAGATCATGTAGAGCTTTCACGACGTCACCACTTTCATCCCGAATCGTGTCTGCTGCGGCAATGATCGCGATCACAGATTCCTCAGTACCGATTGCCAGTACTGTTTTCCCTTCATTCCTGAGCCGACTTATAACTTCGATTGTTTCCTCTTGAAGGGTCAATTGCAATTCATCGGTAAATAACACAAGGCTTCCTGCATAGAAAACAGTCTTATTGATTTCCCCTTTTATCCCCTTGCCGGTAATTGATCGGAAGTTCTCAACCTCTTCATCAATTTTGCCTCCACCATTTTGTTCAGCTTTCTTTAAAATGGCTGAGGCTAAGGGATGTTGCGAATGGCTTTCTAAAGCAGCGGCAATTCGTATGATCTCAGGATCTCTGTATCCAGACAAACTGATAATGTCTGTCACTTCGGGTATGCCCTTCGTTAACGTCCCTGTTTTATCAAAAGCGATCGATTTCAATTTACCCGCTTCTTCCAAGTAAACGCCACCTTTTACTAAAACGCCGTTTCGCGCAGCATTTCCTACCGCTGTTACAATAGAAACCGGAGTAGAAATCACCAGTGCACATGGGCAACCGACAACAAGAACAGCAAGCCCCTGGTAGACCCACTCACTCCAGCTACCCCCTGACAGCGGTGGAATAATCGCTACCCCGGCCGCAACTGAAATGATGGCAGGGGTATAGTATTTTGCGAATCGATCGACAAACGATTGGGAAGGGGCACGCTCTTCTTGTGCTTTCTCCACAAGATGGATGATCTTGGCTAATGTCGTGTCCTCTACCCGTTTCGTCACTTCCACTTCCAAATATCCATCTTCATTCAAAGTACCTGCGAAAGCTTCATCTCCCACAGATAAATGGACAGGGACAGATTCCCCAGTTATTGCGGATTGGTTGACGTAAGAAGAACCTTTCAGGATAATACCGTCCATCGCAAGCTTTTGACCGGGTAAAATCATCATCGTGTCCCCTACTTGAACCTCATCGACTGGGATAGTCATTTCAATACCATTCCGCCTGACAGTTGCTTCTTTCGGGGCGATTTCCATCAACCCACGTATCGACTGCCGTGCTTTATCCATTGAATAGATTTCGAGGATCTCACTGACCGCGAATAAGATGACGACCATAGCCCCTTCACCCCATTCACCGATCAAAGCAGCACCAATGATGGCGATTGTCATAAGTGTCCTCATATCGAATTCAAGCCGTATCAAGTTCTTTAAACCGGATCGGAATAATCCATATCCCCCAAGAAGAATCGCACCTGCATAAAAACCGTTGGAAAGAATCGATTCGTTTCCATTCATTAAACGAATCACCCAACCGGTCAATAATAAAAGAGCAGAAATGAAAACATTCCAATGGCGTTTCCAAATTGGCGGTCTACTCTCTTCTTCCAAGTGGTCTGGGCGGACCTTCAAGTTTTCAAAGGCACCTGCTTTTTCAATTTGATGGATTTCTGCTGTTCCTATAACTGTAAGTTTCGAGGCTGTAAAATTCACTTTTGCATCCAAAACACCATCCAGGCGTTTTACGTTCGTTTCGAACTTATTCGCACAGCTTACTCAGGTGAAACCAGAAATCCTGTAAACATGTTGTTCTGGTTCAACCACTCTAGCTTGTTCCAAGATGTTTACCCTCCTCCAAGTGGGAGAATGCTGTCTGGATGATCTCTCTAACATGGTCATCATCCAGAGAGTAATAAACGAGCTTTCCAACTTTCCGGTATTTCGCAAGCCCCATATTCCGAAGCAATCGCAGGTGATGAGAAGCGGTTGCAACTGTACAATCCACAATATTTGATACATCACATACACATAGTTCATCTTCAATCGATAAGGCATAGGCGATTTTGATTCTCGTATCATCCGCTAATGCTTTGAATATCTTCGCCGCTGACATTGTATCTTTTCCTTCTATGTCAGCCTTTATCCGTTCCACTTTTCCTTCATGGACACAGGTTACTTTACAAACATCGACCTTCGTCATTTTTTCACCTCTCAGTTTTTCATTCAAACGTTCTTTTGAATATTAGTATATCGTTCCGTCTTATATAGGTCAATGACGGAATATTATGTAGGTGTGAAATAAAGTTTGATCAAAAATCCCATGTAACCCGAAATTCTACTGCAAACAAAAAGAATCCATTTTGAAAAAAGATTGATCAAAATGGATTCCGCTTTTGATATTGACTATTTAGCTTTTATAAAAAAGTTTGATCATTTTCTGTCTGTGTTGTTCAACAATCGCGCCCTTTTCTTTAATAAGAATAGTCATTAATTCTGTACATTAACTTTATTGGTTTCCCTATAAGATAAATCCCCTTCTAATAAGATTTTATATTCATTTTCATTAAGTTCTACACTAGTTAAACTTGTATCGTGTATATAAGGGGGATCCCACAGGTTTTCAATTGTTGTGTTTTTAAAAATGGAAAATAAACATTTGATTACTACAGAGTGCGTAACGACTAAAACATTACCTGATTTATACTGATTTTTAATAAAATTTAGAAACTTAACTGCTCTCTCGTGTTTCTTCAAAAGTTTCCCCTCCAAGAGGAGTATAAAGGTGTGGTGTATTCCAGAAAGATTCAAACTCTAATGGATACATTTCTTTAATTAATGAGAGTGTTTTACCTTCCCAGTCCCCCATATTAATCTCCTTAAGGTTTTCATCGTAATATACAGGTATATCTCTAACTCCCCGTATCAACTGAGTGGTTCTTTTAGTTCTATCACTGGGACTTGAATATATCGCAGTTAATTCTATTTCTTTAAGTCTGTTTCCTAAAGATACGGCATTTTTTTCTCCATTTTCAGTAAGTTGAGAATCTAACCATCCTTGCATTCTTTTTTCTGTGTTCCACACTGTTTCTCCGTGTCTTACCACTAGACATCCCCCTACCTTAAAATCATTTACTGTAAGAATACTGGTAAAGCCAATAATTTTCCTTCCTTATTAAAGTTCGTTAATTTAAAGCAAGAAAAAAGCGATCACCTATGCAGCAATCGCGCCCTATTCTTGAATAACTCCACAACTTGCATTTGCTGGTTCGTATTATAGGGGTAAAGGAGCCTCCGTTCCCATCCACGTCTCATCGAAAGTTACTTGTAATAAACGTCATAAACTCCTCATCCGATGATTCCTTTCTCATGTTCTCTAGAAACTTTGCATCTTCTCCGACAAGATATCGAAAACGCTCTGTTTGATCTATAGCAGCCTCATAAATCGCCTTAGCCACGAGTTCCGGTGTAGAGACGTTGGTCTGAAAACTTTCCATTTGCTTTTGAAGTACCTTTTCATGATAGGTTCTATACACTTCCAAGGATTCATCCATTATCAATTCCAAGGATCGACCTGTAAAGTCCGTGGCAACGTTTCCAGGCTCTAACACTTTTACCTTAATATTTTGAGGTGCTAGTTCGTAGTAAAGTGATTCCGAAAATCCTTCAATTGCCCACTTGCTCGCATGGTAAAGGGATATAAGCGGAAAGGCAACACGTCCACCAATAGACGATATATTAATAATCATTCCTGCCTTGTTCGTTCTGAAATGGGGCAGAATGGCTTTAATTGTATTCATGACACCAAACACATTCACGTCAAATTGCTTTTTCACCTGGACATCTGTAGCAGCTTCAAAAACGCCAAATGCAGCATAACCCGCATTATTTAGCAGGACATCAATTTTACCGAAATGTTCAATTCCTTTTGTAATGGCATCTTGAATCGTTACTTTTTGCTCGACATCTAGCTTTGTCACCAAAACACGATCCAATCGATTCAATTCCGTTTCCTTCTCTGGAGACCGCATGGTGGCCACCACATTCCATCCTCGCTCTGAAAAATAGTTGGCTGTTGCTCTTCCGATACCCGAAGAAGCTCCTGTAATTAAAATCGTCTTCATCTTTATTGCCTCCCTTTTTGATTCATTACAAGAAGTATATAATACAATATAAACAAAGTAAACCAAATTGACCTTTTTTGTATAGTGTGTTTAATTTGTCGATATTGTTTATTTTGTATTCTAATTCGGTATAATGGTGTATGTAGAGAAAGGAGGGTCCTTTTTGTGAAAAAGGCAGCAAGTATTGAAAAATACATCGAAAAGATAAAACCGATTATAAGAAAAACCAAGTTTAGTCAACTAAAAATAGATGATATTGCAAGGTATATGGATATTAGTAAGGCAACACTTTATAAGAATTTTTCTACGAAAGACGAGATTATACAGGTAGTGGTAGCGCATTATATTGACTACCTTTCTGAAGCCGATACTATTGTTCAAGATGAAAATATCTCATTTATCGAACGTTTCCAGAAAACGTTTGAACAATCGTTGAAATGTGTCATCTATGTATCTGATTTATTTTTAAACGATCTCAAAGAATCCTATCCGTATTTGTTTGAGAACCTTGAACTGGCCCAACAAAATCGTAACAAAAACCTAGAAGCTTTCTTTAAGGCCGGTATGGATCAGGAGATATTTAACCAGATAAATGCTGTGTTGTTTATGGTTCAGGATGATGCTGTCCTTCGTCGTATTATGGTACCTTCATTTTCCATAAAGTATGATCTTACATTAAAACAAGCACTTATGGACTTTTACCAATTGAAAAAGTATCAGCTGTTTAAATCGGAATATCTCGATACAGTTGATGATTCTGTTATTGAAAAAGAAATTGTTCAAACCCTGTCTACAATCACATAAACAAGCATCTGTTGAAGGATGAAAACCCTTTTATGTAACTAAGTAAAAATTTGTGAGACCAATGAATTTTTAATCTCCGATAATAAAGATTAGAGGCCATTAACACCAGGAATTAAAGGTGTTAATGGCCTCTAAGGGTTTACGAAAAAGGATTTTTTCTCCGCTAATGTCTAATGTAGAATTACAGGTATCTTACAGTTACGTTATTCCAGAATATGGCCCGTTTGCGGAACAAAAAAATTTTAATAAACTTTATTATAAATTATCAGAATTTATTTTAAATCAACATATTAAACAGATAATCTCGAGTATCAAGAAAAGCGCAAACGCCCTGATCAGCCACGAAGGTCACTGGAAGTCCGACGAGGAGGCTCGAACCAAACAAAGTTCGGTTCTGCGTGGGTAAAAGCTTCGACCTAAATCAATGTGTCGAACGTTACAGGAGGTCTGAAGTGATCCAAGTGGGTGGGGGTTGGAGCTAGACACTTTAATCGAAACAAAGAAAAGACTTGCCTCAGATTTGGCCAGCCCTTTTAACATTTCCATAACAACTCATTTTATCGTTTTCGATGATGATCCCCGCCTGATCATCACATACATAAAGGGGAATGAAGGATTGGTCTGCGAAGCTCTTTACAGCTATTACATCAGAGACCCTTTCGCTAAAATGCGGCAGAAAATGTAACGGCGCAAGTTCCAATGCGTTTAAGTCGGATAACCCCACCTCGTTTGCATCTAAAAATCGGGCAACGGCAATGGTCGGAGACATCACCATTGCGCCAGCACTTACACCGATCAGCAAACCGCCTTTCTCCACAAAGTCCTTCAAGAAGGAAAGCAGTTCCCTCTTTCGGAGATTCTTCAAAAAATAATATGTATTTCCACCAGATAAATAGATCGCATCACACTGCGACAATGTTTCTAATTGTCCAGGTTTGTAATCCCCATCAATGTCAAAGTAGCGGTACTCTTGAAAACCGAACCGATCCAGATGCTGTTTCGCTCGATGAAAGTAAAATTTCGTTGGATCGTATTGGGATGGGATATACCCAAGCACGGGCCCCTTTTCTAAAACAAGATGACGGATCCTATTCTCTAATTCTCGACTCAAGGTGCTTATCAATATTGCTTAACATGACTAGACTGCCCATACAACTAATCTCCCCCTCTTCCTTCCATTCTCTAACTTTCTTCCTCCATCATCGGATCCCCTTCAGTTCAGGTGAAATTTCGGTAAAAATGAAACTATTACTCTTATAACCCGTATGATACGATGAACAAGCTTATACATATTTTGGAACATCTAAAGGGGGGATTGTGGTGTTTCAGCATATAAAAAGAAAACGTGCCATTTATTTACCGGTCTTTCTTCTCATAGTTTTGATCGGGCTGCTGACGTTTCACCACGCGATAAAGGTAAGGGATCTGGCACCTGATGGCTTAAGCCGTAATACTGAAGTTACGGATGGAGCTATAGGAAAAGTGTTGACTGCAAAAAAAGTTGGGAATGGGTATGATATCCACTTCAATGAAAATGGCAAGCTGACAAATCTTAAAGTCAATGAAAACCTTGAAGTGACAAATAAACAATCACTTCCGGTCCAGCTTAATTTAAATGCTTCCATCTGGGCAAATCATGACGAAGCCTACTACCTTGAAGATAAAGAGCTGGTCTATTTTGATGGAAAAAAAGAGCAGACAGTTGATACAGATATAGACGGGTTTGAAGCATCGACTGAAAATCTCTACTATTGGAAAGAGGACAGAGTTTACACAATTGACCCAGCCACTAACTCTTCGCGTCAGCTCTTACAAACAAGCGATCCTATCACTAAACTGTCTACTAGTGAACAAAAAGGGCTTTTTGCTGTCATAAGTAAAAAGGAACAGTATACAACCGAAGTTTCTGTTTATAAAACGGATAAAGGTAAGGCTAAAAAAATACAGGCATTCAACATTGATTCCATTAGTGGGGAAAATGTTAAAAACATTGATATCGCAGAAAACGAGGATGGGCTTCATCTCATCTATCAAACCGCCCAATCCCACGGAGGAACGATCATTGTCAGAGGGCATTATTACCTGTTCACCACTCCACATGAACAACCAGCATTTGAAGAGATCAAAATCTATGATACGTTTACGAAGAGTAGACAAAGAGTAATCGGAAATTTGGACCTGATCATGACGGAAAGAGGGCCGGAATTATTTTTATCCATAAGAGGCATGATCAAACCGAAGAATGAAAGCTGGAACGTTTATAAAGCTATTCCTAAGGATGGTAAATGGATCGCAAGCCACATCAGTACTTCAACCTCTGTATCAAAAAACCATGTCTATGTAGATGAGGGTGAACTATTCTGGCTGGATACTAGAGGAAAGGATTCTAAAATCATGGCTGTTTCCGATAATCCATCCTTAGTCGAAAAAGCCGAAACTCTCCAAGCTTCAGATTGGATTAATGGGTTTTACACGGGCATGGCGAAAGTGCCTTACGGATTGATTCTTTTGTTAGTTGCCATCATTTGGCTTGTACCGGCTACCATTTTCATATTCTTTGTATCCTTCTGGAATGAAGATGCGATTGAACATAGCCGGAGCTGGGTCCGGTACGGTGCAATCGGTCTATTCACCCTATTCCAATATTTCTTGCTGCAACGATTCTTCACCCCGGTGTTTGAAGCTTACTCACCGATTTACCTATCGTTCCAAATGTACTCAATCATCGTTCCGATCGTCCTTGTCCTAATAAGCTGGTTCTTTACGCATCTGGTAAGGAAAACGAATTGGAACTTCTATCAAGAATTTGGCTGTTTTGCTTTGTTTCACACGTTGATGATCATCTTTTTGATTTCACCTTACACGATTTAATAGGGGATTTAAGTGCTTTTGTTGTGATTCTTTTGATTCTAGAAGGAATAGGAAAAGGGTTGGCCTACACATATGGACCAACCCTCCATTTATACCTTTTCAACGCTTTTAAGCTTTGATTCAGCAAGCTCAATCTGTTTCCGGACTTCGGCTTGAGCCGTTCCACCAGTACTGCTTCTGGCTGCCACAACATTTTCTGGTGCAAGAACATCATAAATATCTTCCTCGAATAAAGGACTGAATTGATTATAAACGTCCAGCTTGAGATCTAAGAGATATTTTTGCTCTTGGATTGCATGGAGGACGATCTGCCCGATGATGGCGTGCGCTTCTCGGAATGGCAACCCTTTTGTAACAAGGTAGTCTGCCAGATCAGTTGCATTGGAATAGTCTTCCTTCACAGCTTTTTGCATAGCTCCTTTGTTCACCGTCATCGTTTCGATCATCGGTGCTAACAGTTTCAAGGAACCGTCCAATGTCTTGACTGTATCGAACATCCCTTCCTTATCTTCCTGCATATCTTTGTTATACGCTAATGGTAAGCCTTTCAGGACGGTCAACAATCCCATGAGATTTCCATAGGTCCGGCCTGTTTTTGCCCGCAGGAGCTCAGGAACGTCTGGATTTTTCTTTTGCGGCATGATGCTTGAACCGGTACAGAACGAATCATCCAATTCAATGAACCTGAATTCCTGGCTGGACCAGATCACCATTTCTTCAGATAAACGGGAAATATGTGTCATGAGGATTGATGCGATCGATAGGAACTCTAATATGAAGTCACGATCGCTTACCGCATCCATACTGTTTGGATAAATGGCATCGAACTCTAAAATTTCAGCGACCCTTTCCCGATTGATGGAGAATGTCGTACCAGCCAAAGCTCCCGCTCCAAGTGGAAGGACGTTCACCCTTTTCAAGCTGTCGATCAGTCGTTCCTTATCTCTTTCAAACATCCAGAAATAAGCCATCAGATGATGAGCAAAGGAAATCGGCTGGGCACGCTGTAAATGCGTATACCCCGGTAAAATCGTATCCACATTAGCTTTGGATTGTTCCAATATCGATTGTTGGACCAGCTCGACTGATTGGATCAGTTCTGTCGTCTTCTTCTTCAAGTATAAATGCATATCGGTAGCAACCTGATCATTCCGGCTTCGTCCAGTATGCAGCTTTCCACCGACGCTGCCGATCTCATCAATCAAGTGCTTTTCGATATTCATATGGATATCCTCATGTTCCACTGCATATTCAAGCTCATCATTCTCGATTTTCTTCTTCAGGGTTTGGAGTCCGCCCTTGATCTTATCTGCTTCCTCCTGTGTAATGATGTCGCACTCAGAAAGCATCTGGACATGGGCGAGACTGCCCTGGATATCTTCTAATGCAAGCAGTTGGTCGAATTCAATGGAGGCTGTGAATTCTTCAACAAGCTCATTCGTATCTTTCGTAAAGCGTCCCCCCCAAAGCTTAGACATAGGATTTCTCCTTGCTGTACACCTTAAGGTTCGGTTTGGTATTCACTTCTGCATGCACTTTTGTTGACAGCCCCCATAATTTGATGAAGCCGACAGCTGCATTATGATCAAAGAGATCGCCTTTAGAGTAAGTCGCAAGCTGTTCATTATATAAACTGTGGTCTGACTTGCGTCCCACAACTGTCGCGTTTCCTTTATGAAGCTTGATTTTAATTTTTCCACTCACAAATTTTTGCGTTTCATTGATGAAGGCATCCAATGCGGAACGTAAAGGTGAATACCATAATCCCTCATACACAAGCTTCGCCATCTGTTGTTCAATCTGTGGCTTGAATTGGGTGACCTCACGAGGGAGTGTCAAGAATTCCAACTCTTTATGCGCCTGGATCAATAATAACGCTGCGGGATTTTCGTATACTTCACGCGATTTGATTCCGACAAGACGATTTTCAATATGATCGATTCTTCCATATCCATGTTTTCCACCTATTTCGTTCAATGTTTCAATCAACTCGACAATAGGTGTTTTTTGGCCATTCAGAGCAACTGGTACACCCTCTTCAAAATCGATTTCAAGGTATTCCGGTTCATCTGGGGTCATTTCGATCGGATTGGTCCAATCAAACGCATTCTCTGGTGCTTCTGCCCATGGATCTTCCAATACTCCAGCTTCACAAGCACGTCCCCAGATATTTGCATCAATTGAAAAAGGATTGTCGAGGTTGACCGGAATCGGGATCCCTTTCTCTGCTGCATATTGAATTTCTTCGTCCCTTGTCATTCCCCATTCTCGTACAGGCGCAATGACCTGTAAATCTGGGTTCAAAGCTTGAATGGAAACTTCAAATCGAACCTGATCATTTCCTTTCCCTGTACAACCGTGGGCAACTGCTATCGCACCTTCCTGTTCAGCAACTTCCACCAATAATTTCGAAATAAGAGGACGGGATAAAGCCGAAGATAATGGATACTTCCCTTCATACAGGCAGTTAGATTTCAATGCCGGCAACAGATATTCCTTTGCAAGCAACTCCTTCGCATCAACTACGATCGATTTGATTGCACCAACGCTCAGTGCTTTGTTCTTGATTGTTTCTAAGTCTTTCCCTTCCCCTACATCCAATCCGAGTGCAATTACGTCATAACCGTATTTTTCTTGAATCCATTTGATTGATACAGATGTATCCAACCCACCTGAATACGCTAATACTACTTTCCCTTTGCTCATTGCGTTCCACTCCCTGTTGTGTATTTTTATTTATTTTAATGTATGTTTATTCACGATCAATTGATACTAAATTACTTTATTTCGATAGGAATGTCAACACATATTCAGAAAGAAATTTTGAAGAAATTTTGAAGACGATCTAGAAACATAATCGAATACTACAATATCGTCTAGATTTACTCCCTCCGTATCCCTTATTCAAAGAAATGTCGAGAATCAATCCATCATGTAAATGGCGGGCATTCCCGGCATCCTTTAATGAAAAACAACCTCATATGGTTTTACTTTTTACGGAACTTGTACTAACATAGGTGACCAAATGTACTTTCATTTGGTATAAGATTTTTCTTTTTGTAAAATCTACCATATGGGACCAAAAAGCTCCCCCTTGTTCGAAGATTGTAAAATGAGGGGTGTAAAAGTTACCTCAGCTTTCAAAATGAGGAATATCAATTAGCCTGAAAGGGGAAATTTCCTTGCGAAAAATCATGTACACAGCTTTAGTTGCCGTGTTTGTCCTGGCCCTGGCAGCATGTGGTGGCAATGAAGAGAGTAAAGGTGACGAAAAAAATAAGGATAAACAACAACAAAATAACAAAGATAAAGAAAAAACTGAACAAATGGAAGAAATGCAGAAAAAGATGGAAAAACAGCAGGTTGATGAAGATAAGGTCGTTGCACAAGTCAATGATAAAGAAATCAAGGGAATCGACTACAACCGGGCATTAGGTCAGATGCAAATGCAGTATCAGCAAATGGGGCAAGACCCTACTTCAAAAGAAGTTGCAGAACAACTGAAAAAACAAGTTGTCACCGGCCTTGTAGACTTTGAAGTAATCATTCAAGAGGCCGAATCCAAAGGCTATAAAGCTTCCGAAGAAGATGTGAACAAGCAGATCGATGAAATCAAGGGTCAATTCGATGATGAAAAGAAGTTTGAAGAAGCATTGAAGACGAACAAGCTGACTGAAGACCAATTGAAAGAACAGATCGCGGATCAAATCCAGTATGAGACTTATGTCGAAAAAGAAATACCAACAGATGAAGTATCAGAGGAAGAGATGAAGAAGTATTATGATCAGATGAAACAGGCTCAAGGTGATCAAGCTCCGAAGTATGAAGAGGTGAAAGATCAGCTTAAGCAACAGGTTCAGCAACAACAGCAGCAAGAAAAAGTAGCTCAAAAAGTGAAGGAATTGAAGAAAGACGCTGAAATCAGCGTAAAAATCTGATAACAGCGAAAAAGAAGAGCTGTCCCCATGTCATATACATGTCAGGGACAGCTTTTTTTGTTTCGAAACCATTAACGGGTACCAGAGACCTTATTGGCTTAAAATCCATGATAGGTTTTATTTTTTACAAATAGCAGCTTTAGATTTTTTATACATAACATATCCCCGCATGCCTCGGGAGCAAGCTGGGGATCATTTTGAATCTGCAGAATCATATCATAGGTTTCTCGAACGGTAGAGTAAATAAATGAAGTATGGAGCCCCTAATGCAGCCGTGAAAACTCCGGCTGGCACTTCTAATGGTGCAAATGCTGTTCTGGCGATGAGATCCGCCCCCATTACAAGTAACGCGCCAACTAATGCTGAAGCTGGAATCAACGCACCGAAAGAAGATCCTACAAGCTTACGAGCAATGTGCGGTGCCATCAAACCTACGAACCCGACACCCCCTACAAATGCTACGGCTCCTCCAGCAAGTGCTGTACTGAAGAGTAAGAGGACAAGTCGATCCTTTTGAACGACACTTCCGAAGCCTCGCGCAAGATCTTCCCCAAGCTCCTGTATATTCAGCCTGCGCGCATACATCCAGACGAATAACAGGAAGAGGAGCACCCATGGTGTAAGCGTCTTGACCTGATTCCAGTTCGCACCATTGACACTGCCTGTTATCCAGATTTGGGCTTGTGTCGCCAGGTACAGTGGACCGAATAAGATCATCATATTCGTAAGTGCCTGCATAGCTGCTGCAAGGCCGATCCCAATCAAAACGAGCCTTACCGGATTCACACCATTTTTCCACGATAAAATGTATACTAACAAACCAAGTACTGAAGCACCGATGAACGCAGCAAATGGCATCCATTGGATACTTACAGTCACCTCAGTCCCGCGGCCGCTGAAGATTGTCAGAAATGTGACTGCTGCCAATGATGCGCCGCCGGTGATTCCGATGATATCCGGCGAAGCCAGTGGATTGCGGATGATCCCCTGCAGGATGGCACCAGAGACAGCTAAAGCCATCCCAGCAACCAGGGCTAAGAGGATACGCGGCAGTCGAAAGGATTTGATGACAAGTTCATTCATCGACTCACCCATCCCGAGTAGGGTCCTTACTACGTCAACGGGATGGATTTTCATTTGACCCATGCTGACACTGAAAATTAATAGGGCTAAAGTAAGAATAGCTAACAGCATGATGCAAAGGACAGCCTTTTTATCTACTAAATAGGAGAACCATTTCAATCGTAAGGGTTGGTATTTATTCATAGCTTATTCAACCCCCTTCTAGCTATATAGATGAAGAATGGCGTCCCGATAAGTGCTGTCATCACACCGACAGGCACTTCCTTCGGCATGATGATGTATCTTGCACCGATATCAGCAAGTAACAATAAGATCGCCCCTAACAACCCGCTGTACGGGATGATCCATCTGTAATCGATGCCGACAAGCCCCCTGGCGATATGTGGAATGACAATCCCGATGAAACCGATCGGTCCTGCAATCGCAACTGCAGAACCAGCAAGTAAGACGATTACGACTGCTGCACTGATTTTAACAAGGGCTGTATTTTGTCCTAGCCCTGCTGCGACATCGTCCCCCATGGAAAGGGTGTTCATCTGGCCAGTAATCATCAAAGATCCTAGCCATCCGGCGATGAGGTACGGCAGCATTGCAGTAAGTATGCCAAGCTTCCGTCCTTCAATGGACCCTGTCAGCCAAAATAGGACCTCTTCTAACGCTTTTTCATCAAGTGCCAGCATACCCTGGGTCAATGAAGCGAACATCGCTGCCATTGCAGCTCCCGCTAGCGTCAACTTGACCGGTGTAAGGCCGTCCCTTCCTAAAGAACCAAGAAAATAGACGATCAATGAAGTAACCATAGCGCCAAAGAAGGCAATCCAGGCAAATTGATGAATGGAAGAAATAGAGAAGAGCGTCACTGCAAGGACAATGAAAAACCCAGCCCCTGCATTGATACCAAATATGCTCGGGGATGCTAACGGATTCCTTGTGATTCCTTGCATCAAAGCCCCTGCGATCGCAAGGCTGGCACCTACTGCAGCACCGATGAGTGCCCGCGGCACGCGGCTCTCCTGTATGATAATATGTGCGTTTGACCCATCGAATTGTGTGAAGGAAGCGACAACCATCCCCCAATTCACACTCGTATAACCGTATACTATACTGCACCCGATGAAAAAGACTACGAGGAGTATACCCGTAATAAATCCGATCCACTTTTTCAAATTAGTACGCAAAAGTTCCCTCATATGTATAAACCTTTCCTAATAAACATTCCTATTTAAGTCTATTCTTGTATTTATCAACTGTCAATGATAATCATTATCATTTTCCTGTTGACAACCGGTTTGAACAGTTATAAACTACTAGTTGTGAATGAGATTCATTATCAATAAACTGTTTAGGAGGATATACATATGCAAAAATGGAAAGGCTTTAGCTTATTTGCAATCATGTTAGCATTCGTTGTTGCATTGGCAGCATGCAGTGGTGGATCCGAGGAAGGGTCTGAGGATAAGAAAGAGGGAGATAACGGGGAAAAATCCGAATCTACTTTTAAGGTTAAACATGCAATGGGAGAAACAGAAGTCCCTGAAAAACCTGAAAGAGTTGTCATCCTTACGAATGAAGGAACCGAAGCACTTCTTTCAATGGGAGTAAAACCAGTCGGAGCCGTTCAATCATGGTTAGGTGACCCTTGGTATGACCATATTGCTGATGATATGGAAGGCGTTGAAGTCGTCGGAACAGAAAGTGATATCAACCTTGAAGCAATCGCAGCATTGAAACCTGATCTGATTATCGGGAACAAGATGCGTCAAGAAAAGTTCTATGATCAATTAAGTGATATTGCTCCAACTGTGTTCTCTGGTGAGTTACGCGGAGATTGGAAAATCAACTTCGAATTATATGCTAAGGCATTGAATAAAGAAGAAGAAGGTAAGAAGGTATTAGCTGAATTCGACCAGCGTATTGAGGATATTAGGGAAAAACTGGGAGACAAGGTGAACATGGAAGTATCCGTGGTCCGTTTCTTAGCTGGCAACTCACGGATCTACTATAAAGATTCCTTCTCTGGGGTCATTTTAGAACAAATCGGCTTTAAGCGTCCTGAATCTCAAGATAAGCCAGACTTCGCTGATGAAGTGACGAAGGAACGTATTCCTGATATGGAAGGTGACATCCTCTTCTATTTCACCTATGAAACTGGTGATGATGAAGCAACAAAAACAGAAGAAGAATGGACAAGCGATCCACTTTGGAAGAACCTTGACGTTGTAAAAGAAGGAAATGCACACCGTGTAAGCGACGCAATCTGGAATACTGCAGGCGGAGTAAAAGCTGCCAACCTAACATTGGATGACATTGAAAAATACTTTGAAATTGAAGAATAAAAACGAACGTGCAGCCCATCAGCGGTTGCACGTTTTTTTATGCTAATCCCCCTGCTTATCGATTTTCACACATATACAAATAGCACTAATGTAGGAGTTGAATCATCTAAAGTCCAATAAAGTTTAAACCTTAGAGCTTGACTGTCATTTTGGAGCGTGTTGAAGCATTTTTCGATTTGAATGGCGTATCAATGTGGCATAACAACCTGCAAAGTATAGCCACTTGATTAATTGCGCGGTTTTCAGAAAAGATTGCACCAGAATTAAAATTAATTGCACGACTCTCAAAAATGTTTTCATCAAAAGCAGCATATTTGCACCACTTCCAATAACAGTCCTCCAAATGAGCAGATAAACAAGTGCAGCCCTTCATGGGTTGCACTTGTTCCTTAATCATTTGGGTTGATGATGGCAAGTACTTGGTGATCCTCCCACTTCCCGTTAATTTTTACATTTTTCTTCGCGATGCCCTCTTTATGGAATCCTGCTTTTTCCAAAACACGTATCGAACCAATGTTGTGAGGCATGACTCCTGCCTCAATCCGATGCAAATGCAAATCCCCGAATGCATATTTGACCACTAATTTTGCGGCTTCTGTCATATACCCTTTCCCATTATGCTGCTGATCGAGGAAATAGCCGATAAAGGCACTCTGAAGAGAGCTGCGCAATACTTGGAACAGATCAATGGTTCCGATTAACGTTTCAGCCTGATTAAGGTAGATTCCGAAATGGTATCCAAGATCCTTTTTCCTGTTATCTTCAAACTGTCGGAGTCTCTCAATCTGCCCTTCCACCGTATAATATTTCTCTTCTCGTATCATAGAATAGCGCTTGAAAAAATCCTTATTCCTGACGTTCAAATCAAGAAGTGCATCGACTTCTTCTATGTGTATTGGTCTAAGATGGATCCTCTCCCCTTTAATTAACATGGCTTTATCCCCCTATTCATTCGTTCAATGATCTGAATCGTCTTTCTCCACATAATGCTTAAGCATATTGATTTTGTTTTCCCAGAACTTTTCATAGTAAGCGAGCCAATCTTTGACTTCTTTCAATGGTTCCGGATGCAAATGATAGATTTTGTTCCTTCCAGACTTCCTTCCGCTGACAAGGTTAGCTTCTGAAAGAATTTGTAAATGCTTTGAGATCGCTGTACGACTCATATCAAAATGATCGGTCAATTCATGTAGAGCTCGATCATTTTGCGCAAGAAGCTTCAGTAATCTCCTTCTTGTCGGGTCCGCTACTGCCTGGAAAACATCATGATTTGGAGCAGTCGACATCTTCCTTACACCTCAACATATTCCTTGAGTCTTGGGAGGACAGCCTCTCTCCAACCGTGATCCATCCGTTCACGTATAACAGCATACGATTCGCCCGTTTCCGTAACCTTCTTTTCATCCCAGCCGGCGTGGATCAAAGTGAACTCTGTTTTTCCTTCAAGCTCCTTCAGCTCAAATGTAACATGCCAATCCTCGCCCCATGTAAAACTAAGTCGGTTAGGCGGTTCCAATTCCGTTACCCTACATGGTGAAATGCCATAAGGGGTATGTAACGAAAATTCATGCCCCATTTCAGGTTCGAAATCATTCGGCATAAACCATGCAGAAATCCCCTCTGAAGATGCCACTGCTTTCCATACCTTTTGAATCGGTGCATTGAATAAAGATGAATGTTTAATCGACTCTACTGCCATATTATAACCTCCTAAATACGAAACCTTTTGGTGTCACGTTTAATTATACGAAACCTTTTGGTTACATGTCAAGCTGGTAAATTGCTTGTCTGCGAACTTTAAAATAGAGTTAAAGAAAAAGAACCAACTCAAGGAGAGTCATTATGAAACGAATCCTGATCGTAGATGATGAAAAGAAAATAAGAGACGTCATCGCTTCTTATTTCCAAAAAGAAGGATACGAGACTATAGAAGCCCAATCTGGTAATGAGGCTTTGGAGACCATCCAACGCACCTCTGTAGACTTCCTCGTACTCGATTTAATGTTACCTGATCGCTCTGGTGAAGAAGTCTGCCAGATGATTCGACGGGAACAATCCATACCGATTCTGATGTTGACAGCGAAAGTAAAAGAGGACGACATGATCCACGGCCTCTCACTGGGTGCCGATGATTACATGATCAAACCTTTCAGTCCAAGAGAGTTGGTTATGCGTGTTAAAACCATCCTCAGGCGTACCTATCATGATCACCTTCTGGCAGATCAGATTTCCTACGGTGATCTAACTATTGATCAGACAAAACAGACTGTAAGGGTCAAAGGTGAAGCCCTCTCATTGACACCGAATGAATTCAAGCTGCTCGTCGTCCTCGCCAAACACCCTGGACGGACTTTCACACGGGATGACCTGATAGAAAAGGTTTTGGGATTTGATTTCGAAGGGGATACGAGAACCATCGATCAGCATATCAAAAACTTACGTTACAAAATCGAAGAGAACCCAAAAAAACCAACTTATATTACTACCGTTTACGGAGTCGGGTATAAATTCACAGGAGGAAACCAGTGATTAAAGGATTGCAACGCAGGTTGGCGATCAGTTTTTTTATCGCCACCTCTTCCATACTCGTGATTGCCAGTTTAATTATTATGTTCGAAATTCATTACCATTTTGAAATGGCTCAAAAAGAGACTTCAGGCTCTCATCACTTGCATACGATCAATTTTCATTTGGAGAAAGCTATGCTCTCTTCCATCGTTTGGACTTTCATTGGTTCGCTCTTCCTGGTTTTCATCGTAAGCTATTTTGTGGCGAAAAAGCTATCTAACCCATTGGTACAAATGAGGCATGCTGCAGAACGGATGGCAAATGGCCATTGGGAAACCCGTATTCATATGAAAAACAAAGATGAAATAAGCGAGCTTGCCGATTCATTCAATCATCTTGCTCAACAACTTGAAAAACAAGATAGGTTGCGTAAGAATATGACGGCTGATATCGCCCACGAACTCCGCACACCGTTAGCCACTTTAAAAAGCCATATGGAGGCATTTGAGGATGGGATATGGGATCCTACGAGAGAACGTTTAGGTTCATGTACGGAAGAAATAAATAGGCTGATACATCTTGTCAGTGATTTAGAGCAGTTGAACAGCATGGAAGCCCCTGAATTTGAATTGCATTTAGAGCGTGTACCCATCGAAAATGTCATCAATCAAAGCATGGATGCAGTGTATAGTGCTTTTATCCGGAAAGACATCACTTTGTCTAAGGAAAGGATCAAGGATGTATGTGTGTATATGGACCAGCAGAGAATGATACAAGTCCTTATCAATTTATTGATGAATGGTTTAAAATACACACCACCTGGCGGCAAGGTCACTGTCACAACCGAAGAAAAAGGCCGATCCATACTTATCGCTGTTAGGGATAACGGCTCTGGCATGAACGACGAATCGATCGAGAGAGCTTTTGAACGGTTTTATCGGGAGGACCCCTCAAGAAATCGTCAATCTGGCGGCAGCGGGATCGGGTTGGCAATTGTGAAACGCTTAGTTGAGGCTCATGGCGGTCAAGTTGGAATCGATAGTAAATTAAAGGATGGTACGACTGTATATGTACAACTGCCCATTTCAGATCAAGATTCCTTCACAAGTTCTTCATAATCATTTAGTAAAATTATTTTCAAACGTAATTGATTAGGAGGTCTGAAATGAAAGCATCTTATTTGAAACCACTGTTGATTGGCATCATCATTCTCGTAATAGCAGCCTGCAGCAATGCTCCGGACAATCACGAGGGAATGGATGATAAAGAAAACAATCAACATAGCGGCCAACACGATAATCATGACTCTGATAAAAGCGAAGAAGATGATTCAGGGAAAAAGGTTACAGCACCTTCAGCATTCAATGATCAAGCTGAAGATAATCTGTTGGTGGAGAATACAAAAAATGTTACAAGACTGAATACAACCGATCCATATGAAATGGCAGTCATGACCTCTCAGACCGTATGGCCATCGACCCATAAAGATAATCAACCAGGCACAGTCATCTTAGCTCCGATTAAGGACTGGGCCATTTCCTTGGCGAGCGCCAATCTTATCCATCATCCAAATAATGGGCCCGTCCTTTTCATCGATAACAACCAAATACCAGCAATAACAAAGAATGAGATCGAACGTTTAAACCCAAAAGGAAATATGGATGGAGTAGAAATCATGGTTATGGGGGATGTAGAAGATGCTGTCATAGACTCACTTGATGGATATGAGGTGAAACGGTTCCAAGAAAATGATCCTGCAGGCTTTGCAAAAGAAATCGACCAAGCCTATGCCAAAATGAATGGAGAATACCCAGATAGTGTCATTATCGGCTCTCATGAAGAAAAAGGACGACTGTATACGACTCCTGCAGTCAATTGGATTTCGCACATGCCTGAACCCCTGCTTTATGTATCCGATAAGGGGGTTCCAGAAGCAACAAAACAAGCCTTAGAAGAAAGAAACGGCAAAGCGAACATCTACTTGTTAGGCCCTGAATCGATCATTTCCAAAGACACCGAAAAGGTTTTGTCCGAGTATGGAAAGGTGACAAGAATCAGCGGGGAAAACCCGGTAGAAAATTCAATCGCTTTTGCTCAGTTCAAAGATAAAGCTACAAAATTCGGGTGGGGTTTGACAGATCCTGGCCATGGCGTTTCCTTCGCTTCAACATCCAGTCCTGATTTAGCTATAGCGGGGGCTCCTTTCGCCCATTTAGGAAAACACGCGCCAATGGTATGGTTGGACGAAGGCGAATTGAATCAGGTACATTATGATTTCTTCACGGATATCAAACCAACTTTCGAAGATGATCCTACAAACGGGCCATATAACCATGCTTTTTTGTTAGGTAGTCAAGATGCTGTTTCTTATAGGATTCAAGGAATCATAGATGAGAAGCTGGAAATTGTCCAAGCTGGCGGCGAAGGACACGAAGGCCACTAGAACCGGGGGGCTGGCCCAAAACAATAGTGTCAGACACCACCACACAACATGTTGTTTCAAAAACACACTTTTTTCTCAAAATGTTGCTAGGAACAGTGAGAGTCAGACACTAATGGGACAGCCCCTTCATCTTACAGGCAAATGAAGGACAAATTCAGAATCTAACCCTTTATAAGGCAGGAAAAGCTCAAATCCAAAATCATCGGTTTGTTCATAGCCTTCATTCTTCATCCATTCGTGTAGATACTGGTACGGATCAAAAGCATCGGTTGCTGGATCATATCGAAGTACAGCATATTTTCTTGCAGGGATGGCTTTCGAAATCATTTCCTCGGGAATGTTGTCGAAGTCACTCACCTCTACTCCCGCTATCCATGTGAATTCCTCCGTGTCAGGGTCCCAATTAGGGGGATCGACAAACATACCGTAGGATACAGGTTCATTGATCCGATTTTTAATTCGATGGATATGATGCTGATAGAATTCCTCAACCAACTCGGGGATTTTCTCATGCCGATCAGCCATTGTCGTGGAGCAAGACATACCCACCAATTTAAATCCGGACTTTTTCACAATATCCGGGGCAATACCCCTTGTTTCCGTACGTCCACGCATATTATCAACTCCTGTAAGGAATAGATTCTTTCATTTACTATTTCGATTCGGCCCTTTCCATTTCCTTCTAATTGGACGTACCTATACATAACTATTTGATTCTCGTGAACATCACTCCCTTGTATCGGTGCCAGGCACCATTTTGAAGTCCTTGAGCAGCAAGGGATCATAAAAGGTGCCTGGCACGTCATCAGGAGGCGAGATCTTCAATGGTTTCTTTGGCATTTGAAGGTTTTTTCGTGAACAAGCTTACAACGACGGTGACCACCAGTGCCATGAGGAAGCCTGGTACCGCTTCATAGGTGATGCCGAAAAGAATCTTGGAAAACAAGGCTTTGATATCGGGCAGATAGTTTAATGTCCATGCCGGCTGATTTTTGACGAGGATCACCGTCACCAAACCGACGAGCATTCCCCAGAACACGCCTTGCTTTGACGTCCCTTTCCAATAAAATGATAGAAGAAGCGCTGGACCGAAACAGGCTCCTAATCCACCCCAGGCAAACAAGACCATCCAGAAGACGAATTCCTGTGCGGAAAAAGCAAGCCAAACCGATAAGAGCATGAGGACGCCGATTGCTATCCGGCTATATAACACGAGTTTTTTGCCATCCAGTCCTTTGCCCTTTCCAATCAACCGGTCGTATATGTCACGGACTAGTGAGCTGGACCCGACTAAAAGCTGGCTATCTGCACTGGACATGATCGCTGCTAAGATCGCGACGAGCAGAATACCCATAAAGAAAGGATTGAGCAATTCATTTCCTAACGTAGTAAAAATCGCTTCTTGATTTTCTCCAGGCAGAGATGAAATGTCTGGGAAGTAAGCACGCCCTGCAAGTCCGACCATAATCGCCCCCCAACCCATGATGACATTCCAGACCGACCCGATAAGGGCAGCTTGCCTCATTTCCTTGATGTTCCTCAAAGACATGTAACGGACCAGGATATGTGGGTTTCCAGGACTCCCAAATCCTATTCCGATCACATTCATCGCCACACCAAATCCAAAACCGAATATACCGTAATAAGCTGGGCCTTGGGTATGTAACACATCCAATATAGGCCCAAAACCACCCAACCCGATAATCGCGATAATAGGCAAGACGACAAGGGATAAAAACATGAAACCTGCTTGCAGGACGTCTGTCTTACTTACTGCATGGAACCCTCCAAGTACTGTGTAAGCTAATAAAATAGCAGCTGTAAACCACATCCCGCCAGTTGTGGATAGGCCGAGGCTTGAAGAAAATGCCGTTCCGCCAGCAACCACCTGACTCCCTACATAAGCAATCATGAAGAATGTAATGATCAGTGCACTTGTAATCCGAAGAAGGTTTGTTCTATCCTGATAACGTTTTTCAAGGATATCCGGGATCGTAATGCTATCTGTACTTTCACTATATTTTCGAAATCGGCGGGCAACGAAAAAGAACATGAAAACCTCTACGGTAATGAACCCGGCTAACGCCCAAACGGCTAACAACCCACTAGCATAGGCTGTGCCTGTCACACCTAAGACCAGCCAGCCGCTCCGTCCTGAGCTGACAGCACTCAAGGCTACCGTCCACTTCCCTAAACCACGCCCTGCCAAGAAGAAATCAGTCAACCCGCCGGAGCTTTTTTTTGAACTCATGACCCCGATGGCTAATAATAATAAGAGATAAATAATGATTATTGATACAGTCATTGGATGGGCATTCATTTTGAAATCCCCTCCTTACGTTCAACTTCAACTTCCCGATCTCTCTTCCCTAAGACCACATAACAAACAACAGCTATGAGAATAATTCCTCCAGGCACACCAATCAAACCCATGAAGATTTCAAAATTCATTTTTGTCACCCCATATCCTAGACTTAATATGTCATTTATTGTTGATTGCAGACACTTTTCTCATAAATGAACTTTGCCGTAACCAAATCGAATAATGCCATGCCTACTGATTTGAATAATGTATAAGGTACTTGTCCCTGCTTTCCCTGGATCATATCTTCAAGAGTGTAAAAACGAGCTTCATCCCCTTGCAGTTCCTTTGCCTTAATCATGTCTCCAGATTCCGTCAAGGCAGTCGTTGTATCGACAAAAATTGGTTTGGTGGATTGTAAAAGCTTTTCAGGAAGCTCTAGCATGGCTGGTTTATAAGAGCCTACCGCTACAATATGCTTCCCCTCCCATGCTTCAGTCTCCAAATCAGGGAGTACCGGGCTTGTCGAAGTTGTCGTCGTCACAATGATGTCCGAAGACTCTACTAAAGTATCAACATCTACACCCTCTACGGAGATACCAGGGTATTCATCATGGATCCTTTCTTTAAAAGTCTGCAATTTTTCAAGACTTCGATTATGTAAAAATACCTTTTTGATATCCCGGACAGCAATGGATGCTTCCAAGTGGCTCCAGCCCTGTACTCCTGTTCCGACTATTCCGACCCGATCTGCGGATTCCTTTGCTAAATATTTCATGCTTAGCCCGCCTACCGCACCAGTTCGAAGAGCTGTAACAGCTTTTCCATCCATAAACGCTAACAGTTCAAGAGTCTCGCGGTCATGGAGGATCATCGTACCGTGGATCGTATCTTTGTTTATCCCGTAACATAACTTCAGGTTTTCCTTGAAAGTACCGGTCCAGCTCATGGATCAAGGATTCCATTGACACGAGTTTGTGAATCTCTTTTTCATCAAAGTACTTCATGTAAGCCTTCTTTTCATATCCTTTAAACCATTCGCCCTATTCCATCAAAAAATATGTCCCTCCATTAACTTTCTCTATCCTGGCATTCTTACAGCCTTTTATCCCGCATACAACCGGCCTTTCGGATGCATCGCCATAACTGGATTCTCTTTTTTTATAAAATCGAATGGTGAAATCTCCAAAAATAGAAAGTTCGATGAAAGATCCCGATGCATCTCTCCGATGTACTGCGTCCGGGTATGTAGAGAATAAAGATGCATATTGATGAAAGGCTTCTTTTTCATCTTCAACATTAAAACCGATAAACGATATTGATGGTGTTCCGACAGAATGTTCCATCATACCAGCCATTTCCCTTTCACGTTGTTCATCGGTTTCGCCCCATTGTATGAAAAATGGATAACGCAATGGCATGTTCTCATTTTCCTTAATAAAAAGCATCGACCATTGTAAAAGGGAGCCATCTTCTTTTCTCCGCTGGCCATCAACCGGCCCGATGATTTCATATCCTCGTTCCTCCAACCACACGGCTAATGAAAAATTATCATTTGTTCGGAGTGCGATATTGGAAAAGCCCTCTCTGTAAGTGGAGTCCTTTACGATTTGTTGGATCAAAACATTGTCCGATCCCTTTGCCGCTTGATCATCTTCAATACCGATCCATTCGATATACCGTAATCCCGGAAAAAAACTCAGACAATTATGCGTCCCCCAATTCGGATGTCTTCCTCCTGTATAGGCATTGAACCCTAGTGTCCTGAACTTGTCCATTGCCTGATCAGGCCGATAAGCAAAATGGATAAGATGGTCAAATCCCAATATCAAATAGGTCACCGCCTTTAGACACAATTTTCGAATATATGACTTTGTTCGATTTCAATCTAAAAAAACCTCCCTTAATTTTTAAATTACATCAGGGAGGTAGCTGAAAAGAAGCTTTTAAAATACAGGACTCTTGATTTATGAAAATATTGTAACTCGGCGTATTTGTAGTACAAGGCTGGATTACTCGCATAAGCCATCCTTTGGCGTTCATAATGTTCAGCTAAAGCTGCATGCTGAAAAAAGTTTTGCTGGGCCTCTTGGACTGATTTTGGCTGTTGAACCAGCATTTGTCGATAATGCCCGCCCATATATCGCCCCCCTGTCACCTGTTGCTTCATTTTATGCGATGCAGGTTTGTCTTGGTCCAGACGATAGTCCTGAAAATAGAGTTGGGCATTTAGACGTTGCTTCTTATCGTGGATTCAAAAAGGTTTGCTTATACTCAGGCTTTTTTCGCGCGTGATTTGGTTTCCTAAGTATTTTGCTAGGATTTTTTGGATGGGATGGATAAGTAGTTTTGTTGGTTTTTTTGTCCAACGGTTTTAAAACTTGCATATTACCCCTCCTTAACTATTATGGTAATTGTCCTATACCCTTTTTCAATATTTTTCAAACATCCTTTCGAACTTTTCATAAGGATTTGCTATTCCTGATCGTTG
Source organism: Pseudalkalibacillus salsuginis (assembly GCF_021646685.1). Classification (GTDB taxonomy): domain Bacteria; phylum Bacillota; class Bacilli; order Bacillales; family Fictibacillaceae; genus Pseudalkalibacillus; species Pseudalkalibacillus salsuginis. Next base: position 14,820 of record NZ_JAKJHW010000011.1, on the reverse strand, counting down.
AAATTTGCGAAATCATTTGCTTTCCGCGGGTGAATCGCAAATCGGCTCGCTCGTTCCTGCTGCAGGGTTTTGCCTTGGTTATCCCTGTGGACAGTATTGTGAGTTTCGCTTAAAGAAACAGTCACAATTTAACAGGGTTTTATGATAAAAATAATTGATTCAATTAATGATATGGGTGTTTTCGATGAAATTCTTGATGTCCTCTATTTCAGCTATAGAATAAAGATCATACTTATTCTCTAATTCTTTTACAAAGAAATCGTAGAGGGTATCCAGTTTGTCAAAGACAGGTGGGATCTCCTTTTGGGAATAATTGATCAGCTTGCTATTGCCATGGTTGACATACAGAATCGGTGTTATGTGTGCTTCACCGACATGGACTTCAAGTAATTCCTCCATTGACCTGGAACCAGTCAAGACCCTTCTTGAGGGATCAGCAATCGCCCTGACCTTCAATTCATTTGGATTTCCGTCAACATGCATATAGACGATCGTTTTTTCAGTCTCTTGTTCATAAGGAGCATAAAAATTATCATGGATGAATGGAAATTCGTTGGCTTTCTCTTTTGATAGCCCAAACAGGACATTCCCATGCCAGTCTTTTGTGCCGATGATATAGATTCCTGTACTCATGACAACCAAATGGTCGATTTTTGCAGATCGGATTTGCCCTTCCTCTGTTTTGAAAGGTACAAAAACATTAGGTATGATCAACATTTGCAAAGGGTTGAGCATTCCTTGTGACACTAATTTTTCCTTTATTTCAGTCAATAGGTTATGTGTATTGATTTCACTCTCATTTCTAGAAAGCTTTTCAATGCAATGGATATAGTCCTTAAATTCATCGATTTTCGTCTCATAAACATCCTTGACCTTTTCAACCTCTTCTTCTTTCTGTTGCTGCAGATTGTTTTTCACTTCAGAAATACTGGCTGTTGCCTTCATCTGATACTGTTCAATCATTCGATCATAATCTTTATGTTTTTTCTTTATAAAAAATAATAACCCGATTACCACACAAAGCAATACGAGATTGACAGCAATAAAGAAAATCATTTCCATAAAAAAAACACTCCCATCGTTCCATTTACTTATGGGTCTGTTATCCTAGTTCGCTTTTCCCGCAGGAGTGACGCGAATTTACTTATAGCAATTTATAAAAATCTAATATCTACCCAAAAACGTCTTATGTATAAACTTCGAAAAAACCTATGTAAATAAGTTCGTATTATTTTAATTATCTTAGAAAAGCGTAAACGCCCTGGTCAGCCACGAGGGTCACTGGAAGTCCGACGAGGAGGCTCAAAACCAAACAAAGTTCGGTTCTGCGTGGATAAACCCTTCGATCTAAATCAATGTGTCGACCGCCACATAAGGACTGAAGTGATCCAAGTAGGTGGGATAGTGCCGCACCAGAATGTTATATCTTCATATAAAAAAGCCTCAACAGAAAAAGGTCGAGACTTCATACTTTTCCAAAATGGATGAGGACAGACAAAATGACAAATCCTAACACGATTTTCAATGCACCGTAGATCGGAAAGTAAATTTTAATGCAGTAATCGGGGACTGAAAATACCGAATTCGCCACGATTTTCTTTTTTATGCTTTCGATATTACAATCTTCATCTAAAGTTCGTGCTCGAAGCTGGAATTTCCCTTTCCACCTGTGCAGCAAGCCCGGTAGATAATAAGGAGCTGCAACAAGTAGAATACCCATCAACCAATAATAAATAACCAAAAGTAAGAACATACCATCACCATGTCCTTTAAGTTCCTGGATTCGTTTTTATAGGGTATACAAATTAATGAAATGTATGTGTGCTGTCAGAAATATTCCTTATTGGTTGAGTGTGCTTGCTTCATGTGTTTTACTGTTCCAATTCGATTAGTACACTTTCTATTAGGTTTTTTAGCTTTTCTAATTCAAACTCAGAATGATTGGTACTACCATCTTCCAATTGCCTCAAAAAGAACGTATAGAGGGTTTCTTGATCATCAATCACATAAGGGGTTTTGGATTGCGAATAATTAATTACATTATTTTCATGATGATCAAAATAAAGGATAGGGGTTACAGAAAAATGCCCAAGATGATCTTCAAGCAATTGTTTAATTACAGAAACTCCCGTCATGACTTGTGTCGTCGGATCATCAACAGGGATGATATTCAATCCATTTAAATTGTCTTTTTCATTCTTCATTACGACTGTTTTTTCAGTGTCCTTTTCTTCAATTGGGAAAAGATGATCGAGAATAAGTGATAATTCTTTTGCTTTTCCTTTTGTAATCCCATATAACACATCCCCGTCACACTCATTGGTATCAATGATGTAAATGCCAGTCCTCATCAATACGATGTGATCGATTTTTATAGGTATTATTTCTCCGTTAGTTGTCTTGTTCGAAATGAATACATTAGACAAGATTTTCATTTGGGAAGGTTTGATCGCATAATCCGAAACCAGCTCTTCCTTGATCTCGGTCAACATTTTATGAGTACTGACTTCACTTGTCGTTCTAGAAAATTTTTCTACCGTTTGGATATATCTTTTATATTGATTCATTTTCTTTTCATAACTTTTCCTGATCTTATCTGCCACTTTTTCTTTCTCTTGCAGAAGATCATTTTCAACCTTAGAAAGACTTGCTACCGCTTCTGTTTGAAACGAATCAATCAGTTCATCATACTCTACATGTTTTTTCTTGATAAATACCAATAGACCAAAGATAATACACATTAATACTAAAATGATTCCAAGAAATATAAGTGTATCCATAAAAAACCCTTTCCTTATTTATTTTCTTTTTATACGTTTTTCGAGGTCCACTTTATTGATAGGTTCGTACAATGAAAATTGGTTTGTTTTTACATGGAAACAAATTTTGGGCCCTACTTAAATGAAGAAAAGAGGGAAAAAATATCCCTCCTTACCACCCCTCTTAAGGTTATCTATCCAGTCCCAAATGTTTTTTCAGTTCATTAGAAATCGTATGGAGCTTTTTCTTATCAGGCACATAATAATAAGTCCCTTTTATTTTTTTATCCGATCCTTCAATTTTATGCTGCTGTATGTTTTCACGAGCAGCCTTATAATTTGATTGGACCTTCCACATATCATTGAAAGTCAAGTTTGTTTTGACATTATGTTCGACAACCTTGACGATTTCGCCGAATTTCGTTACAGAAGAAATATTCGCCCCTTTTTCGATGACTGCTTCAATCACTTGGCGTTGGCGGATTTGTCGGCCAAAGTCCCCTCTTGGATCTTGCTTCCTCATCCGTGCAAATATCAATGCTTCTTCACCTTTTAAATTAAGTCGACCTTTTGGAAATCGCATCTTTTTATCAGTGAAAGTGGCTTTATACGTATTAAAATCTAAATCATTGTTCACTTCGATGCCACCAACTGCATCGACGATTTGTACAAAACTCTTCATGTTGACTTTTACATAATAATCAACCGGGACATCTAAGAGATTCTCAACAGAAGAAATGGTCATCGCTGTCCCCCCGACATGATAAGCAGAGTTGATCTTATCTTCAGCACCTTTTATCCTGGTGTAAGTATCTCGGGGAATACTTACCATATGCGTTGATTTGGTATGAGGATTGATGGTCATTAGAATCAACGTATCTGATCGGCCACGTTCTTCACCAGCGCTTTTATCAATCCCCATTAACAGGATGGAAATCGGATCACTTTTCTTAAGGTTGATCTGATCATGGTGTTCTTCAAATTCCGGTTTCCTTTCGATATCGATCTCTTCATGTATACTAGATGAGGTAGAGGTTACAAATTGCCATGTGAAACTACCTGCCCCCAAAATCAATACCGTAATAAACGTAGCAATAAAAAGTACAAATTTCTTAAACAACAATCCTACCACCCACTATAAATACCTATGCTGCATGCTTTGAATCGGCGTGATAATCCCGCCCGGTCCGCTTAACCTTGTTCCATTTCCTATTAAAGAAATAAGAAATGCTTCCATACATCACAAAATACATCGTTACAAAACGATAAACAAAAATGTCAAAGAAGAGTGCGGATATTAAACGGAAAATATCTTTCCATTCAAACGAAAAGCCGTAATGCTTTCCTATTCCGACGGCTACCAGATCGTATATTAAACCGAAGAAAAAAAGCCAAAACAAATAAAAGAACACGTAGTTCAAGTAAGAGTTTTGAGGGGCATCCAACATATTCATAATTACAATCCCTGTCATTACAAAGGACGCCAGGGTGCCAACCAGGAACGTTTCGAAAATATAAAAAAAGGACACTGCTTTAGTAAATAACGTTTTTCCAAAGAAAGTACGGAAATGAATGACACAATCGATATAAGCCTTTTGCCAACGTAAACGTTGCTTGATTAGATCTTTCCAAGTCTCTGGTAATTCTGTGTAACCGACAGCGTCTGCTATGAAACTGATTCTCAAATTCTTATGCTTAGCCATATATTTATGGATCCGGAGAGTGATGTCGATGTCTTCTCCTATTGTTTTTCGATAGCCTCCTACATCCAATAAAACCTGTTTTCGGAATATCCCAAAGGCTCCTGATATGACTGCTAAGGCATTAAAACGAACAAGAGACAACTTTGAAATATAAAAGGCTTTTAAGAAATCCAACACCTGGACGCGTAGTAACATATTTGCGTAATGTAAAGACAAGCGATTCAAAGGTTGATTGGTTTTTGTTTGCAAAACATGTACCATCCCACCTGCCGCGACAACATCCTCATCTTTCAAAACATCGTTCACTGCAGATAATGCATTATCCGCCAAAATAGTATCTGCATCTAATGTGATGACAACATCATTACTCGCATATTCGATTCCTGCATTTAGTGCGTCTGCTTTCCCACCATTCATCTTATCAATGACATAGATGTTCGGGTAAAGGCCAGATTGATAGACCCCTTTTACTTTCTCGTGGGACAGTTTACCGCATGGGGACTTTGAGCTTGTTTTCAACTGGAGTAATTCTTTCATAGATTTCATCGTATCGTCCGTTGAACCATCATTTATATAGATGACTTCGAAATGAGAATAAGATAATTCTTTCATACTCTCGAGAGACGTTTCTAAAATACCTGTTTCATTGTAACAGGGAATTAATATGCTTATTCCTTTTTCCTCTTCATAACCATGATCGATCATCCATTTTTTCAGCTTAGGATCACGTCTGATCCTTTCATTAGATTCACGGAACCAGGGTAGACAATGATATAAATGCAAAATCGGAAAAGTAACACTCAATAAGAAAAAAACGGCAATTAGTATTTCCAAAGATAGACACTCCTTAAGGAACAAAACACAACTCAAAATTATTCTGTTCAATAATTATTCCATTAAGGATGTCAGTTTTGGTGGGTAATTGTCGAAAAACCTACAAAAGTATGTGACCTTTTTTCTTACAAGTTTTTATCCATGGGAAATAGGTAATCAATATTAAGATAATAAAGGAAAATCAGGAAAGGAATTTACATAAAACGAATTCCTCCTCATATATCGAAAAGCATTTTCTGAAGGATAGATCGTAGCTATTGAAATATAAAAACAAATGGCGTACCCAATGTCATAGGAGTACGCTAATTTAGTACATGGAAAGTCTTTTCTATCAAAAGGTTGTCTTATTTTTCGCTAAACGCAATGTGCAAACCAATAATGCCTAGAAGTGAGCCTTTTATGATATAATTTTAACCGCAATAAGAATGACAAAACTAAGGTTAAATCCATTCCACTCCCCCATCATGACTGCCTTCGAAATACGTCCTATTTATTGTTTAAACTTGATCATTACTCAAGAAAATGCTGCTAGAATCATTTTTATGATACCATATACGACCTGACATTGAATTATGAAAGGATAAAAACGAGGGACATTTGAAGAAGGAAAAGAAATACAGCTTTTAGGGGATGAATCAAGGTGCGACTTTACTATATCTCGATCGGCAAGGTTCTCTTCCTTTTCCAATTAACTCGCCTTAGACGAATGATGTTCTTCACGCTTATCGAATTTAAAGACGATAATACCGCCAACAATAACCAGAACACCGATCAATTGTTTTGGAGTGAAAGGTACCTTTTCCAAGCCTAACCAACCGAACGAATCCAATAATAGAGCAAATCCAAGCTGTGAGGTCATTGCAATCGAAATCGCATAAGTCGATCCAAGCCGTTTGATGCCCTGTACCAGACATGTGACCACGCCGATACCGATCAACCCACTGAACCAGTACCATATCTCCATATTACTCAAATTGAACATACTTTTGCCTTCAAAAATAAAACCGATCATAAATGATGCTAAGGCTCCTAAACCTAGAACAAGAGTTGTCGTAGTCCATGAACCAACGTAAACATTAACTTTACTATTGAAAATATTTTGCAAACTGACTAACGACCCCGCTGTAATTGCCATTAATAGTCCTAAAACCATTCCAGATTTCCCTTTCCTTGTTTATTTCCGTTCATTCATATATATTATGATCTGCTATCTCCTTCAGCCCTTCCCTATTCTTCACATGGAGGAATCCTTTTTTCCTTTCAACCAGTCCTTCTTTACTGAACTTTTGAATGACTCGATTCAAGTGTCTATAGCTAGTACCGATTAAGTTCGCTGTATCTTTCAAACTAAGGGTACTTAATTGACCTTTGAACTGATTGTCTGATTCATCAAAAGAGACAGATAGTAAGTAACTTGCCAATCGCACCTCCACCGGATATAGAAGATTAAAGCTTAGAGAATTGGATTTCACACAAAACTTTCGTGTGATGATTTCCAGTAAAAAATTTAGAAATACAGGGTCATTATGCCCGAACTTTTTTATCCATTGATAATGAATGAGGATCATATGGACAGGCGATACGGCTTCAACTGTATTAATAATGTCAATCCCTTGAACATATTCAACATCACCGATCAATTCCAATGGTGGTTTAAATGAAAGAATAAGCGCTCTACCTTCTGCTGTTGTTGTATATATTTTCACTTTTCCTTTTACAAGAATATACAAATACTCTGATGAATCGCCTTGAGAACAAATTAGTTCTCCCTGATCAAAACGATATAATGTCATATACGATATCAATTTGTCATTAAAGATCGATTCTAATTGATGCTTCTGAATATATTGAACGAACTGATCTGGATCCCGGATCTCTTTCATTTTCTAACCCCATTCCGTGGTTTCGCAAATTAGAATTTCATTATTAAAACACCTACTACCATCATACCTATACCGATGAACTGGGGCAGCTCCATCTTCTGTTCCCCTCCTCCAAACCAGCCCTTACTATCAATTATAAAAGTTAGACTAAGTTGGGCAATCAATAACGCTGCAATGGTCAAGGTGACTCCGATATGTTGAATGGCCACAATATTAGTAAAAACAACAATAGATCCAAAGGTCCCTCCCGTTAAATATAAAGGTTTCACTTGCTTAAATTGTCGCCAATTTCCGTTCCTGATCAACAAAAGGATGAGAAAAGCCGCCAAAAATCCGATCAACTGGGTAATCGTTGCAGTCTTCCAAGTGCCTATATCTTGACTAATCCGTGAATTTGCCACACCCTGTAATGTAATAAAAGCTCCACCTAGAAATGCAAATAAACTTCCTTTCATGCCTACTATCTCCAATGATTTAGACTTCTCTCTTATTAAAAGACATATCCAATTCACCTGGGAAGGACATATGTCCTAAATTATAAAGAAAACTTGGCAAAGCCAAGCCTTAGGCGTAGGCTGAGTCATAGTTGCACTTATACTGAAGAAAGTATTTTATACTTTCTTTAAGTGTAAAGAAACCGCAAGCACCCTGGTTAACGAAGCTGCCGTTTGTTGATATCAATGTAAATAAAATTTTAATAAAAACCGTTACCTTAAAACAATGTTCTCATTAATTCAACCATTGTGTACCTTTTAGATAAATGTAAGACAGTTGTTACTTTGTAAATAAATGGTTTCCTATCCTAATGAGGAATAAACGATGTTTTTACTATTTAATTCCAAACATATGGGTGCGTTCCTTTAAAGGAAATCGTATAGAAATGTTGAATTGAGTAGATGAAAAAACAATATGGAAAGAAAAACACTTTTTATCTACTAAAATTATTTTATATGGAGGTTATGTTCATGAGTAAAAAAGTACTGATTGTTACTGGGGATGCTGTAGAGGCGCTTGAAATTTTTTATCCATATTATCGGTGTCTTGAAGAAGGGTTTGACGTAACGATTGCTTCACCTTCTGTAAAAAAACTACAAACAGTTAGTCACGACTTTATAGAAGGAATGGAAACATATGTAGAAAAACCTGCATATGGCATTGATTCTCAAGTAGCTTTTGATAATGTTAATCCCTCGCAATATGACGGGTTGATTATTCCTGGAGGAAGAGCACCGGAATATATTCGCTTGGAGGAATCATTACCGAAAATTGTCCGCCACTTCTTTGAGGAAAATAAGCCAGTAGGTGCTATCTGTCATGCTGCACAAGTACTTACTATTGTACCGGATTTGATGAAAGGCCGGGAGTATACAGCATATATTGCTTGTAAGCCTGATGTGACTGCATGTGGTGCTACATATATTAATGAAACATTACACACACATCAAAACCTTGTTTCTGGACATGCGTGGCCAGATCTACCTGGGTTCATGCGTGAATTTATTAATTTACTAAAATAAAATAAGTTCCCCAAAGATATCTTGAAGACAAAATTAGGGTTTCAGACCCTATGGATATTAAAGTATTTAAAAACCCAATCTCTCAGTGTTTCCCATGAGAAATTGGGTTTATTTACTCAACAATTGAGGCCTTTAAACGTGATAACAACATTAGCTATAATAATATCAAAACTATTATCTTCATAAGGAATATCCTCAATGTTGAATTGACTGTATTGGATGTTAGGTATCCCCTCTAAATTCTTTTGAACTGTCTCAACCATACCCTCCGAATAATCAGTGAGTATTATGTTCCAACTACTAAGTTATTGTAGCTTTCCATTCTCCACTTTTTGCAGGGGTCATAATCCATTGTACATTCAATCGGATAGCTGGGATCACTGACGATGATCTCATTTTTCGTCATTCTAACCTTAAAAGGAGACTTGAAAAGCTTTTATCTTAGTTTACGGGTTCCTTTTCATTAGGGAAAATCTGCAGTCGACAACCTAAACCCAGGTAAGCTTATCCGGGTTACTTACGATGTATATTCTGGCAAACTTTCCACGTCGGAGTTGTATAAATATAGCGGCCACGGTTTCGTCCCCCGTACGGAGTGCTATACCGGTCTCACCGTTCAGAGGGGCAACCTCCAAGTGAAAACTTCCCTGATAATAGTGCTCTATGCCCTTTAGCAGCAATCGGGCCACGTTATCGCGCATTTGTACCGGACGTTTGATCGCATTTACTTTTCCACCTCCGTCGGAGACGATCATGACGTCTTCGGTCAGCAGAGACTGCAGATGATCGACGTTACCTTGCTTGAGGGATGTGAGGAACCGGCTAACCCATTCCTGTTCGACCTCTTCAGCCGCGACTTTCTCCTCTTCTGATATTCCCATCTTGCTTCTTGCCCTGCTCATCAGCTTGCGGCAATTCGCCTCTCGCTTGCCGAGCAGTTCAGCTATTTCGGGATAATCGAAGCCCAGCGCCTTACGGAGGACGAAAACCGCCCGCTCTGTCGGCGTCAGTTTAATCCTCTACAATCTGGCCCTTTCTGGAATAAGATTCGAATTCAATATACACCTTTAAATCCCCGCCTAACCTAGACGTATTGTATATAGGTTTATTATGATCAACAAAATAATAAACGTGCCTGGATGTCATTTATGACTCCAGAGCACGTTTTTGGGGATTTATCTCATTTTCCGGTTACCAACATTAATGCAAGTGAACAAATCCTGTAGATTTAAAATAAAGATTGATTAGGATCTTCCTTTAACCCTTAAAACAACAGCAAATAAAAAACAGTAATTTTGAAAAAAGTTTGTTCAAAATTACTGTTTTTTTGATTAAATATCAATTTTTTATAATAAAGTTTGATTATTCCTTTTAACTAAAGCACACGTTAATTGAAGAAGGCTTATTGTTTTACTGTTCAAATTCAAGCAAATCAGAAATAAATTCATTTATTTTACCTTTTAAAACTACGCCGTGCCCCGTACATAAATATTCAACATCGTATTGGTTAATTTTTTTTAACCCTTCGATAAATAAACTAAAATTGTGTTGTTTTCTCATTTCCTCGTTTTGAGACCAATCAGAAACAAACTGCTTATATTTTTCCCTCTCCAATCCACCTATATCTACAACATTACCGCTCAATTGTTCTCCGAAAAAACAGATATGGTCTCCGCAAAATAACACTTTGCTCCCACGTTGATATAGTAAAACAGAACCTTTAGTATGGTGTCCAAGGAGAACGCATTCTAAATTACTTACAGTTGAACTTTTATCTGGAAGACTCATCTTTAATTTGTTTCTAAGATTTTCTGGAATTAATTCTAAATCTTGATTATGTATATAGCCTTCTATTTCTCCTGAAAATTGAATTCCTCCAATATGGTCTTTATGACCGTGTGTGGCTATAAAATGAGTTATATCACTATTGGAAATCCCTTTCTTCTTTAATGCGGAAAACAGGAAGTGAGAATGTTCTTCCTTCCCTGAATCAATAAGATTAATATTGTTGTTATCGAGCAACAAATAGCAGTTATTAAATGAGTTCCAAGATTCATCCCACACTAAAAAAGCATACACATCTTTCGCTACCTTCTTCCAAATATGTTTTCATTTTTTTATATCCCCCCCCGATAATTTACAATTTTTATGTATAAATTCGCTCAATTTTCTATTAATACCTTCTTTAACAAAACTGACTGTCATTATATATTTCGGGCCCTTTACGATGCGGTGTCCAACTCGATAAGAAAGACTTTTACAGATCTCATGCGTGCACCGGACAGTCACGGCGGCCAAAATTAAGACATGGATGAGGTGGTATCGAAACGGCGAACATCATCGTTTATCTCAACCAGTAGGAAAGCAATACACTTACGGGAAAGGACCAGAGGATGATAGTGAGTTTTAAGTCGCGCTACATTCCCCAATGACGTGTGGTGTTTTTTCCTGTCTCATTTTATTGGGTCACTCTAGAATAGGTATGAAGTGTTTTATACCACAAAAGACACCTGGGATTAGTTACCGGTGTCTTTATTAGTGGTTCTTTTTGATTCCGCAATATCTGTTGCACACGTAATATTACGCATCTCCTACCATGTTTCGAACAATATTTATTTAAGGATTGACTTTATAAAGTAATTGGTTTAGTGTTATCTATAGATTAATACAACAACATGAGACAATCATCAAAAATAGATAGAAGGGAGGAGAACATATTTGATATATTTTCAGCGCTAGCTGATCCTACACGTCGCAAAATATTGGAAATACTTGCCGATCATGACAAATGCACCGCATCCGAGATTCACAAGCAATTTTCCGTTAGTCCTCAAGCAATCTCTCAACATTTGAAAATACTTCTAGAGGCCAATTTAATCAGTGTGGAGAAACAAGGACAGAAGCGTATCTATCGGCTGAACACCGATATAATGGTACAGTTTGAGGAATGGGCCAAACAAGTAAGGCAAAGGTGGAGCAGACGCCTAGATGCCTTGGATACGGTCTTGAGGACTGAGATGGAAAACATGGAAAAAAATCAAAATCAAGAGCGAAAGGAGACTAATGATGGTCCCTAATCCTAACATGCAAGAGGTTGTTATTACCCGTATTTTCGATTTCCCTGTTGAATTGGTATGGAAGGCGTGGACGAATCCATCACTTGTAATGAAATGGTGGGGACCCACTCACTACACTTCACCGCTCTGCGAAATCGATTTTCGCGAAGGCGGGAAGTTCCTGTTTTGCATGCGTGCACCGGACAGTCACGGCGGCCAAGAATCGTATACTGCTGGTATTTATAAAAAGATTAAACCGATGGAAAGAATTGAATTTAACCAGTACATGTCCGATCAAGACGGTAACTACCTCGACCCGGAACAAGCGGGTTTACCCTCGGATTTTCCGGTGAATATCGAATTTGTTATTGAATTTTTTGAAAGAGGCACGCAAACGGAGCTGAGAATCACGGAGTATGGCTGGATGCAGCATAGTGAGATGCTGAAGTATGCCATCATAGGGATGAACCAATCGCTCGACAAGCTTACTGAAGCAATTGAGCCGATGTATTAGTTCAAAAGAGTCTTAATATCGACAAAAAGAACTCTCGGAAGACATGTCGCAACGTCATTGGGGAATGTAGCGCGACTTAAAATCCAAGAGCTCTATTACTGAAGAAACCTTATCACATGAAATCTAAAATTTCAATATGAAAAGAGGATAGATAGATGGGAAAAATTATTGTATCGGTACACAGTACATTGGATGGTGTTTTCACAGGACCGCGTGGAGACGAGAACAATATGACAAGCTGGGCTATGCCTGGCGTTACGGATTCAATGAAGGACATCCTGACTATGGTCCAGCAGGCCGAAGCCATCTTGATAGGCCGGGTCACCTATGAAGGCTTATCACAAGTTTGGCCGTTTCAGGAGGGAGATTTTGCTGATGCCATGAACAATACTCCCAAATATGTAGCTACTCGCAATATAAATATTCAGGAAGTGCACTGGGGGAATTATAGCAGCACCATCTCCCTGCTTGCCGGTGACTTGAGTCAGAATGTTGCTAAGCTCAAAAATCTAATCCAAGGCGACATCTTGGTTACGTCGAGTGCCCGCCTTGTGCAGAGTCTGATCAATGCGGGGTTGGCGGATGAGATAAGCATAGTTATCCATCCTGTTATCCTTGGCAGCGGCGAGCGATACCTTGATAACATTACAGCCAGGACCGATTTAAAACTCTTAAATACTCAACTTTATGAAAATAGTGGTGCAATGAGGCTGGATTACGAGATTATAAAATAAAAACTAAAGTACGGGGCTGACCCAAAACATCGATGAAAATTGATGTTAGGGTCAGCCTTCTTTTATTTTGAAGGGTTTTCAGTGGATTTTGGTGTATAAGAGACGTAACCCGTCTCTTTGCACACTTTTCTTGGAAAGGGCAGCCGATACATTCTACACAACGATATGTTCGTTGGACTGAAACATATCCATTTTCTGAGGTTCGCTTACGTTCAGCTTGAAAGGCCAACCTTTTATGGTTTGCACAGATGAATTCATCGAGTTCCTCATCATATTCCATGTTCTCAACACGGCCGATTTCCTTATTCCGCTTGCTTGTCTTCTCTTTTTCGAAAGTATTAAAATATTTATAGAGAGACGGAACAAAGTTATTATTTGTTGCCTAAAACTTGGCTACCACAGCAAGGTTCTACCAGCATACCGTGACCTATTTAGCAGCAGCGTAGTGCAGCAGCTTCGAATTGCCTCGCATACGGGTAGTAAAGCAGTGGATGTTAAGGTATGTCCGAATGGCCTTCCTGGTATTGTATTCCAGATTGCACTCAATATCGCTTCCCAATACCTTTGATGGCGGCAAAACTGTAAAGTGGTTGTAGATCAATGTTGATTATGGCGACAAACCTCTCTCATCTTTATCCACCCAACATCATTATCAATCGATTTATTATGTTTTAAAGATTCTCAAAATAAGTTCCACATCAGGTGTTGGAATTATTTTATTACCTTGAAGCTGTTGCATCGCAATCCCTTGAATTACCGCAAAGTATAAAGCAGCTAATTTAACTGGATCTTTATGTACAATTTCTGCTGATTTTTGACCAGCTTTAATAATCGGTAAAATTCCTTCTAATGCATTGGGTGATTTGTCATTAATTATTGATTTAATTTGTTCAGGTACTGCATCAGAAGTAAAAGCTTGGATAGTTATAAGGTTGTAGTAAGCACCGTCTTCTGACATTTCCTTTAAAATCTTTTCGGTCATCCATTTTATTTTTCCTAACGGTGATAATTTTTGTTGTGAGGCATAATCTACAACCATTTTTGATCCTTCTAATGCCCTTTCAACGAGCGTCGAAAAGATTTCATCTTTCGAACTAAAATAATGATAAACCAAACCATGGCTTAAACCAGCTGCTGATTTAATATCACTTATTTTAGTAGCAGCGAACCCACGTTTGGCAAAAACCTTAAGAGCAGACTGCAAAATCTGTTCTCTACGTTCATCTCTTAATTGTTTATTTTGTTCTTCGTTTCTTGGAGACATAATAAAACCCTTTCAACTATTATTATTCTATTGGTTGGTAATCATTTAGTTGACCATCACGGATAAAGACAACACGACTTGCCCTTTCGGAAAGTTCGGGATCATGAGTGACCATTAAAATTGTGTGTCCGTCAGCATGTAGTTTTTCAAGCAGATCTAAAATGAGTTTACCGTTTTCACTGTCAAGATTTCCAGTCGGCTCATCTGCCAAAATGAGATCCGGATAATTAGCTAATGCTCTTGCAATGGAAACTCTTTGCCGTTGTCCGCCCGATAGCTTAGAAGGCATGTGTTCCAATCGGTCCAATAAATTGACTTTTCCCAGAAGTTGCTTTGCTTTCTCATTCGCTTCTTTTCGACTGATTCCTGCAAGCTTCATCGGTAGTGCCACATTTTCTATTGCAGATAAGGAAGAGATCAGATTAAACGTTTGAAAAATGAAGCCTATACGTCTTAATGAACTGACCCAGTAGAATGGAACACGAAAAAAACACCTATGCTGCCGCAACCCTGAATTCAACGGGACTGTGGCAGTTTAATTTAATAAACGGTCGTA
>NZ_JAKJHW010000010.1 GCF_021646685.1 Pseudalkalibacillus salsuginis | reverse complement strand
CCCTTTTTAGCCATAGAAAATCCCCTCCCAGGTAGACTCTTAAGAACATCATATCAAATGCTCTCTTTTTTTCCTGTCTACCTGAAGGGGATAATACCACGGATGATCTTTTTTTATTGTTAAAGTTTGTTGTGAAAGCTTGATTTCGATTGCTAGGGAAATTAGCGATACTACTGCGTGGAAAGGCTGATCTCCCGTGAAAAGGGGGTGACTTTCTGATTTTATTGATTCACATACGTTGCCAGAGCTTTCTGGACATCATAAACGCTTTTGTCTTTACGGAACTGTTTGGAAATAGGTTGAGCTGTACCGGATACAAAGATTTTTAATTCTGCATCCATATCGAATGTCCCGGCTGTTTCCACACTGTAATGGGTGACACTCCGATAAGGGAGGGAATGATATTCAATCTTCTTTCCTGTCATACCTTGTTTATCGATCAAGATCAGTCTCTTATTTGTAAAGACAATCATGTCCCGTAAGATCTTATAAGCTTTTTCAACTCGTTCATTCTCGGTAACGATTTTTTCAAGGTCTTTCTCAACTGTTTTCAAATCTGCTTCAGAAGCATTCCCCATAAGTCCATCCAAAATCCCCATATTATTTACCTCCTTTATTAATTAGCTTCAATAGGTTGTTCGCCTAAAATGTTTATTTTCAAACTAGTCATTCAAACACTGTTATCCTCTTGCATGTTTATTCGTTACGATGACAGCCTCTTTAATCATTTGATCCTTGTTTCTAATACTTCAATGCCCGCCGGCAGTAGAGCCTCCAGGGGTCGTAATCAACAGTTAGATAAATTTCTAACTTAAACGTACCAAAGATATAGATTATTGTAAAAGATTACAATGATAAATTGGAATTTGTAACCTTTTTTAAGTGATATCCGTCATTGGGGAAAAGGGGGCATGCAAATGAAGAAGGTATGGTTTTTTTGCGGAGTAATCGTATCCGTTGTGATTGTTTGTATTTATTGGTTCAACCAGCCTACAGTATTGAATGGGTGGATGGAAGATAATGAATATCCCGTCGTTCTACAAAATAAAACCTGGAAGCTGGTGTTTTCTACGGAAATCGATCCAAAAACCATCACAAAGAAAAATGTATATGTGACCAATTCTCAAGGTGACCGGCAAGATGTAACTGTCTCTCTCGGGGACGATCGGCAAACGATCCACATCGAACCACCCAAATCCGGGTATGAACTCACAAGTAAACATTATATACTTCACATTAATGAGGATATCCGTTCAACCCGAGGCCGGAAAATACAACGGATCGAACCTATGAAGTTCTACGTCGAGCGGACACTCCCAGTCATAGGATCAAAAGAAAACTTGAATGACTATTTTGTTCAAGCAATCAAAGATAATAAAACGAAACAAAAGGCAAGTCTCCTTTCACAGGGAGATTCAGGGGGCATGGAAAATTCAACAGCTGCCAGTGACAGTGCCGGAGCCGAGAGTAATGGTTCCAGTGATTTCTCTGAAACAAATGTCCAGGTAAAAGGAATCGATGAACCGGACATTGTAAAGAATGATGGGACATTTTTGTATCAGGTACTTGAAAATCGTGTTGTCATTACACAAGCCGATCCTGTAGAAGAAATGAAGAAAGTATCAACGATCACTTTTCCGAATCAGGAATTTTCTCCACAAGAATTGATTCTGCATGAAGACCGGTTAGTCGTCATTGGACACAGTTATGAGGAAATGCCTGGAATCCAGGATAGAGAAGGTTCATCATCTGATACATTCCTAATGCCGATGCATCATACGTTAAAAGCCAAAATTTATGGGATTAAAGACCGCTCAAAACCAATATTAGAAAGAGAAGTCGAAATTGAAGGATCCTACGTCTCTGCGAGGCAATCGAATGATTTTCTATACTTGGTTTCAAGCTTTCATCAAAATATTTGGTTATTGGAAGAAAAGAAAAAAGAGGAAATCGATCTTAGACCAAGGGTGAGAGATAGTTCAAATCAAGAGGGAACCCAATACATCGATTATGAAAGAATCAATTACTTCCCGCAATCAAAAGAAACCAACTATACAATCATTTCATCCATACCGATAGACAAACCGAAAGAAGAAGCGAACTTCACAACCTATTTAGGAAGCGGAAATCAAATTTACATGTCCCATGAAAATTTATATATCGCAGTCAATACTTATCCTAGTATGTATGTTGACTCACGAACCACCTATTCACCAGACACAACCATTTATAAGTTTTCGGTTGATCAAAATGAAGTCTATTTCAACCACTCGGCTGAAATTGAAGGCACTGTGCTGAATCAATTTTCAATGGATGAATATGAAGGGAATTTCCGGATCGCCACGACGAAGGGGGATCCTTGGGACGATAGGAATCCATCCTCCAATCATTTGTTCATCCTTAATGACAAATTGAAGAAGATTGGAGAGATTAAAGGACTTGCTAAAGGGGAGCGTATCTATTCCGCACGTTTTATGAAGGAACGCATTTACATGGTGACATTCAAACAAGTGGATCCTTTATTTGTTATCGATGCCAGTGACCCGTCCAATCCTGAAGTGAAAGGAGAGTTGAAGATCCCTGGATTCAGTAATTATCTTCATCCGTACGATGACAACCATATCATCGGGTTTGGTCAAAATACCAAACTAGTTGAGAATGGGAGTTTAAGAAACGAACCAATGGTTCAAATTGACGGTATCAAAATCTCGCTTTTCGATGTAAGTGACATGAACAAACCTGTAGAAAAATTTACAGAGATCGTCGGTGGCAATGGAACCTATTCTCCATTGAATCATGATCATAAAGCATTGTTATTTGATAAACGACGGAATCTATTTGCTTTTCCTATCCATATATTCAATTACGATGAGGAGAAACAAACAGACGAAAATTTCTTTCAAGGTGCATTGATCTACAAAATTGATTCAGAGAAAGGATTTAGATTGGCGACAAGAATATCCCATTTTCAAAGTGAAGGTGTTAGAGATCATGGAGATTGGAAATCAGAGATACAGCGTCTTGTTTATATCGATCATACGATTTACTCGTTGTCGAGAGATAGAATACTTGCACATGATTTAAACACTTTCAAGCAAATCGGTGAACTTGATCTTGATCATTAAGATGGAGTCAATATCGATTTAAGTGACCATAGATAATCTTTTACGGGCGAGCGAAACAAGGCTCGCTCTTTTTCGTCGTTTTTCGACAAATAGTAAGCGCATACCCAGAGAATTTTGAATTATTACGAATAATCTTATAACAAACAAAGGACTTTTTCCCTAAAATCCAATACTTTTTTCAGCCAAAGTTACTACATGGTCTAGACCAGTCAAACTATTGATATCATTAGAAAAGATGGAATTTGGAATTTATTCCCTTTTTAGCCTTCTTGTAGTTTGATGCAGAAATTTGTTGCAATAATTTTAACATGAACATATAATTGTTCTTGAGTAAATATTCAGAAAAAACAAAAAAAGAAAAGGGGTTAGCTATTGTGTTAGAAAGCATCGTAGGAATTTTAAACGATTATTTATGGGGGTATGTCCTGATTGCAGGATTGCTCGGACTTGGGCTTTATTTCTCAATCGCAACAAGATTCGTGCAATTCCGTTACCTTGGGGAGATGGGACGAGTTCTTTTCGAGAAATCTACTCTTCAAGATGGGAAGAGTATTTCTTCATTTAAGTCGTTCTGTATCGGTGCAGCAACACGGATCGGGACTGGTAACTTAGCTGGTGTCGCTGTCGCCATCGGATTAGGTGGCCCGGGAGCTGTATTCTGGATGTGGATTGTTGCATTAGTAGGTGGGGCTACAAGTTTTGTAGAAAGTACATTAGCTCAGGTCTACAAAGTGAAAGACAAAACAGCTTTCCGTGGTGGACCAGCCTATTTTCTTGAAAAAGGTTTAGGAAAAAGATGGTTAGGAATCATCTTTGCTGTATTGATTGCTATCACATTCGGATTGATCTTCAACTCTGTACAAAGTAATACGATTTCAGAAGCTTATGCTAATGCGTTCGGTTTCAACGGAGCTGTAGTTGGTATTATCATCACTGCTCTTACTGGATTGGTTATTTTCGGCGGTGTACAACGGATCGCAAATGTATCTGCCGTTGTTGTACCGATCATGGCAGTTCTTTATATCATCATTGCACTTATTGTATTGGCTCTTAATGTTTCACAGATTCCAGCGATGTTTGCACTCATTATTAAAAGTGCTTTCGGAATTGAACAAGCTGTTGGCGGTGGAATCGGTGCTGCGATCATGAATGGTGTAAAACGTGGTTTATTCTCTAACGAAGCCGGTATGGGTAGTGCACCTAATGCTGCAGCTACTGCAAGCGTTTCCCACCCAGCAAAACAAGGATTCATCCAAACACTTGGCGTATTTGTGGATACGATCCTTGTGTGTTCTGCAACTGCATTCATCATCTTGATGTCCGGATTATATACTTCTGGCAACGTAGAAGGAATCCAGCTATTACAAGATTCACTTGGACAACAGATCGGTGGAGCAGCAAGTATATTCATTGCCATTGCCATTTTCCTTTTCGCATTCAGTTCGATCATTGGTAGCTACTATTATGGTGAAACGAATATCGAGTTCATCAAGAAAAGCAAACCTGCAGTTTTCGTCTACCGTTTGTTGACAATGTCATTGGTAATGGTTGGAGCTATCCTTCCACTTGCATTTGTATGGACACTGGCTGACTTGTTCATGGCTCTGATGACAGTGATCAACCTTATAGGTATTGCATTACTTGGCAAAGTTGCCTTCAAAGTCCTTAAAGACTACGAAATGCAACGTAAGGAAGGTAAAGATCCTACATTCGACCCTAAAAAGCTTGGTATTGAGAATACGGAGTGCTGGGGTGACGATACTAGTAAGAAAGATGAATTAGTGGGTTAAAAATCTATAAGCTAGAGGGGCTGTCCTAAAAAGTGTCAAACACTTATGGGGCAGCCCCTTTTTATTTTATATCCAATAAAAAAGGAAATATTGACAATAATATTAGAAATGACGATAAAAGGAGATATTACCGTGAACATTAAAGATGGAACTGTTTATCAGATTATGGATAACTCATTAGGCAACTTCAATTCCGCTAAAACCTTGAAAATTACTTCTCACCATAGAAGTATCGTATCATTCAACCTTGGAAATCAACAAGGTTATGGATCGATGCCTGTCCAACATCTAAGGTATTTATTGAAACGAAACTATCTTACAGAATTGATCGATGAAAGGAAGACGATAAACTGAGAAAGGATATAGACAAGTTCATTTCCAATGCTTAGTAGTTGAAATAAATCCGACATGTTTAGTACGATTTGTTTATTAAAGAGGTTGGAGTGAACGCTTATGTGGGATGTATATGAACCATTTATAACTTCAAAGCGCCAGGAAGAATTATTCACCAAATCTGAACATCTTGCAGCTAAGGTCCGCAAAAGAGCTGCAGAAACTGACCGAAAAGGAACTTTTTCGCTTGAAAATCTTAAAGACCTGAAAGATACAGACTATGTGGCATTGTCACTCCCAAAAGAACTTGGTGGAGAAGGTCTTTCCCTCTATGAATTTGTCCTTTTACAAGAAAAACTCGCTGAAGCGGACGGTTCAGTTGCGCTGTCTATTGGGTGGCACCTTGGGATCATCATGGAGATCCGTGATGAAAATTTGTGGGAACCTGATACCTTCAAATGGTTGTGCTCGGAAGTGTCAACGAATAAAAAAATCATTAATCGAGCAGCAACTGAACCTGCAACAGGAAGTCCTACGAGAGGCGGGATACCTGAGACAAGGGCGGTAGAAAATGAGTCTGGTTACACCATTACTGGTCGTAAATCTTTCACGACAATGGCTGAAGTCCTGGATTATTATCTTGTTTCGGCCTATATTGATAAAATTGATGAAATCGGCTGGTTCCTAATTGAAAGAAATCAGAGCGGGGTCTCTGTTGAACATACATGGGACACACTGGGAATGAGGGGAACAGGAAGTGATGATCTAGTGTTGAATGGGGTTCATGTGGACAAAAATAAACTTGTTGAACTTAAGACGTCCAAGCAGGAAATCCCAGTTCCGAAAGGTTGGCTATTACATATCCCTTCATGCTATCTAGGTATTGCCATTGCAGCACGAAATGAGGCAATTGACTTCGCTAAAAAATATCAGCCCAATAGTTTACAGACACCGATATCTAAAGTCCATCATGTAAAAGAAAAGATTGGACAAATGGATTTGGAATTATTGAACGCCAGGCACTTCATGTATGCTGTTGCTGAAAAATGGGACCGCTACCCGGAAGAAAGAATAAGACTTGGACCAGAATTAGCTGCAGTAAAAACAATCGCAACCAATGCTGCCAACAAAGTCGTCGATCTGTCAATGAGAATCGTCGGTGGACGAGGACTTTCGAAAACATCCAGTTTTGAACGGTATTATAGGGATGTGCGAGCAGGTTTGCACAATCCGCCTATGGATGATGCTGTGATCCAAACCCTTGCACAAAGGGCGCTTGAGGACCATTGATTTCATCCACTGGACTCTGCCTGGCAGGGTCTTTTTTGTTTATTTGAAAAATGATCCGATATTTAGTAGAATGGGAAATTGTGTGTCACCCTCTAGGTAAATAACACCGCTATTTATATTGCTTAGGAAGGAGATAACAATGTCACTAGTACTACGACAACCATTTTCTACTGAACGTACGATGGATCCTGAAGAATTGGAATTTCAAGTGTCCCGCATGCAGGAAGATATGAAACATATCGCAAAAAAGTGGGATGTAGTAGGTATAGATCAGACGAAAGAAGACAATCTAGTCATCATTTACAAATCTGAAGAAAAGAGCCGTTGTAACATCATGCTCAACGATTGTGAAAGTGCCTTCAGAGGCATATGGGATTTTTCAATTCAAGCGTATTACCCTGAACCAGATCGTATCCATATTGGAGATATAAAAGGGCCCGCTAATAAAGGTTACGGTTCCGTTTGCATGGACTACTTGAAAGAAATGGCCGAAGACAACAATATCCCCTATATTACTGGTGATATTGCTGAGCGGGATTGGGAACATGTAGACAGACTCTTACATTTTTATGAAAAACATGATTTCCACGTTGAATTGGATTATGAAAATAAGGAAGGAAAAATACGTTGGAATCACGGATATTAGAAAGCTATATACACTAGGACTGACCCTAAAGTGTCATTGCCTCATCCGATGAGAGAGGATGGTACTTTAGAGTCAGTCTTTTTAATGAATCAAGTGCAAGTCGATCATAGGTTTGCTATCCTGAAAATGGAGACAGGGTAGGGGGGCATCAAATGAAAATCATTCTGAGCAGAAAAGGATTTGATTCATCAGCAGGAGGTTATCCAAGTCTCATCTTAAAAGATGGGACCTTGTTATCATTACCTATACCTGATGAAGATAGTACGGTTCATTACCATCATTTAAAAAAGGAAAATACATCTTACTATGATTTGATGCATTTGATAAAAGGGAAAATCAAAAACGGTAATAAATGGTCCAAGCTTCATAAACATACGAGTTGCCATCTGGATCCTGATCTAGATGGCAACATCATGGAAAGGAAAAAAGGCTGGAGAGGTATCTTTGGCCAAAGTGGTGGAGCACAACGTCATTTGGAAAACCAAAAAGTTGAAATCGGTGATCTGTTTCTTTTTTTCGGATGGTTCCGTAAAACCATTCAAGATGGGAAACGGATTTCCTTCGATCCTAAAGACCGGAATGGGAAACATATCCTATATGGATATCTACAAGTTGGAGATATCCTTAAGGTAGATCCCTCGACTAAAGTACCAGACTGGATGGTGGAGCATCCGCATTGTACTCCTTTAAAACGAGGAAGAAAAGGGAATACAGTCTATCTAGCACGAAGGCACCTAACCTGGAATGAATCCTTCCCTGGGTATGGTACCTTCAAGTTTGAAGAGAAACTCGTCTTGACGAAAGATGATATGAATAAATCATGTTGGGATCTACCTGAATGCTTCAGATATGTTCCGATCAGTTACCATAAACCCGAAAACTGGAAGGATGATCATTTTCAATCAGTCGCAAGAGGACAAGAGTTCGTCGTCCATGCCTCCGAGGAAGTTATCCAATGGGCAAAACAGATCATCTCCCCTTGACTTCATGAAATGTTTGGATAGACATTAACCTCCACATTCCCTTTGATCGCACGAGAAATCATACACGATTTTTCAGCTTTTGTGACAAGTTTTTCGACCAAACGAAGGTTGTCTTCAGTTGGATCCTTCAAGGCGATTGAGGGACGGTGGATGATTTTTTTATAAGTGATCACTTGGTTTGAAACGTCCACAATCCCTTCAGATTCAATAGTCAGAGATATTTTTTCAACTTTACTTCTTTCCAGCATTGCAGCAAGGGTAATGATATAACACGTCGCTGCCGCACCCAACAACATTTCATCAGGATTCGTTCCGATACCCGGACCGCCCATTTCTGGAGGGATGGATATTCTGGCTTGTAAATTCTTCGTTTCGATTTCCCCGACATCATTTCGTAGTCCCGGCCAAATCGCTTTTAAGTGAAAACGGTGTTCTGCCATCAATGATCATTCCTTTCGATCGTATATCTATCATTATTTTATTTGCACAGAAATTCAAGCACAAATGTTTAAATCTTATTAAAGAAGGTATACAATAGGATAGAGGCACTTACTATAAATAAGTACAAAAAGATCGGAGTGATTTAAATGGATCGAATGCCTTTGAAAGGAATCCATCACGTATCAGCCATCACTGGGGATGCGAAAAAAAATTATGAATTTTATACAAAGACGTTAGGCATGCGTCTCGTAAAGAAGACGATCAATCAGGATGACCCTTCAGTATACCATTTGTTTTATGCAGATGAGCGAGGGAATCCTGGAACTGATCTCACCTTTTTTGAAATACCGATGGCTGGTAAAACGTATAAAGGAACGAATAGCATCTCAACCACTTCATTACGGGTGCCGAATGATGAATCATTAGTCTACTGGAAAAAGCGTTTTGTAGAGCATGAAATAGAACACGGTGAAATTACAGAAGGATATGGTCGTGCGACATTGGCGTTTCAAGACTTTGAAGGTCAGCGTCTATTGTTGGTTTCAGATGAAAACAACGATGGCGTGCCCCCTGGAAAACCATGGGACAAAAGTACAGTCCCTGTAGAATATGGTATTCAAGGCCTTGGGCCGATCTTTTTGACCGTACCTAAACTTGATCTATCTGAAGCGATCCTGCTGAACGTACTTGGGTTCTCGAAGAAAGGGGTATACACGAATAGAGATCATCATGATGTGTCAGTATATGAAACCGGACAAGGCGGGACTGGTGGAGAAGTCCATTTGATCCATCGAGAAGACTTACAGCCTGAACGACAAGGGCGTGGAAGTGTCCATCATGTTGCTTTCAGAGTAGAGAATGAAGAGGAACTGAAAAAATGGACCAGTTATTTGAAAGAATTACGCATACCGAATTCAGGTTTCGTAGAACGGTACTACTTTAAATCTTTATACTTCAGAGAACCGAATGGCATTCTGTTTGAGCTGGCGACAGATGGACCTGGATTTGAAGGGGATGAAGATTTTGAGCACTTAGGGGAAAGCTTGGCATTGCCTCCTTATTTCGAACAGGATCGTAAAGAAATCGAAACCCGTTTGAAACCGTTGGAAACCAAGCAATAGGTTGGATTAGAAGGAGGATGAACATGCAACACATTTTTATTGAAGGAAACGAAAAAAATGCCCCGATCCTATTATTGCTGCATGGAACGGGAGGAAACGAAAGGGATTTATTTCCGCTTGCTGATATGATCGACCCGAACGCTTCCATACTAGGTGTACGAGGAAATGTAACAGAAAATGAAATGCCTCGATTCTTCCGTAGGCTTCGTGAAGGTGTTTTTGATGAAGCGGATCTGAAATTCCGTACAGAGGAGTTGTATCAGTTTATCCAGGAGATGGCTTCCCAATATGAATTTGATCGAAATAAAGTTGTCGCTATCGGGTATTCGAATGGTGCGAATATTGCCGGCAGTCTCATGTATCATTACAATGATGCATTAGCTGGTGCGATTCTTTTTCATGCTATGGTACCCCTCCGGAACATACAATTACCCGATTTAAATGGTACACCTGTTTTCATCGCTGCTGGAGAAAATGATCCGCTTATCCCAAGTGATGAAACGAAGGAATTGGCATTTGCATTACGTAATGCAAATGCGGTTGTAAGTGAGTTTTGGACAAAAGGTGGACACCAGTTGACGAGGGAAGAAATCGTGGAAGCACAAAAATGGTACGGTACCAATATAAAATAGGGCAATTTTTGAGGTGACCTCGAAGAAGCAAGCTTTTTTCGGGGTCATTTTAATTATTCATCTATATATCTATACAGAATCAGGAGACTGAGCAAATAACACTACTTTACAACCATAATTGATGTAATATGGTACAAGGACCAACTATGAAAGAAGGCCGCCAGATATGGAAAATCAAAATGTAGCATTAAAAGATAAAATATGGACAAGGGATTTTGTATTCGTTTGTTTATCAAACTTTTTTATTTTTGCAGGCTTCCAAATGACTTTGCCTACACTCCCTTTGTTTGTCAATGAATTAGGCGGTAAGGACGAAATGATTGGAATGATTGTCGGAATCTTTACATTTTCTGCTCTTATCATCCGCCCCTGGGCTGGACATGTTTTAGAAACCCTTGGCCGGAGGTTTGTCTATTTGATCGGTCTCGCCGTATTTATTGTTTCAGTAGGCGCTTATTCATTCACATCCAGTATCATACTGTTATTCTTACTAAGGGTAATTCAAGGTCTTGGCTGGGGGATGTCCACAACGGCTGTCGGGACGATCGCAACAGATTTGATACCACCGAAACGCCGGGGTGAGGGAATGGGCTTTTTCGGTCTAGCTGGAACACTGGCTATGGCATTCGGTCCGGCTCTTGGCTTAATGTTGGTAGCAAAAGCTAATTTTTCTGTAACCTTTGCCATTGCAGCATTTTGTGGATTGTCATCATTGGTGATCGCTTCTCTTATCCACTATAGTCCCGGTGAGAAAAGTCCTGCTCCCCAACGAAAATGGGATTTATATGAAAAGACTGCATTAGTACCAGCCTTATTGCTGTTTTTCATTACAATGGCCTTTGGAGGCATCACTTCATTCCTGCCATTGTATACAGAGCAACTGAATATCGGAGGGATTGGTTGGTACTTCACTGTCTTTGCGATATCCTTGATGGTTGTCCGACCGTTCACTGGAAAGCTTTATGATAAAGCAGGGCATAAAGCCGTATTCCTGCCAGGCGCATTTTTAATTCTGATTGCAATGATTGACTTGGCTTACCTTGCAAATGAATGGATGTTACTTGCTGCGGCACTGTTATTCGGTGTCGGTTTCGGGTCGGTACAGCCCGCCCTCCAGGCATGGGCTGTGGAGCAAGCACCAAAACATAGAAGAGGAATGGCCAATGCCACCTTCTTTTCATCCTTTGATTTAGGCGTGGGTACAGGAGCCATGTTTTTTGGAGTGATTGCATCGTGGGCAGGCTATAGTGAGATCTATATTGCTTCTGCCGTATCCGTCACCATTTCGATGCTTCTTTATGTTTTCATAACGAAGATGGTTCCTGCAAGGGGAAGAACACGACAAGGACAACTTACCAGATAGATTAAATACACCGCAATTATTTACGGTGTATTTTTTCGTAGTGCCATTGGAGACAGGCAGTGCAACTATTTTTATTTCGGAACAATAAGTTTCGAAAATCGTGCAATTCACGAATTTTAGTGGTCAGAAAAACGTCAACAACTTGAAAGTTGATACATTAATATCAACAAATATGATTATAAGCACTTTATAAAGAGAAAAAACGGTTATAAGGTACTCATAGAGGTTTCTAAGTACCTTATAAGGGGGTGAAACGATTGTAAAGTACTCAGCGAGGTACACTCTCACCCTCTTAAAGCTTTTGCATCGAACACAAAAGGACCGAATGGGAGGACAGAGGCGAGAATTCCTAATGCCGCTTTCGTGAAGCTCCAGTTCTGATTGAATTTCAAATACACGACCATCATGCAATAAAGGACGAATAATCCCCCGTGGATTGCCCCGACAATCGTCACAGCCAATGGATAATCGAACATATATTTCAAAGGCATTGCGATACCTAACAAAAGGAGAAATGAAACTCCCTCAGAGTAACCGACGATTCGAAACGTTTTCAACATATTCATCAACCAGGCTCAACTCCTATTCATTGTTTCTTAGAATCTGCAAATAACCTGTTCAGAGCTTATTCCAAAATCATTATAACAGGTAGACCATCAAAGATACGCAGGCTTTTTAAATGATTCATGACAATTTCATCGGATGGCAGCAGTACTTTTTTTCTTTTTACTCTTGACAAATATAGAGGTACTTTAATAGTATAGGTATAAGTTTTAGTTAGCACGATAAGTTGAGATGAGATTAGAGTAGAGTTTGAGAGAGT
Source organism: Pseudalkalibacillus salsuginis (assembly GCF_021646685.1). Taxonomy (GTDB): domain Bacteria; phylum Bacillota; class Bacilli; order Bacillales; family Fictibacillaceae; genus Pseudalkalibacillus; species Pseudalkalibacillus salsuginis. Next base: position 72,880 of record NZ_JAKJHW010000010.1, on the reverse strand, counting down.
TGAGGAGAGCTAAGGTACGTTTAAGTTTGTAACGGTTCCTTGGACACCCTTATGTCCATGGGATTTTTTTATTTATCTATACACCTTCATACCCTTTAACCTCAGCTCTATCAGTACTCCATCAAAAGGAGCGTGATAGAGATGTCTTTCAATAACCTTCACATATTAAGCTTTATTCCACCTTGAACTTCTTTTGATCCAAACCATTCTGAAAAATAAAGGATCGAAAGGAGCATTCACATGATCAAAACCCATTTAAAAAACGCGATGGATGGAGCCACTTTTTCAGAAAGTGAAGCCCAATCCATAATGGATCAAATCATGAGCGGCAGTGTGACTTCATGTCAGATCGCCAGCTTATTGACTATATTGAAAATGCGTGGAGAAACGGTCGAAGAACTGACAGGCTTCGCAAAATCAATGCGCAAACACGCACTTTCTTTTCCAGTAAACTTACATGATACAGTTGATACTTGCGGTACAGGAGGAGACGGTTCTGGAACCTTCAATATTTCTACAGCTTCTGCACTTGTCATGGCTTCTCTTGGCGTAAAAGTCGCTAAGCATGGAAACCGTTCTTTTTCTTCTAAAAGCGGAAGTGCAGATGTTCTTGAACGCTTGAATGTGCCTACCCAATCTGGGGTTGAAGACGCTATGGAAGCGTTGAGGGAACACTCGATGAGTTTTTTGTTTGCGCCCCTTTATCATCCCGCAATGAAGCATGCGGTTGGTCCGCGGAAAGAAATCGGGTTCCGAACGGTCTTCAATATTTTAGGTCCTTTATGCAATCCGGCTAGGTGTCCCCGCCAATTAATCGGCGTCTATGATTCTCAATTGGCTATCAAAATGGCTGAGGTTGTCCAGCGACTAGGCATTAAAAAAGCGATGATCGTTTCAGGTGACGATGGGCTTGATGAATGTACGATCACCACAACGACAACCATCCTGGAAGTTACGCCAAATCGAATTAAAACCTATACGATCCATCCAGAAGACTTTGGATTGTCAACAGGCCAATTAGAAGACATCCAGGTTGATTCACCAGAAGCTAGCGCCAACCTGATAAAGAACGTATTCAACAACAGTGCGAATCTGTCGGCTAAGAATATCGTCATTCTGAACACAGCAGCTGGACTCGTGGCGGCAGATCGAGCTGATGACTTTAAAACTGCCGTTCCAATTGTAAAGGAAGCCATCGAGTCAGGATTGGTTGAACGTCACTATCACAACATGGCCCACGTACAGGAGAGATTCTATGCTTGAGCAGATCGTTAAAACAAAAAGAGTTGAAATTTCCAACTATCCAAGAGCTTTTCAGGAAAAGACATTCACTAACCATTCATTAAAAAGGGCGATGATCAACAGCAATCGGAAGGTTGGACTGATTGCTGAAGTCAAAAAAGCATCACCCTCAAAAGGGATCATCCGTAAAGATTTTCATCCTGTGGAGATTGCTAAAGCGTATGAGAATACGCACGCGGATGCAATATCCGTATTGACTGACCAAACCTACTTTCAAGGTCATCCTGATTATTTGACACAAATAAAGCAAGTCGTGGATCTTCCCGTGCTGCGGAAGGATTTCATCATTGATCCTGTACAAATTGAGGAGAGCAAATCGATTGGGGCGGATGCAATCTTACTGATCCAAGCAATCCTCGATCCAAAGCAAGCAAAAGAGCTGTTCCTTCATGCGAAACAACTCGGCCTTGAAGTATTGCTTGAAGTCCATTCGAAAGCGGAAGTTGAGATGGCTTTAACAGAATTCACCCCGGATCTGCTCGGAATCAATAATCGGGATTTGAATACTTTCAAGACGTCAGTAGCCCATACAAGTGAAATAGCAGCTTTTATTCCGGAGGGTATCCCTTTCATCAGTGAGAGTGGTATTAAGACATCTGAGGATGTGAACCAGGTACATGCAGCTGGGGCATCCGGCATTCTAGTTGGGGAAACCTTGATGAAGGCTGATTCGATTACACAATGCATCAAGAGCTTGTTTGAGGAGAATGAGTGAATGCCTTATTTAAAAATTTGCGGAATACGTACACAGGAAGATTATGAAAACGCACGAAAAGCTGGAGCCGATTTTGCAGGTTTCATATTCGCCGACAGCAAGCGCTATGTGTCACCAGAAGAAGTATGCAGATGGATCACCACGGATTCAAAACTTAAACATGTCGGTGTATTTGTTAACCCTGGGATTAAGGAGATCGAAAAGACACTTCAGCAAATCCCCCTTAATGTCATCCAACTTCATGGCAGCGAATCGGAGCGTTTTGTCAATGAAATTAGGGAAATCTTCGGTATTGATATATGGAAAGCATTGACGCATAGTACAAAGACGCTTACACATATGGAAGATTACCAGAGTTCTGTAGATGGTTACATCATCGATACAAAAGTAAAAGGAAAATGGGGCGGAACCGGTATTTCGTTCGATTGGAACGCTATCCCGTCTTATATGGAAAAAGCAGAAAAGCTGCAGAAGTCGTGTTTTATCGCTGGGGGCATCAATCCAGTCAATATAAAGAAATGTCTGACATATAAACCGAGTGGGATCGATTTATCGAGCGGGGTAGAAGAAAACGGACGGAAAAGCCCTCGGCTCATCAATGACCTAATAGAGAGGATGAATACGAATGCAGACCACTTATCCAGATCTTAAAGGACGTTTTGGTCAATTCGGTGGCCGCTATGTCCCTGAAACATTGATGTTTGCATTAGAGGAATTGGAAGAAGCATTCAATCTTGCAATGGAGGATGAAGACTTCTTAGAAGAACTCGACCATGAATTGACCCATTATTCAGGGAGACCAACTCCGCTTACGTATGCTGAAAATAGTACGAAACGTTTTGGCGGTGCACGCATTTATTTGAAGCGTGAAGATTTGAACCATACAGGAGCACATAAAATCAACAATGCGATCGGGCAGGTTCTATTAGCAAAGCGTATGGGAAAAAGCAAAGTGGTAGCTGAAACTGGTGCTGGTCAACATGGCGTTGCAGTCGCTACTGCATGTGCAAGATATGGATTGAGCTGTAAAGTTTTCATGGGAGAAGAAGATGTTGAACGGCAATCTTTGAATGTGTTCCGTATGAAATTACTTGGAGCTGAGGTGATTTCAGTCCAAAGCGGAAGCAAAACGTTGAAGGATGCTACAAATGAAGCGATCCGATACTGGGCAGGTGCAGTACAAGACACGTTCTATTGCATCGGTTCTGTCGTCGGACCGCATCCGTACCCATACATTGTCCGGAACCTGCAAAGAATCATCGGGGTTGAGACAAAGCAACAGCATCATACCCTTGAAGAAAAGCTTCCTGACAGGATCGTCGCTTGTGTCGGCGGAGGAAGCAATGCGATGGGTATGTTCCATCCATTTTTGGAGGATAAGGTAGACCTTATTGGCGTTGAAGCCGGTGGACACGGAATCGAAACGGGTGAGCATGCTGCATCGATTACGACAGGTTCGATTGGTGTTCTCCATGGAGCAATGACATTTTTGAATCAGGACTTGAACGGTCAGATCATCGAGCCTTATTCAATATCTGCAGGGCTTGATTACCCTGGGGTGGGGCCAGAACATGCTTTTCTCTCAGACTCTAAACGGGTGATCTATAAAACGATCACTGATGATGAGGCTGTTGAGGCTTTGATAATATTATCGGAAGAAGAAGGAATTTTGCCTGCAATTGAAAGTGCCCACGCTCTGGCACAAGCGTTTAAGGAAGCCGCTGAAATGGAGCAGAATCAATCCATTGTTGTATGCCTTTCAGGCCGTGGGGATAAAGATGTAGGGACGATCATGAAAGTAATGGAGGGGAGCCAGTAATGAGCATCCGGTTTGAAAATCTGAAGAGTAAAACAAAACCTTTGTTTATCCCATTTATCATGGCTGGTGACCCATCACCTGAAATTACAGTCGAATTGGCTATTCTATTACAGGAAGAAGGAGCCGATGTGTTGGAGCTCGGCATCCCTTATTCAGATCCTCTGGCAGATGGACCTGTTATCCAAGAATCGGCAAAACGAGCAAAGGGAATGACAATCGAAAAAGCGATGCAGCTTGTGAAGGAGATGCGAAAAAGAGGTCTTGAAATACCGGTACTGATTTTTACGTATTTCAACCCGTTCCTTCAATTGGGCCGAGAAACCTTCTTCCATTTGGCTGAAGAAAATGATGTCGATGGATTATTGATTCCGGACTTACCTTTTGAAGAAAGTGAATCATTAAGGCAACGTTGCACGGAAGAACAAATCAGCTATATTTCATTAGTTGCTCCGACAACTTCACCAGAGCGGTTGTATCAAATCGCGCAAGAATCACAGGGATTCCTGTACTGTGTTTCCTCTCTAGGTGTCACAGGTGAACGAAAGGACTTCCATCCAGAAACGAAGAGATTATTGAGGGAAGCCAAATCATTTACGGACCTCCCAGTCGCATTAGGATTCGGCATTTCATCAAGGCAGCAATTCGTTGAGGTGGGGAAAGTCTGTGATGGGGTTATCATCGGGAGTTCCATCATTCGGAAAGTCCACCAGCTTTACACAGAATGTCCGGATAGCTGGGATGTAGCGTTCAGAGCCTATCTATCATCATTGACGAAAGAAGAGGCAAGTGTAAACTGAATTTTGATAAAAAGAGATGAGTATAGCAGAGACATGATGAGACGAGATGAATCTTTTCCATGTCTCCTTTCTATAAGGAGGTATAGATTTGCAACATTATTTCAAATCACCTATTACAGAAGTTAAAGACTATGAAACAGTCGGTGGAATCAAGATTACGCGAGCACAAAAAAACCTGGATCCTGATAAGGCTGTTGATCAGATTCTAAAACAGATCGATAAGCATAAAGGTGCGTTATATTCGAGCCGTTATGAGTATCCTGGCCGTTATTCCAGATGGGATGTAGGGTTTATAAATCCCCCTCTTGAAATAAGAGCCAAAGGGTTGGATTTCTCCATCGAAGCTTTAAATTATCGAGGTAAATTGTTACTTCAGATGATAGGCAGCACCTTATGTCAAAAGGAAGAAATTATTGAGGTTAAAAAGAGTGAATCTTTGATTAAGGCTTCAATCCTACACACAGAAGAAAACTACCCAGAAGAAGAACGTAGCAAGAAACCATCGATATTCACAGTCATAAGGGCGATCAAGGATCTATTCTTTTCGAATCAAGATTCCTTTTTAGGCCTCTATGGAGCATTTGGATATGATTTGGTTTTTCAGTTCGAGCCAATCGAGCATAAACGAAGCCGTTCGGATGATTCGGATATTAAACTTTTTCTGCCGGATCAAATTGTTGTCGTTGATCATCAATCAAATTATGGGTATGAATTATCCTATGATTTCCAATATAATTCATTCAATACGGAAGGCGTGCAACGAACCGGGGCACAATTTCCTGTTCAACCTAATCGAACCATTGATTTGGAAAAATATCAACCAGGAAGATATGCAGGATTAGTAGAACAAGCGCGTGAACGTTTCAAGGAAGGAGATATGTTCGAAGTTGTTCCATCGCAAACCTTGTATGAAAAATGCGAATCAGTCCCTTCAGAAGTGTTTGAAAGACTTCAACAAATCAATCCCAGTCCTTATGGATTCATCATCAACCTAGGGGGGGAGCACCTGGTTGGCTCTTCACCGGAAATGTATGTCCGTGTAGAAGGGAATCGTATTGAAACATGTCCGATATCCGGTACGATCAAACGCGGGAAGAATGCGCTGGAAGACGCTGATCAAATCCGGAAGCTGTTGAATTCGAAAAAAGATGAAGAAGAACTTACCATGTGCACCGATGTAGATCGAAATGACAAATCGAGGATCTGCCTACCCGGATCCGTAAAAGTCATCGGGAGAAGACAAATCGAGATGTATTCCCATTTGATCCATACAGTCGATCATGTGGAAGGATATCTGCGACCCGAATTTGATGCGCTTGATGCTTTCTTGACCCATATGTGGGCCGTTACTGTAACCGGCGCTCCAAAAAAAGCAGCAATCAATTGGATCGAAGAACACGAAGATTCACCACGTGGCTGGTATGGGGGTGCTGTTGGCTGGTATAGCTTCAATGGCGATTTGAATACCGGTTTGACATTAAGGACGATTTCCTTGAAAAATCAAATTGCAGAAATCAGGGTCGGGGCTACCTTGCTTTATGATTCAATACCAGAGGATGAAGAACAAGAAACGTTGACTAAAGCGGCTGGACTTGTAAAGGCGATCCGTCAACCTCTATTGCCTGAAAAGATTCAGGAAGTACATTCCTATGGGGATTCCAAAAACGTTTTGATCGTCGACCATGAGGATTCATTTGTCCATACATTAGCAAACTATTTCAAACAGACTGGTGCAAATGTGGTCACGTACAGAGCTGCCAAAGCCCGGGAACTGCTGCAAAAATCGGACAGTTTTGATTTGGTCGTTCTTTCGCCTGGTCCTGGGAAACCTTCCAGATTCGATCTCACTGAAACGATAAAGTTATGTTTGGAAGGCAAGATTCCTATCTTCGGGGTTTGTCTCGGTTTTCAGGGTATTGTCGAATATTTTGGCGGGAAGTTAGGACTGTTGGATTATCCGCAGCACGGGAAGACATCAATCATTACACAGTTGGATCCTAACAGGTTGTTCGAAGGATTACCCGCGCAATTCAACGCAAACAGGTATCATTCCATTTATGCTGAACAGCTTCCAAGCTGTCTGGAGTTGACTGGATTTTCGCAGGACGAGATACCTATGGCAATCGAGCATAAGCATCTTCCGATCACAGCTGTACAGTTTCATCCCGAATCCATCGGAAGTTCAGAAGGGGATATCGGTCTGAGAATCATTAATAACGTGATGAAACAATTGGAGGAGTCAGGTAAAAAACTTCCAGTATGAATGAAAGGGTTGACCTACGTGTCAGCCCTTTTTCCTATTAAAGAAGACATTAAGCGGGTCCAAAATTTTAATACTCACAAGAACCTATGAGCTGCGCTACTATGGGTGGAGCTCTCATCATTCCTCCTTGTTTTGAGTTATTGGGATAAATGTGAAGTTGTCGAGATAATTTCCGAGTTGTTGAGATAAATTCAAAGTTGTAGGATTTCCTCCATTAGTTGTCGAGATAATGCTGCTCAATCACGCCCCAGAACAGCTCCTGGGTGCTTTATCATATGTTTTTTCACACAACCACACCTTCCGCGTGCAATACGTAAGCCTCCTGGTCCGCTTTTTTACAAATTTCGTTAAAATCTCTAAAAAGATATCAAACATCTTGTATACTATGTCTATATAGACTGATGGTTTTACATTAAAGGAAGGAAATCGATCATGCAGCCATTTACTGAAAAAGTCGTCCAAATTATCCGGATTATACCACCAGGGAAAGTGATGACATATGGACAAATAGCAAAATTGGCAGGGAATCCAAGAGGGGCAAGGCAAGTCGTCCGTATACTCCATTCGTTGAGTCGGACATATGGTTTGCCGTGGCATCGAGTCATCAATGCCAAAGGGGAAGTTGCGATTCATGATGAAGGGCAGAGCAACGAACAAATGTCAGCACTTAAGCAAGAGGGAATAGAATTTGATGAGTATGATAAAGTGGACCTCACTATATATCGATTTGACCCTGAATGGAATGATGTTGATCTTATATAAGGATTACGAAGTTAATTAGGCATATGGCCCATTTTTTCTTAAATATGTTTAATCCCTCCTGATTGTGTGAAACGGAACTATAACACATATTTGAGGGGGAACACTATGAAACGTTGGTTATCCTTTTTCTTTTTGGTAGTGGTTATTCTAATCCTTGGTGCCTGTGGAGCAAATACTGATGATGGAACCGATTCAGAAAAGAATTCTGAAAATCCTTCTTTAAGTGGTAAAGAAAACGAAGGAAATACCCGGGATGAAGTGGTTCCTATTTCCGTAGAACTTAAGAACGGAAAAGGTGAAAAAGTTGGCTCAGTTGACCTCGAACAGCATCTATCAGGGGTCGTCATCAACATCAAAGCTTCTAATCTTTCACCTGGGAAGCATGGTTTCCATATTCACGAAAAAGGGGTTTGTGAGGAACCTGACTTCGAATCAGCAGGAGGACATTTCAATCCAACTGATGCAAGTCACGGTACTGAACATGAAGATGGACCACATGCAGGAGATCTCCAAAATCTTGAAGTCGAGAAAGATGGGACAGTACAAGCTGAAGTAACCAATGATATGGTCACATTAAAAAGCGGAGAAGAGAACTCATTGATTTCCTCTGATGGAACCAGCCTGATCATCCATAAAGAACGTGACGATTATCAATCACAGCCTTCAGGAGATGCCGGGGACCGTGTAGCCTGTGGAGTAATAAGTGAAGGAGAAGGATCTTGATGAATGCACAAAGGTTATCTAAATGATAGCCTTTTTTACAGCTCTAATTTCCTATTCCCACAACAGCCATTTCAAATTCCTCGTAAAAGTGAATATTTTCAGAATTTTCATCATAATATTCACCACTTGGTTTTTTCGTTTTTATACCAAAAGGAAGGAGTGGCAGAGATGGACGGAATTTTAACGTATTTCGCTGCTTTAGTCGCTGGTTTCCTCCTGTTGGAAGTGTCCCTGTCTGGTACATTTTTAGAAAGCTTTGGTTCGGCATTAAACGTTATCGGAATTATAACGGTTATTGCATTTGCAGCTGTCATTATATTCAAGGCCGTAAAGCTGCTTATAAAGAAAGCGTAAAACTTGCTTTGTCTTGCCTGGGGCAACCATAATTAAAGGGGTTGCCTTTTTTTAGATATAAAGGAGGTTTTTAGTGAATGGTAATAAAAGCTACACTTAAGGAATTGGACAAGGTCGCTGCTCTATTCGATAAGTATCGTGTTTTTTACGGTAAACCATCTGACTATGAAGCTGGCAAAGCATTCCTAAAAGAACGGTTGGAAAAGGAAGAGTCGGTGATCTATTTAGCTTTAGATAAGGATGAATCCATGACAGCTATAGGATTTGTCCAATTATATCCGATATTTTCATCCGTAGGTTTAAAAAGGCAGTGGTTATTGAATGATCTATATGTGGATAAGAGGTCCAGAAGGCAAGGTATAGGAGAAAAACTACTATCTAAAGCCAAAGAACTTTCTTACCAATCTGGTTCAGCAGGTATCCTTTTAGAGACGGCAGAAGACAATATAAGTGCTCAACAACTTTATGAGAAAGTGGGATACAAGAAAGATATAGAGCACTTTTATTATTTTTTAACAACGTAACATGTCTACCTGAAAAAAATGATAGAACTTATGATACTGAAAGGAAACAAACCGATGTGCGTCTTATTTTTCGCTTTTAAAAAACAATCTGAATATCCCCTTATCGTAGCAGCGAATCGCGATGAAAATTATGAACGACCTACAGCACCGGCCCATTTTTGGGAGGACGAGCCGACGATTTTAGCTGGGAGGGACTTGATGCAAATGGGGACGTGGTTGGGTGTCTCGATGGATGGACGATTTGCTGCATTGACAAATTATCGTGATCCTAAGGAATCAACCGGAAAGAAGGTCTCAAGAGGCCAGATCATCCAGGATTATTTATCTTCAAATAAAGACAGTGAAACATTCTTACACAAGTTAAAAGAACATCGGACAAGCTATCAGGGATTCAACCTTGTATTAGGAAATGTAGATGCACTGTGGTATTACTCAAACATCCAGGATGAAATCAAAGAGTTGACCCCAGGGATATACGGATTGAGCAATCATTTTCTCGACACTCCATGGCCGAAAGTAGAAAGAGGAAAAGAGGATCTGAAGCGATGTATTGATACATCAAATTCCATACATAAAGATTGTCTGTTCCAACTTCTGGCTAACAGGGATCGGGCAATCAGAAATGAACTTCCTGATACAGGCATCGGATTGGATTGGGAAGAAAAGCTTTCGTCCATATTCATTGAAACGGATCAATATGGGACTCGGTCATCAACAGTCATGACCGTCGATAAACACAGGATGGTTGATTTCACGGAACGCAGTTTGATAGATGGGGAAATCTCCATGGCCCATTTTACATTTAATATAAGTCTCGAAAAGAACAAGTGAAAACATCCGTCACTTGTTCTTTTCATTCCGGTTTTCGTTCATTAAGTCATCTTCGGCAGGAGTGATTTCTTCACCGGCTTCAGCAGCAAATTTTTGCCCGTTTGGATCCGTAATATCCGCTTTGGAAATTCGCAATGGATTCGAAACTTCAATAAGAATGTGAAATACGAACTCTGAAACCGCAATGAAGAAGGCAGCAATTGCAGCACCGAATAATTGATTTGCTGGTGTTTCAATATATTGGTCTGCGAACAACCAAAATACGAAAAAAAACAATCCGAAATCCATGATCGTAGCAATAAAATTACCTAACTTCTTCAAAATGAATAAGTCCCCTATAGCATATCCAACAACTGTGATCAACGCAGACATCCATAGTATATTTCCAATCGGTACTCCGTAAAAGACAGTCAATGTTACAAAAGCAATACAGGAAACAACCAGAAACTTTGATAGCAAAGCAACAATATGTCTTATATTCAAGTAGATTTCTCCTTTGTTTAGAAAGTCGGTTCATCCCTATTTTCACCATAATTATTTGGATTATTTATCATAATTCCGATGGATGTTTCATTTTTGCAATCACTCAGTCGTAATAAATAAGGTTGGCCTATTGATCATAAGGCTTTGTAACTCTTCATTGTTGATGTTTTAACATTTTAGGTTTACAAAAGAAAAGGAAGGATATATAATTATTCCGCAAATCGTAATCTTTACGGTTTGTTTTTTATTTTATCAAAAATCCAGGGAGGCAGACCACTTTGAAGAAAAAGATTCCGGTTACAGTACTGAGCGGTTATCTTGGTTCAGGCAAAACAACATTATTGAATCATTTGCTTCATAACAAACAAGATAAGAAAATCGCTGTCATCGTAAATGATATGAGCGAAGTGAACATCAATGCAACAATGGTCAAACAGGGAGGATTCAGCCGGAAACCTGAACAAAAAAAGGGCTTCTTCGATCGTCTTTTCGGAAAGTGAACGAAAAAGCCTAATGCCAATTTTTGAAATGGAAATTACCATGAGTATACGTGATGCTCCTTCATTATCAAAATGGAGGGGTTTTTTTTCAATTCCAATACGTTTTGTTAAAAAAATCAGCCGATTTGGGATAGTGACAGCTTCGTTGGTACTACCCCTTCTAAGCGATTTTAAAACGTCCCGAGCGGTGGTAGTACCATCAAAATTACACGCGAATTTTGGTTTGAAACACAAACCATGAGAAAACAGTTGAAAAATAGCTTTTCAAAAGAAAATTCTTTACCGATCGTTCTCATAATGATATTATATCGACAAGGAGGAAATGGAAATGGCTAGAAGGAAAGAATTTGATGAGAACGCTGTTCTCCAAAAAGCTATGTTATTATTTTTGGAACAAGGGTATGAAAAAACATCGATGTCTGAGCTTGTAGAACAGATGGGAATTCATCGAAGGAGTCTTTACGACACTTTTATTGATAAGCATACCTTGTTTCTCAAAGCTATGGATCGTTACGCAAAATTGCTCGATGCCAATCTTGCGCAAGGTGTTAAACGTTCCAAATCCGCTAAGAAAGCAATACGCTTTATTTTTGACTATGTGATTGAAGGCGATCAAGATCTCCCTTTTAGCTGTCTATTTGTAAACACTGCGATAGAACTTGCTTCACGTGATATTGATGCTGATACAAAAACAACGGAAGGTTTCACAAAGGCTGAGCAGCTAATCGCTGATATTATTCATTGGGGACAGCAGGATGGTGAATTCTCTTCTAATCGCGATGCGAAAGAACTCGCAGAATGCCTTCACAATACATTGGTAGGATTAAGAGTAATGGGGAGAACTTCTGCATCAAAAGAAAAGCTTCGACGCATCGCTGATTTGTCTATGAAAATTTTGGATGAGAATTAAATCATATTTTTTTAATGCAATTAGAATGATCGTTCTCAAAAACTTCTTTTCTTGTTAATATTCGTTCAACCTTTTTGATTTAGCTTAATCATTGAAAAAGGAGATGAATTAACGAGAAGCAGATCTTTATTGTGTTTAGAATAAAGTACGACTTTTTTTACACGCTGTTTAGTGTTACCAAAAACAAATATATGTGACTTGATCACTTTTTATTAATGAGAAGAATTATGATGACATCCACCTAAAATTTAAAGGGGAACATTGCTCTTATTACAGAGATACAAAGGACATTGGACTAGGAATAGCACATGATCTTGGGTGATTAGGTGTCTTGGTAAGTAGAGTTTTTTTAATTAACACAAATATGAGGTGATAGAAATGTACGTAAATTATTCAACAATAAATATTAATGGTTACAATTTATTTTATCGGGAAGCAGGAAACAAAGACAATCCAACCATTTTGCTATTACATGGTTTTCCATCTTCTTCTCACATGTTTAGAAATTTGATCCATAAACTTGCAGATAGATATCATGTAATAGCACCTGATTATTTCGGTTTTGGCTACAGTGATCAGCCTTCTATGTCCGAATTCGAGTATACATTTGAAAATTTAGCGAACGTAATTATCGACTTCGTCGACAAACTGAAATTGGAAAAATACAGCATTTACGTTCATGATTATGGCGCACCAATTGGTTTCCGTTTAGCTGTAAAATATCCTGATCGAATTGAAGCAATTATTTCGCAAAATGGAAATGCATATGAAGAGGGAATATTACCATCTTGGGCACCATTTCGTGCGGTATGGAAAGATCCTAGTGAAGAAAATAAGAATAACTTGTACAGTCTCTTGCAGGCAGATTATACCAAATTTCAATATGTAAATGGAACCCGCAATCCAGATCAAATAAACCCTGATTCGTGGAATATGGATCAAATTGGTTTAGATAGAGAAGGAAATAGGGAGATTCAAATGGCTTTATTCTATGATTATCGTAATAATCTCAAGGAATTCCCGAAATGGCAGGAATTTTTCCGCACATATCAACCTCCTGCTTTAATTGCTTGGGGAAAAAATGATATGTTCTATGGACATGACGGAGCATTAGCTTATCAAAAAGATCTTGAAGATGTCGAAGTACATTTACTAAATACAGGGCATTTTCCGCTTGAAGAACATTTGGAAGTAAGTTCATTTTTAATCAAAGAATTTCTAGATAAACGGATCAATCGACACTAATGGATAGTACAAAGATTAAAGCATCTTTTTGAGTCGATTGAAGGTTTGAGTTATTATCCTACCATCTAAAAGCGCTGTGAAAGTAGGGAAAACTAATGAATATTATCTTTAATTGCTAAGGTATCCTTATTAAAAAATTTTACAACTTTATTTTACCCCCATCCAAAACAGGACGGGGGTATGCATGTTGGAAGTATTAAACTTAAACAACTTATTGTAATCATCCCTAAACCCCTGCAAATAGCCGAGCATACAAGAAACCCCGTGTTTTCTATTTGCTTGAAGCTTTTGGCTTTGGGTATGAATGATAACGAACAATAAGGTAAATGCGTTCACGCTGTTTATCAGGAAAACCTTTATTTGGAGGAGGAGTGGACAATCTTCACGGACTCCTTGCCACCATTCGAACAAGTTTCCGACAGTTAAAAATCGCCTTAATATTGGATTAAAGATTCCGAGCTATTGGCGGGTGTCCTGACAAAAACGGCTCTGATAAATGATTCAAATTACTTCGGTCAACTTCAAAACGATGGATCATAGTTATGAAAAGTGTATAATTACAGGTATCTATATTTGAATAAGATTTATAAGCATCATTTCAACCTTTGAAAAGCCAGTCTTTATTTCAGGGCTGTATTGCCTACCCCTGAGCGGGTTTCTTTGGATTCATTTTTGATAAAATGTCCCGATCCCAACCATGCCGAAAAAGCAAACATGAGGTAGATGGCTTGTGTCGGATGGTTTCCCTGGAGGACCAATTGAAGTCCAACTCCTATACCTAAAGAAGGTATGACAATCAAGAACGTACGCATGATCCGTTCAAACCCTTTATTCCGGGGAAGTGGCCAGATCCTTGAAAAAATCACCCCTAAAGCCACTCCAAGTGCGGTGACGATAATGATCTGAAAGATGACTGTAGGAGTAGGGAATGGCCAGCCTGCAAGGAAGTGTCCGATCAAATAAAACAATTCTAAGAAAAGAGCAATTCCCAGTGCTTTACGCATCACTTTCAAATCTAAATAAGGTTGGAACATGTAAAGTCCTAACGTTAGGATTCCGAAAAAAGTTGTCATAAAAAATCCTCCTGTATAAATACTTAGCCAAAACGCATATGTATGGAGATAAGCTTAACTCCCTGAATTAGTAGCGGGACACCAGGGTCCTTATTTGGTTGAATTCACCAAAAAACAGCATCTTCTCATCAGATATCCTCTAATTTTTCTTGAATACTTATATAACCCAAAAGGATAAACCCATGGAGAAAGTTACACTTTCTCCGTGGGTTTTCCTCTTTTATAGGGATGTGCTATTAACCTGTTTTATTTATCACTTTAGGTACACGGATATCTTCAACCATTTGTTGGATTTCCTCAGGTGGAGCTGCAGTACGCCTCGACACGATGAATGAAATAACAAAGTTCAGAAGTGCTCCGACGACACCGACTCCTTGTGCATTAATACCAAGGAAGCTCTCGATCACTGGTGTTTCTGTTCCGAAAACTTGTGGTGATCGCATGAGTAGAATCATAATCACTGTGAACGCCAAGCCAACCGATATTCCCCAGATCGCTCCTTCACGATTCATCCTCTGGTCAAAAATTCCCAGGAGAATAGCTGGGAATAAGCTCGCAGCCGCCAATCCGAATGCAAATGCAACAACCTCACCGACGAATCCCGGTGGATTGATACCAAAATACCCAGCGACAATAACCGCAAGAAAAATCATGATCCGGCCAACTTTTAACCGCTGCTGTTCAGTTGCATTTGGCCTATAGATCCGATAATAGATGTCGTGCGAAACTGCGCTGGACATCGCCAGCAGAAGACCAGAAGCGGTCGAAAGCGCTGCTGCAAGCCCACCGGCAGCCACCAATGCAATGACGAATGGGGCAAGCTCAGCTACTTCAGGAGTGGAGAGGACGATGATATCAGGGTCGATGACCACTTCATTAACAGCAGCATCGGAAGAGAAGGCCAATACCCCATCACCATTTTTATCTTCCAATGACAGGAGTCCTGTTTCCTCCCATTTGGTTACCCATGCCTCTTCACGGACTTGTTCAATTGATTGATCATTGAAGCTGTTGATCAGGTTGTATTTCGCAAATACTCCGATCGCAGGTGCTGTTGTATAAAGGAGGGCGATAAAGAGTAAGGCCCAGCCAGCTGACCAGCGTGCCGCACGGACATTTTTCACCGTATAGAAACGGATGATCACGTGTGGCAGTCCTGCAGTACCGATCATAAGTGCAAGGGTGACAGCAAATACATTCAGTGCCGACATGTTTGTAAATGGTGCCACATACTCCGTCAAGCCTAATTCAACCTGCAAAACACTCAGCTCTTTAGCAATATCACTGAAGGTCAATGCTAACTGCGGCACTGGATTCCCGGTCAATTTTAATGAAATGGCAATCGCCGGGATCAAAAAGGCAACGATCAGGATCGTATACTGGACAACTTGCGTCCAAGTGATTCCTTTCATACCGCCAAGTACGGCGAAGAAGGCTACAATCGCCATACCTATCAATACGCCGACAATGATATCAACTTGTAAATAACGGCTGAAAACAATTCCCACACCACGCATCTGACCCGCTACGTATGTAAGGGAGATAAAAAGCGTTGCGACTGCTGCAACCGCTCGTGCACCATTCGAGTAATAACGATCTCCAATAAAATCGGGTACCGTATAGCGACCGAACTTACGAAGATAAGGTGCAAGCAAAAGGGCAAGAAGGACATAACCGCCTGTCCAGCCCATGAGATAGATCGTGCCGTCGTATCCTAAGAATGAAATCAGACCAGCCATCGAAATGAATGATGCTGCTGACATCCAATCTGCTGCAATCGCCGCACCATTCGCTGCTGCAGGAATATCATTTCCGGCTACGAAAAAGTTACTCGTATCTTTTACTTTCGAACGCCATCCGATATACAAATAGATCGCAAATGTAATCACAACGAGGGTCAGCGTCAGAGCTTCAACACTCATGTCGATACCCCCTTGTCCTTGTCCTTAGATGAAGGTTCTTCCGTCAAAATTACTTCTTGGACGTCATATTCCTTATCCAGTTTATCCATCCTTATCGCATAATAAAAAATCAAAAATAAGAATATGATGATCGATCCTTGTTGGGCAAACCAAAATGATAATGGAATACCAAAGAATTGTATACCACTAAGAGGTTTTGCAAGGATAATCGCAGCAACTAAAGAAACAAGTGCCCAGATTACAAGTAAAACTCGGATCAATCGCGTATTTTTCTTCCAATATTCTTTCTGCTTACGTGTCAAATCCTGCTGTGTTTCCTTCATGATATTTCACCTCCATACATCATTCCGTGACAAAAAGGCCTGATTCCAGTGACTATGACTTTCCATCGATCACCCCCTTTAAGCAACATATCGACATGAAAGCCCTACCATTTCTTTATTTACTAGAAATTATACAATAGTTATTTGAAAGTTCAAAATATTATGAAGGGTATATTTTAATCTACCATTCTTACATCCTCTGGATGGGTTTATAAAAATAGGGCATTATAGGGGGATTCTTATTAAAAATCAGCATTTATCTTCAAATCCTTCAATATAGTAGGAGTAGATAGGCATACTTAGCATTTTACAAAAAAGCGATTTTCGTAGTAAAGGAGAGGTGTCAAATGCTTCATATCATCGCTTGCATCAAGCAAGTGCCTGATACGAAAATCATCAAGATGAATCCTAAGACGAACACAATGGATCGGGCAAGTGCACCTGCGATTTTGAATCCTTATGATGCACATGCCGTTGAGGAAGCGGTACGGATTAAAAAGAAGTATGGCGGAATCGTTTCGGTTTTGACAATGGGGCCGCCGCCAGCAGTTAAAGCTATCAAGAAATGCATCGAAATCGGAGCAGATGAGGGGTACATGATCTCAGATCGAAGGTTTGCGGGGGCAGATACACTCGCGACCAGCTATGCCCTTACCAAAGCTTTGGATAAGATCCAGAAAAGCCGACCAGTGGATCTCATTTTATGCGGAAAAATGACCATTGATGGTGATACTGGACAAGTTGGACCCGGTATCGCGCGGCGTCTGGATATTCCACCGCTTACATCGGTGAAAAAAGTAGAGTCTGTTCATCAAGAAGAGGGACATATCATCGTTCACCGTAAGATCGAAGACGGCCATGAAGTGATCCAATCAACCCTTCCATGCTTACTATCGGTTGAAAAAGAAATCAATGAAGTTCCTTACTCCTCATTCCCGAATATGATCAAAGCTGCCAGGTACGATCCTGTAATCTGGTCAGTTGATGATCTTGAAGATGTAGACATCAAACAGCTCGGACTGAAAGGTTCCCCAACCATTGTGGCAAAAGTCTGGGCGCCGCCGAAACCTGAAGGTGGAAAAATGTTGGAGGGGAGTCCACACGATCAAGTTGATCAAATTCTCTCGGTCATATTAGAAAAGAAAGAATTATTTCAAGCGAAAGGGGGATCATGATGAATCTCGAGGAGTATCATGGCGTATGGGTTTTTATAGAGGAACAGGAAAATACAATCGCCCCCGTTTCGCTAGAGTTGTTAGGAGCTGGAAGGCAGTTGGCCGATAAACGGGGGGTAGAGCTTGCTGGTGTGATCATCGGCAGTCAAGTGACAACCCTTGCCTCAACAGTATTCGAGTATGGAGCAGATGTCGTCTATGTTTACGACCAACCGATTTTCAAGGATTATCGTACTGAATCCTATATGAAAGCACTCCTGCATTGTTGTGAAACATATAAGCCTGAAATCATTTTATTCGGGGCGACTTCTACGGGAAAAGACCTGGCAAGCGCAGTAGCAACTGATCTCCCGACTGGATTGACCGCTGATACGACGGAATTGGATGTCGAAGAAGATACGGGCTTGTTACTTGCGAGCAGACCTGCATTCGGGGGAAACATCATGGCGACGATCCTTTGTAAAAAATACCGTCCACAAATGGCTACCGTAAGACCAAAAGTCATGAAAGCACTCGAAAAGGAACCTGGAAGGACAGGGAAATTGATAGAAGAACAGATTAATATAAAAGAAGACGATATCCGGACGAAGGTGTTGGAAATCGTTCGGGCAACCACAAAAAAAGTCAGGATAGACGAAGCTGACATCGTTGTCGCTGGTGGTAAAGGGTTGGGAAGTGCTGAAGGATTCCAGCTGATCCACCGGTTGGCAGAGACCCTGGGAGGAGCTGTCGGCGCCAGTCGGGATGTCGTCGAAGCTGGGTGGATCGAGCATCATCATCAGGTTGGTCAGACAGGGGTCACCGTTACACCAAAGATATATTTTGCAATCGGCATCTCCGGGGCGATCCAACACCTTGTCGGAATGAAAAACGCCACTATGATCATTGCGATCAATAAAGACCCTGATGCTCCGATTTTCGAAGCTTGCCACTATGGAATCGTCGGGGACGCCTTCGAAATCATACCACTTTTAGTTGAACAATTCAGTCGAGCTATAGCAAAAGAGGAGGTCAACCATGTCGGAGAGGTTTGATTGTATCGTTGTCGGAGCAGGCCCAGCCGGAATCGCCTGTGCGTATGAGCTTGCCAAAGGCGGTGCGAAGGTGGTCCTCATAGAACGCGGGGAATATCCAGGCTCCAAAAACGTCATGGGAGGTGTCCTCTACCGACAAATGATGGAGGACGTCATCCCAGGATTTTATCAAGAGGCTCCTTTAGAACGTCCGATCGTCGAACAGCGATTCATGATGATGGATAAAGAATCCGCCGTCACATTCGGATATAAAGGAATGGAATGGGGGAAGGAGCCTTACAACAATTTTACCGTATTGCGGGCTAAGTTCGACCAGTGGTTTGCTTCCAAAGCGGTTGAACAAGGTGCTTTACTGATCAATGAAACGGTTGTAACAGAATGTATCGTTGAAGAGGGAAGGGTGGTCGGTGTCCGGACGGATCGCCCTGATGGTGAGGTATATGCTGATGTTGTGGTGCTTGCTGACGGAGTCAATTCATTATTGGCGAAATCACTCGGTTTTCATAAAGAGTACAGACCAGATGAAGTCGCCCTTGCAACAATGGAAATTTTAAAATTAGATAAAAAAGTTATCGAAGACCGGTTCAACCTTGAACCGAATCAGGGATGTACAATCGAGTTATTCGGTGATGCGACCAAAGGAATCCTCGGGACCGGTTTCCTCTATACGAATAAAGACTCGTTAAGCATAGGAGTGGGTACGTTACTATCCGGGCTCATCAAGCATAAAATCAGACCATACGAACTTTTGGAATATGTCAAGGATCATCCGATGATCCGCCCTTATCTACAAGGCAGCGAGCAGCAGGAATATTTGGCTCACCTCATTCCCGAAGGCGGTTACAAATCGATGGGTAAGGTTGTCGGAGATGGTGTGATTGTTGTTGGAGATGCTGCTCAGCTTGTCAATGCCATCCACCGTGAAGGTTCCAATCTAGCCATGACATCGGGACGTATTGCTGCGGAAACGATTCTTTTAGCCATGCAAGCTGGTGATTTTTCAGAGGCGTTACTGGACCGGTACCGTGTAAAATTGATGAATAGTTTCGTAGGTCAAGATATGAAAAAATATAAAGATTCTACCCATCACTTCGATAAGTTCCCACAGTACTTTGATCAATATATCCCGATGATGAACCGTGCTGCAAGTCAAATGTTCACTGTAGATGGAAAATCAAAATGGGAAAAACAAAAGAAAATCTGGAAGGACATCGGGTCACCTCGGGAGAAAATCAAAATTGCTCGAGACGCTTATCGGGCTTGGAGGGTGATGAAATAATGAGTGAAGAGAAGAAAAAGGGACAGTCAATCGAGGAAAAACAATACCTTGTCCGTTTCAACGCTGATACAAAATCCCATCTTCATGTAAAAAATCCAGAAATCTGCATGACCGATTGCCCCGATAAAATTTGTACGATTTTCTGCCCGGCTGAAATCTACAAATGGGAAGACATCAGGATGCATATCGGTTATGAAGGCTGTCACGAATGTGGCAGCTGCCGGATCGGATGTCCGCACGAAAACATCGACTGGGTCTATCCGAAAGGTGGCCATGGAATCATCTTCAGGCTGGGATAAGGGAAGGCATGTGAGAGCGAGCATTCGGTTCTCACATGTTTTATTTTGTATAGAGTGCAGTTTTTGTTACAGCACATTTTCGAACCGATAAAATCAGTCACACGAGGTAATTGTGTGTGTGGCCTCCCAGGTTCAGCGTGGTCGAATGTCCGTATAGAGCATTTATGGAGCACTTTCACCCGATTTTTCTCGCTACGAATGTCCGTATTGAGTATTCATAGAGTCAGGTCCATTAAGTGGTGTAAAATTCATATACATTGTATTTAACTATGTTATGTAAGACCTTGATATAATTTTATATGGAGGAATACCTGGGGATGAAAGAGGGGATCAAGGAGAGTTATGTATCCGTCTTACTTTGTACATTGTTTCACATATGTGATCAAAAAGAGAGAAAATTAGTTCAGATTTTTTTCTCTTTTTTTAATTGGCAATCTTACATAGTTGATCTTCTTTTGCTTTCTTTTCGAGCTGAACGGTGTAATCAATAGCTTCATGTATCGATTGGAAGCATTTAGATACATAGAATGGTTGATGGTAGTTGAATCCTCCGCATTTTTTGGAAGGGAAGACAAAGACATTCCATTGGTATGCACCCGTTACTTTATCTATTTCAGTTCCTTCAAGGGCAATGAGCCAGTGAGTGAAAAATTCACTCTCCGGTTTTTCCTGGACTGATAGGGAGTCATCTTCACCAATCAACACTAATGATCTCTGATAGAACTCGCCATAATTAGGGGCGTTTTTCATAGGCATCACTCCTTTTTAGAATTATAACCTGTCTTATTTTTACAGGTTAGTGAATGATTGATATTACATTCAGTATATGTTCCATTTTCCATAAAGATTTTAATTTTTTATAATTTTAAAAATATTTATAAGGCTGAAAGGAGTGATCACGGTTGCTGAAAAAATGCTGAACATCTACTGGTGTGTCCACTAAAAAGAGGACCTCTGATAACGAAGCCCTCCGAACAAGTATTTTAGTAGCCATATCCTCCGTCGCAGCAGCCACCATAGCCGCCATGACTGCCACCATAGCCACCGCCATAGCCGTCACCGTAACCGCCATGACCGCCACCGTAACCACCATAACCACATGCTGTAGCTCCGATGATCACCAACAAGATGAATAAAACGACAATCAACGCAAAAATACGTCCATGGCCAAATCCTTTACCACTCATATTTTTCATCCTCCTAAAAGTTAATCGACACAATAGCAATATATGTGGATAAAAAATGATAGTCTACATATTTGGACGAAAAACCCTAAAAATAGGCATCTGAATACTTGTCTCGTAAACATAGACCTAATTTAAGCAGGATCAGCCAAGAATTTTCTTCGTTACATCAATCTTCCTCAAAAAGTTTTTCACCTTTGTGTAGTCTCATTGCAATACGAGCTGTATGTGGCATTTCCCGTGCTGTGGGAGCATGCCCAGCTAAATACCTGGTAATGGCAAGGATCAGCGTTTCTTGTGCTCGTTCCGATAATGGCGAATCATCCTTAGCCCAGTAATCATGTTCCACAATCCCAGCTTCATACATTTGGAATGAATGGAACTCAGCATCTTCTCTTAACAGGGCATGGCCCAGCGTATTAAAGAGCGCTCCTTTTTCGCCCCCGCTGCCCAAATAAGTCACCACCCAACGAGCACTTTCTGCTACCTGTTGTTGTTTGTTCATGAGATTGAGCAATTCGGATGGATCTTGGGGTTCGGTTATTCCTTCAACTGGTTGAGGTTTTCGTGCAGCTGGCATATTCAAGAACCGATCGAGATAGACACTCATCGCCCCATGGAAAACTGCCCTTGTCAATTCAACCGTTGTAGAACGTCTTAAACTTTGGTGTACAGCATGTGCGTGTGTAAAAGTGTGAAGGACTGTGATCCAATCACTGAAATCATTCTGGGTGTGAAATCGTGCAATTCTTTCGGCAGCCGCCAAAGCGACCAACTGTGATAACCGTACCGGAGAGACTCCTGACTCCAAGGCATCCATCATCCTATCAACCGTTTTGACGGGCTGATCAGACAATAACTGTTCGACGAATGCTTCTTCATCAAACGTTTTTCCATCTATCACGTTTTTTCTGCTAATGATGTCTGGCAACTTTTCAAAAGCTTTTTTTAATGGAGTGACTAAGTCCACGGGTGATTGCCAACTGTGGGATTCTTCACTTCGTGAGACATCCGATATTCCGGGAAGTAATGACGTAAGCACATAAGATCGATAATCATTCCCGACATGTCCCAGCACTTCAAAGGCCTTATTATGGAAATCGAGGGTATGACCAGCATTAATATAAAAATGATCAGTAACTGCGGTCATCATCATATCCGCTAGTTGATCCTCTGACCATCCAGATCTAATCGCGGTAAGCAAAACTCTTTCAGCACCTTGTGAATCACGGACTTCTACACAATGACGGTACCATTTCGTCAACGTTTCAACAGATTGTGTTTCCATTTCATCCGACCCTGGAAGCGAGCCTAGTAGGAATCGCGTTCCCATCCCTGAACTTTCCCTTGCCACATGGACAAGCCCCTGATACAACGCAAGAATCTGGCCGGTTTTATCAAGTTTGGGTAAAATATTCGTCATTGCTGTCAAAATCGTGAGTCCTGATCGCCATCCGCTTTGCCGGTGCTTCGTACCGAATTCCACACCGACTTTTGCAATTTCACCTGGTACTATGCCTGCCTCAACCAATCCAACGACCGCTTTTGCGATTACCAGGCTTAAACTCTGTTCAAGGCCTTCTCGAAGGCGTCGTCGTAATTTCTCAACGGTGACTTTTTGATGTGGTACAGTGTGGACCCAAACTTCACCATTCTTCACTTCTACAGGATAGGTAGGTACATCATCCGCCCAAGGATCTAACGTCCCGCCGCTTTTTACATCGAATCGTGCATGGTGCCAGTGACAAGTTAAGATACCGTCACAAAGGCTGCCCATATGTAGAGGAAAGCCCATATGAGGACACCGGTTATCGACTGCGTGAAGCTCTCCTTCATGAAAAAACACAGCAATGCCAAGGTTCCCATCTTTTACGATTTTCGCACCATCCATTTTCAACTTCTCAAGTGGACCAACAAGGATTGATTCTGCCATGGAATACACTCTCCTTTTTTTCGATTATCCGTACTTCTCACCTACTACTTTAAATTAATTATCAATAAGCGAAATCCTTCATAAGTTGAAGATTTTCTCATTCGAAAGTCTGAGATTCAAATGAGGTGTTTACGAGGTTTTTCTTGCTGTCCACTTGAATATGGTCCAAATCATCATAAAGAAAAGCATATATCCGAAAAAGGAAAATGCATGGGACCACTGAGGGCTATGTACTAGTAAACCGATATTATCGCTGATCATTTCACCGACCATCATAATGAAAGAGGTAACAAACAGAAAAACGATCCTTGCTTGTTTTTCCAATATAGTTAAAGCAAAAAGGACTAAAGAGGTCACTACCGGGACACCAATCAATGTAAAACGGATATCGATCGGGAATAGTTGAGGGAAGGGACGTTGCGGAAAAGAATAAAAGCCAAGCCCTGTAAAAAGCAATTCCAGATAAGTGCATGACAAAGCGCTGGTTAATACCACAACAATATAAGGGATAATATTTTTACCCCTTCCTGAGAAAGATCGCCTTCTTTGTAAAGATCGTAAAGGCGAGTTTTTCAAGCGATTTACAATAGGCATGCTGAATCTCTCCATTCACTCTATCTGGAATATTGATCAGATGATTGATTGTCTTGCTATCCTTGCACCAATCCCCCTGGGAGGGTCCATTATGCTTGATATCACCCCACGCAAATTGAAGTGGAGGGCTGTACAAATGGCTTGCTCCTTGTTTAAGATTGCAATCTTTAATTTGTGGATTGTAAAGCCGTCCAGGAATCGTTTCCTTTACCTTTTTGAAAAGGTTGGACCAATAATCACTTCTCGATCCGGTGTGTGGATGATCTGTGGCCCATTGAAGAAAATCGGCATATTTCGTTGCATCGGAAAATAATAATGTGTACATTCGTTTACCTAGCTCTATTCTTTCGTGAAGAGAAGTGAATTGGTGCAATGTTTGTCCCATTAATTTTGTCTTACCATTCCGAGCAAAGGGGAAAAGGATGTGGTTCAGGCTTAATACATCCTGGAGGCTGAACTCGATCGTATGAAGAACATTCGTATAGTGTCCATCCTTCAGCAATTTTTCTTCCAAATAACTTTGCTCATTGATAATCAATGAAACAGCCAACAAAGGACGATCTCCCCATCGCCAGAAAAAATCCCAAACCGTCTTCATAAATACGGAAACCGAAAGGCATGGCAGGAGATGAAATAAAGGCCGCTCAAGCTGTCTGCTTTTTTCATAAAGAAGCAGCTGCGGAAAAACATCCTGGAAAATCAACCAATTTCCTCGTTCCAAAAAAAGAAAGAAATCCTGCTGTTCCCTCTCGGTCAGAAGCCGGGAAAGGAACTCACCTTTCAAATCCGTCATATTCCACCCACCGTTACGGGAGACCATATGCCCTAAAAAGGCCCAGTGAATTTCTGGATTCCGCAAATAAAAATCAAGGTAAGCCTGCGTTCTGGTAACATTGTTTAAATTAAAATCTCTTGTTCTTGTATTTATGTCTTCCATAATCATCCTTTCAAATTTTGATAATTTTGAATTTGTAAGACCCGATGAATATGGCTGATTTGACAGGTTATCTTCAAGTTCTTCTTGCAGGAGCAGTAGATATCCAGGAATCGTTTGATGAAAAGAATTTTTCTTGATGAATTTGTAAATCATGACCTGCTCCTCTCATATGAATTCTAATAACATGAAACGAATATGTATGGTTGTAGTATGGGAGGTTGATGAACTTGAAAGATGGTATTGAGCGTGAGATGAATCGACTTATTTCAATCTTGTTAAGAGATCAGACCCGTGACGGTTCATGGAATTATGCATTTGAAACAGGAATTGCAACAGATTCCTATATGATCATATTATTACGATCATTTAAAATAAATGATGAAAGGTTGATCCAAGCACTTATCAGAAGAATAATCAATAATCAGGAGGAGAACGGTGGATGGAAGTTATTTCATGATGCGGGAGAAGGAGACTTGTCATCTACCATACAAGCCTATTACGCATTATTGTATTCAGGATATCTCGATAAAAATGACCCGCGTATCATAGCAGCGAAAAACTTTATCATTGAACAAGGGGGTATTGAGAGAGCAGAGACTTTCACCAAAACCCTTTTGGCGATAACGGGTCAATATTCATGGGACTCACTCGTTCCATTACCGATTGAAATCATGTTGTTCCCACAGAGTTCCCCGCTCAACTTCTATGACTTCTCTGTTTTCGGGAGAGCCAACATAGCACCCATTCTCATCCTTTCTCATTTCCGTTATCATCGAAAAACCTCTCATACTCCCGATCTTTCTGATCTGTATGTCAACCACATGACGGGTCAACCCGGTAAAAGGAATGAAGAATGGCGTAATTTGCTAAGCTTTATGAAGGATCAACTACAAAAACTGACCACTAAACCAGCAGAAATAAAAAAGAAGGCAGTAAGCTCCGCTAAGCAATATATACTCAAACGTATTGAGCCTGATGGTACTCTATTAAGCTATTTCAGTTCAACCTTCTTGATGATTTTTGCACTGAATGCTCTCGGATATAAGCTCGATGATCCTTTGATCAGGAATGCTATTGACGGATTAAGATCCATGGCTATCAGGATTGACGACGCTATTCATATGCAATATACAACGGCAAATGTTTGGAACACAGCACTGATTTCCCATGTGCTGCAAGATGCAGGTTTACCCAGTAAAAATGCCGCGATACAGCGTGCCAATCACTATTTGTTGTCTCGCCAGCATACCCGGTTCGGAGACTGGGTATTGAGGAATCCGAATACCATGCCTGGTGGTTGGGGATTTTCCAATATCAATACGATCAACCCTGATGTGGATGACTCGACGGCCAGCCTCCGATCGATTTGTGAGCTTGTTGAAATTGAACCCGCCTATCAACAAGGCTGGACTAGAGGAATCAGATGGGTATTATCAATGCAGAATGACGATGGGGGGTGGCCCGCTTTCGAGCGTGGCGTCAACAAAAAATGGTTGGCAGTCGCTCCGATCCAGGGTGCTGAACATTTGTTACTAGACCCATCCACATCGGACTTGACAGGGAGGACGCTTGAGTTCCTAGGGAATTATACTTCATTAAATAAAGATTCACCCATAATGAAAAAAGGTGTGAATTGGTTGAAGAATAACCAACGAGAGGAAGGATCATGGTATGGGCGATGGGGGATCTGCTATATATATGGTACATGGGCGGCTTTGACTGGCATGGCTGCTGCCGGAAAAACATTACACGACCAATCTGTCCAGAAGGCAGTAGAATGGCTTCATTCGATCCAGAATAGCGATGGGGGATGGGGGGAATCATGCAAAAGCGACATTGAAAGAAAGTATATCCCATTAGGTGAAAGTACACTGACACAAACGGCATGGGCATTAGATGCGTTAATTGCAGTTACGGATGAAAGTACAGCCGAAATTGAAAAGGGAATAGTATTCTTGATCAGAAATGGCGGAAAAGACGACTGGACGACCCGATATCCGAAAGGCCAAGGGATGGCAGGCGGGTTCTATATACACTACCACAGCTATAGATATATCTGGCCATTGCTCACATTAAGCAATTATCAAAAAAAGTTCACCGGATAAAACCAACTTTCAAACCGTCAATTAACCCTTCTCCTGTTGGTAACAGGTTCAATTTTTGAAAGGCACGCAGTACAAATACACACACGAAATCACCTTCGTTTTCCCATAAAAACGAAGAGGCTGTCCCATAAGTCAGGTTCTCACCGTTACTAACAACATGTAGAGAAAAAGCATGGTTTTATACAAATATTATTTTGGTGGTATCAAACACGATTGTTTTGGGTCAGCCTATTATTTTTTTGTGTTTAATTAGTACCTGGTATTAATAGTTAGTGTTAAAATATGAATAGAATCTTAAAAAGGGAGGAATCGAATATGATGTCAAAAGCATCTATCAAGGCTATAGGATCCTATGTACCTGAGAAGAGGCTTACAAATCGAGATTTAGAGGAACTGGTTGATACAAATGACGAATGGATTGTTAAACGCACCGGAATGAGAGAACGCAGAATAGCGGATGAAAATGAATATACAAGTGATCTAAGTGTGAAAGCTGTAAAAAATTTGATTAAACGGTATGATAAACAAGTAGAAGATGTAGATATGATTATCTGTTGTACGTTAACTCCTGATTTTAAAACACCTAGCACAGCTTCATTAGTTCAAGCCAAGCTGGGTATCAAAAATGCTGGAGCCATTGACCTAAACGCTGCTTGTGCTGGATTTACATATGGATTATATGTGGCGAATGGTTTGATAACGTCTGGTCTAAACAAGAAAATCTTAGTGATTGGAGCAGAAACACTTTCAAAGATTACCGATTATAGTGATCGGACAACGTGTGTATTATTTGGTGACGGCGCAGGTGCTGTCCTTATCGAATATGACGAAAAGAGTCCATCTTTTATTTCTGCCCACGCTGGATCCGAAGGGGAAATGGGCGACAGTTTATATTGTACTGACCTATCCAACAACATGTTTGATGAACAATTGAAGGATAGCGGCTACATCGTTCAAAATGGAAGAGAAGTATATAAATGGGCAGTCAATACGGTACCTGAAGGAATAAACACTTTATTGGAGAAATCAAGGATCCAGTTGGGGGATATTGACTGGTTTGTTCCCCATAGTGCCAACTTAAGAATTATTGAATCCATATGTGATAAAAGTAATATACCCATTGAAAACACTTTGTACAGCCTTGAGTATTATGGGAATACTTCATCAGCTACAATACCGCTGTCTCTGGATATGGGAGTTCGAGAGGGTTTATTGCTCCCGGACCAAACCGTTCTGCTATATGGATTCGGCGGAGGATTAGCCTATGCTGGCCAGATTATTAAATGGACGGTTTAATTTATTTTCATTGAAACGGGGGATATCAGGTTGTCAAATATAATTGACCAATCCTATCTTGATGACATTACGTCAAATGCTGTATCTAAAAAAAACATTTTTGGTACAGTAATTTGTGTAGAGAAAGGTGATGGCTCTTTATCTCTTATAAGTAATGCAGGTAATTTGACTGCAGACCAACCCTTTTTTATTGCAAGTGTAACGAAATTATACGTTACAGCTGTTTTACTAAAATTAAGAACTGAAAATCAACTTCAATTAGAAGACAAAATTTCCAGTTATCTCTCAGATGATATCCTCCATAAACTTCATGTCTATAGAGGTGTTGATTACTCCAAGGAAATTACAATTAAACATCTAATGTCAAATACATCAGGGATTCCAGATTATTTTTCAGCCAATGCTGTTTCTGAATTAACTGCAGGGAAAGACCAAAAATGGGGCTTCGATAAAACGATTACTCATGCAAAACGGAAGAAACCAAAATTTGTACCGGGAAAAAAGGCTCAGTATTCCGATACAAACTTTCAACTTTTAGGAAAAATCATAGAAATAATAACAAAAAAAGATATAAACACAGTCTTCAAGGAACATATATTTAATGAACTGAATTTAGTAAAAACATATTTATATGAAGATGTAAATGATTCTAGACCAGCTCCGTTATTTTTCAAAGATAAGGAGCTGCATTTACCGGTGTATATGTCATCTATAGGGCCTGAAGGTGGTATTGTCTCCACCGCAGAAGAGACTATGATCTTCCTGAAAGCTTTTTTTAGTGGGTGCTTCTTTCCGAAAGAAGCTTTCAATGAGCTGAAAAGTTGGAAACTTCTTTTTGGTCCTGGATTATTTTATTATGGGACTGGTATTGCAAGCCAGCCAATCTCATTGTTAGAGTTAAAGGACGGACTAATAGGGCACTGGGGTCAATCTGGTTCATATGCCTTTTATCACCCCAAGACTGATCTTTACTTTTCTGGAACCGTTAATCAGTTTTTCGGACATAGAATAGCAGCAAAACTAATGATGAAAATTATAAAAATTCACAAAAAGTGATCGTTTACTATTGGAATCATTTTCATTAAAACAATCGGGAAGCTCTACTTTTTTACTGTTTAAACATTTGTAGTTCATTAAATTTGATTTAAAATCGGCTTGGCAGTCAATTCGTATCGTTCATTATACTCCTTCATAAAGAGCACCTCTTCTGTTTAGATGAGGTGTTTTTTGTTTGTCAAAGAGCATATTGTCAAGGGTTGCATCAAAGTATTACATATCAGGGACACATTGAATTGCCAGGTGTGAAGCTTAAGTAATTAAGCTGGTGAAAAACGTTTGGATCAGAACCTATGTTTTTCCTTGTCAAATTAGAAGCATTCCTATAATATATAAATCGAAATGATTACGATATACTATAAATCGGAATGATTACGCCAAAGGGGAGTTCACACATGATAACAAATAAGTATTGGCAAAGCTACATCAGTTTCAAAAGGATTAAAATGGCGATTTTATTGGTCTGTGTCAGTTTGTTAAGTGCTTGTACGCAATCAACAGGAAGTACAGGTGAGAAAAAAGCAGAAGACAAGCACATCAGCTTTCTCTATAATTTCTCTACTAATTCTCTAGATCCTCATGTTGATTCAAGTTATGTACCGTTAAGAGCGGGGATAACTGAAACGCTAGTCCGACTAGATGAAGATAATTTAACCATTGCCCCATGGCTAGCGGAAAGCTGGGAGGGTGAGGATGGGCAACATTGGACGATTAACCTCCGTAAAGATGTCACATTTCAAAATGGAAATAAAATGGATGCTGAAGCAGTGAAAGCCTCCCTTGAACGAGCCCTGAAAGAGAATGTTGCGATTCAAAATGCACTTAAAATCGATAAGATTGAAGCAGATGGCTATACATTACATATCACAACAAAGGAACCTTTTCCGGAATTCGTTTCGGAGCTTGTCAATCCAAATGTTTCGATCATTGACGTAACAGAGGAGGACATAGTCAACAAACCGGTCGGTACAGGACCATTTGCATTGAAGTCGTTTACACCTGGAAGCAAGCTTGAACTCGAGCGCTATGCTGATTATTGGGATGGGGCTTCAAACCTTGATTCAGTAACATTCGCTTTTAATGAGGATGCTAATGCTCGTACGCTTGCGCTTCAATCTGGGCAGGTGGATATTGTTTATCGTCCAGAGGTGGTAAGCTTGGAATCGTTACGAACACAAGATGGGATTGAAGTTGAATCGACAGCGACATTCCGTGTACATCAAATGACAATGAATATGGATCGCGAAAGTTTACAAGATGTCAATGTGCGTCGCGCTGTTGATGCCTTGATTGACCGCGAGAAGATTGTTGATTCAATTCTTTTAGGGTATGCTGAACCTGCTGTTGGGCCATTTTTGCCATCACTGCCGTTTGCCCCATCATATGAGAAGAAGGAATCAGGAACGGATATAGCTGTCAAATACTTGGAGGAGGCGGGCTATTCACTTGAAAACGGGGTGATGCAAAAAGATGGAGAGCCTCTTGAATTTACCCTTTTAACTTATAGCGCAAGAGCAGACTTGCCATTAATCGCTCAAGTTTTTCAATCGACCGCAAAAGGGATCGGAATTGATGTTAAAATTCGCCAAATCGACATCCCTGAGGAATATATGGCCACAAACCGTGGCTGGGATTTGGCTACGTACAGTAATTTAACAGCCCCGCGTGGTGATGCTGGTTATTATTTGAATGCAACCTATCACCCTACTGGTGCTCTCAATTTTAGCGGCGCTCATGAGCCTGAACTGACTGAAATCATTGACAAGCTCAATCAAACGGTCAGTCAAGAAGAACGAGCTGTTCTTGCAGAGCAGGCGGCTGATTATGTTCATGACAATATGATCAATTCATTTGTCTTGCATCCTTCCACCATTGTTGCGTATAACGAAAACAAAGTTAAAAATTGGGTGACGACACGAAGTGAATATTACATGATCACCAACGAGCTGGATGTGAAGTAAATGGTTCAGATTCTTGCTCGGAAATTCTTTGAAGTTCTATTTTTCATGTTATTTATCACATTTGTTAGTTTTTTGTTTGTTCGGCTAGCACCTGGGGATCCTGTTTTGACAATTTTGAATGTTGATGAGCTGTCGGTTAGTCAGGAGCAAGTGGAGGAATTACGAGAGGAAATGGGATTTAACAAGCCATTGTTCGTCCAGTACGGACTTTGGCTGCTTAAATTTATCCAGCTTGATTTTGGGGTGTCTTATGTCACTGGCCAACCTGTAATGGATATGATTGTAATGGGGTTGCCTGCCACTATGGAATTAGCCTTTGGTTCGTTGGTTGTCATGCTGGTCGTATCAATTCCATTAGGATCGCTATCTGCTCTTTATCGTAATAGCTGGATTGATCAAGTGAGCAGAATTCTATCTATTCTTGGTGCGGCCATCCCAAGTTTTTGGCTTGGCCTTATTTTTATTAATTTATTCGGTGTACGTTTCAACTGGCTGCCAACCATGGGGAGGGATGGCTTCGTCTCATTGATCTTACCCTCATTGACACTTGGTCTGGCCATTTCAAGCGTGTATGTCCGTTTGCTTCGTTCCAGCTTGCTGGATTCGCTTAGCCAGGAATTTATCCGTGCAGCGAGAGCACGTGGGTTGTCGGAAAGGCGAATTTTTCTGACCCATGCATTTCGACACAGCCTTCCTCCTGTTATTACCGTATTTGGAGTCAGTTTAGGAAGTCTGATTGGCGGTGTTGTAGTGATTGAAGTTTTATTTGCGTATCCAGGGATAGGAAAGCTTGTCGTTGATGCGATACGTCAACGTGATTATCCCCTTATACAAGGGTATATTTTAATCATGGCGATCATTGTTTTCTTTGTAAATACATGTGTGGATTTATCTTACAGATATTTAAATCCCGAGATGAAACTAAAAGAAAGGGAGACCAACTGATGAAAGGATTGTCTGTAGGTATAGGTTTGCCAAAGGTAAAAAAACACAGTTGGCAAGGGCTTATGGCGGTGATATGTGTTATCTTTGTTTTTGTAGTCGCCGTATACGCTTTTTTTTATTTACGGCATGATCCCACATTAACAAATCTCGATCATCGACTTCAGGATATGAGCCTTCAACATCCTCTTGGGACAGATCAGCTCGGTCGGGACGTACTGACCAGACTCTTACTGGGTGGTCAGCAAACAATCGGTTATAGCTTGCTGGCGCTGATTGTCGCCCTTATCATCGGGATCCCCTTTGGTCTTATTTCCGGGTATAAACGCGGGTTGGTAGACCGGATATTCATGCGGATTGCCGATGGATTTTTAGCCTTTCCGGATACGATTGTCGCCATTGTTCTAAGTGGTCTACTTGGACCGGGCATCGGTAACCTCGTGCTTGCTATTGTGATGGTCAAATGGGTAAATTATGCCCGTCTTGTCCGTAGCACGGTTTTATCAGAATCCCAAAAAGATTATGTGCTGATTGCCCGTATTAATGGCCTACCTTCAAGTGAAATTATGCGTAAGCATTTATTTCCTCACATTATGGGGCATGTTTTTGTACTCGCAAGTCTTGATCTAGGCAAAATTATTTTGCTCATTTCTGCCTTTTCATACATTGGACTTGGAGCACAGCCCCCAGTTCCTGAATGGGGGGCAATGCTGAATGATTCTCGTCCATATTTTCAGTCAAGACCTGAATTAATGATATATCCAGGTTTAGCTATTATGGTTGTTGTGCTGTTAACGAATATGCTGGGAGATTATTTACGTGACCATTATGATGTGAAGAAAGAGGTGCAGCAATGATTTTATCAATTGAACAATTATCCATCAGCAGCAAAGAAAAGAAAATTATCGATAATGTATCACTCTCTATTCGTGAAGGAGAATGGTATGCGCTGGTTGGACAAAGTGGAAGCGGCAAAAGCTTACTTTCACAGGCAATTGGAAGAATGCTTTCACCTAATTTGCAGGTTGAGGGAAAGATTCTTTTTAAAGATGAAGATTTACTATCGTTATCTCCAAAACGGATGAGGTCATTCCGTGGCCAAAAATTGTCTTATGTTTTCCAAGATTATCAAGGCTCTTTTACACCGTTTAGAACTATCGCACAACATTTTGAAGAATATCAGAAAGCCCATGGTATTCCCGATACCAAAGACCAGCAAATAAATTCAATGGAAGCACTTGACTCAGTTGGGTTAGATGAAGCTTTGTATAATCGATACCCTTTTCAATTAAGCGGGGGGCAACTTCAGCGGGTTTCGATTGCTATGGCACTTTTGCTGTCACCTGATTTATTGATTGCAGATGAGATAACCACAGCACTTGACAGCGTCTCCGGCCACAGGATTCTAGAATTGCTTGCAAAGCGGCAAAAGGAAACAGGCTGTACGATTTTATTCATCACCCATGATTGGCGCCATGTCAGACGCTATGGGACTCGTCTAGCTGTCATGAAGGAGGGGAAAATCGTTGAATCCGGCGGTAAGCATCGTATACTTGACCATCCGCAGCATGAATATACCAAGCAGTTGATCCAAGCTGCACCCAGGATAGGACACGACCTTCCATCTGGGTTAAAAGAGGTTGAAAACGTATGAGTCTGCTTACTGTTGAACGACTGAAAAAATCATACCAAGAAACAAAAACAGCGGTGAACAATCTCTCATTTGAACTGAACAAGGGTGAATGTCTAGGCCTCGTCGGTGAAAGTGGTTGTGGTAAAAGTACTTTGGCTCGTTGCTTGCTGAGGATCGAACCAATTGACAGTGGCTCGATCTATTTTAATGATGAAGCAATTGAAAAGCTTAGTGAGCGTCAGTTGCACCCTTACCGGAAAAAGATTCAAATCGTGTTTCAAAATCCATCAGCTGCTTTAAACCCAAAGCTTAAAATAAAGGATTCACTGATTGATCCTTACGCCCAGTACAGGAAGGAACTTAATCTAAACTATTTTTCTTACACCTCTAGGGATGATTTTGTAAAGCAGCTTCTTGAAGCCGTTGAGCTTCCGGCTGGCCTGGCTGATCGATATCCCCATGAATTAAGTGGTGGACAACGTCAACGTGTGACGATTGCCCGTGCTATCAGCATTGAACCAGAGATTATTGTTCTCGATGAGCCAACTGCAAGCCTTGATGTAATCTCGCAAGGGGCAGTGCTTACTTTATTGACAGAACTTCGCGAAATGTTAAATCTCTCTTACTTGTTTATTTCACATGATCTGGCAGCTGTCAGCCAAATGAGCCAACGGATCATAGTCATGAAAGAAGGGAAGCTTGTCGATCAATTCAACCGCGATCATTTATTTAGTGAGGAACGCCATCCTTATACTAAAGAGCTAATTTCAATTTTTTAGATAGAACGATAGTGAACTGGCACCTATTCACTCCATTTCATCCATATCGTATTTTAATAAATTGAGATGGAATCTTTGGGAAGAGAATTTAATTTCTCATCTAAGGGATTGAAAAATGATAATGCGAGTGTCACAAAGATAAAACATTTTAATCCCCCTCTATTGAAAAGATAGTGGTATGATAGATGTGAAAATCCACAATGGAGTGAACTTGGAAATGAAAAAGTACAGCAGTTTATTCTTGGTATTTATCCTTAGCCTTCCGCTTTTGGGTGCTTGTTCTGATGAAGAACACAAGGATCATGATGGGGTCCATCAAGCATCAAACGGTGATTTACGGGAACAAACGGAATCGGCGGAAGTCATTCCAACATTTTTGGATGACAAGTCTGAGAATATGCAAAATATATATAGAGCAGCAGCCATGCATCAAGATCTCCTGGAAAATATCCCTTGCTATTGCGGTTGCGGCGAATCAGCCAACCATAAAAACAACTACGATTGTTTCATACATGAAAACAAGAAAGATGGCTCTCTTGTATGGGATGATCATGCTACTAGGTGTAAAGCATGCTTGGATATCGCAGTGAAATCTATATTGGAATATAAAGACGGAAAATCGATCAAAGAAATCCGTACCATGATCGATGAACAATACAAGGATGGATTCGGAGAACCGACACCTACACCTGAAGTTTAAAAAGCCCCTGTCAAGGGGTTTTTATTTTTTCGAAATAACTACAATGAAGAATAAGAGCAACGGGTTTTGTTTTGGTTGTACACATTTATAATTCGCACGTAAAAAACGTAAGTGGTTTTTACATTCAGGATCTTGTTTATATTTCAAATGCTTTCGTAAGATTCATCATCTAGACCTTTACTTCGAAAGTTCGTCAGTTCCTATTTCAGAAAACGATTCGTACCTTAAGAAGGAACTTATCCACTCCGAAGGGGCTGACCCAATGGGTCAGCCCCTCCAATTTATCTATATAAGAAGGGGGTAGGTAGGGGAGGTGCTTGGCATCCCCTATAAACTGATCATAACAATTTAAAAAGCTTGTTTTATAAATATGTGATACTTTTGATAATTGTGTTAGTAAGAGCTTTATCTATAAATCGTATTGAAGTCATTAAATTTACAAGAGGTTTAGTCCGAGGATGTCTTTTTATATTGAAATTTATCAGAAAGACCTTGCCTATAGCAGTCGATTGTAGTGTATAATCAAACATAGCGGAAAATTTCATACATATAACAGAGTTGGTGTCTTTTTGAATGAAGACTTGAAAGGGAAGTTGGTTAGATTCCAACGCGGTCCCGCCACTGTAATTGGGAGTTCACTGCAAAATGCCACTGTTTATCGTACGGGAAGGCGCAGTGAACGATGATCATGAGCCAGGAGACCTGCCAACATCTGTATGCACTGAAAACCTACGCGGATAGGGGGTGTGTCAACCGGTAGATTACTAATTTTACATTTAAAATCTATTTCCCGGCATCTCCATGTTCTATGTGGAGATGTTTTTTTATTCCATCAATCAATAGGAGGCTTTATGAAATGAATAAGTTACTATCACTCATACTCATGTTATTATTATCAATCGGATTGGTAGCTGGATGTGGAGATGACAAAACTCCAGTTGATGAAACCACTACTAATGAAGGTAGTCAAGAAAGTAATCAGGGTGAGGCATATCCAGTAGCCATAAAGGATGCCCTTGATGAAGAAGTCATCATTGAGGAACAGCCTGAAAGGATCGTTTCGCTTATCCCCAGTAACACGGAAATAGCCTATGAATTAGGCCTTGGTGAAGAAATTGTAGGGGTTTCAGACTTCGATAATTATCCAGAGGATACGGCAGACAAAGAGAAAATCGGCGGCCAAGAAATGAATATTGAAAAGATCATCTCTCTTAAGCCTGACTTAGTATTAGCCCATGCATCAAGTGCACATAATTCAACTGAAGGATTCCAGCAATTGAAAGACGCAGGTATCCCAGTACTTGTCGTAAATGAAGCTCAAAACTTCGACCAAGTCTATGAATCTATCGAAATGATCGGAAAGGCATCTGGAAAACAACAAGAAGCTGGTCAAATCGTAAGTGAAATGAAAGAAGAAATAGAAGCAATCAAAGAAAAAGCCCAAAGTATTTCACAAAAAAAATCCGTGTTCATTGAGGTTTCTCCAGCACCAGAAATATATACTCCAGGAAAAAATACATTCATGGATGAAATGTTATCCATCATCAATGCAGAAAATGCATCAGGTGATTTAGAGGGTTGGGCAAAAATCGATCAAGAAGCAGTTGTCGAGAAAAACCCGGATGTCATTATCACAACGTATGGCTACTATACTGAAAATGCAGTAGAACAAGTCTTGTCAAGAGACGGATGGAAAGATGTAACGGCTATAAAAGATAAACAAGTCTATGACGTTCATTCAGATCTTGTAGCCCGCTCAGGGCCTAGGCTTGCTGAAGGAGTAGAAGAACTTGCAAAGGCGGTTTATCCAGAAACGTTTAATAAATAATAGAATACTAGCTTACCTATTTGCAATTACTTTTCTAATCATTTCAATCATTTTAGGCATTTCAGTCGGTACCGTTTCTGTTCCTGCCTCTATGATCATTCAAATAGTAGGTCATGAAATTTTTCCGTTCTTATCGATCGATGCTATCGACTCAATGTACACAAGCATTGTCATGGATATCCGACTTCCAAGAGTGATTCTTGCTGGTCTTGTAGGTGCTGCTCTCGCTATAGCGGGTGCAGCCTTCCAAGGTCTTTTAAGGAACCCCCTAGCCGATCCATATACGCTAGGTGTATCATCAGGCGCTTCTGTAGGGGCTGTCATAACTCTTTTTTTCCAACTATCGATTCCGTTCATCGGGTCTTTTACACTGCCTTTGTTGAGCATTCTCTTTTCATTTATCACGATTTTCCTTGTCATCAGTTTTGCACGAAAAATTGAACGTTCTATGAAAGTCGAAACCATCATTTTGACAGGGATCATTTTCAGCTCCTTTCTTGGAGCGCTCATCTCCCTAATGATTGCGTTGACAGGTGATGAATTGAGGCAAATCATCGGATGGCTATTAGGGAGTGTTTCCATGAGAGGGTGGGAATACATAAAGATCATATTTCCATTCTTCGTGATTGGTTCAGCGATTCTTCTAATAAATGCAAATGAATTGAATGCAATGTCATTCGGTGAAGAAAGGGCTCATCATCTTGGAGTGAATGTTCAACAAAGAAAGTTGATTGTGTTGACTGCTGGTTCGATATTGACGGGAGCTGCAGTAGCCGTTTCAGGGACGATTGGATTTGTCGGTTTGGTCATTCCACATTTGACAAGGTTGTTATGGGGACCGGACCATAAACATTTATTGCCATTGTCGATATTAACAGGAAGCGGGTTCTTGATCCTTGCAGATCTTGTAGCAAGGACAGTGATTTCACCGACTGAGCTTCCGATCGGTGTCATTACAGCTCTAGTAGGAGCACCTGTATTTGGACTGATTTTAATCAAGCGCAGGACGGAAAGAAGTGGTTGAATTGCTATACGTAGAAAACCTATCAGGCGGTTATGGCGAAACGGACATTTTGAAAGAGATAACTTTTGAAGTGGATAAGGGGGAAATGTTTGGTGTCCTAGGTCCGAATGGGAGTGGAAAGACCACCTTGCTGAAAATGATCAGCGGGATCCTGGGCTTCCAACAAGGCATGGTTTCCGTCAAAGGAAGACCTATTGAAAGCTATTCATCAAAAGAATTGGCGAAAATCATTGCCGTCCTTCCACAGCACTCTGATCAAGGGTTTTCGTATTCGGTAAAAGAAACGGTTTCTCTAGGAAGGTATGCCCATCAAAAAGGCTGGTTCCAGTCATGGAGCATAGAAGATGAATCCATTGTCAAAAAAGTGATGGAGCAAACAGGGATCACAGAATTTCAGGATAAAAATATCCAATCTCTTTCCGGTGGGGAACGTCAACGAGTTTTTTTAGCTCAAGCTTTAGCCCAAGAACCTGATATCTTATTGTTGGATGAACCGACGAATCACTTGGACCTCTCCTTTCAGAAAGAGCTGTTGGATTTGTTGAAACAGTGGACAGAGGATCGGGGATTAACGGTCATATCGATTTTCCATGATTTGAATCTGGCGGGATTGTACTGTGACCGGCTGTTGCTATTGGAGAAAGGTGTTATCAATATCCAACATACGCCGAACGAAGTCTTGCGTCAGGAAAGGATCCAATCCGTTTATCAGACGACAATCGAAAAGCAGCCGCATCCGAAAGTTCCAGCACCTCAAATGGTACTGCTTCCAAAACAATCGTCCGACCGACGGAACGTAGTCCGAGTCGATTCCTCAAACGTTACCATATCAGATGAACGAATCGTACTACGTACGCCGATTCCATTAAAAACGATGTCTTCAGGTGTAGTCGGATCTGGAACAGGCTGGCACCAGACCTTCATCAACAGGCATGTCGCTCTTGATTATGACTGCACTGACCATAAGCAGGAAATGGTCCAATATTTGAAAAGTCATGGATTTGAACCTTCTGACACTGTCGGGATGATGACAGCGGTCCAGTTGAAAGACGCAGCATTACGTTCTTATGAAGGAGATGGATTTTCCATTTTCGTCCTCATAACAGCCGGAGTAGGAAACGCCATCGACGCCTCTAAAAGTTACCTGCATGACTTTCAAATCCAGCCAGGAACCATCAATACATGGATATTCGTCAATGGGGAAATGACAGAAGAAGCATTTATCCAAAGTATGATGACAGCCACAGAGGCTAAAGTCAAAGTGTTGCATGATCAAGGGGTAACGGATAAAGTAAGCTGTACATTTGCAACAGGGACGTCCACTGACAGTATTTTGATCGCTGCTGCCCAGACCGGAAGAAAGCTTGAATTTGCAGGTACGATCACACCTCTTGGAAAACTGATCAGTAAAGCAGTTTATGAATGTACGAAAGAAGCGATTCAAAACTACGAAAAAAGGAAACAGTCATGATTCTCTTTCACCTGTACGCAATTACACTTGCCTTGGTTATTGATGCACTAGTCGGTGATCCTCCAGAGTGGCCGCATCCAGTCCGATGGATAGGAAGATTGATAGCCTGTTTGGACATAAAAATGAATAAGGTACCATTTCGATTGCAAAAAGGAGTTCTCATGCTCCTTTTTGTCATATTGACAACCGGAACGATCACATTCTTGTTCGTATGGTTTACTTATCAAGTGAATCCGTTCATAGGCGTATTCATAGAGGGGTTGATCATCTCGACAACCATTGCCAGAAAGAGTTTGAAGCAGGCTGCAATGGAGGTCCATCAGCCACTCTTACAAGGTAATATCGACAAAGCTCGTAAAAAACTTTCCTACATAGTCGGTCGTGATACTGATAATTTGGATGAGGGAGAAATCACTCGTGCTACTGTTGAAACCGTTGCCGAAAATACGAGTGATGGGATCACCGCACCATTGTTCTGGGCTCTGATTGGCGGCGCTCCATTTGCCATGATCTACAGGGCAGTCAATACCTGTGACTCTATGGTTGGATACCGGAATGACCAATACCGACGATTCGGCTGGGCTTCTGCCAGGATGGATGATATTCTTAACTGGATTCCGAGCCGATTGACTGCTTTTGTTATGTTAATATGCAATAGACCGAAGCATCACTACAGAATGACCACCTGGAAGTTGCTTTTCCGGGATGCAAAAAAGCACCCAAGCCCTAACAGTGGTTGGGGCGAAGCAGCTGTGGCAGCACTGTTGGGCGTTTCACTCGGCGGCACCAACTATTATGGGGGGAACATCTCCCGACGGGACGTCATGGGGGAAGCGGTCGTACCTTTGACGAAAGGTCATATCTTACATGTAAACACAGTCATGGAACATACACTTTTAGGATTTTTGTTTGTTTTATGGATAGGAGGGACTTTACTTGAATTGGCCATCACATGGTTCTAATCCAAACTATCTTTATGAAGCTCTCGATTTACCAAAGCCCGAGATATTGATCGACTTCAGTGCCAATATCAATCCGCTTGGCCCGCCACCTGAATTGGAAGCACGGTGGATGGAAATCTTCCGTAGGATCACGGATTACCCTGACCCTGATGCAACGGAACTTAAAAAAACCATATCTGAGATTGAACAAGTGGAGCCGCCATCGATCTTGATCGGAAATGGCGGCGCAGATCTGATCAGCCTCGTGTCAAGGATGTTAAGTGGGAAAAACGTTTTGATCATTCAACCGACATTCTCTGAATATGAGAAAAACTGCCATCTAAATGGATGCAAGATCCACTATCACCACCTCGAGGCGCCCGATTGGGAAATGAATGTAGAGCAGCTACAAAATAAGCTTAAAGGAATAGATGCCCTTTTTCTATGTAATCCGAACAACCCAACTGGCGTGCAATATCATTTTGAATCAATCATTCAGCTGCTCAAAGCCAGTAAAGAAGCGGAGTGTCTATTCGTATTGGATGAAGCCTTTTACGACATGGTGTCGGACTACGAGCCGATTATCC
The DNA here is from genome assembly GCF_021646685.1 of Pseudalkalibacillus salsuginis. Classification (GTDB taxonomy): domain Bacteria; phylum Bacillota; class Bacilli; order Bacillales; family Fictibacillaceae; genus Pseudalkalibacillus; species Pseudalkalibacillus salsuginis. The sequence goes on along the minus strand of NZ_JAKJHW010000010.1, from coordinate 31,576 downwards.
CGTTTACAAAGGAATTCCAGAACCTGATCATCATCCGTTCGATGACGAAGATGTTCGCGATACCAGGCCTGAGGCTAGGTTATATGATCGCACACCCAGAGATCGTCCGACGAATCAAAGGCTACCAGACTCATTGGAGTGTAAACGTTCCTGCACTTGCTGCAGGAGAAATCTGTTTGAAGAAACAGCCCTTTATGGTCGAAACAAGCAATTACATAGGTGAGGAACGACGGAAACTGTTTACCTTTTTCAAAAAAGAACGTTATGCGTTCTCTCCTTCTAAAGCAAACTTTTATCTATTGAAAGATACAGATAAGGAAGATCAGTTACCGCTGCTCCGTCATCTATTGAGAAACGGAATCGTACCAAGGCATACGTATAATTTTCCTGGATTGGATGGAAGATGGCTTCGTTTTGGAATCAAACATTCATCTGAAAATGACCGTTTGATCGAGGTGTTGAAGCAATGGAGGCAACATCATCAATGATATTCATTACTGGTGGAGTCCGTAGCGGCAAAAGCAATTTTGCGGAAAAGATCGCTACGGAAAAATCAATTGCCAGCAATGGAAAGCTCAATTACATCGCGACAGGGTTACGTTCTGATCTGGAAATGGAGAGGCGTATTGAAAAACATGAACGGGACAGGCAACATTCTAACCAGTTTTGGAAGACGTGGGAACAACCGAGGAATATTGGAAAACTCGCTGAAAACTTTACTGCTAGTGATATCTTGCTTTTGGATTGTTTGACAACCTTGTTGAATAATGAACTCTTTTACCCGGACACACATCCCGATGACAGGTTGATTGATTCCATCATAGATGGAATCGGACAGTTAAGGGAGAACTGCCATACATTGATCATCGTCAGCAACGAAATTTTAAACGAACCTATACAGGATAACGAACTTGTCTTGACGTATAAAAAGACATTAGGGATCTTGCACCAATATATCGTATCCACTGCAAATCAGGCATTTTTGGTCGAGTCGGGTGTACCGATATTGATGAAAGGGGTGACTAAATGAAGGGAATCATGATCCAGGGAACAGCTTCAGACGTCGGCAAGAGCTTGGTTGCAACAGGGTTATGCCGTTTGTTCGCTATTGAAGGTTTGAAGGTCACACCATTTAAGTCACAGAACATGTCCAATAACTCATATGTCACCATTAATGGTGAAGAGATCGGCAGGGCTCAGGGCGTTCAGGCTGAAGCTGCCAAAACAGAAGCGTCCGTCTGGATGAATCCGATCTTGTTGAAACCCCGATCTGATCAACAGTCAGAGATCATCCTGCTGGGAAAAAGTTCTAAAACAATGTCCGGGAGCGGTTATCGGGAGCAGTTTTATGAAAAAGGAATAGAAGTGATCCGCTCCTCCCTTGAATATTTGGAACGCCACTATGATGTACTGGTCATTGAAGGTGCTGGCAGTCCCGTGGAGATCAATCTGAAAGACCGTGAACTAGTCAACATGAAAGTCGCTGAAATGGCGGATGTTCCCGTTTTGTTGGTTGCAGATATCGATCGGGGAGGAGTCTTCGCGAGTATTATCGGGACACTTGAGTTACTTCCCCTTGAGGAACGGAAAAGAGTCCGAGGATTGATCATTAATAAATTCCGAGGAGATATAGGCTTGTTCCGAGACGGCATCCAATGGCTGGAAGAACGGACTGGAATACCTGTTCTCGGTGTTTTACCCTATATCCATCATCACGGGATCGATGGGGAGGACTCCTTATCCTTGCAAGACCAAATGAACAAACACCAAGAAGGTGAGATCGACATAGCCGTCATATATCTCCCCTATGTCTCCAATTATAGTGACCTGGAACCGTTCACATATGAACCGGATGTATCTGTCCGCTGGATCAAACATAGTTCTGAGTTCGGAAGCCCTGATGCAGTCATCATTCCAGGTACGAAGAGTACAATCAATGACCTGAAGCACTTAAAAGACACTGGACTCGATGGTCCTATTAAAGAGTTTGCAGAAAAAAGCGGTGTCCTTATTGGAATTTGCGGAGGCTATCAAATGCTTGGTGAATGCATTATTGATGAAGCTGGCACAGACACCGGCTCAATTGGTGAGAAAGTGGAAGGGCTCGGACTTATACCTGCGGAAACGATCTTCCATCCGGTCAAAGAGACGAACAGGGTCAAAGGGTCTATCAGCGCCAAAGGCCTCAAGGTAACCTCACATGTCGAGGGCTATGAAATCCATTTGGGGAAGACGGTCCATTTCAAAAACGATCAATATTTCATCCAGCTCGAAAATGGCCAAACTGATGGGTACTGCAATCGTACAGGAACAGTCATCGGAACCTATCTTCATCACCTGTTCCATAATGATGGTTGGAGGAATGCGTGGTTGAACCTGATTCGTGAACGGAAAGGCTTAGAAAAGAGGACTCCTATTTATGCTGCTGATTTGAAGGAAGATCGGTATGATGCCCTGGCTGCTCACTTACATGAAAACATCGACTGGCCACTTTTGAAAACAATCATTTACGACAAGGAGAAGGTATAGGTGAAGTATATAAAAGGGTTTATCATCAACCTGCAATTCTTCACGATGATTCCTATACCGTTAGAGGTTCCAATGGATGATGATCACCTGGAGAAAGCTGTGAGGACCTTCCCGCTGTTAGGCTTATTCCAGGGACTAACATACGCTTTCCTTGTCTATATTCTCGTCCATTGGACACCCTTTTCAAGTCTTGCTATCGCCTTTTTCCTTTGGATCATGATGATCATTCTGACAGGCGGTATTCATCTGGATGGCTGGATGGATGCGAGTGATGCCTATTTTTCATATTGTAGTATCGAAAGACGCCTGGAGATTATGAAGGATCCGAGAATAGGAGCCTTCGGTGTTCTTTCAGTCATCATTTTGTTAAGTACTAAATTCTTATTCATCTATGAAATTGTAACAACACTTACTTTGACATCCTATTTTGCGATCGTGTTCATGCCATTCTTGAGCAGGGGCTTGATGGGTATCCTTCTCGTGCTGGTGAAACCCGCTAAGGAAGAGGGACTCGCACATCATTTCGGAAGTACTGTGGACTCCTCATTATTCGGGATATATTGCGTATATATACTGTTGGTCAGCGGAGCCTTTATGTTCATGGATAAGAAAGCTCTCCCAGCTTTCATGATCATGCTTATCGTCACGGCGATATGTTTTGTTTTCATACGTTCAAAAGTAGGCAGGTGGTTTGGCGGCATTACAGGTGATGTTTTAGGTGCATCTGTAGAAGGAGTTGAATTGATGTTATGGATGACGATATGGTTATTGCATTATTCCGTCATGCTCTGACTGAAGAAAATAAACGGAGGGGATATCTTGGTTGGTCCGACTCACCATTATGTCCCGAAGAGTCCAGTTCCATCCAGCCTCTATCCAGGTCATATGATCTTCTTTTCTCAAGTGATTCCGGAAGATGTGTCCAAACAGCAGAACTCCTGTTTCCAAACAAGGAGAGGATATGTTTATTCGAATTACGAGAGATGAACTTTGGTGAGTGGGAAGGAAAAACCTATACTGAATTGAGAGGGCATACCGATTATGAAAATTGGCTGAAGGATCCTTGGAAACATTCTCCACCCCAGGGTGAAAGCTTTTCAGAATTTCAGGATCGAGTCAATACTGGATGGGGGAAAGTGATGGAATATGTGCTAGCTGACAAGGCTCCTAGGGCTGCGGTCATGACCCATGGAGGGGTGATCAGGGCATTATTGAGGGATTTCGCCCCGATCCAGAAGGAGTTCTGGGAATGGGATGTACCACATGGAATCGGATTTGAGCTTACTTTCAAAAAAGGAATCCTAAGGAGGGGTGGACGATGCACTTCATTACAGGAGGTGCCTTTAATGGCAAAAAATCATGGGTGAAAAAACATTACCAGATTGAAGGTCATTCACATTACCAGTGGGTATCGGCTTATCAACAAGACCCATTACCGTTTGATCTCTCGACATTTGGAAAACAACTTCTGTTCCTTGAAGGGATTGAGCAATGGATCAAAGGACTCCTCCTTGAAATGGATATGGATGAAAGCAGAAGAAGTTGGCATGAAAGATTAGTAAAATGGCAGAGGTGGGAGGACAAGAACAGACTAAACAGGATCATTCTGATCGGGACAGATATTTCCAAAGGGATTGTTCCATTGGAAAAAACTGAACGCACATGGCGGGATGTTACGGGTTGGTGTTACCAGGATTCGGCGGAAAAAGCTGAACGTGTCGACCTGGTATGGTATGGAATCAATCAACGAATCAAGTAGGAGGAGAAAAAGATGCGAATCTATACACGGACAGGTGATAAAGGACAAACAAGCTTGATTGGAGGAAGAGTAGATAAAGATGATGTCAGGGTAGAAGCCTATGGAACGGTTGATGAAGTGAATTGTTTCGTTGGCCAAGCCATGACCGAGCTTGATCCAGATATTTTTCAAGATGTTCTCGAAGACCTCGAAAAAATCCAACATGAATTATTTGATTGCGGTGGAGACTTATCGAACGTTTCAAAAAAGCGGGCCATGAAACTGACTAAGGAATCGATCACTTATTTAGAGGATAAAATCGATGCATTCATCGAGGAAGCGCCTGAATTGGAAAGGTTCATTCTACCAGGTGGTTCTAAACCTTCAGCCTCGATCCACATTGCAAGAACAGTTACAAGGAGAGCAGAACGGCTCGTGGTACGTTTAATGAAGGCTGAGCAAGATGTTCCGGAAATCCCTCTGCAATTTTTGAATCGGTTATCCGACTACTTTTTTGCGCTGGGACGAGTGATCAACTTCCGGATGAATGTAAAAGATGTGGAGTATGCTCGAAGTGCTAAGGTATTCAGGAATGGAAATAGAAAGAGTAGTGAGGAGAAATGATCAGTAAGCAGATCAGCTTATCAGGGCTTTTCGCTGGACTTTCTGTTGTTGGAGCTTCCATTAAAATTCCTGCTATCATAGGAAGTGTTGCGCTTGATGTCTTTCCAGCATTAGTTGCTGCGGTAATGATAGGTCGTTGGTCAGGAGCATTGGTGACTGTTGTTGGTCATCTCGTCTCCTCCTTGTTGGTGGGAATGCCGTTAGGTCCGTTCCATTTCATAATCGCTCTGGAAATGGCTTTTTTAGTATGGGCATTTGCGACCCTTTACGAGAAAGGTAAAAGGATGTGGGCTGGTTTGATTTTCATCATTGGAAATGGACTGATCGCTCCTTTACCATTTATCTACTTGATCAGCCAATCTTTCTATGTCGCCATCGTACCATCCTTGCTGATTGGTTCAATTATCAATGCTGCTATCACCTTTCTGCTTGTCCATCGGTTCCACTCAATGGTGGTTAAAAACAACATTCAAGAGGCCGGAAGATGAGAAATGCGATTATCGTCCCCTTTAATGAAGATGAAAAGCTGATCATCACAAGTGATAATAGTGGATCTGTAGGGGAAAAAGATCAAGATGATGTCATTGTACCTTATGATGTCGTGTCCTATTATTCCTTTCGCGTAGCCGTGATGGAATGTATGGCTTCTGGAGGAATCCCGATATCTGTCGTTATACACAATTTCTGTGGTGATGAAGTATGGAGATCACTTGAAAAGGGTGTTGAAAAAGGGTTATCAGAACTTGAATTGGACCAAGTGGAGGTCACAGGAAGTACGGAAAGTAATTTTTCACTTAATCAGTCTGCTGTTGGTGTGGTGGTGATGGGAAGAGGTACGGATACTGAAAAGGAAATCCGATTTGAAGAGTTACAAACTGCTGTGATCGGAAGTCCTCTAGTAGGTTCCGAAGTGATCGCACAAAATCAACAGGTTGCTCCGTTATCTATTTTCAACAGTGTCTTGGAATTAGAGGATCTTTACGTTTGGCCAGTCGGTTCTAAGGGGATCCGTTACGAGTTGTCGAAAATGAATTCAAGATGGGCGTCACTTGATGTACATATAGAATCTGATGTGGATTTGGCCAAATCGGCAGGACCTGCTACATGCTTCATCGTCTCATACCCCCCTGAACTTGATTCCTGCATAAGGGATTTAACCGGTATCCTATACCATCCTTTGATTGTACGGACCTGAATCATTACTATTTGGTTCAGGTTTTTTTGGAGGATAAGAAAGCATAAAGATTTTGGTTGCGGTGAAGAAATGTCTAGCTCCCCCCACCACCACTTGGATCACTTCAGTCCTCCTGCGGCGGTCGACACATTGATTTAGATCGAAGGATTTACCCACGCAGAACCGAACTTTGTTTGGTTCGAGCCTCCTCGTCGGTCTTCCAGTGACCTTCGTGGTTTACCAGGGCGCTTGCGCTTTTCTTTATTTTCTTCTTCCAAGAAATCCCGCATAATACATTCGTCAAATTCATTTATTAAAAAGAGGACCTTTTAACTTGTTCACCCCTTGAATAAGCGACGAATAGTATAGTGCAAGTACATGAAAAACCAACCCAAAATAAATAATATAGGGCATGTCAGGTTATTTTAATAGGACAAGAAAACGACAAAAGGAGATGGATGCAAGTGAATGGCAATTTCTTTGCAGACCAGCCAATGGCGTTTAAGAACCTTACTTATCCGTATTTGACTTTTGAAGATGTATTTCAGCACATCGTGACCTTTATGAAAAAGGAACCGATGGGCAACTATAAGCTTATGATTGGTACGGATTCACATGTTTATCAGAATGAGACGATCTTCATCACTGGACTTGTCATACAAAGAGTAGGCAGGGGAGCCTGGGCCTGTTATCGAAGGATACGATACCCTGAAGCAATCCGTAATCTCCACCAGAAGATCTCTATCGAAACTTCTTTAACAGAAGAAGTTGCTTTCCTGTTCAATGAGCAACTGAAGAATAAATTGGTCCAGATTGTTTTGCCCCATGTGTATAAAGGGTCGAGTTTTATAATGGAAGGGCACCTGGACATCGGGAAAGGAAAACGAAATAAAACAAGGGAGTTCGTCGCAGAAATGGTCGCGAGGATCGAAGCGCATGGGATAGAAGCAAAAATCAAGCCAGAATCTCTGGTTGCCTCAAGTTATGCCAATCGATATACAAAGTGAGAAAGAGCCCATCAAAAAAGTTTGTACTTTAATAACAAAATAATTTATGGAATTATCGAAAACAGGTTCGAAAATACGGAGCTGTTTTTTTATTTTTTGCAAGTGCTTAAAGCCCCATGAGGATAGTATTTTAATTCGAATTTTCCGTGCCAATATTTGCCGAAAAATAAATCTATCTTTTTTTATTTTTCAAGATTATACTATTCTAGAAATTACTACATTTTCAGGGGGAAAGATCAAGTTGAAACGCATACTGTCTGCAATTTTTATTCTGGTTTTATGTGTTGCGGCAATACCACATTATGCTTCTGCTTCACCAGCAGAAAAAGACCTCCAAACCTATTTGGATCAAATAGGATGGACGAAAGAAGAATTAATAGAATATCTCGATTTCTATGAGATGGCAATGGAAGATTTCAAGGACATCGAGGAATTGAAAGACTTCTTAGGACCTGTCCTAACGGAAGAATTATTAAATGAGTTATTAAAAGAACACCGATTGACGCTTGAAGAAGCAACTGAACTACTGGTTGCCAATGGTGAAATGGAAGAAGGAGAAGGAATTCTAGATGTCTATACATTTGTAGATGACTTGGATAGTGATCTTTATTTCTATTCATTGACTCCGATTACTGATGAAAGCTTAAACGAACTCCTAAAACAATATGATATGACGAGAGAAGAATTGAAATCTCTTTTAGCAGAGAATGATGATGAACTTGCTAACTATGAAACAATCGAAGACCTTGAATTCATGCTTGAGTTCTATATAAACGGTCCAGAGGTCGATATGGCAGAGTTTGATGACCTTCTAAACCAAATCGGTTTTACAGAGGATGAGTTCGAGAGATTGTTCAATCACCTGGAAACAATAGACTATGAGGATCCTGCTTTTCTTGAGAGATTGGACAACCTTGCCAACCGTATGATGGCATTTGAGGAGTTTGACACAGCAGCAGAATTGACTGCTGAACAGATTGCAGAATTACTTGATATTTTCAACGAATTGATGGACTTATTTGAGCTAGATGTGAAATTTTATCTCGTAAAAGGGGATGAAGTAAAAGCAATCTCATTTAAGGCATTGATGGCCATGGAAGACTCTCAAGGATACGACCTTCGTATTGAACTTTACAACAAGAATGGAGAATTTCTTGCTGATTTCCTCTTTACGGCAGATATGTTCGGTTCGGAGTTTGTAAAAGAAGTAGGAAGTGATTTAAAACAAACAGAACAAGTCGTTCAAAAACCAGTTACCAAAACAGTAAAGGGTGCAAAACTTCCGAAAACAGCTTCAAATTACGTTGAAAATACAGTCGCTGGCTTATTCGCAGCGATGTTAGGGTTCATTTTATACCGCCGGTACAAAGTGAAGATTACGTAATGGTGAAGATGAACAAAGGAAGAATCAAGCAATTGGTTCTTCTTTCCCTTTCTATCGGACTGATTGTAGGCGGGATCTGGCTCTCAAGTACAAATGCGTATAAGTTTCTAAAGGGTTACCTCTTATTTAAAACGGGACAAGTATCAACTGTAGAAGCTTCACCTGATAGTGAAATTCAGGAGTCGATAAAAGATTCCGGACGAAATGATAAGGCGAGCGTTCTATATCCTGCGAGACCTGAAAGGGGTGAACGGATTGGGGAACTGGTCATCCCGAAACTTGAGGCGACATTACCAATCTATCATGGTACAGATGAAGATGACTTGGAAAGAGGTGTCGGTCATTTTGCTGGAAGCGTTCTGCCTGGAGAAAATGACAACTCAGTCCTTGCAGGCCATCGGGATACGGTCTTTCGTAAATTAGGGGAGGTTGGCGTTAACGATATTTTGATCGTAAAGACTTCAGCCGGAGAGTTCACCTATAAAGTTCGAAAAGTAAGGATAGTGGATGAAGACGATCGTACCGTCATAGTTCCGAAACCCCGAGCTACGCTTACGGTCTCGACCTGTTATCCATTTGATTTTGTCGGTGCTGCCCCAGAACGATATGTTCTTATTGCAGAACTGAAAGGAAAAACAAACAAAAGCCGTTGACATTGTTCGACGGCATTTTTCGTGAATTTCATAAGAATAATGACCTATATTGAATTGTCTGAATACCTTTAATGTTAAAATAATGGTTCTTTTCAACTATTTTGGAAATTAGTGATAACGCTCTATTTTTCCAAATCTTTCTTTCAAGTATAATTGAACCATGTAACAAAAGGGTATTTTTTCCTAGACAAATTTTTCTTCTTTACACGAAAGCCAAGTGAATGATAAAAGGCAAACCCGTTCGAAAGTCGGGGACGCAAAGCTACGAATCTAAACCATCTCGATTAGGATGGCATGACCGTCGGGCCGCTCAAGACACTTGGCTTTTTATGTCTTTTTTGGTAAATAAATACGATTCTATCTATAGCTAATAATTTCAAGGAGGTCCATATGCGCATTGGTGAACTTTTGATCATGAATGGTTTGATAACTAAAGAACAACTGGAAAAAGCACTACAGCAACAGAAGCACTCGTTTAAAAAAATTGGTGAGATTCTCGTAGAAGAAGAGATGATTACCGAACGGCAATTAGTAGAGGCATTAGAATTCCAGCTAGGCATTCCTGTAATCAATATGGATGAAGCGGCACCAAGCCGTGCAACATTGCAACTGATCCACGAATCGGTCGCTCGAAAACACTGCATGATCCCAATCGAACAAAAGGATGGAAGAGTAAAAGTAGCAATGGTAGACCCCTTGAATCAAGAGGCGATGAAAGATGTACAAGTTGCTTCAGGCATGGTTGTTCAACCATGCCTGGCCACACGTAGCGAACTGGAGATGGCTATCATTGATCATTATGGTCTATTAGATTCAGTTAAAGAATTATCCGAAGTCATTGATTATGGTCTCCAGCAAAATGCAAGTGATATCCACCTTGATGCTGATAAAGAGGGGCTTATTGTAAGATATCGGATCAACCATATGCTTAAAAAACAAAAGACGATCCCTAAACAATTGCAAGAAGCTGTCATTGGAAGAATAAAGACGATTTCAAATATGAACACCTCAGAACGAAAACTACCACAGAACGGATACATACATAAGGATTTTTACAATAATGACTTTGACATTCGGGTTTCGACTGTACCGACAATCGATGGTGAAAGTGTTGTCCTGAGTCTGATGAAGCATTCGGAAGACTTTTTCAAAATTGATGATTTCGGTTTTACAGAAGAGAACAAACGTAAATTGGAGGATGCATTGGAAAAGAATAATGGATTGATATTGATTTCCGGTCCAGCAATCAGCGGTAAAACAACTCAACTTTATTCCATTTTGAATCATCTCAACGTAGATAAACGGAAGATCGTATCAGTGGAAAGTCCTGTCGAGCGAAGAATCAACGGCATCATGCAAATAGAGGTGAATGAATCTTTGGGCTTTACATTTCCAAATGGCCTTAGGACAATCATGAACCAAGACCCGAATATCGTCATGGTCAGTGATGTGCCTGATGCTGAGACAGGAGAAGTTACAACAAGAGTCGCACTCTCTGGCCGGTTAGTCGTCGGCTCCATACACGGGTATGATACGATCCATACCATTAGACGCCTATTGGATATGGGGATTGAACCATACCTGGTTGCTTCATCATTATCATGCATCATCGGCCAAAGGCTGGTTCCCCGCATTTGTGAGCGATGTGCGAAAAGCATGCCTGCTTCAGATGAAGAGTCGAAGCTTTTTGAAGCACATAATCTTTTAGAGGTATCAGATCAAAAGGAAAAAAGTAAAATCGGCAATTTCCGCTCCTTCGTCACTACGAATAAAAGTTCAAAAGTGGCAGTTGTAAAAGGGGATGGTTGTAAGTTATGCAACAATTCAGGATTTAAAGGTTACACTGGCATCCATGAGATTTTGACAGTTGATGATGAACTGCGTGAATTGATTTTGAAAAAGAGCCCGATTGAAGAATTCCATGAGTATTTAAAGAAAAGTGAATTCAAAACGATGCTATATGATGGACTGTCAAAAGCTCGCGAAGGAATTACAACAGTGGATGAAGTCTTGAAAGCAGTCAATTGAAGCAAAATATAGGGGGAATAAGGATGTCTTATAAATTTTTAGTAGTGGATGATACCAGCTTTATGCGTAAAATGGCGACTGATTGCCTTAAACAGTATGGTCATATCGTAGCTGGTGAAGCAGTCAATGGAAAGGAAGCGGTACAAAAATACAAAGCAATCCAGCCGCAAGTGGTCATGATGGATCTTACAATGCCAGAAATGAATGGTATTGAGGCGATTAAAGAAATCTTGAAATTTGATGCTGAGGCAATCATCCTTGTTTGTTCAGCCAGCAATCAAAAAGATATGATCAAGGAAGCGTTGGATGCTGGAGCAATAGGATACTTGATGAAGCCATTCAAACCGGATTATATGAGTGAAATCATTAAGAAATATGTTGAACCACAATTGAGATCAGAAAAAACTGAAGAAACTGTGGAAGAAGAAAATGCGGAAGTTGTAGAACAAGAAGAAGAAAAAGAACCTGAAACCGTTTCATCAGAAGAAGCATCACTTGTTGATCGAGCAGTAGAAGAAACAGAGGTAGCAAAATCTGAAGCAGCAGTATCACTAAATACCGCTGCCAAGGATGAAGTTGATCACCCTGTTCCGTCACCAGAACCGGTGGTTGAGCATTCAAGGGAAATGTTCAAGAATCGGAAGCCTGCCAGGAACAGTAAAATCAACTTTGTAACAAGTTACATGTGCAATTGGGAGGAAGAGATTCAAGGGGAGAAGAAACATTTCGCTTTCACTTACACAGAGAATGATCAAAATATCTGTTTGGAAATGAGCAGCGAATCCAATGAAAAACAGACGATCTGTCTATCCCTCGATGGTTTCCGTGACCTTCACGTATGGCTGGAACAACGGATCGAAGAAGGAGAAAGCATGAACTAAAGCAAAAACTACATCTTTAACCGGGTGTAGTTTTTATTTTTCAAAAGGAAATTCCAATCTATTGTAGAAAAGAACTGAGAACCAATTTCTACTTTTCAGGAGGCAGCCATAATGGTCAAAAACGATATAATGATCGAACCCAAATTAAAACAAGTCATAGAAGACGAAGTTTTTTCCGGCACGATCCATATGAAGAGGAACAAGGAAGATGTCATCCTTCTTGCAGCAGGTTATGCGAACCGTTCAGAAGAAAAAAAGAATGAATTGAATACAAGATTCGGAATAGCCTCCGGGTGTAAACTTTTCACAGCTGTCGCAATTGGTCAACTGGTGGAAAAGGGAGTTATCTCGTTTGAAAGCAGCTTGAAAGACTGTCTTGATATTGAGTTTCCTAACTTTGCCACAAACATAACGATCCATCATCTTTTGACACATAGTGCTGGAATTCCTGATTACTTTGATGAAGCCGAAATGGATGACTTTGAAGATTTATGGAAACAGCAGCCAATGTATCTTTTGCGGAATTTGAAGGATTTTGTACCTATGTTCCAAGAGAAAAGCATGGTGTTCAATCCCGGTGAGAAATTTCATTATAATAATGCCGGATTCATCTTACTGGGGTTGATTATTGAACATAAGACGGGACTTCGATTTATCGATTATATTGAAACGAATATTTTCAAGAGGTGCAATATGCATGATTCGGGGTATTTCTCTATGGATCAACTTCCTAAGAATACTGCTTCAGGCTACATTGAAGAGGAGGACGGAACCTGGAGGACAAATGTTTACTCAATCCCTGTAATAGGAGGGTCAGATGGCGGGGCGTATGTCACTGCTCCAGATATGAATAAATTCTGGGAAGGTTTACTCAACAATATGCTGTTGGAAGAACCGACTAAAAATATGTTGTTGGAACCCCATATTCAAGTTAAACAAGAAGTGTATTACGGGTATGGAATTTGGATCAACAAAAGGGCAGGGGAGATATCCAAATACCACGTGATGGGCTACGATCCAGGGGTCAGCTTTCATTCAGTAGTCTACCCAAACCCTGGGATCATCCTCACAATTTCTTCCAATAAAAGTAAAGGACCGTTCAAAATCATGAAATTTCTTGAAGATGAGTTGATCCTAATATAAAGCAAGGTTAAATTCCCGAACCATATACAATTAACTCAAAAATAGAAAAACCCATGGAAGAATATTCATTTCCTCCATGAGTTATTCTCATTATTCGTAGTAACCTAACTTCACTCCTATGTCCTGCGCTTTTCAATTTCCTCTGTGACAATAAAGGCAAGATCATCGTTACCGAACATGGATAAGACGGCAAGCAGGGTCTGATCTCCGATTTCCCCTGCTTCCTCTTTAGGAACTGTAAGCGCCCATGCTTGCTTAAGCTCAGGATTCGAAGCTTGATTAGGATAAGCTTTTTTATAAAGTTCTTCTGGATCAAGATCATGATTGATACACCACTGAGCAAATACAAGAATCATCATTTGTTCATCACGTTGATAATTCTCGATGACCTTCTCCTGCACCTCTTTTGAATTCATACTAATACCCCTTTGTCATTCTTATATGGCTCATTATAACGAAGAATCTTGCCAATATATACACCTTTATGATTTAAAGGTTCCCCTAAGTAACAAAATCAAAAAAAATAAAGCGGATCCTGATACCTCTTAGGATACGCTTTATCTAAGTCTAGAGTTAATCCTTATTCAAAAAATCGATAAACTCCTGTACGATCTCAATATCCCCTGTAATCAATAGGGCAGGGAGGAACATGATGAAACCAAATACTGCAAGGTTCGAAATCACAATGATTCTGAACGCCTTTTTGACAGCTCTCATTGCTTTCACTTCCTCACTGAAAGATATAAGCTATCCTTTTGTCCTTATGATCTTTTTAATACTCCGATTCGATGTAATCCCTGTTCAAATATGATTCGACTAGTTCACTGATCTGATAGGACACTTGAGGCAGATCATAATTTTCAAAGGCATGTTCACATACATTCAAATAATTCATCGTTTCATCATAATGCTTTATATGACGGCGGATAGCAGCAGCATCATCCTGGCGTTCTTGTTGTCTTTTGATGACTGTGTCCCGATCCGCATAGATGAAAATCCTGATCACATTCTCACCGTACATGTGTTTTAATTTGTCTGCACCTTCAGGATTTAAAGCAAGATAGACTAATTTATGATCTTTGAAAGTGTCAATAATATCCTTTTCCCGTATACCGTAATGGAAGCCATCAATATCGACACTTTCGAGGAATTCATTTTGCTGGTGCATCGTTTGGAAAGCTTCCTCGCTTACAAAATGATAGTCTTTCCCGTCAACTTCATAATGCCTGCGGCTCCTGGTCGTATAAGAGATTACCGTCTCCATATCAAAAACAGTAGCGACCATCTTCGCTAACGTTTTTCGGCCTGATCCGTCCGGTCCGGTATAAATGAAAATTTTTTCATCATCTTTTACTTGGTACATATAAAACCTCCTTATAAAATTTTAGAAATTTCAGTTATTTATATTATACCATATTTATGATTCAGAACTGCCAATTTTACAAAATTTTTCAACAATTTAAAGGTATTATGTTTATTGGAAAAACAGTTTAGGGTATTGCAATAGTACCACTAATGAAAAGGAGGTAAATGATGTCACATGAAAAGTACCAATCCTTGATTGATACCTTGCATGAGTGTATGGTAGCTTGTAATCACTGTTATGACGCATGCTTAAAGGAAGATGACGTCAAATTGATGGTGGATTGTATCCGCCTGGACAGAGAATGTGCTGATATGTGTGCATTTCTCGAGCAAGCATTGGGAAGAGGAACTCCATTTACCGCAGAATTAGCAAAAGCATGTGCTGACATCTGTGAGGCATGCGGAAACGAATGTAAAAAGCATGATCATGACCATTGTCAAAAATGTGCAGAATCATGCTTCAAATGTGCTGATGCATGCAGAAATCATGCCGCATGAACAGCCAATGAAAGACAGGGACTTAAGTATAAGATTCCTGTCTTATTCATTTGATTCGTAGGAAATCACTTACATATGGAAAGTGAATATTTAGACTAAATCACGCTAAAAATACCAAGGTGCAATCCATTAGTCTAATCAACCTTTAAAAATGATGGAGACAAAAAAATGAAAGAGAATAAGTTTGCTCTTTTGGCCTTAGCCTCGATTCCCCTAATGATGACATTAGGGAATTCAATGTTTATCCCCGTCCTTCCAGTCATCGAGAGGGAAATCGATATTACGGCCTTCCAATCAAGTCTGATCATCACCATTTACTCCATTATCGCTATCGTCCTCATCCCTATTGCGGGGTATCTTTCCGATCATTTCGGCCGGAAGAAAATCATTATCCCCAGCTTGATTCTCGTTGGGATAGGAGGCATTGTTTGTGGGTGGGCATCCATTTCCTCGGATAACCCATATTCATGGATTTTGTTTGGCCGATTTTTACAAGGAGCTGGCGCTGCAGGCGCATTTCCCGTTGTCATACCAACCGTGGGGGATCTGTTTGAAAAGGAAGAAGAGGTAAGCGCCGGTCTTGGCCTTATCGAAACTTCAAATACTTTCGGGAAAGTTCTGAGCCCGGTTTTAGGAGCTGCCTTAGCCATATGGGTTTGGTATATCCCTTTTTGGTCTGTACCCCTGTTTTCAGCTATCGCGGTCATCTTGATGTTGGTTTTTGTCAAAGCTCCAAGAGAAGAAAACGAACCTTTACCGTTTAACGCTTTTTTGAAGACGATCAAGCAGAGCTTTAAAAAAAATGGTCATTGGTTATACGGGGTTTTCATGATTGGCGGCATTAATATGTTTGTTGTCTTCGGCTTCCTCATTTATTTGTCATCTTCTTTGGAAGCCAAGTTTGGAATTACAGGGGTTCTTAAAGGTGTATACTTAGCGATTCCACTACTTGCACTTTGTATCGCTTCCTATTTAACAGGGAAAATGATCGGAAAAGATAACCGAATTATGGACCGTTTGATTTTTGTCGGTAATTTAGTTTCTACGATAGCTTTATTCATATTGTTGTTCACAAACTCGCTATTGATGATCATCCTATTCCTGTCTGTTTCGGGGTTAGGAATCGGGGTCGTCTTGCCCTGTTTAGATGCATTGATTACAGAAGACATTGAAAAAGAAGAGAGGGGGACGATCACCTCTTTCTACAGCAGTATGCGGTTTATAGGGGTAGCAGCCGGTCCGCCTGTCATATCTCTATTATTAAAATCATCTGACAAACTGGTTTTCATCACACTTGCTTCAGTTAGTGTATTGGCCATCGCTATCACGTTATACGCTTTGATTCGGAAAACGGCAACAGTTCGGCAAACATAAAGAACTTTCTTAACCCAAACCAAAACCTTTATCCTTATCTTTAAAAAAGGAGCGGCACAGGTGTAATCCCGATGCCAGCTCCTTTTTCATTTCCTTATTCTTTACCCTTGTTTTTCAAAAGAACTTTAAGTCCTTGACCCATGTCAGATGCTAGAATGAAGTTGCGATCTACGAACACACCCCAGAAGTATGCCTGCTCTGGTACGTACTTACCGATTTCAACAGGGTTCGATGGGTCCGTGATATCAACTGCACGAATGCCTCCAGCGTAATGGGACAGGTACAACGTGTTACCATGGACCTTTGGATCATGCACCGTGTTCGCAAAGGTCACGCCATCTTCAACATTATCTACTAAATCCGTTTTGAACGTACTTAACAATTCAGGATTGGATTTATCCTTTATGTCAAAGATACGTGTATAACCATAAGCCTCTTCATATCCTTCACGGGTAGGCGCATATACTTCACGGGTTTCAATCAATACATTTCCGCCTTTTGCAATAGCAGCTGAATGTGCTGAACCTTGAACGTCAGGTGCGAAATCAGTCCGCCCTAAATATTGTACATCATCTGGATTGGAAATATCGAGAATAATCGTTCCGAGATCCCAGAATGAGAGGTAGGCAGTCTGGCCGTTCCCATCAGTCATCGTGCTATGGTTGAAAACAGGTCTTGTCTTCCCGTCAGGAGAATTCCAGTGATACCCGTTGAAATCTTCAGGAACTTCTTCTAACATTCTTGGATCGAATTCATAGACGGTATTTGGGTCTGTCGGGTCAGACACATCAACGAGTGCAAAATCTTTCTGCTCCCCGTGCGTATAATAATCAGCATATGGGTTCGCTGTTAACACAAGCGGTTTATTACCTTGAACCGTCAAATACAACTCATGTGTTCCAGGGACCCTTTTATCAAGCTCCCAAAAGCCAAGTTTCTCCGGATTATGTGGATCTGTTACATCGTAAAGGAGGAAACCACCTTTTGACAACGGGTTATTACGATTCAATTGCTGAACACTTACAACGGCAAGGTCACCTTTAAAGTGGGGTGTACTCACCGTTTTTACGATGACCTTTTCTTGCCAGGTTCCAGGTATTTCTTCTGCGAATCTTGATATTTCAACAGGATTGGATGGATTCTTCAAATCAAATACTCGGACACCGCCGTTCCCTCCTCCAGAGACATGGGTCCCTAGGTAAGCGTAACCTTTGTGGGCGTAAACATCTGCTGTTGAATTCTTTTTGCCGTCGTATTCCTTAAGAGGAACTGCTGCGGCTTCTTTCCAGTTATCCAGGTTTTTGGATCCTTCAAGTGTCGGTATTTCGTTCAACTCAGCCTCATGGGAGCCTTTCTCTATTGAGATATCATCTAGTTTATCATGGGCAGACACCCCAGGCGTAAATAAAGAAAAGCTCATGATCCCAACTAATGCAGTATGTAGGACTACTTTCTTATTCAATATAATACCTCCAATACAAATTGTTTCCAACAAGATAGCACATTCTCCCTGTAAAATCAGCAAAATTCTGAAAAATAAACCGTTAAGCAGGGGCGGAAAGTTATAGTGGATAGGATTTAAAGACTAGTTAATCTATACAATCATCCAGTGTAAAGGGATAATAAGGTTCTTGGTCACGATTAATGAGTTTTTAGGGCTGTTTCAAATGTCAGAGAGGTGGAATCAGATGATAGGGGTACGAAAAGCGCACCTAGAGGTGTATTAGTATGAAAGGGTTGACAAATGACTTATTGGAAAATGAAATGTACTCTGCGGGGGATAAAGTCCAGGAATAGCCCACAACTCTATCTAACTACCGAAACGGTCCGAAAGAACTACCAGCAAAAAACCGAAAATGAGTTCGAAACCGCCATGCAACTCAACTACAATCTTTTTATGAAGTTTTCTGATGGCGATAATTGGTATAACACCTCCATCCATATAATCTAAAACCTGGATATATGATCATTTATGTAATGAGTTTTCCTGTTTTAAGACTCGTTTTTTTACATTTGGGGTATATAAAGAACAGGATGATCCATACAACATTACCACAAGCTTCCACGGACATTACAAGTTTAAAATTTTGACACTTTTTTATTTGTACTAAAGGCATGAAAACGATACACTAGTAACAGCAAATTTCTTTATAATACCCAACGAAACCAGAAAAATCACCAAAAGCACTTTGGAGGTATTGACAAATGAGTACTAACCAACCCAAAAAGGGACAGCCGTGGGCGGGTTTTGATGGACCCAACCTTGGTTATGCGATCGAATTATACGATCAATATGTAGAGGATCCCAAGTCTATAGACCCAGAAGTAAAGGAACTTTTTGATAACTGGGGGGCACCGCCAGCTTCTACTGATGAACTTACAGACAAATCTTCCGTAACATCACAATTGATTAGTGATGCAACAACGATGAAGAAAGTAGTTGCTGCAGCCAAGCTTGCAGAGAATATACGAACTTACGGACACTTGGCCGCCGATATCAATCCCCTGGAAAAATCGAAAACAGATGCGCCTTTCCTTGACCCGGAAAATTATCAACTTAGCAACACAACTTTGAAAGCGATTCCTGCTAAAGTTGTTTGGGAAAACGCACCTGAAAATATCAACAATGGTTTAGAAGCCATTGAAAAACTTAAACAAATCTATACCAAGTCCTTAGCATTTGAATTCAGCCATGTTCATGATGATGAAGAACGGAAATGGCTCGATGAAATGGTGGAGTCCGAAGCAATCTATCCATCGCTGTCTCCTGAAGACCGGATTGAACTTTTGCATCGATTGACAGAAGTAGAAGGATTCGAAAAGTTTTTGCACCGAACATTCGTAGGGCAAAAACGCTTTTCGATTGAAGGTCTCGATACAATGGTTCCGATGCTTGACGAAATCATCCATGCAGGTGTGCATGATGGCGCACAAAATGTCATGATCGGGATGGCTCACAGAGGCCGATTGAATGTACTCGCTCACGTATTGGGAAAACCTTATGAGAAGATTTTTTCTGAATTCCATCACGCTCCAAACAAAGAGCTTGTTCCTTCCGAAGGTTCAATGGGAATCAACTATGGATGGACAGGGGATGTCAAATATCACCTTGGAGCAGACCGGGAAATTGAAGAAGAGAATCATGAGCCTGCATGTATCACCTTAGCAAACAATCCGAGTCACCTCGAATTCGTCGATCCTGTGGTGGAAGGGTACGCACGTGCAGCCCAGGAGGACCGAAGTTCAGCAGGTTATCCAAAACAAGATGTCTCCAAATCTTTTTCGATTTTGATTCACGGTGATGCCGCTTTTCCTGGAGAAGGCATTGTTGCTGAAACCTTGAATTTAAGCCAACTTCCTGGGTACAAAACAGGTGGTACCGTTCACATCATCGCAAACAACCTTTTAGGTTTCACAACGAAAAGTTCTGACTCAAGATCAACTAAATATGCAAGTGATCTAGCAAAAGGTTTTGAAATCCCGATTGTCCATGTGAACGCTGATGATCCTGAAGCTTGTTTAGCTGCGATCATCCTAGCTTACCAGTATCGGAAAAAGTTCCAGAAGGACTTTCTTATCGATCTGATCGGATATCGCCGTTTTGGACACAACGAGATGGATGATCCTTCTGCGACTAATCCGCAGCTTTATGATAAAGTCAACAACCATCCTACAGTGCGCCATCTCTACGCTGAAGCATTACAAGCACATGGGGTTTTGACGAAAGACCAGGCCAAAGAAATGGAAAAGGATATACAAGACAACCTGGATGATAAATATGGAAGGGTCTCGAAGGATCCGGATGATAGTGTGAATGAAATCGAAGCACCAGAACAAATTGTCAATGGCCTGCCTGCCATTGAAACGTCAGTACCGTTGAATGACTTAGAAGAAATCAATACGAACCTCTTGAAATGGCCTGAAGGATTCACCGTCTATCCTAAATTGGAAAAAATCCTTAAGCGCCGCGAGAAATCTCTCAATGAAGGTGGAAAAATCGATTGGGCATTAGCTGAAACACTCGCATTTTCTACAATCCTGAAAGATGGAACACCAATTCGATTGACAGGACAGGATACGGAACGTGGAACATTTGCTCATAGGCATTTGATACTCCATGACCCTAAAACCGGCGAAACATTCTCGCCATTGCACATGCTTCCTCAAGCGAATGCATCTTATGCCATTCATAACAGCCCGTTGTCTGAAGCATCGGTAGTTGGTTTTGAATATGGTTATAATGTATTTGCTCCTGAAACACTTGTACTTTGGGAGGCGCAATACGGAGATTTTGCTAATGCTGCACAGGTCATCTATGATCAATTTGTTTCTGCGGGAAGAGCAAAATGGGGCCAGAAATCCGGACTCGTCTTGTTACTGCCTCATGGTTATGAAGGCCAAGGACCAGAGCATTCAAGCGGACGTTTAGAACGCTTCTTGCAGTTATCAGCTGAAAATAACTGGACAGTAGCAAACCTGTCAACTTCTGCACAATATTTCCATGTTTTACGTAGACAAGCAGCGTTGACGACTAAAGAAGAGGTCCGGCCTTTGATCATCATGACACCGAAAAGTCTGCTTCGAAACCAAAGAGTTGCATCAACGCCTTCAGAATTCAGTGAAGGGCAATTCAAGGCAGTTTATAACCCATCAAATGTCGGTACGAAGAAAGAAGAAGTCAAGCGATTGGTCTTATGCAGCGGTAAAGTTGCGATCGATCTTGATACTGCTGTGGAAGCCAATGAACAAGATTGGGATTGGGTCGATATCCTTCGAATCGAGCAGCTTTATCCATATCCAGAAAAAGAAATGGTTGAACTGCTTGATCAATACAAGAATTTAGAAGAGGTTGTTTGGGTTCAAGAAGAACCGAAGAATATGGGGGCGTGGTCTTATATCGAGCCGAAAATAAGAGCTTCGGTATCAGATGACATGAAAGTGACTTATGTAGGTCGACCTGAACGGTCCAGCCCTGCTGCTGGCGAACCGAATGTTTATAAAAGAGAACAAGAACGTATCGTCAACGAAGCCTTGAAATTGAAAAAGACAGACACAGTTACCACTGAAGGAGGAAATGTATCGTGAGCGACATCAAAGTACCAGAACTAGCAGAATCCATAACAGAGGGGACGATCTCAGAGTGGTTAGTCAAGGTAGGTGAGAAAGTCACTAAAGGGGATTATCTTGTTGAATTGGAAACCGATAAGGTCAATGTCCAAGTTAGTGCCGAAGACGATGGCGTGATCACTGAGTTGTTGAGAGAACCTGGTGACACAGTTGAAGTAGGGGAAGTCATTGCAACCCTCGGTGAAGGTGACGGGGAAGCAACAAAAGAAGGTCCTTCTGATAAAGAAAAGGAAGAACCGAAAGAAAAAGAAGAGAAGGCTGAGAAGAAAGAAGCAAAGCCTGAAAAAGAAGAAGCTCCTGCAAAAGAGGAGCAAAAAGAAACGGATCGTCCAGTCGCTTCTCCTGCTGCCCGTAAGCTGGCAAGAGAACTCGGAGTTGATTTAAATGAAGTAAAGACGAAAGATCCAATCGGACGAGTCCGTCCTGAAGATGTAAAGAGTCATGCTGATCAATCTTCTGCAAAGACAGAAAAGGCTGAAACAAAGAAATCCAAACCCGAAAAATCAAGCCGTCCTACACAGCAGGCTGCTGAAGAAAAATCAGATAAGCCAGTTGAACGTATAAAAATGTCACGCAGACGCCAAACGATCGCAAAAAGACTTGTAGAGGCTCAGCAAACAGCAGCAATGCTTACAACGTATAATGAAGTTGATTTGACTGCGATCAATGATCTCCGCAAACGACGCAAAGAACAATTCTTACAGCAGAATGACGTGAAGTTAGGATACATGTCCTTCTTTACGAAAGCAGTTGTTGCAGCATTGAAGAAGTTCCCAAGAATCAATGCAGAAATTCAAGGGGACGAAATGCTTCTTAAAAAGTTCTACGATATCGGTATTGCAGTAGGAGCTGAGGAAGGTCTTGTCGTGCCTGTCGTACGTGATGCGGATAAACTGAGCTTTGCAGAAATTGAAAAGGAAATCAAATCTCTTTCCAAAAAGGCGAAGGACAAAAAGTTGACAATTGATGAGCTTCAAGGTGGTACATTTACGATTACAAATGGTGGCGTCTTCGGTTCACTAATGTCTTCTCCGATCTTGAATACTCCGCAAGTAGGTATACTCGGAATGCATAAGATCCAATGGCGGCCAGTCGCAATAGATGAAGAGCGGATGGAAAACCGTCCGATGATGTATATCGCTCTTTCTTATGACCACAGGATCGTTGATGGTAGTGAAGCCGTTCGCTTCCTCGTTAAAGTGAAAGAACTGTTAGAAGATCCAGAATCCTTATTATTGGAAGGATAAATGGAGAAACTAGAATAAAGCGATCATAGAGCACTTCCACCCGGTTTTACGTGTTCGAATGTTAAGTGGCTGAACTCAAAGGTTCAGCCACTTTTTTTGCACTTCATTTTCTGTTCAATGATAACCGGAAGATAAAGAATAGAATTGCTTCGTCTCGAGAATAATGAGGTATGATATATAACTTCTGGAGGTGGACAAGAATGAATGAAGAGGTAAGAGATGCATTCCTCCCGTTGACATCTGTATCTAGCGGTAAAGGAAGTCTCGTGATACCTGATGTATATAGCTATACAAATCAAATCGTCAATTTGTTTTTTGTTATGAATAAAAGTGATGACTGGGTTCTGGTCGATGCTGGAATGCCTAAATCAAAAGAAAAAATTATAGAGGCTGTTGAAAAACAGTTTGGACAGAACCATCCACCCAAAGCCGTCATCTTAACACACGGACACTTCGATCATGTCGGAAGCGTTGAGGAGCTGGCAATCTACTGGGAGGTTCCGGTTTATGCCCATCCATTGGAATTCCCTTACCTAACTGGTGAAGAGGATTATCCTAAAGGAAATCCGGAGGTAGATGGGGGGATGGTCAGTGAAATGTCTCCACTCTTTCCTAATCATTCGATTGATATCCAAGAAGTATTGAATGAACTGCCAGCTGACGGTTCAATACCTGATTTACCCGAGTGGAAGTGGGTTCATACACCAGGCCATACACCAGGGCACATCTCTTTATTCCGTGAATCTGATCGTGCCCTTATTGCCGGAGATGCCTTTGTAACAGTAGACCAGGAGTCCTTGTATAATGTATATACACAAAAGAAAGAGATCAATGGCCCTCCAGCCTACTTCACAATGGATTGGAATCAAGCAGAAAATTCCGTAAAAGTTCTCGAGCAGCTTAAGCCTTCTGTTGCTATTACCGGACATGGTGTACCAATGTCAGGAAATCAGCTACAGAATGAACTGCTGTATCTTGTCAATCATTTTGATGAGGTTGCCGTCCCAAAAATCTATCAAAACAAAGGGAATGAATCAGACTGATCAAAAAGTTCTACACAACAACTTTTAGTGGACACAGGAGACCTCATTTTGCCGAAAACCCCATACTTTTTAAAATAGAGGACACCAGAGTCCCTATTTGGTTAATATCATTCCAAACCAGGAGCCTTTTACCCGGCCAATAGAATAGATGACCTTAAAATTCCAGTCCATCTTTTCCTGTATACTCAAAAATGAAAACCCATGATGAATTTTCATCTTTCATGGGTTTTTGTCATTGTTAAAGAATTTAAGATCAGCTTCTATTTCCATCTTCAACAAGCTTTGCTGCTTTCATCCCAGATGTTGCGGCTCCTTCCATGGTTGCGAAATAAGGCTGCAACGTATAATCACCAGCCAGGTAAAGGTTCTTGATCGGAGTGGTTTGTTTTGGTCTATATTGGTTATTACCTGGAGCCAGGCTATAAAAGTCGTTTGGATGATCAATTTTTTGATAATCGATGATTTGTTCTCTCCCGATATGGATCTTCACCCTTTTCAAGTCTTCAAGGACAATTTCTAAGGTTTCCTCTTTAGAGAGCTCAAGGAATTTTTCAGGTGGTGTCAATATGATCGATAATCGGCCCTTGGATCCTTGGAATGTGGACCTTGATTGTTCACTAAAACTTCCCAGGCATGAATTGGGACCGAACGTCGTAATATCTTTTGACAAAACCGGTTCTGTCAATTCAATTTGGAAGGTGCAAGCATGCATCATTTTCAATTTTTCAATTTTTTTAAACCAGGTAGTCTCGGCAAAATGATTTCTGAAAACATTTTTCATCGCAACCACAGATGTAGCCCAAACGACATGGTCAGCTTCAATTCTCTCTCCCACCACGTTCAAAACTCCATGAACCTTGTTGTGATCTTCTGAAAGTAAAAGAGAGTCGATTGGTTGGTTCAAAAAAAATTTCTCCCCCACATTCCTTGATTCTCTCACCGATCGGATTGCACATGATCTCAGACATCCCACCAAGAAAAGCACCTATCCGCATTTTATAAAACTTGGGAATGCCAGGGATAAAAAGCCCGAAGAAAACATAAGCTGAATAACGCTCAGGTGGCAGGAAGAAAATACCTGATGATAAGGGAATAATCAAATAATTGAACGCATGATCACTTACATGATAAAGGTCTGCATATTGTCTGATACTTACCTTGTCAAGCTTTTCTGGATTCAACAAATAGTCTTTGAAACCGAATATAAAAAATGAGATAAGAGAGGTCTTGTCCTTAGTAGATAAAGTGGGATTGTTACCGAGGATACTTCTGATCAATTTCAATGGACCAAAGAACGGTGATACACCCATCACGACAGATTCGTCCTTGTCAGGTATCCTAATTTCGACCTGTTCCTCCCAGGTTACCATTTTGTTCAAATCGATGCCTGCTTTATGAAGAACTTTAGGCATATTCGAGTAATAACCTATATATCTGTGAAATCCTGATTCTACATACATCCCATTTTCATTCCAGGAGGAAGTCCGTCCTCCAAGATAATCATGTGCTTCAAATAATGCAACTTTCTTGTTTTCAAGAGATAATTCAAGTGCACAAGTGAGTCCTGCTAAGCCACCACCAACAATGATACAATCATATTTCCTCATATTTCACACCTTCAGTAAAAAGAGATACGGTTAGTATTCACAAAAATAGGAACTTAATAATCCTTTACTCATCTTTTTCCTCTAATGCCTTAAAAGATTAACTTATTATCGTTCAGGGTAATAGGTTAATGTACAAGAGAAAGGAGAGGATACGTTTTGAACCTGAATGCGGTAGTGCTGAACTGCTCATTGAAATCCAGTAAAGAAAGTTCTAATACACAAGCATTATTAGAAGAAGTGGTTCAAATTTTTGAAAAGAATGAGGTTCATACAGATATCTATCGGCTTGCAGACTATAATATACGTTATGGGATCTCCGATGACATGGGAGAAGGAGATGAATGGCCTTCAATCTTCCAGAAAATCAAAGAGACGGACATTCTGCTTATTGGAACTCCATTATGGTTAGGTGAGAAAAGCAGCGTGGCAAAACTTGCGATCGAGAGGCTATATGGCGGGAGCAGCCTTACGAATCATAAAGGACAGGGGATCTATTATAACAAAGTAGGTGGAGTCGCTGTCACCGGGAATGAAGATGGAGCAAAAAACGCCTGCCGGTCAATCCTATATTCGCTTACCCACATTGGGTTTACAGTTCCACCCAACGTTGAAACCTATTGGGTCGGTGACGCCGGGCCAGGACCATCATATATCGAGGCAGAAGGATACAAACACGAGTTCACTCAAAAAAACGCAAGGATGATGGCCTATAACCTGATCCATCTCGCAAAAATACTTAAGGATAATCCAATCCCTGCTGAAGGAAATGTTGCTGATTGAAGAACTGATTTAAAAGTATTTTTCGCCCCCCTTAACTCTGCGCTTAAAATTCATTTTTAAGGAGACGAATGGTGTTTGTGAAGAGTGAAGTATATACAAAGATTCTTGATATGGAACAGGCTGACCTGAAGGATAATTTTCAGGCCAGCCATTTTGCTAGTCATATAATTCGATAGTTGGGTTTTTATCTTTGAACCATTTTAAAGCAAAATCACTTTCGAAAATAATCACTGGTTTTCCTAATTGATCATGGACTAAGTAATTAGGACTCTTCCTAGCATCAGGATGTGAGATGATTGCGAAGGTCTTTCTTTTATTGATTTCATTTTCTAGTTGGGATGGTTTCCTCATAAGACATGCCTTTCTATATTCATGACATAGTGATTTCAGACTTCCATGATGACTGGGAGAATCATTGGGTTCCGTTTTGTTTCTTCAAAAAAATAAGATGTGAGAAGGTCGGAAATTTTTTTCTTCAATTCAGACCATTTGGTGACTCCTTCTTGCAACATGGAGTTGATTTCCTTTTCAACAAGTCGTTCAGCTTCACTTAACAACTCTCCGGATTCTTTCATGAAAACAAAACCTCTTGACACAAGTGTAGGTCCTGAAAGTAACTTGGCATTCTTGGAATCGATGGTAACAGTGACAACAACTGTTCCGCATAATGAAAGGATCCGTCGATCTCTCAAAACAATATTCCCAATATCTCCAATTCCTGTTCCATCCACATAAACCGGATTTGCTGGAAAGGATTCCGATACCCTTCCACTTTCCTCATTTAATTCCAGAATGTCTCCATTATCCAATACAAAGGTATTTTCTTTTACAACACCACAATCAACTGCCAATTTCACATGGTTGATAAGCATTCGATATTCACCATGAATTGGAACGAAATATTTCGGTTTCAATAAACGGATCATCAATTTTTGTTCTTCCTGTGTTCCATGTCCTGAAGTATGGATGTCACTCATTTTATTATGTATGACATCTGCCCCGATCCGCTCCAGCTGATCAATAAGCTTATAAACCTGCTTTATATTTCCCGGAATAGGGGAGGAGGAAAAGATGACTGTATCACCAGGTATAACTTGGATTTGACGATGAAGACCTTTCGCAATTCTTCCTAAAGCTGCCATTGGTTCCCCTTGACTCCCTGTGCATAAAATCATTATTTTACTAGATGGGTATCGATTGATTTCATGTCCTGAAATGAAGGTATCCTCAGGAGCACGGATGTAACCCAACTCCCGACCGATCCTGATCGATCTTTCCATACTTCTACCGAAGATGGCTACCTTACGGTTGAATGCGATAGAAGCTTCAATAGCTTGCTGCAATCGATAGATATTAGAGGCAAAGGTCGCAAAGATAATCCGACCCTCGATTTGTTCAACGATATCAAATAACGTTGCTTTAACCACTGATTCTGACAAAGAGAAGCCAGGGATTTCACTGTTCGTACTATCTGACATCAAACAGAAAACACCTTCATTTCCGATTTCGGCTATCTTGCCGATATCATAGGAGGCTCCACCAGGTGTAAGGTCGAATTTAAAATCGCCTGTATGGACAATGTTTCCGTATGGAGTATTTATACATATTGCCAGGGAATCAGGAATACTATGACTTGTCCGCATAAACCGCATTGAGAAATGCCCCAATTCCACAACTGAGTTCTCATCAACTGTTTTTAGAATAGAGGTGCCAAGAAGACGATGTTCTTGCAATTTATCTTTTATGAATCCAATTGATAATTTACCAGCATAAATAGGTACGTTTATTCGTTTCAACAAAAAAGGGATCGATCCTATGTGGTCTTCATGCCCATGTGTGATGAAAACACCTTTAATCAAATCTTTATTTTTTTCTAAAAATGTGAAATCAGGAATGACATAATCTATTCCCCGTAGTTCTACATCCGGAAACTTGATCCCGCAATCGACCAAAATCATTTCATTTTCATACTGAAGGCCGTACATGTTTTTTCCGATTTCGCCCAGACCGCCAAGGGCAAACAACTTAATAGGTTGTGTGGCATTCATATATAATCCTCCATGATTCATTTTTACTCGATTATTTGATGTTTTCCTATTTGGAACTCTTAAATTGACAGGTTCTTTCAAGTATGTACTCGGTCTCATCGCAATGAGGACAGCCTTTCATACTCCGATTTGCTTTCGTAAATAACGGGCGTTTATATACGATGTTAATGGTCAACGATTCGTACATTCCTCCAGATTTTAATATTCCATATATTCTTGATGAATGTTTTTTCATTTGGAACATGTTCAATTGTTTCGCAGCTAAGGCTCGTATCAAACGTTCCAATCATGTTAACCAACCCTATATCGAGGACATTCACTAATTGTTATTGAAGAAGAGCTGATTGCAATGAATTGACTACCATCCCCTGAGCTACAAAGTAATTTCTAAAACCCTGCCTTTTACTTAAGGCAGGGAAAAGAAATGACGTGCTATATGTTCCAAGTAATGGCTGTTGCAGGCTCATCTCATCAGGGATGATGCGCTTAACGGTTTTTTTTAACACGATAGTCATCATTTTGATCAGATTTTTTCACCATTTTTCAATTTTTCAATAAAAATAGAAAGGTCTTCTTTTTTTACCCGCCAATGACGGCCGATCTTAAAACCCGGTATTTTCTTTTCCTGTACGAGTTTGTAAGTTGTCATTTCACTGATCTGCAAATATTCGGCAACCTGTGAAACCGTCATGATTTCAGGATATTTATCTTCCATCAGGACAACGCTCCTCTTTATAAATCTAATTATAATTATAACAAACTCACTTTATGGATAAAAGTAATAGGGAACAATAAATGATAATCAGTTATAAAAGAATTGATTAAAATAAAGATTAGTCATATGAAATGAAATTTATTGTGTGACACTATACTACAGATTAAGAGTTAGGAGAATACTTATGGGTGCCGATATAAAGGTCTATTTAACTGCAGAAGAATGTTTACGCTTCAAAAAATTTGAGGATATCTTGTTCCAAGAGGTTAATCTTGATACCCTGAAGCGTGCCCAGACAGAATGGATCGTACTGATCGAAAAAGCATTGTCAGGAAAATAAGAGGGCAGATGAAACATTGACCCTTTAAACTGTATTCGTGACAAAGGTGACCTCGAACTTATAAAAACTGAAGCTTTGGTTTTTCTGTATAAAAATCATCTTCAGGATGAACAATAAAGGCGCTTTAACCTAAATGTAGATTGGAGCGTCTTGTTATGAAAGCAGTTACCTATCAAGGACCAAATAAAGTGGCAGTCAAAAATGTTGAGGATGCGAAAATTGAGAAAAAAGATGATGTCCTTGTCAGGATCACTTCAACTGCTATCTGCGGATCAGATTTGCACTTATACCAAGGGAATATGCCTCTTCCTGAGGGATATATCATCGGTCATGAACCAATGGGTATCGTAGAAGAGATTGGACCCGAAGTAACAAGAGTGAAAAAAGGGGACAGGGTAGTCGTACCATTCAACGTCTCCTGCGGTCAATGCTTCTATTGCCTGCAGGAAATGGAAAGCCAGTGTGATCACTCAAACCCTCATTATGATTCTGGAGGTTATTTCGGTTATACAGAAAAATTCGGCAATCATCCTGGTGGACAAGCTGAATACCTAAAAGTCCCTTTTGGGAACTTCACTCCATTTGTGATCCCGGAATCTTGTGAGCTAGAGGATGAAGCCTTACTCTTTTTGAGTGATGTCGTTCCGACAGCTTACTGGAGCGTTGACCATGCCGGTGTCAAAGATGGAGATACAGTCATCGTACTCGGGTGTGGACCTGTTGGATTGATGGCTCAGAAGTTTGCTTGGATGAAAGGTGCTAAACGCGTGATCGCAGTCGATTATTTAAGTTACCGGTTAAATCATGCCAAAGAGAAGAACCGTGTTGAAGTTTTTGATTTTACCCAATATGATGATATGGGCGAACATTTGAAGGAAATCACACAAGGCGGGGCAGATGTGGTGATTGATTGTGTTGGGATGGATGGAAAGAAATCGCCGCTTGAATTCATTGGGCAAAAATTGAAAATTCAGGGTGGGACGATAGGCCCGATCCAGATTGCAACAAAAGCGGTACGAAAATACGGAACATTTCAAATTACGGGAGTTTATGGAAGTAACTACAATAACTTTCCTTTAGGGGCCTTTTTCTCACGGAATATAGATCTTAAGATGGGTCAGGCACCAGTCATACACTATATGCCCGAGTTATTACAGAAAATCACGGATAAAGAATTCGATCCCACAGACATTATCACCCATAAAATCACTTTGGACGATGCAAGCAAAGCTTATAAATTATTCAACGATCATGAAGACGACTGCATTAAAGTCATATTGAAGCCTTAGAAAAGAAATTAGGGGCTGTCTCAACACAGCCCCTCTCGTTCAAAACTTTCTCGTATTCGTTCCAATTTATGAGGCTTTCACCCAAAAAGCTGCTTCATTACTTGAAGGTGATGGGGGAAACTGTTCTCCTTCTTCAAGTTTTACTTCGGTATTATCCTCATTGGAATTGTTTCCATTGACTAACTTGTCTACCTTGTACGTGCCTGATTCAGGAGCCTTTTCACCAGTCTTATAATTTGTTGCCATTATGAACACCTCCAAATTTTTTTAGAAAAGCACCTTGCCTTTCTATATTTAACTGTGTACCCGGATCTTTTCTTCATAAACACCGTTTTTTGATCTGTAACTTTCCCGAAATAGCAAATACTTTATTTTGAAATTTCACTTAAGGCATTACCAGCAGCTTGATCAGCTTGTTTAGAGGCTGCTAAATCTCCGAGAGAAACAATCCCTTTCAGCTTTCCGTCATCTACAATCATCAATCTTCTGATTTGATGATCCTGCATGAGTAAAGAGGCGTCTTCGACAGGCATATCAGGTTTACCGGTAATGATCTTTTCTGTCATGACATCACCTATACGGATTTCATTGCTTCCAACATCTCTCGCAAGTCCTTTGACCACTATATCCCGATCCGTCACACAACCGACTAATTTCCCATCACTTTCAACTGGAACCATACCTACATTTTCATCTTCCATGACACTAGCAACCGTTCGAATATCATCGGATGGGCTACAGGTCCTGACGTTTTCTGTCATAAACTGTTGAAGGACAGCCATAGTTGATTCCTCCTTCTGTAATGATTTCCTGAACTTATTTGATTTGTAATACTCTATAACCGATTCATACAGAATTAAACATAAAAAACTGCCTTTCCTTTGTAGAGTGACCCAATAAAATGAGACAGGAAAAAACACCACCTAAGTCGTATAAACAAATATCGACATATAGGGGTGTTTTTCTTATGGGGAAGAAGAAA
>NZ_JAKJHW010000009.1 GCF_021646685.1 Pseudalkalibacillus salsuginis | reverse complement strand
GGAAACTGATAAAGACTCGCAAGAGGAAGCTAATTGGTTTTGGTGTGCCAAGAGGGAAAGCCCATGAATGGGCAAACTCAAGGAAGGCATACTGGCGTATCTCGGCTAGCCCCATCCTAAAGAAAACCCTAGACAATTCCTATTGGAGTCGCCTAGGGCTGTGTAGCTTGTATCAAAGATATCAATTCTTACGTCAATCTTAGAGAAACCGCCGTATACGGATCCGTACGTACGGTGGTGTGAGAGGTCGGGGGTTAGTCACCCCCTCCTACTCGATTAAAAGCAAGGGTATTTCAATCAATTATTAAGTAAAGGACAGTTCAAATGACAGGATAATTTCATTTAATAATAGTTATTGTGCAACCAAGGAACTTACCAAAACAAGTGCGGGATTGAAACAAAATCAAAAAATTACCAAACAAAATTCCTCGAAAGTCTTGTGCATGAGCAACATGTTTATGTTTAGCAATGTCCACACCAATGATTAACGTATTCTCTGTAAGTTGCAAAGCTCTTACGTTTGAAAACTCAAACGAAGTATAAAAATTTTGATGCGATGAAGAATGTCTAGCTCCAACGTCCAACCACTTGGCTCACTTCAGCCCTCATGCGGCGGCCGACACATTGATTTAGGTCGAAGTGTTTGTCCACGCAGCACCGAACTTTGCTTGGTTCGAGCCTCCTCCTCGTCGGACTTCCAGTGACCTCCGTGAGCTGTGCAGGGCGTTTCCGCTTTTCTTGATGTCTAGCTCCAACGCCCAACCACTTGGCTCACTTCAGCCCTCATGCGGCGGCCGACACATTGATTTAGGCCGAAGTGTTTGTCCACGCAGAACCGAACTTTGTTTGGTTCGAGCCTCCTCGTCGGACTTCCAGTGTCCTTCGTGGCTGATCAGGGCGTTTACGCTTTTCTTGATCGAAATGGAGATCATCAATTCCCCCAATAAAAACTGATCCAGGAAAGAATATAACGATAATTTTATGTCAATAAAGAATAATTATTTATTGTAAAACGATAAATTTTGTTTTATAATCAAAATGACAAAAATCAAGCGGGGTGTGTTTTATGAATCGAGGGTCAACAAATTTCTTAAAGGTGGTTGTTTTTCTACTTGCAATGCCAATTCTCGGAATGTGCATTTATTTGTTGCCATGGATAGCCAGGGATGTATTAGAAAGTAATTGGGAGTTGGCGTATTTGGTATATCCAGTCTTGATCGGTATGTATGCATCGACGATTCCGTTTTTCATCGCATTGTATCAGGCGTTCCGTTTGCTGAGCTATATTGACAAGAACAAAGCGTTCTCGGAATTGTCTGTAAGAGCTTTAAGAAATATTAAATTCTGTGCAATTACAATCAGTGTCTTGTATCTTGCCAGCATGCCATTTTTCTATCTCATAGGGGAGAAAGACGACGCCCCGGGAGTCATCTTAATCGGAATGGTTCTTACGTTTGCGCCAATGGTGATTGCTGTCTTTGCTGCTGTTCTCCAAAGGCTTTTACAAGAAGCCATAGATATAAAATCAGAAAATGATTTAACGGTCTGAGGTGTATAATATGGCGATTATTATCAATATTGATGTGATGCTGGCTAAAAGGAAAATGAGTGTGACAGAACTTTCGGAGAGGGTTGGAATAACCATGGCTAATCTTTCTATATTGAAAAATGGTAAGGCCAAAGCGGTGCGATTTTCAACCTTAGAGGCAATCTGTGAAGCATTAGAGTGCCAACCTGGTGATCTTTTAGAATATAGAAGTGAAAAAGAAGATCAAGCTTAGTAAGAAGATTGATGGAGGCTCAAATCATGACAGCGCTAAAACAACTCCTTCGTTTTGGTTGGGAGCAAGCCCTATCCTGTATATTTCCTGTAGTAATTTTCACCTCTTTAGCAATTACACTAATCACGCCACTTCCCTTCCTGCCACGTTATGACTGGCTGCTCATCATCTGCCTTCTGATGCAGTGGTGGATGGTACGTTCTGGACTTGAAACGTGGGATGAACTAAAGGTTATCACATTGTTCCACCTTATTGGGCTTGCTCTAGAACTTTTCAAGGTGCATATGGGTTCCTGGTCTTATCCGGAGGAAGGATATTCTAAATTTTTCGGGGTGCCTTTGTATAGTGGTTTCATGTACGCAAGTGTAGCGAGTTATCTATGTCAGGCGTGGAGGAGGTTAAAGGTTCAATTGGTTAGATGGCCGCCATTTTGGATCGTTGGATCTTTAGCAGCTGCAATTTATTTGAATTTTTTCACTCACCATTATTGGATTGATGTTCGCTGGTGGTTATCTGGACTTATAATTATTGTCTTTTGGCAATCATGGGTCACATTTGCGGTTAATAGAAGTCGTTACCGAATGCCCCTCGCACTTTCTTTTGTGCTTATTGGATTTTTTATATGGATAGCTGAAAATATCGCAACATTCTTTGGAGCTTGGGAATACCCAAATCAAACCGAGGCATGGAGTCTTGTACATCTTGGGAAGGTGAGTTCATGGCTCTTATTAGTGATTGTCAGCTTTCTTATAGTGGCGACGTTAAAGCAAGTTAAGGGGAAAGGCTCCACCAGGATGGGTGCCAGTCAATTTCTGTAGACCTGCATTATTTTAAGCCAGATATCTCGATCAAGTCTTCCATATAAGAGGTCTTTCATGGAGTAATCGAATACTCCAGTTAAGTTCTGTTTAAGCAAAAAGACTTGCCGATTCAATGGGCCATTCTCATCAGAATTAATTTGAAACACACCTTAAAACGGAACGGTTTTACCAGTGCTGAAGGATGCTTTTTTAAAAGTCCAACCCATTAATGGATTGGACTTTGTTTAATATTCGCTGATGATCCCTTTGAGTTTGTTCTGCCATTTTTCATCGTCCAAAATGATCTGGAACGAAATCCGGCGGTTCTTCTGAAGGGACTCCTCTCCGTTTCCTTCAGCAATCGGCTTATACTCCGAATAGCCAGTTGCTGCAATGTATTGCGCGTATTTTTGTTCTTTGAATTTCGGATTGACCTCAGCCATGTACTTGACGACCGCAACCGCCCGCTCAGTAGAAAGCGTCCAGTTATCATAAGGAACTGAATCTGTGTGCCCCTCGATCAGAATAATGTAAAGGTATCGGCTCAGTTCCTGTTCATCAATGATTTGGACGAGGGCATCGGAAAGCTGTGCGAGCACTTTTTTCCCTTGTGTGCTAATTTCAGCACTACCGGTATCGAATAAAATGTTACCTTCCACCGCAATCGTATTGTTCGGTCCACGGACGATCTTATCTTTCCCGACATTCTCTTCAAGCCGTTTTTCAATCAGATCAGAAATGTGCTTCTTCACATCAGCCACTTTCGCCAGCTCATGCCTCACTTCGGTCTGCTCATAAGCATTATAGATGCTCTGGATGTAAGCGATGATCGCGATGAACAGCATGACGAGGACCATCATCGCCATCATGTCAGTAAAGGACGGCCAGAAATAGCTCTTCGTTCCTTCCTCTTCGTTACGCCATCTTCTTTTTCTCATCGGCATCACCGGTGGGGTGTGTCGTGCACAGTAATCCGACGTGGCTCATAATCCCGTTCATAGCGGGCATTTGCCGACTGGACGGTCGCATCTAGTAAGCGCTGTAACACATGATACACATCACCAAAATATTGATGTGTCTGTTTGAATTCCCTTGATAAGTTTTGATACACGGAATCAAGCGCCCTGATGAGTTCGCGCATTTCCTGATCGCGTCCAGGTTCATTTCTCGCTTGCCGTTCACGATCGAACATGTAGCCGAGCTGGTCGATAAAATCGCGCTTGAACGTTTCAATCGTGTCATACCAGGCTTTTTCAAGATGTTGCACGGAGCCTGCGAAGGAATCTGAAGCCCTGCCGTATTGCTCCGTTTTATCCTGATATCTGTAAAACCATTCGTCATTTTGCTGTGCCATTTTCCTTTCAAAGTCTTCCTGCTTCGTCTCATATCGGGAAAGGACGGATTCCACGCCAGTGACAAGGGAGCGTCCGAGTTCTTCGGTTTTCTTTTGGGATTCTTCAATCATGCGATCAGAGTGTTTCATCACATGCTCCATACGCTTTTGTCCCTGTTCAAGCTGCTCACTCGTCCGTTTGTATTGCTTTTCGAAGCCAGAAACATGATCGCCGAGCTTGGCAAGACTTTTATCAACTGAATGCTGGACCGATTCAAGTTTCATGATCGTTTCTGAAAATCGGTCACCGAACATGACGAGGATATCGGTACTTTGTTTGAACTGCTCTGTATGATCTCTCTGAGCAGTTAATATTCCCTTGACATCTTCCATCGCATCTTCAAGGCCAGAGGTGAAGTCGACCATTTTTTCACTGAAATCACCTATGCTTTGCTGGAAGCTTTCCTGGACCTTCGATACGAGACGGTCAAGGAGGCGCTCCAGGGAATCTTTCGGTTTTTCATTTTGCAGCTGTTTTTGTACAACGTGGTCGAGGACGCCTTCTGCCTCTGCTAGAACCCGGTCCTGCAGGTAGCTCAGGGATGTCCCGCCGGTCAGGAAGCCGGATTGTACGAAAGAGAGAAGAAGTGAGCTGCCGATACCCGCGATACTCGTCACAAAAGCGATGCTCATCCCTCTGAACGGTTCCGATATTGCAGCGACGATCGCTGAAACGGACAGATTGCCTTCACCAGGCTGGCTCCCGATACTGACGAGCGTATCCTGCATCGCCATGATCGCGATCGTTAGGCCGACGAATGTTCCGAGAACCCCGACAATGATTGCAAGGGAGGGCAATCCATGCAACAAGCGGATGATGTTCCCTGTCGGCACACGGAAGATGCCGAGTACCCGGATCGGCTGTTGCATCAAATGCTTTTCAACAAGGACCGGACTGTTGACATTTGAAACGCCGGAGAGATGAAAGTTACGGTAGTCCTCGATTGCGTCGTTCATCCACCTTGAACCCCGACCTGCTTCAACAGCAGCCGTATCAATCTGCCTGAGCTCCTTCAGCCAATCGGCCAATTTTATTCGTGATTGGATGTTGCCGATGATTCCAAAAAGGGTGATGAATCCAATAATCCCGATGACAATAATCGTTACGCTTTCCAAGCTGCATTCCCCCTTGTCTACTCTCAGTCTATGAAAGCAACGAAGAGAACTTGCCCACTTTTATTGCGGTACAGAAAAGAGCATCAGTGTCAGGCACCAAATCAAAACCATTGCCGCAGTTGAGGTTTGAAATGGTGCCTGGCACCGAACCGAAAGCCTTCTTACACAAGGGGTTTGAAAGTGTACCAGGCACCGAATGGGAAGCCTTGGGACTGTTGATTTCTTTTTCGGTGCCTGGTACAGCCTGCTAAAAGAAAACCACCGTCCTAATGACGGTGGTTACAAAAAGCTATGTATTGTCATACAAAAACCAAAAATCAGTTCTGTATTTTTGTCCTTTGTATGACATTGAGTTTTTCATCAAGTTTCTGGCTCATTTTGACAATGGCGGGATCAGAGTAGTTTTTCAGCCTTCTACTATACTCGTACATTAACTTTTGCATAGAATAAACTTCTTCATTTTCTTTTGTCTGTATTAATTTAGTAGTTTCCATCAAATCCTCCAAGGTCAGACATCATTAACTCAAGGTTGCAGTAATAATTTTACATTAATGTCGAAACGTTGTAAACAGGAAAATAGTTTAATAGGCCTATTCAGCTATCCTTGTAAAAATAGGGCAATAATTGTGGTTGTCAGACTGCAGAATGGTAAGTCGGAACGATTTATTGATATTTTACAATAAATTCATTAAACATCAAACAAAATCTAGTAGAGTTAGAAATAAAGGGAATAAAATTCAACTTTAGGGGGTTTTTACATGTATCACCAGGTTACTCGGAAATGGACGACATTAATAGCTTTGATTGCTATGCTAGTCACGTTACTTCCAATGGGCGTAGTCCAGGCAGAAACGACCATTCCAATATCAGAAGCAAAAACACAAAATGGGCAAACAGTCACAGTGGAAGGGGTTGTCACTGCGGACTTTACAGCTAGCAATCTATCAGCTTACATACAAGATGACTCCGCAGGCATTAATATTTTTAATTTTGGGTTGGGTGATTTTCCAGATCTGGTTCCAGGTCAACAGCTACAAGTAACCGGAAAAATCACTTCCTATAATGGTTTGACTGAAATCAAGCCTACGGACATTCAGGTTCTATCAGAAGGCAACGAACTTCCAGAACCTCATCCGACAGATCTTGCAACTCTTTATAATAACGAAGCTGAACCTCTGGAAGGATCACTCGTCAATGTAACAGGATACATACAATCGATCCCCTCTAATCAAGCTGGCGGGGGGTACAATATTTCATTCATAGATGACACGATGCAAGGCGTAGTTCTTCGAGTGGAAGGTGTGACTGACATCGATGTTTCTCAGCTTGAGGAAGGCAAATGGTATAACGTTACTGCCGTTATAGGCCAATACAATGACTATCAACTTTTACCGACAAAAGCAGAAGATCTAAGATTACTAGAAGACCAGCCACCGGCACCACAACCAGAAGAAACCTATGAAGCTACCGTTGAGCGGGTGGTAGATGGTGATACAGTTCGCATAAATGACCCAGTGCTTGGCGCGACCAATGTCCGTATGCTTTCCATTGATACACCGGAAACGAATTACAACGGACATTCACAAGGTGAGCATGCAGAAGCAGCGACTGCTGAGCTTCAACGCATGTTGCCCGCTGGAACTGAAATTACACTTGAAGTAGGCGAAGAACCGCTTGATAGCTATGGACGTCTGCTTGCACATGTTCACAAAGGAGATATGGACGTCAATAAGGAAATGGTCCGCTTAGGACGAGCAGTCCCGTATTTCATCTACCCGAACATGGAGCATTTCGAGGCTTACAGCAGTGCTGCTGAAGAAGCGATTGAAAACGGCCGTGGCATATGGGACCCGGATAATCCGATTGAGGAGCTGCCGTACGAGTTCCGCTTTAACCTCCGTAATGGTCCAGATAAGTTTGTCGGGGATTATTTTACGAAAGAATATGTTACCCCTGAAAAATGGGAAGACATCCCTGTTCAAAACCGCGTGTTTTTCTTTGAAGAGCAAGATGCAACCGGCGCAGGCTATACGGCAGCCGATGATGGAAGTTCCGAAGATAGCATTCAAGTCCAGTTGCTCGGTGTGAACGATCTGCATGGAAAAGTCGATGTAACAGGGACATATGATGGTCTTCAATATGGGCGCATGGATTACCTATCGGCTTATTTAAAAGAAAGGGAAGCAACGAGTCCGAACACTTTAATTGTCCATTCAGGAGATATGGTCGGGGCAAGTTCTCCAGTTTCTGCCCTTCTTCAAGACGAGCCAACCGTCCATATGATGGAGGAGATGGGCTTTGACGTCGGAACAGTCGGAAACCATGAGTTCGACGAAGGTGTCGATGAAATGCTCCGTCTGATCGATGGCGGTGACCATTCTGATGGGACAGAAAACTATGATGGTATTGATTTTCCTATGGTGGCCGCCAACGTTGAGTACAAAGATTCTGGGGATCTGGTATTGGACCCATATACCGTCCTTGAAATTGGTGGGACGAAAATCGGATTCATCGGGATTGTAACGACTGAAACGCCGAGTATGGTAATTCCGGACGGCATTCAGAATGTCAATTTTACAGACGAAGCAGAGGCAGTCAACCGTTTTGTCCCAGAACTCCAGGAGCAAGGTGTCGAGGCGATTGTTGTCCTTGCCCATGAACCGGGGAGCCAGAGCGGGGATACAGTAACAGGTGAAGTGTCCGAATTGGCAAGGAACATCAATGATGCAGTGGACGTCATTTTTGCTGCCCATAACCATGTAAAAGTGAATGCGGTTGTTGACGGAAAGCTGATCGTTCAAGCGTGGGAATACGGAAAAGCGTTTGCTGACGTCGATTTGGAAATCGATCCAGTGACGAACGATATAGTGCATAAGTCCGCTGAAATCGTGGACGTTGTACAAAATAATATGGAACCGGACCCAGTGATCACAGGTCTGCTGGATTACTATGATGAACTTGTCGGGCCGAAGCTGCGGGAAGTCGTTGGTGAAGCAGCAATTGATTTAGAAGGTGGATATGCAAGTAAAGGATTGATCGGTGATAATGCACTGGGCAACTTGATTGCTGAAGGTATGCGTGTTGAGATGGGCTCTGATTTTGCCTTGATGAATGGGGGTGGAATCCGTGATGACCTAGATGCAGGGGAAATCACCTGGGGCGAGCTTTATAACATCCAGCCGTTTGGGAACACGCTTGTCCAGATTGATCTGACAGGTGATGATCTCCGTCAAGTCCTCAACGCTCAGTTTTCAAAATACGGACCTGATGTAAGTATTGCAGGCTTCCGATATACCTGGAATGAGGAGACTTGGGAAGTCATGGGACTGTATTTACCGGATGGAACACACGTCGATCCAGAAGAGACCTATACTGTGGTTGTGAACAATTACATGTATCCGCATGGCACAGATAATTATAGATTGGACGAGCTTGGTGAGAATCCAGTTCAAGGACCGAACGACTTGGATGCAACCATCAACTATATTCAAAGCTTTGAAGAACCGATTGAAATGTATCCGGATGCAAGGATCAGTAATGATTATTTTGCACCGACAACGACAGTAACAGTCGATGGGAACGTAGGTGAAGATGCAACGAACGAAGAAGACGTAACATTTACGGTTGAAGCCACAGATAACGATGGAATTGGAATATTGAGGACAGAGTACCGTGTAAATGAGGGTGAATGGGTAACCGTAGAGGATGGAAGCTTCACGATATTTGAAGAAGGTACCTATTTGGTAGAAATCCGTTCCATCGATAAAAACTTCAATAGAGAAGAAGGGCAGGCTTTTACGGTTGTAATTGGTGAAGAAGCGATTACCCTTGATGAACTTAATGAAATGGTTGAAGAAGGATATGAGGAAGGGCACTTCAGCAACTACGGCATTTACCGTTCTATTCAAGCCAAAATCAGCAGCGTGCAACGGACTGAAAGCGAAGAGGAACAAGCTCACAAACTTGAATCCCTTCAAGACTATGTCGAACACAAAAGCGGTAAACATATCGACGAGGAATTTGCACAAGGATTGATCAACGCAATCGATGGGATATTAGAAACATACTAAACTCAAGGAATCGCCAGGACAACAAAGTCCCGGCGATTTTTTCTTGTACAAATTTTCTTGTACCAGGCACCGAAATAGAAGCCAATAGTACCATAGGTTCCGGATCGGTGCCTGGCACACATCCAAATCCCTTGTGCCCCAATGGGTTTGAAAGTGTACCAGGCACCATTTCAAACCTTAACAGCGACAAGGGTTTTGATTTTGTACCTGACACCGTGATTCACTGCGATTCGCCAGGATTCAACCAGACTTGTTTGGGGAATGTATACGTACGGTATGATTTTAAAAGACCAGAATATATGGCAGTATAAGACGGAGGAAGAGTCATTGGAAAAGCTGCGTTTGGGGAGGAAGTCCATGTTTTGGACTCTGATCAGTGCCCTTCTTTTGATTTACATAGTGACGATGATTTATCACACGTATAAACCGCTTCCTGAAGGTGTTGCCTATCAGAGTGATGTATATGAGGTTGATGATATTAATTTTTATCATGATTTGACTTACAAAAAAGGGGATAAGACCGTTCATGAATTGAAGATTTTCGACCGGATCAATGAAATCATCATGGAGGCGGATGAGTTCATCGTCCTCGATATGTTTTTATTCAACGGTTATCATGAGCCTGAACAATCCTTCCCGCCGATCAGTAAAAACCTGGCGAACACAATCATCAAGAAGAAGAAGCAGGAACCTGACATAAAAATAGTTTTTATATCTGATGAGGTCAATACAGGATACCGGTCTTATGAATCCAAACTACTCTCTAAACTCGAGGAAAACGGAGTGGAGGTGGTCTACACAGATTTGGAAAGACTTCGAGATTCAACACCTTTGTATTCAGGAATTTGGCGGATGTTTTTCCAATGGTTTGGACAAAAAGGAGAGGGCTGGATCCGGAATCCTTTCGCAAGTACAGCCCCTGACATGACTGCCAGATCCTACTTGAAACTTTTAAATGTAAAAGCGAATCACCGCAAAGTGGTAGCTACAGATAAAACGGCGCTCATTACATCAGGTAATCCGCATGATGCATCCGCTTATCATGGGAATGTCGCTTTTGAATTTAGTGGTCCGACCATTCAAGAGATTATCAATGCTGAACAAGCGGTCATCAACATGTCAGAACCAGGTATTGACCTGCCTGACTATCATTTTGAAAATGGAAAAAACTCCGGCCAGTACCAAATCCAATATTATACTGAAGGAAAAACCCATGAACAAATCATTGAAGCAATCAATGGAACGAAAAAAGGAGACGAAATCCTCCTGGGGATGTTCTATATTGCCGATCGTTCTGTCATCAATCCGCTTGTAAAAGCTGCAGAACGGGGCGTCGATGTCAAAATGGTCCTTGATCCAAATAAAAATGCATTCGGGAATAAGAAAGCGGGTCTACCGAACATCCCTGTCGCAGAGGAACTTTTAGAGGATTCAAAGGGTAAAATTGAAGTCCGATGGTACAATACAGGAATGGAACAGTACCATACGAAAATGATGTATATTAAAGATGAAGAAGAAGCAACGATCATCGCTGGCTCTGCTAATTACACAAAAAGGAACCTGGAAGCATTCAATCTAGAAGCTGATATTCAAATCAAGGGGCGGCCTGATTCGGAACTTATAAGGAAAGTCGATCAGTACTTTCGACGAATCTGGAACAACGAAGGTGGAACCTATACCGTTGATTATGAAAAGAATAAGACGAAGCTGACTCCGTTACAGCGTGGTGTTTATACAATCCAGAAGTTTTTGAGACTGACGACCTATTAAAAAACATAGGTGGTGATATAAATGGAGACTCTTACTGAAAAGGTACTCGTTCATCCAGACGGAACAACAATTACTATGTTGGATCAGGGGACTGATAAACTGGGGGAATACTTAATTGTAGAACATTTAGTAATGAAACGGGGTGCTATGAATGGCCCTCATTGGCATCCAATTCTGACGGAATCATTTACAGTGAAGGAAGGTAATATGCGCTTCATAGTAGATGGTAAGGAGAAGGTTCTTGGACCTGGTCAACATATAAAAGTACTTCCGAAACAAGTGCATCAATTCTGGAACGAAAGCAAAGATCGGTTGATAGTGGCTCATGAAATACGACCACCAGGGAATCATTGGAACATGTTCAAGCTTATTCATAAATTAGCGAAGCAGGACAGTTTAAATTCTAATGGCATACCTCGAAATCCATTATGGCTGGGGATGGCATGGAAGTGTATAGACGGATATTTGGAAGGCCCACCTATCTTCTTACAAAAGGTTGTATTTGGGGGATTGGCAGGTCTGGCACGTACAATAGGATATAGAATTTAAGCCTATGTACTCAATACAACTTATTCTAAAGTGTACCAGGCACACATCTCAATTCCATGTGCCCCAAAGGGTTCTAAAGTGTACCAGGCATACATCTCAATCCCATGTGCCCCAAAGGGTTTAAAAATGTACCTGGCACCACTTCAAACTTTAACAGCCGCAGGGGTTTTGCTTCGGTGCCTGGTACACCCAAGCAAAATAAAAAACCACTGGGTGTGAGTCCAGTGGTTTCGATGGGCATTTCCGGTCTATATATAGCTCTTAACTTATTCTCCTGGATATAAGGGTGCTGTTAGGCTGCGTCTCCTTCTTCAGATGCAGACTGGGTTTTGATTTCCAGGTGTTCTTTCAGCTTTGTACTGATTTCATTGCGCTCCTCTTCAGAGACAAGGTAGTAGAAAATGTTATTGATATACGTTTCAGTAGCATTGATCTCAAATGTTTGAAGGTTTTTCCTGGCATCTTTATAATTCCCTTGAATATCTTTCATTTCATCGAAAGTCATGTTTGTTTTTACGCTGCCACCGATGACATCAAGAATATTATCAAACTTCGTAATCGAAGAAACGCGAGCTCCCTTATCGATGACCCCCTGGATGATCTGGCGTT
The DNA here is from genome assembly GCF_021646685.1 of Pseudalkalibacillus salsuginis. GTDB lineage: Bacteria > Bacillota > Bacilli > Bacillales > Fictibacillaceae > Pseudalkalibacillus > Pseudalkalibacillus salsuginis. The sequence continues at coordinate 96,038 of NZ_JAKJHW010000009.1, read as the reverse complement.
GTCGATCATTACGCCCACGATCACCTCTAGGATCCTTCTTTCTCATTTGGACGAATGCAAGAGCTTCCTTTCCGTTTTCCAATTCAATTTTCCCCTCAGGAAACTCGAACCCACTATAACTGAAAGCAAGTTCATTCTGTACAGTGACGCCATCCACAGCATTGACGATATCCTGGAACGATTCCATGTTCACTTTGAAATAATAATTAATCGGTATATCTAAAAAGTTCTCTACTGTTTCAACAGCCATTTTTGTACCACCGAAAGCATAGGCGTGGTTGATTTTGTCGTCAACCCCTTTACCGATGATCTCCGTCCTTGTATCTCGCGGAATATTGAACATGATCATCGAGTCATCATGAGGATTCACTGTGATGACGATCATCGTATCCGATCTGCCTTTATCATTTTTCCGTTCATCGACACCTAACATCAGAATCGAAATCGGTTCTCTATCATTTTTATCTACTTTAGGCTTAGGGACATTCTTATCACGGTCTGGATCAATCGGCTCATGTATGGCATCTGCCGTATCTTTTACCGAGTCATACAAATAATAAGCATAGCCACCGATTCCTGCTAAAACGACTCCCAAGACAATGACAAAGCCCCAAACGATTTTTTTCAACATTTTGACCCCTCTTAACTCTGAGATTTTCGAATCTATTTCGATTATACAGCAACAGTAAATCTATCAAAACATAATTTTTACAATAGAGGAAACGATTCGTAAATAACAGATGAAAGTAAATAATAGTCGAGCGAAGGAAACCGTTCTGGTAAAATAGGGAGCAAAAGCTCAGTCTGAGAGATTTGAGGGATGGTAATGGGGGATGGACGTAATCATTACAAGGAAGATCTCCGTTTTAAAATCGCTAACCGCGAAGCCTTGATGGGAGTCTTCCTGGCGATTTTCAATTTCATCTGGTGGTTCGCGTTTGCTTATGGTTTAGGCAAGAAACCCGTCGCAGAATATACATATATTTTTGGTTTCCCAGCATGGTTTTTTTACAGCTGCATACTCGGATTCATTCTTTTTTCTCTGATCGTTTTTGTCATGGTAAAACTATTTTTCCTCGAAGTACCTTTTGAAGACAGAGAGGAGGATGTCGAATGAACTGGGATGTCATACTACCTCTCTTTGGTTTTCTTGCGATTGTATTTTTGATCGGGACCTATTCATCCAAATACATACGAAAAGCTCCTGATTTTCTGCAGGAGTACTTTTTAGGAAGCCGTCAGTTGAATGGGTTCATTTTAGCGTTGACGATGGTGGCGACCTTTGGAAGTGCAAGCAGTTTTATCGGAGGTCCTGGCGTCGCATATAACCTTGGGCTTGGCTGGGTTCTGCTTGCGATGTCACAGCTTGTGACCGGGTATTTTACTTTAGCGGTGTTAGGGAAAAAGTTCGCGATCGTTGCTCGGAAAATCAACGCAGTCACGCTGATCGACTTTTTAAAAGAAAGGTATCAAAGCAAGTGGGTTGTCCTGCTTTCAGCAGCCAGCATTGTCGTTTTCCTGTTCAGCGCGATGGCAGCCCAGTGGGTAGGGGGAGGCCGCCTGATCGAGTCATTCACAGGGCTTTCCTACACGGCTTCGCTGTTCATTTTTGCAAGTTCGGTGCTTGTTTACGTCGTAATCGGAGGTTTCCGTGCGGTTGCGATAACGGATAGTCTCCAGGGGATCGTCATGTTCATCGGGACCTTGCTTTTGTTGATCGGAACGATTGTAGCAGGTGGTGGGGTCTCCAACATCATGACGGAACTGGCCGTTGAAAATCCGGACCTCGTTTCACCGTTCGGAGCGGATCGATCACTGACACCGCTGTTCGTGTCATCTTTTTGGATTTTGGTTGGTGTAGGAGTTATCGGTCTGCCGCAAGTTGCAGTTCGTGCGATGTCTTACCGGGATTCGAGAGCAATGCATAAAGCGATGATCGTCGGGACGCTCGTTGTCGGATTCATCATGCTAGGGATGCACTTGATCGGGGTGTTTGCGCGAGTTGTCGTACCGGGTATCGAAATCGGGGATAAAGTCATGCCGCTCGTGGCGTTGGAAGTCCTGCCTGGCTGGCTTGCAGGGATTGTTCTTGCAGCGCCGATGGCAGCGGTCATGTCAACGGTGGATTCGTTGCTATTGCTTGTCAGTTCAGCTGTCATTAAGGACGTCTATGTTAACTATGTAAAACCATCAGCAACACAGCGCCAGGTAAAAATGTTGAGCATCAGCATTACGGCAATCATCGGGATCCTAGTGTTCCTGATGGCGATCGACCCGCCAGATTTCTTGATCTGGTTGAATTTATTCGCCTTCGGAGGGCTAGAAGCGGCATTCATCTGGCCAATCGTACTCGGATTATATTGGAAAAAAGGCAATGCCTACGGAGCATTTGCCTCCATGCTCATAGGGGTCGGTTCCTATATGGCCATCCATCTGTCTGTGCCGAACCTTTTCGGGATGCACACAGTCGTATTGCCAGTGGCACTATCCCTTATAGGCTATGTACTCGTCAGCCTGATCACACAACACAAACACCAAATCGAACACCAACAAATTATCCAACGCTTCTGGGGAATTTGATCGCATCAACTGAACCGGTGCCAGGCACCAAATCAGAACCCTTGTCGCTGTAGAGGTCTAAAATGGTGCCTGGCACCAGGGGCAAAGGTTTTCAATTGGTGCCAGGTACACATCATGAACCCTTTTGTACCAAGGCTTCCAAAACGGTGCCTGGTACAGCTTTAGGGTGGGTTGTTCACTATGTGTCTGTGGGTTTGATATACTTAGGGTAATTATTGTTTTTGGATTGGAAAGGTGAGTTTATTGGAAATACGATTAGGGGTCATTGGACCTGAAGATTCAGTCAGACATATTTTGAATTCAGCAGAACCGTTTGCAGATTTGACTTTATTGCCGTTCCCATATACAAGCATCGAGCAAGTGGATGAGATCATTCAACAGAACAGGGATTTGATCGATCAATGGTTTTTCTCAGGCCAGGTACCTTATGCATATGCCCTATCCAAAGGGCTTATCCAAGAAAAAGATGGGATTTATCCACCTTTATTTGGAGCCAGCCTACTTGGAAAGGTCCTCGAGGCGTTCATGGATTCCGAAGGAGTAGTACAGAAGATCAGCCTTGATACGATTCAAGAGCAGGAGCTTCATACGACAAAACAATATTTCTCTCTTCAGAAACTACAGATATTCCCATACTCTTACCCTGATTTCAGGCCAATGGATGAAATTGTTGATTTTCATCGTTCGCTCTTTGAGAAAGGGAAAACTGAAATCGCTTTCACTTGTATCCGGGCCGTTTATCTCAAGCTAAAAGAATTGGGTATCCCGTGTTACCGGATCACTCCGTCGCACCTTTCCATTTATTTTACGTTAAGGCTCTTGAAAGAACGCGGGGTGTCCTCCTGGTACCAACGTTCCCAGCTTGCCTTATTGGGAGTAGAGCTTTTGCCGCCGGATGAAGAAGGGGATGAGCATCTCTTCTCATACGACCTCAAACATAAAGAGCTCAGCTTAAAACGGTTGTTGCTTGAATTAGCAGAGCGGATCAATGGATCGTTCGTCCAGATTGGTGATGGACTGTATTACATTTATACGACACGCGGAGAAATTGAGTTCAAACTCGATAAAAGCGATCTGTTCCATCTCATCGAAACGGTCTATTCCCACAGCAGGTATCATGCCCGGATCGGCATCGGGTACGGCCTGAATGCATTGCAAGCTGAGGAAAATGTCCGGACTGCATTCCGGTACGCACGGAAAACCTCCTCCAAGGTCGTCCTCGTCGACGAAAAGAAAAAGGTTACCGAGTACCTGACAGAAGGGAAGGCGCTCCAATACGATTACAAAAAATGGATTGAGGGGGAGTGGTCTGAGGCACTACGGAAAGCCAATATCTCACCTACCGCATTAGCGAAAATTGAATCTTTAGCCAAATTCTATAAAAAAGAAGAAGTAAATTCCCAGGAAGTGGCAAGATGGTTGGGAAGCTCGGAAAGAAATGCCCGCCGAATCCTATCAGAACTTGAGTCCCTCAATCTTGCTACAAGTAAAAGTGTACAGCTCAGCGGATCGAAAGGAAGGCCACGAAAAGTGTACCGGTTGATATTGAACAATCCCACAACCAAAAAAAAACCCTAAAACGAAAAAGTGTCAGAGCCTCCAACATTGGGAATCTGACACTTTATTCATATAGGTATCTCTTAAAGCTTCAATAGCAAGTGGGCAAGCATCGCTGTCCGGTTAGGAATTTCCTCGATCACGATATGTTCATTTTCTGCATGTGGCCCTTCACCGACTCCACCAAGCCCGTCCAGGGTCGGAACTCCGATACTTGCTGTAAAATTCCCGTCACTTCCACCGCCAACCTGAGCTTCGGTAATCGAAAAACCAACCTCTGCAGCAGCAATTTCTGCTTTTTCAAATAATTCCTCAATATCCGGGGACCGTTCCATAGGAGGTCTGTTCAGTTCGCCTTCCACCTCTAAGGTCGTCCCTTCAAGCTCTGGGGTCAAACTTTCCAGATGGTCGACGATCCGATCTGCTTCCTCCTCAGTTTTTACACGAAAGTCAATCAAAGCTTCGGCTTCCTCCGGCACGACATTCCGCCTGGTACCCCCATTTATGACACCAACATTCACCGTCGTACCGAGCTCATAATTCGTAAGCTCTTCTAATTTTACAATTTGGTGGGCGAGTTCATGGATTGCACTTGCACCAGCACTATGATGGTTGCCTGCGTGGGAGCTTTTCCCTCTTACCTTGATTTCATAAATTCCAACACCTTTTCTAGCGGTTTTCAAAGCACCTGTCTTCGCAACAGGTGGTTCCGTAATCAAAACGATATCACTATTTTTCGCCTCTTCCTCAATAATTGGCCGAGAGGTTTGGCTGCCGATTTCTTCATCAGACGTACAGAGAAATTTGATCTGAAGGTCATCCAGAAGGTCGAAATGAACGAGCGCTTTCAACGCCCATATGGATTGGATGATCCCGCTTTTCATATCAAGGACACCAGGACCATATAACTTCCCATCGGCAATCTGTCTTGGTAACCGTCCTTTATCCCAGACCGTATCAAAATGCCCAGCAATCAATACACGTTTGCTTCCATTGCCGACAGTGAAACTGAGATGGTCACCGCGGTCCACCTGGGGGTAGATGGCAGGATCAACAACCCCTAGGCGTTCCGTAAAGATCCCTTTCAAAACATTGCCGCATCGATCGACCAGTTCCTTATCTTCAGAAGGAGATTCTGCATCTACAAAGGCAATGATGTCCGATAGAATCTCTTTCTCGTGTTCCCTTAAGTAAGTTGCAATTTCCGACATATAATCAACCACCTTATTTTATTTGTAAACATATTTTTGGGGTTAAAGTTACGATAGATAAAATTTCCACGTAAACCTCCCCGTCGGACATCCAGTGACCTTCGTGGTTCCCCAGGGCGCTTCCGCTTTTCTTATTTAGGAAAGATTTCAGAAAATTGCCGTTAACATGTATTTCTAGTTATACCGTAAGTGAAAATAAAACGCAATATTTACAATTTTCATTAAAATACTAATTGACAAAATAATCTAACTATTTTATAGTCATGTATAAGAATTTGGGAAAATTTTTGGAATATTGCCGAAAACTGCAAAATGAAAACAGAATTTGGAGGGTGAAAGGGGAATGCAAGATGTCTATCAGTACATCGAAGAGCATAAAGAGCAGTACATAAAATGGCTCCAGGACCTATGTCGTATTCCGAGTGTCGCAGCCCAGAACCGGGGGATGCAAGAAGCCGCAGAGCACGTGTTGAATGATTTGGCCGAAAAAACAAATGGTCAAACACAGCTGGTCTCCACATCTGGATTTCCGGTCGTGTACGGGAAAGTCCCCGGTACAAAAGAGAAGACCCTTTCATTTTATAACCATTACGATGTCCAGCCGGAAGACCCGATTGAAATGTGGGAGCATCCCCCTTTTGAAGCGGAAATACATGAAGGCACAATGTATGCCCGAGGGGTAGCTGATAACAAGGGGAACCTGATGGCTCGCATCGCTGCGGTCCATGCCTATCAGCAGGTAAGAGGTAAATTGCCCCTTAATATCAAGTTCATCGTGGAAGGTGAGGAGGAAATCGGAAGTATCAATCTTGATGAGTTCAGTGAAAATCATGCTGATCTCATACAGGCGGATGGCTGTATTTGGGAGTTTGGTTACCGGAATGCTGACGGAAGGCAACAAATCAGCTTAGGCGTAAAAGGAATGACCTATGTCGAGCTTGTCTGCAAAGGAGCGAACACGGACCTCCATTCCGCAAATGCTGCAGTCATTGAAAACCCAGCGTGGAGACTCGTTTGGGCCTTGAATACATTAAAAGACGAAAATGAGCACGTCAAAATTGAGGGCTTTTATGATCGTGTCCAATCTCTTTCTCCAGATGATGAAAAAGCAGTCCGTGACTTGATATACAGTGAAAACGAAATGTTGAAGCAACTTGATTTGCCTTCCTTTTTGCTGGACCTGGAAGGCAACCCCTTGAAAGAGCGTCTGATTTTCGCACCGACCTGTACGATATGCGGGATCGAGTCAGGCTATACAGGAAAAGGTGCAAAGACAGTCCTCCCATCTGAAGCTAGAGCGAAACTTGATTTTCGGCTTGTCCCAGATCAAGACCCGCATGAAATCCTTCAAGCTCTTAGAAAACATCTGGACAAGCACGGGTTTGGTGATATTGAAATACACGAAATGGCGATGGAAAAACCGGGAAAAACCCCTTACAACGACCCGCTCTCAGAAACAGTCATCGCAGCCACAAAGAAAATTTCGAATTTGGAACCGACAGTCATGCCTATGTCACCAGGTACAGGACCGATGCATGTCCTTTGCCAAAAACACGGCATCCCATCCGTTTCAGTAGGAGTCGGGAATTTCCAATCAAACAATCATGCACCTAATGAAAATATCCACCTAGAAGATTACATTGATGGAATCAAACTGATCGCAACTGTGATTGAAGATTACGCCAAAATATAAGGGGAGGATCTTTTGGAAACGAGTATACGCCCGGCCATTTTAAAAGAAGCCCAACAGTTACAAGAACAACTGTCTGCATGGAGAAGGGATTTCCATGAACATCCAGAGCTTGGATTTGAAGAAGAACGGACGTCAGCCATCGTTGCTGATCACTTAGAAAACCTTGGACTTGAGGTGACACGGAATATTGCCAAAACCGGCGTTGTCGCGCTCCTGAGAGGAAAAGAGGAGGGTCCTTCCTTTGCTCTTCGTGCTGATATGGACGCCTTGCCGATCCAGGATGAAAAAACGGTTCCCTACCATTCCAAACACCAGGGTTTAAGCCATGCGTGTGGACATGATGCCCATACGACGATGTTGATGGGGGCTGCAACTCTCCTTAGCAAAAGGGGACTGGAAAAAGGAAACATCAAATTCATTTTCCAGCCGGCTGAAGAAGGGAGGGGCGGTGCAAAAGCGATGATCGACTATGGTGTGCTTTCTGATCCAAAAGTAGATGCGATTGGAGGACTGCATGTCAACACAGGCATCACAACCGGAAACATCACTTTATCAAGTGAAAAGATAGGCTGCGGGGCTGCAGATTTTTTTACATTGAAGGTGAACGGAAAAGGCGGACATGCTGCCCACCCACACCAAACAGTCGATTCTGTCGCCGTCACAGCTGAAGTCATTTCGGCTTTACAGCATATTTCAAGCAGACAGGTTGACCCGACAGACCCGATTGTCATCACAATCGGGTCGATACACGGTGGTTCCGCGAGCAACGTCATCACACCGACTGTTGAAATGACCGGGACAGTCAGGACTTTGAACCCGGAACTGCGCATGAAAGTACCAAAAATGATGGAAAAGGTGATCAAGGGAATCACGGACGGTTTCGGGGCAACTTACGACTTCGACTTCATATTCAAATTTCCACCGATTTTAAATGACAGCGAAATGACAGAGCTAGCAGCATCGACTGCAGATGAAGTGCTTGGAGAAGGCCATTATGAAAGGGTGAAGCCTGGTATGGGGGGAGAAGATTTCGCCTTTTATTCCGAACAGATCCCAGCTGTCTTTTTCCGACTAGGGGTTGGAAACGACCAGATGGAACGGTATCCAGGACACCATCCGAAGTTTGATATTGATGAAAATGCTTTGCCATACGGGTCAGCGATGTTATCCCAATTAGCACTCAACTATTTGAAAAATCACAATGAGGGGGAGTAAAAGTGAAGAAATTTGCATTTACGTTGTTCATTTCAATGCTGGTGTTGAGTTTGACTGCATGTGCCTTCAACAATAAGTCGAACTCGGATGAAGGTGAAGGATCGACTGAGCAAAAGCAGGATAAAAAGCTTGTCTTTGCCAATGGCTCGGATATGGTGACATTTGATATTCATGATCATAACAACACATCCACAGAAGCGATCCATGTGAACATGTTCAATTACCTTGTAAAAAACCTTGGTAATGGAGAATTCGAATCTGATCTGGCCGAAAGCTGGGAGAGTGTGGATGATACCACATGGAAATTCAAATTGAAAGAAGGGGTCAAATTCCATAACGGTGAGGACTTGACCGCAGAAGATGTGAAATTCACACTTGAGCGTGTCGCTAATGACAATAAATTGCTCGAGTACGGGAATTACAAGCAGATCAAAGAGGTTAAAGTCCTTAACGATTATGAGTTCGAAATCATCACCCATGAACCTGAACCAGCTTTACTGAATCGTCTTTCCCGTCTAGGTTCAGGTATCCTTCCATCCAAGTACATTGAGGAAGAGGGATGGGAGCAGTTTTTAAAGGAACCAGTCGGGACAGGCCCTTACAAATTCGTCGAGTGGAAAAAGGATGATCGTGTCGTCTTAGAAGCGAATCCAGATTATTTCGGGGACGCGCCGAAATGGGAAGAACTCGTTTTCAGATCAATTCCGGAAGACTCCACACGGGTTTCTGAGTTGTTGACCGGTGGTGTCGATATCGCCGTTAACGTACCCCCGACTGATTGGGATCGTATTAAAGAGAACGAAGGGACAGATATTGCAAAAAGTGCGACACAGCGCGTCATGATGCTTGTTTTAAGACATACGGAAGGTCACCCGACCTCGGATCCGAAAGTACGGGAAGCGATCGACCTCGCGATTGATAAACAAGCCATTTTAGACAGCCTGATGGAAGGTGCAGGAACAGTTACACGTACTCGGGTGACCCCTGGCAACACGGGTGCTAACGAGGACCTTTACCAAGATACGTTATATGATCCGGAAAAAGCGAAAGAGCTTTTGAAAGAAGCTGGATACGAAGATGGACTCGAACTTGAGTTAAGTGCTCCGAATGGGCGCTATATGAAGGATAAAGAATCTGCAGAATTGATGCAGGCAATGTTGAAAGAAGTCGGGATCGATGTAAAACTCAATTTCCTTGAATGGAGTTCTTTTGCGGAAAAGTACTCATCTAAAAGTTTCGGGGATATGTTCCTTATTGGTTATGGAAACTCCATGTTCGATGCAGCACTTGCTATGGAAAGGCTAAGCAAGGAACAGGCAAAAGGTGAAACCGATTATGACAATCCTGAAGTTGAGAAATTGCTTCAAGATGCGATGAGCAATATGAACGCAGAGGAACGTGATGAACAATATAAAAAAGTTCAAGAAATCATTGCAGAAGATCGTCCGCAGATCTACCTTTACCAACTTGATTCAGTTTACGGGTTTAATGAAGGGTTGAAATTCGAACCTAGGTTGGATGAGATGCTCATTGCAGATGAAATTACCTTGAAATAGGACTGGAAGGGGCTGTTCCAAAAAATGTGTCAGACACCTCCACACAATTATGAGTATTGAGTCAGGGCACCTCAACACAACATTTTTGTAAATATGTTGGTGGAAAACCGAGAGAGCCAGACGCATCCCAGTCATTGACTAAGAACGGTGAGACTCAGACACTAGCGGAAGAGCCCTTTGTAGCAAACTAAGAAAGTATGAAAATTTTGTTGCGATGAAGTAATGTCTAGCTCCAACGCCCAACCACTTGGATCACTTCAGTCCTCCTGCGGAGGTCGACACATTGATTTAGGTCGAAGTGTTACCCACGCAGAACGAACTTTGTTTGGTCCGAGCCTCCTCATCGGACTTCCAGTGACCGTCGTGGCTGATCAGGGCGTTTGCGCTTTTCTTATAAACGTTGGAGGGATGGATATGAAGTTCCTGCTGAGACAAATTCTCCGGATCATACCGGTTTTGTTTATCATCAGTCTGATCGTTTTCCTGTTAGTCCGTGTAACCGGTGATCCCATATCACTCATGCTGCCGGAAACGGCGACAGAACAGGATAAAGCGGAACTCAGGCAATCATTAGGTTTGAATGAACCTTTATATGTTCAATATTTTACTTACCTTGGCGATTTGGTCACAGGTGATTTCGGTGAATCGTTCCGTTATAACCAACCTGCTTTGTCGATTGTGTTGGAAAGGCTGCCGGCCAGCCTGGAGTTGGCTTTTTTCTCAATGATCATTGCCATCATCATTTCAATTCCACTCGGGGTTCTATCGGCAATCAAACGTAACTCCTTCATCGATTTATTCATAACAGGAGGAGCGGTCCTAGGGAAAGCAATGCCGAACTTCTGGCTTGGAATCATGCTGATCCTCTTGTTTGCGGTACAGTTCAATGTTTTGCCGGTATCAGGGACAGGTTCCATCTATCACCTTATTTTGCCTGCGATCACGTTAGGCACAGCGATTGCGGCTGAAATGACGCGGCTGATCCGCTCGAGCATGCTGGAAATCCTGAGCCAGGAATACATCCGGACTGCAAGAAGCAAAGGGTTGATAGAGGCGATCGTGGTGAATAAGCACGCTTTGCGGAATGCGCTCATCCCTGTCGTCACAATCATGGCGCTCCAAACAGCGACATTAATCGGGGGCACCTTGATCACTGAGACGGTCTTTTCATGGCCAGGAATGGGACAATTGCTTATCCAGGCTGTCAACCTCAGGGATATGGCAGTAGTCCAGGCGGCCACCTTTGTGATCGCGATTCTGGTTATCGGCAGCAATCTGTTGGCTGATTTGACATACCGCTACCTGGATCCAAGGATCAAGTACGATTAAAAGGGGGCTTTAGTTCAATGTACACACAAACAGAAACGGAAAAAGACGTCTCCCTGGAAACGCCTAAAGCCCGAAAAGCAAGTGGCAGATTCAAATGGATCAAGCTCTTGTTAAGAAGCAAGACGGGGACATTAGGTTTGGTCATCGTATTGGCGATGTTCGGGATGGCTGTCTTCGCTGATATGATTGCACCGTTCAACCCAGCCGAGACCGATGTCGTCAATCGGCTATTGCCTCCTGCCTGGGTGGAGGGCGGCAATCCGGATTACCTGCTCGGGACCGATAACCTTGGCAGGGACATATTGAGCCGGGTCATCGTCGGTTCAAGGGTCTCCCTTCTGGTCGGGATTAGTGCTGTAGTGTTAGCCGGAGCAATCGGCTTGTTTTTAGGACTGCTTGCCGGTTTTTATGGGAAGTGGATCGATACGGTCATCATGAGGACGGTTGATTCTTTTTTGGCTATTCCTAACATATTGTTCATGTTGATCGTGCTAGCGGTCATCGGACCAAGCTTGATGACGATGATTTTTGCACTCGGAGGTACGACCTGGGTGGTATATGCCCGGATGGTGCGCGGTGAAACGCTCAGTGTAAAGGAGCGGGATTATGTCCGATCGGCAAGGGCAGTAGGGGCGAAGGATGCACGGATCATCTGGCAATACATCCTCCCAAACATCGTTTCTTCCTTTATTGTCATTGCTACACTGAATGTCGCGACCACGATCATATTGGAGTCCTCCTTAAGCTTTTTGGGGCTGGGGATCCAGCCGCCGGATGTTTCATGGGGCTTGATGCTCAGTGATGGAAGAGAATATCTTGCCACAAGCTGGTGGGTCGCTACATTCCCTGGAATCGCAATCACGATAACCGTTTTGGGTATCATCTTTTTAGGAGATTGGTTGAGAGACGTACTCGATCCGAAAATGAAGATCAAATAGATGACAGGTAGAAAAGTGAGGGATGATCGTGTCGACTTCATTGTTGAATGTTGAAGATCTAAAGGTTCGTTTTAAAACAGAAGACGGAATTGTCCCTTCTGTAAATGGCGTCACATTTCATGTAGATAAAGGAGAAACTGTTGCGATTGTCGGGGAATCCGGATGCGGGAAAAGCATCACCTCGCTGTCGATCCTCGATTTGATCCCGTCTCCTGGCGAAATTCACCATGGGAGAATCGATTTTAACGGGACAGATTTACAGGCAATCAAGAAAAAGCAGTTGAGAAAGCTGCGCGGGAATGAAATCTCGATGATTTTTCAGGAACCGATGACTTCCCTGAACCCGGTTTTTACAATTGGGAACCAGATCAGCGAATCGATTCGCCTCCACCAAAGGCTTGGTAAAAAGAAGGCATTGATGAAATCCATCGAGATGCTGGACCGAGTCGGGATTCCTGACGCAGAAGCGGTCGTACGGCGCTTTCCTCATCAGCTTTCTGGTGGAATGCGTCAGCGTGTCATGATCGCGATGGCCCTTGCCTGCAACCCGAAGCTGTTGATTGCGGATGAGCCTACGACGGCTCTTGATGTGACGATCCAAGCGCAGATATTGGAATTGATCAAACAATTGAAAACAGACTTCGATACAGGTGTCATTTTGATCACCCATGACTTGGGTGTCGTAGCTGAAGTGGCTGATCGGGTCGTGGTGATGTATGCCGGCGAAGTGGTGGAGGAAGCACCGGTGGAGGAATTGTTCGCTAACCCGAAGCACCCGTATACACTAGGACTGTTAAGCTCTGTTCCGAAGGCTGAACATGTCGTGGATGAATTAGGGACGATTGAAGGAAACGTGCCGAATCCTGCCGATATGCCTGAGGGTTGTAAATTCCACCCCCGTTGTCCATTTGCGACGGATAAATGCAGGAACGAACATCCAGAACTGGAGCAATTCGACTCCAACCATAAAAAACGTTGCTTCTATGATGTGGAGAAGGGAGGGGTTGCATGATGAACACAACTGCTGCGGCAAATCGACGGCCATTGATCCAGGTCAAGGATTTGAAAAAACATTTTCCGATCACCAGAGGTCTGTTTAACCAGACGGTCGGTACAGTCAGGGCGGTAGATGGCATCGACCTTGAGGTTTACGAAGGTGAGACGCTCGGAATCGTAGGTGAATCCGGATGTGGTAAATCAACGACAGGTCAAATGCTTTTGGGATTGTTGCCTCCTTCCGAAGGCTCCGTCATTTTTGAAGGAAAAGATTTGACGTCACTCTCAAAAGAGGAGCTCCGTTTGAGGCGGAAAGATCTTCAGGTGATATTCCAGGATCCCTATTCTTCGTTAAACCCGAGGATGACGATTGAACAATTGGTCGGCGAACCATTGAAAATATACGGTTTGAAAAAAGGAAAAGCGCTCCGTGATGAGGTGGTCAGGTTATTACGAGTCGTCGGGTTGGATGAACATCATCTTAAGCGGCATCCGCATGAATTCAGCGGCGGGCAACGGCAAAGGATCGGTATTGCCCGTGCCCTCGCTTTGAATCCGAAAGTGCTGATCTGTGATGAACCCGTGTCAGCACTTGACGTTTCCATTCAAGCGCAAATCTTGAATTTACTGAAGAAATTGCAAAGAGAGTTCAACCTGACTTATGTATTCATTGCCCACGGGCTCCCAGCCGTCCGTCATATCAGCGACCGGATTGCCGTGATGTATTTAGGGAAGGTCGTAGAAATCACAGATCGGGACAGCTTGTTCGAAAGCCCGACCCATCCTTATACGGAAGCGTTACTGTCCGCAATCCCAGTAGCGGATCCGACGAAGCGGAGGACCCACAAACCGTTGGAAGGCGATCTCCCGAACCCATCGAATCCGCCATCAGGCTGCCGTTTTCATACCCGATGCCCTTATGCCCAGGAACGCTGCGTCAAAGAAGAACCTAGTCTAGTAGAATACAAACCCGGCCACCACGCCGCCTGCCACTACCCGCTAGGCATGTAGTATTACTGTACCAGGCACCGAATTTAAGCCCTTGTGCCCCAACGGATTTCAAAAGGTGCCTGGTACAGGTGTCCATCAGAATGCACTAGCTATTAGTGGTGAAAATTAGGGTATTACCCAAAAAGACACTTGAGCACATGCATTCTACGAAATTTCATACCTTCGTCTTCAGCTAGCAATCTATCAATAAATCGACTCTCACTCTCAATGAATGTCCAAAATAAGGAGGAATTACAATTGCAGCCACCTAATACGAATCCAAATCAAGCTGAAACCGCGTCAAAGGGTTTCATGCTGAAGTTTTTGGACAAGGTAGAAGTAGTGGGGAATAAACTTCCGCATCCATTTATGCTATTTGTCTATTTGGCCCTAGGAATGATGTCCTTTCTGCAGTCGTAAGCATGTTCAATGTCACTCTCGAACACCCTGGTACAGGGGATCAGGTGTCGATCAAGAGTTTGCTTTCCGGTGAAGGCCTTGTTTTCATCCTCACTTCGATGCTGACGAATTTCACTGAATTCAAACCACTCGGATTAGTCCTTGGTATGATGCTTGGTATTGGGCTTGCCCAAAAAGTCGGTCTGATCCAAACGTTCATGAAAAAAACGATCATCAATGCACCACCTAAACTGGTGACGTATGCCGTCATTTTTACGGGTGTTCTGGGAAACCTTGCTTCAGATGCGGCTTTCATCATTGTACCGCCGATCGCTGCGATGGTTTTCCTGACACTCGGGAGACACCCAATTGCAGGTCTTGCAGCAGGGTTTGCCGGTGTAGGGGCCGGATTTACAGCCAACGTCCTTATCACTGGTACAGATGCACTACTCTCAGGAATAACAACGGAAGTGGCGAAGAATGTTGGAGACGGATTGACTGTAACCCCGGTTGACAACTGGTTTTTCATGAGCTTCTCAGTCTTCATGCTCATGGTTGTCGGTGTTCAGATCACTGAAAGAATCGTAGAACCGAAACTGGGTAAATATGAAGGTTCTGCAAGTGACAAAAAATTAGAGGAAATCAAACCGATCGAAACCCGAGGACTGCGCAACGCAGGATTCGCTGCTCTAATCTATCTTGGTCTGGTTGCACTGGCGGTTTTCCTGCCCGGTTCACCGCTGCGTAATGAAGAGGGAGGGCTCATCCCTTCACCCTTTCTGGATGGAATCATCCCGATCATTTTGTTCTTCTTCATAGCCATTGCCTCTGCATACGGCGTAACGGTTGGGAAAGTCAAGAGGACATCTGACGTTCCTGGGTACATGGGTGAAGCGATGAAAGATATGTCTGGCTTCATCATCCTGATCTTTGCAGCAGCTCAGTTCATCGCTTACTTCGAGTGGACGAATATCGGTGTCTGGATCGCTGTTTCCGGAGCGGACTTCTTGCAGAACATCAATTTGACAGGATTACCAGTCATCATCGGTTTTATTTTTCTGGCTGCGATCTTGAATCTGTTCATTGTTAGTGGATCAGCTCAATGGGCATTGATGGCGCCGGTGTTCATCCCGATGTTCGCCTTGCTTGATTATAACCCGGCATTCACTCAGCTCGCCTTCCGTATCGCAGACTCATCCACGAATATCATCACGCCATTGAACCCATACGTGCCGATGATTCTGGCGTTCATGCGGGATTATGACAAAAAAGCAGGCTTCGGTACACTGTTTTCTGTCATGCTGCCATATACGGTCATCTTCCTGATCATCTGGACACTCATCTTCGTTGTCTGGAGTCTATTAGGATTACCGATCGGCCCTGGCATCCATATGAAATTTTAGTAAGAAAGAATAGGAGTTTTTTACATGGGACGGACCATACTGAATTTTGAAGGGCAAGGCGAACGTATAAAAAATGAAATCATAGAAATGAGGCGCCACCTTCATAGAAATCCAGAATTGAGCACGAAGGAATTTGAAACATCCCAATTCATACAAGATAAATTGAAAGAATACGAGATTCCTTTTAAAAAGGGATATGCGAAAACAGGGGTGCTCGCCGTGATAAAAGGAGGACGGCCAGGTGGAGTAGTCGCCCTCCGTGCTGATATTGACGCACTGCCGATCAATGAAAAGACGAACGCCTCTTTTGCTTCTGAAAAAGAAGGGATCATGCATGCTTGTGGACACGATGCCCATACGTCCATGCTGTTGGGCGCAGGAAAACTGTTGAATAAGAAGAAGAAAGAGATTCCAGGTTCGATTTTACTCGTTTTCCAACCAGCTGAAGAAAATGCCCCGGCTGGAGGCTCGCAGCCGATGATGGATGACGGGGTTTTCGATGAATACACACCTGATGTCGTTTATGGCCAGCATGTCTGGCCTGATCTTCCTGCAGGTAAAATCGGGGTAAGGGAGGGCGTGATGATGGGCGCATCCGACCGGTTTTACATTACATTCAATGGAACCGGGGGACATGCGAGTATGCCGCATCAGACATGTGATGCGATCACGATGGGCATGAGTGTCATCAACCAGCTTCAAACGGTCGTCAGCCGAAACGTCGATCCATTAGAAGCGGGGGTCCTGACAATCGGCAAAATCGAAGGTGGCTACCGTTATAACGTCATTGCTGATACGGTCACCATAGAAGGAACAGTCCGGACGCTTAATAAGCAAACATGTGAAACGATGAAACAACGCTTATACAAAATCGTGAAGAGTGGAACAGAGGCTATGGGAGGCACAGCGGACATCGACTATATCGAAGGTTACCCGGCGACAGTCAATACGCCAGAATGGGCGAAGCAAGTCCGTTCTTCCGCTCAAAAGATACTCGGTCATGAAGCAACCCCTGACATCAACCCTTCTTTAGGGGGAGAGGATTTCAGCCGCTTCCTTTTAAAATACCCAGGAGCATTTTTCTGGCTCGGAACAATGCCGGAACATGGAAACCCGAAACAGCTTCATGATCCGCATTTTGAGCTAGACGAAAAAGCACTTCCCAACGGGACTGAGGTTATGGCACAGGTTGCTGTGGATACGCTATTGAGATTGGAGAAATGCTTATGAACATAAAAGGTTTCGTCGAACATAAAAAGGAACACCTGGTTACATGGCGTCGCCAATTTCACCAATATCCTGAAGTTGGATGGACCGAATTTGTGACGACCTACAAAATTCATCAAACCTTGACCAGCCTTGGATTTAAAGATATCCATGTCGGAAAAGAAGCACTCTCAAGTGATACCAGAATGGGAGTACCGCCTGCCCATGTGTTAAAGGAAGAAGAAGAAAGGGCCCTTTCAGAAGGTGTCCCTTCATCATTTTTAGAACGGATGGAAGGCGGTCATACCGGCCTGGTCGCAACCCTTGATTCAGGCAAAAAAGGGCCTCATATCGCTTTGCGTTTTGATATAGATGCTTTACCGATCACAGAATCGGAATCTCATGAACACTATCCATCGAGGATCGGTTTTGCATCAACGAGAACCGGGCAGATGCACGCATGTGCTCATGACGGCCATACGGCGATCGGACTTGGGGTCGCTTCGTTTTTAGCTGAACATATCGAGCAGCTTCAAGGCCGTTACACGCTGCTTTTCCAACCTGCAGAAGAAGGGTCAAGAGGGGCAAAGTCCATGGTCCAAAAAGGTTGGCTGGACGAGGTCGATTTCTTTTTATCCGGCCATATCGGAGTCCATTTTGACCGTTCGGTTGGCGACGTATCAGCGACCTCAGGCGGATTTTTAGCCACTACCAAATGTGATGCCAGCTTCAAAGGGATCTCTGCTCATGCTGGAAAAGCGCCGGAAAAAGGCAAGAATGCCCTCCTTGCAGCAGCCACAGCATCTATCCATCTGCACGGAATATCCCGTCACGGAGATGGCAAGACACGGGTCAATGTAGGGACACTACATGCTGGGAGTGGGCGCAACATCATTCCTGAAAAAGCGGAAATACAGCTTGAGACAAGAGGGGCGACCGTCGAACTGAATCAATATATGGTTTCAGAGGCTGAACGGATCATCCAAGCGAGTGCCGCACTCCATGACGTAGAAGCGACCATCGAAATCGTCGGTGACGGGGTTGATGCAACGAGCGATGAATGGTTCATCCCGCTTATCGAACAGGTAGCTGTGAAGAGTGACCTGATCCAAAACGTCATCCCGAAAGATGTAATTGGCGCTTCAGAAGACGCCGCCTATATGATCAACCGCGTACAGGAACGTGGCGGAAAAGCGACCTACCTAATTTTCGGAACCCCTCTTGCAAATGGCCATCACCATTCGGAATTCGACTATCAAGAGGATGTACTATCTGTTGCGGTCGATGTACTTGTAAGGGCTATTTCGGAGTTACAAGGAAACGAGGTTTAAACTATGGGTGACGAAAACTGGTTGGAAAAGACGCTTAAAGTATTCAATCTAACGGATAAAATGGAACAAAAAAATGGCTCAGGGAAACTGAACACTGATCAGGTTAAAGATATGAAAGATGAATCATTGAGAGATTTGCATATGTGATTATGAATAGCAAACCGGGCTTACTTGAAAAGGAAAACTGGTCACCATTAAAGGTGAAGAACAAGTCGACCGAGGCAGACCCCGCAAAGCCTACCAGCTGAATATCTTAAACAGTACCCTCTCAGAGGCACGCCGCTAGAGGGTCTATTTATGTTTATAAATTAATAAAAGAAAGATACCGTAAAAATTTCGAAAATATTTTGACAAATGTTGTCTATGTTGCTAATTTTAAAACAATCACAAAGGATGGATAAAAAGGGTGGTAATACAATTATGAGGGAAATAGATGCACTTATAAGGGAATATGAAGGTTATCGTCCTGAATTGACACGGAGGGAAGACTTCAATAGCTTTTGGGATAATGCACTATCGGGGTGCAACAGTATTCCATTAAGACCACGGATAGAGGAAATCAAATATCCAATCAAGCAAGTCAAGGTAGAGCGTATAATCTATCAAGGAGCTTATGAAACACCTATAAAAGCTTTTTATATCAAACCAGTTGATCCCAAGGAAAAATTAAAATGTATAATTTTTTACCATGGTTATGGAGGTAGTAAAGGGTCAATCTCCCAATATATGACCTGGTTGATCCAGGGTTATGCGGTACTTACAGTCGATTGCCGTGGGATGGGGGAAACAGGTGATGACAGTAAATACTCTTATGGAAATACGGGTAGCTGGGCAACTCAAGGCTTGTTGGTAAAAGAAGAATACTATTACTATAAAGTTTGGTTGGATTGTAAACGTGCTGTTGATTTTATCATGGAGCAAAGTGAGATTGATCCAAACGCGGTATGTCTAATGGGTTCAAGCTTAGGAGGTGGAATAGCGATGGCGGTGGCAGCATTGGATTCGCGACCAGCTCTTGTTGTAGCAGAAGTACCAAATATGTGTGATATTGAACTGACAATAAAGCAAAAAATGGAAGGATCACTTGTTGAAATAGAAAAATTCATGAAACTTCATCCAGAATATATGGAGAAAGTCCTTACCAATCTGAGCTACTTCGATATTCTTAATCATGCTTCAAACATCAAGAGTAAAATCCGTGTTTCAGTTGCTTTTAAAGATCTTATTTGTCCCCCAAAGCCGATTTTTGGTGTATATAATCACATTACATCAGAAAAAAGTATGGAAATATACCCCTTTTCAGGACATGATGCCCCGGGAACACCTTCTCATATTGAAAAGACAATCTATTATGTGAATACAAAGCTTTAGGGGGTTCGACAAATTTAGAAAATAAATCCCCTCTGATTGAACAGAAGGGATTCATCATTTGGTTTATTCATAAAGTGTTTCAAGTTCATGAATCATGGCTGTCCACTTGTCGGCCAGCTCAACAGGAGTTTTCTTTCCTTTCTGTGATTCTATTTGCATTTCTAAACTGTTCAGTCCCTGCCTTGCTTTTTCAATTTGTTCACTGAAGTAATCTGCCATGATTTTTTCTGCTTTTGAAAGCAGCATCTGTTTGATTTCTTCATCAATGTCAGCATTATGGATGGATAGAAAGAGTTTATAGGTTGTGTAAGATACTTTTGTATGATGATAAGCTATCAAGCTTCTTTGTTCATCATAGTGAAGTATTTCTCCGATAATAGCACCTGTGTTTGATGAAAATTCCCAACTGGAGCTGTCTGTAAAATTACTATTCTCTACTGTGAAACCTGTTGGTTCTAACGCATCGAATCCAACATAGGTCCAGTAGTTATTTACTCCTCTATTCTCATAGAAACGGAAAGTCAAATCTACCTTAGATTTACCAGACATGTACGGAGTAAGATCGACATGTATAGGATCCCAGACCAAGTCAGAGACCATTTCAGCAGTATCTTGTTCCCATACCACTTCTCCATCAACGAGGAGTTGTTTTTTGTGGTAGCCATAGACATTCGGGCCATGGTCCATCGTTTGAAAGGTTAAAGAATAATTCTCTGACTTTTTATCAATTCTGACTTCCTGTGTTGCTTCTGTATAATTACCAGAAGAACTAGGTGCACCCAGACCGATGAAGAAGTTCAGATACCCCTCGTCATTGTATGCCTTATCATCTGTCGGCTCCGGAGCGAAATTCTTTTTTAGTACATAGGTAATGATCCCATTTATCTTCCCCTTCTGCATGTTTTCTAAAGCAATTTGAACCACTTCTCTTACATAATGAGATGATGGATTCGCTGGAGTTCTTGATAGCTGAGAAGCATAAATCATCCAGTAGAGTGGAAGATCGTATTCACTAAGCAGTGCATAGGATTCATCAATCTGTTGCTGTGCTGTTTCATAAACCTGGGTGTTACGATAAATCCCATCTCTAAAGGCTAGGACAACCCCATCAATATAATCGCCCCGGGTTTCAAGAAAGGATTCTGAAAGAGACTGCGTATACATTTGAGGTGTGAAAAACAACTCTGGGTTAATCGCTTCTGAGGTTTCTTTCATTTGGGCCATATATTCCGGAGTATATGTATTGAGGTTATGGTTAAAATCATCAATGGCCCAACCAATTAAATTCGAATATTCCAGAGAAAGGTTAGCGATGGCTTCTGACCAAGCGATATAATCGGTCGTATAGGGGTAAGATTTCCTTTCTCCTGTCGATTCAGAAGGAGGGACTAGATAAACGACAACATCGATCCCTGCTTCTTTCGCAGCAGGAAGAAATTCAAACCTTAAATCATCCCAGTCCGTCTCTTCATGCCAGATCAAATAATAATACGTGTTAACATTCAATTCTTTTAATTTTTCAATCATTGCTGGCGTATCAACATGGTGGATTCCATCGGCTCTTGGCTCTGCTTCTCGAATTGTACCAGCATAATCGGCAAGCATTTTCCCAGGTTCGATAGATTCAGTCGAAGCATCCACTTGCTTGGATGGTATTGAAGAAAACACCCCTAAAGCCAACATACATATCAACAATGTTAATCCAAACTTTTTCAATTCAATATCCTCCTTTTATCGTATTAAAAATACTAGATCCACCCTCCTTTGTCTGAAAATTCCAAAATCTATATTCAGGATTATAATAGCTAACTAGTTTTATAAAAGACAAGTCTTTTATATGTCTTTATATTATTTACAATAAATTTAGATCTTAGGTTCTAGTACAAGAGATTTGATTAAGTTTTTGGTCCTATTAAAGACCTTGTCTTTTATTTTCGGAATTTTTATACTGTTCTTTAAAATAATGTTTTTTTCGGAGGGAAAAAAATGAAAAAATGGTTTATAGTAGCTATGATTGTACTGATGCTTGTTTTTTCTTCTACTTTTTCAAATTCTGCAATAGGAGAGGATACCGATTGGTTAAAAAGGTTTAATGATTATGACGCTGATCAAAGTCAGGCATATGATGGAGCTGGGCATGTCGGGCCCATACCTAGGCTGGGATATACTCCGTCAAATGTATATGGGTGGGATGAATCCTATGTATTGAAAGGGTACCTGGGTGTTTATAGGGCAACGAAAAATGAAGAGTATTTAGACAGATTTGTGGAAGACGTTGATGGTATGTTTGCTCAATTAGAGGATTTTCAAGGTGATGGTTTTGAGAGTTGGTGGACTTCCGGTTATAGTATCGATCAAATTATGAATGGAAATATGGAAAAGGATAGTATTTATTATAAAGACAGAAATGGTGCATACATGACTGACGGTTGGTATCCTTATCCCTGGTATGGCGGAAAAGGGTCTGTGTATAGAACGGATGAAGATAAAGCAAGTGGAACATACAGTACTTTAGTTCAAAATTCAGAAGGGGAAAACTTTGTATCAGCCTATACAATCATTCCGAACTATACACCAGGAAAACAATATAACTTTAAGTTTAGAGCAAAAAATAAGCATTCTGATGATCTTGGGAAAATTATGATTGTACGCCAGGATACAGGTAAACCTATTAAGGAATTTTCTTTTACGAATAATGAGTGGCAATCTTACTCTGTAGACTTTAAAACCCCTGATATAGCAGGACTACAATTACGTATTTACTTAACGAATGATGATGCTAATGACCCGGATGCGGCAACATATTACGACGATCTTTCCTTGAAGCAGTATGGTGAATATATCGTTCATGAAGGGATGGCATTAACTGCTATTTCCGAATTTATAGATATTGTTTATCAAGATAAGACCCTAAGTAAAGAATACACCAAAAAAGCAAAGGACTATCTAAAAATATTAGAAAAAAATTTCGTTCCGAAATGGGAACAACATTGGGCAGAATGGGAGCATAATGGAATTGAAATGGGAGTTTACAAGTTTCCCTTTGATGATACTGCGAGAATGACCCAAATTAATGAGTATTTCCCATTTAATGAACCGTCAAAAGGGATTACAATTCCTCACAATCAATATGCTGCAGCAGGCAGAACACTTGTAAATCTTTATAGAATAACTAAAAAGGAAGCTTATTTAGATAAGATTCAAAGAATGGGAAACTTCTTAAAAAGTAGTTTACACATAAAAGAAACTGATAACGGTGATGCTTTTGTTTGGAATTATTGGGATAATTCAGGGAAACAATGGGATTTTGGATACTTTAGATACAAAAGTGAAGATATTAGTCACGCAAATATTGAGCTTGGTCTAGCAGTAGATTTATATCAGATAGGGACAGTTTTTACTGAAGAAGATATGATGAAATTCACTTCAACTTTTAAAGAGCTTATTTGGCAGGGTGATTATTCCGACCCACGAGTTAGTATGTTCGTTGATGGAAGCGGTAGCAAAAATTATTCTGTGTTAATTTCTGAGTGGGTAACTCTTAGCCAGTTCGATAAAGAGATCAGGGATATATCCGTCCAGCTATTAAACCGACCACGAGATACATTTGGATCTACCTACGGAATGGTTTTGATCGGAAATCTATTGCGGTACAATCCTGAACTGCTATTACAATAAAACTTTACTTTTAAAGAACACACTTCCTTAAGTTGGAAAGGAGTTTGAAATGAAAATTACAGAAATAGATGTATATCCTTTGAATTTACCGATGAAGCAGAACTTTAGGATTTCTGGTGGTTCTGTCGGTGATACCGAGAAAGGTGCTCCGCATGTTTATATAAAAATCACAACGGATGATAGGAGCCAGGGCTGGGGAGAGGCGCGACCGAGTAATCGGTGGAGTTATGAAACAATTGAATCGGTAGTATCAACAATCAACCATTACTTTAAACCTATTTTGCTTGGACAAAACGCAGAAGATATAAAGAACGTACACAAGTTGATGAATAGTGAAATCAAAAACGGGTTAACAATTGGCCAACCTATTGCAAAAGCCGGTATCGATACAGCTCTTCATGATTTAATAGGGAAGCATCAGAAAAAAACGATATCCGAACTATGGTTTTCGAAACCGAAGCGGTCTATAGGACTTTCTTATTTAATAAGTACCAGAAATATACAGGAAGCGGTCCAAAAAGCCAATTATGCCTTTGAAAATGGTTATCAAGGAATTGATTTGAAGATTGGATTCAGTGCAGGTGAGGATCTGGGAATGGTTGAAGCGGTGAAGGAAGCGGCACCTGATCTATTCTTTCGTGTTGATGCAAACCAGGGCTATACCCTTTCTGAAGCAGTAAAGGTTTCTAAGGGCCTCGAAAAGCTAGGGGTAGATGTTTTCGAACAGCCTTTAAAAGCAAATGATCTTTTGGGACATGCAGAATTAAGAAGAAAGACGTATGTACCGATCGCTCTGGACGAGAGTATTTGGACTGCTGGAGACCTTATCCAGGCGATTCGCCTTGAGGCTTGTGATACGGCTGTCATAAAGATAACAAAAATGGGCGGCCTTTCAGGAGCCAAATTATGTGGTGAAATAGCCAGGGAAGCAAATTTAGGATTACTTGGCGGTGGATTAACAGAGTCTACCCTGGGTCTTACTGCAAGTGCACATGTATTTAATTATCTAGAAATCGATCGACCTGTAGATTTGAATGGTCCAATGTTCTTGGAAGATGACCCTGTTGGTGAAGGCCCTGCCATTGATGAAGGAAATGTTTTGTTGAATAATGATTTACATGGTGTTGGCTGTTCGATCGATACTCAAAAAATAAACAAATTCAGAGTGGGATAAAAGAATTTTATTCCACTCTTTCTTGGATTTTATCAATATGTTCAGCAACGAAAGTAAGCTTATAAATTTGTCTCGGCCTCCCTCGCGAAGTGATTTTTTCCTCACCGACAACGTCCACCAATCCTGCATCGATCCACTGGGCAAGGATTCGGTGGGTACTCCTGATAGTGATCCCAAGAATAGATGACAGCTCCTGTGCAGTATAGTTCGTTTTTTTGTAACGAGTGACTTGAGCCATCAGTTTACTCATGTAAGCAGCTGACATACCAGCCTTCTCAGCTTCCTTAAGAAGCTTGTTGTCTGTAATTGAAAGGTCATAGATCATCGGGTTCGACATTTCAACAGGGCCTATCACACTTCTATCCTCTCTTACGATAAAACATGTTTTACCTCCGAAATCTTTTGATTGCCTTAAAGCTATTCGGGCATGATTCCCGGCGTCCGTTGCCGTCCTTCCGAAGCCGATACCCAAGCTTAATGAAACACCAAGTGATTTATGGGCATCATTTAGAATCGGTAAAAATTTATATCCTCTTGTCTCCCTTTCAAATATTCCTCTGGTAGTGAAGAAAAGGTATTCTCCACCTCCCAAACTAGTTAAATGTCCGTCTAAAAGTTTTACATAATCCAACAACAGCCGGTGGAGGTCAAGTTTCAGTTTCTGTACCTCATGTTCGGTCGGAAAATTATCTGCGACCTTTCTGAAATCATCTATATTGATTAATCCCACTACGATCTGAGCCTCCTTGTTACGTCTTGTTTTAGTGGCAAGTAATGCTCGTTCAAGGGATACAATCAAATCCTGATGGGTTGGAGTGACCCATTCATTTGGGATGCCTAGTTCATCAAGCTTTTCAGAAACTGCTTGTATACCAGTCATTGCAGAGGAACCTGGCCGATTATCAAAATATCGGGAATGGAAATCAACTATGCCGTTTACAGTATCAAGAGCCGTACCTTCATAGAAAATCTTATTCGTATTTTTTTCTTCTAATTCGTCGAGGATTTGATTGACATACTGCTCTGGTACAGAATCCACTGTCAGTGTTTTCAGGCCATATAAGGTTTTAGTACGGAAAAGTGAACGGTATAAACCTGTCCCCATCAATGGCACATAATGGAAAGGTATGATGAAATCCATTTTCTCTTTTGCTTTTCTGAATAATTGATATTCGAGGAAAAGAAGGACTTCAACCTTGTTCATCAAACCTTTTGGGATCGAGGAGATGTCACTTTCATCATCACATTTGTGAAAGTAGGGGACAAAGGATGGAAAACCTTTCAGTGCTTCTTCAGTCCTTTCAATAAGGAATTGAGGGCCGATCACACCGATTGCAATCCCTTTTTCAAACTCGAATTCTGGTCTGTTATTATCCAAAAAACTCACTCCTCACCGTGCGTTTACTAATAATTGTAATAATTATAACCAATAGCTGAAGTTAATAAAAGACTTTTTTTAGACTTGTCTTTATTTAAGTAGTAGTTTTATAATGAGAATGAATATTCGGAAAATTATGTTAGGAGGAGGGAATCATGGGTAACCAACTAAAAATTGGTATGGTCGGATTAGATACTTCTCATTGTGCTGCATTCACGGAATTGCTGAATGATCCAGAGCACCCTTATCATGTGCCCGGAGGAAATGTGGTAATTGCATTTCCAGGGGGCTCACCGGATTTTGATTTAAGTTATTCAAGGATAGAAGGGATCACGGAAAAGTTAAAAGGCGAATTTCAGGTCAAAATCAAGGATTCCATAGAAGAAGTTTGTGAAATATCTGATGCCATCTTATTGACTTCGGTCGATGGAAGAGTCCATTTAGAGCAATTTAAGCGGATAGCGGAATTTAAAAAACCAGTATTCATTGATAAACCATTTACAGTTGATTATGAAGAGGCAGTGAGAATACGGGATATCGCACATGATATGGACATCCCTATCATGAGCACATCCTCTCTTCGATATGCAGAAGGGCTCCAAAACAATCTGAAATCAAGCAAAAATATCATAGGAGCAGACTCGTATGGACCGATGAACATTGTTGAGAAGCAGCCTGGTTTATTCTGGTATGGAATTCATTCAGTCGAAATGCTTTTCACGATTCTCGGCAAAGGCTGTATAAGTGTTGAAACGGTAACGAACGAAGATTATGACCTTCTTGTTGGGGAATGGGATGATGGAAGAATCGGCACCGTCAGGGGAAACAGAAAAGGTAATAATCAATTCGGGGCATTGATCCATATGGAGTCATCAACTGTATTTGCAGAAGGGCAATCGGGAACGAAACCACATTATGCAAGCTTATTGGAACAGGTGATGATCATGTTCAAAACAGGTGAGCCAAGAATAGATATCGAAGAAACAATCGAGATCATCCGATTTATTGAAGCCGCAAATGAAAGCAGGACAACTGGAAAAAAAGTGAAATTACGATGATGTAAAAGGGGTTTTTTACATGAATTTGGCTAAAGTAGCAGTGTACTTTGATAGGACCACCGCGTTGAAGAGATGGGCTGCAGGGGAAAATGTATTTGAAATATATCTGAAACATATTTTGGAATATGCGGGGATCCCGTTTACATGGATTGAAAATGATGTGGAAATTTCAAATGAATACGATATTTTAATCCTTCCAGTTGACCCTATTGAACAAAGTTCGAATGACAGGATCCTTGAATTCATCCTTCAGGGTGGAGCATTGATTTCATATGGTGGTTTGAAAGAACTTGGAGCAATGTTAGGGTGTCGTCCGAAAGTAATCAAAAAGGGATATGCTGAAGGATTAAATGAAGATAATCGTGTTTCTCTACGATTTTTGAAAGCGATCACCTTGGAAGGACTGTCGGATAAGGTGGAAATCAGGGAAGAAAGGGGGATTCTTCGTTCAAATACACCGATAGGTGAAAAAGCCGGTGCTGTTTACCAAATATTTACATACGGAAAAGGGGAAGTCCATCGGTGGGCAGTTGATATTATCGGCTCTGTGGTAGGGTTTCAGCAAGGTACGAAGCCCGTAATGGAAGATGGTGTGCCGGCTCCTGATGGCACAGCGAATATAGATGATCAGTTGCTGAAAGCGGAGGATGGTTTTGAATTGGACTGGGAGTGGGATCGGAGTATCACCGAAACGGGTGAAAAATATTTTGCGTATCCTTATGCAGATCTATGGAAGGAAATTTTAATAGCACAATTGCTTCGGACTGCATTGCAAAAAGAAAAAACATTACCGATTATAGATTATTGGCCTGAAGGAATAGATCAAGTGGCTATGATCTCACATGATAGTGATATCAATCAGGATGAATCCGCAGAAATGACACTTGAAGTCTTGAAAGAATGTGGTCTGAAAACGACATGGTGCATGATGGAACCAGGTTATTCCGAGAAAATCTATCAAAAAATCGAAGACGAAGGTCATGAACTGGCATTCCATTATAATGCATTGGAAACTGATGACGGCTATTGGAGCGAAGCTGAATTTTCACGCCAATTAAGCTGGTTGAAACAGGTCACTGGAAAGTCAGAAGTTTTCTCAAATAAAAACCATTATACAAGGTTCGAAAAATGGGGCGAGCTGTTTGATTGGTGTGAAAAGCATGGCATACTATCAGACCAGACGAGAGGACCAAGTAAAAAGGGCAATATAGGATTCCTTTTCGGTACATGCCACCCTTATTTTCCAGTTTCATGGACTGATCAGAATAACCGTTTTTATGATGTCGTTGAAATCAGTTTTTTGACACAGGATGTCGATCTGGATCGCTTAGCAGATAACAGCATTGTCAAACCATTTCTCCAGAATGTCAAAATGGTCCGGGGGGTAGCGCATTTTTTATTTCATCAAATTCATATTTATAGACAGCAATCCGTACGACAAGCAGTTAAATTTGTCACACAAGAAGCTAGAAAAATGGGATTCATATTTTGGACAGGAGAACAAATCAACAGATGGGTGAGAGAAAGGCTTGAAATGAAGATTATCGGATTGAATCCTGACGGGTCCATCAAAGTTGCGAATGCCGTTGAAAATGCAGTCATCCTAATCCCGGTTTCTAGCAAAGAAAACGTCAACGGAAATAAAATGGTCAATCGTTATGGTCTGCCTTGTGAAAAGCATGTGATTAATGGAAAGTACTTGATCGAACTTGGTGATAAATTGTAAAAAGGGGCGATTTTAATGAGTAAGCTGGCTTTGCACGGCGGTAAAAAAGTAAAAGAAATTCCTTTTGGAACTGGCAAACGATTTGGTCTGGAAGAAAGTAGAGAGTTACTCGAAGCACTGGAACAGAACACACTGTTTTACCATAGTGGAAATAAAGTGAAGAAGTTTTTGAGTGATTTCAATGATCTCTATGGTGTAAAGTATAGCGTTGCTGCTTCTTCAGGTACAGCTGCCATCCATGTTGCATTGGGAGCAGCTGGTATCACAGTCGGTGATGAGGTGATCACTAGCCCGATCACAGATCAGGGAACATTGATCGGTATCCTCTACCAAAATGCTATACCTGTATTTGCGGATCTTGATCCCTATTCTTACAATATGGATCCAGAATCAATTGAAGAAAGAATCACACATCGTACAAAAGCGATTCTTGTTGTGCATTTAGCTGGTAATCCAGCTGACATGGATCCAATCATGAAAATCGCAAAACAATATAATTTGAAAGTGATCGAAGATTGTGCGCAAAGTTACCTTGCCCGTTATAAAGGTAGGCTTGTTGGTACGATAGGTGATTATGGATGCTTCAGCACCAACGATTTCAAACATTTATCTACAGGCGATGGAGGTATTGTCGTCATTAATTCAGGTGATGAAGAAGATTTTAAAATTACTCACGCTTTTGCAGATAAAAACTATCAACGATTCGGGAAGAATGTCCAAAAAGATTTAACCTATCTTGCACCTAACTATCGGATGACAGAACTGCAAGGAGCTGTCGGAATTGCACAGTTGAAAAAACTCCAACACATATGTGCGAAAAGAACGGAATATGGAGATGAAATCACAAATGGGATCAAAGGGTTGAAGGGCCTACATCCTCATAAAGTGGAAGAAGACGATACTTGTACCTATTGGTTCTATATGTTCCAGATTGATAAGGAGAGCTTCTCTTGTTCAAGGGATGAATTCGCTGAAGCATTAAGGGCTGAGGGTATACCGGCGGCATCCGGATATATCCCTGAAGTCGTTTATTTAAATGATTTATTCCAAAAGAAACAAGCCTATTTGAATAGTCATTTTCCTTTTGAACTATCCGATGTGACATATGAAAAAGGATCTTGCCCTGCTGCGGAAAAAATCCTCACCACTTCAATAAGGATTCCTGTCAGTGAATTTTATACTGCTGAAGATATACAGGATATTATTAAAGGTATACAAAAGGTAGCCAATCATTATCAGTTGGCGAAGATCAAAGCAAATTGAACTGAAAGGAGACCATATGAAAAGACTCGATGAAAAGGGAAGAAATGTCGGAAACCCACGTTATCCTACCTGGCCGTTAAGTGGAGCATTGGAATCGACCTATTTGAATGAAGTGTTGAATTCGGGCAAGTGGGGAGGTTCTGGTGGATCGAACCTCAAAGACTACCAACACAAAATACCTGAATTTGAGGATAAGTTTGCCAGGTTTCAAGATGCTGATCATGGTGTCACAGTAGTAAACGGAACACTTGCCATCACAGTTGCTCTTCAAGCAGCTGGTGTTAAACCCTTCGACGAAGTCATCATGCCTCCATATACCTTCATAGCAACTGCCACATCTGCACTCCTTTTTGGCGCGATTCCAGTATTTGTGGATGTGGAAGAGGAATCTTTATTGATTGACCCGGAAAAAGTTGAACAAGCCATCACCTCTAAAACCAAGGCTATTGTTGCTGTGCACATAGGCGGAACACCAGCAAATCTAGACCGTTTAAAAGGAATAGCTGAACAAAATAACCTCGTTTTGATTGAAGATGCAGCCCAAGCGGTGGGAGCCCAATGGAAAGGAGAAGGTGTAGGGGCGATTGGTGATTTAGGAACGTTCAGCTTTCAATCCAGTAAAAACCTGACTTCTGGAGAAGGGGGGATCATCCTTACCAACAATAAACGATTAGCAGATAAAGCATGGTCGCTAGCCAATGTGGGGCGTGTACGTGATGGGTCATGGTATCAACACGATGAGATAGGGTGGAATTTAAGAATCACCGAGTTTCAAGCCGCAATTTTATTAGGGCAGATGACCCGGTTGGAAGATCAAATCGAATTACGGAACCGAAATGCAAAACTTTTAACTGAACTTCTCAGTCCCGTGGAAGGGATCCAGCTATTTAAAACGGATCCTCGGGTGACGCGTAACGGTTACCATTTTTTCATGTTTTATTTAGAAAAGGCACTGTCAGAACGTGTAGACAAATCCCAATTCGTAAAGATGCTCAGTGAACAGGGAATACCATCTTCGACAGGCTATACTGCAATCAATAAGTATGATTCTATCATCAGGTCTATCCAAGAATGGACGGGAAAAGAACCGGAGTTTCATTGTCCAATTGCAGAGCAAATGGGCGATCGCCAGGTAGTATGGATTACCCAGACCGTTCTATTGGGTGATGAAAAAGGGATTGTTTATACGGCAGAAGCAATTAAAAAAGTTGTGCAATCCTATCTTTGAAGGTAAGGAGAGATAAGATGATTTTAAATCTGCAAGGGTTGCCTGATGAACTGAAAGATGGTTTGTCAGAACTGGAATCTCAACGCCATTTTAGAGTAGATGGAAAGGGTATTCCTGTAAAAGTCGAAAAGACGTCTGAAAACATCATTGAAGTTAGCCTGGAAAATAACCAAGGTACGATCAAATATCATGACAAGGTCCATTTTTTTAGAGCCCTGGGGCTTTTTCTGCAATCCGCTGAAAAACAGAGTTCATTTAAAATTGAAGAAGAACCACAATTTACTACAATCGGTGCCATGTTTGATTGTTCAAGAAATGCTGTCCTTAAGCCTGGAACAGTAAAGTCATTCATGAGGTATATGGCATTGATGGGGTTCAACATGATGATGTTGTATACGGAAGACACATATACGATTGAATCGGATCCTTACTTCGGTTATATGAGAGGAAGATATACAGATTCCGAGCTGAAGGAAATAGATGATTACGGGAATAGTTTCGGGATAGAAGTCATTCCATGTATACAAACACTTGCACATTTGTCCTCCTATTTAAGGTGGCCCCACACATCATGCATACAAGATACTTCAGACGTTTTATTAGTCAGAAACAAGGAAACGTATGATTTCATTGAAAAAATGATTGCAGCATCGACACATCCATTCAGAACCGATAGGATTCATATCGGAATGGATGAAGCGCATGGTTTGGGCAGAGGGAACTTTTTAGACCAGATTGGAAAAGAAGACCGGTTTACTTTGATGACAGAGCATCTTGAAAAAGTAAAGGAGATAACCGATAAACTTAGGTTGAAGCCGATGGTTTGGAGTGACATGTATTTCCGTGTATGGTCAGAATCCAATGCCTATTACGATCTGGATATTCAAGTTCCGAAAGAGGTTTTGCAGGACATCCCTGAAGGTGTTCAACTTGTATATTGGGATTACTATAACGAATCAGAGGATTTTTATAGAAATTTTATCAGGATGCATGCGGATTTTGGATCAAAACCTGTTTTTGCAGGTGGGATATGGACGTGGCATGGGCCGACGATTCATCATGAGAAAACATTTATTACGACAAATGCCGCTCTGAATGCTTGCAAAAAAGAAGGGGTCAAGGAAGTTTTCGCAACCCTTTGGGGAGATGATGGAGCAGAAAGCAATTATTATTATGGCCTTTTGGGATTGCAGCTTTTCGCAGAACATGGATATTCAAATGAAGTCGATCAGGAGAAATTGAAGAATCGGTTTGAATTTTGTACAGGAGGCCGTTATGAAGCGTTTTTGACGATCGGGAAAATGGACATGCATCCGGCTGCAGATTGGCATAAACTGATCCCTGATAGCCCGACGAAATATTTATTATGGCAGGATCCGCTCTTAGGTTTATTTGATAAACAAATACAAAATCTGGACTTCAATAAGCACTACCAAACCATATATCAGGAATTAAAACCTTATTTGGAAAAAGAGTCAACATGGGGCACACTATATGAATTCTCTGCAACATTATGTTCCATACTAAGTGTAAAAAGTGAAATAGGATTAAAACTAGTAGAAAGATATAGTAATAATATGAAAGATGAGCTGGCGGAAACGTCTGAAATAGAATTACAGCTTTTACACGATGCAGTAGATAAATTGAGGAATCTCCACAGATCCCAGTGGATGGCTTATAACAAACCATTCGGGTGGGAAATTTTAGACATCCGATATGGTGGTCTCCTTGCAAGGATTGATACGACTCAACAAAGGATCGGTGATTATTTAAGTGGTCGTAGTGAAAGAATTGATGAACTTGAAGTAGAAAGGCTTTATTATGAACCCGGCTTAAAGAAAGGCGTTGGGAAAGAAGTAAAGTATACAAGGATTGCTTCGCCGAATGTTTTCTAGTATATTATCAGGCTATTTAAAGACATTAAAAAGACTTGTCTTTAAATAGCCAGGACCATATAATGTAACTTAATAAAAGTATTTACATATTTAATTTTCAGAATATTAAAAATAGGGAGGTATTTTTAATGGGTCGTACAAAAATCGTGAGTTTGTCATTAGTCATTTTACTCTGTTTCCTACCGCTACTCGCTTGTTCACCACAGGAAGATTTATCTGCAGAAAAGGATGAAAATATTGAGCTGGAATTTTGGACAATCAATCTTAAGAAAAATTTTGGAGATTATATCCAAGGTATCGTGGACGACTATGAAAAAGAAAATCCTAACGTAAAGATCAAATGGGTGGATGTGCCTGGTGCTGATGCTTCGAAAAAGTTCATTACTGCACTACAAAGTAAAGAAGTCCCTGATGTTGTCAACCTTGCCAGTATGGATATCTCTTTAATAAAAAGTTATGGCGTACTGAACCCAATCAATTCCCTCGTCGATGAAAAAGAATTGGATCCATATATCGATGGATTGATTGAAGGTCTGACTTTCAACAATGAACTACTGGGAATCCCATGGTATCATGGTGGACCTGCAGTCGGAATGTTGAATACAGAGGTATACGAACAAGCAGGGCTTGATCCTGACAACCCGCCACAAACATGGAAAGAAATATTGGAGAATGGGAAAAAGATCCACGAGAAACTGCCGAAGGTTTACGGTTCAAATGACCTGCCGACTATGGAAGTGCTAGTTGGACAAGGGCTTCCGATATTAAATGATGAAGGTTCGGAGGCGGTTTTCAACTCAAAAGAACACGTAGAATTTGTTGAAATGTTTGTAGAGGGATACAAAAACGGTGCTGTTGCGTCAGGTGCGGTTTCAGAAGATGATCGCCAGCTTCAGCAAACATTTGAAAATGGACAGCAAGCCCATGTCGGACAGAAGCTTGCGTCTACATTGGTAGGAATTGAAAAGAACGCTCCAAGTGTCCTTCCTAAACTGAAAGTTTTTAAACCTGTGACAGGTAGTGAAGGCAAAGTGGCTTTAGCTGGTATCCAGACATTCGTCGTCCCTAAGAAATCAGAACATCCTGAAGAGGCAGCGAAATTCGCCCTTTACGTGACGAACGCTAAAAATCAGTTGGAGTTCACTAAGTTGGTTGCAATCTTTCCTTCAACAGAAGAAACCTTAGAAGATTCATTCTTTACTGATTTTGAGGTTAAAAACATTCATGATGAAGCAAGGAAAATAATGGTTGAGATATCTCCGAATCTTACAATCAATTCACTGGGCATTGAAAAAGAACAAGAACTGAAAGATTTCTACCTTGAACAAATCCGAGCAGCCCTCTTAGGTGAAAAAACTGCAAAAGAAGCACTTGATACAGCTGTAGAACACTGGAACCAGGAACTTTCTAAATAGAAGCAAGGATCAACGCAGCGGATCTATAAAAATCCAATCCGCTGCACTTCTTTTTTCCAGGTTCTTAGAAAGGAGTCGATAGAGTGGCTTTAAACCAAGTAGAAACATCCATCCGTCAAAGTGTAGTCGTGGCAAAAAAGAGGAGAAAGAAGAAATTCAATTTTATTCCATATATTTTTTTACTCCCTGCAATAGTGCTTCTCTCTACCTTTGAGTATCTTCCGACTTTGAATGCTTTCTATTATTCCTTTACTGAATACCACATTCTTGCACCAGCCGAATGGGTAGGAATGGAAAACTATAAAACGATGATGCAGGATGATAAATTTTGGAAGGCATTAGGAAATTCAATGAAGTATTTTCTCATTACTGTTCCAATGGTAGTTATTCTTCCATTATTTTTAGCTATTCTCGTTAATAGAAAGATCAAAGGGATCAATTTTTTTAGACTGATTTATTACCTGCCGGTAGTTACGGCTATGGTAGCTGTCGCGATCATGTGGAAATATTTATACCATCCGTCTGGATTGGTGAATGCCTTCTTGAATGGCATCGGAATTAATGCCGAAACAAATTGGTTATTGAATACAAAAACGGCTATCCCAGCTGTATCAATCCTCGAAGCCTGGAAAGCGATGGGGTTCTACATGCTGATTTACCTTGCTGGCCTTCAGGCAGTTTCGAAGGAGTTGATTGAAGCGGCAAGGATAGATGGAGCATCTCCGCTCAGGATTTTGTGGCATGTCTATTTACCTCAATTACGACCTGTGTTTGCTGTAACACTTGTAATGGCTACGCTCGGGACAGTCCAAATGTTCACAAGTATTTATATCATGACAGGTGGAGGACCGCTGGATAGTACAATGTCACTTCCTCTGTATATCTATCAAAAAGCTTTTGTGCAGCTTGATATGGGATATGCAACTGCAATGGGCATAGTCCTATGGGTGATCCTGATGATTCTTACGATTATAAATTACAAAATCTCGAGAGGGGGGCACTCGGTGCAATGAACGACAAACAATTGTACAAATGGAGAAAAATCGGCAAAAACGTTTTTTTATATGTACTGTTGATTTCGGTATCGCTTATTTTCATCGGCCCTTTTTTATGGTTGTTATCTACAGCTCTCAAGTCCAATGCTCAGGACGTTTTCGGTTTTCCGCCAAGTTTTATTCCGAAGCCGGCTGTATTCGACCATTTTATTGAAGCGTGGACAGCTATTCCATTTCCGAGGTACCTGTTGAATTCTTTTTTACTATTGCTCATCATGGTCCCCTCTCATATTTTTTTGACAGCTCTTACAGCCTATCCACTAGCCAGAATGAATTTTCCGGGTAGGACATTTATCTTCTATGCAATTATCGCTACAATGTTTCTTCCCGAAGAGGGTAAACTCGTTCCATTGTTCATCATCGTTGAAAAGCTGGGTATGGTGGATTCGTGGTGGGGG
Organism: Pseudalkalibacillus salsuginis; assembly: GCF_021646685.1. Taxonomy (GTDB): domain Bacteria; phylum Bacillota; class Bacilli; order Bacillales; family Fictibacillaceae; genus Pseudalkalibacillus; species Pseudalkalibacillus salsuginis. The sequence goes on along the minus strand of NZ_JAKJHW010000009.1, from coordinate 59,995 downwards.
TTGATCGTACCTGGATTGATCGGTGGATTTTCCATATTCCTGATGCGTCAAGCCTATCTTACCATCCCGAAGGAAATAGAGGAGGCTGCGATAATTGACGGTTGTGGTCCATTCAGGGTTTGGTGGAGTGTGATTCTGCCATTGACTAAACCTACGTTAGCTGCCCTTAGTGTTTTTTCATTCATCTCTGTGTGGAATTCGTTTATGTGGCCATTGATCATCTTAAAAGATGAAAGCCTGTTTCCAATAGCTCTCGGATTAGCTTATCTGTCTGGTACATTTGGAACCGATGTGAAGACCATGGCTGCTGGCGTCGTCATTTCACTGGTACCGATCATAATTTTTTATATATTGATGCAACGCCATTTTGTCAGCGGCTTGCAAGGATCAATAAAAGGTTAGGAGATATAAGATGAATAAAATTGCCCTATGGAAAGATAAACCCCTTAGGATCGTTGACTTTATTCCTCCTGAACCGGAAAAATATGAATCTTTGGATTTGGATGAGCAGTTCAATATCAGGAAAGAATTGGGCTTTAATGCCGAGCATGTTGAAGTACATGATATTACAGAAGGAGAATCCGGTATAACCTACTATCATTCTGATTGTGCTGTCCAGGAACGGAAAGATATTCTGGGGAAAATATCTGAATCGTATGAATCACTCGGAATTTATCCGGTCGTTTATTTCAATGTGCACTGGCTTGCCGAGTCATTGGCAAAGTTGTACCCGGATTGGCAGCAGCGGGATCGTAACGGGAACAGGATCCAAAGTGCCTACGGATCAGGTGGATATTCATGCATCAATTCCTCATTCAGGGAATATGCATTTTCGACAATCCGTAATCTCGCAAAATATTCAATAAAGGGAATTTTTCTTGATGGACCATTCTTCAGGGTAGAAGGATGTTATTGCAAGGCGTGTAAGATGTCGTTCCTTTCTAATTATGGATATGGCCTTCCAGATTGGGAGAAAGCGAATAAAACACAAAGGAGGGATCTGTTTACATATAAACGCGAGTCGATTGCACTCTTCATGAAAGAGGCAAACAAAACGTTAAAGGATATTTCTCCTGACACAATGATTTATATGAATAGCCCACAGCTTGTACCGACCAAATTCTGTAGTCGTGACAACCGACTTACGGTCCACCATCAAGATATGTTACTGGCAGAAGGGGGGTTTTTGGGGGATGACCTTCGCAGAACCCCTGTTTGGAAACCTGCAGCAACTGCTCAATTGCTCGAAACACAAACAAATGGCAAGCCCTATTGTGTTGCGATTGCTGGGCGATTGGCACCCTGGTCTCGTTATTTGCTTTCTCCTGCCGAAACGTGGCTTGCTCATGCAATGGCGGTTTCACATGGTGCAAATACATGGTATGGCGTCTATAACGATAATAATCAAGACAAGCGGATGGGCACTGTAAAAGAGATCAATCAGTTTCTATCAGAAAATGAAAAATACTATATGAATACAAAATCAATGGCTTCAATCGCATTGGTTTGGTCCTTTGCGACTGCGAATGAGTATCAATCATCTGCAGAGGAGACAGATTTTACAGCAGGACAGGATAAATTATCCAATCCGGAAAAAGGTGATGCTCGTGGTTCCTTTATGGGATGGTACGATGCGTTATCAAGAAGCAGGATCCAATTTGATGTCATTGATGATGAATCGATCGAAAGCGGTGCCTTCCAACGTTATGAGTTGATCATCCTGCCAAATATAAGTGTCATGAGTGAGAAGCAGGCGGAGCTTATTAAAAAGTATGTCGCTCAAGGTGGAAAGGTCATCTCTACCTTTGACACCTCCCTATATGATGATGATGGAGAAAAAAGGGATCGGCCGTTACTTGGGGAGATTTTTGGTATAGAACAAGCAGTCAGCATACGGCATTGTAAATATGACCACATTGAAATAAATGGGGATAAGGATCTGACAGATGGAATCGATCAATCACATATTCCAGCTTCATCATTAGGGATGAATGTCATATCGGATGGGAAAACGGCATCGGTCATGAACTATAGGGAGCATCAACAGTCAAGGTACTGTGAACTGCCGGGACGAACAGATTATCCTTTCATTTTAAAAAATACATTTGGGAAAGGCGAAAGTCTATATTTTACAGGAAACATAGGGAAGTTTTATGAATCCTATGCGCTTCCGGAATATCGTAAGCTGATTGATAATGCAGTACGATCCCTCGTGGATGTCCCATTGAATATAAAGACTCCTTTTACATTGGAATCAATACATACAGCCATGAGAAAACAGGATAGACGTATTATTCTCCACCTGGTCAATTATACGGGATCAATGACTAGACCGATAACAGAAGTCGTCCCTATTTCTGATATCCAGATCGAATTGGAGCTTATCGAAAAAATCGAGTCGGTAAAAGCATTGAGAATGAACGAACAACTTACATTCCACCAAAATGAGGAGCGGGTCTATTTGAATCTACCGTACCTTCGAGAATATGAAGTGGTCATACTGAATTTCAGGAGTTGAAAAATAGAATGATTATAGAGAGAGCAGGTGTTTAATATGCAGACGATCCAAGAATTAGAAGAAAAATTGACTAATCCTTCCAAGCGCTTGATAAATGATTTGGAACACATTGATGGAGATATCATGATACTTGGAGTGGGAGGGAAAATGGGTCCCACCCTTGCAAAAATGGCTAAAAGAGCAATTGATGCAGGTGGATTAGATAAGAGAGTCATTGGCGTTTCCCGTTTTTCTTCCAAAAATGTACGTACAGACTTAGAATCATCCGGAGTCGAAACCATATCTATGGATCTATTAGACAAAGAACAGTTACTGACTCTACCGGAAACGAAAAATATCATTTTTATGGCGGGATATAAATTCGGAACGAATGGAAATGAATCATTCGCCTGGGCAATGAATACTTTTCTCCCAGGAATGGTAGCGGAGAAATTCAGAAACTCCAGGATTGTTACATTTTCATCTGGAAATGTATACCCATTTACGGAAGTATCCAAAAGTGGAGTTGACGAATCGACCAAACCTGCACCAATTGGTGAATATGCACAATCTTGCTTAGGAAGAGAGCGTATTTTTGAATATTTTGCCCGTTTATATGACATCAAAATGCTCCATTTTCGTTTAAATTATGCAATCGATTTAAGGTACGGGGTGCTGTTAGAGGTTGCCCGGAATGTTTTTGAAGATAAACCGATCGATCTCACCACCGGGCATGTAAACGTGATCTGGCAGGGAGATGCTAATGAAATGGCTACCCGAAGTTTGAATTTGGTTGATTTACCGCCTGTAGTCTTGAATGTGACAGGACCAGAAACAATTTCAGTAAGGTGGCTTGCTGAGCAGTTTGGAAGAAGGTTCGGAAAAGAACCGATCTTTATCAACGAAGAAAACAATAATGCTCTATTAAGTAACGCCTCTAAAGCCCACAAACTTCTTGGGTACCCAAAAGTCACATTAAGCCAAATGGTGGAGTGGGTATCGAATTGGGTAGAAGTCGGGGGCGTGACCATTGATAAACCAACTAATTTCCAGGAACGAGAAGGAGCGTTTTAGAATGCCTAATGAACTGGAACCAATGATCCATAAGGCTTTGCATGAAGGGGCGGTGGTCCCGGCACATCCACTTGCGTTGGATGAGAACCGTCAACTGGATGAAAATCGCCAAAGGGGGCTCACCCGATACTATATCGCTTCCGGAGCCGGGGGAATAGCTGTAGGCGTTCATACTACCCAATTTGAAATTCATGAAAATACACACGGTCTGTATAAAAAGGTCCTTGAATTGGCAGCGGATGAGGTTTACAAAGCGAACTTAACGAAGCCTTTTATCAAAATTGCCGGTATATGCGGCACGACTCCTCAAGCTTTGGAAGAAGCCGCCCTCGCTGTATCACTTGGATATGATTTAGGTCTTGTAAGCCTGGGAAGTCTGGATGACTGGAGTGAAAATGACCTTCTTGAACATTTAGAAGCAATCGTTCAAGTGATCCCTGTTTTTGGTTTTTACCTCCAGCCTTCTGTTGGTGGGAGGAGATTGAGCTTTCAATTTTGGAAATCTGCAGCAGAAATCCCTGGAGTAATGGGTATCAAAATCGCACCTTTCAACCGCTATCAAACCCTTGATGTTGTCAGGGCTGTCTGTAGTTCGAGCAGGAGGGAAGAAATCGCTCTTTACACTGGAAATGATGATAATATTATCGTTGATTTGCTTACCACTTATAGATTCAAGATAGACAATAAGGTCGTAGAGAAGGAAATTGTAGGAGGATTGCTCGGACAATGGGCGGTATGGACCAAAAAAGCTGTAGAATTGCTCGATGATATCAAAAAGCGTAAAAGGAGCGAAGATGCTTCAATTTCTTATGATGAGCTCCTCAAACGCAACGTAGAATTGACAGATGTAAACAGTGCGATTTTTGATCCTGCCAACCATTTTGCTGGCTGCTTATCAGGGATACATGAAATTCTTAAAAAGCAAGGATTGCTGCAAGGGACATGGTGTATGAATCCAAACGAGTCACTTTCACATGGTCAGATGGAAGAAATTGACCGGGTTCATGAAAGTTATCCTCATCTCAATGATGATGATTTTGTAAAGGAAAATTTGTCCTCATGGATAAAGGGTAACGCGGTCTATTGAATCCTTCAAACGGAGGGGTAGATGTTGGAAATAAAATTGGGGATAAATAAATTTTATAACATTTGTGAATGGTGTATGAAAATGATTCTGTTGAACCTTCTCTGGTTGGCTTTCAGTTTAGGCGGCCTGATCATATTCGGGTTCTTCCCTGCCACAGTAGCAATGTTTGCTGTAACCAGGATGTGGGTGCAGAAAACGGAGCAAATCAATTTCTTTAAAGCATTCATATCTACCTTCAAAAAAGAATTCTGGAAGGCGAATCTGATCGGTCTCATCCTATTTTTGACCACTACAGCACTGTACCTGGATCTTTTGTTCATTCAATCCTTTGAAGGAGGATTGGCTTTTTACTCATTTTGTCTGATCATCATGGTTTGTCTATTTTGTTTTGTCATCGCCCTGTTTCTTCTCGCCCTTTATGTACATATGGAACTGCCTTTTCTTCAGTACTTCAAACAATCGATTTTGATTTTTCTTTCCTATCCTTTAGACACGATAATCATGATCGGGAGTGTTTTGCTCTTAGCATTCTTCTTTCTCGTTTTTCCTGGTCTTATCTTGTTCATGGCAGGAAGTTTGATAAGTTTGATTGTTACGATTAATGCTCATAGGACTTTCAGGAAACTTTCAATCCGAACAATCGAATATTAAGCAGGAGGTGCGGATATGCCACTGGTAAGCAGTAAAGAAATTTTAAAGGATGCCTATGATCATCATTATGCAATAGGGGCTTTTGCGGGTCACAATTTAGAAATGATAAAAGCAATCGTTTCCGCGGCAGAAGAGTTGGACTCACCAGTAATCATCCAAACGACCCCAGGTACAATCAACTATTTAGGGATCGGTTTTGCGGCCAGTATGGTAAAAGAAGCTGCAGAACAAGTCCGGATCCCTGTAAGTCTTCATCTGGACCACGGAGATAGCTTCCGGTGTGTCAATCAGTGTCTTAGGAACGGGTACACTTCGATCATGGTTGATGGGTCTAGTCTTGGTTATGAAGAAAATATAACGCTTACCAAGAAAGTTGTAGAGGTATGCCACGATGTAGGTGTTCCAGTGGAAGCGGAACTTGGGACGATAGGTGGAGTGGAAGATGGACTTGATGTTGATATGGCAGATGTACAATTCACAGATCCAGATATTGCGGAGGAATTCGTCATCAGGACAGGTATAGATTTTTTGGCTCCAGCATTCGGCACAGCACATGGTATTTATAAATCGGAGCCAAAGTTGGATTTTTCAAGATTAAAAGCAATATCAGATCTTGTAAGATTACCGTTGGTGATGCACGGAGCTTCTGGTCTTTCGAAAGAACATTTACAAAAAGCGGTTCAACTCGGTGTAAGTAAAGTGAATTTCTCAACTGAACTCAAAAAATCATTTGTACATGAATTAAGAAATTATCTCTCTTACCATTCAGGTGAGGAAGATCCAAGAAAATATTTCGTATCTGCAAGAGAGTCAGTAAAAAGAATTGTTAAAAGTAAAATTTCTACGCTTCAGAGTTCACCGCAATCGGTCGTTTAAGAGGGTCATAATTCATATGATTACAACAGTTACACTTAATCCGGCGATTGACATCACTTATTACATTCCAGCATTTCAATCAAACCAAATACATCGTGTAGATTCCATGTACAAAGAGCCGGGAGGAAAAGGGATCAATGTCGCAAAAGTCATTAAAACATTAAAAGCCCCAGTCATGGTAACCGGTATGATTGGTGGGAATAACGGAAGGACGATTTGCCACCTTCTGGATTCCTATTCGATACCTCATGATTTTCAACCTGTTTCTGGGGAATCCCGTCTTTGCCTTAATATAATCGACCAACACTCACATCAAACTGAAATACTTGAACAAGGTCCTGAAGTCTCGGAAAAAGAGCTTGGGATTTTCAAACGACACTTAGAGGAACTATCGAAAAAAAGCAAGTTTGTCATCTTTTCCGGCAGCCTACCGGCAGGCGTTCCCCAATATGCATATGGAGAATTGATTGATTTAGTACAGCATCATGGCGCTAAGGCCATTGTGGATACGAGTGGAAAAGCTCTTGAATTTGCGCTGGCTGCCAAGCCTTTTATGGTAAAACCTAATATTGATGAGGTTCAAGAAATATATGGCCAAAAAAAATTGACCAAAGAGGAAGTATGGAAAATCATAGAGAGTTGGCATCATTCAGGTATTACGGCATCGCTCATATCATACGGAGCAGAAGGAATGATCGTTCGGATCGATGCACAACATGGACGATAAACCCTCCTGTTGTAAAGGCTGTCAATACAGTTGGATGTGGAGATACATTAGTGGGGGCTTTGGCAGTCGGTTTCTATAATCACCTAACCTATGAAGAATGCCTGATCAATGCTACCGCAGCTGCTGTTTCAAATGCAATGGAGAAGCAAGCAGGTAAGGTCGATATTGAAAAGATTGATCAGTACAAGCAAGGAATCATTTTAAAAAAGGAGTGAACGAGATTGAATTCCTCTTACACCTATAGTGAAATAATGAGCCAGGGCGAAAGTATGGAGAAAACCAGGGAAAGGGTCTTTTCCTTACAAAAGCCTGATAAAGACTCATCAATTGAACATGCGATATTCACAGGATGCGGCACTTCGTATTATCTTGCCATTTCAGCAGCCCGGTTTTATCAGGAAACTACGGGTATCCCGTCCCAAGCAGTACCAGCGTCTGAATTATTCATTCATCCTCAACAAATAATGTCAGACAAAATAAACTATAAAATCATTGCCTTTTCTCGATCGGGCACGACTTCAGAAATTATTAAAGCATTAAAAGTGCTTGATCGTTACATCAATGTATCAATACTAGCGATTACGTGTAATAAAAATACAGAAATGATCAGTATTGCTCAAGAAAGTATAGTCCTTGATCATATCAATGAAAAAAGTATCGTCATGACACAGACATTCACGAATATGCTTTATGCAATCCAATTATACGCTGGGCAGATATGTAGTGAAGCGGAAGTACAAAGGGAATTAGATAATCTTCCGACCTTACTGAAGGAAGCATGCAAGGGTTCAAACAAAGTGAAAGAGATCGGGAACAACCTTTCATTCACTAGATTCATTTATTTAGGAACAGGTGTATCATATGGACTTGCTGAAGAAGCATGTCTGAAGATGAAGGAAATGACACAAACCGAATGTGAAGCATATTCAAGCCTCGAATTCCGTCACGGTCCAATATCAATTGTGGATGAGAAGACAATTGCCATCGTCCTTTCCTCCGAAAAAACCAAAGAGCTTGATACAGGGATCATCAGGGATATTCAATCATTCGGGGGATATACGCTGACGATCGGAAATACGCCAGTAGATGAAAGTGACGAAAATATCATTTTACGATCAGATGGAATGGAGCATATTTCAGCGATCTCTGTTATGCCATATCTCCAAATGTTGGCCTTCTATCGGGCTGTAGCTTTAAACCTGGATCCTGATAAGCCGCGTAATTTGAATCAGGTTGTGAAAATAACTTTACCGAACTAGGAGCGGATCTTATGTATGCGATTGGTTTGGATATCGGAGGAACAAAAATCGCAGCCTCCCTGGTAGATGAAAATGGGAATTGTTCATTCAAGAAAGTGTACCCTAGTATTGCATATGATAGTGAGGCTATGTTCCTTCAAGTGGTCGATTGTATTAAAGACGTCATAAAGGAGTCAGGGTATGAAAATGATCGTATAGTCGGGATAGGAGTGGGTGTTCCGGGAAAAATCGATGCACAAAAAGGGATTGCAATCTTTCAAAATAACCTCCCATGGAGGAATTTCCCTTTGATCGAAAGACTTCAAACAATCTTTCCTTGCAAAATGATAATGGGTAACGATGTTGCCATGGCTGCTTACGGAGAATGGGTGATTGAAGGAAAAAACATGAATGATACATTCGTTTATTTCACATGGAGTACAGGTGTTTCAAGCAGTATTATACATGAAGGGAGACCTTTCAAGGGGAGGGGTTTTGCTGGAGAAATCGGCTTGATTTTTCAAGAAAGTGATAACCAGCGCTTGGAGGCTCAGGTCAGCGGTCCTTCTATTAGTTCGATTTACAGTCAAAAGTTGAGCCGAAAACTGACTACTAAAGAAATAATCTCAGAATATAAAAGGGGAAATGAAACGGTAGTAGGCATGATGGAACCTATAATGATAAAAATGGCCAAAGGTGTTTACACGATCATTTGCTTAATCGATCCACATAAGATTGTATTCGGGGGAAGTGTCATTACAAACAATCCATTCCTCCTCGAAATTTTGAAAGAAAAATTATCAAACATGGCAATTCCTGAACAAAACCTCAGCTCAGAAAAGATGTTTGCAAGTACATTGGCTGACAACGGGATGATTGGAGCTGGGTTAAAAGTTATACATGAAAACCAATTGAATGCGGACTATTCAGAAAATGATTGACTTTCAAACATCTTTTTTAAATTAAATAGTAATAGACTAGGACCAATTAATGATCATTAGGAGGAGCATTATGCATTCACTTCATTGGATTGTATTAATTGCGTTCTTCTTGAGATTGTGATCGGTTTTTAGTCTTTTGGAAAAGTCAAAGGTTCAAAGATTTTTTTGTAGCGGGAGGAAAGATGCCTGGGTGGCTTTCAGGGATTTCCCGTCATGTCTCAGGCTATAGTGGTGCAGTGTTTTGTTGCTTATGCAGGTCTTACATATACACATGGTTTCAGCCTTTATGTGTGGTGGTCGATTCCCGTTTTTTAGCATGTCTTACCGGTGTACAATGAACTTTAACAGATCCATTAAAAAAAGAAAGGTAGATTGGCGTGACACTAAATCTGGGAACGTCAAAAATCGATATAACTCCTTCGGTCCCTATTGAATTGGCGGGCTTTGCCCATCGAAAAGGGCCCTATTCTGGAATAAAGAAACCATTGTATTTAAGAGCGTTTTATTTTGAAAAAGAAAGGGCTCGTTCCAAAAAGGATATTACCATCATGATAACTGCTGATTTGATTTGGTGGGAGGATGAACATTGTAAACAAATTGAACAACAAATCAAAAAGGAATTGACTTCAGATTTTATAATCATTTTTCATGCTACCCATAATCATTCTGGTCCACAGACCAGCAATACTTTCACACGTTTTTTAGGAGTTCCGGATCCTTGTTATCTTGAAAACTTGAATACTCAGGTTCTAGTGGCTATTAAATCAGCGGTTCAAAACCTCGAACCTGTAACCTTATCAAGGGGCTTCACTACTTGCAATATTGGGATCAATCGTCGTTTACTATCAGGAACCAAGGTTAGAATGGCACCGAATGAAGATGGACCACTCGATTCTGATGTAACAATATTAGTAGCGGAAAATTCCAATGGCAACGTTAAAGGGGTAATGGTCCACTACACCTGCCACCCTACAATTACTGGGGACAACTATATATCTTCAGAATTTCCGGGAGTCGCTACGGAAGAAATAGAGAGAGTACTCGGTGAGAAAGTGGTAGCAGGTTACTTTCAAGGCTGTTGTGGTGATATAAGACCTGCGATGATTGATAAAGAAAAGAATGAATTTTATAGAGGAAACCAGACTGATGTTCAGCGATTAGGACAGCAATTAGCTGACCAAGTCATAAAGGCTATAAGTGAAAAAAAGTTGGAACCATTAAATGTCGAATATATGCAAATACAAAAGAGATCAGTCCCATTAAAATATGAGAAAGTCCCGTCCATAAATGAATTACAGAGTTTGGAAGAGTCCTTGACCAAGGATGAACATGTCGTGTGGAAAACCTTCCTATTAGAAAACCGAAACAGGTTAAGTTCCGAGGCTACTCTTGAATTAATGCTGGTAGAGTTCGGTGATGATCTATCCTTTCTGGCAATGAATGCAGAAATGGTAGTCGAATATAGCCGATTCATAAAAAAAGAGTTTCCAAATAAGGTACTCCCATTACCATACAGTAATGGAATGATCGGTTATATTCCAACATCACAACAAATCATTGAGGGAGGTTACGAGTCAAAAGAATGGATTTACTTTTTTGGTGTGCCTTCCCACTTTTCGATATCAATTGAAGAAAATATCCAACAGGGTATTCGTGAACTGATAATGAAAGGAGATTGTTAGAATGTCAGTTTCTCCGGTGCAAGTCGATAAAGTCGATCATTTGGCAGTAAAAACGTTTAATGATAGAAAATCGCTTGGTGATTATGCAGGGCAACAAATTGCTCGAAAAATCAAAGAACTTTTACAAGACAAAGATGAAATAAGAATGGTATTTGCAGCTGCACCTTCCCAAAATGAGGTGTTGCAGTACCTGGTACAAGATAAGGGCATTGATTGGGCAAGGATCGTAGCATTCCACATGGACGAATATATCGGATTAGCGGAAAATGCTCCCCAAACCTTCAGAAATTTCTTGTTATCGAAGTTATTTGATCTGGTAAAACCAAAAGAAGTCCATTTGATAAATGGAAATAGTGAAAGTGAACATGAATGTAGACGATACGCATCTCTATTTAATGAAAAGCCGATTGATATCGTTTGTTTGGGAATCGGGGAAAATGGTCATCTCGCTTTTAATGATCCCCCGGTGGCAAATTTTGAAGATGAAGAGACGGTCAAGACAGTCACCCTGGACGAAGCTTGCAGGCAGCAACAAGTAAATGACGGTTGTTTTAGTAGTATTGAAGAGGTTCCCGAAAAAGCGATCACACTTACCATACCGGCCTTACTTTCAGGAGAATTCTTGTATTGTGTCGTTCCAGGTAAAACGAAAGCTAGTGCAGTCCGACATGTATTGGATGGACCTATTACGACAAATTGGCCAGCTACTATATTGAGAAATCATCCTAACTGTACATTATATTTAGATAAGGAGTCCTGCGGAGGAAATCACTAGGAATGAGTAAATTAAAAGCCATCCATTATAGTACAGGTGAACGACTGGAAATTGACTGTCGGGACGGAAAGTTTACTAAATTGACCACAATCCAAAGATCCAACAATGAAACTTTACCATATATCGCCCCTGGACTGATTGATTTACAAATCAACGGTTATAAAGGAGTAGATTTCAACACTCTCCCGCTCAAAGAATCTGATATTTTGAAAATAACCAGGGAGTTATGGAAAGAAGGGGTCACCTCCTACTTTCCAACAATCATCACAAACAGTCCTGAGAAAATTGAAGAAGCGATGGAAACGATAAAACAGGTGTGTACACGTTTCCCATACATGGATGATTCCATTGCAGGAGTTCATTTGGAAGGCCCCTTCATTTCACCAGAAGATGGGCCAAGAGGAGCACATGATGCTAAGTTTGTCAGTCCTCCGGATTGGTCACTAGTAAGTAAATGGCAAAAAGCTTCAGGCGGCAGGTTGAAACTTTTGACTATTTCACCAGAGTGGGATGATTCCGAGGTCTTCATCAAAACATGTACCGAGAACGGAATCATCGTCTCGATAGGTCATACTTCAGCAACGCCAGCACAAATCAGGGCTGCTATTTCAGCTGGTGCTAAATTATCAACCCATCTTGGAAATGGTGCTCATTTGATGCTACCCCGCCATCCCAATTATATTTGGGAACAGCTTGCGAATGATGGATTAGCGGCGACTTTTATCGCGGATGGGTTTCATTTGCCCGATGCTGTTCTGAAAACGATTATAAGAATGAAAGGGAAACGCGCAATCGTAGTAAGTGACAGTGTTTCGCTAGGGGGAATGGAGCCTGGAGAGTACAACATGCACATCGGTGGAAAAGTTGTTTTGACTAAAAAAGGGAAACTTCATATGGCCAGTAATCCAGACCTCCTGGCAGGGTCAGCCCAATCTCAGATATGGGGGATCAACCATCTTCTGAAACAGGGCCTATGTGAACTTGCTGATGTGATTGACATGGCAACGGTAAATCCTGCTGAATGGCTCAGATTATCTGGTTATAAACTCGAAGTCGATTCATACGCTGATTTTATTTTATTTAACTATACTAAAAGTTCTGGAATTGAATTACTTGAAACTTATAAGAGGGGAAAGTGTGTTTCAATAAAAAACCAATCAGGAGTGGAAAAATGACATCTACATTAACAGGACAATATCTATCTAAAGTCACGGAGCATCTGAATCGGTTACATGACGAAGAGTTGGCCAATATTCATAAAGCTGCAGAATTGATCGCTTCTCAAATAAAAAAAGACAAATTAGTATTTGCCTATGGCCCGGGTGGGCATTCGAATCTAGGGTCACAAGAATTGTTTTTCCGGGCAGGAGGGTTGATGCACATCAGTGCAATATTGGACGAAGGTACACTATTGAGCAGCGGTGCGTTACGATCCATGTCAATAGAAAGGACACCGGGATATGGAAAGATTGTAATCAATGATTATAACTTAAAAAAAGATGATTTATTAATTATCATCAATGCCTATGGAATCAATTCCGCTGTCATTGATGCCGCTCTGGAGGCTGAGAAGTTAGGAGTGAAAACGATTGGAGTGACATCTGTGGAGCACGCCATCAATACACCGGGTGATCATCCTGCCCGCCATCCTTCTAAGAAAAACCTACATGACTTAGTCGATGTCGTATTGGACAGTAAGGTCGGTGTGGGAGATGCCATCATCGATATAGAGGGGTTAGAACAAAAAGTTGCAGCTGTTTCTACATTCGCAAACTCATTTCTTTTGAATGCAATGGCTACGGAAGCAATAAATATGCTGGTTGAAGAAGGGATAAAGCCGCCTATCTGGATGAGTGGAAATGCAACTGGTGGAGATGAATGGAACGCCCGATTCATTGATCAGTTCAAAGGGAAGATCAAAAAGTTGTAAGTAGAGTTATTGAGATGTCAATCAAAGGAACAGCAATATTAAGAGAGAAACCAGAAAAAAGTCCTCGAATATTTAAGAAAAAATAAGATGTGTTCAAGATTAGAAATTTCAAAAGGATTGAATATCAGTAAAAACACGGTTTCCCTTATCGTCGATCAACTGTACACTTTAAGTTTTAGATTGACGTTTTTTTCGAAATGAAGCTACTCCCAACAACAATAAAGGCAGAAAAAGGCCAACTATTAAACCATAAGGTATCATTACTTTTGGGGTAAATGTAATGTTATAGACTATATTTGGACTCACTATAAGAGAATAGACAATCAGGATCATTCCTAATGGCAAAGTGAGTGGTCGATAATCTTTTAGTTTGAATGTTTGAGCAAGGGCTAAAACGGATGTATAAAAACAAATCGTCAGCTTAAAATAGATTGAAATAAACCACAGTACAGCTACAATGGCTTCGATTCGTTGTAAAAAGTCGCCAATATTTATTTTTTTGGCTAGTTCATAGGTTGGATACAGCTCCAGCGAGATTAGATCTACACCTATTACCAAAATAGCCAATACCGTTAATATGATTAACATGATTCCTCCAACCGAAGTTCCCGTTAAAAAAGCTTTGCCAGCATCTTTTGTCCGATTAACATAGGGGAAAATCATTAAAAAAATAACAAGTTCTAAAAAAGGAAACTCAATAAACGGAATCGCTGACCGCAGTAAGGGTTTTACTCCTACCTCCAAGATAGGCTGAAAATTTTCAAACTTGATTTCGGGAAAAAGAAAAAAAACAAGCAAAAGAAAAAGGATGATAAACCATGGGAATAAAATTTCTGCAGAACGTGCTAAGACTTCAAGTCCCAAACGAGCTCCCATAATAACAAGAAATAAAAAAATAATATGAAGGGATCCGATCGGTGTTTCCGGCATAATTTTAGTTGTCAAGAAATCCCCTAAATTCCTCAAGACGAGAGCAGCAAGGGTAAAAGTAAAACTAAAAAATAAAAGAGCTATCGCTTTCCCTATCCATTTTCCAAGAATTACTTCACTATATTCAACCAAGGTCTTATTAGGAAAGAGGTTCCCTAAAGCATTGTATAACCATACCGATAATAAACCTACACCCACTCCAAGGATACCAGCTATCCAAGCATCTTGTTTCGCTTCAGTAACAAGTAATGATGGTGCAAGTAAGACAGAGGTACCGACAGTAAATAAAATTACAAGTACCATAAATTGTCGAACCGAAATTTTTCCGTTTTCTAACATCTTTTTTCCCCTCCTTTGGAAGGTACCATTTCCTTCTCTATTATTAACAAGTCATTATTGAATGAAACACCATTTCAACAATAGGGCGAAAGAATTAAACAAACCTAGACTGTTTTAATCCATTTTTCTTGGCCATAAAGGGAAGGTGAGCACAATAAAAATAGAGAATTTTCAGCATCATTTTTATCTGTGTTCATCATCGGTGCCAGGCACCAAAAAGAAACCCAAGCGGGACAAGGGCTTTGAATCGGTGCCAGGTACACTTTCAAACCCCTTGATACATCTGCATTCACAAAAAGTGCCAGGCACCGAATCGCTTCGGAGTCTGGCACTTTATTTATCATCATCTTTACTCCTATAAAACAAATACGCTTGATCAATGGTTTTATTACGCTATTCCTGCTTTCATGAGCATGCCGTCGAGGGAGCGGCCAATGTTCTGTTCCATCCATTTGGCGGTTTCGACGAGTTGCTCTAGATCTGTGCCTACTTCACTGTACCAGGCACCGAACTGAAACCGTTGCAGTACAAGGCTTCCCGATCGGTCCCAGGTACACTTTCAAAACCCTTGGTATATCTACGTTCGTAAAAAGTACCAGGCACCTATTATATCTTTGGAATTCCTAAATATGGCCAGTAAGTGAAGGCTGCTAAAAGTGTCATTGCCATAATGACGAGGGTCAGTGTAAGTCCTAGTATAAGCATATCGCGACCACTGTAATAGCCTAATGAGTAGGTTGTCATATTCCCAGCGGATTGGGAAGGGAAGAGGTAAGATGTACTACTTGCTACTACACAAATCATTCCCAGCCAGACTGGATTAAAGGGACTTCCGATGGCTACTGTAAGGGCAACAGGCATTAATGAAGCTGCAGCAGCTGTGAAATTCGTGAACACGATCCGGATCAGTACAAACAAAATCATCATCATTAAAGGAAGGGTAACAGGTGCTAGATGAAGTAGATTACTCTCCAATATTTCGCTTGACCATTGAATGACACCGCTGGCTTTCAATGAAAATGCAATTGTCAGGCCTGCAGCAAATAATAAAGGCACTCCCCAATTGACATCCTTTCTCGCTTCTTTCCAAAAAATAATATTCATTCCTGGCACAAATAACAATACTGATACCATAACAGCAGACATAGCTAATGGAATTTGGTGTAGTTCCTTTGTAATCCAAAGCATGATCAGCAAACTATATAATCCTATTAGTTTCATTTCTTGTTTGGACATAGGCCCTAACTTTTTAATCTCTTGATTAATATACTCATTCATATCCTCAAGCTTTATTGTTTTGATGGGAAAAAGCCAGAGTAATAAGGCCCAAAAAATAAGAAGTGTAAACATGTTGATTGGAGCCATAATAATTAACCAGTGGAGGTAACTCCATTCATAATCGAGCATAGATTCAAATAAACTGGCCGAGTATATGGATCCGCCTGCACCGGTCAGAATGCTCGTCGTGCTGATATAAGGCACGAATGTAACTATCAAAATTAATGACTTTGAAAAGTTTTTGTCCAATTGATTTTCAAAAGCTTTAACTAAACTGATCGCAATAGGCAGTAAAACAGCTAATCTACCGATTGCATTAGGGATAATAAATGTTAATAGAAAGCCCATTAAAATATAATGAAAAAGTATGAAGATCACTTTTCCTTTTGAAAGGGAAAGCATGAAAAAAGCCAATCGTTTATCTAAGTTAGTCCGTTTAACTGCAGTAGCCATGATAAGCATAGCGAGTAATAACCAGATCACTTCATTTCCTAACCCCATTGCCGCTTCTTCAAATGAAATGACATGGAATAAAGGAAATAGCACGATAACGAGTAAACTTGTAACAGCTGCATCAATAACTTCTGTGTACCACAACACAATGGACAAGAATACTATTGAAAGTGTAATCCATCCTTCATTCCCAAGATCATCCTGGATAGGGATTTGAGATGACAAGATTACAAATACGAAGCCAAGGATGACAAACAGCCATTTCAAGCAATCTCTTAGACTTGAATTTATCATATAGGTTACCTGAACCTTTCTAACAATGGGTTGTACCGGTTTACTTAGAAAGCCCCTATGAATAGGAGTTCATAAGGGCTTGGCTTGTTCTATTGTAAGAAGATTTTTTACACCAATACGTTGTTGCCTGTACATAATTCAATAACTTTTTTGATGGAAGGGAGGGTTTCGAAATTCTTCATATTTTGAATGACTTTAGAAGTATTTTCGTTACCGATGATCGAGTTTGTGAGCTTCTCAAACTTCGAGTCTAGATGCTCTTGGGTCATAGGATTTTCAATACTTCCAGTAGCATGGTCGATCGTGACCGAAAACTCTTTTCCATTATTCAACACAATCTTAGCTTTAACTTTATCTTCTTCCATATTTGGATCTACCGTAGGTTTGATCTTTGAGCGGAATTCTACCACATCAGGACGTAGAACCACATCATCCTGATACTGGTCTTCTCCCGCATCCCCTTCTAAAAAGCTAACTGTTGCTGTGTGATAAATACTGAATTTACCCTCTAAACCCGTTTTCGGCTTAACTTTCCCTGTCAATTCGAGAACGTAAGGATTTACTGTAACTTGAATTTCTTTCACTTCTTCTGGTTGGGCATGTTCTCTTAATTTTATACATGCATCGATGGATGGGTGTAACACAATCCCGCAGGCATAAGGTTTAAAGGCATTTTTAAGCAGCTCCCATTGCGCTCCCCAATTTTCATTGACTCGCTCAAGGTTGTGTTCAGGAGCTAAGACAGATGCAAATCCTCTTTTAGCTTCCAAAACTTGCTTAGAGCTAGTGAATCCTTTCTTTGCCAACAGAGCGGCCAATAGACCATTTTGTGCAGCTTTACCAGGATGGAATGGCTTAGTCATTGTTCCGAACATTTCACGTAGGCCGCTTGACTGTGTACCGGCAAGTCCAAGTGCATGCAGCATTTGCTCTTCATCAAAATCTAGTAAGACTCCAGCCGCAACTGCTGCCCCAAAAACGCCTACGGAGCTTGTTATATGCCAACCTAAATCATAATGACTAGGATATACGGCATTACTGATTCTTAATTCTACTTCACACCCTAATACGAATGCTCGTAAAAGTTCTTTCGGATCGATGTCATAATGTTCTCCTAGTGCAAATACCACAGGTGCTACTGGACCGCTTGGGTGATGGATCGTATCCAGATGGGTATCGTCAAAGTCAAAAATATGCGAGGTCATGCCGTTGGTTAAAGAACCAAGCAACAAATCGACCTTTTCTGGGCGGCCTAGTACAGAAACCTGTTCTCCAGATTGTAAATCTTTTTTCAATCCCAATACCATATCGACGGAAGGATGGTAAGCTGCGCCGATTGCAACGCCCATCCAGTTTTGGATACTTTTCTTCGCGTGAGTTAGCACCTCATCAGGAATATTATTGTATTGGGTCGCTAAAACATTTTGTACTAATTCTTTTGTTGTCATATTGAATCTCTCCTATCCAAATGTATATCTATTTATTCATCAAGATTTAATTTTTTCAACGCGGCACGATACGCCCTTCTGACATGACCTTTAATAATGGCTTCGGCCAATTCAGGATCCCAGCTCTCTATCGCTTCCACGATCATTTTATGTTCTTTCAAATTTTCCTTTGGACGATCTTTATTTGACAATGAGGTCAACATAACCAATTGGATATGCGATTGCAAAGTTTCGAAAATATTGACTAAATAAGTATTGTGTGACGCCTTGGCAATTTCGAGATGAAACGAACTGTTAATGCTTGATAAAGTTTCAATATCATCGTCTTCTACAGCCTTCTTTGCTTGGGATAAAATGGCATGAAGCTTTCCGACCTGTTCATGATTTCGATTCATCGCGATCAATTTGGCACCTAAGCCTTCCAATACTTCCCGCACCTGATATAAATCTGTAATTCTTTCTTTTGTAATGGAGATTACCTTGACGCCTTTATGTGGTTCAGATTCTACCAACCCGTACTTTTCCAGTCGTCTCAATGCTTCCCGTACTGGAGTCCGACTTACTCCGAGCTTTTTTACGATCCCGCTTTCTGTCAACATCTGGCCTGTCGTGAATTCTCCATTTTTTATACTGTCGAATACGTAACGGAAGACTTTATCTGTCTTAATGTCTTTCTCAGTTTTCATTGCAAAACCACCTCATCGTCAATCATGTCTAATCATTATTATGCTCTCGATTTCCTAAATCGTTGGATAATCGGTAATAGGAGAGTCCCTATTGATAGAATCAACAAAACAAGAGTTATCGGACGGTGGAAGAAGAATGTATAATCTCCGCCACTGACAGTGATCGCTCTTCGGAAGTTTGTTTCCATCATTGCACCTAATACAAGTGCTAAAACCATCGGGGTTGTAGGAACATTGGTTTTTCTCAACAAATAACCAAATATACCGAAAATGATCATAACCCAAACAGGAAACATTGAATTACTATAGGAATAAGCACCTAGCACACATATACCTGAAACAAAAACAGCAAGTATGCTTCTAGGGATCAACACGACTTTTGCCCATAGACGAACGCCACTAAGCCCTACAATCGCCATAATCGGAACGCCGACCAATAATGCAGCAAAGATGGAATAGGGGATTTCGGGATTTTCTGTAAACAACAATGGTCCTGGTTGGACACCTTGTATCGTTAAGGCTCCAATGATGATTGCTGCACTTGCAGACCCGGGTATACCGAGGGCTAATAATGGTGCGAAGGCTCCGGAAACTGCCGCGTTGTTGGCACCTTCAGATGCTGCAATTCCTTCAGGGTTTCCCTTGCCAAATGTTTCTTTTTGCTTTGATACTCTTTTCGCTTCATTATAACTTACAAGAGAAGCGATGGTAGTACCTGCCCCTGGAATTACACCGATTACATAACCCAAAATAGGTGCCCTTAGAAGTGTCAGCCACATCTTTTTAAAAAGGCTCAATGGTGCTCCGATACCTTTCAATTTTTCTTCTTTTGGCGGCTTTTCTTTTACATTTTCAAGCATATAAAAGACTTCAGAAAGAGCGAATAAACCGATCAAGGCAGGTAAGAAAGGTACCCCTTCAAACAATCCATTGGAAAAAACAAAGCGTGGTGTTCCCATTACAGGGTCAAGACCGATTGTAATGATCAGCAATCCTAACAACATGCTGAGCATACCTTTCAATAAGGACTCTTGGCTTAATGAACTGACTAGACTAAGACCGAAGATAGCGAGAGCAAAATATTCGGTCGGACCGAATTCCAATGCGAAACTTGCCATTGGCACAGCAGTGAAAATCAATAAGATGGAGCTGATCAAAGCTCCTATCGCTGAGGCCACTATAGAGATTGTCAATGCTTTCCCGGCTTCACCTCTTTTGGTCAGCTCAAAACCATCAAAGGCTGTAGCAGCCGCTGCTGGTGTTCCAGGTGCATTTAACAATATGGCTGTAATTCCGCCACCATATTCCGCAGCCATGTATAATGAAACAATCAGAATCATAGCCATGACTGGTTCCATCGTAAAGGTGAACGGTATGATCAAAGCGATCCCGATGCTTGGTGTCAAACCAGGCATAGCACCAATGAAATAACCGATTAGAATACCAGCAAGGAGGCCGATTAGATGATAAATTTGAAAGACTTGATCAAATCCGGATAATAAATTTTCAAACATGTGATATCCTCCTTACGGTAAAGGTACTCCAAGCAATTGATCAAACACACCAAAAGCTAAAAGTTCAAAAAGCAATGTAGTGGCAACAATCGATTTCCAGTTGGTCACGCTTGCTAAAAAAAGCATGATTGGAAAGAAGAGAGCTGCTGCTACGTAGAATCCAAGAAAAGGAATTCCGAGTGCAAAAAGTAATAATAGTAAAATTGAAAGAATAACATTTTTAATTCTTAAAATTTCTACCTTATCCTCACTATCTTTGTTAAAAAAAGAACTAATAATCAGCGTGACTGAAAAAATAATGATGATAATAGAAATAATAGTTGGGAAAGCTGCAGGTCCAACGTCAGCCTGGTTTAAAGATTCCGGAAATTTTCGGGAACTTAAGATAAACCATACCGAGGCAATTATTGAAAATATCCCTAAAGCAATTTCAGCCTTTTGTATTTTCATATTAGTCCTCCTCATTGAGCAGAGGGGCGGTGGGAATGCCCCTATAAAGATTAGTTGATTCCTAGTTTAGTCAACCATTCATCGTTGACTTTCATTTGCTGATTGATGAATTCGGTGAACTCATCATGGTCCATATCTCCTGGCTCCATCATGGCATCTTGCATATACTGTTTGAATTCTTGAGTTTCCATTGCTTTTGAAAAAGCGGAACTCAACTTATCTAAAACATCTTCAGGAACATCTGCATTCGTATAAATACCTCTAAATTGTGCCCAATCTTTTGTTGAAACGTCGACGCCACCTTCCTCATAAGTAGGGACATCAGGCATTGATTCAAGTCTCTTATCACTAAGTACTCCCAATACTCTCAATTTGCCTGAATCAACATATTGCTTCACAATTTCCGGATTGGAATTAGCAATATCTACATGGTTTCCTAGTAAAGCGGTTACAGCATCTGTCGTACTTTCATAATTTGTCCAGACAGCATCTACTCCTGCGGCATCTGCGAAGATGTTCCAGGCGATGTTATGTCCTGAACCGACAGATCCATAACCACCGACTTTCAATTCACCAGGATGGTCTTTCATATATGTCACCAAGTCTTCCAATGTCTCAAATTCACTCTCTGCATTTACTGCAATGATATAAGGATCCAATTGAACACGAGAAACGAATGCAAAGTCATCGGGACTGTATTGTCCTTTTAAGTTGCTATTCCAACCCCCGACATGGGATGGAGTTATCGTTGCTAAAGTATAGCCATCACTATCACCTGCTTTCAGGGCTGCCATTTGGGTCGCACCACTTCCACCCGGTTTATTTTCGATGACGATTTTTTGCCCTAAGATAGGTTCCGCTTGTTCAGCTAATTTACGAGCCATCGTGTCTGTAGGACCGCCCGCACTCGTATGGACGATCAACTTGATTTCCTTGGTTGGATAATCAGCTTCCCCTTGGGAGGAACTAGTTGATGAACAAGCTGCAGAAAAAATAATCAGAAAGGTAAAAATGATCAAGACGCTAAAGCGCTTACAAATTTTCATGTAGCATTCTCTCCTTCGCTTATTAATTTACTAAGATTGTATACGATTTGTTTTTATTTTGCAATATTAAAATTTATCTAAAAATTAAAAGTGGAATGTGTTTATAAAGGATTTTTAGCGTATAAACGCCTTTTGCAAGGTTTTAATAGTTTAATAAAAAGACATAAGATCGTATACAATTAACTTGATCGTATACGATTTTACGATCTGTGCCAGGTACACTTTCAAACCCCTTGGTATTTCTACGTTCGTAAAAAGTGCCAGGCACCGAAACTAACTTTCGGAGCCTGGCAATTTCCTATTATTGCTTCATTTGTCTATTAAATTAACATTCTCATCAAATGGTTTAAACTTACGCTATTCCTGCTTTCATGAGCATGCCGTCGAGTGAGCGGCCCATGTTCTGTTCCATCCATTTGGCGGTTTCGACGAGTTGCTCCAGATCTGTGCCGGTCGCATCTCCCATGCCATGGAACATATTGACCATATCTTCTGTACATACATTGCCGACAGCTTTTGGTGCGAATGGGCATCCGCCAAGTCCAGCGATCGAGGAATCGAATCGCTTCACACCTGCTTGATAACCTGCAAGGACATTGGCAAGTCCGAGCCCGCGTGTATTATGGAAATGTAAACTGAGATCCAGATCTTCACCGAACGCCTTCCTGAAAGAACCGACCACCTCCGATACCTGGTTCGGGTTGGCCATCCCTGTCGTATCGGCAAGGGTAATCCCCCTGCTTCCAGCCTTCAAAAAACTTTCTGCAACCTTCAATACACGCTCGACAGGTACTTCACCTTCAAAAGGGCAGCCAAAAGCTGTACCTAGTACACCGATTACTTTTCTGTCATCCGATACGCCATCTGCAGCAACCTTGGTCAATTCCTCGGTTGCATCAGCCACAGTCCTCTTTACGTTTTTCAGGTTAAATGAGTCACTTGTCGTCGTGGCGACATGCAAATGACCTATATCCGTCTTCAGAGCCCTCTCCAAACCAGACCGGCTTAAAATAAGACCGGCATATTTGATATCATCCCGAACTGGCAACTTCGTCAACAACGCTTCTGCATCAGCCATTTGCGGGACGACTTTCGGATTGACGAACGAGACTGCCTCGATATACCGAATGCCTGAGTCAATCAGCTTTTCGATCAACGCCACCTTCGTTTCTGTAGGGACAAACTTCGCTTCATTCTGGATACCATCTCTGGGGCCGACTTCACAGATCTCGATCAATGGACATCCTCCTTAATCAAATGGTGGTTCCTTATGTCTTCCAAATGGGTCAAAACATGGTCACGGCCTTCGTAAATATGTTCATGCATCGCGATACGTGCCCGTTCCGATTCTTGATTCTCAATTGCTTTTAAAATGATCCGATGAACTTCAAGAGACCGTTCCAACATACCACGGTCATACCAATAGAACGACCGGAAGATCAAGGGTACGACAACGACCTTTGAAATATGGAAGTGGATATGCTGGTTTCCCGACGCCATAACGACTGCCTCATGAAACTGTTGGTTCACTTCGACGACTTTTTTGACGCTATGGATATCTGATTGTACACATTCATTGATAGCTTGCTCGTATGATTTGTTCGCTTCCGCCATTTTTTCAAGGTCTTCATTCGTCCGGTGGGTGGCTGCCTGTGACGCAGCGTATCCTTCAAGCAAGGTCCTGAGGTCATAGATTTGACGGATATCCTCTTTTGTAAAACTACGGACACTCACGCCGCGCTTCAGTGGGACGATCAACCCGTCTGCTTGTAATTTTTTGATCGCTTCACGGATCGGTGTACGGCTCATCTTCAGCTCTTTGGCGAGATGCTCTTCTGTCAACCTCATCCCTGGCCCGTATTTTCCTAGTACGATAGCGTCTTTTATATAGTTGTATACATCCATAACAACACCTCGCTTTTATTGTATACAAACGAAATGTAATTTTCAATAAATTCAAAAAACAAAGCGAAAACCACTGTTAAAAACCTAATAAATACCATTTATTTAGTAAAAAACACCCGAATATAAAGCGTTTACAAAATAACATTGATTTTTTGTATACAAGTTGCTAGTATTGTATGCAACATTCAGAATCTTTAGATAACCGCTATGTAAGGAGGCTTCAAATATGAGCGAAAACATTGAACGTTTGCCTCTTGAGGGGGTAAGGGTCCTGGAACTAGGTACCCTTTTAGCAGGACCATTTTCCGGCAGACTGTTCGCAGATTTCGGTGCAGAAGTCATCAAAATCGAACCCCCGGACAAAGAAGACCCGATGAGAAATTGGGGCAATGAGAAAGATGGAGTCGGGCTTTGGTGGCCGATCCAGTCCAGAAACAAAAAATCGATCACCTTGAACCTGCGGGAGGAAAAAGGACAACAACTTTTAAAAGAAATGGTGAAGGACTCAGATATCATTATCGAAAACTTCCGTCCAGGAACGATGGAAAAATGGAACTTGTCCTATGAAACCCTTTCTGAAATCAATCCAAAACTGATCATGATGCGGACGTCTGGATTTGGTCAAACAGGACCTTATAAGCATCGGGCAGGCTTCGGTAGTGTAGGCGAAGCGATGGGCGGATTGCGTAACATCACCGGTTTTCCGGATCGCGCCCCGACAAGGATCGGCATCTCGATAGGTGATACGCTTGCCGCATTATTTGCGACGATCGGCTGTCTCGTCGCTCTTCATGAAAGGGAGCAATCAGGAAAAGGGCAAGTCGTCGACACAGCCCTATATGAATCCGTCTTTTCCGTCATGGAGAGCTTGATTCCGGATTACCTGCTTGCGGGTTATGTTCGGGAGCGGATGGGGAATATCCTTCCCGGCGTAGCGCCATCAAACATCTATTTTACAAAAGATGAGACGTATATCGTGATCGGGGCGAACGCAGACGGTGTGTTCAGAAGGCTTTGTGAAGCGATGGACCGACCAGAACTTGCGGACGATGAACGATTTTCGACCCATCACGCGAGGGGCCGGAACATGAAGGAGCTTGACCTGTTAATCGAGGAATGGACGAAATCCCTGCCAGCTAAAGATTCACTTCAAAAGCTCGAAGAAAAGGGCGTGCCGTCGGGAATGATTTATACCGCAAAAGAAATTGTTGAAGACCCGCACTATCAAGAACGTGAAATGATCTTGAAAGTCGATCACCCCCAGCTTGGTGAATTTCCGATGCCGGGGATCGTACCGAAATTAAGCCGGACACCCGGTAAAGTCAATCACCCTGGCCCTGAAAAACAAGGAAAACACAACGAGGAAGTCTATAGCAAACTCTTAGGATTCACCGAAAAAGATTTCAAAGAATTGAAGGCAGCCAACATCATCTAAAAAGGAGGGAATGAATGGGGAAAACCTTGTACGAGAAAATATGGGAACGTCGTTTTACCAGAAGAAGAAATTAAGACGCTCTTCAGCAAAACAAAGCAAAATCCTGGCTGCCGCTTCACTGTCGATTAAGAGGGGCAGATGGTAACCGACGACCTTGAATTCGAAACGTCCTTCAAAATTAGGTCATATTAGAAATCACAACTTTTACAAGGTCTGATGAAGTAGGTGCCGTATTTCACAAAATTCTATCATTTAGGGAGGTCGTAACACGTGGAAAAGATGAAAGAACCGATCAAGAAAAAATGGATTTGGATCGGGCTGGTCCTGATCATTCTAGTCATCGTACCCTGGTACTATCCTGATAAAGCAGTCGAGCCGATTATTCTAGGCTTTCCATTTTGGGCATTCCTCTCGGGGGTCTTTTCATTGGTCCTGTGCGGGTATCTGAGCTGGTTGTGTACACATGAATGGAACATCGTCGAGGACTTTGAAGAAGAAGAGAAAAGGAAGGTGGATGAAAAGTGAATCTGGCATTCTCAGGTATAGACGGCGTCATCATCCTTGTCTTTTACGCATTAGTCATGCTCCTGATCGGTTATTTGTCAGGGCGGGGGGATAAAAAAATTCACCACTCGATGTCAGGGTACTTTCTCGCTGGTAAAAACCTGGGCTTCATCGCCTTATTCTTCACCTTGTATGCAACACAATATAGCGGGAATACGATTGTAGGATATGCACCGACAGCATATCGAAGCGGATTCTCCTGGATCCAATCCGTCTCATTCATGACGATCATCATCGGTGTCTACCTATTGTTTGCACCGAGGTTATACGTCATTTCAAAACGCAACAAATTCATCACCCCGACGGACTGGCTCAAGTATCGTTTCAACTCAAAAGCCGTGACATTACTAGGCGTGTTCCTCATGTTATGGGGTCTTGGAAACTATTTGCTGGAACAGCTCGTTGCCATCGGACAAGCTGTCGCAGGAATGACTGGCGGAACCATCCCTTATCAGGTCGCTGTTATCGCGTTCATTCTTGTCATGTTGGCTTATGAGTGGATGGGCGGAATGAAGGCCGTCGCGTTTACAGACGTCATGCAAGGTCTCGTATTGATGGTCGGAATCCTTGTTTTCCTTGGAGGGGCCCTTTATTTAGTCGGCGGGAACCTTACGAACGTCACGACCTTCATCATGGATTCAGAACCGGCTAAGGTCGGGGTACCAGCGATGGAAACCTCGATCAACTGGTTCAGCATCTTGCTGCTTGTAGGTTGTGGCGCGGCGATTTATCCGCATGCTGTCCAACGGATCTATTCAGCTGAAAGTGAAAAGACCTTGAAAAAATCCTTTGCACGTATGGCTTGGATGCCTCCGGTAACAACTGGATTGGTCTTCGTCATCGGGATCATCGGAATTTCGATGTTTCCTGGTTTGAATGAAGCAAATTCCGAACAATTGGTCGGGATGATGGCGAACGAAATCGCTTCGATCAATTCATTCTATTACTGGGTGATGATCCTGTTTTTCGGTGGGATCGTGGCGGCGATTGTTTCTACAGCCGACTCTGTATTGCTAAGTTTTTCGTCAATGATTTCGAACGATATATACGGTAACTTCATCAATCCGAAGGCCTCTGAGTATCGCAAAGTCCTGGTCGGGAAAATCGTCGGAGTGATTGCAGTCATTCTGTTGATCTGGATTGCTTGGAATCCTCCAGGAACACTTTATCAGATTTTCGTGTTAAAATTTGAATTACTCGTACAAGTTTTCCCAGCGTTCATTTTAGGGCTGTATTGGAAGAAGCTATCTGCAAGGCCTGTATTCTTGGGAATGCTGTTAGGCGCCGTCATTGCAGGAGTGATGACGCTCACTGGACACAGCACAGTATACGGAATCCATGGTGGAGTCATCGGACTGTTAGTGAACTTTGTTGTTGCAGTCGGCGGATCAGTCCTCGTACCTGTTTCCGCTAAGCAGGAGGGACGGGCGGATGAGATGACTTCTTTAAAAATAGAGGCTTAGTTGTAATCAAAAAATCACCAAATAATAAACGGCGAATTTCTGTGTTACTCGGTTTCTCCGGTCCTCACGTATAAATGTACGCTCCGGTCCTCGAAACTGTCGTGCCTTGAACTTCTTGTTTCTAATTCGTCAATTTTTTGATCTTAATTTGAAAAGGTTGATTAACTAGTATTTTATTCACGTTAATAGATTAGAAAAAAGAGATGATTCGATGTGAACACGGTTGAGCTTAAAACAGAACAGCGAGGTTTTTTTGTAGAGCCATGGCGGATGTTGCTGTGGCTCCTCATTGCTCAGTTGATGGTTGCCTTCGTTGGGAGAAGCCTTGGTCCATTAGGGATATTGATTGGAGAGGACTTATCGCTTTCAAAAGCAGAAATCGGTTTGTTGCCCTCAGCACTTTTTATCGGCCAAGCGATTGCATCCATTCCAGTGGGTTTCATGGCAGACTTCATCGGCTCGAGAAGGCTGCTTTTGATGCTTTCGCTTTGTTTAGGTGTCAGTTTTCTCATAATGACGATGCTTACGAACTTCATTTTTGTGCTGCTTTTGGTATTGATCGGCGGACTCGGCTATGGAGCGATGCATCCTACTTCAAATAGAGGGATCATTTACTGGTTTTCCCAGACCCAGAGAGGGACCGCGATGGGGATCAAACAGATGGGCATCACCTTCGGATCAGCGCTCGCTGGTTTTTTGCTGCTGCCCCTTTCAGCTACCTTTGGCTGGAGACCCGTTCTGTTGACCGCGTGTGTCGGTTTGATCATCACCGGTTTTGTCGCGTTCGCTTTTTATAGGGATCCGATGGGAAGCCTGAAGCCACGGAAAAAAGAAGGGATTTCTTTCTTTATTAGAGCACTGGCTGAAATGGCGAAAAACAAACCATTACTGCTGGTCAGTTTGAGTGCTATGGGGTTGAATGGATCCCAAATGTGCTTGAATACGTACATCGTCTTATTCGCCTATGAAAAAATGGGAATCAGCCTGTTTTTATCCGGCATCCTGCTTGTCATTTCTGAAGTGAGCGGTTCGTTAGGGAGGATCGGCTGGGGCATCATCAGTGACAAGTTATTCAATGGGAGAAGATTGATTATCCTCATGATCATCGCCATTTTAGCAGCTATAGCAAGTACAATTGTTGCCTTTCTTCCAGAAGGTACGCCGTTCTTAGCATTGGTTCTGGTCATCATTTTGTTCGGGTTTTGTGTTTCGGGATTCAACGGGATTTGGATGAATATCGCGTCTGAATTGGTGCCGAAAGAACAAACTGGTTTATCGAGTGGGTATAGCATAACGCTAGGCTCGATGGGTGTTATTTTTGTCCCGCCGATCTTTGGTTTGATGGTCGACCAGAACGGACATTACACAGCAGGATGGCTTTCGATTACGGCAATCATGGGTATGGTTATAGTGTTGCTTTCTATATTGTCCTATCAAGTCCGGAAAAGTAGACTAAGAGGATCATGATAGATGGATAGAGGAGGGAATATACGAAATGGAATTTGATCCATCGCAACTAAGGACGAAAGAGGTTTATAAATTACTGTCAGGGTCAGTTGTACCGAGGCCGATCGCATGGGTTTCGACTATTTCAGAGGAAGGGAAATTGAATTTAGCTCCGTTCAGCTTCTTTACCGTTGCATCAAGGCAGCCGCCGATTCTGGCCATTTCAATCGGACCGGGTGTCGGTGAACGAGCGGGTACGGAAAAAGATACGTTAGTGAATATCCGCTCTCAGCAAGAGTATGTCATCAATGTGGTCCCTGCCTCATTAGGGAATCAAATGCAGAAAAGCTCAGAGAACCTGCCAAGAGAGGCAGACGAATTCGAGGAGGCTGGGCTTACACCGGTAGACAGTGCAGTCGTCAAACCGAAACGAGTAGCGGAAGCCCCGATCCAAATGGAATGCAAGCTCCATAAAATCATACCACTTGGATCAGACCACCTCATCCTTGGTGAAATGATCCACTATCACATCAAGGACGAATACTATTTAGAAGACTACAAAGTCAACCTGGAAAAACTCCAACCACTCGGCAGACTAGCCGGAAACTACAGTGAAAACACCGAATTCTTCAAACTCCCAAGATGATAAAAAAGCCTTCTTGAACAACCGTTGTTCAAGAAGGCTTTTATTGTTCAACCAAACATTTGTTTAAAAATAAAAACGCTTATTCCCCAATTATTATACCGCCTTAATCAAACATTTGATTGAGCAAACGCAAAACATGTCGTAGCCCTACCGTGCCAGGCACCAAAATCCAACCCATACAGCTCAAGGGTTTTCAAACGGTGCCAGGTACACTTTCAATTAATCATTTGATTGAAATCGAAAATCCCTTCACATCTACTATTTCAGCCCTTTAAACAAACATTTGATTGGCCTTTCGCGTAATTTGTCGCACCCATTCTGTACCAGGCACTCACTCACCAAAAAAATATTACTAAACTAGGTAAAACAAAATGAATTAAGATAATCAATTCAGCAATAAAAAAGCTCTTGAATAAATGTTTTCTTATCCTCCTTTATCAAATAGCAGCCAGCCATCAACAAATTTAGGATAGAAGAAAAGTGTAAAGATTATGGTATAATCTAAAAAATTATTATTGGTATATAGGGAGAGAAATAAAATGAAATTAAAGTACCCGAGGAAGTTCTTATGGAAGTATGGAATTTTAGAGCAGTTACCGGAGTTCTAGTTGGGTATTGTATAGATCGATTTAATTTATCTTTAATGGCTGAATTATTAATAGGTTCTCCAATAGTTTTAAGTTTTACATACTTATATTGGAATTTAGAGAAAAGAGAAATAAAGAAAAAAGAAAACATATGGTAAAAAATGTTAATTTAAAATAAAGTTGTTTACTTTTGACGGTGTAAAGCCGTATTCTTCCGTTGAAAAATGCGGCAGTTTCAGAAGGTAGTTCTTTACTTTTCTCATTCGATGATCATATTGATTATGTTCACGACGGTCACCTGCGCCATGAACATGACTCATATCGGTGTCAATTAACCAATAATCTAAAATTCCTATAATTTACACCCTAAGAGATAACGCGTTACATTAAATCCCATTAAGAACTACTCGCTGAAGTGATTTATATATAATAATAAACAGGCGTACTCAAATTCGATAAGTACGCCTTTTAAATCATACTTGTTAAAGTAATAATCTTTGCAACTCCGAATTTAATGCTTCATCATTTCATGAGCAATGTCATGGCCATCCATTTCTGATGGGTAGTAAGTAGGCCAGTTGGTAACTTCATCCAATAAAGCTTCACGGTCGTCACCCCAATACAGGTGATAGTGATCAGAATCAGTTGGATAGATACTATGATCACTAAACTGAATATATCGAGGAAGTCCTTCAGCTTCTTCTTCTAGTTTAAATACGTATCTTACCCCTCTATTTCCCGCATCATATGTTAGGATTTCGTACCCATCGTAGATATACTCCCCAGAATATTCTTCTCCATTTTTGAAGAACGTTACAGTATCCTCTTGTATCATAATACGCCCGACATCTGTTTTGTACCCTTCATTATAATAATCCTTATATTCTTCAGCTGTCATGTCACCTTCGTGTTCTGCTTTATACGCAAATACCTCGTTAAGCGTACCATCTTGAAGATATGGGTATACAGACTGCCAGTCTCCTTCCCAATCGGAAAGAGATCGATCCTTCACTTGACTGTCTTCAAAATACCCTTCATAAATTTTTTCTGTTTCTTCATCATGTGCATGACTATGGTCGTGATCGTGTTCACCCTGCTCTTTTGTCTCAGAAGATCCCTTTGATGAGGGTTCAGATAAAGCTTTTTTTAGTTCCTCTAAGTTGTGCTGCATGAGTGTAAAGTAGTCCTCATCATTCTTTATATCTTCTTCTGTTAATACGGATAAATTGTGTATGCGTAAAGCCTCTGCATCGATTTCTTTTCTAACTAAGTCCGCCACTTTAGGAGTTACATTTTGTTCAAAAAACACATAATTTAAACCGTACTTGTCAGCAGTCTTAATAATCTTTTGTACCTCTTTTTGTGAAGGCTCGTTAGAAGGGCTCAAGCCAGACACTGCGATTTGCTCGATTCCATAGGATTTCTCCCAATAGCCATAAGCTGCATGAGATACAATAATTTTATTCTCTGGTAAACTTTCAAGCTCTGTATGGAACTCTTGGTCTAGGTTTTCAAGCTTTCCTTTCAACTCTTCAAAGTTTCGGTTAAATACTTCTTCTTGCTCAGGTTTTAATTCAACTAATAAATCTTTTATATGCTCCGCCAACTGAATAGAACGAATAGGGTCCAGCCAAACGTGCGGATCTTGATCCCCATGATTATGTCCAGCATGTTCGTCCTCGTGGCTGCCTTCATCTCCTTCATGGTTATGTGCATGCTCTTCCAGGTTAATTCCTTTTGATGCTTCTAGTATCTTGACATCTTCAGATTGAATAGATTCGGAGATTTTGTTTGCATAGGATTCTAAACCTGCTCCATTATAAATAAAGGCATCGGATTCAGCGATTTCCAGCATTTTTTTTGTGGTTGGTTCATAAGTATGCGAATCTGATCCCGGTGGCAGAATAGATTCCACAGAAGCTTGATCCCCTGCGATTTGTTCAGCAAAAAACTGAAGAGGATAAACCGTTGTAAAAATCTTTAACTCTTCATTAGATCCTTGTGATTCTTTTTTACTTTCACTACTGTTTGTTGCTTCTCCTCCACACGCAGCTAACGTAAAAATGACAGTAAATAAACTAAGTACGCCTACAAATTTTTTAAACAATTTCACTCCCCCTTTTATTTGGTTTCGGTAAACATTTTATCGTAATGATTACGGTTTGTAAATTGTAATGGTTACGATTTGTGAAAAACCCTGAAAATCTAGCCAGTTCAATAAAATGGCTTAGTGATATTGAGGGCACGTCCCACAAATTTTAAGTTTCGAAATAAAAGATATATCCTATAAGTAGCTTGCTATAATCAGGTTTCAGGAGGCGAAAATAGAGTGTGGAAATATGTATATGAAGAAATCAGTGATTTAAGTAAAGCAGAGCAGTTGGTATTAATTAATGCTATGAAACAAGATTTGTTTCCAGATAAACCAGATTAAATAACCAAACTACTGAATAATATCCGTGAAGCTCGTTTTAGCAATGGATTGGCTTGTGTCCATTAAGACAAAAAAGCGGGGCGAAAAGGATAGTAAGCAAGGAATTTCCAATCAAAAAATAGCTGATGCTGTAGCTAAGAAAATGGTAATGGTATTGCTCGGAAAGCTGGTACAGGACGTGCTATATCACGTTCAACACGTTAACAACTTCCATAACCGTTAAAAAGTTGGATGGAACGGTTCCAGGGGGTTGTACAAAGTATCTTGATCATTACCTATATTGGTTTAGATGGCTGGAATTAGGAAAGAAAATGGCATTTGAAAATCGGATAGAACAAATGCTTATTTCAGCTTGCCAAAATCTTAACGAATTCACAGTAGCAAATCTAAGAAAATGCAGATTCCATTTTTCCCCAAGAAACCTTACAATTTATGTTAAAATTAGAATATACATAATTTTCTTATTCAGCAAACGGGTAGTTATCTGGAATAAGAGGTTCCTAAAATTAATCCACAAACGGGCCATTTAAATTGAATAATGTCTATTGGACTAACGGAGCAAGTCTATATAATATTGTTACTTTGAAAAATTAGCAGGGGTTATTAAAACAGTCATAATTAAATAACGCAGTGGAGCTGTTATAGGGCTCCACTGCGAATCATATGGATTTTACTTGTCATTTAAATTTCTACTTTATTAATTCCAAGTTTCATCAAGGTGCTGGGCATAGTAAGAAATACCACGCTTAAAGTATTGAAGTGTTTCATCATTTGTTGTTTCCATTAAATTCATTAAAACGATTTCCATCGCCTTTTTATATTCCCCTGTATTATACAGAGCCATAGAATAAAAGACTTGTAAACCTCGATGTTCAGGAAATTCTGTCACACCACGGTGGAGAGTTTCAACAGCTTCTTTATAGTGTCCCAAAAGCCGGTAAGTGCTACCAAGGCCCAGTAAACATCTTTGTAGATCTGAACCGGATAGACCCTGCTCAATTGCTTTAACATAATAAGGAATTGCTTTGTTACTTAATCCGGAATTATCATAGGCAATCCCAATTTGATAATTTATTTCTGCGTTTTCAGGATCATTTTCAGACATATTTAGAAGAAGATTACGTGCTTCTTTTAAAATTGTCATATCTTGTTTTGCACGCCCGTCTTCACGTAATGCAATAGCTTTTTCTAGAAGTTCACGTGAATTATTATTTGTATTCATTTTTCTTTCCCTCACTTATCTTATTTTACCAATAGTATCAATTATGAGAGAAGAAACACTATAAAAATAAAATCATAAATATGAACCTCCTTAGAATCTGAGCGATTAACCAAGTCCTTTGTATTTTAGTTTATATAGAGTAAATGGGCAATGTATATTCTGAATCTTTAGATTTATTTTGCTACTGAAGAACTTTGAAATCACACTAATTTATCGGAAGTTAACCGTTTATTTAATGTAATAAATACTTTGCTTTTTATCCTCACAGTATTGAATTGCGTTGTTTATTCCGTTAAAGGGGGCGTGCGACAAGTTCTGTTATAAGCGCATTACTACGTGAAAATACAGGAAGTTTAACAGATTAGACTTCAACTTTACAACGGAGGATGGGAATGATGGAACCATGTTTCCCGAAACCATCCCGTCAATACTCCTGCATGCGTTATAAGGGTAATCCGAAATGACTCATGTGGGTAGAGAAGTCAGACGTTCTCATAGTACAGAAGTAAGCGATTGGTCAAACAATGGCTGAACGGAAGGGGAACGACCTCTAGGTATACCCACGGTCGAAGACCGCATTGTCCAACAAGCTTTGAGAAATGTCTTGAAACCTAAGTTCGAAGACGGCATCTTTCACAACTGGTCTTGATCCATACATACTTAAGAATTGGGCAGCATTGTTGAAAAGGAAGTAGAAAAACTTTTTAACATAGGTGGAATAATTGAATAAATTCTGTTGTACAGAAAAAATTTAAGGAGAAAGTACCAATGAATTTAGGCACACCGATAGCAATAGGAAATACAGCAAAAATCTATCTTTACGAAAACAAGATTTTTAAAGTGTTTAATAATTATTTGCCGAATACCGAATCTTCATACGAAGCAAATAAACAAACATATGCTTCTTTGTGTGGACTTGATGTTCCTAAAGTATTGGATGTCACCAAAATAGATGGGAAACAAGCTATAATAATGGAATATATTAAGGGAAGAACATTAGGTGAAATCATATCCGAAAACATGGAACAAGCAGAATATTACATGGATATTTCCATCGATATACAACAAAAAATCCATATGATTGTCACTGATTCTCTTGAACCCATGACTGAAAAATTAAGACGTCAAATTAAATCAGTCCATAATTTGGATAAAAGACATAAGTCTGCGTTAATACAAAAATTGGAGACGATGACATTTGAGAAAAGGCTCTGTCATGGGGATTATCATTTGTTTAACTTGATTATGTCAGATAACAATGTAACAATTATAGATTGGGTTGATTCCAGTGCAGGGGATAAACGTGCCGACATTTATCGTACGTATCTGTTGTATTCTCAGTTTTCAACAGAACTAGCCGATATGTACTTGCGACTTTATTGTGAAAAAAGTGGTTTGTCAAAAGATGAAGTTTTCCAATGGGCACCAATCATAGCAGGGGCAAGATTGTCTGAAAATGTATCATCAGAAAAATCTGAACGTCTTATGGAAATAGTCAATCATTACTGTTCTTTATAACTATCGATTATTCCGTAATCGGAAG
The DNA here is from genome assembly GCF_021646685.1 of Pseudalkalibacillus salsuginis. Classification (GTDB taxonomy): domain Bacteria; phylum Bacillota; class Bacilli; order Bacillales; family Fictibacillaceae; genus Pseudalkalibacillus; species Pseudalkalibacillus salsuginis. Next base: position 24,834 of record NZ_JAKJHW010000009.1, on the reverse strand, counting down.
CAATAAGGGAAGAGTCTAATTCTACTAAGGGGGATGTTAGATGAAAAAGCATTTTGGACTAATTACAATGATCATCTTATGTTTCGTTATTGGATTTTTTGTTAATTATTGGGTTAATGGTATCCCTAATGTTCTAATACTTAGATTAGTAACAATAAGTGGATTATTAATATCCTTTGTTATTGCACTTTTAAGTAAAAGTGGAGTTTATAAAAAAATATCTCTTAGCCTCATTGTGATTTTTGGAGTACCTTACTTAATTATCATTGAATTTGGACGAATATACATTCAACACGTTGGAAGCCCATAAGTAACAATCGAGTTACTTAAAAAAAGGGGGAAATGTAGAACAAAGAAAAGTAATGAAGGGAATTGAATGCAATGTCCTATCATATGAGAGTACGAGTAGGTGCCATCATTTTAGAGGATCAAGAGATTTTATTAACCGAATACAATGATCCAATGCGAGGATTAGTTTATGATTTGCCTGCTGGTGGAGCTGAACCAGATGAATCCATAATTGAAGCATTAAAAAGAGAAGCAAAAGAAGAAGCGTGTATTAATATCGAAGTCGGTCCCTTAGCTTTTGTCTATGAGTATGCACCACATCTTAATTCAAATAAATTCGGACCTATTCATACATTAGTGATGATGTTTGAATGCACTATTAAAGATGGGATTGCAAAACTCCCTGAGAAACCAGATCCTAACCAAACCGGCGTAATGTGGCTTCCCTTATCAGACCTAGAAAAAGTTGAACTTTACGCTAAAATCGGACCACTTATACGGGAATACTCTAATAATAAGAGGAATATTGAATTACTTGAAGAGCATAGTCTTGGATGAATTTAAGGGTTGTTATTATTTTTAAGAGTATTCAAGAAACGGTGGCGATTACTGCATAAGGTGATCACCCTTTCACTTACTGCAAAAATTGGGCAGTTTAATTGAATAACTCACTTCACAAAAAAAGACGTGCATTTCTGAATGCACGTCTTTTTTTAAGCTTAATTTTTAGAAAATGAATCCTATTTATAAAACGAATTAATTTTGACATCGTCTTACATAGAGAAGTGGAATATTTTTACTAATTTGTTTTTTTGTTTCGGATATTAGGGGGGTTAGGATGGAAAATATAGTTTGCAAAGATGTGAGTAGGATATTCACTGGGGACGGTATTGAAACAAATGCTCTGACAAACATAAACTTATCACTGAATTCTGGCGATTTTGTCTCCATAATTGGACCATCTGGATCTGGTAAGTCTACTTTACTCAGTTTATTGGGTACCTTGGATGTGCCGAGTAAAGGAGAAATCACGTATGGTAATCAAAAAATAAGTCAATTAAAAAGCAAAGAACTAGCTGATTTTCGTTTCGAGCACATCGGTTTTATTTTTCAACAATTTCATCTCCTCCCAACACTAACGGCTTTAGAAAATGTGATGTCTCCTCTTATGGCAAGAAAAGTTCCATACAACAAAAAAGAAAAAGCTGAATCTCTTCTAGAACAGATGGGATTAAAAGACAAATGTAACGCTCTTCCTTCCCAACTATCGGGAGGACAGCAACAACGTGTAGCAATTGCTAGAGCACTTGTTCACGAGCCGAGTTGGCTTCTCGCTGACGAACCTACAGGCAATCTGGATACGGAAACTGGAGAAACAATCTTTCAATTACTTCAAAGATTAAATCAAGAAAATGGGTGTGGAGTCATTATTGTTACGCATGATCCTGTACTTGCAGAACGAACGGATATCCAAATTGAAATGAAGGATGGACAAATTATTTCGGAGCGTAGGTGTGAACACTATGCTTAGATTTATATGGAACTCATGGTGGAGAAACAAAGAGAAATTCATCCTTGTTCTCGTTGGTATTTTAATCTTAAGTATCGGACTCAGTTATTTGGTAGGAATTACACAAGCTAATAATGGGACAATTGTTGATGAACTTCAAAAAAGGTGGAAATCTTCTTATGATATCGTAGTCAGACCACAAGGAAGCCGCAGCGTAACTGAGGAATTAAATTTGTTGGAACCAAACTATTTAAGCGGACTAGCAGGCGGAATTTCGATGGAACAGTATGAAACGATCAAGAAAATGGATTCCGTTGAAATAGCTGCACCAATCGCAATGATTGGATTCACATTGAATGATGTTCAATTGGACCATGTTGATCTTAAGGAACCTGGGGTTTACCGATTAAAAGTTTCCGAAAAAAATAACAATGGTGCTTTTCTAGATAAAGATGAAGGAACTTTTTACTTCACAGAGGGTAAGTGGAAACCAGCAGGGTTAGGGAAAGAATATGGTGTCGGAGAATTCGATGGTAATCTCAACTACGGTAGTTATTTATTATTAGCTGGCATTGATCCAGAAGCTGAAGCAAGACTCGTTGGTCTTGATAATGCAGTTATTACAAATGGAAATAGCCATTATTTTACTAAAGAAGATATTCCGCATGAATATACTGTTCTAGATACGATAAAAGAAACTTCCATTCCGGTGTTGATAAGTAATAAGGAGTATGTGGACAGTGAGATTACGTATGAGATTGAAAGGTTGGATTTTCCATTTGAATTAAATGAACAAGGCAAAACAATGGAAAGTATTAAGAAGAATGGCGGAGAAGCATATTTACAAAAACAAAACGGAATAGTTATTGAAAAGAGGTCTTTTACTACCGATCAAGCTCTGGAAAAGATTATTACCAATATAATGGAATCTCATGACTCCAATGAAAATCGATTTAATTTAGTGGCTTTGAAACCGTCTCCTGTTGAATATCGCCCCATAAAAAGCCCTTTTCAAGATAGATGGCCTTTCTCTTATGAAATTACACCCTATACGCTTCCAGAAGATTCTTTCTTAAAAGTAAATCAGGCTTATCGTCAAGTTAAACCCTTTGGTGAAGGATTTAACGATTGGTTAAGATTAAAAACAGAACCAATTGGGGTCTTCGATCCAGCAGAGTTAAACCTATCAAAAGATCCATTGACAGAGCTTCCAATGGAAACGTATTTTCCAGCTAAAGCAAAGCTGGTAATGGATGGAGATGAGACACCTGTAAACCCGCCCAAAACGATGAAGCCTATCAATAACCCTTATGGATTTTTAACAAAGCCACCTACCATGTTAACAACACTTGAGGCAGCCGAAAAAGTACTTGGAGATCAACCAATTGCTTCAATTCGTATCAAAGTAAATGGTGTAAATGAATTAAACAAAGAAAGCGAAAAAATCTTAAAAGAAGTGGCTGACGAAATTGAAAAGGAAACAGGGCTTTTAGCGGACATTACCTTGGGGTCCTCACCACAGCCAGCTTTGACCCATGTGCCAGGAATTGAAGGTAAAACGAATCTCGGGTGGGTTGAACAGCCCTGGATCAAACTCGGATCTTCCATTTCCATCTTTAAAGAAACGAAGGTTGGAGCCTCATCCTTTATTATAACCGTTATTCTTGTAGCGATTGTTTATGTTTTTTCATCTAATTTGATCATGATGTATGTTCGCAAGAAAGAGTACGCTGTTTTATTGTCTCTAGGATGGAGACCCAACCAATTGTCCAAGTTATTATTTGCCGAGTCAACCATATTAGGAAGTATCGTATCGGTTATCAGTTGGTTGATACTGGGCTATATTTATCTTTTAAATGACATTGAAACATCCACAGGTCGTATAATATTGATTGGCGTTTTCGGTCTACTCATTTATTGGTTTGGTACGCTTGTTCCAGCTATTCTAGTACGTAAAATCAAACCTTATGAAAGTATGAAAGCTGGAGAAATTTCTAATGGGAAAAGATATTTTAAATCCCAAACAGCTATTGCGATTAGCATGAACTATATGATGACAAAATGGAAAAGGAGCCTTCTGTCTATATTTTCTATTGCGCTCCCATCTGCGATGCTCATCTTTTTCATCTTTGTTACTTTTCGCTTGAAAGGTGTAATGTATGCGACGTGGTTGGGGCAATATGTCGCGTTGGAAATTGGAACGATGCATTATCTAGCAATGGGCATAGCAATGGCGATTGCCATTTTAACTACACTTGAAATCATCTGGCAAAATGTTGCGGAAAGACAACCTGAATATGCAGTACTTAAAGCATTGGGCTGGAGGGATGCTACTGTAAGAAGCACCATTTTGTTTGAAGGTGGTGTAAATGGACTGATTGCCGGAGTAATTGGTTTTGGCATAGCATTATTGGCCATCATCAAGGTATATGGGCAGAATCCGATTAATGAATTAATCGTTTTAATCGTAACGATTCTCATTCCAATCAGTGCAGGGTTACTCGGTGCGATCATCCCATCGATTAAAGCCGTTAAGATACAGCCATATCAGGGATTAAGCGGTGGATACTCCAATTCTAAGAAATCTGAAAAACAATTTAAATATGTATTTGCTTTTGGAGGGGCTTGTTTATTTGTAGGAATTATTTTGTTACTTGGATCAGTGATTCCAGAAATAAAAAACAGTGCAAATCCAAACACTGCAGTACAAGGTACTGAGGGAAAGGCTATTGATGTATATAAAACTTCTTCCTCAAAAGAAAAGCCGAGAGATAAAGATAACAAAGATAATGATTTTTCTTCTTATTACGAATCAGCTTTCAAAAGAATGAATTCTGATGACCAATTTGTTATGAAAAATGATGTTATAGATGTAAAAGATTTTACGGTTGATGTTGGGACAGTAAAGTCTGGACTAAATGATGGAAAAACAAAACTGTCTATCCCATTTACTTTTACAAGCTTTACCGAGACGAATTGGTTACTGAAGCCATACACTTATCAGTTGATTGATTCTAAAGGAAAGAAATACAATACGATCGATTGGGAGGTAGTGGAAAAAGAGAATTGGAAAGGAAATCAAGTGGTTGGAAAAGGAAAAATAAGTGTTCGTCTTACTTATGAAGTACCGAAGAAATCTGACAACCTAATCATGCTGGTAACCATAGACGGATTGCCGGGCGATATAGTAGTAGACATTAAATAGTTGAACTAATTACCAGAACTTAGCTTTTTATAGAGATCCGCTTATTCCAGAAAAAGGTGCGTTGATTCTAAGAAGGGTTACGCCTCTTTATATTTAATAGTATCTATTGGGCACTTTAATTGAATAACCGTATAAAGAGATTCTGAATAACAATATTTCCAGGAAGGAGAAAAGAATGTTTGTTGGTCGCGCTTTATTTTTGTTAGGAATGGCTTTTGTTTTATTTAGTATTTATCAATTTATTTTAATACCTTTTTCAAATAGCGTTGGAGATTTGACTACTCCTATGTTTGGATTACTAAATGGATTTATTGCGATGGGGGTTGGTGAAATTGTTATAGATCTAAATCACAGAAGGAACATGGATGAAGCAAATAAATAATGTAATTCCAGATAAGGGGACTTTTCCTTAAGAAGGAAAGTGCTCTTTTTTATTGAATTTAAGAGTTATATTTAGCAATTGATGAAAGACTTGAGGAGGATTTTGTAGTGAACAAGCACAAAGTCATAATTACTCAGTATAATCCTAAGTACGCAGAACAAACGGTGTCAATGTGGAGGGTAAGTAAGGAACTAGCCATTGGTCAGAAGGAAATTCACAGTTTTGAAGATCACGTCCATTTTTTAAATCATATTTTAGCTAAACAGTATCAGATAGAGTTATCGTTAATTAATGAAAGGGTAGTTGGAATGATTGCCTATAATGAAAGTGAAATAAACCAATTATATATTCACATAGATTATCAAGGGATCGGTATTGGTAAAACATTACTAAATAAAGCAAAAGTACAATCAAGTGGGAGATTATCACTATACACATTTGAAATAAATAAGAACGCACAACGATTTTATGAAAAGCATGGATTTAAAATCATTGGCAGAGGACATGAAAATGAAGAGAATTTACCTGATATTCTATATGAATGGATATCTGAATAAATTCTATGTTGTGAAATATAGTCATTTTTTAAAATGCTTTTTATTGTTTTAAAAGGGATTCTCTTTGGACTATTTATGTGATTTTTGGGATTCTATACATATTAATATGATGGTCAATGTTTATTAAAGATTATAAAAAAGAAAAAACCTCTATTCGATTAGAGTGACCCAATAAAATGAGACAGGAAAAAAAGTGAGAGGATTTTATTAGTGCTTAAAAATAGAAAAGTAATAATAACGGGTGCGGCTTCTGGAATTGGAAAAGAAATTGTTAAACAATGTTTACTTGAAGGAGCTTCAGTAATTGCATGTGATATTAATGAATCCTCCTTACATGAGTTAAAAAGGTCAATAGATGACCAGTATGTTCTGCATACATATCAGTTAGATGTAAGTAAGTATGAAGAGGTTGCCAATTTTTTTAAATATGTTGAAGCAGAACATTCTGATGTTGATAGTTTAGTAAATAATGCAGGGATTTATTTGGCAAAGAATATACTTGATTATAAAGTAGACGAAATTGATAAAGTCCTTGATATAAACGTTAAGGGATGTGTTTATTTCTCACAAATGTTCGGGAGGAAATTACTCCAAAACCAACGTAAGGGAGTGGTCGTGAATATGTCTTCAATGTCAGGTATAGAAGGCAGTTCAGATGCAATTTATGGGATATCAAAAGCTGCCATTCTTGGTTTAACTAAGAGTAATGCAATGAATTTCTCACCTTACATCCGCGTTAATGCTGTTGCGCCTACGATGGTTAATACTGCGATGATGGGTACAATACCTGATTGGAGAAAAGAAGAGTATTTAAATCACCAACTCATCGATACACCTGTAATGCCTAAAGATGTTGCTGATACAGTTATCTTCTTATTATCAGATAAATCTAAGCATTACACAGGGGCAACATTTGATTTAAATAATGGAGGATATATAAGATAGTTCTTTTTTTGTTCAACTGTACCAGCTATTATAAGCTAATTGTTTATTCAAAAATAAGGGGCCTTTCTTTAAGAATGAAAAATTCACTTTGTTACTGAAGTAAAAGATAGCTTAGTTCAAGAAAAGTATTTATGGTATATGTTTATCCATACAATTAGAAAGGTGATCTTATGAATCATAAAGAATACGAATGGGTCAAAGAGAATCGAGAGGTGCTTCTTGATTTTTGCAGTAAAATAGATCCAAATGATTTTACACGTGAAATGGTGTTCGGTTGGCAGAATGTGCGTGATACACTCGTCCATGTTGCGAATTGTTATCATGCTTGGTTAGGATCATTTGTTTTATTACAAACAAAAAAGCCAATTACACCTAGAGAGAATCTGCCCGCAATAGGAATGGAGGAAATCAGGGTACTTTTTGGAAATGCAGATACTTATGTAAATGAAGTTCTTGAGTCATACGCTCTAAAATGGGATGAGCCAATTGTACAACCTATTCCTTGGAGAGAGTCAAGTGAAGCTATTTCTATGACTCCTCGAAAACTATTAATGCATACAGTCACTCACGAGTATCATCATAAAGGACAAATCATGGCGATGGCCAGACAAATGGGGTACGAATCTCTAAATACAGATGTGCTGGGGGCAAGAGATTAGATATAATGATATCCTTAATAATCGGGGGCTTTAATGGAATAAACCCCTCGAGAAAAAATTAAAAACTTTGGCGTACCCTTATGATCTATGGGTACGCCATTTATATTTTATGATACAACAATCTTTTAGAAAAAAGCTTATTTAAACAAACGCTTGATTGGTAGACATTCTGTGCCAGGCACTTTTCTGAATCCCTTCTCCCCAAAGGGATTCAGAAAAGTGCCTGGCACCGTTTTATAGTCCTTGTGCCCCAACACTTCTCAAAATGTACCAGGCACCTGCCTAAGTTGGACTACTTACTAGGTAGTCTAATAGTTTGAAATTCATTTGCCACTGAAAAGTTTGCAGGATATAGTAACTTTTCTGTTGAAGGTACGGTAGGTTAAACGACAAAAACAATAGGGTGCAAGGGATTATTTGTAAGATTGCTAGATTCAGGAAGGGATGGGTTACATCCATATTATCTAAATTTACTATATTTACATAATTATAGGAGGGTTTGCATAATGAATTTGAAGTATAGCTTAAAACATACCTTTACGTTTCTTTCAATTATTTTACTAGGTGGCGTATTGCTATATCCGACATCTACAAGTGCCCATGAAAATGTGGTGGATCCACATCAAACCTATACGTATCCTGAAATGGTTCAGGACATCAAGACACTAGCTGAGAAATACCCCGATTTAATCAGGTATAAAGTGATTGGGAAGAGTGAATACGGCCGTGATATCTATGCAGTATCTCTTGGGAAGATTAGACCTGGCGGGCCTTCAGTATTTATAAACGGCTCCCATCATGCGCGAGAATGGTTAACGACGAACCTTAACATGTACATGATTGACCAATATGCACAGGCTTTCGAAGAAAATGGAATAATCGATGGATACAATGTAAAAGAAGTACTTGGTAAAACAACAATGTGGTTTGTACCGATGGTCAACCCGGATGGCGTCACCCTCCAGCAGAGTGGACTGGATGCCTTCCCGGAAAGCGCACATGACGACCTGATCCGGATGAATGAAGGCAGCACCGATTTTACAAGGTGGAAAGCGAATGCAAAGGGTGTAGACTTGAATCGAAATTACGATGCGGATTGGAAGAATATTCAGGATGCTCGAAGCGAACCAAGCTGGGCATTTCATAAAGGAGCAGCGCCACATTCCTCGTCTGAAGTAAGGGCGATCGTTAATTTCACAAAATCGATCATGCCTGAAATCGCAGTCCCTTACCACAGTGCAGGAAAAGTGATTTATTGGAACTATAAACAAACAGGTGCGCAATATGACCGTGATCACAGGATTGCAAATAAAGTCAGTCATATTACCGGGTATCAGATGATGTATGCTGAAGATCCCCCATCGGGTGGTGGAATGACAGACTGGTTCATCAGCAAGTATCATCGGCCGGGTCTTACTATGGAAATCGGAAACTATCCAGGTCCACGTCATCTGCCGATCTCAGAGTTCGATCCAAGCTGGGAAGAAAACAAAGCAGTCCCTTTGTATGCGGCGGAAGAAAGCTATCAACTGTACGAAGCGAAATTCTCCACAAGTAAATAATTTTATAAAGGACTAACTCCGAAGCTACAAGTTGGGGGATTAGTCCCTTTTTATGTGCTTTAAACAAGCGTTTAATTGAAATTACAAATCCCATCACAATAACCTTTTCACCACCTTAAACAAATGTTTGATTGACCAAACGCGAAAGTTGTCGTAATATTCTCGGTGCCAGGCACCATCTCCAATCCCTTGCGCCCAAGGCTACTCAGATGGTGCCTGGCACCGTTTTAAATCTCTTCTCCCCCAACGCTTTTCAAAGTGTACCAGGCACCAGAAACAACGCATCCGTTTTGGAGATTATATCCGCCTTTTTACTTAATTTTAGAGAAATTATTCATATTTCTGAAAATTCATGGTATTATATTGGTAACAAAATTTGGGAGGGGTTGTATGGAGGTTGCTTTAGAGGAAGTTGTACTTCCCAGCAGTGTGCTGGATAGGGAACAAAAAGTGACTTTTCTGTCCTCGGACCTCTTCAATACGGAAGGGGATGATTGCAGTCTGTTGTTCGTGCAAGACGGGGAGGATTACTTACAGTTAGGGCACCTGAAAGAACAGTTTACGGATCTGCTCAACCAAAATCAAAATCAGTTCAGCAACATTACCATGATCCTTATTCCACCAGGAACCTCACATGAACGTTATCAGTTTTACCATCCAGAAGGTGAATACCACAAACAATATCTCCAATTTTTCCACCAAGAATTACTTCCATTCATCCGAAACCATTTTATCCAACAAGGAAAACACATAAAGAAAATGGGTCTGCTCGGTGATTCCCTCGGCGCTACTGTCAGTTTGGCGATTGCACTTCAACATCCATCCGTCTGGACGCACCTTTTGCTCCAATCCACCGCGATCGATACACCAATGATAGGGGAAGTAGAAGAGACTCCTAGAGAAAATTGGTACGTTTATCAAGTGTACGGAAAACATGAAGATGGCTTTCAATCCCAAATCAGTGGAAAGATACTTGACATCACCACGAACAATCGAAAGCTGGTCAATGCTTTCCGCTATGCAAAAACCAGCCTTACATACTTTGAAGAAAACGAAGGCCATCTTTGGCGTTTTTGGAAAGAAGATCTGAAAAGGGCGTTGACCTACTTCGCCCAAAACGAATTGTAAAGAGGGGGATTTTATGAAAAAGTTTTCATTGTTTTTGTCCATTTTGATGGTTACAGCTCTTTTTTTATCAGGTTGTAAAAGTGCTGAAACGACGAATGATGAACAGGTTGAACTAGAGTTCTGGACTATGCAGCTTTCGCCTACGTTCGATGATTACATCAACGGAGTCATCTCAGACTTCGAAAAAGAAAATCCGGATATCAAAGTAAAATGGGTTGATGTCCCGTGGGCAGATATGGAGAAAAAAATATTAGCGGCAGTCGCTTCCAAGACCGCACCTGATGTCGCGAACCTCAACCCACAATTCGCTTCTAAACTAGCAGAATTGGACGCCTTGGTGAATATGGACGAGATGGTAGATGAAGAGACACAAAATAAGTATTTCGAAGGGGTATGGAAATCGAACACATTCAATGATAAAACGTTCGGCATTCCCTGGTATCTCTCTTCACAAGTGACGATGTATAACACAGACATTTTTAAAGAGGCGGGACTTGATCCTGATTCACCTCCTAAAACCTTTGAAGAGTTGAAAGATACAGCTAAAACCATTAAAGAAGAAACAGGAAAGTATGCTTTCTTCCCACCACTTGATGCCAGCCACTTACTTGAAACCCTTGTCATGATGGATGTGGACCTGACGAATGAGGATATGACAAAAGCGGCTTTCAATACGCCACAAGGAATCAAGGCGTTCGAATTCTTCGTCGACCTATATCAAAACGACTTGATTCCTCGAGAAGTTCTGACAGAAGGTCACGGAAAGGCGATTGATATGTATCAGGCTGGCCAGCTTGCAATATTAGCCTCTGGACCTCAATTTCTGAACAAAGTTGAAGAGAATGCGCCTGAAATATTGAAAGCGACTAAATCCGGCCCACAGATCACTGGAGCATCAGGCAAAAAGAATACAGCGGCAATGAATCTCGTCGTACCAATACAAAGTGAACATCAAGAGGAAGCAGTCAAGTTCTCTCTTTTCATGACCAATGCTGAAAACCAGGTTGAATTCGATAAGATCGTCCCAATCCTCCCGTCAATCGAAAGTGCGTTAGAGGATCCATATTTCAACGAGCTTCCTGAGGATCCTACCCCGATCGATGAAGCTAGAATCGTGTCTGCAGAGCAATTGAAGGAAAGTGAAGTATTAGTGCCACCTATGGAAAATTATGAAGAGCTGAAAACATCAATCAATGAAGCTTTACATGCTGCCATGCTCGGAAAAATGACTCCAGAAGAAGCAGTAAAACAGGCTGAAGCTGAGTGGAACGAGATCCTCTCTCAATAAGGAAGAATGCGAAGGGGATCTCTTTCCCCTTTCTCATTTTTCAACAATTCAATGTCTGACAAAAAGATTTAAAGAGTGGTGATATGTAGAGAGATGGAACCATTAACGGTATTTCAACAGTTAAAAGGAGGGTTGATCGTCTCCTGCCAGGCGCTTGAGGATGAGCCGCTCCATGGATCAGAAATGATGGCGAAGATGGCAAAAGCCGCGCAAATCGGAGGTGCTGTAGGGATCAGGGCTAATGGCACTGAAGATATCCTTGAAATTAAAAAATTGATCAACCTTCCCATCATCGGTTTAGTGAAAAAATCGTATCCAGACAGTGAAATATACATCACCCCTACTTGCGATGAAGTTGAGGAATTGATAAGAGTGGATGTTGACATCATTGCGATCGATTCCACAATGAGAGAACGCCCAAGGGGACAAGAAATTGAACAATTGATCAAGTTGATCCACAGTCATAAAAAACTGGTGATGGCTGATGTTTCAACGTATGAAGAAGGTGTGAGGGCAGCGGCTGTTGGAGCGGACTGCATATCGACCACGTTGTCAGGCTATACAACCTATTCTCCGCCCTTGAAAGGACCGGATTTCCAACTGGTGGAACGATTGGCGAAACGATTTGCGATTCCAGTGTTCGCAGAAGGAAAATACCATTCGCCAGAGGATGCACGGCAAGCTCTTCGACTTGGGGCACATTGTGTCGTCGTCGGTTCTGCCATCACCAGACCTCAAGAAATCACGAGAAGATACACTGATTTTATAAAGAAAGAAGGCAATGCGGATGACAGTGAAACAGGTGAATCAGACAGGAAATATAAAAGGGTTGATTAACAGTTACTTTCCTTCCCTTACCAAATCAGAGCAGAAAGTTGCAGATATCGTCGTGCAGCAGCTTGATCAGGTGATCTATTATTCTGTGACCGATCTTGCAGATGCAGCAGAAGTCGGGGAAACGACCGTACTCCGTTTTTGCCGGAAAATCGGTCTGAAAGGCTATCAGGAGTTCAAGCTGGCGATCGCCAAGGATTTGGCGAACAAGGCAGGGGAAGAACCGGGGTCACCTGTTCAAAATGATTTATTTACAATGATTTCTTCCTACACGATCAATGCGATTCACGAAACAGTGTCCATGAATAGTGAGGAGGCGATCAATAAAGCGATTGACATGATCGATCATGCATCTTCCGTACACTTTTTCGGTGTCGGGACTTCTGGATTGACCGCCCTGGATGCCAAGAACCGTTTCCTCAGAATAGGCAGGAGAGTAGACGCGGTGATTGATCCGCACATCCAGTCGATGACGGCTGCTACCCTTTCTGGAAATGATCTCGTCATCGGAATTACAGTTTCGGGCAGTACGAAAGACACGATCGATTCGTTGAAAATCGCGAAAGAAAATGGTGCGAAAACGATCGCGGTCACTTACCATGCAAGATCACCAATCACCAGAATTGCTGATGCTGTGCTCATTAACGGGGGGAAAGAATCGCCTCTTGAAGGGAGTTCCCTTGCTGCAAAGATCTCCCAGCTGTTCGTCATCGACCTTTTATGTACAGGGCTTGCCCTCAAGCATAAGGATGTGGCATTGGAAATGAAAGAAAAGACGGCACAATCGGTTGTCAATAAGATCTATTAAGATGGTGAAACGATGAAAGCGATCGGAATCGATATAGGCGGTACCACAATCAAAGGGGCTATTGTTGACGAAAAAAGAAAGATTCATCATCAGGTCACCATACAAACCAATAGATCCGAAGGCCGAAACGGTATCCTGGCAACCTTGACAACAACGATCGATCAACTGCTTGAAAACGAAACGGAAATCATGGGAATCGGGATCGGCACCGCAGGCAGAGTCGACGTAGATCGTGGCAAGGTCATTTATAGTACGGCCAATCTTCCTGGCTGGCAAGGCATCAACCTGCGTGAGTTCATCACCAATACATACGCACTTCCTGCCTTTATTGATAATGATGCGAATGCAGCACTGGCAGGTGAATGGTGGAATAGAGGGGAGATCTATGACTCAGTAACCTTCCTGACGCTTGGCACGGGTGTAGGCGGTGCGAATATGATCCGTCGGAAAATCTTCCGGGGTAATCTTTGGAACGGCGGTGAATGGGGACACGTCATCCTTTATCCTGAGGGACGTGCGTGTAACTGTGGAAATAGAGGATGCATCGAACAATATTTATCCGGTACAGCTTTAGTGAAAACCGCTAATGGACAGTCTGGAAGAACCTACACAAATGGCGCAGATCTCTTTGAGGCGTTCCAGGCTGGCGACCGAAAAATCCAGCCGATCGTTGAGAGGTATCTTGATGATCTGGCACTTGTCGTCTATAACCTTTCCGTAAGCATCGATCCCGAAGCAGTCATCATTGGTGGCGGGGTAATCGAATCGAAGGATCAATGGTGGGATGTGTTAATAGAAAAACTGACAGGAAAGGATGTCAACCTGGATGTTCTCCCAGCGGCTCTCGGAAACAAAGCTGGCATGATCGGAGCAGTCAAGCTGTTATTCGATGCAATGAGTAAGGGGGGAGAGGTGTGAAACAGAACGTTTTGACACCCTATTTGTTTTTGCTGCCTGGTTGTGTAATTCTGGGGGCTTTCATTTTTTATCCGTTGCTGCAAGCAATATGGTTAAGTTTTACAGACTATAATATGATCACCGACCCGGCCTTCACCGGTACGGAAAACTATCAACGGCTTTTTGAAGACGGTATGTTTTGGAAGACGCTCATTCAGACACTGATTTATCTTGTTGGAGTCGTCCCCGCTCTTATCATTTTACCGATCTTCCTTGCAATCCTGGTCAACCAAAAGCTGAAAGGTATCGGTTTTTTCCGGTCAGCCTATTACATACCGGTTGTCACCTCCTGGGTTGTCGTTGGGATCACATGGGAGTGGGTCTATGCGGAAAAAGGCGTCCTCAACTACTTGCTGGAAGTCGTCGGGCTGATCAACGGTTCTGTCCACTGGCTCACCTCTGAAAAGACGGCACTTTTCGCGGTCATGGCGGTGACGGTCTGGAAGGGATTGGGGTATTACATGGTCATCTACCTGGCTGGCCTTCAATCCATTCCCTCAAATTTATACGAAGCGGCAGAGATCGATGGGGCGAACAAGTGGCAACAGACGATCCGTATCACGATTCCGATGCTGATGCCATCCATTATCATTGTGACGGTGATGTCGTCGATTGCAGCCATGAAAGTGTTTGAAGAGATCTATATCATGACTGGCGGCGGCCCGTTGAACAGTTCGAAAACGCTCGTGTTCTATATCTATCAAGAGGCATTTGAAAAACTGAACATGGGGTATGCCAGTGCTGCCGGAGTTGTACTCTTTCTCATTACGCTCATCTTTTCGATCGTCAATTTGAAACTGATGGGCAAAAAAGAAAACGTAGCATAAGGGGGGAGAAAAAGTGGAAACGCCTGTTACCGGAAAGAAACATCGACCGATCACTGTTCAAACACGTCCAATGATGAACATTAAAACAAAAGTCCTGCTCAAGAAAATCTTGGTCTATTTGCTTTTGATCATCGTGGCACTCGGAATGCTCGGTCCATTTTTATGGCTCCTTTCGACGGCATTGAAATCAGGGCATGAAAATATTTTCAGTTATCCACCAAAGTTCATTCCGGAAAGCCCGACGCTAGGCAACTTTTCTAGAGTCATGGATGCTTTTCCTTTCTGGACCTATTTGATGAACAGTACGATCGTCGGCTTTTTTACGGTCCTGCTCAATGTCCTGTTCTGTTCCTTTGCAGCTTACCCGCTTGCAAGGATGAATTTCAAAGGGAAAAACATCATTTTTATTCTCATCATCAGTACGATGATGATTCCATTCCAGCTGTTGATGATCCCGATCTATATCCTGTCCCTCGATCTTGGGTTGAAGAACACCTATGCAGGGTTGATCCTGCCACACGCGACGACCGCATTCGGAATATTTTTGATGCGCCAGGCCTTCATCACAATCCCATATGAGCTCGACGAATCGGCACGGATGGATGGAGCGAACAGCTTCCAAATCTGGTGGAGGATCCTGCTACCACTTGTAAAACCTTCAGTGGTCACGCTTGCCATTTTTACGTTCGTGATGGCATGGGGGGATTTCCTGTGGCCGTTGATCATTCTCGATGATCAGAAAATGTACACCCTGCCATTAGGACTGAATGCGCTCACCGGGCTGTTTTCCGCAGACTGGAGGCTGATTGCTGCAGGATCTGTCATTTCGGTATTGCCGATCATCATTTTCTTCCTCATCCTCCAGCGCTACTTCATCAAAGGGGCAACTAGTGGGGCCGTAAAAGGATAAGGGTGCTGTCAACTTTTTTGAGAGAAAGGATAGGAGTAGCGATGAAACGAAAAATAGCATTGCTTCCAGTCGACGGAAGACCTGTTACGAGAGACCTGCCAAGACAACTCGCCGCGATCGGTGGATGGGAGGTTCTCGTACCGGAACGTAACGAACTCGGTTTTTTGAAAGAACCCGGCAGTCTTGACAGCCTCCAAGACTGGTTGAAGGAAACAGCAGATAAAGTCGACGGGATTGTCGTCTCGATTGATATGCTCGGTTATGGAGGGTTAGTCCCTTCACGAATTTCAGAGGCTACTGTAGAACAGGTCCGTGAACGCATTCAAGTTTTAAAAGATCTGAAAGAGGCAAAACCAGAGCTGAAAATCATGGGGTTCAGTGCCACGATGCGACTTTCCGATTCATACGTGAATGAAGAGGAGAAGGAGTACTGGAACCGTTACGGAAAAGAAATCTGGCAATTTTCGTATCACACCCACTGTCATTCGAAAACGAAGGATCCTATCTCCATGAAGAGGGTAGAGGAGTTGAGGCTGAAGATACCGGATGTCATTTTACGAGATTACCAAAATACGAGAGATCGGAATTTTTCGATCAACCGTTCTCTGCTGGATGATGTGGAAGAGGGGTTATTCGATATTCTGGTTTTCCCTCAAGATGATACAGCGGAGTACGGGATGAATATCCAGGAGCAGGAATGGTTATCAGAGGAAGTCAGCAAACGGCGTTTATTTGAGAAAGTTTTCATCTATCCAGGTGCAGACGAGGTGGCAAGTACATTGGTCGCCAGGATGATCTATGAGTTGGAAAACGTAGTGAAGCCGATCTATCAACCTTTTTTCAGTGGGCAAAAAGGCGCACTCACTCCCGCTAGATATGAAGACAGGCCGATCTATGAATCTGTCAAAGGACAAGTCTACGCTTTCGGTTCGTTTACAGTAGAAACCCCATCTGAAGCGGATATTTTACTAGCTGTCAATGTACCAGGGAAAAAACAGGGAGATCTTGCTCTGCAAATGGATCTAGCCGAAGTCGACACAAACGATCGGAATCTAGGGGAATGGATGTTGAGGATCAAACACTACCTTGGAGAAGGGAAAGATGTAGCGGTCGCTGATCTTGCTTATGCCAACGGATCGGATCCAGCCCTTATGCCGAGGTTGCTGGAATCGGGTTTTTTCGGAATGCTTTCCGGTTATGCTGGCTGGAATACAGCAGGAAATTCGCTCGGGACGGTCATTGCCCATTCTGCAATGGTTCATCTACATAAACGGAAAGGATTTCTACTGGAATCGGAGTTTAAAAAGAGGCATATGGGAGTGTTGATTCATCGGTTTTTAGACGACTATCTCTATCAATCTGTCGTCCGTCAAACTGTGAGGGAGCAAGTGGATGAAGCGGGGGTGGATGAACAAGAGCTCCTCGAAGTAGTTCGTAGACAGTTTATGAAAGCTTTAGAGGAGATGCCTCAATGGGGTGAATACAAGCTCAACATCCAAAACATTGATCTGCCCTGGAATCGTACGTTTGAAATCGGCCTGAGTATTTGTCTGGAGAGGGATTAAACCTAATCAAGTTTTTTAAGGAGGTGGTACGTTGCTCGACATCTGAACATTCCTGTCACTTTTATCACTGCGGCTTGTTCAATTGAATTTTCGGAGGGATTAGATGAAAAAACTTTTCGGTATTCTACTGTCCGTTGTCCTGGTGATGAGCCTTGTTATACCGGCGACTGCAACAGGAAATGACAAATCAAGGCATCAAGCACTTCAAGACCTCGTAAATGAAGATGACAAGAAAGCGAGGATTTTATGGTATGACCTTTCAGCCAATATCCAAAACTTGAATACCCCGGAAAAAGTGAAGAACATCGTAGAGAAAACCGCCAGAGCAAACATTGATACGATCATCCTAGATGTAAAGAATTACACAGGTTTTGTTGGTTATTTGAGTAAGATCGCCCCGCACATGAGCACATCCAAGATTACGAATTACCACGAGTTCCCTGAGGGGTATGACTTGCTTACGGAAGTGATAAAGGAAGCCCATAAGTTTGATATCCAGGTTCATGCGAACGTCAATGTTTTCTCTGAAGGAAACAACGACTATAAAGACGGTCCAGCCTTTGAAAATCCACAATGGCAGACAACGTTCTATATGGCTTCCCGGATCGCAGAGGCCGCAAATGGAGAAACCTTTGATATTACCGGAGTGAACACGACAAGAGGTTCAAACCAATTGGTCATGTATACACCAGCAAAATATGATGTTTCCCCTGCAAACCAATGGGGAGCCGAAGTCCAGATCACAGATGGAGTTGTAACGGAAGTAATCGACCGTACATATAGAGCTCCAGCTGTTGAAGTGCCGGATGATGGCGTTGTCCTATCAGGTCACGGGGAAGCGAGAACATGGATCCTTGAGAACGTTAAGGTTGGGGATGAACTTGATTACTCCGCATCAAAGACAGAATTGGTCCCTGCATCGGAATACCCTTCATTTTCAACGTTCACCAATCCGATCCGTGAGGACGTCCGGAATTATGAGTTAAGCATCATCGATGAAATTATCAGCAACTATGATGTAGACGGGATTGTCCTTGACCGGGCCCGTTATTCGAACATCAACGCTGATTTCAGTGACTTGAGCCGTGAGCAGTTCGAAGACTATATCGGTGAAACCGTAGAAAACTGGCCAGAGGACATTTTCAGAGTGGAATTCACTGAGGAAGGACAAGAACGGATTCCAGGACCGCATTACCAAAAGTGGATCGAGTGGAGAGCAGGCAACATCCAGGACTTCTTCAAACAG
Source organism: Pseudalkalibacillus salsuginis (assembly GCF_021646685.1). Taxonomy (GTDB): domain Bacteria; phylum Bacillota; class Bacilli; order Bacillales; family Fictibacillaceae; genus Pseudalkalibacillus; species Pseudalkalibacillus salsuginis. The sequence continues at coordinate 6,163 of NZ_JAKJHW010000009.1, read as the reverse complement.
GCTGAGCAGCTCGTCCATGAGAAGGATTCCTCCCTGTTTTTCAGTACGTATGTCGGAGCTTGGTATCCGCTCTACTATAGTGAAGGCGTGAACTGGGCAAGCAGGACCCACCAGCCGGATTATGATTGGGCGAGCCCTGACTACGGAAAAACAGGGTATGCTGAAGTACTCGACTTCCTTATGACGGGGAACTACTTCAGGGATGTTACACGTGAGGAAGGGATTGCTTCGGGAAATCCTGATTGGTATAGCGTTGAGGGGTCAGCTGATATCGCTTTCGATGTCGTGAATGAAGCGACCTTTGTCTATGGAAGCTTGTATCTGAATCAATACAAAGGAGATCCAGAACAGTTTCGTAGAGGCTTGAGAGCAGTTATGGAAAGGACACATGGAATCATGCTGTTCGACCTCGTCTATTTTGAACAGTTTGGCTGGTGGGACATCATCGAGGAGGAATTTGCAGAAGAGTCCAAACCGCCTCACCAGATCCCAGGTTTGTTGAAGATGGTCAGAGATAATAAATAACTAGATTTCGGGCTGGCTCATGGTGGTCAGCCCGAATCATGAAACAAGCTCTTATGAGTACCCCAAATTCAGATTTTCGCATTTTCAGGGTCTCATGAAGCTTTTATGGGTACCCCGAATTCAGATTTTCGCGTTTTCAGGGTCTCATGAAGCTTTTATGAGTACCTCAAATTCAGATTTTCGCGTTTTCAGGGTCTCATGAAGCTTTTATGAGTACCTCAAATTCAGATTTTCGCATTTTCAGGGTCTCATGAAGCTTTTATGGTTACCTCAAATTCAGATTTTCGCGTTTTCGGGGTCTCATGAAACTCTTATGAGTACCTCAAATTCAGATTTTCGCATTTTCAGGGTCTCATGAAACCGATTTGCTGGCACCTTTTGATCAAGTCCCGCGTACATACAGCCATTTTTAAAGGAGTCGATCATATGAGTAAAGAATTGCATGGTGACATCATCGTCATTGGGGGCGGACTTGGCGGGAGTATGGCCGCACTATCTGCTGCCAAAATGGGTAAGAAGGTGATCCTGACAGAGGAAACGGGCCGGATCGGTGGTCAGCTGACGAGTCAACTCGTCCCGCCTGATGAACATAAATGGATCGAACAATTTGGATGCACAGGTACTTACCGTGCGTTCCGCAACCGTGTCCGGGACTATTATCGCCGGAATTATCCGTTGAAAGAAGCGGCCAGGAACAATCCAAGGCTGAATCCAGGCAACGCCCTCGTAAGCCGGATCTCGCATGACCCCAGAATCTCACTGGCAGTATTGAATGATATGCTGGCACCCTTTATCCATACTGGCAGGATCACGGTACTTTTGGAGTATCGACCAGTGGCTGTAGAGACGAGTGGGGATAAGGTACGTTCTGTCACAATCCGGGGTTTAGAAGTGGAAGGTGAAGTCACGATAAGCGGGTCGCTGTTCATTGATGCAACGGAATGTGGGGATCTTCTGCCATTGGCGGGTATTGAATATGTGACAGGGGCCGAGTCAAAGGGAGAGACCGGGGAGCCCCATGGATTGGAGGGTAAGGCAGAACCACTTGATATGCAATCCACCACCCATTGTTTTGCGGTCGATTATCTCGAAGGTGAAGACCATACCATCGAAAAACCGGAGCAGTATGAGTTTTGGAAAAACTATCAGGCGGATTTCTTGGATCATAAACAATTAAGCTGGTTCGGACCAGATGCAGCGACTGGAAAATCGAAGTTATTCACACTTTTCCCACAGCAAGGGTTGTTTTCACTCTGGGAATATCGAAGGGCTCTTGATAAAACGCTATTCCGTGACGGCTTTGCAGACGGTGACCTTTCTTTGATCAACTGGCCGCAAAACGATTATTGGCTCGGTCCGATCTATGAAGTCAGTGAAGAGGAACGGCAGACACATTTGGAAGGAGCCAAGCAATTAAGTTTGTCCCTTCTTTATTGGATGCAGGTGGAAGCACCGAGGCATGATGGAGGGACTGGTTATCCTGGATTACGCTTGAGAAGGGATGTTGCAGGAACCAATGATGGTCTCGCGATGTACCCTTATATCCGTGAATCACGCCGAATTAAGGCGGAGGTGACGGTCAAGGAACAAGATATCAATGCTGAGTACCGTGGTAATAAAGGAATCAAGAAGGTTGAAGATTCAGTAGGTGTCGGCTGTTACCGGATCGATCTTCATCCGACGATTGTCACCAAACAGCTGTTCTATACACCTAGCCTCCCTTTCGAAATCCCGCTCGGGACGCTGCTGCCTATCCGAATGAAGAATCTCATCACCGGAAGTAAAAACATCGGTGCGACCCATATTACGAACGGCTGCTTCCGAGTCCATCCTGTCGAATGGAACATCGGTGAATCCGCCGGTTATCTGGCTGCCTTCGCTCACGAAAAAGGCGTCGAACCAAGGGCAGTCCGTCACAACAGCGCTCTATTACAGGACTTCCAAGCCCACCTCCACCAACAAGGAATCGAACTCCACTGGCCGGAAATCGGTGTAATTTAAAAACCCTCTGTACAATTCCTCTGCACATTCCCCTGTACCAGGTACCGGATAAGAATTATACCAAGACTTCTTAATCGGTGCCAGGCACCATCTCAAATCCCTTGCGCCGCAAGGCTTCTCAGATGGTTCCTGGCACCGTTTTAAATCTCTTCTCCCCCAACGCTTTTCAAAGTGTACCAGGCACCGTCAAAGTCTTAGATACTGTCAACCCATTTTGTAGAAATAACAGAACTTTTATCATATTTTGAAAACTTTTGTAAATATAACAGGAGACTACTAGAGTTATGTGGAATAAAAGGTTTTGTATGGAAATTTGCAATAAATATGTACATAGCATTGTTTATTGTAGAAAGAGAAGGGAGAATGAGGATGAATTTTAGACTAAAAAGGGGAATGAATAGGGCTGGTATGATTGCACTAGCCATGGGGTTACTCATGGGGACCGCAACATTACCTGCTGATGCAATGACGGATCACTACACCGAGGTTAAAGCATTAGACACAGATGGTAAAATTGCTCAAGAAGTAATGCCACGAGGCGCGAACATGGATGAGGTTGTTGAGGTCATAGTTCAGTTTAAAGGGGATCCAGTTTTAAAGGAATACATCAATGAGAAAGCAAATGGCCAAAAACTTAGTAAGAACTCACAAAAGAATCATGCAAACAAACTGGTTAATGACAAAAAGCGTGCTAAAGATAAAATTACAAAAGATAATGGAAAAATCATCACCAGCTATGAAAAGATCTACAATGGTCTTTTTATCCAAGCAAAGAGGAGCACACTAAATGAGCTTGCAGAACTGAGTGAAGTAAAAGCGATCTATCCAGTAAATCCAGTGGAATTACACAATGACACAAGTGTTGATTTCATCGGCGCTCCTCAAGTTTGGGAGAAAACGGTTGATGGCGTCAACGTAACTGGTGAAGGAATTACGGTAGCCGTCATTGATACTGGAATCGATTATACACACGCTGCATTCGGCGGAGAAGGAACCACTGAAGCCTATGACTCCAACAATCCGAATGTAATTGAAGATGGAAGCTTCCCAACTGCAAAAGTCATAGGTGGTTATGATTTCGTAGGTACGGATTATGACGCGGGTTCTGAAGATCCTGCTAAGCGTGTACCGATGCCTGATGCGGATCCACTTGATGAACAGGGGCATGGTTCACACGTTGGTGCAACAGTTGCAGGGCAAGAAGTTGAAGGTAATATTGGAAAAGGTGTTGCACCTGATGCCCTCCTGTATGCTTATAAAGTCTTTGGAAAATCAGGATCAACGGGCGTTACGACACAGGCATTAGAGATGGCAGCAGACCCGAATGGTGATGGGGATGTTTCTGACCATGTAGATGTTGTGAATATGTCACTTGGTTCCTCTTATGGCCATCCCAATGATCCAACTGCGGTTGCTACGAATCTAGCAGTAGATGCTGGAATCATCGTCGTCGCTTCAGCAGGAAACTCTGGGAATGGTCCATATATCACAGGTTCACCGGCTGTAGCAGAAAAAGCTATAAGTGTTGCTGCTTCAGTAGATGATGGAGTCGTAGTAGGGGGATATAACGTCAATTCTCCTGAAAGTATTGCTGGCCAATACGAAGCGGTCGAAGGAGCAATTACAACCCCATTATCCGAAGCTGGACCAGTTACAAATGATGTTGTTTATGTTGGACGAGCGTGTAATGGCGATGAATTGGCTGGAGATCCGACCGATAAAATTGCATTGCTCGATCGTGGTACATGTGCATTTACTGAAAAATTAAAAAATGTACTAAATGGAGGGGCTACTGCAGCAGTTGTTGTTAATAATTCTGCGGGGGATCCAATAACGATGGGTGGAGACCCGGTAGACATCCCAGGGGTTATGATCAGCCAAGTAAACGGTAACCTGTTAAAAGGAGCACTTAAAAATGGGGAAACTGTAAACTTGACACTCTCTGACGAAATTAAAATTCCGAAGCCTCAGCTTGCTGATACGATTGCATCCTTCAGTTCAAAGGGACCAGGACGTGGAGATGGGAGTTTTAAACCGGAAATTTCTGCTCCTGGATTCGATATCCGATCTGCAGCCTTCGGTACCGGTGATGCAGGGACATTGATGAGTGGAACGTCAATGGCGGCACCGCATATTGCTGGTGTAGCGGCATTGTTAAGACAGGTCCACCCGGATTGGAGCACAGAAGAAATCAAATCGTTGATCATGAATACATCGACGCCAATCCAAAATTTGAGCGAAGAAGTATATCCGCTTTCCCGTCAAGGTGCTGGACGAGTACAAGTAGCTGAAGCGGCAGAAGCGACTACAGTGGCCTATCCGCAGGCGATTTCACTTGGATATACGGCTGTCAGTGATAAAGTAACGGAAGAAAAAGTAAAAGATCTTAAAGTTACAAATAAAGATACAGAAGCAAAAGCATACACCGTATCTTGGCAAAACCGTCATGGTGAAATGTCTGGTCCATTGACAGTAAAAGTCCCTGGAAAGATTGAGGTAAAGGCTGGTCACAGCAAAAAACTAACACTCGACTTTGCGATCGAAGCAGCTGGGTTAAGTGACGAAGCTGGACTTCATGAGCTGGATGGATATGTTGTTTTAACAGACAATAATGGGGAAGTCACAAGAATTCCTTACCAGGCCGTTGTGGAAAAAGTAAGTGATGTCAAAGCAAAGGCTGCAAAAGACTTAGTAAAACTTCAAAACAAAGCGGCCACTGATTCTCAAACAGATCTCTTCGAATTCGGGGATCTTGATCGTGCAGAAGCTTCAATTGAAGATTATCAAGACCTGAGAGCGGTTGGAGTACGATCAGAAGGCGGAGTAACCGAATTTATCGCCACTACAGAGGAAGCATGGGATTCTCCTAATCTGGTAGAATTCAATGTATATATTGATAATAATGGTGATGGAAATTCAGAATACATTCTTTATAACATCGATTTGGGTACATTCAGTGGGACAGACGCAACAGGTGATCAAGTCTCTGTGCTTTATAATGCAGCTAAAGAAAGCTCCACGCCACTATACTATGTGGATCTAGGCGGATCCTGGAACAATGCATACATGGGATTACCAGTTCCTAATAGTTTAATAGCGGGTGAAAATGGTGAATTCAATTACCAGGTTGTTGCTTGGGGTCAAGATTCTGAATTACCAGATGGAAATGAAGCAGGTTGGATTTCATATAACACCCAGCAACCATCTCTAAGCTTTGAAACCAATAGCTTGAGTGTTCCAGCTGGTAAAACGGAAGAAGTAAAAGTAACAGTGAATGAGTCAAGGGCAAAAGCACTAGTCATCAATAATGCTGGTGCAGTAGAATCACCATATGATGTCCTAAAATTCATAGGAAACCAAAACCCTGGTAAACCAGGCAAACCAGGGAAACCTGAAAAGGGCAAATAAAATAGCTTCATAAAAAGATAATGAAGAAACCAGACAGGATCACTGAACTGACCCAGTAGAATGGAACACGAAAAAAACACCTATGCTGCCGCAACCCTAAATTCAACGGGACTGTGGCAGTTTAATTTAGTAAACGGTCGTATATAGTTGTAATAATACATGTACGAATGTACTTTTTCTAGTACAATAGAATTTGTTAGGTTCACCCTTGATTGGGTGTTGAATTCTT
>NZ_JAKJHW010000008.1 GCF_021646685.1 Pseudalkalibacillus salsuginis | reverse complement strand
CATCGTCGCCTTGGTAGGCTCTTACCCCACCAACTAGCTAATGCGCCGCGGGCCCATCTGTAAGTGATAGCCGAAGCCATCTTTTAATCCTCCTCTATGCAGAGGAAGATGTTATCCGGTATTAGCCCCGGTTTCCCGGAGTTATCCCAGTCTTACAGGCAGGTTGCCCACGTGTTACTCACCCGTCCGCCGCTGACCTCTGAGGAGCAAGCTCCTCGTTGGTCCGCTCGACTTGCATGTATTAGGCACGCCGCCAGCGTTCGTCCTGAGCCAGGATCAAACTCTCCAATAAAGTGTTTGATTGCTCATTAAATGTAAATCGAAATTGATTTTGGGTTCTTTTTAAAAAAGACCCGTTTCACGCTTGGCTTTTGTTCAGTTTTCAAAGAGCTTGTTTCCCTGTTAAAAGGGCTTTTGTCCGCCTCTGTTCCGAAGCGACTTACCTAATATAACATCAAAAATAACGATGGTCAACCATAATTTAAAAAAGATACAAAAGGAATTTACGAATGGATAGTGAATGGATTATATAGTAAAAAATTGCTGCAAAGGAATGGGGGCAACCATGTATCGAATTTTCTATTTTCTGATTTTCTTATTATCCTTTTACGGATTCCTACAATTGATTAAATTCGTATTCAAGGTCTTTGTTCCATATAGTTCTCTGGCGGATGTCATACATATTTGCCTTGCCATTATCATGGGAGTCCCATTTGCGTCCATGATTGCAAGGTGGCTGACTCCATTCAAATCAGAAAAGTAGGGGCTCAAAACCAATAGTGTCAGATACCACCCAACAGAATAACGCTTTGTCTTAAAGTGTTGTCAGGAACAGTGGGGAGTCAGACACTTATGGGACAGCCCTGCGTCTTATTCTTGATCATTCTTTATTGCTCGATCTTAACTCCTAGCCAAAAAGGGTTCAGGGAGGATATTAGTGACTTTCGTTTTTTAGTACTGTATCGCTTCCCGGGTATGGTCTTTATCAAATTCTTCGGGGTTCTGGTCAAAATATTTATCGGTATATTTTTTGACGAATTTGTCATCCTGCAAGTAGCCCGCTCCCCATGTAGGATCCATGACTAGCCAATCACCATCTACTTTTGTTTCGACCCACGCATGCCGTGCAAATGAAAAGCTCGCTCTTCCTGTCACCATACGCGCTTCCATTCCACCGGCACGAAGCAAGGCAATCGTAAGGTAGGAGTAATCCTCACAAACGCCTGTCTCTTCCTTCAACGTCTTCAAGGCACTGTCATCGAATTCGAATGATTCGCTGTTCAGCTTATCGACATCATACGTAATGTTCTTTGCGACATAATCGTAGATTGCTTTTGCCTTCTCCCTTTCACCGGTCCTTCCTTCTGTAAGTTCCTTGGCAAGGGAGTTTATCTCAGGATGGTCCGATTGGATTCCTTGGGATGGAAGCAGGTTTCTTTTGTCTTCGGCAGTCCCCTTTAACATGAAGTTTGCAAGTCCGTTGTACTTTCGATAATTCCCGTTGGATCCTTCAAAATCTGGGGCATAGACAGTCACTTCGTATTCTCCAGGACCGAAGCGGAGATAGACTTCACCATCAAACTTATAATCCTTAACAGGTATGCTGTACATGGCCTCGTCTTCCCCTTTATTGGCACTGAGGAAGACGACTTCTGTCTGATCAGCATACGGCGCAGAAGGGTCTATTTCCCCTTGAATCCGATAAGATCCGCCTGTTTCTTCACCCCCGACCACCGGATGATCGAGCGAGTATCCACGGTCCCTGTATACTTTTGAATATTGGATCGGCGTAAATGTCTTATCGGACTGATTGTCAACGAGTATGACAGCCGCTTCATTATAATAATTTTCCCGCTCTTTATCCGGGGTCATGATCGTCGCTTTATGTATCCCTTTTCCATAGAAGAGTGGGATCTCTTTTGTGAATTCTCCATTTTCCACAGGTACCATGACTTTGGAGGATTCATCTTCCTTATCCACTTTTACCATGATCATTTCAGCATTTGAGACGGTACCGTTCAATGTAAAGAATTCTTCTTCTTCAAAAAAACCGCCTGGAAGGTCCTCGAGTTTCAATTCGTGTTCCAGCGCCGACCTTCGTATCAAAATATCTCTTTTTAGTACCGGATTGACATTCGTTACTTGAAATTCGGCTAGACCTCTGAAATAATCCTCCTTTTGACCATCTGGCAAGCTGACTGAAACTTCATATGTTCCTTTTCCATTGAATAGCTGGACCGTTTGTTTGAACTTTCCATCTTTTATCGGTGTGAAGTATTGGAATTCATCCTCACCATCTGGGCCTTCTTTTTCACTTTGCACCTTGATCATGACGTAATTTGAAGTGAACTTGCTCGTGTCCTCCACTTTACCTTTTACAGTAAAAGAAGAATTCACATGAAAGGATCGATATTTCGGCGTGGACAGTGTTGCCCCGACCTCCTCTGCGTATTGTCCGAGCTCAATCTTTTCTAGCTCCTGTTCCTTGTTCTGCTCTTCAGCCAATACAGAATATTCATCCTTCGATTCTTCCTGTTTTTGATCTGCAGAAGATTGGGGACTGCAAGCCGACAAAATCAACATCAAGCTTAATATGATATGTGCCATCCATCTTTTCATACAGGGCTCTCCTCTTCAAGAGATTATCATAAGGAAGGGCTGAACCATTTTATAGGTCTCAGCCCTCTATGGATTAATTGCTATTCTTGTCTTTTCTTTTCCAGCTCTTCACGTGCTTTTTTGTGTGAGGCTTCCGTTTCATCCATAAGTGAATCTTTACGCTCCCGGCTATATTCTTCCATGACTTCCATACGTTCATCAATCAGGTCAGTCAATCCTGTATAGATCCCATCCTTTAGTTTCCCTTCGTCATCAAGTTCGAACACAATATTTTCCAAAACTTCTGACTCTGTTCGGGATATATCTATGAAGGTATCATGGATTTTTTTGAGTCTGCTATTTTGGTCCATATACCATGTATTGATATCAATGCCAGCTTTTGCGTCACTTATATCTTTATCAATCCCCTTTTTGGCATCACTGATCAACTCATTAAGGGTATTATTTAAATCTGCTTTTGAATTGACGTCTTTATATTTTCCTCCACCTGCTGCGGCAGTATCTTTCAACTGATTTTGACCTTTCGAATCGACATTGAAGCCAATTACGTTAACCGTCACGTTTAAATCAGACTCATGGATTTCCTTTGCGGCTGCCACAGGATCTCCATCACATGTCTCTACACCGTCACTGATCACATAGATGACATTTTCAACATCATCGCCTGTCGCTCCCTTAAAATCATCTTGTGCCAATTGGAGAGAAGTGGCGATCGGCGTCCAACCGGATGGTTTGAATTCTTTCAAAGCATCCTGGAATATCCCTTCATCATATGAATTTAAAGCATAAACGGTCTCGCTGCTGTCACAAGATACTTTTTTATCCTTATCATCGCTGCTTCCTTTATGGCCATAGACACGCAATGCTATTTTTGTTTTTGGATCTAAGTTGCCGAGCACTCGATTCAAGGCCGATTTGGCGAGGTCCATCTTCACACCGCCATTGACTTGGCCAGCCATACTTCCACTCGAATCCAACAGGAACACGATGTTTTTCTGTTTTTCCTCTTCTTTCCTTTCACTTGGTGATTTGTATATAGGGTCGAATTCGTCATAAGCATCAGCTGGTTCTTGATATGGAAAAGCGAATTTCGCGATGAGAAAATCATAGAGTTGGTCTGCGGACAGATCATCTGGAAGTGTCTTAACTTCTGCTTTTAATTCTTTGTATAACTTTTCATCATCCTCAATGTTTTCTAGATCCTCGATTTTTTGCACAATTTCCCCAGGTCCTTGTTCGATGATCCCTTCTGCATCTCTTGCAGCTTCAGGATAATCGAATTCTTGCTCTAATTTTTCTTCGGGGTCTTCTTTTTCCTTCGTTTGTTCCCCATTGCTTTCATTCGAGCATGCTGTGATAACTAATACTAACAGGCACAATAGCATATGTAGACGAGTTGAACGTAACACTGGATTCCCTCCTGCTTATCTATCTGATATGTATTTGCTTCAGTAAAAATTGATGACAAGTAATAACCCATAAAATAATGACGTCCATAACACAGCCTGCAATATAATACTTTTATTGATTGCAAAAGCTTCTCTTTTTTTAGCAAGGTGACCGACGACGAATAAGAATACTCCGATCACCGATAATCCGAATAACACGTACATCCATGGAGTGGGATGGACCATCATCAGTTTTTGGCCTTGAATTTCACTTGTTAGTACAAACATCGCTATGATCATCAAAATGGCAGCAACACCTGCTGCCCATTGGAATATAGCCCATCCACGTTTCTCCATCATAATCACTCCATGTTTACTCAATTAGTTAAAATCCCCACGCAAATACCAGATGAACATCAATCCTCCAACAGTAATGGCGATCCAAAGAATCGTCTGTCCAATCACTTTTGCATTGATTACGCCACCATTCTTGCTGCGGACTTCTACGAATACAACAGTAAAAACGGATAAAACGACTAATCCAATTACCCAATTAAACCACCACGGTCTTACAACCATTTTTCGAATACCATCACCCACAGGTTCAGAGGTGGAATATACTGCGAACAACCCACCTCCTATAGCTATCACATAACATAATATCTGTATAATGCGCCATGTTTTGTCACTCATAAATTACCCCTTTGATAACATTATTTATTACTAGTGGGATCAACCTTTTTTTCCATATTATTTGAAAGAATATCACTCAATTGCTTCTTCACAAATTCATAAGAGTTACTTACAGCGGAGTTGTTTACGAATTTAGTAACTAATGAATCAGGTAACACGAACGTCAATCCTACAGCTGAGCCGATCAGGAAATCCATTGCGGTCGCATCTCCTTTGAATGATTGCATTGCTACATTGGAAAACCCACCTAATGCCACACTTCCAGCGATCGGAGCGGCAACCGTTCGAAGTGACCTGAATGAATTCAATATCCCCTTTGTCAGTCCAAAGCCTAATGGAGCTGTTGCAAAAGCAAATCCTGTATCAAATATAACTTCACCAGGATTCCAATCTCCGGTTAATGCAAAGTTCAATATATGAGAACCGAAAGTAACCAAAGCCGCCGGTCCTCCGATTTTCATCCAAGCTGCTCCCAATCCTTTTGCTACTTGCAGCCCTGCTCTCAATCCGCTTCCAGCTGCAAATCGGTTTAATACAAAAGCTAATCGTACACCGGCCAACTGCCTTCCCGCAAACACTCTAAGTGAACTGAAGCCTGCCCCTATGGCTCCTGTTGCCTGTCCTACGCCCCCAAGTAATGCACCCCCAAAGGTCCAGCCGAGAGCACCTAAGAAACTGTAGCTGTCAGATCCGCCATTCAGGGCATAATAGAGCCCGCCAGCAATCCCGGCCCCGATAATTGCCGCAATCGCAACGGGTGCTGAAATAATACCTACAACGGCTATTCCAACAACTGCAGCTGCAACACCTACAAACGCAATGGTCGATTTAACCCAATCCGGTGTATTCGCCCAGACGTCACTCGTCCATTCCGTAAAATCATTCCAAGCATTCTGTGTAGCTTCCCAGCCTTCCGAAAGCTTTTGGGCAGTCCAATCCCAACCATCTGAAAGTTTCCCTGCAGTCCAATCCCATGCACTTCCTACTGCATCGACTGCTGGCTGAAAGAAGTCGCCTATGTCATTGCCCAAATCTTTAACATCATTTTTAAAATCATCCAACCAGCCAAACCATCCGCCATCTTCTTCCTCACCACCGGTGGCGACACCATCGTTCTCAGTACGGGTCAAACCACTGTCGTCATACTCGAATTCCCCAATGTTCGCATATGCTTCAGACATAGGTGTGAGGAATGCGAAAAATGTAATGAGCAAAGTCAATATGAGTCCTTTTCTGTCATTCATTTTGCAAACCATTCCATTTCCTCCCGGGTTCTTCCCCTAGAAACTGTCCATTGCGCCCTTTAGCCTAATCGCATGCTATGTCCAACCCTTTCGGCCGTTTAATTGTCGCTGAAGCGTCTGCGTCAATACCATCAAACAAAGAGTCATCAGCAGTGACATAGCTGCCATCTTTTTCAGATTCCACAAAAATACTGAACTTGCTTTGATCGAATGCTACCTGTACATTCCTATCGGCCCCGTTTTTCCTGGCGTATTCGTCTGCTGCATTCCTGATCCTCTCCATGTCACCTGCAATCGCAGAACATGCCATTTCATTCCGTTCATCTTCCTTGTAAAAGTACTTCAAAGCCTCTACCGGGTCGATTTCAGCATCAGGATCCTCCAGCCATTCCCTTAAACTGGGAGGCATCGTCACTTTCCTGTATTTTTTCTCCATCTCCTTGATGATACGATCCAACACCGTATCTTCATCTGGAGGGGGCTCTTCTTCCCCTTCCTCGCCTTCTTCCTCCTCAGTTTCTGCCTTTTCTTTTTCATCATCAAAGAGTTCACGAAGATCCTCCAGTTCACTTTCAATCGCAGAAGTGAATCGCTCTTCATAAATCAATCTTGCTTCTTTTGCAGCTGCCAAGACTGCCGCATCCGCACTCGTTTGACTGATCCGTTTTGAAATGAAGACATTGAAGAAATCAAAAAACATGAAGCTGATGAAAATAGAGCCGATCAGTATGCCGACAATCACAAGCAGCATGCCGTTTCCCCGTTCATTTATCAAATACTTTTTCATCTTCATCAATCCTTAAGACCTTCTTCAATTGGGATGGTGGCATCTGCATCAAAGTTGAAATCCAACCGACCTATAAATGGAATTGAAACGGTGGGGACTTTAGTGACAACCGTAACCGTCACGTCTTCGTCCCCTTTTTCCGTCTTGACGCTCTCCAGCCTCAGGTTTCCGGCTGAACGTTTTGCAACCTCTTCGGCATTCCCTTCAACCGCAGCGGCACGGGCGCCGTCACGAGCCGCTGCTTCCGTTACGACGACTGTATAGGCGACAAGCGCCATTTGCCAGATGATCATCATTGCAAGAATGACCATCGGGAATACAGCAACGAATTCAATCAGTTGTGATCCCCGTTCATTTTTGACTAGTGTTCTGAGCCTTTTCATCATCCATCACACTGACTACATTTTCCCGATTAATTCTGCAATCTTTTCAACGATTGCATTGGCAATGCTGCTTCCATTCCCCTGGACTGCTGTAGCCACTGCCGCCATGACGGCAAGCACCACTAGACCGAGTGCCACCCACTCAAGTGCCTGGGCACCTCTTTCATTGTTAACATATTTATTGATTGTCACTGTCAGGTTCTCATACATTTTTCTCATCATGAGTCAACTCCCCTTTAGTTTTTTAAATTTATTTTCAATCCTTCTTACTTGAAGAAGGTATCTAAACCGAATGCTTCAGGATTATAAATGACGTTCAAAGCGAGCAATCCGATGATCAGGAAAAACACAGCAGGTGCAACGAAAAACGTCGTTACCAGTGTGATTTGCGGGCTGGCCTTTGCTGCCTTTTCTTTTGCTTTGAACCCGCGCATCGCCCTCAAATCATCCGCCTGTATCTTGAATGTCTGAGATACCGGAACCCCTAGTGAAGACCCTTGTAAAAGGGAGGTGACCAGCGTCTCTAATTCTTTGGAAGAATTTCGATTGATCAGATTTTCATAAGCTGTCCTTCTCGGGACTCCAAGTTCTATTTCTCGATTAAAACGATCAATCTCCTCACTTAACGGACCAGTCAATTGTTTCGTCACTTGTTTCAGCGCTCCATCAAGACTGACTCCAGCCTGGAGGGTGACACTGACCGTATCGAGGAAATCAGGCATCATCGAGCTGATTTGTTCCTGTCGGTCACGGGCTTTCATCCAAAGCCAGAGGTTAGGACCGAAAAATCCCGCTAATGGCAGCGGCACTATGAGCATGAGCCCGAAAGGCAACCCTAAAAAGACATACAAAATTGAAAATGCCAATGCGCCAAGCCCGAGGACAAACCTCAAACCATAAAAACTTTCAAGTCTGAGTCCCATCGGATTACCGGCTCTGACAATCAACTGTTCGTCTTTTTCCTTATCCGAGAAAAATGGATATTTGATTCCTGTCGGTCCGGCATACTCAGCCGCTTTGATAATCCGTCCGCCAATCCGTTCCCTGAATTTCCTCCGTTTTCGCCGTTTAGTTCCGGATACCTGCAAATGGGTCATCAATCGCTGCTTTTTGCCTACATAGAGGTAGATGTAAACAAATCCAATCAACAATAGAAGTAAAATCAGACTAAATAAAAGAACGGTATAAATGCTGAATTGTGGGCTCATTTTACTACACCCTTATCCTTGTGATCCGTTTGATGATGACGAATGCGACAGTAATCATGCCGGTGAATACTGCGAGCAATATTAAACCGAATGTTGTAAAGATGACGTTCAAGAAGCCTTTGATGAATAAGTTCATCATCACAGCCATCAACAATGGCATGATGACAAGGATATAAGCGATCGATTTCGATTCAGCTGTCACTGTCTGAATCTCTTTATATACTCGAGCACGTTCTTCAAGCGTTGTAGCCATCAGATCCAATACTTCCGCCAGGTTCCCCCCGACTCTCCGTTGGATCAAGATCGTGCTTACAAAGATATTGATTTCATTACTGGATACCCTCTCGCGGAATCGATTCATCACTTCGTCAAGAGCATCTCCCAACCGAAGCTGTTGGTCCATCTTCTTGAATTCCGGACCAGAAGGTGCTTGGATTTCATTCCCGACCATTTCGATCCCCTGGGGTATGGTCTGACCTGCTTTGACCGCATTGGACATCATCCTGCATATTTCAGGAAGCTGCTTGTTGAAGCTTTCATTCCGTTTGTTCTGTCTGGAGCTTAAATATAATTTGGATGCCAGCCATGTGATCAAATAGGAAAGCAAGAATCCCATGAACAGGATCAGGCCGAGTACAAAATAACTGAAAAACCATAGGACAGCGATCGACAATATATAAATGCCCATGTATTCAGACGGCTGCAGGGGGGTGTTTGCCTGGATCAGTTTCTTCTTCAAGTCTTCTGCGAGCTCAGAGTTATCGAATTTGTCGCCGATCAGGAGGATGAAGCTTTTCCGTTTCAGCTGACCTGAGTCCTTAAACCACTCTTCTGCTTTCTTGGATGTTTTTTGAACCGTTGCCAACCGTTTGAAATAATAGATTGCAAGCATGAAAGAAAACAATGCACCGCTTAAAAGCAACCATGCGCCTGTCATGCGAGCACCCCTTCCGAGAACATCGATTCAGGGATCTCGATACCATAAGCTTTGAAGCGTTCAAATGCTTTCGGCACATAACCTGTCGATTCAAAATGCCCTTTCACACTGCCATCTGCCCTTACGCCCGTACGAACAAACCGGAAAATATCCTTGATGACGATCTTTCCGTCTTCCTCGAAGATTTCTGCGATGCTTACGATTTTCCGCTTACCATCGGTCTGTCTCGAGGTCTGGACAATCAGATCCAACGCCCCGACAAAATATCCGCGGATAACATCGACTGTCAGCGGCAACCCTGACATGATGACCATCGCCTCCAGTCTTCCTAAAGCATCCTTTGGAGAGTTGGCGTGGACAGTCGTCAATGATCCTTCATGCCCCGTGTTCATCGCCTGGAGCATATCGATCGCCTCCGAGCTTCTGACCTCCCCGACGATGATCCTGTCAGGCCTCATCCGCAACGCGTTTTTTACAAGTTGCCGGATTGTGACTTCTCCTTTTCCTTCCATATTCTCAGGTCGTGCTTCCATCCTGACCAGGTTGTCATATGTAAATCGAAGTTCAGCCATATCCTCGATCGTAACGATTCTTTCCCCGCGCGGAATCGAATCTGATAAGACATTCAACAAGGTTGTCTTTCCGCTCCCAGTCCCTCCAGACACAAGGATGTTGAGTTTAGCCTGGACTGCGGCCGCCAGGAACTCTCCCATCCGTTCGGTGAATGAACCGAACTCCATCAAATCCTCCATGGTGAAAGGCGTCTTATTGAACTTTCGGATGGAAATCGAGGGACCATCCAACGTTATAGGTGGTATGACCGCATTCACACGACTTCCGTCAAGCAAGCGTGCGTCCACCATCGGAGAGCTTTCATCGATACGGCGGCCTAAAGGCGCAATGATCCGATCGATGATATGACGGATATGTTGATTATCCTTGAAACGGATATCCGTCCGTTCCAGTTTACCACCTCGTTCAATATAGACCTCCCGGGGGCCGTTCACCATGATTTCTGTAATCGAATCATCCTGAAGCAACGCCTCCAAAGGACCGTACCCAACTGATTCATTGATGATCTGGCTGATGATCTGATCCATCTCATTTTGTGGAATGATGACTCTCTCTTCTTCAATCATCTGTTTGACTAATCGTTCTATCGTTTGTTTCCGTTCCTGGGCAGGCAATGTTGTAATTGATTCAAGGTTGGATTCTTTGATCAGACGACTTTTATAATGACGTACCCACGATTCCTGCTGTTCCGTTTCAACATCCCAGCCATTTTCCGGAATTTTATTCAAAGGTGCCGTTCCTGCCGCTTTTTGTAACCAGGACATATCTCTTCACCCCCTTATCCCAACAACACTTTATCTACAAAAAGACGGATGTCCCTTGCCGGTTTGAATCGGCCTTTGTCCTTCTCCTTCTTATAAAAGCTCTCTCCCATATTCAGAAAAGGCTGTAAGGAAAAGAAGTCTGAACGGACTGTAGCATCCAATTCTTTTCCAATCAATTTCGAAATATCCTTTTCTCCCAATTCACTTTTCGGATGGGCCCGGTTCAACAGGATTGAAAGGTTCCCTCGCGTTCCAAGCTGAAACCGCTCAAATAATTCGATGGCGTATTTGTAGCAACGCAAGGAAAGGCTGTCAGGGTTCAGTACATAGTGAATCTGTGTCGCTTCATTTAATCCTGTGAAACTGACCGTGTTGATCGTCGTCGGAAGATCCAATATGACATGATCGAAATGCGTCCTGCACGTCCTGATGATCTTCGTTATCAATTCCTCAGTGATATCTTCAGCTTTAGCAGGGTTTCTAGGCCCTAAAAGAATATAGTTGCCGGTCTTTTCATCCCGTGTGGCCACGTTCTCGATATGATTTAAAGACAGTTCTTTCAAAACTGGTTGAAGGTCTATATACGATCGATCTGTTTCTACGCTGTAAATCGTCTCTAGACCCCCGAATTGAGCACTGAGGTCAATCAAAATGACCCGTTTACTTTGATGGATTTGTAAAGATTGGGCTGTCATAGCAGCTAACAGCGTCTTCCCGCTGCCACCTTTCGCACTGTAAAAGGCATCAACCTGCCCGCCGCCTACAGAGACTTCCCCGAAACTTTCCTGTTGTTTCTTCACTTTTTCTTTTGAAGATTGGATGATATCGTTCAATCTCGATTGCTCTTCAGGATAGACGACCACATCATAAGCCCCGGCTTTCATCCACTCTCTTCCTTCTTCAAAAGAGCGCTCTGAAGTGATCCCGATCAGAAAGCTGGAGACAGGTGCTGTAAAACCTTCCGCCTGTTTCAATGCTTCACGATCAATGAAGTAGAAGTTGTATTGATTCAAATTTGAAAACGAACGTTTCCATTGTTCGTTTACCTCCGAATCAATTCCATGAGCCCCCAGAATATCTATCAGAGATTGTTTTATCGTTTGATTCGTCGTTATGATCAAGGCTTTCAACTGACTCACCGGACATCTTCTCCTTTACTGCTTCTCGTCTTTTTTGTCTTCTGGTTTTTCTGCTTTTTCACCATTCGGTTTGTCAGCTGCAGCATCATCAGGCTTCTTTTCTGCCTCTTTTTGTGTCGGTGCTTCCTTTTGTTCTTCTTGCTTTGGTTTTGTAGAAGTTTCTTCTGAGGCATCCGGTGTTGCATTATTGTCTTCCATGACCTGGTTGACCCTTAAGACCCGGATCTGTTTGGCTGCATTTTGTGAATGGATCAATCGTTCCGCATCATTCACCGGTAAGGAAACTTTGATTGCAGGGGGGCCTTCACTCTTTTCTTCAAATTGGACGACACGGACACTTTGCAGAAGCCGTTCTGTAATGACCCCTTTTTCTTTGTTATCCATGACAGATATGATATCTACCAAATCCCCTTCAGCTACCCCCTGGTCGATAAGGACATTTTCGCTAGGGTTCAGCCAGACCACTCTATGATCAGCAGGAATATCAATCTTTTTCCTGACTACACTTTTTGTGACCAGATCTCCTTCTTTCAAGTTGACAACGGTTATGGAATCATCCAAATCTTCTGATCGCTGGATGAATGAATCCACTTGGGCTGTTTTCGGCATCTCCACCCATGTAATGTCGCCATCCTCTAGTGAGGTATACGATTGGACATCCTTTGCCGCTGCGGCAACTTTTACTGTCGCGCTCAGGGAATCCTGCGCCATTTGGATCTGGTTGATGATAAATCCTGCAGCTGCAACAGCTAAAATGAATGCAATCGCCAAAAAAATGAATGCTTTTCTCTTAGCATCGATCATTGCTTCGTCACTCCATCAATTTAAGGTAGGTTGGTTTACTATATGTACAAAGGGTACATTAACAGGTAGATTGTACTCTTCTAATTCATAATGTTTTATATGATCCTTTACGGATAAATCATTTGAAAGGCCTTTCGATACCAGCCATGTTTGTGACGAAAGGACATCATCACGGCTCACCACACTGTCGACCAGTTCATCCAGACTGCCCGTTTCTTCAATTTTCGCTTTGCCCTTTTCAGAAACCAATAGTTTGAATGGTTTCTTTTTCTTTTTATAGATGGAGCGTATTTGATTTTTATAAAAGGCTTTAGGATCGGGGGTAATGATCCATTCTTGGGTAGTACTGCTGTATTGTGCAATACGATTGGTAACTGTGGATGAAGATTCATGGCTCTCTCGAGATAATTTATCGAGCAGCATATAGAGTGTCGCACGGTTATGTAGGATTGGGTAACAGTTTAATGATTGATCTGGGTACAACCAATTCTGAAGCCTCCGGATCAATTGGATATCGGTATAGGCTGGATCATAGAAGTATAAGATTTCGTGCGTATCAGATAAATTTCTGAAAAAGCGGATCTGCTCCAACTGGCTGAATGGAGTGATTCCGAGAGATCTGGACAATGACTTCGATTCCTTATCCTGGATGATTTCCTTGATCGGTTTAGGACCAAACTTTGTGTTTACTGGTTTAATGATTAAATCTTCTACTTGAAAGTTCCCTAACGTTTCATCAATTACAAGTTTCATAGTGAAACATCCTCCAACAAATCGACTGGGTGGTCAAGTCACTCGTGAAATTAGTGTAGAAATGACAAAAAATGTTCATATCATAAGGAAAAACTACCAAACAATGCCACACCCGTCAAAGTAGGTTTTAAAACAAAAATGTCAAAATATGGTTTTAAACTGATCCTTCAGAACCAACATCTTGAATTCAAGATACTTTTCGGGACAGTATCAGAGTAAAAAGGACCTTTGCGGAGATTTTTGTCCGATCTTATCCTTTTGGCAGATTTAGATATGATAATTCGTTTAAGGAAAGCCTTTATAAGCTTATATATGTAAATTTATGAAAATTTTTATATTTCTATATTGTTACAAATATTTTCGTTAAACGACTTTTCATAGGTCTAATATCACGTTCTTTCAGACACAAAGAGATGTTTATAAAGTTGAATGCCGGTAACAATATTCGGCGTTTTTCGCACAAAAATATCTTGGTGAATTAGTCTAAAAAAAACGGACTTGCCGCTTTGATTGCAGCAGGTCCATACGGATACAAGAAAAGCGCAAACGCCCTGATCAGCCACGAAGGTCACTGGAAGTCTGACGAGGAGGCTCGGATCAAACAAAGTTCGGTTCTGCGTGTCGACCGCCGCAGGAGGACTGAAGTGATCCAAGTGGTTGGGCGGTGGAGCTAGACATCACTTCACCGCGACCAAAATTTTATACTTTGTCTTATCCTTTAAAAGAAGGGATGGCCATTCATCAGACGGCCATCCCTTGATGCTTTTCAATTGCGCCTATGCCAGGAATGCAAAATACAAGATGAAGATGAAAAACATGAAATACATGATCGGGTGTACATCTTTCCATTTTCCTTTTACAAGCATCGTGATTGGATACATGATGAATCCGAGTGCAATCCCTGTTGCAATGCTGTATGTCAATGGCATGGCAATGATCGTCAAGAATGCTGGAGTTGCAATTTCGAACCGATGCCACTCAATCTTGCCGAGTACAGCGACCATCAATACTCCCACAATGATCAATACCGGTGCTGTCACAGACGGTGTGACCACACCGAGCAATGGTGAAAATAGCAGAGCTAATAAGAAAAAGCCTGCTGTCACAACGGAAGTAAATCCTGTTCGCCCACCGGCTGCAACCCCTGAAGAAGATTCAATATAAGCGGTTGTCGTAGAGGTTCCCAATACGGCTCCGACTACTGTAGCAGAAGAGTCTGCTAAAAGTGCGCGTCCTGCGCGCGGCAATTTGTTGTCCTTCATCAATCCTGCCTGAGATGCAACCGCCATCAGTGTACCTGCCGTGTCAAAGAAGTCGACGAACAAGAATGTCAACACGACGACCAGCATATCGATTGTCGTGATTTGATTCAAATGTTTGACCGCTTCACCAAACGTAGGCTCTAAACTAGGAACCGCACCGATAATACCAGACGGAAGTGGGATTTGTTGAAAAATAAGACCTACGATAGCTGTAAGTACCATCCCATAAAAGATACCGCCCTTGATCCCACGGACCATGAAAATGACGATGACGACCAATCCGAAGATGGCAAGCAGTGTATCACCACTTGTCAAATTCCCTAGCTGTACCAAGGTGGAATCGTTATTCTCGACAATTCCTGCATTCTGTAAGCCGATGAAAGCGATGAACAATCCAATACCGCTTGCGGCAGCATATTTCAATTCCTGCGGAATCGCATTTATGATCGTCTCTCTGATCTTCAATACGGTGATGACGATGAAAACCAATCCAGAAACAAGAACACCTGCAAGTGCTGTCTGCCATGGAATACCCATGACCATGACAACGGAATAGGTGAAAAAGGCATTAAGCCCCATTCCTGGTGCAAGGGCAATCGGATAGTTTGCCAAAAGCCCCATAACAAGTGAACCGATTGCAGCAGCAAGAGCTGTCGCTACAAAGACAGCCCCCTTGTCCATCCCGGCATCTCCAAGGATCGCGGGATTGACGAATAGAATATATGCCATAGATAAAAACGTGGTCAAACCTGCAATGAACTCTTTTCGATAAGTTGTTCCATATTCCTTAAAACCAAAAAAACGATCCATCCCCCAAACACTCCCCTTTTCTTTTGGTGCCTGGTACACTTTCAAAACCCTTGAGTACCAAGCCTTCTCAGATAGTGCCAGGCACTTTTTCAAAACCCGTGTGTACCAAGGGTTTGAAAAAGGTGCCTGGCACCGAAAAAAACAGAAAAAAAGCTTCAGGCAGATACCTGAAGCTTTGACGACAAGGGTTGGAACAGGCCAATCCAATGATAGGTTGTCCTATTGATTCATCCCTCGTAGTCAAGCTATTTACGGTAGCCTGGTAGAAACTTTCGGGCCTTATCCCCGACATTATACGATGACGTTATCTTTATTATTTCTTTATCAGTGTAATGGCGTTGACGAAATATGTCAACAAAAACACGAACATTAATCGATTTAAAAGTATTATTGTTCGTTTATTCCCATTCGATTGTGGATGGTGGCTTAGAGGTGACATCATATACGATACGATTCACATGATCTACTTCGTTTACGATCCGGTTCGAAATACGTTCTAGGACTTCCCATGGAATTCGGGCCCAATCCGAAGTCATCCCGTCAATGGAAGTTACCGCCCGGATACCGACCGTATAATCATAGGTCCTCATATCCCCCATTACCCCTACACTTCTCATGTTCGGAAGCGCAGTGAAGTATTGCCAAATTTCACGGTCCAAACCTGCATTCTTGATTTCCTCCCGCAAAATCGCATCAGAATCACGGACAATCTTCAGCTTTTCTTCCGTCACTTCTCCAAGAACACGAATACCGAGCCCTGGACCTGGAAACGGTTGACGCCAGACGATCTCTTCAGGCAGCCCGAGTTCCGTTCCGACTTTACGTACTTCATCTTTAAAAAGAGTGTTCAGCGGCTCGATCAATTGGAACTGCATATCTTCAGGCAATCCGCCGACATTATGGTGTGATTTGATCGTTTGTGCTGTGTCAGTTCCACTCTCGATGATATCGGTATAGAGTGTACCTTGTGCCAGATAGTCGATTCCCTCCAGTTTAGAGGCTTCTTCATCAAACACATAGATAAATTCATTCCCGATGATTTTACGTTTCTGTTCTGGGTCCGTTACACCCTTCAGCTTCCCTAAGAAACGGTCCTTCGCATCGATTTTGATCATATTCATATTGAACGAGTCACCGAATGTTTTCATGACGCTGTCGGCTTCACCTTTTCGCAGTAACCCGTGATCAACGAACATACAAATAAGCTGGTCGCCAATCGCTTTATGGATAAGTGCCGCGACAACAGAAGAGTCGACTCCTCCACTAAGCGCGCAAAGGACTTTTTTATCCCCGACGATTTTTCTGACCTTCTCGATTTCATCTTCAATGAAGTTTTCCATCGACCAGATCTTTTTACATTTACAGATGTTGACGACGAAGTTCTTTAGCAGTTCTATTCCATATTCACTATGTCTTACCTCAGGGTGGAATTGGACACCGTAAAGGTTCCGGGATGGATCGCTCATACCCGCTACAGGACAGGAAGGGCTCGTCACATCGGTCTGAAAGTCTTCAGGAGGTGCAACGACAAGGTCACCATGACTCATCCATACCGTTTGTTCTTCTGGTAAATCTTTATACAATTCATTGTAATGGCGTAATGCCACGGAAGCTTTACCGTATTCCCGGTGGTTCGCTTTTTCAACCTTGCCGCCGAAATGATGCGTCATTAATTGCATTCCGTAACAAATCCCAAGGACCGGGATACCTAAATCAAAAATTCGTTCATCGCATTTTGGTGAATCTGGTGTGTATGCACTGTTGGGGCCACCTGAGAAGATGATTCCAGCAGGGTTCAGCTCCTTGATTTTTTCTACCGTGATTTTATGGGAATGAAGTTCACTGTATACACCTAAGTCACGGATACGTCTTGTAATCAATTGATTGTACTGGCCGCCAAAATCCAGTACAATAATCATTTCTTCAGTTGTATTCATGTCAGCCACCTCTCTTACGGATCTATTATTTAGTTTGTCAATAATCCCAGAATCATACTTTCCCTCGTCGTTCAGGCTTTTCTATTTTAAAACTAGGCTTAGTTGAATTTTTTTGTTGATTTCTTGCCTAATGATAAGGGTAACTTCTGCGCTAAAGCTTGATTTCGCCACATATCCCCATCAGGAAAAGCAAGCCAGACGAGACCCTCAGTGAACTGTAATTTAAGGATCTTCGACTAAAAAACACAACGTCCTGTGGGGAACCTTGAAGCCAGCATATCCTGTGCAAGTGAGGAATCTTGCGGATCGCCCGTGGAGGCGAAAATCAACCATTAAGAATAACAGAGCCTAAAAACAAAGTAAAAGAACCCAAACCAATGAAGGCAGGGTTCTGGTTGACACGCACAAACAGGCCTGCCTCCATAGTCAGATCATTTAAGGTGATCTGGTAGAAACATCCGGGCCATATTCCCGGACATATATGAAGGGAGTAGAGTTTTCCGTATAAAATATGGATTTATTCTAACAGTCGCCTATGACGCGGTCAAGGTCGTATCCTTTTAATTAAATTTTCCCACAATTCCTTCGTGTCTTCCCAATCAACTTGACGTGCATGATTACTATAGCGGGTGTGCTCATATTTCTTCGTCAGAATTCGCATATCACCTGTATCCAAATAACGGTCCACCTCAAGGGCGTATTCCCGTAAAGTCTGGTGTGGCCGCTTCTTGATCCCATATTGCTCAAGCAACCAGAGCAAGCGATGGTAAGCATCATCAAAGACATGCTCATCATCCTTACGTTTTCTGAAACGCCACAGGAAGTATTTGTCCAGCCAATTTTTACGGGTCAAGTATGCGAACATTCCTGAAATTACCAACAAGATCAGAAGTGATAATGAACCCCACTTCAACCACGTAAGGACTTTATCAAGGTCAATCGGGAATTGATATCCGGTTGAACCTGAAGAATCCTCGGTATTCCGCGCCTGTTCATTCTGTTCATCCTGTTCTTCTGGCACATCTGTTTCTGATGTGTTGTCCTCATAATCAGATACAAAGTTAGGCAAGTCCAGGAAGCCTTGTGTCGGTTCGAATGGTACCCAGCCAACACCCTCAAAATAGACTTCCACCCACGAGTGGGCGTTAGAATTCGTGATCTGATACATACGCCGTCCATCCTGCAGAGTCTGTTCATAGTCCCCGCGGGTAAATCCTTTTACCCATCGTGTCGGAATGCCGATTGTTCTGAGCATAACGGCCATTGAAGACGAGAAGTTATCACAATAGCCGAGCTTCGATTCGAACAAGAATTGGGCCACATAGTCATCATTACTGCCCGGAACAGCCACATCCGTCGTATTATAAGAAAATCCATTCCTGGAAAAATATCGTTCGATAGCTTTCGCTTTCCCATAAGGATCATCTTCATCAGCGACAATCTCTTCTGTAAGACTCTGAATTTCCTCAGGAAGATCTTCCGGCAGCTGAAGATACCGTTCCGTAATTTCAGCCGGATAATCTGTACTGCTGTTGCTTAACAACGTTTCTGAAAACTGGGGAACTTTATAATTGACTGTATATTCCCCTAGCCCCGACTCTTCAGCCTGGTCGAATGTCATCAACTTGTTCGTGATCGTATTCATTTGATAGATCCGGTCTTCTTCAGTTTCAATTGACTGGAGCTCGCCAGGGAAAATGACGAACGGGTAGGAGTTATTCCGTAATACCTCTACTTCAGCCGTCAACTCTTCTGAACGTACATTGTCATTGTATGTGACTGCATGAATGGAATCGAGTGACACATCATCCGGATTGACAGACTCGCTTTGAGGTTCTGCAGTCTCTGTTTTCCAGCCTTGCCCTGTATAAACTTCCTTCGATTCCACCCGCCAGTAATGCAGCTCTTCAATGGTCGTCATGAAAACCGGCGAGTCATCGTAAACGAAAGGGCCTCCTAGACGACTGTCATTTGTTCCATATCCGATCTTTTGGATTCCCCCACCATTACCTGGGCCATCCCCTTCATCTGACTGGTTGCCGACTGCTGTTATGAATGGAACTGGATCAGGCCATTGCGGTGCAGCTTTTGGGGCCAGATAGCCGAGAAAAGACGAAAAGGCAATCAATGCCGCAAGGGGCACAATCCACATCATTGGGAATTGGTTTTCATTGACTTTGAATCCCTTCAACTCTATGATCCTAATGAACCTTAGAATCCCCAAAAGCACAAAACCGATGATGACAGTCCTGACGATTGCACTGGACGCATCATAAACTGTGAAGGTATCGACAACCGTTACATAAAGGACCGTTATGATGAAAAACAAAAAGATTCGCCGCGCCTGAATCAGCCAGTAGTGCATCAAATAACTGATCAGCCATAATAATATCAGGAACAAAAAGGTTCTGCTGATGCTGCTCATGCTATCCCAGTCCCTAGCAAAAGCATGCTTCATACTTCCGAATAAATCATTGATCAGATAGCTCATCCATTGAAAATCAAAGAAAGAAACAGGAAAATAAATCGAATGCAAGGCATATAGAAGCGCTAATACCTTGATCGGGAAAGCGACCCAAACTGATAATTCAAAGTAAGACAACGTAAATAGGAAAGCTGAAAACAAGACGAAAATCGATAAGTAATCTGTGTCGGTGAACGTTGACAAAGGCCGCAACCATTCCCAGAACAGTAAGAACCCGAGCATATATAACAAGAACGAACCGACAGAGAACTTCTGTTTATCCTCATACTGTGGCATTTTTGACACCCGCCTTCACAACTTCACCGAAGTTATCATGATTCACTGGATACACGGTAATCTCTCGGGCACGCAACCTTGTCAACAGATTTTTTTCCTCATCCGATAGTGTTTTCTGTTTTGCTATATAGAAGAAAATGGTTTGTATTTTGTTTGCCGCCATGCGTTCCATCGTAAAAATGAACGAATCAGACAAGTCCGGACTGATCAACAGCACCGTAACACCCTTTGACATTTCATGGACTTCCCTTTTCAGAACGTCCGTAAGTGGTGTTTTCGTATCAGGCTGGATCTGTGCTAAATGGTACATGAGCTTCGCTTCGTAATTTTGACCGGTTTGGAAAGACATGTTCGTATGCTCTTTAGATACGCTATGGAATTCAACCGAAGTCCCTTTACTGATCGAATACTTCAATATTGAAGCCGCTAAGGAGACAGCCCTCTCAAATGACTGCTGTCCATTCCGATCATAGCTTGGATGACTTCCGTCAAGAAAAATGACGAAATCATCATTCCTTTGTGTTTCGAAAACTTTTGTAACCAGCTTGTTTGAGCGTGCAGTCGCCTTCCAATGCAGCCAGCTCAGCTTATCACCAGGTGTATAATCCCGGATGCTGACCGCCGATGTGAAATCCTGGTGAGCTTGCTTCCCAGCCCTTTTCATTCCAGAAGGATGGGTTTCAAATACATTCCATCCTGCCAACGAATACGTCTTCGGATAGACTTGGATCGTTTTCTGTACGGGGATCTGGACGGATTGTGAAATGAAGCCGAACAGATCTCCTGTCTCCAATGACACAGATTTAAAACGATGGATCCCACGTGGAATCGGTTTGACGAGATAACCGTAACTCACTCTTCTTTTAAAAAGAGGGAATAACAGCGCTTTTGCCTGAGATTGATAGCTATATCCTTGACCATCAGCATAGGGGGCCATCAGTCTTGGGAGCCCATCTTTCACCACTAAAAAGAACAACGGTATCGGAAATCGGCTGTAGATCGTGATGGTGACTTTCATTTCCTCTCCTGAAATGAAGTTCGAGCTCTCAATATGACGTTCCACAGAAATCCTGGATAAACGGAATGTCAGTATGAAGACTGTATAAAGTACAAGCGGTAGTACAGAATAGAACAGAAACCAGCTAACGAATCCACCCTGGAACATCGCATAGGAAAATGAACTTCCTAACAGCAAAACGAGACCGATCATGCCGAACGTTGTGCGATATTTAGCCAGTTGTTTTTTTATCATGCCTTTTCTTTCCTAAGCACCGGAACTGGCGTACGTTCCAATATTTCATTGACGATCTTCTCAGGTGTGTAACCATCGAAGCGGGCTTCAGGCTTCAAGATGATTCTGTGGCACAATACATTCGGTGCTAAATACTTCACATCATCCGGCACGATATAATCCCGGTTTAACAACAGTGCATAAGCTTGGGCTGTTTTCATGAGCGCTAAAGAACCACGAGGGCTGACCCCGAGATGGATTCCACTATGTTTCCTCGTACGAATGACAATATCAATGATGTATTGTTTTACCGTTTCCTCAACATAGACGGATTTGACTTGATTCTGCAATTCAAGCAAATCATCAAGCTGGAGGACAGGCGTCAACTTTTCGATCGGATGTTGCCTTTCATTGCGTGTCAGGACCTGAAGTTCTTCACTTGCAGATGGGTAGCCCATATTGATTTTCAATAGGAACCGATCCAACTGTGCTTCTGGCAATGGGTATGTACCTTCGTATTCGATCGGGTTTTGGGTCGCCATCACAAAAAAAGGCTTTGGTAAATGATGGGTAAAACCGTCAACTGTAATACTCTGCTCCTCCATCGCTTCCAAAAGGGCTGATTGTGTTTTAGGAGAAGTCCGGTTGATTTCGTCGGCAAGGACGATGTTTCCCATTAATGGTCCAGGACGGAATTCGAAATCCATATTCTTTTGGTTATATACTGAAACCCCGGTCAAATCTGAAGGTAACAGATCAGGGGTAAATTGGATCCGGTTGAATTTTGCTCCTACCGATTGTGCGATGGAACGGACCATCATCGTTTTTCCGACACCCGGTACATCCTCTAGTAATATGTGTCCTCCAGTTAATAGTGAAATGATACTTAATTCGGTCGCTTTTCTCTTTCCAACCATTACTTTTTCTACGTTTTCCACTATTTTTTCTAATTGTGGATGATATGACTCATATCTGATGCTTTTTGCTGACATTGAATACAATCCCCCTCTAGTTATCTACCTGCCGCCTTGATCATCAAAACCATTTATTGAAAACCCTGAAAAACCTTACCTGCTAGGTACAATTCCTCAGGGTTCATGTCTGGGACATTTGAGAAAAATCCTATCCATTATAATTTCGGAATGATAAGACAAAATCCTTGTTTTTTAAAAATTTTCCCTCATATTGTAACAAATTGGCAAGGTTTTAGATACGATTGTTTGAAGAATTACACAATTCAATCAAACTCGAATTGTGTTGGGGGTAAGTATAGTATTCATACGTCCAATACCAGGCCTGGTAGAGATCGATTAATGGGTAATTGCTGTTTTTTCCTCATTCTTGTGTAGAGTATAGCTTACGCTTGTCTATATGCGGATTTCCTTATATTACAGCTTCGCCTTACTCCCTCCTTTCCAGATGGTACAACCATCTTCATTACGATCCAAGTACCTTTCCAAATTTATTTTCATATATATCCCTGATCCAGACTTTTTTAATCAGACTTTTTGGTGTCATACCGAGTTCCTTCGCCATTCTGATGTCATTTTCATTCAATCGGCAGCGCTTTTTCGTCTCTGCCCTATCAGATTTCTTGTATTTTCCCATGCCTCTGAGGCCTCCCATGTAATTCTGAATACACCTTACGAAAATTGCTTCTGAATTTCAAACAAAAGGATGAACCTTTATAACACAGGCTCACAGAGCATGATGGCTTCCATTTTTCTAAAGATTTTCAAAGAAATCATTCCATCGCTAATTCCTGCGGCTTTTCGAGATGTTTTTCACATAAAAAAATCCCTACACTCCTTATTAAGGGTATAGGGAAATCCTTCTTCAGTCTGTTACGCGACGGTCTTCTCTTCTTCTAAGCCCTAATAGT
Organism: Pseudalkalibacillus salsuginis; assembly: GCF_021646685.1. GTDB lineage: Bacteria > Bacillota > Bacilli > Bacillales > Fictibacillaceae > Pseudalkalibacillus > Pseudalkalibacillus salsuginis. The sequence continues at coordinate 100,461 of NZ_JAKJHW010000008.1, read as the reverse complement.
CCTAACAATCCTGCTAAACCGATCCATTCCCAGTTACGATCTCTAGGAGCACCGGTTTCACGAATCCCAACACGGTCATCAGCATCACGAATGCCAACCCTGTCATTGTCCTGGTTTGTTCGGACACCTGTGCCGATTCGGTCTCCATTATCCTCATTCATAATACGATCATCGTCACCGGTGGCTAATGCCGGTGCCCCAAGTGAAGTAAAAACAAGTGCCATTGTAAAAAGAACGGCGATCAACTTTTTGTTCAACATAAGAAACCTCCTAATATCGGGATTTTAATTAAATACAGTCATAGATTAACCAGAAGTCTAATCTTTATGCAGAAAATATTTAAAAGGGGGTATAAGAGGTTCGGCCTTGGATCAAGATGGGATGGACAATCCCATCAGTATGTCTTATCCATCTTAATTATCTTTACTATGTGGTCGAAAACTTGACCTAGTAACAACTTTATTTTCAGTATTTCTTTCTTACTTATCCTTCACTTCAAAAAATGAAGTTTAGTGTGAAGGAAAAAGGATAATACAAATATGAGGTGGTTACAATGGTTAATTTTTTGATTGCAGCAACGATTTTATTCATAGTAATCAATCTTTTTTACTTCTTCAGCAATAGGACTTATCGAAAAAGTTACTTCAACACCGTTTTATTTTTTTCGATATGTACTCAAAATTTGTAGATATTTCTCGGGAAATTGTTGTGATTTAAGAAAATGGTGCTTAATTGTCGGAATATAGAAATTTCGAATATCGGTGTTGTCCCCTTTAGTATATCGCCCGGCGATACAAACAAAAAAAGACACCGTTAAGAATCTTTGTTAATTACAGTCCCAGGGGCACATTTGTATCGGGTATCGCCATAAACAAGTTACGCATGAATTCTTAAAGGACTTGTTTGTCCGTATCGCGTAACGCTACAAGTACCACGATGTAAGATTGAAAACAAAGAAACATCGATTCATATCGCCTGGCGATACGACACAAAAAAAGAACCGACCATTTATTTCTCGACCAGCTCAATAAGGATGATTTCTGTTTTTTAAACCGTCATAGGTTATGAATGGCGCATATCGCTTACATGTATTTCCAATGAATTTAAATTGAACCCCTCATCTACTTTTGGTAAATATATACAATAGCTGACTTATTTTCGGAATAAAGAGAATAAACCGCTCCGTTTTCCTTTAGGTTTTTGTATCGCATCTTCTAAACGTTTATTAAAATCATTTTGTGAACGCCATTCTTTTATCTGCTCTTCCCTCATACTTTGTATTTCTTTTTGTAAGAGTTCACTTTTTTGCTTTTCTTGTTGCAGCAATTCTTCATAATGATGTTTTTCCTGTTCTAATAAGGTTTCGTAATAAGTATTTTGTTGCTTGGTCAAATTTTCAATTTTAGCATTCGTTTTTTGAGCTGAATTCCCGATATTAGAACTTATAGCATGATGATCTTGCTGGAGTCGTGAAACTGTTGTTTTAAGCTGTGACATATCGTTTGTCAATTGGACATTCATTTCCCGTGTAGCTGCGAGTTCATTGACGACATACATTAAGACCTCTTTTAATTGATTAGGGTCATGCGGCACATTTTTATATGTATCGGATATCGCTATCTCTGTTTCATTAGAGACTTTCAAATTTTCTCTTTGTTGATACACAAGGTCTTTAGCCGTTTCGTCAAGGGGCTTGTCCGTATCGCGTAACGCTATAAGCGCTCCGATGTCACTTTGAACAAAGATACGTCGATCGCCATCTTTCAAAAACTCGTATCCATTCCGTTCTAAGATCTGCCCATACTTTCGGACAGTAGGAGTGGCAATATTCACTTCTTCTGCAACTTCTTTAGTAGAGAATGCTCGTTCATTTGGTTGTATATCGCGTCGCATATCGGGCCTCCTTCTCTATTAAATATGAAGGTTTTCAACTTTAATTGCAAGTTATATCGCCAGGCGATACGAAAAAAAAAGAACCGATAAAGCAATTTTAACATCTTAAGAAAGCCTACTTCATTATCTGATCAGCCACGAAGGACTGAAGTGATCCAAGTGGTTGGGCGTTGGAGCTAGACATCACTTCATCGAAACAAAATTTTTATACTTTCTTAAACCGGTTAATTAAATAAGCAGGAGGGGCACCCCTCCTGCTCACAAGTAAACCTTATTGATTTAAAACTTTCTCGATTAAAAGATCCGCCCGCTTACTTAACGCCTCTTTTGCATCTTCTGTAACATGGGCAGCTTTGGCTTTGTCGAGGTGTTTCAAGAAGTTTTCGAGATGTTTTACTGTCTGGATGTCATGGCCATTTTCCTGGTGGTGGATGACTTGCTTCATGCTGTTTTCCAGCTTTTTCACCAACGGACCATTGACGTCGCCGTTTTCCACATATTGTGCCAGCAAGTCATCCAGATGGGCGACGCTTGTTGTGGTAGCGACAGATACAGGTTCGCTGGCTTCTGAGATGTTGCCAGCAGCATCTACTGCTGTCACGGTGTACTCATATGTGGTTGCATCGGTTAACCCGGTGTCCTGAAAAGTAGTCGATGTTGTTGTACCGACCTTTTCCCCGTCACGGTAAACGGTATAACCGGTTACTCCTACATTATCTTCGGAAGCTTCCCAGCTCAGTTCCACTCCACTTTCCGAAACGGCTGTTGCTTCGACATTGGTTGGAGCTGTCGGTGCTGTTTCATCGGTTTCCTCGAACTCTTTCAGCTTGAAAGTTGCTCTTCTTTCTTCTTCCTCTGAATCAATCATACGCACTCCTAGCGTCTGATCGTCTTTCTGATACAAGAACCGGCCATCCTTGTATGCCTGGAACGAAGTCCAGTCTTCCTCAGCCAAGCCAGGTGTTACTTTGAATGTAGCTTGTTCTTTAAACTTTTCTGATCCGTCATGCTTGGCTAGTTTAATGTCACTGCCATCTCTGATCAAGTAAAACCCTGGATTGTCCTCCGACTGGAAGGATACGTACTCTTCCTTATCGTTTGCCAGCCCGGCTACTTGGTGCCATTGATAATCATAGGTGGCATTTTCCATATCCTCCACCTGGATGTCGCCGTCCACATGGCGTACATATGAGTCTTGATTATCGTATCCCTGCAGTAAATACGGAGAATAATGGATTCCGGAAGCTGTTGGCACAACTTTCTGAATCGAGCCGTCCGGATTATAGATCAGTTCCTCAATAGCAACCGAACGTCTATATTCCCCGCCAGTCGGCAATGCGGCATTATGATAAATGAGATACGATTTTCCTTCAAATTCGATGACGGCCGGATGGCTTGTCGGGCTGTTATAGACGGTATCCATCAGCTTACCGCCATACACCCATGGACCTTCCGGGCTGTCGCTCGTTGCATAAGCAAGCTCTTCCGGATAGTTCATTGCATAGGTAAGGTAATAGGTTCCTTCCTTTTCATGGATGTGAGGGCCTTCTGTAAACGTGCCAGGCATCCCTTCTATTTCCACTTCATGAATTTCTCCATCAAATTCGATCATGTTGTCTTTTAACTTTGCATAATAAAGTTTTGTGTTACCCCAGTACAGGTAAGCCTGCCCCTCGTCATCGATAAACACGGTGGGGTCAATGTCATCCCATGCGTAACCGTTACCCATATTGTCAGGGTTTTTGGTATCGGTGCTTTTTACTAGTGGGCCGCCGATGGCATCTTTCCAGCCAGTGACGGGGTCATCCGATTCTGCTACACCAATCGCCATTCCTGGTGCATTTAGGTCGCTGTTCTCGACTGTCACATACCAGTAAAATTTCCCGTTTTTTTCAATTGGTTCAGAAGCCCAGGCAGTGTTGCCGTTTCCCCACTCAAAAGTCGTTCGAGGCACGGAACCTTCCAACTCCCAGCTTTTCATGTCACTGGAAGAATAAATATCCCACTCTTTCATATTAAAGAAGTTACCTGTGACAGAAGCCTGGTCATGTCCAGCATATAAATACACTTTGCCATCATGTTCGATCGCAGCGGGATCGGCGCTGAAACGATCTTTTATGATCGGGTTGCCAACGATATCATTCGGTTCCGGTTGGGTTGGAATGTCGCCTTCTTCCGCATGCGGGATGTTGTTTTGAAGTCTTTCATACTCCTCCTGGGTAATGCTCATCACATCTCCGTGCCGCGGTCTGTCCGGCAGGTTGATATCCTCGGAAAGCTTCCAGTCCGCTGAATCGATATCGGTTGTTTCGAATAACGTATAGCCTCTACCTCCCCCGTATTCATCAATTAACAGATAAAACTTATCTTCTTCTGTGTTCGACTTGAAGATTTCGGCACCTTCGCCATGGTCGAGCACATCCATGCCGATCCCTTCTTTTACCAGTTCAAAGTCACCAAAGAAAGAGTCGCCTACTTCCTGGAAAACGTGCTCCCGGATTTCTTCGCCGGCCCATTCTTTTTCAGAGTAATACGTACCTTTAGTGATCCGGTAGATTTTATCGTTGTGTTCGATCGCTACCGTATCCAAAATGTCATGGCCTAAGTCCAACAACGTTTTAGGCTCTGTGAACGTATGGAAATCTCTCGTTTTGGCATACATGATCCGGTTATGGCTTTTGCCATCACCATATCGGTCTGCCACGCTGTCATAAACAAAAGAGGACCAGTAGACGATATATTCTCCTGTAGAGTCGTCATAAAAAACCTCTGGTGCCCAGGTGTTCCCTGTTTCCGGTGTCGTAATTTCTACCATTCTTTGCTTCGACCAGTTTACAAGGTCCGTGGATTCCCAGATCATCAAAGAATTGCTTCCCTCTCTAACGGTTCTTGCCCAGTTGCCACCAGTTCCATAAACTTTCAGGTCTGTCGCAAGTAAATAAAACTTGTCCCCTTCAGGAGAACGGATGATCGATGGATCCCGCAGTCCCTTTTCTCCGAGATGGCTTGTGATGACCGGCTCACCATTGTTGATTTCATTCCATTGAGTTACATCATTGCCATCACTGAATGCGAATCGGATTTGCTCGCCATCCTCATAAGCTTCGCCGTTGAAGTAGGTCATCATATATGCCGCGTTATCTTCTGCATTTTCCGGCATTTCTTTCACTCTCGTCGTAAACTCTTTTACAGCTGTTTCCTGATTCAAAGTCAGTGTTGCCGTCAGATGAACGGTTACATCCCCTTCGCCATGTGCCGGACGGGAAACTTCACCGGTTGTCGTGATCAGGGACGTGTCTGATGATGCCCAGCTGATCGTGGAACCATTTTCCCCTTCTGTCGGCAAATTCAAGTTACCGCGGACATCGCCCTGGTTATAGACAATCAAGGCATCGGTATCCGCTTCGATTGCATCAGCGTCTTGCATTTTTCTCATAACAGTTAGGGTGAATTCTTTCGTGACCGAATCTGTTCCATCAGAAATCGTCGCAGTAAGGGTAACGGCTATATCCCCTTCTAAATAAGCAGGCCTGTTCACCTTTCCATCATTTGAAATGACATCCGGGTTACTAGATTCCCAAGTGATTGTTGTGTCGTAAGCTCCTGAATCAGGAAAATCCAGGTCAGTCGTAATTTGCTCGGCATCGTCGTTATATCTGAGGAAGTGAAGAAGCGTAAGTTCCTCAGCAGCTTTTTCTACATAGTAACCGTTTAAATTGCCGATATCCTCCACTTTTGCCACTGCTTTTTCGTATAGAGTACCAACTTCTTCTGCTGTTAGAGCATCATTGTAAACTTCAAAGTCGGCAACCATTCCGTTAAAATATGGATCAGCAGCATAGAAAGACTTTCCTATGTAACCACTAAGTCCATCCGTTTTCTTAATATCGGCTAACGTGATCCCGTTGGTTGAGCCAGTTGCCACCAACTCTCCATCAACATACGTTTCCAATGTTTCTTCCGGTCCGTTGATAACGTTCGTGACAAGCTTCCACTCACCTGAAGCCAATCTTGGCGAAGCGGCATACGTTTCATTACGCCACCCGTTCGTCGCTATACCGACCCGATCAGCCGAACCACCGATATAAGCCGGAGTATAGTACACATAGTGCGTGTCACCCTGGCCAAAGCCATAGACCCATTGTGCTCCTCCGGATCCAGCCCAGTTGACGAGGGAAGATACAGTCATACTTTCCATCCCGTCTAAAACCCCTTTAGGGATTTCAATAAACGAATCCGTCTGACCGCCTTTAAAACTGACAACACTGGTGTTGGTGTCATCGTTCGTGATCAACTCAGCGTTTTCCGGGTTGACGAATGTTCCATTGAAGTTACCAGTACTGTCTTTAACGGTAGTGCCATTGACATCGCTCATATCATAGTCCAAAATTTCCTTATCCTCTACTGCCGCAGAAGCATCTATAGCACCAAAGGTAAAAAATGATGAAGTGACCAAAGCTACAGCAAGGGCAAAAGATATTCCTCTCTTTTTAAGCATGTCGTTTCTCCTTCCTGTTTTAAATACTTCAAAAAAACTAACTAAGAGAAATACGGGGGCTTGTCTCTTTAATTTGCACTCACGCTGCCAACCAGAATGCTAAAGTTTGTATGACCATAATAGGGACAGCTGCCCCTCTATCAAAACAGGAACGGCTTTTCCCATAGATCAATTCAAACCATTATTCTGTGAAAGGTTCACCTGCTCGCTTAAAGCAGCTTTTGCAACTTCTGATAGGTGTACGGCTTTTGCTTTTTCCAAGTGTTCGAGGTAGTTTTCCAAGTGTTTCATTGCCTGAGCCTCATGTCCTTTTTTCAGGTGGTGGATGATCTGTTCTAGGCTGTTAGTCAGTTTGGGTACCAACGGACCGGTCACTTCCCCGCTCTCCACGTATTGTTCGGTTAATTCCTGGAGATCAGCAATGCTCGGTTCCGGTATGACGGTAACTTTTACCGTATCGATATATCCGCCTTCGACAGTGGTTACTGTAATCACAGCTCTGCCTTCTTGAAGTGCAGTTACGGTTCCATTTTCGTCAACGACAGCTACTTCTTCATTATTGCTGGACCACAAGACATTATGATTATCCGCTTCTGCTGGTACAACCGTTGCGGCTAAATGGATTACTTCTCCCTCTGTCAGCTCAACAGCTTCCTGATCAAGGGTAACCCCCGTTACCGGATTTTCAGATACGGGAGCTTCCACTTCTACTGGTACATTTTCCAGAAGTGCGTCATATTCCGCTTGGGTTACCGGTAAAACGGTCCCGTGACGAGGTCGGTTCGGTAAATCATAATCTTCCGGGATCGTCCATTCCCCGGAATCAAGGTCTGTTGTTTCAAATGGCACATAACCTCTGCCGCCGAACTCATCGATAAACATGTACCATTTTTCTTCGGTGTTTGATTTAAATACCAAAGGTCCCTCTCCGCGGCTTATGTCACCCTTGCCAATGCCTTCCCGGATTAGTTCAAAGTCCGGATCAAGTACAGAATCCCCGACTTCCTGAAAAATGAATTTTCCGTTTGGCGTAGAGGAAGTATTGCCTCTTTCATCTTTTGTGAATCGATAGATTTTGCCGTCATGTTCAATCATGGTTGTATCAATGATCGAATAGCCATAGTCCATGTAAACTTTTGGTTCACTGAATGTGTGGAAGTCTCTTGTTGTGGTGTACATCATGCGCTGGTAACTGTTTCCGGTGCTGCGATCGTCTTCATTTTCATAAAGTTTGGAAGCCCAGAAGATGACATATTCACCGATTTTTTCATCATAGAAAATTTCTGGTGCCCATGTATTTCCTGCTTCCAGCGGGGCAACTTCTACCATTCTTTGTTCCGACCAGTTTATGAGATCACTAGATTCCCAGACCATGATCGATCGGCTGCCGTTGGTTTGGGCTCTACCCCAGTCGCCGCTTCCATACATTTTTAAATCAGTGGCAATCATGTAAAACTTATCGCCTTCAGGAGAACGGATAATAAAAGGATCTCTCAAGCCTTCTTCGCCCAGGCCTGAAGTGAAGACAGGCTCTCCATTATTTAGTTGCTGCCAGTGCAGCGGGTCATTTCCTTCACTCAAACCAAAATAAATTTGCTCGCCATTAGCATAGCCTTCCCCAGTGAAGTAACTGAATAAGTATCCTTGATAATCTTCTTTTTTCGGCATTTCTTTAACATGTGCCAAGAAAGCCTTGGTTAAGGTTTGATCATTTAGCATAATTGTCGCTTTAAGCTTAACGGTTACATCTCCCTCACCATGTGCAGGTCGGTTAACTTCTCCGGTCGGAGTAATGATGGACTCATCCTCGGAAGTCCAGGAGATGGTTGTGTTATACTCTCCTTCTGTCGGAAGAGTGATGTTGCCACGAACATCGTTGATATTGTAAACAGTTAGTTCTTCGGCTGCAAAATTCACTGCAACAGAGTCCTCGGGATTATGGATTACAGTCACGGTAAATTCTTTTGTAAGAGAATTTGTACCGTCCGAGATAGTCGCTTTCAGCACTACTTCCTGGTTTCCTTCTTCATAAGGAGGACGGGTAACGGAACCATCGTTACCGATGACATCCTTGTTGCTGGATTCCCAAGTAATCATCGTTCCATTTGCACCATTTTTTGGGAACGATAAGTCTGTTTTCACTTCCTCTTTACTTGCATTTCCATTCAAAAAATCGTCGTAATCCAACTGGGCTGCAGCAGAGTCCAGCAGTAATGTTTCCATTTTTTCAATTTCCTCATCTGCAGCTACCGTCAATTCTTTTATTTCTTCTGCAGTTAAAGCCCCATCATAAACTTCAAAGTCTGCAATCATTCCGTTGAAGTTTGGGTCAGCACCATAAAAAGATTTACCTAGATAACCACTGATTCCATCAGTATTTTTGACGTCTTCTAATGTGAAGTTTGTAGAACCACTACTAGATAATTCTCCGTCAACATATAATTCCAACGTTCCACCGGATATGACGGTGGTAACTAGTTTCCACTCGTTCCTGGATAAAGTGGATGTTTTTGCGGAAACTTCATTTCTCCATCCATCAGTTGAAATTCCGAATCTTGCCGTTCCGTCACTAGGATAGCTTGGGGTGAAATAGATGTATTTTCTGTCGTTCTGGCCAAACGTGTAGAGCCATTCCGCTCTGTTTTTCCCGCTCCAGTTTATTAAAGCGGATACAGTTAGGCTATCTTTCCCATCCAAGACACCTTCCGGAATAGTGATATGGGCGTTGTTCCCACCAAATTTCACCACGCCGGCATTGTCTGTCGATATTAATTGGGCATCATCTGGGTTCACCAATGTCCCGTCAAAATGACCAATGCTGTCGTTGATGAGGGTCCCTTCTGCCTCATTCATCTCATAATCCAGGATTTTCTCGGCATTTATGGCCGCAGACGATTTGGATGGCCCAATAACGAAAAATACTGCTAAAACCATGGCTACTACCGTAATGAATGTAAAAAATTCCTTTCTGTTATCCAGCATCTAACCATTCCTCCCTAATTGTTAGATATCTATTTTACAGTGAGATAACTGCATTTTAATTTTTTTGGTTGTTTTACCGTCAATTCCCCACTGTCCATCAGAATGACGGCAAAACTCCCTATCACAAAAATGCCCTGCATAAAGAAAAGCGTAAACGCCCTGGTCAGCCACGAAGGTCACTGGAAGTCTGACAAGGAGGCTGACGCCGCCGCAGGAGGACTGAAGTGATCCAAGTGGTTGGGCGGTGGAGCTAGACATCACTTCACCGCAACCAAAATCTTTATACTTTCTTCAAATGAAAATAAGCTGTCGTCTCACAAAGAAAGCGAGTGGGGTTCAGCTCCTGATTCAGAAGCCGACAACCCTTCGCTATTCCTGCTCCTTATTCAGAACTCATCATCTCTATCAATCGTTTCGCTCGCTTGCTTAACGCTGCTTTAGCGTCCTCCGAGAGTTGGCCTGTTTTTGCTTTGTTCAAGTGTTTTACGTAATTTTCAAGATGTTTTACGGCTTGTGGGTCTTGGTCTTTTTCCTGGTGGTGGAGAACCTGTTTAAGGATGTTGGTCAATTTTTTCGCTAACGTACTGTTCACTTCACCGTTTTCGACATATTTGTCTGTATTTTCTTGAAGAAGATCGAGGCTTGTCGTGGTGGTAACACTTATCGCTTCACTTGCTTCCGACACGTTGCCGGAAGAGTCTGAAGCTGTGATCGTGTATTCGTATGTGGTGGCATCCGTTAAGCCAGTATCTTTGTAAGTGGTCGATGCAGTAATGGCAACTTCTTCACCATCACGATACACAGTGTAACCGGTTACACCGACATTGTCGGTAGATGCTTCCCAATTTAGTTCGATTTCACTTTCGGAAACTGCTGCTGCATAAATATTTGCCGGCTTAGTCGGTGCTATTTCGTCAGCTGGTTCTACCAGTTCAGCAATCTCTACTGCTGAAAGGGCGCGGTTATAAACCCTGAAGTCATCGAACTTCCCATCAAATAGATTGTGGGTACCGCTTCTGGACTTGCCCAATGTATTCAATGTTGTTTCCAACAACATCCTTGGTTCCATATTAAAAACAGAACTACTTGCCACTTCTTCCCCATCTACATATAGCCTGGCATCAAAGTCGTTCATGGTGACAGCTACATGGTGCCATTCGTTTGTAGACATGTTTGGTGACAGAAGTGCATATTTGTAGTTGGCTCCAAGTTTGGATGATTCATTCCTGAACTTTTCGGTAAACGGTGTCACAATCGCGAACTCGAGGTTGCCTGTATCACCCTTTGTACTCAGATACATCGTATTACGGTTGGTGATTCTCCCTGTTTCGGAGGAGAAGTCAAAAATACGTTGGTCAGCCTGGTCATTTTCGATTTGCACCCAGGTTGACATGGTCATGTTTTCCAAGTTTAAGTCTTGAATCAAATTTTCCGGCATTTCCACATAACCCGTAGATCCGTCCAAGTTGACAGCATCGGTATCAATCACTGCACCACCGACCAGCTGGGCATCATGGCCATTGCCTGATACGTCTTTGACAGTCGTTCCATCAACATCATCACCGTCGAATGTGTAGCGAACAACCGGGTCTTCCACAGGCACTGGTGTATCAAGGCCGTACTTTTCTTGAAGTGCGTCATATTCCTCGTTTGTAATCGGAATGACCGTACCGTGACGCGGTCCCGGTGGTAATGCATACTCCGATTCTGGTAACACGTTGTTGACTAATTGTTCACCATCGGATAAATCGGTCGTCCAGCGGACATGATATGGCCACGAATCCAGGAACAAGTACCATTTGTCCTCATGAATATCTTTAAAAACTGTCTGTCCTTCATTGTTTCCTCCATGGCCAATTAAACCGAGATTGCCATTTTTCGTCCCTTCAACCGGTTCGAATTGGAAGCCATTTTCTTCAATCCCGTCCAAGTCGTCGAAAATATTGGTTGCTTTTTCATAGTAAACTTTGTAGTTCACTTCTGATTTCGTGAACCTGTATAGTGTTTCACCGTCTTGTATAAAGCTCGTATCAATTGTCGGGAAAGAATCATCGATCATCACTTTCGGCTCAGAGAATTCATAGAAATCCCTTGTGGTCGCATAGTACATAACATTGTACTGGCCATTCGGTCTGCCGTTCGGATAATCGCCGTACGTTTCTTCGTTCGGAATGGAAGACGCCCAGAATACGACATATTCGCCTGTTTCTTCATTATAAAAAGCTTCTGGCGCCCAAGTGTTACCGCCGTTTTCCGGTGCCACTTCCACCATTCTTTGCTCACTCCAGTTTACAAGGTCATCGGATTCCCAAACCATGATTGAATGACTTCCGGTGATCTGGGCTTGGTCAAAGTTCGTGCTTTCCCCCATTTTCAAGTCAGTTGCGATCATGTAAAATTTATCTCCTTCAGGAGAGCGGATCACAAACGGGTCTCGCAATCCTTTTTCACCCATTGTCGACTGGATGACAGACTGGCCGTTGTTAAGCGCTTCCCAATGCAATGGGTCTTTGGCTGTGGCAAATGAAATCTCTTCCCCACCTTCATACTCCCCGGTAAAATAGGAGAAAAAGTAGGCGTCGTAATCTTTTTCGCCTGGATCGGCGATTACCGTTACGTCAAATGTCTTTTCGATTTTGGCTTCACCGTTCGAGATGGTTGCTGCTAAAGAAACCTCTGTATCTTTTTCCGGCCGGTCAACTTCGCCAAGTTTTTTAGGATCCTCACCAGTTTCGGCAGTGCCTTTGATAATGTCAGGATGCGAAGATTCCCAAGTAATCGTCGAGCCGTTTTCACCGGTTGTCGCTAAACTTATGTTGCCTTTTACATTATCCTGGTTATAAATGACTACATCAGCAGAATCGAGTTCCGCCTTTTGTTGATCAGTATATTCACTTAACACAATGACATGGAATGTCTTCGTAGTTTCCAGCCCTTCATAGGAAAGGGTTGCTGTAAGTTCGACTTCACCTGCTGGTTCGCCTACCGCTGGTCTTGTTACGATCCCGTCATCGGCAATGATGTTCGTATCACTGGAAGACCAGGTAATAGCGACTCCATGCTTTCCTTGACCCGGAAGCGACAAATCTTTAGTAATTCCTTCCGTATCCACATCACCTTCTGCCAGGTAATCAGAAACATCCAGTGATTGTGCCGCATCATCAAGTACAAGTTGATTGATTTGGTCGACTTTTTCAGCTGTTTTGCTGGATAAAGCAACAACTTGTTCAGGACTCAAGGCCTTGTTGTAAACACGGAAGTCACCGACCATCCCCTTAAAGTAGGAATCATTCTGGAAGATCGACTTTCCGATGAATCCAGAGAAATCTGCTGAGGAATCAATAATATTCGCTAATTTATCCCCTTTGGCAGAGCCTGATGCAACCTCTTTACCGTTTACATATAGAGTCAAAGTATCATTGGATCCCGAAAAGACTACGGTCACGACTTGCCAGCTTCCAGATTCCAATGCCCTATTTCCTCTGATCAGCGCTTCATTTCTCCACCCGGCTTCTGAAATTCCTGCTGCGGCGATATTGTTGCTTCCATGCCTTGGTGTTACAAAAAAGTAGCTGTTGCCATTTTCGATGTCGCTCGAAACTTTTCCGAATCCGTAAATCCAACGGTTGACGCCATCGTTCGTCCAGTTGACGAGTGTGGAGACAGTCACATTTTCCAACCCGTTTAATAAGTCACCGCCATCTTCGTCTTTCGGAATCTCAATATAACCGCTGTCGGAATTGGAGCCGCCCCCATCAAAGGCAACGTATCCGGCTTTCCCGTTGGTCACCAGCTGACCGTTGCCGGGATTTTTAAATGTACCGTCAAATTTCCCGTCACCTGCGACATTTCGAATAATAATTTCGTCACCGTTTTCCATGAAGGCATTCATATCGTAGTGCAGAATCAGATCTTCTGGTTCCGCAGCCCCGACATGATGTACAAATCCCTCAGGAATGGTACTAAGTACGAGTAGAACACTTAAAAAAATGTACAAACTGGTTTTCCTTCGTTCCATCATATTCTCCTTTCATTATTAGAGATTTTGACGTGCCAGCTTTTCTCGCCAACTTATTTCACCACCTCCCTTCCTGAATGGTTTGTCAATGCTCGGAAATGAGCCCGGTTTTACTTCGTCCTCTAACTGAACTCAAACGCTGGAAGACAATGAATAGAAGGAGCAAAACGCCGATCGCTATTTTTGTCCACCAGGAGCTCAGTGTTCCTTCAAATACAATAAGTGTCTGGATTACTCCTAATATCAAAACACCGATGACACTGCCTGCAACATAACCGATTCCGCCAGTTAGCAACGTGCCGCCAATTACGACGGCTGCAATGGCGTCCAACTCCAATCCATTGGCATGCAGTCCATAGCCGGATAGCATGTAAAAGGTGAATACTAGACCTGCAAGTGAAGAACAAAACCCACTCAGCGTATAAATAAGGATTTTCGTTTTTCCGACAGGCAGCCCCATCAACAAGGCAGACTGTTCATTCCCACCGATTGCATAGACGTTTCTTCCAAATTTGGTATAGTGGGCCAAAAAGATGGCCGCCACCACTACAACGATGGCAATCAGCACACTTATGGAAATATAAAAATTACCAAGATGAATTTTGGTATTGGCCATAAACTGAAAAAATGGATGGGAGATCGCAATCGTTTCAACACTAATCACATAGCTCAACCCCCGTGCCAAAAACATCCCCGCCAATGTGACAATGAACGGCTGGAGATTGTAAAAATGGATGAGACTGCCCATGATCACCCCAAGGATAGGTCCGATCAGCAATGCAATTGGGATGACAATGATCGGTGAAATGTTAGCCTGAAGAAGGCTTGCCGTCACCATGCTCGTCAATGCGATGACGGAACCTACGGACAGGTCGATTCCCCCAGACAAAATCACAAAGGTCATTCCAACAGCTACAATGATCAGAAAGGCGTTATCAATAAACAGGTTCAACACGACTTGCGGTGAAGAAAAGCCGGTGTAATTAATCGAACCATACAAAAACATAAGAATAAATAAACCAAACGTGATTAAGAGCGGGTAATACTTTTTGTTGAGCTGCCAGGACATCACGAGATTTTCACCCCTTGTTCATTCAAGCTGTTTTCCGGTTCCTTCTTATGCGGTTTTTTCATACGAGGTCGCAGCACTTTCTGCCTGAATTCAGGTGATTGCAGCAAACATACGATGATGACGACAACCGCTTTTACTATAAGGTTTGTTTCCGGCGGGATGCCGATCGAGTAAATGGTCGTTGTCAGACTTTGAATGATCAAAGCGCCAATCACAGAACCCATCAAGAAGAACCTTCCGCCCATCAACGATGTACCTCCGATAACGACGGCCAGGATCGCATCTAGTTCAAACCATAATCCTGCATTGTTTCCATCGGCGCTTGAAACGTTCGAGCTCAGGATCAAACCGCCGACACCTGCACAGAACCCTGAAAATAAATAGACCAATAGAATAATATTTTTCGAATTAATCCCCGCCAACCGACTCGCTTCCGGGTTGGCACCTACGGATTGGATGAACAGCCCCAGCGCCGTCTTTTTCGTCATATACAGTGCGATCCCCAGCACTGCTGCCACTAAATAGACAGAAAAAGGAATCGCAAACAAATAGCCGCCGCCAATAAAGGAATAAGGCTCATAATAAATGGTCGTTATTTGTCCGTCCGTAATCAATTGCGCAATCCCGCGTCCTGCCACCATTAAAATCAAGGTGGCGACAATCGGCTGGATCCCGATCCGTGATACCAGCAGCCCGTTCCAAAGTCCGGCAGCCAAAGACAAACCGAGTGCAGCTGCGATTGCCATAAACAGCGGTGTTAGACTCGTATCGGATGCCATTCCCTGAACAACCGTCATAGCAGCAATCGACCCGGACATGGCAATTACCGATCCAACCCCAAGGTCAATCCCTTTGGTTGCAATGACAAGTGTCATACCGATTGAAATTAACATTAGCGGCGCCCCGCGGTTAACAATATCGACGAGACTTCCGGTCAGGTGGCCATTTTTGACTTCGATCTTAAAAAAGCCCGGGTCAAAAAATAAGTTGATCGCAAGGATGATAAGCAGAATGATGACCGGCCAAAACAATCGTGACTTCAACATTTCAACCCACCCCTCCCGCAATTTCTCTCATAATATCCTGCTGGGTAATGTGCTCCCGGTTTTCCAGTTCCGACACCTTTTCACGATCCCGTAAAACTGAAATCCGCTTGCATGTACGCAAAATTTCTTCCAGCTCGGAAGAAATGAATAAAATTGACATGCCCTTTTCGCTTAACGACACCATCAGTTTCTGGATCTCCGCCTTTGCTCCGATATCGATTCCGCGCGTTGGCTCATCCAAAATTAGTAAATCCGGATTAGTCAGCAGCCACCTAGCCAGAAGTACCTTCTGTTGGTTACCGCCACTCAAGTTTTTGATTAACTGCTCTGGATTGGGAGGATTGATGTTCAACAGTTTGATATATTCATCGACAATTTCTTCTTGTTGCTTTCTCGGCATATAGTTAAACCAGCCCTGTCTTCCCTGCAACGCTAGAATCATATTTTCACGTATCGACAAATCGCCGATAATTCCTTCAGATTTCCGGTTTTCTGATGAAAAAGCAATGTTGTGGGCAATCGCCTGTTTCGGGGAATTTAAATGCACCTTTTTCCCTTTGACTTTAATCGTACCGCTGTCTGCTTTATCTGCACCGAACAGAAGCCTGGCCAGCTCCGACCTTCCCGAACCAAGCAGTCCGGCAAGACCCATGATTTCCCCTTTACGAAGTTCCAGGTTAAATGGGTGAATGTTACCGGCTTTAGATAGCTGTGCTGCTTCCATCACCGTTTCCGATACACCTTTATTCTCTGCCACCGGATTTTCGTTAATCGACTTACTATCGATAAACTCCTTGCCGATCATCTTCGAAATTAATTCGTACCTTGGCAAAGATTGTGTTTTGTATTCGCCAATCCATTCACCGTTCCGTAAAACCGTCAAACGATCTGTAATTTCATAGATTTGATCAAGAAAATGACTGATAAACACAATGCAAAGGCCATCCTTCTTCAGTTTTCTAATGGTGGCAAACAGTTGCTGAACCTCATTCAAATCAAGACTCGACGTCGGTTCGTCTAAAATCAGCACCTTTGCCTTCACATTCAAGGCACGGACAATTGCCACCATTTGCTGAATGGCGACGGAATAAGAGCCGAGTGTTTTCGAAACATCGATATCCAGATTAAGCTCCGTCAACAGCTCTTTCGCTCTCCGGTTCATTTCTTTCCAATCGATCCTGCCTCTTTTGATGATTTCGCGTCCAATGAATATATTTTCAACAACGGACAGGTTCGAACACAGGTTGACCTCCTGATAAACAGTACTGATTCCCAGGTTCTGGGCTTCAAGGGGGGTCGAAACTTCAACAGGCTTGCCGTCAAGCGTGACCGTCCCTTCATCTTTCGTATAAACCCCGGTCAGCACTTTAATCAAGGTGGATTTCCCCGCTCCATTTTCACCCATTAAGGCATGTACCTCTCCCGGGAACAAGCGCAAGCTTACATTTGATAACGCTTTAACCCCCGGGAAGGTTTTAGTTATTCCCTTCATCTCTAATTTCGGAAAGTGTTTCTCCAATTTGATACCTCCCTTTTTAACATAAGAAAAGCGTAAACGCCCTGTTCAACCATGCAGGTCACTGGAAGTCCGACGAGGAGGCTGTTGCCGCCACAGGAGGACTGAAGTGATCCAAGTGGTTAGGCGTTGGAGCTAGCCATTCCATCATTGAAGCTAATTTTTATACTTTCTTGTCCAGTAAGAAAAACAGCCGCTCAAATTTGATTTAAGCGGCTTGGCCATTATTTTCTTAGTATTTACGTGTTGGAAGAAGCTCTTTTGCTTGATCCATTGTGTAAATGCCTTCTTCAACAGAGATACGCTTATCAAGCGTTTCTCCTGCAAAATGAGCTTCGATCAGCTCAACAAGCTGCGGGCCAAACAATGGGTTACATTCTACGGTAACGTTCATCTTGCCGGCGGCCATCGCTTCAAATGCCCCTTTTACAGCGTCCACACCGATGACTGTTATGTCTTCGCCTGGTTTCAAGCCGTATTCTTCAATGGCCTGGATGGCACCGATCGCCATATCGTCGTTGTGCGCGTACAGCACGTCGATGTTTTCCCCATCAGACTTTAAGAATGCTTCCATGACTTCTTTCCCTTTTGCACGGGTAAAGTCGCCGGATTGTGACTTGATGATTCTGAAGTTCGGATGTTCAGCCATTACTTGTTCAAAACCTTCTTTACGGTCGATAGCCGGTGCAGATCCGACTGTTCCTTGAAGCTCCACGATATTAATATCGCCATCGACACCTTCCATTTCTTCCACGAGCCAGTTGGCAGCTTTTATTCCTTCTTCAACGAAATCGGAACCAAGGAAGGTCACCCACAAAGTGTCATCCTCGAAATCTACCGCTCTGTCAACAAGGAATACTGGGATTCCCGCGTCTTTCGCTTCCTTAAGTACAGTTTCAAAACCAGTTTCTACTACTGGAGAGAATACGATCGCATCGACTTTTTGCGCGATAAAAGAACGGATCGCTTTGATTTGATTTTCCTGCTTTTGCTGGGCATCGGAGAATTTCAACTCATGGCCCGCATCGGTGATTGCGCTCTTGATCGATTTGGTGTTTGCTGTTCTCCATTCACTCTCAGCACCTACCTGGGAAAAACCAATCACAAGCTTATCGCTAGAGGCCTCGCCTCCTTCTCCACCACTATTTGTGTTTCCTTCTGTATTAGTGGATGAGCATGCAGCCAATACAATGATCAATAGCATGAGAAACACTACCCTAAACCTTTTTAACTGTATTACCATTAACCAAGTCCCCCTTTGTCTTTATTGGATCTTTTAATAATGAGCTTGTTGTTTTCATCAGCCTAGTTTAATTGTAAAGCGCTTTCAAAGTGAATTGAATAGAATCATTTACTCAAAAAATAGAAATATTTTAACACATAGGGAGCAGGCAAACGAAAAAGTGGAAAATTTTTAGGGAAAGTGTAATTTTTTAAGTGATACTAATTCCAAACAGACCTTTCTTTTAACGAATCTGCCTATTTTTTCGATATCCCTTGATTCGCTATAAAAGTAGCAAGGTGCAACTATTTTCAGAAAAGTGTATTTATTTTACTTGAGGATTGTGATTTAATGGTAATTAATACTTGTCAATCTAAGCCATAATCAAAATTCACCCTGGAACCTCTTTTTAACCCCAACTAATTGTAACCGTTTACAAAAGTAATACTGGGGAGTTTATTTGCAAGGGGAAAAAATGAATGAAACTTAAAAAATGGTTGGTTTCCAGTCTGCGGACAAAACTCCTAGTCATGTTCATCCTGTTAACAGTGATACCTCTCATCATCATTGGGATGGTCTCATATATAAAGTCAATCCATATCATTTCTCATAATGCCCGTACCTCAGCCCAGCTTCAGGCTAATCAGGCCAGCCAGGCAATCAATGTCATTTTTGAAGATATCCAGCGGTTTACCGAGATGGGGAACCAGGAAAGCACCGTACATTTCCTGCTAAGCACGGAAAACATTTATGAGGATGCGAAGAACATCTTAAACATGTTTGCTTTTTACCGTGAAATATACCCGTACAGCGAAAATATCCGTAATATAAAAATCTATAATCTTGATGGCAGGGTAATCAGTGAAGCAGACGGGGTCCATCAACTGGAGAAGAGTCCTAAAAACGATCCGGAATATACGAACCTGCTGCAACGGGAAGAACACTCGATGATCGTCCCGACAACAATCAATAATACACCCGTGATCTCGATCACAAGCTCTGTCATATCAGAAGTTACCGGTGAAGTAATCGGGTTTATCAATATGGTGGTAGACGCTACTGCCATTGAACAAATACTTGATCAAACATCTCTGGGAGACTCCGGTATTTTTTACATAGAAACGGAGTTAGGTGAGTCGATATTTTTCCCAACTGAAAACAAAAAAGGCCGGGCTTTCATTGCCAACAGGGAATTGATCCGGAAAAGGACTTCAGGAGTGATCATGAACCAATCCGGAACGACCGTCACTGTTTTCGACACGGTCGCATCTACCGGCTGGAAGGTCATCGGACAAGCTCCGGTCAAAGAGATCATGAGTGATTCCAATGAAATCCGGACACTAATTGTTTTTACCGTCGCCTGCAGCATCATCTTTACGATCACACTCTATTATTTCATCTCCTTGAGACTGATTAGACCCATCCGTCATCTGAAGGAAAAAATGAAGCATGCTTCCGATGGAGATTTGGATGTACAGGTAAATAGCGAAAGCATGGACGAAATCGCCGATCTCAGTAACAGCTTCAATATCATGATTTCAAAAATAAAGTCACTGCTTCAGCAAAGCGTGGAGGAACAAAAACAGCTGACCAATGCAGAATTCCGGGCGCTTCAAAACCAAATCAATCCACACTTTTTATACAATACACTGGACAATATCATCTGGATGGCAGAAAGCAAGAAAAGCAACGAGGTTATTGAGATGACAACAGCACTATCCCGCTTTTTCCGAATCACCTTAAGCGGCGAGAAAGATTGGATTACCATTGAGAATGAGTTGGAACATATTCGCAGCTATCTTGTTATCCAAAAAATCCGTTACCGGGATATTCTGGACGTTTCCTTCCATATAAATGAAGAGATTCTTCCACATAAAATCTTAAAATTGACCTTGCAACCATTGATTGAAAATGCCATTTATCATGGGATAAAAAATAAACGTGGTAAAGGACTGATTATTATTAAAGGTGATTTTGATTTTGACGGCAACATCCGGATCGAGATCATCGATAACGGAAAAGGCATAAAAGAAGAACGATTGCATGAAATCCAGGAGCGGTTGGCGCGCGGCCTACCGATGAGCGGCGGTAACAGCGGTATAGGCATGTACAATGTCCAGCAACGGATTCAGCTCTTTTTCGGGCAGCAGTACGGCCTTGACGTGAACAGCAGGTATGGTGAAGGTACGATCATTACATTAACCATCCCAACGGAAGGTGAAACCAATGAAAAAAGTATTTCTGTTAGATGATGAGGTCCAGGTTCGGGAAGGAATGAAGAATAGGATTGACTGGAGGGAAGAAGGCTTTGACTATTGCGGGGATGCTCCAGACGGCGAGGTTGCCCTCCCTTTAATTCGAAAAATTCAGCCCGATATCGTGATTAC
Source organism: Pseudalkalibacillus salsuginis (assembly GCF_021646685.1). Classification (GTDB taxonomy): domain Bacteria; phylum Bacillota; class Bacilli; order Bacillales; family Fictibacillaceae; genus Pseudalkalibacillus; species Pseudalkalibacillus salsuginis. The sequence continues at coordinate 79,827 of NZ_JAKJHW010000008.1, read as the reverse complement.
CGATATAAAGATGCCGTTTATGGATGGTTTGGAATTAAGCAAAATCCTCCGGGAAGAAATGCCGGACATCAAAATTATCATTTTAAGCGGGCACGATGAATTTGAATATGCCCGAAAAGCGATGCGGATTCAAATTGCTGAATATTGCTTAAAACCGATCAGTGCAGGCGAACTACTGAAAACCCTCCATAAAGTGTCTTCTCAAATTGACCAGGAGGAACTGAAAAAGAAGAAAATGGACGATCTGAGAAGTGAAGCTACAAAAAACAGATCGATGTCGCAGGAAGCTTTTTTGAGTGAAATTTGTAAAGGTTTTCTTTCGCCGTCCGAAGCGTTAAAAAAGGCTGCCCAGTTGAATGTCGACTTAATCGCGAGTTTTTATTATGTATTCATTTTGGAAACAGAATCAGTATCAACGGGTACCATCAATTCAATTCAGGCGGATTATAATTGCCTGGCTTTTAAGAGCACTAAGAAAGAAATGGTATTCATTATGAAGGACGAAACAGAAAGGCTTCTAGAGGATGAGGTGAACGAGCTCAAAGAAAGGTTGGCAGGTTTGCAGAATAACGATAGCTCGATCGTATTTGGATTCGGAAAAGTAGAAAGCCGGATACAGGGTATCGCCCTCTCCTACGCCCAGGCAGTAGAAGACAAGAGCTACAACAAAATGGTTCAAAAAAACAAAGCCCAGGGCAGCGAAGAACATATCCTGAATAATGATGAACTGTTCATTAAGACTCGGAATAGGTTGATCTCGTTTCTTAAAGACGGTGACCCGGCTAAGATACCTGCTTTTGCCGAAAACTACACATCCTATTTAAAAGACTCGAATAACAGTGCACCTTTTTTCATCTATTATTCCTTGATCGACTTCACGCTGACTATAAAGCAATATATGAGGGAACAGAGGATCGAGGATGTCGGTCTCCTGAAGGAAATGGCCAACCGCGAAGTACGGGCAGGCTGGATCCGGGAATACTCGGAAGTTGAAGCATACATGGCTGATATGCTGAAGGTTGTCATGGAATCCGAGATTTTTTCATCTGTGAAGGTTAACCCGCTTATTCTTAAAGCTCAAGAGTATATACATCAGCATTTTTATGAATCGGAATTATCCTTACAAAGGATCGCAGATATGGTCAATGTCAGTCCCTCCTATTTCAGCCGGATGTTCAGCCAGGAAACCGATAAAACCTTGGTTGAGTATATTACACATATTCGGATGGAGAACGCCAAAAAGCTGCTGAAATCGACAAATGACAAAACCTATGAGATTGCTCAAAAGGTCGGGTACAGTGACTCCCATTACTTTTGCAACCTATTCAAAAAAGTGACTGGGATGACAACAAGACAATATAAGACGCACGGTTAGGTGAAAACGGAAGCAGGCTTACTGAAGCAGTCGATATTCGCCATAGTGAAGGGGTTCCGCCATGCCTTAGCCAATATCGAGGGGATCATCAAGCCGTGTTTTTGGCAGCATATATCACTCGAAACAAGAAGAAAAAGCCTCTCAAAAGTCCAGTGTACTCATGAGAGGCTAATTAGATCAAAGGTTTGTCAATTTCATTCTGATACTCCAGTTCCGAACTTAAACGACGTTCGTCTATGGTAAGGCCTATCGGGAGTAAGGAAAATATCGGGAAACCCTGTTTCATGTAAGGATGCTGGGGAGCTCTGCGTTTCGATACATATCCCTGAGTGTGTCATCGTTTTTCCTTCAGACAAGATTTTCCCTTCTGGAAGATTATTAGAGGTATAGATGACAATGCCTGGTTGATCCGTTTCCACCTCAAGCGTACGTCCTGACTCTGCATCTTCCAGCCGGATGGCCGGCTTCCTTTCACCATCCAACAAGAAGAAATGATCTATGCCACCATTCGCAGCTCTTTGTTGAGCAGTTTCATTGGAAAAGCTGGATCCTAGCTTTCTATTTTGACGGAAATCAAATGGTGTATCTGTTACATCTATCCATTTTCCAGTCGGAATGAGCTGATTATCTAACTCGGCAAAACGTGAACTGTTTAAAAGTAATGAATGGTGATGAACGGTATGATCGGCCTTTCCACTTAAATTAAAATAAGAATGATTGGTCATTGTCAGCACCGTTTTCCGATCCGTTTCTGCGAAATAATCGATGATCAACTGGTTATCGTTCGTCAGTGTATAGGTGACCTCAACGTGAATGGTCCCGGGGTATCCTCCTTCACCTTCAAGACTTTTGTGTGAAAGCTTTACACCTATTTCCCTATCCCCCTCAAATGGAGAAGCTTTCCAGAGACATTGATGAAAGCCACGCTCACCTCCATGGAGATGGTGTTCCCCTTCATTCGCTTCTACTACATACTCCCTTCCTTCTATTTGAAATGAGGCATTTTTGATACGGCCAGCTACCCGGCCGATTAATGCCCCCAGAAATCCTGGATTTTCAATGTAATCCCCGAAATCTTCATAGGTAAGCACTACATTCTTAGAATTCCCATTTTGATCAGGGACAGAAATATTCGTGATGATCCCTCCAAAGTTTAAAAAATGGACACTCATACCCTGGTCATTTTCCAGTTGAAATAATGTCCAGGCTTTTTGACCAGGAACTTGAATCTCTTGCGTTTCCATGTTCATGAAAACTTCTTCCTTTCCCAACGACTGCCCCGAGGATAAGGACAGTTTGTATAAGATAATTTAGCCCAATATTGAACAACAGACAAAGTGTTTTAGATAAAGGGCCGGTTTTCCTATGGATCCTTGTTCAAGTTAAGGCAAGCTCATTAGCAAACAAAGCAATAACTTGCCTTAAGATCTCTATTTATTTTTGTTCAATACGTCAAAGGCGACTGCTGCTAAAAGGACCAATCCTTTAATAGCTTGTTGCCAGTCAATACCAATCCCCATGAGTGACATACCGTTGTTTAATACTCCCATGACTAAAGCTCCGATTACAGCTCCGAATATGGTGCCGATTCCTCCAGTGAATGACGCACCACCAATTACAGCTGCGGCAATTGCATCCAATTCGAATAAATTACCAGCTTGAGGAGTGGCGGCATTTAAACGACCAGCAAAAATCATTCCACTTAAAGCAGCTAAAATACCCATATTCATAAAAACGAGAAACTTCATTCGTTTCGTTTTGACACCAGACAATTTAGCCGCATTTGCATTCCCGCCGACTGCATAAATGTGGCGTCCTAGTACAGTCTTATTCATTATAAATGTGTACCCGAGGACGAGGGCTACTAATATAAGCAATACATAAGGAAGACCTTCATACTGAGCCAGTATATATGTAAATAAGTTGATTACAACTGAAAGAAGGATGATCTTCAACATTAATAAAGGCATGGATAACGTATTGAATCCATATTTTATATCCTTTTTCCGTATGGAAAATTCACTGACAATATAAATTACAGTAAAGATGAGGCCGATAAGGATCGTAAATAATTGTAATTCTCCATTGCCAAATAAATCTGGTATGAATGATGAACTTAATTTTCTAAAGCTGTCCGGAAACGGTGCAAGGGTCTGACCTTGCAACACGACCAAGGTTAGTCCTCTGAAAATTAACATCCCAGCTAAAGTAACAATGAATGAAGGTATATTTACATAAGCCACCCAATACCCTTGCCATGCGCCAATAAGGGCTCCGAGAGCCAAACATATGATAATGCCAAGGAATACAGGTAAGTCCCAGCTGACGAGTAAAACACCAGAAACCGCTCCTACAAAAGCTGCAACGGATCCGACAGACAAATCTATTTCACCCGTAATGATGACCAGCATCATTCCTATAGCTAATACAATGATATAGCTGTTTTGCATAATAATATTCGTTACATTCAATGGGGTTAGTAAGATCCCATGGGTCAATATCTGGAATAGAATGATTATTCCTACCAATGCGATAATCATCGTAAATCTACGTATGTTACTAGCAAGTAATTGTTTAATACCCTCCATTTTAAGACCTCCAACTTTGTGTCATATATGTCATTAACGTCTCTTGGTCAGCTTCATCAATGTCCACATCAGCAGTGATTTTCCCTTCACAAAGCGTATATATCCGATCGCACATCCCCAGTAGTTCCGGGAGCTCTGACGAAATCATGATAATACTTTTGCCTTTCTCTGCTAATTCATTAATAATCTTGTAGATTTCGAATTTCGCACCTATATCTATTCCTCGGGATGGTTCATCCAGTATTAATAGATCCGGGTCAGTAAAAATCCATTTTCCGAGTACTACCTTTTGTTGATTTCCCCCACTGAGATGATTCGTTACTTGTTCAATGGACGGTGCTTTGACATTCATTTTTGTTTTTATGGATTCCGCTTCAACAATTTCATCATTCATATTGAGGATGTTTTTATTGGAAACCTTTTTTAGATTCGATAATGTCAAATTTTTACGGACACTATCAATAAGTATTAAACCATAATCCTTACGGTTTTCTGATACGTATGCAATTTTATGTTTAATAGCTTCGCTTACATCATTTAATTTAATTTTTTGACCACCTTTATAGAGTTCACCGGATATCTTTTTACCATAGGATTTACCGAATATACTCATTGCAAGTTCTGTACGCCCTGCTCCCATCAACCCGGCGATCCCTATGATTTCGCCTTTTTTCACCTTAAGATTGACATTGTGCAATAGTTGTTTATTTGGATCTAACGGATGATATACAGACCAGTCTTTCACTTCAAACACAACTTCATTTCCTATTACCTTTTTTCTTTCTGGATAAAGGTTGGTCAAGTCTCTCCCTACCATATCTTTAATAATGATGCTCTCCGTAATTTTTTGACTACTTAGATGATAGGTTTGAATGGTTTGGCCATCTCGAAGTACTGTCAGACTATCAGAAACCTTCAAAAGTTCTTTTAACTTATGGGAGATTAAGATCGAAGTCATCCCTTGTTCTTTAAGCTCTACTAAAAGATTCAATAGATTCTCACTATCTTCTTCGTTAAGTGCAGCTGTGGGCTCATCTAAAATAAGTAACCTGACATCTTTTGATAACGCTTTCGCTATTTCTACCAGCTGTTGTTGGCCAACCCCAATATTTTTAATTTTTTCCTCAGGGTCTACTTTCAGGCCTACTTTTTTCAGTAGTTCTATCGTTTTTACTAACGTTTCACTCCAATTGATCACACCATTTTTTTGTTGTTCATTACCAAGAAAGATATTTTCAGCTATTGACAGCTCTGGTATTAAAGCGAGTTCTTGGTGGATTATAACGATCCCTAGCTCTTCACTCTCATTAATATTTTTAAATTCACAAAGGCTGCCATTAAAAATAATCTCACCTTCGTAGGTTCCATAAGCGTGTACTCCGCTCAGAACTTTCATAAGTGTGGATTTTCCAGCACCATTCTCACCGATTAATGCATGAATCTCCCCTTGTTGAACATTTAAGTTTACATCGTCTAAAGCCTTAACTCCTGGAAACCTCTTCGTAATACTTTTCATCTCTAGAATTGGACTATCCACGGACATCACACCCTTGATTGAAAGTAAGTAAGATGATTTAGCGATAGAAGCAAAATGCTAAATCATCTTACTCAAACAGTTATTTAAGCTGATCTTCAGTATAATAACCAGATTCAACAAGTACTTCCTTATAATTGTCAATATCTACAGGAATCGGTTCAAGCAAGTAAGCTGGCACCACTTTTGAACCGTTATCATAGGTTTCTTTATCATTGACTTCAGGTTCTTCGCCTTTAAGAACAGCATCAGCCATTTGTACCGCTTTTTCTGCTAAACTTCTTGTATCTTTGAAAATGGTTTGTGTCTGCTCGCCTGCGATAATAGACTTGATGGAGGCCAATTCAGCATCTTGACCGGTTACAATCGGCATCGGTTTGTTGCCTGAACCATAGCCGACCGCTTTTAAAGAAGAAATAACTCCCCTGCTGATTCCATCAAATGGTGAATAGATCACATCCAATTGTTTACCTGAATAATGGGCACTCAAGATATTATCCATTCTTTCTTGTGCTTTACTTCCACTCCATCTTAACGTAGCAGCTTGTTCGAACTTTGTTTGCCCACTTTGGACAACTAATTGACCTTTATCGATATAGGGTTGCAAGATTGACATTGCCCCGTCCCAGAAGAAATAAGCATTGTTATCATCCGGGGAACCAGCGAATAACTCGATATTAAAGGGGCCTTTCCCATCTTTTAAACCTAATTCTTTTTCAATATATTCACCCTGTTGGACACCAACTTGAAAGTTATCAAAAGTTGCATAGTAACTTACGTGATCAGAGTTCATGATCAATCGATCATAAGCAATAACAGGTATTTCTTGATTTTTTGCTTGATTCAAGACATCCGTCAATGCTTCTCCATCAATAGAAGCGATTACTAAAATGTCTACACCTTTCGTAATCATATTTTCTATTTGAGATATTTGGTTTTCTACAACGTCTTCTGCATACTGAAGGTCAACTTTATATCCCAATTCTTCAAATTCAGCAGCCATGTTCTCTCCGTCTTTCACCCAACGTTCAGAAGACTTCGTCGGCATCGCTATTCCAACGCTTTTCTTCCCTTCTCCTCCGCTTGCTCCTTCCGAATTACCACATGCTGTCATCAAGGATAAGACGATAATAGATACTAAAACTAACATCTTCTTCATTAGATTGTCCCCTTTAGAAAATTATTGAACACTTCCTACCACACCAATAACACCGTTTTCATTATTTATTGCAAGGCACACCTCCTTAATCAATGACCATTAATCTATGAAAATTTTAATAACGACTAAACTCTTCTGATTTCATCCATCAGTTTGAGTTCATTCCTTAAATGTCGTACATTGGTTGACTGATCGATGATGATGCATTCAATTCCTGCCATATCAGCGAAATCATATAACTGCTCTAAAGTGACTTCCGTTGAAAAAACGGTATGATGTGCTCCTCCAGCATAGATCCATGACTCAGTAGCTTCACTTAAGGAAGGCTGAGGTTTCCAAAGCACTTTCGCAACTGGTAAGTGCGGGGTCTTTTCTTGTACACGGACTGCTTCTACTTCATTCACTACTAAACGGAAACGTCCCCCTAATTCTATTAAGGAAGCATTGACCGCTTTTCCCTCGGTTCCATTAAAAACGAGACGTGCCGGATCATCCTTCCCTCCGATATCAAGCCGCGAGACCACGATTTCCGGCTTTTCACTAGACAGTGTTGGACAAATTTCCAACATATGTGAGCCAAGGACCATTTCATTTTCCGGGTCTAAATGGTACGTATAATCCTCCATGAAAGAGGTTCCTTTATTATGTGAAATAATTTTCATCATTCGTAAAAGAGCAGCCGTTCTCCAGTCCCCTTCACCTGCAAAACCGTACCCCTCTGCCATCAAGCGCTGAACGGCTAAACCAGGTAACTGCTTCATCCCGTGCAAATCTTCAAAATTGGTTGTGAACGCATTATAATTTTTTGAAGATAGGAAAGATTTCAAGCCCAGTTCGATACGAGCCTGCTCCTTAATGGATGCTTGAACCCCCTCTGAATCACCATCAATCAGATCATATAATTCCGTATACGTATGATATAGATCTTCCACTTCCTGTTCTGTGACTTTTTCTATTTCCTCTACCAAATCACCTATTCCATAATAATCAACTGTCCATCCGAATTTGATCTGAGCCTCCACTTTATCTCCATCGGTTACGGCTACATTACGCATGTTATCCCCAAAACGCGCTACACGAATGTTGCTTCCTTCTGTATGAGCAACGGCTGTTTTCATCCATCCGGCCATTTTTCCAACAACTCCAGCATCCTTCCAGTGACCCACCACAACTTTTCTCGCGATATTCAGGCGGGATACCATGAATCCATACTCACGGTCTCCATGGGCGGATTGGTTCAAGTTCATAAAATCCATATCTATGGAGTCCCATGGAACATCCCGGTTATATTGTGTATGAAGATGAAGCAAAGGCTTCTGCAGCGCTTTTAATCCAGCAATCCACATTTTTGCCGGGGAAAAGGTATGCATCCACGTCAGCAATCCTGCACAATGATCATCCGCGTTTGCTTCAACCATGACTTTATGAATATCGTCTGATGATGTCAAAACGGATTTGAACACGATCCGAAAAGGCAAGTCTTGCTTTTCATTTAAATCACCCACGATTTCTTCTGAGTGAGCCTGGACTTCTTCTAATGCTTCTTTTCCGTATAAATGCTGACTTCCTGTAACAAACCAGAATTCATAAGGTCTGATTTTCAACATAATAACTCCCCTTCCTTGCATTTCCTGGATTTCTAAGCGCTTTCAATTTTTTCATCACCTGATTTTCTCCTCTTCCAAAATAGTCATGAAGGGTAGAATATTCCTGGTATAGCTCTTCGTAGATTTCAACATGGGCAGGGATCGGTTCGATCGTTTCTTCTTTTATCCTTGCCATCTTCTCAGCAGCCTCAACGACATTATCAAACCCACCTCGTTCACTGCCGGCCGCTATGGCGCCAAACATTGCAGCTCCCAGGGCTGGGGTTTGTTTTGAATCAGCAATTTTTATCCTGCGGTTGGTAACGTCCGCATAAATCTGCATGAGCAATTTGTTCTTTTGAGGCAGGCCACCGCAAACATAAAGTTCATCCACTGGTACCCCATTGTGATGAAAAGCATCGACGATTTTCCTTGTCCCGAAGGCTGTAGCTTCAATGAGAGCCCTGTAGATTTCTTCAGGCTTTGTTTGCAGAGTGGCTCCGATCAGAAGCCCGCTTAATTCGGTGTCAACGAGTACAGAACGATTTCCATTCCACCAGTCTAATACTAGAAGTCCTGTTTCACCTGGGTGATACTCCGAAGCCTTATGTTCTAAATATTGATGCACATTCATTCCTTGTTTGTCCGCAGCGTCCTTGACGTAAGAAGGTACACCGTGAGCAATGTACCAGGCGAAAATATCCCCTACAGCCGACTGCCCCGCTTCATACCCGTACAACCCTGGGATGATACCATCTTCTACGACTCCGCACATGCCCTCTATATATTTTTCTTCATCTCCAAGCAACAAATGACAGATCGATGTTCCCATGGTCATGACCATTTTTCCAGGCGATGTCACTCCAAGAGCGGGTACAGACGCATGAGCATCTACATTTCCCACTGCTACTGGAGTCCCTTCGCACAATCCGATCCTTTTCGCCATATCCTTTGTGATTCCCCCAGCTTTGGTTCCTAAAGGGACAACCTCACCTCTTAACTTCGTATCCGTCAAATCTTCTAATCTAGGATCCAAGGATCGAAAAAAGGCTTTGCTTGGATAACCGTTTTTTTTATGCCAAATCGATTTATACCCAGCCGTACAGCTGTTTCTCAAAAGGTTGCCTGTCAGCTGGGAGATCACCCAATCTGCAGCTTCTATGAATTGATCAGCAGCATCATAGATTTCAGGTGCTTCTTCGAGGATTTGCCATATTTTCGCGATCATCCATTCGGAAGAAATTTTACCTCCGTACCGTTTCAAAAACTCTTCCCCACGATGTTCGGCGATTCTATTCAGTTGATTCGCTTTATCCTGAGCAGCATGATGCTTCCATAGCTTCACCCATCCGTGCGGGTTATTACTCCACAAGTCATTGAAAGAAAGCGGGGAGCCTTCCCCATCGATTGGAAGCATCGTACAGGCTGTGAAGTCGATCCCTAGGCCAATGATATCCTCAGCATCAACGCCAGAAGCATCTATGACAGAAGGGATAGATTCCTCCAGAACTTCTATATAATCACCTGGGTGCTGCAGAGCCCATTCATGTCCAAGCTTAACTTCTGTTCCTGGCAGCCGCTTATCAATCACTCCATGACGATAAGGTGTGACGTGGTCCGCAACTTCTTCCCCATTGGTTAGAGACACTAATACCACTCGCCCGGATTCTGTCCCATAATCCACTCCTATTGCATACTTTGTTGACATAACGTTCCTCCTCACTAATCATTGACCGTAATAAGCATTCGCTCCATGCTTTCGTAAATAATGCTTATCTAATAACGCCTGGTCCATGTCGGGTGTATCAGGATTTATTTGATACGTATGAATGGCCATTTTCGCTACCTCTTCTAAAACAACGGCATTGTGCAAAGCATCCTTAGGATTACGTCCCCAATTAAACGGTGCATGACTATGGACAAGTACACCAGGTACTTGACTAGGGTGAAGGCCCCTCTTCTCAAAGGTTTCTACAATGACGTTTCCTGTTTGCTCTTCATAATCTGCATGAATTTCACCATTAGTCATCTTACGCGTACATGGAATCTCTCCGTAAAAGTAATCTGCTTGCGTCGTCCCTAAACAAGGAATACCTTTACCTGCCTGCGCCCAGCTGGTCGCCCAGGGAGAATGGGTATGTACAACGCCTCCAAGATACGGATATTTTCGATATAGGACTAAGTGTGTCGGTGTGTCAGATGATGGTTTTAATTTTCCTTCAACAACATTCTCCAGAAGATCCACCACAACTAAATCTTTTGTCGTAAGCTCGTCATAAGGAACTCCGCTCGGTTTAATCACCATTACCTGTTTCTCTTGATTGAAACCGCTTACATTTCCCCATGTAAATGTAACAAGATTAAGTTTAGGGAGAGCCTTGTTTGCCTCAAGCACTTGCTGTTTTAAATCCTCCAGCATAGCCAGCCACCTTCCTCTCAACTTATACGTATAACTTTGTCTGTCTGTTTAATCTTAAAACAATTTATACGTACAATCAAGAAAAAGAATGACAGAAAATAAAAAATTTTTTATTTTTATAGGCAAACCCCTTCATGACAACGTTCCAGGGCCCTCAAGTTATGAAAAGTTGTACCTTCTTAAAATGTAAAGAAGACTTGGCAAAGCCAAGCCTTAGGCGTAGGATGAGTCATAGTTGCACTTATACTGAAGAAAGTATTTTATACTTTCTTTAAGTGTAAAAAAGAGTACTATTCGTTAAATAGTACTCCTTCGTATTCTTTACGTGGCATCCCGAAGGCTTTTACTTGAAGGGTTTATATTTTTAGTAGATTGACGTAGGACCAATTCAGGGGAATAGATCACGCTTTTCACTTCTTCAGTACTATCTTGGGTTATTTGCTTACGTTTGATCAATTTTAATATTATTTTTCCAGCAGTCTTTCCTAAATCAGCTTTCGGATGTTCAATGGACGTTAACTTTACTTCTGACATTTCCGCCAAAAACGAGTTATCGAAACCGATGATGGATAAATCATCAGGAACACGAAGGTGGTTCTCTCGAATGACATTCAGCAATTTCATTGCCAGTTCATCGTTATAACATACGATGGCTGTAGGACGAGGCACTTGCTGGCTTAAGAAGCTTTTCAGTACTTCAATCGGCTTCGTATGTTTTTCGGATGTATTATAAGAAATAATATGCTTAGGATTGATCGGGACCCCATACTCTCGATGAGATTTTAAGTATCCTTTCATCCTAAGAGTTCCTTGCATGTCATCGGTTTTGAAAAACCCGAGGATGTCCTTATGGCCATTTTTAATCAAATGCTCTGTCTGCAAGTACGCGCCCCGTTCATCATCAACGATAACTCTTACTGGCTCTAATGCATCATAATAGGCGTTGATCATAATGTATGGAATATTCAAACGTTCAAGATTCAAGTAATAATCAATGTTTGGGTTGGAATAAGCACTCTGGGTCGGCTCAATGATGACTCCATCAAACCCTTGGGATATAATCTTTTCTAAATAAATTCGTTCTTTTTCATGATCATTGTTTGTGTTGAATAAAGTGACATGATATCCCTGATCACTCAAATAGCCTTCAGCTCCACGAATGATCGAGGGAAAGATATAATCAGAAATGTAAGTTGTAACAATAGCAATATTTTTCCTTGAACCTGAATCTTTTCTCGTCTGCTCCGTACGATCCGCACAAAAAGTACCTGCACCTTGCTCTCTATAGAGCCACCCTTCGCTCACAAGCTCTCCAATCGCTAACCTGACCGTGTGCCGACTCACATTGAATTGGCGCATCATCTCACTTTCAGATGAGATTTTTTCATGCGACTTATACGTACCATCTAAAATCTTAGATTTAATAGACTTTTTGACGAACTTATATTTGGTTTCCATTCATTCACCCCACAGCAACATATTCGTATAAGTTAGCTTACCATACTTTATCATTTAACTATAAAGAATTATTTTAGGATATATTAAGGATAAACAGGTCCGTATTCTAGATATACGACATTATTAGAATGCATGAAATCTAGAATAAACCGACTTCCCACATTTGAAAAAACACAAAAAACCCGAATGGCAGACACCTTTTTGAAGTGCCTATCATTCAGGTTATAGTCTGTCTACAAAATGATGTCAATCTTCATTCATCTTCACTTTGTTAAACACTACTGTTGAATCCCATACGTTTAAGCCTAAATACCCCTCTTTATATGTGGAATCCTTTATGTCAATCACTAGCTTTTTGTCCAAATATACCTTTATATGTTCACCTTTCGTTTCTACCTTTATGCGATAATCCCGATTGGCTTTTAACTTCAACTTACCATCGTCATTGTAGGTTGCCAGGTCAATTCCCTTTCCATCTAAAAATTTGATAAGTTTGACTTCATTATTTTTTACATCAATATTGGCTGCATATCCGTTCTTTGCATCAGGATCAGAACGAAAACCAAAGCTCCTGCGCCTACTAAATTATCAACTAAATCTTGTTCAGGGTCGTCCGGATGGGAGTCGGAATCCAGCACTTTAATATCCGCTTCATACTGAAAATCATGTCCTTCTTGAGCCGATATATTAAAAGAATCGCCACTGCTTTGGCCTTGTAATCCTTCCCTCGTCTTTGCCCAGCTCCCCGAAACAGGCTTCCAGCCGGTTAAATTTGTTTTAAAACGATTCTTATCTTTCCAAATACTCTTTAATGGATAAATTTCCAACGAATTTAAGGTGACCTCTCCATCTTCACTATATATCTCCAACCCTTTACTTGAAGGATCAGGAAAAATTTGGTCGGTGATTACGATTTCTCCGTCTGTTCCGAATACTTCAACAGCTGAGCGATCAACAAAAATATGCATTTTCACTTTACCATCTGAAGCTGTTAGCGGGCCAGCATGCCTATCTACAACATGATCACCATAGTCAAAATCATCGGAATTTGCACGATCAACAAAAAGCTGTTCCCTTGCAATATCGTACCCTATTTTAGTGTATTCTTCTCCATCCCCTTTTCTCACTTTAAAACCAAACTCTGATGCATTCGTATTAGAAACATCGAATTCGGCGATCATTTCATACGTATCTCTTGAGAAATCAGAAAGAAGGCTGCTGTTGTTTGAAATTACTACATTATCATAGGAAGTCATTTGTCTATTGTTTTGAATACTTTTTAGAGAAACAGGCGTTTGTTTTAAACGGGTCCCCTCTTCGGTTTGAGTGAGTTCCATTGTGCGTGGTAAAGACATCGAACTTCTCCAAGTTGAGGTAGGTGTTTCGTGAGCATACTGCCAGTTGCTCATCCAGCCGAGCCAGTATTTTTCTCCATGATCTCCTTCGATCCCACTCCAGTCAACGGCAGCATAATAATCCGCTCCGTAATCACTCCATAGTACTTTATCTGGAGGATTCTCATTGGTAAATGTTTTTCCATCAAAGTCACCAACAAAGTATTGCATACCAGATCCACCAGCAGGGCCCCCGTCATTGATACTTACTTGCAGGACCCACTTCGTGTTATTGGAATCTCCATCAATCGGAAGTTCCACTAATGTCGGGCACTCCCAAACTCCCCCATTACTTCCGTGGGTTGAATCAATCCACTCTCCTGATACCGATGTCCACTCTTCAATCGTCCCGCTTTGTTTGGAATTATTTTTTTCGGGCTCTTTAGCTACCTGGTCGACCTCATCAGGAATCGGTCCTTCATTATAAACATTGAAATCATCGATGTTGATATGCCCCCACCCGCCAGTAGCCTGATCCACTGCTTTAATATAGAAAACTTCTCCCACATATTCAGAAGCATCCCAGACATAACGCTTATATGTTTCGTCATCTTTAAACTTAGTGTTAGCCTGGCGGATTAGTTCCTGTCCGTCAGAAGCTCTAACCAAGGATACATAACGGTTGCTGATATCATTCCCTCCGCCTAACAGAAAGTTGATTTCCCCGGACCCACTTAATTTGAAGTAGGAAGAACGCAACTCGCCTATTGCATTATCCCCACCATGAAGGTCGGAAAATCCCCATAAATGATAATTCCCTTGAGCCTCAAAAGGTCCACCCCAGTAGTTGCTTACATCGGTAACGTGATCATCTGTAAAGGCATTTCCTTTCATAGAGGTCCATCCAGTCAAATCGCCTGTTTCAAAATCATGGTTGGCAATTACGATATCAGAAGTTCTAATGTTTTCTCCTTTTTTTACATTTTGAAATAGTGTGGTAGAGTTCCATACATTTAACCCAAGGTACCCATCTGTAAAAGTACCATCCTTAACATCATGAATGAGGGTGTCATCAACATAGACTTTTATATGGTCGTCATATGCATCGATTTTCAGGCGATAAGTCTGGTCCGTTTCGATACTCATCGATTTTTCAGCTAAAACAGTGATTTTCCCGTTCTCGATCTTCATCAGCTTCGCCACATCGTTTAAAGCATCAACATTGGCAAAGTAGCCGTTTTTTACATCTTGATCAGCACGGAAAACGAGAGCTCCAGCTCCACCTTCTCCTTGATCTTTTGATACTTTGACTTCCGATTCGTACAAAAAGTTATCGGCCGTTTGACCACTCAAAGTAAAGGCATCTTCTTTAGAAGCCCCTGTTTTCCCCTCTAAGGAGTCTTCCCATGATCCGCTGATCGCCTTCCAGCCAGACAAATTAGTTATGAAATTGGATGTATTTGTAAATTCGACGTTACGAAATGCAGCCGTTGAGCCACTGGATATCAACCCATAATATCCATGGGCAAATGATTGGTCATTCTGCTGTATCATAAGCTGATCATCCACAAAGACTTTTATATTGTCACCATCAGCCACTGCCTTGACGTGATACGTCGATGAAGTTTCTACGTCCATTGTTTCACGAGCCAGCTCTTCTACGTCACCATTCACGATTTTACTGAATGTCACGCGATCATTTTTTGCATCAACATTGGCGATGTACGCATTGTTTCCTTCTTTGTCCGATCGAAAGACTAATCCGCCGGAACCCTCACGGCCATTCTTTTCATTAAGCGTTATATCACCTTCATAACTAAACGAACTTCCGGTATAGTCGGACATAGCGTACGATACCCGATCAAGACTGTTGGATTGGATACCGCCATCTGGACCGAATTCACTTGCAAATTCCCATTCTTTTAAATTGGGAGATGTATAAAACATAATTTTATTTTTGGCCGCAAGCGACATGACCCACTGGCTGGAGTCTTCATGCCAGAAAACCTTGGGGTCACGCCAATCTGCGACAGGAGGATCCGGCATCACCGGGTTACCTTCATACTTTTCCCATGACCTTCCCTTATCAAGACTGTAAGCAAGACTTTGGACTTGTCCATTTGGGCCGGAGTGGGTAAAAATAGCGACCATTGCTTCCTTCCCAAAACCTGCTGTATTCTCCCAATCTATAACGGCACTTCCTGAGAATATATGGCCATGTTCGTCAGGATATAAAGCAATCGGAAGGTGCTCCCACTTTACAAGATCTTTACTAACCGCATGCCCCCAATGCATCGGTCCCCAAGTTGTACCGTAAGGATGGTACTGGTAAAACAAATGGTATTCTCCTTCGTAATAAACCATCCCATTCGGATCGTTCATCCAGTTTGCTTCAGGAGAAAAATGAAATTGATTCCGGTAGGGCTCTTCATAATATCCTGACTCATCCGCAAGTACATATGCCGGCACACCTACAATAAGCAAACAGAGCAACAACGAAAACCTTCTATTCCATACAGATTTATCCAAATGGTAATTCCTCCCCTTCCTTTACATTTTTAGGAACGTAACCGGTCAATTAATACTGCTGATACAATGACTCCTCCCTTGACGACAAGTTGCCAGTAATAACTGACGTCCATTAGCGTAAGACCATTAGTAATGACTCCCATAATCAACACTCCAATGATGGTGCCCTGAATCTTACCGACACCGCCTGTTAATTTTGAACCACCTAAAATTACCGCTGCGATGGCATCAAGTTCATACATATTTCCTGCCGTCGGCTGACCTGAGTAAAGTCGGCCAGCGAGTACTACACCGCCTAAACCAGCGAGTAAGCCGCTGATAGAATAAACATTAACCAATGTCTTTTTCACTTTGATCCCAGTTAATCTAGCCGCTTCTTCATTTCCGCCAATCGCATAAATATGGCGTCCAAACATCGTGTATTTTAAAACAAGAAACATAACGATATACACGAGGATCATTAAATAAATGGGTGTAGGGATCGATAAAATAGAACCTGATCCTATGAATCGAAAGGTATTAGATTCTAAGACAACCGGATAGCCTCCACTTGTGACATAGGCCAGTCCTCTCACATAGGTCATACTCGCTAATGTAACGATAAAAGCAGGCAGGCCGATCTTGGCTGTAAATACGCCATTAATGAAACCCACAAGATAACCAGCTCCAACACCGAGCAGCATGGCTAAAATCGGATTTATTCCTGTCTGGGAAGCCATGACCGAAACGACTCCGGATAGGGCTACAATGGATCCCACGGATAAATCAATACCACCGGTCAAAATAACAATCGTCATTCCTGCAGCTAAAATGGCAGTAACCGATACTTGTTTTAGGATGTTTGTCAGATTGGACGAGTCTAAAAAGTTTGGTGCCATTACGCTCATTACTATACATAGCAAAATTAAAATAATGACCATCCCAAGCTGATTCCAGACGGTTGAAGCATGATGACCGAGCTTGAATCGGGACTGGACAGGTGGCTGGGCCGCTGGCTGCTGATTAGTCGACAGAATTGATTTCATCTTTATTCCCTCCCGTTGCGTAATGCATAATGCGTTCTTGAGTAGCTTCATTTTTCTGAAGGTGTCCGGTGATCCTTCCTTCATTCATAACAAAAATCCGATCACTTATCCCGATCACTTCAGGAAGTTCAGAAGAGATCATCAAAACTGCGAGCCCTGCATCGGCAAGTTCTGAAATAATTTTATGAATTTCCGTTTTTGCTCCTATATCTACACCACGTGTTGGTTCGTCGAGCAGCAGTACTTTAGGGTTTGTCGACAGCCACCTGGCAATGACCGCCTTTTGCTGGTTCCCGCCGCTCAAACCAGAAATTGACTGATCGGGTGAGGCTGTCTTGATTTTTAAGTTTTTGATATACACGTCAGCTGCATGGTTTAAAGAATTCCAATTAATCTTCAAGCTCTTTTTATGCTTTTTTAGTTCCGCCAGCAAGATGTTTTCTTTTACAGACATATCAAGAAATAGTCCTTGTTCCTTACGGCTTTCTGGCACGAGGGCAATCCCATACCTGATTGCATCGATCGGGGACTTGATTTGAACCTTTTCTCCCGCTACCCGGATTTCTCCCTGAAGGATATCCGAGGCGCCAAAGATCGACCGGACAAGCTCTGTTCGACCTGCCCCGACAAGTCCTGCGAATCCGACAATTTCTCCTGGATAGATCTGAAAAGACAGATCCCTTACAAAAGTATTATCACTTAAATTCTTCACTTCTAATGCAGGGTTTTCTTTATCCCTTGCTTTTATATCGTTTCCTTTCGACCGTTGAAACAAGCCTTTCAGGTCACGGCCAACCATTAAATTGACTAAATGATCCGTGTTCGTTTCTTGGATAGGACCACTTTTAATCCACTCTCCATCACGCAAAACGGTATAACGATCGGAAATTTTAAAAATTTCTTCCATCCGATGGGAAATATAGACGATCGCAACACCCTGTTTTCTTAAGTCCTTTATGATTTCAAAAAGCCTGTCAATTTCTTTATCCGTTAAAGAGGCAGTCGGTTCATCCATAATCAAGACTTCAGCTTTGTATGAGAGGGCTCTTGCAATTTCCACCATCTGCTGCTGGGCTACACTTAACGTCGATACTAGTGTTTCTGGCTTTAAATCTGATCCCATGGAAGTCAACACTTCCTTTGCCCGTCTATGTACTTTTTCCCAGCGCACCATGCCGAATTTATTTCGGGGATATTTTGTTCCCATCAAGATATTTTCACTGATGGTCAAGTTAGGGGCCAAGTTAAGTTCCTGATGGATCACACCAATACCCATTTTTCTTGCCGTCATCGGGTCCTTCCAGGTAACTTGGTCAGTTTTATAAGTGATTGTTCCACTGTCTTGGTCAGGCATATAAACGCCCGATACTATTTTCATTAATGTGGATTTTCCGGCTCCGTTCTCTCCCATTAAGGCGTGGACTTCACCAGGGTATAGCTCGATGTTTACATTTTTCAACACCGTTGTGCCAGAAAAAGTTTTATTAATCCCTTCCATCTTTAAAATAGGCGTTCTTGCCTCTACTTTTTCCTGCATAATCATAGCTTTCACTCCTTCCTTGATTGAAATGACGGCCCTTGTTGAAACCACAAGGACCGTACGTTCGATATAAAGATTACCAACCTTTATAGGAATCTAAGTTGTCTTGAGTCACTAAATCTACTGGAATTTTGATCACTTCTTCGATAGATTCGCCATCCAATACCTGGATTCCAACATCCATAGCTTTTTTGACCATTTCACCCGGATTCTGGGCCGATGTTCCTGCAATCGAACTTCCCTCTTTCTTCATCGCTTTAATGACATCAGGAGAGCCATCGACACCCACAATGTAAAACTCATCCTGGCGGCCAGCTTGCTGCTGTGCAATCTCAGCCCCAATGGCTACAGGGTCGTTGTTGGCAAAAACAGCATCAATGGTTCCTGGCTTATTCGCCTGCAGAATGCTCTCCATCACCTGCAACCCTTTTTCACGGTTTCCTTCGCCATTTTGCTTAGCGATCACTTTAATATCAGTTCCTTCAATCGTATCTTCAAACCCCGCAATCCGATCTTTTACAGCGGTAACAGGAGGTCCGTCAATTACAACGACATTCCCCTTTCCACCAAGATCTTCAATCATATATTCAGCTGCGAGAGCTCCTGCCTGGTAGTTATCAGAGGTAACCGTACCTTCAATCCCTCCACCAGCCCCGACATCAACGCTAATGACGGGGATTCCGGCTGCATCTGCTTGAGCGACAGCCCCGGCGATTCCCTCAGAATCAACAGCATTCAATAAAATAAGATCTACACCTTGGGTAATGAAGTCCTCTATTTGAGAGGTTTGCTTAGCTAAATCTGCATCAGCTGCCTGGATGATAATTTCAGCTCCTAATTCTTCCGCATATTCTCCAGCAGCTTCACTCATCGACACGAAAAACGGGTTTGCCAGATTGTTGAGCGTCAATCCGATCTTAAGATCCCCTTTTTTGTTGTCAGCGCTTTCATTTTCCTGCCCAGAAGTTTCGTTATTTCCACATGCAGACGCGAATAGAAGCAGAACTCCCATTAAAATTACACCGATCTTCTTTTGTTTGATTTGCATTTTTATTACTTCCCCCTCGATGGATTATTTTCAGAAATCGATGAATACGCTTACAAATGAACGAACATTCCCCCTCCTTTCTAATCACCGTTACACATATTTCATTTAGCCGATTAAAGGAATGATTTTGTTATATGTGTAATAAATCCCAATATTGGTTGTGATTGTTTATGCTTATTAATGATGATATATGCGTATTTGATGATTGTCAATAAGTTTTCTAAAAATTAAAAATATAACGAATTTCTTTATAAATCCCTACTAAATGCTCTTTCCCATGATTATCCTCATCATACAGTTTGAATTAATTTGATTACTTATGCTTATTTTTAGCCATATGAAGATAAATGAGTATGATCGCAAATCAAAAATCAGGAATCGCGCAATCATCTTTTTACTTTAAGACTTCGAGATTAGTCTATAATGATAAAAAGAAAACGTTTACGAAGGGAGAATTGCTGTTCATGTTTATGGAAGAGCGTAAAGCGCAAATTCTTGAATACTTACGCCATATGTCTCGGGCGTCCGTTCATGATTTAAGTCAGCAATTTAATGTTTCAGAGTCTACGATTCGAAGGGATCTTAAAGAACTTGAGGAAACAAATAATATTAAAAGGACACATGGCGGTGCCATCCTCTTACAGCCAGTCAGTTATGAGGCATCAATCGGAGATAGAAAAAAAGATTATATCGCAGAAAAGCAAGCCATTGCTAAAAAAGCGGTGGAGTTCATTAACCCAGGCGATGCCATCCTTCTAGATTCAGGAACTACAACTTATGAACTTGTAAAAGAGTTAAAGACCTTTTCCAATCTTTCCATTGTGACCAACTCGATCATTATCATGCAGGAGCTAGCAGATATTCCTGGCTTGGATGTAATGCTGCTAGGTGGTAATTTACGAAGAGAAACATCTGCATTGGTCGGACCTTTTGCAGAACAATCACTCAATATGATTCGAATTGATAAAGCATTTATCGGTACTAATGGTTTGGACCTTAAAGAAGGTATCATTACTACCCCTAACCTAACCGAGGCTCGTATTAAGCGTATGATGATCACGAACTCCAGGCAAACCATCCTATTGACTGATCATAGTAAAATCGGCAAGGTGAATTTTGCTAAAGTTGCTGACCTATCCGCTATAGACTTTTGTATCGTAGACGCTAAAGTACAGGACCATTTCGAAGAGGAAATGAAGCGTTATGGAGTGAACGTACATATCGTAAAACTTTAAAACTATAAGAATATTTAATTCTCCATTCTCACAAAAAAGAGGATCCTATTAATGGAGCCTCTTTAGTGATTGCCCCTTTTTCGTTTTTATGAAGCTAATAAAGCCAGCCTCTCCATCTTTCCGGGTATTTCACTAATTTAAGGGATGAGAACTTAGCCCTCCTTTTCCCCATAAATTCCATCATCTAGATAGTCAATTTGTTTCATTTTTTCAATTCTATATAACGTTTACATTTTTTTGTGAGCGTTTCCGAAATCAGGTGCTCAGCGGATTACCCCTACTATGTACTATACCCTTGGGCATGATTGACGCTTTTTACATGTTTGTTATAGTTTAGGATATTATGAATTTCTTTGCTATTTAATAGAGTAGTCCTAAACCATTTTTCAATCAAATCCACTCTTAACGACCCATTATCTTGCTATAAGTAAAATATATTCCATTGGTCCTCTCGTGAAAGGGGCGCTTTGAGATGAAAAGCATTCAGCGCCGGTTATTGTTAATGCTGCTTGTGTTCATCATCCTGCCCTATTTTTTGTCTGTTTTTTTAATTTACAGCTATACGAAAAATAGTGTGGAGCAGAATGAACTTGAAAACAGCCGGGCACAGATGCAGGAGAGCTCAGAAGAACTTAATCAATACTTTAAGGAAATGATCAACCTCCCCTACATCCTGTATCGTGACCCTGAGTTGTTCCGGATATTTAATAATGATGTAGATGATTCAGCTTACCTAGAGAAAAGCTTAGAAAATTACTATTTGACGCGGAACGAAATCCGGCAGGTACGGCTTTATTTAAATCAGGATAAGGAATCCATCGCTGTATATAATGGAATGGTCAGTGCGCGAAAATCAAAACCTGATTTTTTAGATAAGGACTTGATGAAGAAACTCTACCATTCGAACTTAAAGTACATATTAGAACCGCCTCACCCTATTGAGAATTATAATAATGCAGCGATAGTGCCCCAGTCAGACAGCACTGTGGTCATGACACTCCATCATAAAATAGTAGATGTGCTCACGAACGAATTTCTCGGAATCCTGACTACTGACATCGATTCAGATATGTACACTCAAATATGCAATAACCTGATCCAGGAAAACGAAGAGACCGTGTTACTGGTTGACGAAAACGATCAAGTGATTTATGCAAACAACCTTAGTCTTATCGGCAAACCCGTGACTGCTGAGCTGCAACAGCAAATGAAAGAAGATGGCGGTACGGGTGATGATATTATCTTATCAAGAACTTTATCCAGCCCACTCCATCAATGGAAATTGGTGAAGATCACGCCTAGTGAAATCTTATTTCATGATGTCAGGAAAACGGCCTATACAAGCATATTGGTCGGGATAGGTGTAGGTTTATTAGGGTTGTTGATGATCAGTATGATTACGATTCGAATTACCCATCCGATCAAACAACTGACTCAAAAAGTGCGCACGATAGAAGGCAGTAAAATGAACGCTCCCTTTGATGACTCTAGACAAGACGAAATCGGTTATTTGGAGAAACATATGAAAGATATGATGAATCGCATTAACCTTCACATTGATCGTGAATATAAGCTTGAGATTGAAAATAAGGAAAACCAATTCAGAGCTTTAAAGGCCCAAGTGAATCCTCATTTCTTATTCAATGCCCTGCAATCAATTGGTGCAGTTGCTTTAAGATCAAAGACTCCTAACGTATACCGTCTCGTAACGTCTTTATCAAAGATGATGCGTTACTCCATACAGGCAGACGAGTGGGTGCTCGTACAAGATGAAGTGAATTATATTGATTCCTACCTCACCCTGCAAATGGAACGTTTCCGAAATAATGTGAATTACACCATAGAAATGAACGAAACGGTTCTTAATACGACGATACCCAGTATGATTCTTCAGCCACTCGTTGAGAACTTTTTTAAGCATTGTTATGAAAAGGGCAATTATAAAGCCCGTCTATCAATACGTGGGGAAATACAAGACGGCTTCTTACACCTTATCGTAGAGAATGACGGAGAAAGTCTGACGTATAAACAGCTCCAAATGTTAAGGGAAAAAATATATACAGATCCTCATGAAAGCTTATATTTACATAACCATATTGGTTTAAAAAACATTCATGATCGTTTGGTTCTTAATTACAACAAAAGGGCAGGGTTAGAAGTAGAAACGGATCAAGGGCAAGGGTTCCACGTGAAGATTTTCATTCCCTGTCCAATCCAAACCAGTTCAACAGCCAATGTATGATAGCCAGTTTCATATACGTAGGAGGGATAGCTTTTGAAGGCTTTAATTGCTGATGATGAAATGAATGTACGCGACGTCCTACGCTATTTAGGACAATGGGACCAGCACGGCATAACTGAAATTTTAGAAGCAAGAGATGGTCAAGAAGCAAAAACGATTATTGATGAATCTCAACCTGAACTGATTTTTACGGATATTAAAATGCCAGGAATGACCGGAATAGATATCATAGAATGGCTCGACGGCATTTCCTATCCCGGTAAGGTCATATTCATTACAGGGTACAACGATTATTCATTTATGCGCCAAGCGATTAAATACAGCAGTTTCGATTATCTTTTGAAGCCGATTGAACCTGAGCCCTTTAACAAAACGTTATCTGAAGCAGTGGAAAGCTGGAAGAATGACCAAAAATCCCGACATTCGGATCAAACAGTCGATAAAGACTTAAAAAAGCTGTGGCTCAATCAAATAATGACAGCGGCTTGCATGGGGGAAGCTTTTGAACCAGATGACATCCTCCCTTACCTCCCTACTGCTGATCAATATGAATTATCGTTAATTTCTTTTTATCAAATGCATCATCCTGATCCTTATGTTGATTTACTGGCAGACATGCTCGTTCAAAGAAAATTAGGAAATGCGTTTTCCCTACACTTTGATCGAAATCTTTGTCTTGTCATCAGTATTAAAGACGAATGGCTAACGATAGAAGAATGGATGAGTCAAGAATTTGATATACCTGTTCGACTTGTGAGTGGTGAGCGATTATATTCATTAACGGATATTCCAAGCTCCTATCAAACTTTACAAACAGCCATCGATAATCACGAGTATCGGTCAAATCATAGAATGGATGATTTGGATACCCCCCGCCGAATAAAGGATATCGTTTCCTATGTAAATGATTTTTATATGGAGGAGTTGAGTTTGGAGAAACTATCCAACCTATTCTTCTTCAGCCGAGAACATATTTCAAGGAAATTCAAGGAAGAAACCGGATTGCCTTTGTCTAAATATATTACGAAATTAAGAATTGACCAGGCTAAAATTTGGTTAAAAGAAACAGAAGAAACCATTTACTCGATTTCTTTATTGCTAGGCTATCAAGATGAGAAATATTTTTCAAAACTGTTCAAAAAGGTCGTAGGCATCACACCTTTTGAGTTTCGAAACAAAAGACAACAGCAATTTGTCAGCAGATCGTTTACGGAATAAGAAAAGAGGTGACAGAATGAAAAAAGTCTTACTTTTATGTTTAATCGGAACGCTGAACCTATCTCTTTCAGCATGTCAGTCAAAGTCTGAGACAAAAGAAACACCAATAAAAGAGCAGGAAATTACACTAAAAGTAAGAAATCCAAAAGTAGAGATTGCTTCACAGTTTGAGCAAATGGTCCAGGCTTATGAAAAGAATCATCCAAAAGTAAATATAGAAGTCTACACGGTCGGTGGGGCGATGGATGACTTTTCTGATCTTAAAGCCCAAATTGCTGCAGGTAATGGTCCCGATATTTTCACAAACCCCGGGTATGAAAACGCCAAAGTTTGGAGCGACTATTTAGAAGACCTATCTGATCAGCCATGGGTAGAGAATGCACTTGAAGATACATTAACGCCGATGAGATTTGATGGTAAAGTACTTGGAATGCCAATGAACCTAGAAGGATACGGCTTCATTTATAATAAAGATTTATTTAAGCAGGCAGGCATTAAGGCAATGCCTGCTACACTAACTGAATTGACAGTTACCGCTGAGAAACTGCAAGAAGCAGGAATTACACCTTTTGCCACTGGCTACTATGAGAAATGGAAATTGGGTGACCATCTTTTGAATATCGCATTTGCCCAGCAGGATAACCCAGCTGCTTTTATAAAAAACTTGAATGAAGGGAAGGAAACGATTCCCAACAATCCGAAATTCAAGGACCTCATCCATTTGTTGGATGTCACTTTAGAATATGGAAGCAATGAACCACTCTCGACAGACTACAGTATGGAAGTAAATACTTTTGCAGCTGGAGATGCAGCGATTATCCTGCAGGGCAACTGGATACAGCCTATGATCGACCAGCAATCCCCCGATATGAACATCGGCATTATCCCTATTCCCATTAATGATGATCCGGACAAGGAATCCTTAGTCGTTAACACACCTAGTTACTGGGTAGTCAATAAACAGACAACAGAAGAAAAAAAGAATGAAGCAAAAAAATTTTTAAACTGGATGGTTGCCTCTGAAGAAGGAAAACGATACTTAACCGAACACTTAAAATTCATTCCCGCTTTTAAGCATATCGAGCCGGAAAATTCAGGTCCTCTTGCCGATCAAATCATACAGTATTATAAAAAAGGGCAAACGTTGTCCTCCAACTGGTTTGATTTTCCAGTAGGAGTAAGAAAAGAATTTGGTTCGGCCACACAACAATATATAAAGAACCAACTTAATAAGGAACACCTATTACAAGAATATCAAAAGTCCTGGGAAAAGGCTCAGTAAGTCCTATCCAGGGCTTTTTTCACTCTTTCCTCACCCCAAAATAGAACAAAAATCCTATATATCAAATCAAAGCTAAATTCCAATCAATATCCTCCATATCCAGATCCGCCCATCCCCCCTATAATTTAAATTGTCAAACAGCGGAAAAACGAAAAAATGATCCGCAAAAAAAATATAGGAGGAAAGAATATGAACGTAAAAAGATTGGCCAAACAAGCTACAGTAGTCATGCTTAGCACAGCAATTCTGGCAGGAGGGGAAGGATTGATCGCGCATGCTGATTCCCGGGACCATAAAGAAGATTACGGAATTTCCCACATCACGCGTTCTGATATGGCGGACATGATTAAGCAGCACGATGATCATGCGGTCCCTGAATTTGACGCATCTAACATTCAAAACATTCCATCAGCTACAAAAACAGACGAGAACGGAAATGAAATTAAAATGGATGTTTGGGACACATGGCCGCTCCAAAACGCGGACGGTACAGTGGCCGAATACAATGGCTACCATATCCTATTCGGTTTAGCAGGTGACCCAAAAAATGCACACGACACATTCATTTACATGTTCTATAAGAAAGCAGATGAGAAATCAATCGATGCGTGGAAGAACGCTGGACGTGTATTCGACGATGAAGATAAATACAAAGCTGACGATAAATATTTGAAAGATCAGTCAGAAGAGTGGTCCGGTTCCGCTACCTTCACCTCTGATGGAGAAATTCGCTTATTCTACACCAACCGTACAGAATTTAATGAAGAAAAGGAGCTTTACGGTAAACAGACGCTAACTACTGCGCAAGTTAACGTATCTGAACCAAAACAAGGCACTCTTAATGTGGATGGCGTCGAAGATCATAAGTCAATTTTTGAAGGCGGCGATGGGTCTGTTTATCAAAATGTCAACCAGGCTTTTGGAAATGGGGATATTAACTATAATGAAAACCATACGTTAAGAGACCCTCACTACGTAGAAGAAAATGGCCGTAAATACCTGGTGTTTGAAGCCAATACAGGAACTGACTTTGGCTACTCTGGAGAAGAATCCCTTTACAACAAAGCATACTATGGCAAAAGCGAAAAATACTTCCAGGATGAAAAAGCTAAACTGTTAGAAAGTCCGAAAAGAGAGTTTGCTGAACTGGCGAACGGAGCGATCGGCATCATCGAAATCAACGATGATTATACACTAAAGAACGTAATGGACCCATTGATTGCTTCCAACACTGTTACGGATGAAATTGAACGTCCAAACATTTTCAAAAAAGATGGTAAATGGTACTTATTCACAAGTTCACGCGGATCTAAAATGACGATTGATGGCATTGATGATGAAGATATCTACATGTTGGGATATGTGTCGAATTCATTAACTGGTCCATACAAGCCGATGAACAAAACGGGAATTGTTTTACACCATGACCTCGATCCAAATGATGTGACATGGAATTACGCACACTATGTAATCCCTCAAGAAAATAGCGATGAAACTGTTGTTACAAGCTATATGACAAATAGAGGGTATTTTGAAGACAAAAAGTCTACTTTCTCTCCAAGCTTTAAGCTGGACCTTAAAGGACCTAAATCTTCCGTTATAGAAGATGGAATCCTCGAACAAGGACAACTTACAATAAATGAAGAATAAGCTTTAGGATGAAAAGAAAATGCCGACTTCTCTAGGCATTTTCTTTTCTTTTCAATTAATCCATTATAAAAGCGGTGAGCAACTGATATGCTAAAGCAGAATCAAAGAAAATGGCTGGCTGGATCGCTTCTCTTTTTCTTGATCATTGGCTTGTTTTTAATCTTTGAGCGACCAGACCATAGGGAAAAAGAACCACAAGATAAGGAAACGTATCGTGCAGACTATCATTTTACAGCTCCGGATAACAGGAAGAATGACCCGCAAAAACCAATCTATCTGGATGGGAAATATCACTACTATTATCTCTATAACCGAAACTATCCCAAAGGTAACGGAACAGAGTGGCGTCATGCGACCTCTAAAGATTTAGTCCATTGGAAAGATGAAGGGGTGGCTATTCCTAAATACACGAATGAAAACGGGGATCCGTGGTCAGGTTCTGTTGTGGTAGACCAAAATAATACAGCCGGCTTTGGAGAAGAGGCTGTAGTAGCACTCGTTACCCAGCCTTCTGCAAATGGACAGCAGGAACAGTATCTCTGGTACAGTACGGATAGAGGCCAAACGTTTACCTCCTATAGTGACCATCCGGTAATGTCCAACCCAGGAGCTGAAGATTTCAGAGATCCTAAAGTTATCTGGGATGACCGAGAACAGAAATGGGTCATGCTCATGGCCGAAGGAACAAAAATTGGTTTTTATGAATCGAAAAACCTAAAAGACTGGAATTACACCAGTGGATTTCAGACAAAAGATATTGGACTCGTAGAATGTCCGGACTTGTATAAGATGCGGGCAAACGACGGAACACTGAAATGGGTGTTGGGCGTAAGTGCCAATGGCAAGTCGATCGGAAAGCCGAATACTTATGCTTACTGGGTCGGTAATTACAATGGTGATGAATTTATCCCCGATCACGAAGAGCCTGAATGGCTGGATTACGGTTTCGATTGGTACGGCGGCGTTACGTTTGAAGATGGGACAAGTGATAATCAGCTCAGCCACCGATATGCTTTAGCCTGGATGAACAATTGGGCATACGCAGACCATACCCCTACCCTCCAGGAAGACTTTAACGGATTGGATTCCATCGTTCGAAAAATAGAATTAAAAAAAGGTGATGAGGACTCCTATTACTTGGGTTCACAGCCGTTAGAAAAACTAAATCAATTAACAGATTCCTCAGATTCTTATCAACAAATCGAGGTCGACGGCTCAAAAACAATTGGGGCAACTGGTACGGCTTACCAGATCGAAGCAGAGATATCCTGGTCGAAGATCGGGAACGTAGGGTTGCGTCTTCGGGAATCAGCCGACAAAACGCGTCATGTGGACGTCGGTCTTTCACCAAAGGACCAGTACTCTTATGTCAATCGAAAATCAACAGACCAGCCAGATGAAAGTGGTAAGTATATAGAAAGTATTGCTCCTTTTGATCCAAGTCAAAAAAAGGTTCACTTAAAGATCCTTGTAGATAAAACAAGTGTTGAAGTATTTATAGATGACGGTAAAGTGGTACACTCCAATCAGGTGTTCCCTCCACTAGAGGATAAGAACATCACACTATATTCTGAAGGAGGCCCCGCAACTTTTGAAAATATAGAAATAAAACACTTTGACTCCATTTATGATTAAAACTCAAGCGTAGGTTTTTATGTCACTAACGAAACGTAAAAAAGGGGCTGTCCCATTAGTGTCTGACTCTCACCGTCCCTAGCAACATTTTGAGAAAAAGTGTGTTTTTGAAACAACATGTTGTGTGGTGGTGTCTGACATTATTGTTTTGGGACAGCCCCTTACGCCTGAACTTTTGCTTCTTCTATCGCATTAATGACTGAGGCTTTGTTCAATACGTCTCTGCCTTTGGTAGTTCCCCAAGTTAAAACAACAGCTGTGAGAAATAAATGGTGAGCGTAACGGTCACCATACTAAATACCGTTGACGCTAATACGATTTGAGCAGCCAGTTCTGGTTCACCGCGGTATTCCTGTGCGATAATTGCACTGTTTACAGAGCTAGGCATCGCTGATGAAATGAATAAAGCCTGGGCAAGCAATCCCTCATAGCCTAGAACCCAAATGATTAAACCCGCAAGTACTGGCCCCACAATCAATCGTACTCCTAAACTAAAATAAACAATAAGCAATTTAAATTTAAATGTCAGCTGCGCCACTTGTGCTCCGAGGGTGATCAATGCGATTCCGACCATGGCATCCGCGACATATTCCCCGGGCTTGATGATAAAATCAGGAAGCTTGACATTTCCCACGTTTAAGAGAACTCCGAGAAACATAGCGTAAATCGCCGGCATTTTTAGTAAGCCGATCATGGCACGTCCTCTTCCTTCCTCCACCGCTCTCAATGAAAATACTCCATATGTATAAGAAAAGACATTCTGTAACGTCATCACGATAACTTGTATAGTTGCTGCAACCGGGTCCTGCTTAAAAGCCAGATCGTTCACAGGGATTCCATAGTTGCCTGAGTTATAAAGAAGTACACTATTCGTAAACACCCCCCTTACACCTTT
This sequence comes from Pseudalkalibacillus salsuginis, assembly GCF_021646685.1. Lineage (GTDB taxonomy): Bacteria > Bacillota > Bacilli > Bacillales > Fictibacillaceae > Pseudalkalibacillus > Pseudalkalibacillus salsuginis. The sequence continues at coordinate 50,075 of NZ_JAKJHW010000008.1, read as the reverse complement.
GCTATACCTCCCTGCCTTGGCAATAAGCTGGACCAGAACATACAAAACGCAGATGAACACCGCAAAAAACAATATCACTTTTCCTAGTAGGCCAATAGAGAAAGAAGATTCATAGAGGTTCACCAGTACAAAGCCAGGGCTTAGAAAGTATATGTTCAGCTTAGCCAAAGTGAAAAGATCCAGTTGAAATGATTTATGCATTACAACCCCGATTCCAATAAGAAGGAAAACAGGAATAATAATATTGATAAAAATATAAATGATTTCCATACTTCCCCCACCACAATCTTTTATAGAAACAAACACGGCCCTCTCGTGGAGGACCTTCTTAACAGACAACTTCAACCCGATTTTACTTCATTATATTTTCAAAATACTTCAAACCCATCTCTGGGGGCGACACAGTAGTGGTGGATCAGTAACCCGATCGTATGCAGAGCAGGTTCACAGCTTAATACATCGAGAGTATAATTCTTTCCATTCCACTCCATAAACTTAAAAAGGAATTAAGTTTGGAAACGTTGTAATAAAAATAAATAGACCATTACGCTACCAATATAAAAACTAGTGAAGGACATATTCCACTGAGCTACTTTAAATGAACTTTCTTTTACTATACTTGACATGAGATCAACTGTAGCATTAAATGGACCAACCAAAAAAGCGGACACAGCACCTGCAAGCATCGCCACAGTTAAAATTAGAGAAGAAATCCCTAAAATTTCTGGATTCAGAGATTCTGCCATAATAGTCACTGTCACAGCTGGGTGAAGCCCTAAAAAAGCAAAAACCAGAGGTATAAGGGGTAATACTATTAAAAAGAAGTCTACTCCTATTATATTTCTAAACTGGCCGATCCAACTATTTAGCAAATCATTAGTACCGGATATTTTAAGACAAGATATGAAGAAGCCAGCCGATAAATAAATATAAAATTGGTCTTTCATTTTAATCGAAAAAGAATCTATATGCATTAGTAAATTGGCTTTAAACTCTTCTTTCTTTTTCAAGAATATAGACCATATAAAAGCAAATGGAATGACTAGTAACGATACAAGAGTAATAAATGAATAAGGTAGTTGAAATTCCCCTATTGAAATAACAACATTAAATAAAAGAATGGCCCAAAAGATGTGGAATATCCTTTTTGTCGTATGAACGCCTCTTTCAACAGCAGCAGCCATTTCATTGTTTGACACTTTGGTTGATAAGCTGACTCTTCTATTATTACTCCGTATACCTAAACACCAATCTAATAATAGTCCAAATAGGCTTAAAGGTAAAATGTATGGAAGAATAGTTATCCAATTCACACCTGTGACGCTAATTACGATTCCTACAATTGGTGTAACTGGAGCCCACATTAATGGCATTACATAGCCGTGTGTAATGGCTTTACTCATAAACTGATCTTCATACTTAACAAAAAAGCCAGGAAGTGCTGGTTTGATAGAATGATACATCATTGGTAATGTAGCTAAATTCATAAAAATGCTAAAAAAATAAGATATCCCCGATGTCATTGAATAAAGATAGCCGGAGGTTTTTACTTTTCTTTGTATGATGGTTGTAATATCATCACTATACCTGCCAATTTTAATGGGGATTCCTAATATAGGGATTAATGTAATCATAGTATCAGATCAAGCATCGGACCAAAAGCCCCAATATACTCTATCCAAGTCGCATGACTAACCCACAGCATAATTAAACCAGAAATTAAAAAAAACATTCCCAATACCCTAACAAACTGTTTAACCGAAAACATGGTTAATAGCACGATTAATAAACAAAAAGCAGATAGCATTTTCTCTCTGGCTGTAACCGAGGAGCCGTCTTGATACGCTTCTACAATGCTTGAAAACCCCTTATTGTTTAAAAATTAAACATTAAGGGGTCTTCTCTATTTTTGATAAACCCTGCTTTGTTCACGTGTTTTTTTTATTCTATAAATAGAAGCATTTTTCCCGTATGCTACTGCTACTACTACAATCAATGCAGTCATAATGGTGAAAAGACCCACTTCTTCGTTCAAAAAAATATACGCAAAAAAAATCGTAAAAAAAGGTTGAAAGTATTGAATTTGACTAATTTTCGCTATATTAACTATATGCATAGCAGCATACCACATAAGCATTGCAAGATATTGACTGATAATCCCTAATCCTAATAAAGATAGCCAACCGCTTAAAGGAACAACTAGGATTGAACGGTCCAAGAAGGGAATAATGAGAAGAATAACGATAGGCAAAATGATGATCAGAGCCCAAGTGATAACTTCCCATGATCCCCCTAGTACGTTAGTCATTTTTGCCCCTTCCACATAACCGACGGCCGATGTAATAATCGCTCCAAAGAGAATGAGGTCTGTAATTTGGAGTTGCTGTATTCCTTGACTTAAGGTAAAAAACAGAACAGCTAAACAAGCAATCAGACTCCCTATCCAAAATCTTAAAGCTGGACGTTCTCCCGTTCGTACTAAAGCATACACTGTGGTAGCAATAGGCATTAAAGCAAATTCAATGGCTCCGTGGGAAGAAGGAATGTACATCATTCCCCATGCTACAAATAGCGGAAAAGCAAGCACTAAAAAGAAAGCCACGATTCCTAATGATTTTAACTGTTTAACTGCAGGCACTATCGCCTTTTTTGATTTTTTCATACAAAGAAAAAGAACCACAGATAATGCTAATAATCCTGCTATAATTACCCTTCCAAAACTTAAAACAAAGGGATCAAAATGGTTAATCCCAATCTGGGTCAAAGGTAAAGTTAGACTTGCGCCCGCTATACCAAGGAACCCAAGCAACCATCCTATTCTTTGCTTAGGCATACCTAAATCCTCCTTCTAATGATCATTTCAGAGGTTTGCTCACCGGACAATCGTTGTTATGCAAGCAGGCATCCGCATTACAAAGACGACAAATTACCCTCGTTTGTTCCAAGTGATTGGCTTGCGTACTTAATATTTTTTCTAAGATGGATTCTAACCACTTTTTCTCCTCGTCGTTAAGCATATCTATACCATGTTTGAAGAGCACTTCTCTTTTCTCAAAAAACTGTTGGATTTGTTCTTCTCCTTTTGTTGTAACAACAAGTTGTATGTTTCTATGATCCTCTCCTTTTTGCTTCGCTATCATCTCTTTTTCCACAATTTTGTTGACGAGACGAACAGTTCCTGAATGGCTGAGTGATAATGCTCGGCTAAGAAAATCAACAGATTGGTAAGGGTAATGGTAAATTGTCACAAGAGCAGGCATAACATTATCGCCAAGGAGGAGTTCATTCTTCGATAAACCTTGTGTTTTGTCGGTTAAAATTGTTGCAAAAGCATTTAATAAATTTGTTAATCGTCCGTTAATCAACATAAAATATTCCCTCCTTATCCATATGTATGCGTCATACATACACGATAACACAAAAATGAACTTGTATAAATGAGGAAGAGTCTTGAAATTGTATTACTTTTAAACTGACTCTTCGCTAATCATTTCAGCATCAAGTCTTCCAGATAACTGCCCTTATCTGGAAGACTTGATTTCAAAGCAATCCTCTCGTTGGCAAAGTAACTACGATTCTAATACCCCTCTAGGAGACCATTTCATTTCATAATACAGGAAAATAACACCTCAAAAACTATTTAAAACCATTAATTGTCATCCTTGATTGATTTATAGAACATATGTTCGTATAATTGCTTTTAAGGAAGGTGATTGGTTTGGGATTTCCTATTTATTCAACCACAATTCTTGAAGACTTAGTTACACAATGGTATATAAACCACCGCTATACTAAACCGGAAGATTTGAACATACAAGACATAGGGTTGGAGTCTCAAATCTTTCTTCGATGTAAACCGATGCAAGCAAGGTTTATGAAAGTAGGTAGATTCCAAGAAATCATAGTAGATAGTCGTTTGCCTACAATATACCAACGCGAGCAGTTTTTTCATGAACTTTGCCATGCCTTAAGACACGCTGGGCGACAAACAATGATGCCCACAGCATTTCACGAACTACAAGAAAGAGATGCACGACATTTTACCCTTTATGCATCTTTACCTGCTCATATGATCAACGAATACACTGTTACAAGCCCAGCAATAATTGATCAATGGTCTAGGGATTTTAAAGTTCCCAGGAAGCTATGCATTGAACGCTTAGAAAAAATAAAAGGAAGAATTGTACCATCCATTAAGATTTAATTAAATATGATTGAACAAGGAGGGGATAACTATGGCAAACTTCCGAAAACGTGGAGCTAGATGGTATTTTCAAATATATTTGGGGAACGACCCTATCACTGGAAAGAAAAAGTTTTCTTCAAAGGGTGGATTTAAAACAAAAAAAGAAGCACAACTCGCTGCAGCAGAAATTGAGAAGGAAGTTTATGAGAACACATATGTTAAAGAACAAGATGTAGTATTCAAAGACTTCACTTTAGAATGGATTAAAATTTATAGTGAAAGTGCCAAAATAAGCTCTGTAAGGAATCGAAAACATAATATAGATCACTTAAATCGATTTTTTGGACATAAAAAGATTAAAGATATCAGCCGAAAACAGTATCAAGCCATGCTAACCTCACTTCATAAAGAAGGGTATGCTTTTAATACGCTTGATGGTATTCATTCAACAGGACGAATGGTATTTAATAAAGCTGTAGAATTTAATATTATCAAGAGTACTCCATGTGAATTTGCTAAAATCCCACGTAAAGTAGAGACGGTTGAGGAAGTGGAGAACAATAATGGAGAGATTAAATTCATGGAGAAACCTGAACTCATTCGTTTTCTTTCAGCTGCAAAGGAAAAAGGAATTGATAAAGATTTTCCCTTGTTTTTAACACTAGCCTATAGTGGATTACGGGTAGGTGAGCTAATTGCATTAAAGTGGGCAGACATTAATATGACTAGAGCAACTTTAAGAGTGACAAAGACCTATTATAACCCTTCCAATCGTACAAAAGAATATCAGTTGCTTACTCCAAAAACAAAGGGATCAATTCGCACGATTAAAATGGATCCAGATGTAATCATGGTATTAAAAAAACACAAAGAACACCAAAAAAACTCATTGAAAAATCTAACGGTTATTACAATCAACTTGATTTTGTTTTTGCAAAAGAAACCAATAATCCAGGGTATCCTGAGTTTTTAAAGACTGTAAATACAAGAATGCAACGTTTGTTGAAACTAAGTGTGATAAACAAAAAACTTACTCCTCACTCTTTACGACACACTCATACTTCTCTCCTTATAGAAGCAGGAGTTGGTATTAAAGAAATTCAACAACGGTTAGGCCATGGGGATATAAATACGACCATGAATATATACGCGCATATCACTGAAAACATGGAAGAAAAAGCCTCTCAAAAGTTCAGTGAACTTATGAGAGGCTCATTAGATCTATAGTGTTTTTACTGCCAGGTATGTCAAAAGTATGTCATTTTGACTTTTGGGGTGAAGCTTAACCCTTGATATCAAGGGTCATGGGTGCATGATTACATCATGCCGCCCATTTAATAACCCTATAAAAACTAAAAAATACGTACATGAATCCTTGATAAATCAATATTCCTGTTAATTTATCCTAATAAAAAATATATTTGTTTAACATTATCGGACACTAATCGGATACCTAAATATAAATATCAAAATTACAAATTTCCTGAAACTTAGAGTCCGATAAATACCCTAGATGTTTGAAATAATTTATTTCTTCATCAGCAAATTTAAACCATTCATTTGAATTGAAATAAGGATGCTTATAATTTTTAAATTTATTTTTTAAATAAAGCTCAAGTCTATATGCATTAGGATTCTTTATAACTTGAATTTTATTAAGAACTTTTCCTTTATACCGGTATTGAAATAACTCTTCTGCTTTAATAAATCTTGAAGTTAAGTTATTGAATGTTACACCTATTTTATACACTTGGTGTTGTTCACTTCCAAATACATATAAATAATTATACCTGCCAAAATATTTGATTAATTCATAATCATACTTTAAGTTGATAAACTTCGATAAGTAACCAAATGTCTCTCCTGGAAAAAACCGCTTAATTGTGAAGTTTTTAAAAACCTCATTATATCTAATCAATTTTTCAAATTCTTTTTTAAAATTTTCATACCTATAATCCTCTATAATACACCTATTTTTTTTCATTTCAGTAAAAATTGATTCTAGATCCAGTATATTATTTATTTGTTTTTCAAACATTTTGTATTTTATTATGTACCTTAATTGTAAGATGTCTAATTTAACACTTTCAATGTAATTATTATTGACTATAGAACTAAACGGCTTTTCACCAATAAAATATGCATTACAAGTATCTAAGAAGGAATGAATAGAAGAAAAAATTGTTGATTCATCATCACCAAGCTTAAAATTTTTATAATAGAACATAGATTCTAGTTCACTAAGATCATTTTGTATATTCTTAACTAATTTTTTCCTTGTTTCCAGATATTTGCGACTACCTGATAGAATATCAATATTTGATTCTATGTTCGTAATTTTAAAATCCGCCTCTTCTTTTTCTTTTAAATTAAATTCTCCCTTTTCTTTAAAAAACTCTTCGTTAATTTTTTCTAAATATTTAATCTCCTTAGAAGGAATCAATTGTTCCACCTACTTATCGAAACTTATATGCTTTGGATCGCTTCTTATCTTACATTAAAGATGGAAGAGCTGATTCTTTAAAAGAGGCTATGAACTTGTATGAACAAGAGGCCAGACATGAAGAACAAATCAATGAACTCAGAGTGATGCAAATTCTTCAAGAAGCTACATATCAAAAAGCGAATGAAGCTACTACCTTAGGCTGGATTAACTTATTTGTTCGTAGATAAATTGCTGAGAATGTAAATAATTCGGTTAATTTTAACTAGTAAACCTCAATTTTCAAATTAAAAAGCCCTGAATTTAACCGAATACGGCTAAATTCAGGGCTTTCACTTTCCTAAAGAGGTAGGCATGTAAATTAATACATTCATTTTTGTTTTACAATTCTTTAAATAATTCAATAAGTTCTTGATCAGATAGTTTGTTTGTAGTTTTTGGATCTTTTAGTACCCTAATAATTGAGGTTCTAAAATTATCGATTAAATCTGGATTTTCCATTGTTACTCTTCTGGCATATTGCTTTTCATTTAGTCCAGCTTGTTTAATTTCTTCTTCCCTGATATCTTTTTTAAAAACCTCAATTTTTAGCGTTCCATCTTTCTTCTTAGTTTTTTTAACTAAATTTGTATCGTCTTTAATATGTTGCTCTTGTCGCCTAACTAGAACATGAGTTGAGCAATATTGACCAACTGTATACCTAAAAGATTTTACAGCTATTTTTTTAGGGACTAATAAAATATTTTTATCATCAACGATAAGAGGACGACCTTTACACGTTCCCCAAACTTTAGTATTGTTATTCCAAAAATAACCCAGATCTTTTGATTCTTTCCCTAATTCAATACCAAGTAACTCACATTGCTTCTCTGTATAATCTACTAAATGCTGTCTGATGATATTAGTTACTAAATCAGATAGTCTATCCTTACCAAAATCACTAACAAACACATGGATATCTTCTAATCTTCTAATCAATCCTGCTTCTACCATTTCAGTAGATGTTATATTGTCAAACAACTTTTCTAGCATTTCAGCAGAAGCTCCTGTACCTTCCGGATTATTCCGTGACATACCAAAACAAGTTTCATTTGGTTCTTTTGAAAAACCAAAAAGCTCTTTAGCTTTTTTCTTGTCTCCTTTTTGATACAGATCAAGTATATGGTCGAAAAAGCCAGAAATAGTTGAAGAAGCTTGTTTAGACCAATCATCATCTCCAATATGAATCCAACAAGGATCTATAAATAATTCATTATCTCGAGATGTATTAACATCAACAAAATCTAAATCCTCCTGTTTTAAACCTAGGTTAAAATATTCACTAATTTGCATGCAGCTTCTCCCCTTATCTTATACTTTTCAACCTTTACATATTTACTTTACCATAAATCCATTATTTTGTAATTTATACTTATAATTCCTTTTTTGAATAGCAGAACTTTTCATTTTAATTTTTATAAAAATCTCTTTACTTATTTATCAACGAATAAATAAAACGTTGTCTTCTTTCTCTACGTTCAGGAGTGGTAATCCACGGGTTTTTTTCTTCGAAGTCCACAATATCAGTCTCTAAAAAAATGGCAGTTCTTCCATTTGAAACAAAAATGATTGGTTCTGGAAAATCTCTATATTTAATTCTTTCATGTATACTTTGCCTCGGCATATTCCACCTGTTCGTTAGATCAGCGATCGATAGTATTTTTGGAAAATTATTCATTTCTTTTTCTCCGTTTCCCCGAAGGTTATTCAGCTCCGCTGAACGTTTTTTTCGTTTACGAAAAAACCCACTGCACTGACTGACATCTGTCAGTGCGTAAATGGGCACTTTGTCAATTTACGACTTTGTGATTAATTAAAAAATTAAAGCATTTTTTCTTCCCCTACAAAACTTTCAATTTCTTTTGAAAGTTCTTCAAATAAGTTAAATAAACTCTTAAAAAAATAATTTTCATTATTTTCTACTCGAAACTCTCTTTTTGTCTTTCTAAAACATTTTAATAAGGTTTGACTTAATTCTCGATCAAGATACTCTATTTGTAAAAGTTCATTTCTTTTATCTTCAACTCTTTTTTTTGCCCTGAAAATAATACCAATTAATTTAGACATTTCCTCATAACCACAGAATAGATCTAAGATATTGTATGTTAATGGTGGTACACTACCTTTTAAACTCTTCTTCAAATGTATATCTATTTCTATGTCTTTATTACATTGTTCCAAATAAGGAAATGGTGTATTTATATTATCTACTACCGTATCTATATATGTTTCTTCTTTATCTAGATTGTTGTCATTCTTTACATTATTGTTTGTGGTTAAGGTTAGGTTTCCACCTGGTTTATCACTGGTTAATCGTTGGTTACTAAGCTGGGGAATTATAAGACTATCTGATTGGTATATATCATATTTCTCTATTGTTATGAGTGTATATTTGTTGGTTGATTGTTTGGTTAAAAAATTTAGTTTCTCAAGTTTGGATAAAGTTGTTCTTACGACTTGCTCCGTGATAGCTTTATCTTTTTTAAACCAATCATTTACAATAATACTTCTTGATGTTACCAGCTGCCCACGTAAAACTAGGACACGTTCCCCTATATACTTGTCAAACCAAAAATTATCTTTGTGATTAGCATTTAGAATAAGATATATTGCAATTAATTTTTGTTTTGAATCTAACCTTAAGAATGTCGAACTTTCAAATATTTTTCTATGGAGCTTTACCCAACCTTGCAATTCTTTCAACTCCCCTCTTGAATCTTAAAGATTTCCATATTGTTTTGTAATTTATTAAAGAATTTCAAATCATTATTTCTAATATTCATATTTGCTGTTATTTCATCTAGAAAAGCATCGACTTCATTCTTTTTAAATAAATATTTGCACCCTACTTTGTAATATTTTAATCCGTTCTTTATTAATCGATCTTCAATAATCGGTTTACTAATATTAAGATACTTAGATAGTTCGCTATAAGTTAAAAAGTATTTTTGTCTTGCAAGTTCCTCTACATGCTTATTAATGGCTTCTTCTAAAATGTTATTGACAGTTTTTTCATCAATCCGTACATCGTCCATACCATCACCTCATTGTTAAATTCCATTTGTAATTCAAGGTTTACATTGTAGGTAAAAAATAAGTTAAAACCTGTTTGTAATCCATGGTTTACAAGTGTTTGAAGTAACAATACTAGAAATTTGTAAACCTGTCAACCATGGTGTACAATTTATTATATAATTTAGGTAGAGGTGTGTGAAAACGTGAATGAACTAGGTGATTTTTTAAAGCATTTAAGAGGTAATTTATCCTTGAGAGAAGTTCAAGAAGGTACTGGTATAAGCCATACCTATCTAAGTACTTTGGAGAAGGGAGTTGATCCACGTACGAAAAAACCAAGAAAGCCCACTCCTGAAGTTCTATTGAAACTTGCTCGGTTTTACAAAGTAGAATATGGTACTTTAATGTTTTTAGCCGGTTACGTAAACTCAAAAATGAATTTTACGGATGGGAACTTTTCCATAGAAACAGATGATGTTGTTGAGAACATGAAGGTAAACGGTTTATCTTTTGAAGAAAGAAAAGCAGAAGTTACTAAACTTGCATTGAAATCCGAAGAACTTGACGAACAACTAGGGGAAATCAGAAATATAAAAAGTAAGACTACAAGCAAAAGTTTAGAAAAAAATGATTTGTTCTCTCTTCTTAATCTTGATACCGATTTATACTATAAAAACAAACTTTTAACCACTGACGAAAAAGAAAAAATTAAAGTAATACTTAAAACCTTTTTTGAGTAGGTGATTCTATGGCAAGGATCTATAAGAAAAAAAATAAAAAAGGCATTAGCTGGGGTTATCGTGTTTATGTAGGAACAGATCCCATAACGGGTAAAGACATTAGAAAAAGTAAAGAAGGTTTTTTAACACAAAAAGATGCAAAATTAGCTGCTGCTCTTTTTGAAAGACAGATTCACAACAATGAATATATCCAACCTTCAAGAATGAACTTTGAAGCTTTATGTAAGGACTGGGAAAGATATTACAGTCAAGATGCAAAGGAAAGTAGTTTAAGAGCTAGAAGGATTGCACTTAAACATATCATTAGAGAATTTGGACATATTGCAATACAAAAGATAACCAGAAAAGCATACCAAGATATAATAGATCAGCTTTCAATAATTTCAGCTCTAATTACTTATCAAGTATTCATACCTCTACCAATATGGTATTTGAGTATGCATATTCACTAAAATTAATAAAAGAAGTGCCTACAAAAGAAATTAAATTACCTAAGAAAAAAATAAATGTAGCTGACCTGGAAAAAGGTAGTTCTTTATCTGAGAAGTTTCTCGAAAAAGAAGAATTGGAAGAATTTCTTACTGTTACAAAAAATGAAGGCTTAGAAGCCGATCTATTAGCATTTACTATGCTAGCATATACTGGCTTACGCATCGGTGAAATGATTGCTTTAAAATGGTCTGACATTGATTTAAACAACCATACATTACGTGTAATTAAAACTTATTACAATCCAACTAATAACAAATCGAAATACACATTACTTACACCTAAAACAAAAGGATCTATACGTACAATAACTCTTGATCCGTTATTAATCAGATTGCTCTTAAAACACAAGGAATTACAAGAAAGAGCTATTAAAGAAAAACTTTATTATATAGATAATGATTTTATTTTTGCTACAGACGAAGGCTATCCTAAAACGATAAAACTCCTCTCCATTAGAATGAAGAGAATTTTAAAGTTAACCACAATTAAGAAACAAATTACACCCCATTCATTTAGGCATACACATACTTCTCTATTAATTGAAGCGAATGTCCATATTAAAGAAATTCAAGAACGATTAGGACATAGTGACATTAAAACAACTATGGATATATATGCTCACATGACAAAAAACGTAAAAAAAGAGTCTTCCGATAAGTTCAGTAACTTAATGAAAGACCTCTCGTTAAATCTTAATAGTTAACTTTAAGCAGAAGTTCATAAGTTTAATTAAAAAGACTTCCCTTGAATGCTTTAACAGGCGAATAGGGAAGTCTATCTTCTATAAGTCTAATCCCTCAAGGATCGACCATACAATTATTAAAATGTAACTACCACCATTTGTCAAATCAAAGAACAAATTTTGTGACACGTTAAAAGATAAATATGCCCTTAACCAGCGTTAAAAAGTACTACTTCCATTTTGAATAGAGTATAAAACTTTCTTATCATAAATTAACTGCCATATTATTTTGGAAACAATTTCATCTAATCTACAACAAATTGATAAATAAATCCAATTCTCTCTACTATATTCATAATAGTCAAACCAAAAATGTTTCATATATTTTGTAGCGTAATCTTCCAATAGCTTTTTCACTGCCATAAAATCTCCATGTGCTATTTTATTTCTAATTTTTCTAATTAAAACTACAAATCCCTTTTTCTCATCATCCGATTTAAAATCATTATCAATGATAAAATATGGAAGCTTTTCTTCTAATTCTATATACAACTTTTTTTGGGGATTAATTATTAACATTTCTATAAGAGAAAAGACTTTAAATAAATGGAATGCATTATAATTGTTATCGTCATATAAGGCATTAATTAGGTAGTCTAATTTTTGAAAATCCCCATAGTTATCTAGATAACTGTCTATTAACTTACCAAACTCAATTAAATCATCTATTATATTTCGAGAGTCTGAGAAGGAACTATAGGCTTTCTGTTTTATTGATGCAGTAATGAAATTTAACATTCTCGTTTCTTCATATCTTGCTCGTTCAGAAGAATATATAGAAAAGGGTACATTCCACTTATTATTTTTGCTATTAAAGCTATATTTAGTTATAAAAGAATAAAAATGAATAAATTTTTCTTCAAACTCTTTTTCACATGTGGGATTATCTATGTACCTATTTTTATTTTTTAGATATGAGTTATCATAATCTCCTACTTGAATGCATATTAATTTACTAGCAATTTCTTCTAGATTTTTTTCTTCAGAATCTTTGAGTTCAAGTAGACCTTTAAAATTTTCATGTGACACAACATCACTTAAGTTATAATTTTTAAATCGATTGTCATATTTATTAAACTTCTTAATATCAAATTCTCTATTATGTATTTCTTCTTTCATATTTTCTACTATTTCTACTAGCCATTCTTTAGATAAATTAGATATCGTAATACCCAGCTTATGAGAAATAATAATCTCCTCAATTTCACCAAAAATATTAAGTATAACCATATCCTTCTCCTTTTACGTATCATTCATGTACCTTTATATTCTTCTATAAAAAAGATAAAAGAGTCGCAATTCTACAAGAAATGCGACTTATTATTAAATTGAAATACTATTCCTGATTTTCCAAAGAGTCTTTCCATAATTGTCTTACCTCTGGTAAAGGATCATTTTTTGAAATTTCCTTCCACTGATTTATTATTTCTGGAATCTCTTGTTTTTGATTTTTAAATAATTGGTAAAGACTTTTTGCTAGTTCTGAAGATAAAGCTCGATAATCAGGAATGTACTCAACTAGAATTGGTAGTTGGCCAATTCTGTTTTCACTATCTTTAAGTTTTGAGAGATCTGTTTCATCCAAAAGAAACTTGAGTGCGTTACATAACCAAACCCTATGACGATCACTTAATATATTAGGAAATTTATTAATCGTTAAAATAAGGATCTCTATAGCCATACCTAAACAAGGTTGTCTTCGGCTATAAATCTTATAAACTAGATCATCTAGCAATTCCTTTGGTATCGACGGAATACTTTCATACCTTCCATAAACCAACCAATAGACAATTCCGTTAATAGAGGCACGAACTGTGGATTCATCTAGCGAGTTTAGCCCTATACTTAACTTCTCTTGAACATTTTCGGATGGATATATGTCAATGTATAAAGTAGTCGGTAAAGTAGCATTGATGCAAAACCCTGATTCTTCAAAATCGTTTAGAATTTTCAAAATTTTACCTTTAGTGTCTTCATCATCTTTTTTTAATTTAGGTAAAATAATTCGAGGAAACATATTCATTACATTTTGCACATGTTGTTTTGGATCATCACCCAAAAGATTGGTACCCCATCTTAAAAGATCATCCTTTTCTCTCGCCCACCATTTAATTATTTTCTCAAGTAAATTAGAAACTTCTTCTAAATTCCAATTAATATATTCATCCTCTTTTTCTGCGCAAACAAACAAAGGCGTACTGTTTAACCAATTTGTTGTAAAATGCCTAAATTCAACTCCTCCTGAATAAGAAATTCCCGATTTTCCATCTTCAGTCTCTCTGTTGAATATTGACGGCATCTCTCTCTTTGTTAAATACTCATGTAATTTCTCTTTTGCATCTCCCTTGTTTAACTCTGGCAAATGTAGAAATGAAAATTTATAGTAATGGGTATCTTTTGGTAGACCAATATCATCAGTCCTTGACCAAAGCGTTGTGGCAAACTCTTGTTTTTCAGTACTATTCAAACAATTTATATCATAAATTGCTTTTAACCTCATAATTGCTATTCCTCTAGCCTTTTTAGATCCCTCTTCAGATATTTTTAGTAATCTTCTAATATCTTCTGACCAGGCTGCTTTATCATAATCAGGACTTAGTTTAAACTCATCAGACCATTTAATGTAATGGAAAGGATCAATTAAGTCTCTAATAAACTCACCAGAATCTTCACCCGGTATAGGGAATTTAAGTAACTTAGGCATCACTTCTACTTTTTCATAATCTGACATTGCAAACAAAAGCCTTCTAAATAATTTTTCAGTATGTCGAAGTAAATTATGGTCATTATAAAAATTTGAGTCTAAAACTATTTTTATTCCAAAATTGAACAATTGATAAAGTTGATCTGATGAAAAACGAAAGCAAATTCTTGACATGATCTGAATTAAATTACCTAAGTGCCTCCTTAAAAAACTATCTTTATTACCTTCTTTACTAAAAACTTGTTCCATTGATGGTAAAAACAATTTAAAAAAGTGATTTACTTCATCATCAGATAAAGTCGCTACACGTATTCGATCAAAAAATCCAGCAATCTCCTTTTCCTTTTCAGTTCTAATCATTGAACTTAAAGCCCAAAGAGGAGAGTAAGGTTCAATCCATTTTGCAGAATTAACCACTTCCTTAGTATACATTCCTACGATTCCAATTTTTATTGGCATACCTGCATTTTCCATCATTTTTAATAAAGAAAATGCTAAATGAATTGTATCAATATTTTTCTCCCCTAAAGAGGTTTGATGGGTTATAGTTCCTGGATCAAATCCTTTAATGGTTCTGTTTGTAGGTAAATTATCTGGTACAGAAGATTTAAGTATAGAACTCATAATTTCAGTCTCTTGCCAAGGGTTACAACGATATTTACTTAGTACAGCCCAACGATCAGTAAATTGTCGAGTTGCTTCTCTCTCCCAACGGCTTTCTTTTAAAGCTTTTAAAAGAACCATTGCCCATCCTTCTTGGGATAAAAGTGAAAAATCAATTTGGTTTGCTTTGATTCTCATTCTTATTTTTGACAAAGAAGTTTCTGCAATTTTTTCAGCTTCTTTACGCTCACCTAATTCTGTAAGAATTGATGCACGTTTAATTTCCCAAAATGGTAATTCATCAGTTAAAGGCCACTCATCTAATGTTTTTAAAATATTTTTTTGATCAAAATTATATAAATAAAAAAGACTTTTTTCATAATGCCACTTTGCTACCCATTCTCTATTATAGTGAAGAATAAGCTTTAGTTTTTCTATCCATAAAAAAAAGCGATCTTGATCTTGGTCTTCTCTTGATACTCTAGCAAGTGAAAATATTAATTCAACCCAACATTCTTGTATAGTATATAAATCAATATTTTTGTTTTCATAGAAATTTAATTGATTTTGTTGTTCACTATCATTTTCTTTATGAAAGGGATTAATTGAATTAATTACAGCTGCAATTTTATCCACCCAGTGGTTAAATAGTGGTCTTAAGGAAATTTCAATCCTCCAATTCATTTCAAAAATTATTAATAGCCTTTCCTCCAAAGAAAGTTTTTCAAGATTATTTAAAATTGGATTAATCCAATTTTCTGTATATCTCCATATTTTGTCCCTTGATTCTTTAGGAGTAATAACCCATCCTGGAAATTCTTGACGTTTAATTTTCCAAATTTCATAAATGTGAAGAAGATCTTCTTTTTCTAAATCTTTCTTTTTAGGCATCGAATCTCCCAAATCAGATAAAGGCGCAGGACCTTTGGGAATAGGGGGCAAACCTTCGCTTGGTGTATCATAAACAACTTCTCTTGAACTCGGCCAGTTCATTATATCAGGTGACTTTCCGTGTTTTAGATTGAGCAAAGTCCATTCTAATGCTTTCTGATATCTTAAAGCACCAGGATATTCAACATGAGGAAATATTGGTGTTAAATCTATTGGAATAATTCCCCTTGCCTCTAGGGTTCTCCTTTGGGTGGAGTTTACAAATCCAATAAAATATATAGAAGGCGTATCTGAACCGAGGTTATCACGTACCCAACCAATCCAGTTGAGAAAATTTGGATCATCACCAGAAAAGCCAATTAGGCATAGTGTATTTTCCATGACTGATTGTTGAACAGTATTTACAAAAGCCGCATATTTTCTAGGATAAGTTCTATAATCTTCTTCACTAATAATAAAAGGTCTATGAGAAGGAAAACTTCCATGGAGTTTAACTATTCTGGGTTTAGTTTGGCTAGGTATATCTGAAGTTGTAAGCACCACATCATATTTTTTATCATGTATAAATGGTAACGTTCTTTCTAGCAATGTATCATAATTAGTTGTAAATACATCCGACCAGGGAAGTGATAAAAAAAGTTTATGTAGTCTTCCAGGCACATAATTTTCATCTGGCAATGCTTTCACAAGTAGTTCTTCAAGTGCTTTCCTACCAAAAACTAACTCATATTCATCAGCTAGTTTTAATGCATCACTTGTAGCATAACTCCCTGAATCGTTTTGATTTGGATATAAATCTTTTTTCATTTTATCTACAAGTTGACCCCACAAAAGAAATGATTCCGCTTTTTGTGAAATTTTCTCTGCATTCAAACTAAAACCTGATCCAACCATTACTGAAACGCTTCCATATTCTCTTCCAGACCATAATCGTTTTCTAATTTGCTCAAAATGATGTTGGTCAGGGAGTATTCTGTTTTCAGCCATTTTAAACAATCCCCTGTCTAAAAAATTTTTAAATCTTAAAAATTATCGATTCAATAACTTTAATTTTCAGTCTAAATTTTACCATATCTTTCTAAAGTTTTTTTATTTTTTAATTTTCTAGAAGAGTCAATTATCGTAGAAGTACTGACAGTTTTATATAAACACATCTAATGTTATTCTCCCAAGGTATAAATGATTTGAAAGATGACATAAAAAAAGGATTCAAAAAAGTTCAAAACTTTTTCGAAACCCTTTTAATTAAGGATTCATCTATTATCGGTTACTTTGACTAGTTATTTACAATGGTCTTATTATTTTACTCACTTTTATTAACATTTTTTTTTAAATGACTACTTTTTCTAATTGGTCTTTCCGGTAATAAATTTAAAATATCCATATGAGTAAGCTCTGCTTCTTTAAGATTTTTTTCAAGCTCACTGTATATAGTTGCCGGGGTTGATTCTTTCCAAGTATCTCGGATCAACTGACGTATACGTTCAGAAATCGAATGAATTTCCTCAGGCAACCATACATTCATTTCCTTTGAAGGACTTGCTGCATGTGCTGCTTCTACATCTGGGCCAGCTATCATTAATTTCCAATTCACATGGATATCAGGATATTCTTCTTTAATCCATTCCAAATGATTGTGAGTTTGACCAACTTCCTTTTTGGAATAAGGGGCTACCCCACCTTTATCGCTTTTACTTTCAATCATAATACCTACCTCTGAGGATAACCAAAAATTATCTGGACCGCGCCCTATACCTGACTCTTGATCAGGTCTAGTACTTTGAAAACCTAGATACCGTCCAAGCCATTTTATTGACTCTTCATATACATTTGAAGAAACAATTTTTGCTTGGGATAAGGCTGAGAGTCTATCATCCATTTGAGAAAACGAGCCATAGTTAATTTCTCCACGTTCACTAAGCACTTTCAATATACGGGCTGACTGTGATTCATTATCTGGAATAAGTGGAGAAACGACAACCCTTTCTCTTTCCTCTGGGATAACACCAAGTACACGAAAGCTTTTTGCTGCTCTTTTTAAATATATATTCGCCGTTACTTCATCACCAGCTTTTAGGTAGCAATAGCCGATCCAATGTGAATGCCAAGCAGCAAGCCCCTTATCATCTTTAAACAATAAATCTAAGTGTTGTTCAAGTTTCCTAGCAGCTTTTACATAATCCCGATTCCATAAATGCTTAATGAAGTGTGTTTCCGCAATTGGAAGCTGTACGTTCTCTTCCTTTTCAGTTTCAGACTCCGAAGAATCTTGTTCTGATGTAACGGATGCATTTTTGACTTCTTCCTGGTGTAATTCAGACCATCCAGGATTTCTTTCTAATACTGATTTCTCTAATTCCTCTAGTTCTTCGATAGAAGTTAAGGCTTCTGACATTCGTTCACCTAATTCAAGCTGGGCACAGATATAACGGGGTAAACGATCCCTATTTGGTTTTCTTGTAATCCAATCAGCTAAATCGTTACCAAAAAGATACACAATTCCATAATCATCATTACCCCTTGATATTCTACCCAACGATTGTACTACCCGTGAAGCAATTGTTCCTTGTAATAACTTTACTTCCCCTAATGAATTCCACATTAATTTCTCAAGATAACCAGTGCCAGATGGAAGCCCGTCAATTACTAGTGTTCTACATGTATCATTTGGAAAATCCATTCCCTCAAAGCGCGCTGGAGCAACTAATAATCCTGAATTTGCAGATTTAAATTCATTTACCCTTTGTGCAAAATCTTCACTTGAAAATGTCAATTCATGCTGACGCCAACGACGAGCCCTTCTTTCACTACTAGATATAACAAGAACTTTATTTGTCTTGCTATAATCAATTACATGTTCAAACAATTTCTCCAATAGTTCCTTATTTACGTATGGAGTTACTATTAACCTTTCAGATTCTCCCGCCCGTGTTTTAGGTGCGATTCTTTCACCAGGTAAAAAACCAAAGGATCTAATAGAGTCAATATTATCTTGTACAGTTGCAGAAAGAAAAATTTTTTTGGTGTTTTCTCCCATGAACTTCAACAGGTGTACTGGAGGCAAAAATGGGGTAATCTCAATTGAATAAGAAGTGAGGAAAACGGAACATAAATCAAGATGATCCCGTAAGTACTCCCAGGCATACTTTGTAGAACTTCCGGTTGGAACACCCTCTTCTACCATAACCTGTGTTATTTTTTTGTATGCTTCTTCCCAAACAAACATAGGAATGAAAAGAACTGTGGGATCATTCTTATGGTTCACTACTTGGTCAAACAGTTGAGATGAATGAATATCCTCGAAGTACTTCTTTACTGTGTTTATTAACGTAGAATATGTTTCCGGAAAATCATCTTCAGACAAATGAAGAGTATAGTGGTCGCGAATAATATGGGAAGCAACATGTGAATCATCAAAAATTAAGCCGGAAATCTCATCTTTAGCAAAACGACTAAATCCGTTAAACAATGCTTGATAAGTTGTAATACAAAGAACCTTTCCCATATTAAATTCTCTTTCATTCTCAAACTTCCGATTATAGTAAGTTGCTACCTTCAGACCCAAAGATTTTGCCGCATCCGCAGTTTGTTTAATTAATTGTATTGAACCACAAAGATAAAAAACTCTACCCTGCGTTTCATTTACAAGAGCTTGTCCTTGTAATAAACCAATGACTGTTTTTCCCCCACCAGTATTTAATCCAACAACAAGATTGGGTTTATCCCGTAATTCTTGCCATTTTTCCAAAGCTAAATACTGGCCTCGCCACAAGTCGTTTAGACCTCCGCTTCTTGTTAAACCATCATATATTTTTATTGGATGTGTTTCATGAAGCGCTTCCTCTTTCTTCTTAAATTTATTAAAATCTATTGGCATTCCAATTCCCCTTTTACTTAAACTTGTTTATCTTTAAATTTTATCATAAATATAGTAAATATAGTCTTTTATTGGTAAAAAGCTCTTTCAAACTTCGGATTTTTGGAATAGATATAGAAAAATAAAGAAATTTCTTGGGAAAATCACAAATAAAAAAGAGGCATTCAGAAAGTTTTAGTAACTTAATGAATTGCCTCTTCTATAAAACTCATTTTAAATTATCGGTCACTTTTTCGGACACTTTAAACTTAGCGAAGGCTTAAAAACCCTTTATTTAAAAGGATTATAAGTCTTTATTACATCATGCCGCCCATTCCACCCATTCCGCCCATGCCGCCCATGTCAGGCATTCCACCGCCGCCGTTGTTTTCCTCCGGCTTATCAGCGATGACTGCTTCTGTTGTAAGAAGCATTGCAGATACAGATGCAGCGTTTTGTAGCGCAGAACGTGTAACTTTTGTAGGGTCTACGATACCAGCGTCGATCATATTTACCCACTCGCCAGTCAATGCGTTGAAACCTATTCCCAGGTCTTCACCTTTCAGACGCTCAACAACAACAGATCCTTCTAGACCAGCGTTGTGTGCGATTTGACGGATCGGTTCTTCAAGCGCACGTAGAACGATCTTCACACCCGTTTTTTCGTCTCCAGCTGTTTCGATCGCTTGAACAGCCTTCAATACGTTTACTAGTGCAGTTCCCCCACCAGAAACGATTCCTTCTTCAACAGCTGCACGAGTTGAGTTCAATGCGTCCTCGATACGAAGCTTACGTTCTTTCAATTCCGTTTCAGTTGCAGCACCTACTTTGATGACTGCTACGCCACCTGCAAGCTTAGCAAGACGCTCTTGTAATTTTTCCTTATCAAATTCAGAAGTTGTTTCTTCCATTTGAGCACGGATCGTGTTCACGCGGCTGGCGATTTTTGCACTATCTCCAGCACCTTCGACGATCGTTGTGTTCTCTTTCGTGACAACAACTTTAGAAGCTGTACCGAGTTGGCCGATGTTCGCAGATTTAAGGTCAAGGCCTAGATCTTCAGTGATCACTTCTGCTCCAGTCAAAATTCCGATGTCTTCAAGCATTGCTTTACGACGGTCACCGAATCCAGGTGCTTTGACAGCTACTGCGTTGAATGTACCGCGAAGTTTGTTCACAACAAGCGTTGCAAGAGCTTCACCCTCAACATCTTCAGCAATGATCAAGATCGGCTTGCCTTGTTGGACAACTTGCTCAAGTACAGGAAGAACTTCCTGGATGTTTGCGATCTTCTTGTCTGTTACAAGGATATAAGGGTTTTCAAGGACTGCTTCCATCTTGTCAGAGTCAGAAACCATGTATGGAGAAGCATATCCACGGTCGAATTGCATACCTTCAACCACTTCAAGTTCAGTTGCGAAACCTTTTGATTCTTCGATTGTGATGACGCCGTCGTTTCCGACACGCTCCATCGCTTCAGCAATCAATTGGCCGACTTCATCGTCACCAGAAGAAATGGCTGCTACTTGAGCGATTGAGTCGCGGCCTTCAATCGGCTTAGAGATTTTCTTAAGTTCTTCAACTGCAGCTGCAGTCGCTTTTTCGATTCCTTTACGGATGACCATCGGGTTTGCACCAGATGTTACGTTTTTCAATCCTTCACGGATCATAGCTTGTGCGAGGACTGTCGCTGTAGTCGTACCGTCTCCAGCTACGTCGTTTGTCTTGCTTGCAACTTCTGATACCAATTTTGCACCCATGTTTTCGAATGCATCTTCAAGTTCGATTTCTTTTGCGATTGTCACTCCGTCATTTGTGATAAGTGGAGAACCGAATTTCTTCTCAAGAACTACGTTGCGTCCTTTTGGTCCAAGAGTCACTTTCACTGCATCTGCAAGTGCATCTACACCACGAAGCATGGAGCGACGAGCGTTTTCACTAAATTTAATATCTTTAGCCATTTGAAAAAAACCTCCTTGATTTGTTGTATGTAGGGAATCCTCCCTATTCGATCACGTTACCGCTTATCCAACAATAGCCAGTACGTCAGATTCACGTAAAATTAAGTATTCTTTACCTTGATATTTCACTTCAGTACCAGCGTATTTAGAGTAGATAATAGAGTCTCCCTCAGTCACTTCAAGAGCAACTTTTTCTCCATTATCCGTTATACGGCCTGTACCTACCGCAACGACTTTACCTTCTTGCGGCTTTTCCTTTGCTGAGTCTGGAAGTACAATCCCGCTCGCAGTTGTTTCTTCGCTTTCAAGAAGCTCGACAATAATACGATCACCTAACGGCTTTAACAAGTGAAACACCCTCCTTAAGGATAATAGTTTTAAATTATTAGCACTCTTAACGAGTGAGTGCTAATTCCATTTTTAATATTAATCAATCTTCATTTTTTTTGCAAGTAGGAAGATAAAATTTTCTAAATTGATTTTTCCTGAATTCATCAGAAAGGAATTTCGCAGGATTGTATGTTAAAATGGAGCATTGAGTTAACGAGAAATCTCGAATGAAAGAGGAGAAAAGTTTGAATAAGCGATATGCGTGGATTCTAATCACTTATATAGTAATGTTGCTCTCTGGAATTGTCGGTGGTCCGATTTTACTTTCATTTGATGTTCCGAGGGACCAAATACCAGGTTTATGGAATGTGATCAGTTTTACAATCGGCCTCATCATCATTTTCATCTTATTGATCCCAGAGTTTAAAAAACCGTTATACCGGGACGAAAGAGTGAATCTCCCACAGACGATCGGTTGGGCAATCCTCGGTGTCCCGATGGTATTTATCGCTCAGATCATTGCTGCTTCAATCGAAATGAAGGTTTTTGGAGTGGAGCCGGGCTCGAAAAATACCGAAATGATCATCGATTTGACGCTATCAGTGCCTTTATTGATACTCGTCGTATCTGTTATCGGACCGATCCTTGAAGAAATCGTGTTTCGGAAAGTCATTTTTGGCACAATCTATAAACGTACTAATTTCATCATAGCTGCTTCGATCAGCTCACTTATATTCGCTGTCGTCCATAGGGACTTCAGTCATCTACTCGTCTATGCAGCACTCGGGTTCACTTTCAGCTTCTTATATGTGAAAACGAAACGCCTGATCGTTCCGATCGTTGCCCATGTAGCTGTCAATACATCGGTGATGCTTATACAAGTGGTCTTCCGGGATGAAATACAAGAGCTTGAAAGACAACTACAGAGCACTCAACTTATCATTGGAGGCTTACTATGAAATTTTCACCAACCTTTTGGATCTTCGCCTATTTCATTTTAGGTGTGATCTTTACTTATTTAGCGATTTTCTATTCAAGGGAATATGGCGTGTGGTCGTTCTGGCCGCTCATCAATATGGCCCTCGCAGCATATGATTTCCTTAATGCCTATCGGATGATCGAATTAAGGAAAAAATTAAAGAACATGAAGAAAAAATAAGGATTGACCGCTTTTGGTCAATCCTTATTCAATATCTGGTTTCGTACTTCTCTTCTTCAAACCCTGTTGATGCATTGATGAACCTTCTTTCCGGACTCCTTCCTGAAGAGCCGGAAATCTCCATGTCACTTTCATTTTCCAAATCATATGCATGTACAAGCTCATAATCACCTGTCATCCGACTCGGAATCACAAACGTTTCCGTAAACTTATATCGTCTCTTTATGCTATATTGGGCATCTTCCAGATCGACCTTTTTGTGAAGTCTCTCTAACCCTACATCAGGTGATAGTTTCTTTTTAAAATTCTTTGCAAAAAAAGCGTCATGTATATAGGTCTGATTCACAAATAAACGGTGGATGTTCCCAGTACGTGCATCTATTTCAATGACAAAGAGATCCTGCCCTTCCACTAATAGCCGATAACCTCCATTCGTAAGGCTGTACGTATAGGAATACAACTTTGCGCCGTCCTCATTCGAAGAGCTGAAGTAATTGATTCCTTTATAATCAATCTCAAACTCTGCTTGTTCCCCATACATATTCCTAAGAACATTCGTTACACTCTCCAAAGATTCTTTTTCACCGGTCAAGCTCCCTTTCAATTGAGGCGGGTTCATGCTACTGATCCTGAGTATATGTCCTGTAAAGGCATCGATTTCTCCATCAAATTCATTTTCAACATAAAATTCCACCAACCCTGGTTCATAAGGTGAGTGGTTTCCTCTGTCGAATTCCACCTCTGAAGGATCAACATGTAGATATTCGGATATCCGTTCCTTTAATTGATCATAATTCAACCGGTCAACATCTTTCGGTAGCTGATGGAATCGATTGTAATAAAAAGCTAACTCATTAATGTTTACAATTGCATCCTCTAAGCCTTCAATATCGACTGTTTCAAGATAAGAGCTGTAGCCATGGTGAAATTTGTTGTACTCATCTTGTGCTTCATTCATGTATTGATAACTGTATTCCTTCAATTTACTGTAAACCTTTGTGTCCACTTCATCCCATTGTCCGTTCTGTTCCCGCTTATGCAAGATTTCCAATGTATCGAAAAGGACCTGATAGTGGAGGTTCAAATAATGATCCGTTCCCCTATACTTTTGCTGTTCCCACCAATTGAACGAATTCGAATAATCATCCGTTTGTCTTCTGTCGATGTACATTTTCTCATGAAATTTCAAACTTTCGAGACCTTCATACCGGGTGGCTTCAACAGCATCAACAATCAAACTTGCCTCCCTGTATAACGTATCGCTCCAACTGAAGATCTGCTGCCTGGAGTTTTCATACTTATTGATCAGCATCATGGCGATGATGATTCCTAAGATTACTGAAAAGATCTTTAACCTTCGAAATTTAATTTTCATTTTGACCCGATCATCAAGGGTTCCTGGTACTTCTTCAAAATCGGGAAGTAAAGATGCTTTTGTAAACCCTTCCCCTTGCTGATAGATCCGGGCACATTCAGAGCAATTTTGAAGGTGCTTTTCGACCATTTCTTTTACTGGAGGACTCAATTCATTTTCCATATATAGTGGATAGATATCCTGAATAAGCTGGCAATCATCCTTCATTTATGTACACCCCCAAACTCATTGTTATAACGTTCTTTAAATTTTTTTCTAGCTCGATGTATTCCGATTCTCACAGATCCTACTTTTTCATCTAAAATCTCAGCAATTTCTAGATAACTCATCCCATGCTGATCTCTTAAGAGTATGAATGTCCTTTCTTTTTCAGTTAGGGATAGGAGAATAGTTAGGATTGAATCTCTTTCAATCATGGACTCCACACCTTCGTCAGTACTCTTCCAATTTTCATGTACTTGGTTGATCGTCTCGTATTTGGTTGAGCTTTTTCCTTGATAAGATAAGTATGTATTCCTGGCAATAGTGAACAACCACGTCTTCAAGGAACTTTCTCCTCGAAAATGTTTAAGGTTTTTGTATGCCTTTATAAATGTATCGTGAGTAAGTTCCTCGGCTATATGAGTATTGTAAGTACTTCTATACAGATATGTATAAATCGGTTTCTTGTATGTTTCATAAATCTCTGTAAAAGGCTCTGACATCTTCTCTCTATCCCCCTCCCTATATACATGTAGACTTCATCATGCTCAATAAGTTACATGAATTTTCTGTTCAAAAAAAAGAACCGTTTTTTTACTTTTTCTATATATCGACAAAAATTAAAGTGTATTGCATACAAAACGAAAAATCGAGTAGGAGGGTCACCCTGGCTTTGGCTAACAGCTACAACGGCCTTCACCGTCTGGACTTGAACCCTAGAGCTTGCTCCATGCCGGTAAAGAAAAGCGTAAACGCCCCGATCACCACGAAAGGTCACTGGAAGCCCAACGAGGAGGCAGTGCTGCCGCAGGAGGGCTGAAGTGATCCAAGTGGTTGGGCATTGGAGCTAGACACAACTTCATTAAAAAAAGCGATCGCACGCAATGTGGATCGCTCATATAGTCATGCACTGTCTTCCTTTTCTGCTTTCGCTGCTGTCCTCATCGCTTTTCGATGGGCGAATCCGGAAATTACAATGCTGATTTCATATAATACAATCAACGGCACCGTCACCATTAGATGCGAAATGAGCTCTGGAGGTGTGATCAGACCTGCTATGACCAGCAAAACGAAATAGGCGTATTTCCTGATTTTCCGGAGTACCGCTGGTGTCACCAATCCTAATCGTGTCAAGAACATGATCACAACAGGGAATTGGAAGAGGATCCCGAACGGTAGTGTCAGCCGGAATAAGAAATGGAAGTACTCATTGATTCCATATACTTCATTTACACCTAATAAATTCGAAAGTCCGTTCATGAAATCGATGACGAACGGAAACAGGATGAAATACGAGAAGGATAGCCCCGCTATGAACAAAATGAATGTAAGCGGAATGTACATCAATGTCGTCTGCCGCTCTTTTTCATACAAACCAGGACTGATAAACGCCCATAACTGATAAAGTGCAATGGGAGAAGTGATCAATAACGCAATCAGAAAGGCGAAATCCAAGAAAACCCTCAAAGGGTCTGTCAGATTGAACACATTCAGTTCCAATCCAGCAGCCTCAGGGGTTTGCTGCAAGTATTGAATGAGGGGCATCGCAAGAAAGAACCCTGCAATGAATGCTCCTATGAAAACGAGTATGACGATAAAAACCCTTTTACGCAATTCTTCAATATGGTTTTGAAGTGTCATTTGTGTTTCCGTCATACAAAACTACCTTCCTGTCTATTGCTCGTCTGTTTTAGCCTGTTTGTTCTTTTTCTTTTTATCATCGTCATCGTCTACAAGACCGCTCGTTGCGTTCTTGAACTCTTTCAACGTTTTCCCTGCCGCTCTTCCAAGCTCAGGCAGCTTTTTAGGGCCGAAAATCAATAATGCTACAACTCCGATTATTATCCAACTTCCTGGACCAAGCATATTGGTCACCTCCTCTAAATCTTCGGATGTTCAAATCAGTCCAACGGGTAATGCTTCAAAAAGTAAATCAACGATTGCAGTTCGACTGCAAGATCTATATGATGAATCCGAACATGTTCTGGTACAGTCAATCGTGCTGGTGTGAAGTTCAAGATCCCTTTGATGCCTAATTCGACTAATTGGTCGGCTACAGCCTGTGCGTTGTTGGCTGGTACTGTCAAAATCGCAACGGACACATCCTCATCTGTGAAATTTTTCAGTTCATTCAAATGATGGATCGGAACGCCGCTGATGTCTGTCCCTACTTTCTTCTTATCGACATCAAAAGCGAGCTCGATGCGCGTGTTGTCATTTTTCAAAAAGTTATAATGTAATAGGGCTGTTCCTAAGTTCCCCACACCGATCAACATGACCTTCGTCACTTCATCTTGATCGAGCGTTTTCCTGAAAAATGTAAGCAGGTAATTAACATTATAGCCATAACCCTTTTTACCTAGTGCTCCAAAATAAGAAAAATCCCTTCTTATTGTCGCAGAATCGACTTTTACAGCTTCACTGAGCTCTGAAGAGGAGACACGAAGCTTTCCTGATGAAGAAAGATTTTTCAAAAACCGATAGTACAAAGGTAAACGTTTAGCTGTAGCTTGCGGAATTTTTTGATCTTCAACGCTCATCGGACCCCTCCATTCGTTATGAGAACACCAACTGAATCTATTGTTTGATCTATGGTTTATCCTTTGTGATAATCGCCGCTTTTACCACCTGTCTTTTCAAGCAGGAAGGTCGGGCCGATCACCATACCTTTATCGATCGCTTTACACATATCGTACACCGTAAGGGCCACTGCGGATGCAGCTGTCAAAGCCTCCATCTCAACACCCGTATTCCCTTTCGTTTTCACCATCACGTCGATGAGTAATTCATAGTTCTCCTCGATACTCCAGTCGAACGATATATCCACAGCTTTCAAGGGCAATGGATGACACATCGGAACGATATCAGGCGTCTTTTTGGCTGCCATGATGCCTGCCACCTGGGCAACAGACAATACATCACCTTTTTTGATGTTACCGCCTTGGATAGCTTTGTAGATTTCTTCAGTCACTTGGACGCTGCTTCGGACTCTTGCTGTCCGTACTGTAGCTTCTTTGTCTGAAATATCCACCATCCTTGCACGGCCCTGCTCATTGAAATGCGTGAAATCACCCACAGAATCACCACCCTAACAGAGACTATACACCCTTTTTTATAAAAAAGTAAGGCATCAAATAAGGTAAAATATCACAAATCCTTGAATATTGTTTGGTTGCCTGGACTTTCCTTGATAAGCTACACTATTAATATAAGTTCAAAGGTTGACGAATAAGAAGTTCTAGGCACGATGGCTTCGCCGTTACCTTGTTAACGAGGTGAAACAACATGATTGTCATGCAAGTCCAGGACATAACGAAATATTTTGGTGCTGACCTTATTTTATCGAATATTAAACTTGAAGTACAATCCCGGGACCGAATCGCCCTTGTCGGTAGGAACGGCGCTGGTAAATCTACATTGTTGAAAATCATCAGCGGACAGCTTTCCCATGACTCCGGTTCGATCATGAAACCGAAAGAAACTGAGATCGGTTATCTTGCTCAAGATGCTGGATTGGAATCGGATCACTCCATCTGGGAAGAGATGATAGGAGTTTTCAGTCATCTGCAAACAATGGAGGCCAAAATCCGTACACTTGAGGATAAAATGGGTAAAGAGCATGTTCTGAATGATAAAGGATTATATACGAAAATATTAGCAGAATACGACACCCTTCAACATGAGTTTCAGCTGAAAGGCGGATTCCAATACGAGAACGATATCCGTTCTATTTTACATGGATTCCGTTTTTTTGAAGAAGATTATGATAAACCGATCTCTTCTTTAAGCGGCGGCCAAAAAACTCGGCTTGCCCTCGTCAAACTGCTTCTCACCCGACCTGACCTTTTGATTTTGGACGAGCCTACCAACCATCTCGATATCGAAACGTTGAGCTGGCTCGAGGGGTACCTGCAGTCCTATCCCGGTGCGCTGCTGATTGTTTCCCATGACCGCTACTTCCTGGATAAAGTGGTCACACAGGTTTATGAGATATCGCGCCAAAAAAGCAAGAAGTATATTGGTAATTACAGCAAATATCTTGAACTGAAAGCCGAGCAATATGAACAGGAAATGAAGGAATACGAGAGACAGCAGTCAGAAATTGCTAAGCTCCAAGACTTCGTCCAGCGGAACATTGCCCGTGCTTCCACAACCAAACGCGCACAGAGCAAACGGAAACAGCTGAGTAAAATGGACAAGTTAGAGAGACCGGAAGGCGGAGAGAAATCAGCCCAATTCGGGTTTACGATTGAACGCCCTACCGGAAATGACGTATTGCAGCTTAATGATGTTGCGATTGGCTACAACCAAGAAATTCTCGTCAGAAATATCAAACTACAAATCCAAAAAGAAGAAAGTATTGCGCTCGTTGGTCCGAACGGAATTGGAAAATCGACACTGATCAAAACAATCATGAGACCTGAACGTAAGCTGGATGGAACGATCCAATTCGGCTCAAATGTACAAATCGGGTATTATGATCAAGAACAAGCAAACTTAAACAGTAATAAGTCCGTTCTTAATGAGCTTTGGGATGAGTACCCTGCCCATACGGAAAAGGATATCCGCACTGTGCTTGGAAATTTCCTTTTCAGCGGAGATGATGTTTTGAAAGGTGTCAATGAATTAAGCGGGGGCCAGAAAGCAAGACTTGCGCTTGCCAAGTTGATGCTTCAGAAAGCGAATGTCCTCATCCTAGATGAGCCTACCAACCATTTGGATCTAGATAGTAAAGAAGTATTGGAGAATGCCTTGATCGAATACCCAGGTACGATCCTGTTCATTTCACACGACCGTTATTTCATTAATCGTATTGCAACGAGGGTCATAGAGTTATCCCCAGGTGGTCTTGAAAACTATCTTGGAGATTATGATTATTATATGGAGAAAAAAGCCGAACAGGCCGAATTTGCACGTATCGAGGCTGAAGAGCAGAATCGAGATCAACAAATGGCTACTGGTACGGAACAAAAAGAAAAGTTCCAGATCGATAAACAGGCAAAAAAAGAAGAGCGGAAACGTCTCCGTAGAGTCGAAGAAATCGAAGTGAAAATTGAAACGTTGGAGAAAACGATTGAAGACTATGAAAATGAACTGGGCAAACCTGAGGTCTTTCAGGATTATGAAAAATCCCAAGAGTATAACCAAAAGCTTAAGAGCGTAAATCAAGAATTGGAACACCTTATGGAAGAATGGGAAAGTTTACAACTGAAATGATATGAAAGGATGAATGGCTTATAATAGGTCATCATTCTTTTTTTTGGCTGTTTTCTAAAAGATTGTTGCGAATTGAAAGTTGACCTTTGTAGCTGAACAGGGTGCTTGTACCTGTCATTCGTCAATAATAATCAACATATACACATAATCCACAGAGTTATACACAGCTTTGATAGCAATTCTTCCGTTTTTTTGTCGATTTTTCCACATTATCCACACAAACCCCTTGTTTTACCCACAAAATTTTATTCACATCCACAACTGCTTATTTTTCTATGTTCTGATGTTGTTATCCACAGTGTTCACAACTTGTGGATAAAAGTTCTCCACACCATAGTTCGACGCAGTTCGACCTTTATCACAATCTTTATAGAATCGGAAAAAACGATGATACTCGTCTTTTACTGTTCCGTTAAGTCCACTAAAAATGAATTCTGACAACAGGTTATGTCGAATTATGCGGTTGGTTTTTCTTGAAACAAATACCTTATCCACACAAGTTGATCCTAAAATCAAATTTAACGGTGAGAGTCGGACACTTCCTGTTTTATCTTCAAAGATCAAAATTTGTCTTGAAACCGTCAAAATAGCTTTACAAACAGCAGGAGACTACCGTTTTGGACATTCATCCAGTCCCATCAAAAGTCATAAATCGGGGGGAAAGCGACTATAGTCCGCTTTCCTTTTTCGACACTGTCCAAGGTCGGGATGCAAAGCTTTTCACAATATAGATTCACGCCGATTTCGAAATAATGGCGCTAAACAAGACTTTCTTACTACGTTCCACGCTAAAGAAAATTTGGCGAAGGCTGAGCCCAAGTTGCCCTTATACTGAAGAAAGTTGTTATACTTTCTTTAAGTGCAAAAAAGACCCGGTCTGCCTGTCGGGTCTACATCCACTTCTCTATTCCCTTAAAAAGCTTCTAATTCCAATCCTGGGTTTCCATTGAGTTTCATATCGGCTCGTTTCCCTTTTTGGTATTCGATCGAGCCTGCTGCCGCGATCATCGCTGCATTATCAGTACAGAGCCATAAAGGCGGAATCGATAACTGGATCCCTGTATTAGCAAAACGATCGGTCAACCTTCCACGCAAACCTTTATTGGCTGCTACTCCCCCTGCCACAACAACCTGCTTCACACCATACTCACGAGCAGCACGGTACGTTTTTTCAACGAGGACTTCAATGACACTTTCCTGGAAACTTGCTGCGAGATCATTTGGATTGATCTCTATCCCCCGCTGTTTTGCATTGTGAAGAGTGTTGATCACCGCTGATTTCAGTCCACTGAAACTGAAATCGAATGAATCCGCTTCAAGCCAGGCGCGTGGAAGATCGATCTCTGGGGAACCCTCCGCGGCCATTTTGTCGATGTGAGGGCCTCCTGGATAAGGAAGCTTCAGTGTCCGAGCAACTTTATCGTATGCTTCTCCAGCAGCATCATCCCGCGTCTCCCCTATGATTTCATATGAACCATGTTCCTTCATCAGGATCAATTCGGTGTGGCCCCCTGATACGACGAGAGCAAGCAAAGGAAACTCTTCCATCGGTTCCTGCAAGCGATTGGCATAAATGTGTCCAGCAATATGATGGACGGAGACCAGCGGGATGCTGTGGGCTAAAGCGAGCGCTTTTGCCGAATTGACTCCGATCAAAAGGGCTCCTACCAATCCAGGGCCTTCTGTTACAGCAATCGCTGATAAATCGTCAAACTCCACATCCGCTTCCTTCATTGCTTCTTCAATGACAATTGTGATCTGCTCGACATGATGACGGGAGGCAATTTCGGGGACGACACCGCCGAATCGCTTATGGCTTTCTATTTGAGAAGCTACGACATTCGAGAGCAGCTCCGTACCGTTCTTCACGATTGCTGCCGCTGTTTCGTCACAGCTTGTTTCTATTCCTAATATGATTTCGTCTTTTTCCTGCATTATAAATTCACCCACATTACTAAAGCATCTTCTCCGTTGTCTGTATAATAATTCTTTCGGATCCCACCGTTTTCGAATCCGTATTTGCGGTAGAGGCGTTGTGCGACTTGATTGCTTAACCGTACCTCTAACGTCATGGTCTTTGCCCCCATTGTCCGGGCTTGTTCCATTGCTTTCCTCATCAAGGCATCCCCATATTTCTTCCCTCTGAATTCAGGGATGATCGCGATGTTGGTGATATGTGCTTCATCAATAATGATCCAAATGCCGCAGTAGCCGACCGGCTTTTCATCCACCTCAAGGATCAGGTAGGTGGCAAATTGATTGTTCACGACTTCATTGTAAAAGGCATCTTTACTCCATGGATGCGGGAAAGAGGCTCTTTCTATTTTCATTACATCTTCCAGATCATTTAATGTCATGATACGAAAAGTCAGATTTTTAACCATATCAGGCACCTACTTTTTCTGGTTCGCAAGCCACTTCGCTTCTGCTTCAGCTAAACGTAAGTAACTTGGTGTAAAGGTGTGAGGGTTCTCCCCGTCGCGCGCCACCCCAAGTGCAGCAAGTTCGGAAGCACGTGGATTATGATCGGCTGCTTGTCCGAATACGGCTCTATCACCGAGCAGTTCTTCAATCTTTTCTCGGTGAAGCGGAAGATCATTCCCCAAAAACAGCACCTTCCTGGACTTGTCTTTTATCGTATCGATCCAATCAACCAGTTGCATGATCCGTTCGTCTTGAAGCAATTGAAAGCGATTGTCGATATTTCCATAAAGGCTTGTGTATATCTGTCCTCGTCTCCCGTCGAACAACGGACAGACTGCCCCATCGAAATACTTGCCGTTCTGGGCAAGAACTTCAAGACTCGAGACACCCGTTATCGGTATGTTCAGTGACCAGGCCATCGTTTTGGCGACAGATACACCGATCCGGACACCTGTAAAAGATCCAGGACCTCTCGCCACGATGATACGATCGAGATCACCAGGTTGCATATCAACTTCCCCTAGAAGATTCGCTATGGCCGGCATCAAGCGGACCGAATGATTCTTTTTCATATTTGTCGTCAGCTCACCGACGATTTTGTTATCGGATATCACGGAAACACCCATGACCAGGTTGGATGTGTCAATCGCTAATGCTTTCATTCCTAAACTCCTCACATACGCTGTTCGCCCTGTCTCCAATCGGTTCGATCGTCATTTCACGTTCATCCTCATCGATAAGGCGGATGGTGATCGCTAAACGATCTTCAGGTAAATAATCTTTGATGAGATGAGCCCATTCGACGACTGTCACGCCCTCACCCTCAAAGTATTCATCAAAGCCGAGATCTTCATCGCTGTCTTCCAAGCGATAGACATCCATATGATATAACGGAAGACGCCCCTTATATTCACGGATGATCGTGAAAGTCGGACTTTTTACTACCCTATTGATATGTAATCCTTTCGCCAGCCCTTTCGTAAACGTCGTCTTACCAGCTCCAAGATCTCCTTCCAAAGTGATCACGTCACCCGGCTCCAAATGTTCCGCCAGACGGGCACCTAACTGCACCGTCTCTTCTGGGCTTTTTAATCTGAATTGTAATTGTTCCACTTCTATCACCTGATTCTTATCCACTAAAATGATTGTAACCTTTTTTGGAAACCGGAATCGTCTCATGATCCTTAAAGAGACTGACTCCTGCCTTCCCTTCAACTACTGCTCCGATTTCATGGATTGCCAGTCCATGTTCACCGAACAGTTGTACTAAAGAAGCCCAGTCCTCTAATGGGACAGTACCCACCAATTGAAAGTCCTCCCCGCCGTAAAGCATCCAATCCAATACTTGATCAGAGGTAAAATGGTTGAATTCCTCTACAGTCGGAAGTTGATCATAACGGATTTGTATGTGTACATTGCTCGCTTCAGCGATTTCATGTGATTCGCTGGCAAGGCCGTCACTAATATCGTTTAACGCAATTTTATACCCACTCGCGGCTAGAAGCAACCCTGCTTCGACTTGCGGGGCGGGAAGCTGGTGCGCATCAACGAGCCTTGTCAGATTCTCTGAAAGTCGATCTTCTAATAGGAGTTCAAGTCCTGCAGCCGACAACCCGACTGGACCTGTCAAAAATACGACATCGCCTGGCTGGGCATTTTTCCGCAGAAGCTTCCTGCCCTTTTGGACCCGTCCATGCGCGGTAACCGACACGACCAGAGGACCTTTTGTGGCAACAGTATCGCCTCCGATAAGATCAATCCCATATTTATCTGCTAAGCCTTCCATCCCTTTATAGATCTCTTGAAGCTCTGTTTCAGACCACGAATCAGAAATGGCGATCGAAACAAGATAAAATCTCGGTGTCCCGCCCATAGCTGCTACATCGCTGATATTGACAGCTAAAGCTTTGTGCCCGATTTGATAAGGGGTCATCGTTTTCCGGCTGAAGTGGACGTTTTCGACCAGCGTATCAACGCATAAGATGTCATCGAAACCAGCCTCAGAACGGATGAGTGCTGCGTCATCACCAATCCCTTCAATCAATGTTGGTTGGTGGTTCTGTTTCGGCGTTATGCTCTCGATCCACTCGAATTCATCTTGCATCAGATCGCAACCCCTTTCGTTAATCTATCCCTCTACATTATAGTCTATTGACAGAATAGAAAAACCTTAGGCTTTTTCCCTAAGGTTTTTCTAACAATATTCTATCCTATTCCCAATGAAAATCCTACTTGATTGCTATGCTTAAGACATCGAAGTCAGTGGTCGATCATCGTTATATCGATGACTTAACTTCCTATAATGGTCAAGTTTACTGAGATCGACATTCCCTCCGCTTACGATACAGCCGACCTTTTCCCCTTTTCCGGAAATCTTGTTGCATAATAGCGAGGCGACTGCTACGGCACCTGCCCCTTCAACCAGCGTCTTTTCCCTTTCAAGCATGAACATGATTGCATAAGCGATTTCTTCATCACTTACCATCACCATTTCATCGACGAACTGTTCAATGATCGGGTACGTATGCTTTCCTGGTTTTTTCACTACAATCCCATCGGCTATGCTTTTCACCTGGTTCAGGTAACCGGTATTCTTCCCTGTGAATTGATTGTATGTTGCAGGTGCTCCCGTAGACTGAACCCCGATCACCTTCAAATGAGGGTGGAAGGTTTTGGCGGCAACCGCAATTCCGGAAATCAGGCCACCACCTCCGACTGGCACAATGATTGTATCCAAGTCTGGACATTGCTGCATCATTTCTAATGCGATTGTGCCTTGTCCTGCCATGACTTTCTCATCATCAAAAGCATGAACGAAAGTAGAACCATTGGCAAGCATATCTTCACTGGCTGCCATGAAGGCTTCCTGATACGTCTCTCCTATCAACTTGATTTTGGCACCATACGATTTAGTAGCATCCACTTTGGCCTGCGGCGTCTTCTTCGGCATGAAAATCTTAGCTGTTATCGACCTTTCAGAAGCGGCTAACGCAACCCCTTGTGCATGATTCCCTGCTGAGGCACAAACGATTCCGCGTTCAGCTTCTTCTTCTGTAAGTGAACAAATCTTATTCAGGGCACCCCGTAATTTGAAGGACCCTGTCCGTTGCAGGTTCTCCATTTTCAAGTACACTTGACGGCCAGTGAGACGGTTCAAGGTCTTTGACTGCTTCAGCGGTGTCCTGTGGACGTCATGCATCAAATTTTCTACTGCCTGCACGATCTCAGTACCATTTAAGAAATTCCCAACACACTTCACTCCTGTCTTGTTTTTTCATATTGTTCAATCTGCTCCTCATAAGAGAGGGTGATTGATATTTCATCCCATCCATTCAGCAGCATCTGTTTCCAATACGGATCGATTTCAAAGGTTGACTCAAATCCTTCTCCATCATGGACGGTTTGTTGCTCTAAATTTACGGTCAACGAATAGTCTGCCCGTAAGCCTTTTTCTAATAACGTTTCGACTTCAGTGTGTTCCAAATTGATCGGCAGTATCCCATTCTTCAAGCAATTGTTATAAAATATATCAGCGAAGCTTGGAGCTATGACAACTTCAAAACCGAAGTCCTGAAGTGCCCACGGGGCGTGTTCACGGGAGGATCCACAGCCGAAATTCTCTCCTCCGACTATAATCGATGCTCCAGCATACTTCGCATCATCCAGGTGGAAATCTTTGCGTAATTCACCATCGTCATCATATCGCCAATGAAAGAAAAGGAATTGACCGAACCCTTGGCGGTCGATCTTTTTCAGGAACTGCTTCGGAATGATCTGATCTGTATCTACATGATCCCGATCGAGCGGGAAAACCTTTCCACTGATTTCACGGATTCCTTTCATGACTCTCACTTCCTCTAATGTACTACTGTCATCATTTCACGGACATCTGTAAAACGTCCTTCAATCGCTGCCGCGGCTGCCATCGCCGGACTTACGAGATGGGTGCGCGACCCGTTCCCTTGTCTTCCTTCAAAGTTCCGGTTAGACGTTGAAGCACAGCGTTTTCCCGGTGGCACGATGTCATCGTTCATTGCCAGGCACATGCTGCAACCGGATTCCCGCCATTCAAATCCTGCATCCAGGAAGATTTTGTGCAAGCCCTCTTCCTCTGCCTGGTTTTTTACAGATTGTGAACCAGGGACGACGAGGGCAGTCACACTGTCCTTGACCTTCCTGCCTTTCACAACCTCTGCTGCTGCCCGTAAATCACTTAAACGTGAATTCGTACAAGATCCGATGAAGACGAAATCAATGGGAACTTCATCGATTTTTTCGCCGCCTTCAAGACCCATATAGGCCAGAGCCCTCTGAATAGCCTCTTGCTCCGATTTTTTTGTGGATTGATCCGGAGATGGCACATGGCTGCTGATGCTGATCCCCATTGATGGATTCGTCCCCCACGTCACCTGGGGTTCTATTTCAGAACCATTGATCTGAAGGGTTTTGTCATAGCTCGCCCCATCATCTGAGGCGAATGACTTCCATTTCTCAACAGCTGTTTGGAACTGGTCTCCATCCGGAACATGACGTTTCCCTTTCAAATAATCGAAAGTCGTTTCATCCGGACTGATGATCCCAGCTTTTGCTCCAGCTTCAATGGACATGTTGCAGACCGTCATCCTCTCCTCCATTGTGAGGTTCCTGATCGCCTCTCCTGTAAATTCGATTACATGTCCTGCTCCTGAACCGACGCCGAATTTTGCAATGATTCCCAAGATAAGGTCCTTGGCAGTCACACCGAAACCGAGTTTACCTGTGACTTCAATCTGCAATGTTTTCGGCTTTGATTGCCAGAGTGTCTGGGTGGCAAGGACATGTTCGACTTCACTTGTACCGATCCCGAATGCTAAGGCCCCGAACGCCCCGTGTGTGGAGGTATGACTATCTCCACACACGATTGTTTTACCGGGTTGTGTAAGACCTAATTCTGGACCGATGACATGGACGATACCTTGATCTGGATGATGGATATCGGCAAGCTCGATACCGAACTCCTTACAGTTCTTATCAA
Organism: Pseudalkalibacillus salsuginis; assembly: GCF_021646685.1. Taxonomy (GTDB): domain Bacteria; phylum Bacillota; class Bacilli; order Bacillales; family Fictibacillaceae; genus Pseudalkalibacillus; species Pseudalkalibacillus salsuginis. The sequence goes on along the minus strand of NZ_JAKJHW010000008.1, from coordinate 12,683 downwards.
GCCTTGTCATCTGTGTTTTTGCCACTTCATCGTTGATCACTGTCCGGTTGACCGTTGGTACATTATGGTCCATCGTTGCGAATGTAAGATCCGGCCGTCTCACTGACCTATCCTTTAACCTCAATCCCTCAAACGCTTGGGGAGAGGTGACTTCATGAACAAGGTGGAGATCGATGTATAACAGATCCGGCTTACCGCTTTCCTGATAGACGACATGTTCATCCCACAATTTTTCAATGATATTCTTTGGTTTCACTTCAATTTCCTCCACTGCTCAGGGTTTCTTCTTACAAGTAAGCTGCTAAAATGCCTGACATGGCGTGATTGGGCTTCAGATGTTCGACGACGAGATCTGCCATCTCTTGCGTTTTCAAAACAGGACCGATTTCTTGGCCGCTTAAATCACCTGTCCGGGCACCTGAGCTAAGGACTGCCTCCACAGCGGCTTCGACACTATCTGCCTCTTCTTCCATTCCGAATGAATGTCTCAGCATCATCGCTACGGATAAAATCATTCCCAGCGGGTTTGCCTGGCCTTTACCGGCAATATCAGGTGCAGAACCGTGAACAGGTTCATAAAGCCCGAAGTCGTCTTCTCGCAGACTAGCTGATGGAAGCATGCCCAGTGATCCTGTCAACATGGAGGCTTCATCGCTGAGGATGTCTCCGAACATGTTCTCCGTTACGATGACATCGAAATGCTTCGGCTGATAGATAAGTTTCATCGCTGCTGCATCTACCAACAAATGCTCTACTTCCACGTCCGGATACTCCGGTGCCATCTGATCGACGACTTCCCGCCACATTCGGCTTGATTCAAGCACATTGGCTTTATCGACTGATGTCAGCTTCTTCCGTCTGCCAGAGGCGATCTCGAATGCCTTGCGGACGACATTTTCGATTTCCTTTTTCTCATACTGGAGGGTATCGACTGCAACTTCCTTATTCTTCCCTCTTCTTTCTCTCGGCTCTCCAAAGTAGAGGCCGCCTGTCAATTCCCTTACGATGATGAAATCGACGCCTTCAACGACGCTGGGCTTCAGGGGCGATGCATCGATGAGCGCTTCAAACGTTTTTACCGGCCGGAGGTTTCCGAATAATCCCAGCTCTTTCCGGATCCCGAGCAACCCTTTCTCTGGTCGGAGTTCGACAGGTACTTCATTCCACTTAGGTCCCCCGACTGCCCCGAGCAAGGCGGCATCACTTCGTTTACACGCTTCAAGTGTTTCCTTTGGTAGAGGAGTGCCATGATGATCAATGGCAACACCACCAATATCTGCTTGAACAACCTTGAATTGATGTCCAAATTGATCTTCAACAGCTCTTAACACTTCAAGGGCCCCATTCATGACTTCTTGGCCGATTCCATCTCCTGGTAGTACTGCCACTTGCTTTTTCATCATTATCCCTCCATTTTCTTAGAATTTAGTTAGAAAAGCGGAAGCGACCCGCTTAGTCACGTAGGTCATTGGAAAACTGACGAGGAGGCTCGAACCAAACAAAGACTTGGTTCTGCTTTGGCTCACACATAAGATGATAATCAAGGTGTCGCCGCCGCAGCAGTTTAAAGTGATCCAAGTGACTGGGTCGCTGAGCCACCACTTCTCTGATCAAATATCAGTTTTCAAAGTTATCAAATTGATTAACTTATACCGTTGCTTTTTTCGTTTCTCGTTGATGCACGTTCCGTACCCTGTTGACTGCATCCAGGTAAGCTCTTGCAGATGCTTCGAGTACATCCTGGGCGGTGCCTCGGCCGCTTGATTGGACATCATTGTATTTCACCTGTACATAAACCTCAGCCAATGCGTCTCTTCCTCCACCTACTGAATGGATCTTGTAATCAAGCAATACGATCGAATCCTCGATAAGCTTTTCAATCGTGTTATAAATCGCTTCGACACTTCCGAACCCGGTTGCCGCCTCCTGGTTGTGGGTTCCGTCCGGTTTCACGACAGCAATCGTCGCTGTTGGAATATTATCCATTCCATATTGGACTTGCAAGCTCTTCAACTCGTAAGTTGGGACGCCTTCTGCTTCGGTCTGTTTCTCCATAAGAAGAGCGAAAATATCATCGTCAGAGACCTCTTTCTTCTTATCAGCCAAATCCTTGAACATCTGGAATGCTTCGTTCAGCTTTTGGTCTGTCAATTCAAAGCCCATGTCCTTCACCTTGTTTTTAAAGGCGTGCCTTCCGGAATGTTTACCAAGGACGAGACGGTTGGTCTGGACACCGATCAGTTCTGGGCTGATGATTTCGTAAGTCGTCTTCTCTTTCAACACACCGTCCTGATGGATGCCTGATTCATGAGCGAAGGCGTTATTGCCGACTACGGCTTTGTTACCAGGTACCTTCATACCAGTGAGCTTGCTGACAAGGTTGCTCGTCCGTTTCAATTCGTCAAGCTTCAAACCTGTCTTCGCCCGGTAAACATCATCTCTGATGTGAAGGGCTACTGCAATCTCTTCAAGCCCTGTATTTCCGGCTCTTTCACCGATTGCGTTGATGGTTCCTTCGACTTGGTCCGCTCCATTTTCGATGGCGGCAAGTGTATTGGCTGTGGCCATCCCCAAATCATTGTGGCAATGGGCGGATAGCTTCACTTTATCTACGTTAGGGACATTTTCCTTGATGAATCGGAACAGACCGCCATATTCTTCAGGTGTCATATAACCGACCGTATCGGGAAGATTGATGACGGTAGCACCTGCATTGATGACTTCCGTAATAATCTTAACCAAGAATTGTTTATCGGAACGGCAAGCATCTTCAGCTGACCATTGGACATGTGTAAAATTCTTTTTCGCATATTTGACGGTTTCCACAGCTTTTTCAAGCACTTGGTCAGTCGTCATTTTCAGCTTGTAGGTCATGTGGATCGGTGAAGTAGCAAGGAATACATGAAGCCTTGGTTCAGCAGATCCTTTCAAAGCCTCCCAAGCTGCATCGATGTCTTTTTTATTTGCACGGGCAAGTCCCGTGACGGAACTGTTTTTCACAGATTCCGCAATCCGCTTGACCGATTGCAGATCCCCCTTAGACGCTGCCGGAAAGCCGGCTTCGATGATATCTACACCTAGTCGTTCCAATTGATTGGCGATTTCAAGCTTCTCCAGGAGATTCAAATTCACACCAGCTGATTGTTCACCGTCTCTTAGGGTCGTGTCAAAGACATCAATTTTGGCCACTGCCTACCACATCCTTTTCCTTTTCTTTCTTGATGAACGGCATTAGGTCTCGTAATCTCCTTCCTACTACCTCGATCTGATGATTCTTCTCCCGTTGGTTCGTAGCGTTATAGACAGGACGGTTCAATTGATTTTCCAGGATCCAGCCCTTCGCGAATTTTCCGGATTGGATATCTTCTAACACTTCCTTCATCCTTGCTTTCGTTTCTTCGTTCACTACTCGTGGGCCTGACACGAAGTCACCCCATTGTGCTGTGTCAGAAACAGAGTAACGCATTCCTTCGATTCCATCCTCATACATGAGGTCGACGATCAGCTTCAGTTCGTGTAGACATTCGAAGTAGGCGACTTCTGGCTGATAGCCTGCTTCCACCAGCGTTTCAAATCCAGCCTTCACAAGAGAGGTGAGCCCTCCGCAAAGGACTGCCTGTTCACCGAACAAGTCCGTTTCCGTTTCTTCCTGGAAGGTCGTTTCCAAAATACCTGCTCGGCCCGCTCCGATTCCTTTCGCATAGGCTAACGCTAAACTTTCAGCTGCACCCGTCACATCTTGATGGACACCGAACAGTGCCGGAACCCCAGCCCCGCTTTCAAACGTTCTTCTTACGAGATGCCCTGGTCCTTTTGGGGCAACCAGGAATACATCGACATCTTCGGGAGGGACGACTTGGTTGAAATGGACGTTGAATCCGTGTGCGAACACCAATGCTTTACCTGGGGTAAGACCCGGTTTGATTTCATTATTGTAAACGGCAGGCTGCCATTCATCTGGAAGGAGGACCATGATGACATCCGCTTCTTCACTCGCTTCTCTGACAGATTTGACAGCGAATCCGTCTTTTTCCGCTTGCTCCCATGACTTCCCTTTACGTAAGCCGACGACAACATCATATCCGCTATCCCTCAAGTTCTGTGCATGTGCGTGACCTTGGGAACCATAACCGATTACAGCGACTTTTCTTCCTTTCAACACATCATTCTTTACATCATCGTTATAATATACTTTGACCATTATCCATCATCCTTTCGATTATTTTAAAAGTGTGTAATGCTTAAGATCAGTGACTGACTTCTGAAACCCTCTTGTAAATGCGGTAATCCCTGTTCTGGCGAGCTCCTTGATGCCATATGGCCTTAACAGCTCGATGATCGCTTCAATCTTTTCTGCGTCCCCTGTCACTTGGACTGTAAGGGTATCTCTTGACATATCGATGATCAATGCCCGGAACGGTTCGACAATGCCGCTAATTTCGGCTCTCGTCTGTCCGGTTGCGAGTACTTTGATGAGTGCGAGTTCCCGAGCAACGATCGCCTGGTTTGTGATATCGGAAACCTTGAGGACGTCGATCTGCTTGTTCAGCTGTTTCAGGAGCTGTTCGATTTGCCGATCATCCTCGACATTGACGACGAAAGTCATTTTCGAAATCCCTTCTGTTTCGGTATGACCGACTGTGATGCTCTCGATGTTGAAATGGCGCTTCGTAAAAAGCCCTGTCACCCGATTCAACACACCACTTTGGTTCAAAACAGTTGCTGTAACGATTCTTCTCTTCATGGTTTCACCCCGATCATTTCATGGAGCCCTGTTCCTGGGGCCACCATCGGATACACGTTTTCCGCCGCACAGACGCGGCAATCGATCAAAGCTGGTTCATCATCATTCAAGACTTCGGATAGTAACGCTTTCGCCTCTTCGATTGTAGAAACTTTGAATCCTCTAACGCCATATGAATCAGCTAGTTTGACAAAGTCTGGCTGCAGGTTGAAAACAGAGTGTGAATAACGTTGTTCATAAAAGGATTCCTGCCATTGCCTTACCATACCGAGAGTTCCATTGTTGACGATGACGATCTTGACTGGAAGGTCCAATTCCCTCAAGAGGATGAGCTCCTCGGATGTCATTTGGAATCCACCGTCGCCGACAATGCTTACCACTCTTTTATCAGGTTCAGCGATTTGGGCTCCGATTGCTGCTGGGAAGCCGAATCCCATCGTTCCCAGTCCTCCGGATGTCACCCATTTATGTGGATCGTTGAATGTGTAGTATTGGGCCGCCCACATCTGATGCTGGCCGACATCTGTCGTTACGATTGCATCTCCACCTGTCAGCGAGTGGATTTCTGAAATCAGCTTTTGCGGGGAGATTACATCCTCCAACTCTTTGTGCCAGTACGGATATTCCTGTTGATATTGACGCAGGTGAACGAGCCATTCTTCACACATTGAACTTGATCCTTGTTCGTCTGCAAGCTTCTGCAGTGCCGCTTTCGCATCTCCTACGATCGGGATATGCGTTTCAACGTTCTTTCCGATCTCTGCTGGATCTACATCGATATGGGCCACAACAGCTTCAGGGGCGAATGTTTTCAAATTACCTGTCAGACGGTCATCGAACCTGGCACCGATATTGACGAGCAGATCACATTCGTATAAAGCCATGTTGGCTGCGTAACAACCATGCATTCCTCCCATTCCGAGAAACAACGGATGATCTGCCGGAAAGCCGCCTAAACCGAGTAGTGTATGGACGACAGGGATATTTTTCGATTCAGCTACCGCCCGTAATTGTTCAGATGCTTTTGCATGAAGGATACCAGCTCCTGCTAGAATAACTGGTTTCTTGGCAGATTCGATTGCCTCATTCAGTTTTTTGATCTGCAATACATTCGGATTTTTCGTCGGTTGGAATCCTGGCAGATGGACCTTCCCACCAAAATTGACTTCTGCCGCTGTTGCTGATACATCTTTCGGAATGTCAACGAGCACTGGTCCTGGCCGGCCATTCGATGCGATATGAAAAGCTTCTTTCACAATCCTAGGGAGGTCTTTCAAGTCACGCACCTGGTAATTGTGTTTCGTGATCGGCATCGTGATGCCAGTCACATCTGCTTCTTGGAAGGCGTCTGTTCCAATTACACCAGAGGCGACCTGCCCTGTAAAAATGACAAGTGGCAGTGAATCCATCATCGCATCTGTTATGCCTGTTACCAGATTGGTCGCACCTGGTCCGGAAGTCGCTAAAACGACTCCGGGCTTTCCTGAGACTCTTGCATACCCTTCAGCTGCATGGATTGCGCCTTGTTCGTGTCGTGCCAGGACATGCCTGATCGGATTTCGATAAAGTGCGTCATAGATTGGTAAAACCGCTCCTCCCGGGTATCCGAAAACGACTTCGACTTTCTCCTGCTTCAAGGCGTGAATCAGAGTCTCGGCACCAGTCAGCCGCTGCTCTTCAGGCTCTGCCTTTACTTTCACCTTCATTTCAAATCTCCTCTCTGAATTTTTTTGATTATGGCGCAAGAAGTGATGCTGGCTCCAGCACCTGGAACATTTTCAGTTCACTTCGGCGGCGACAGCCTCCTCGGTGACCCTCCAATACTTTCAAAGCTTTGTTACATATAAAAAGCCTTTCCACCCACTACTGCAATGTTTTTTCATTGCGTAAAGGATGAAAAGGCTTAGATCCTCTTCATGGTACCACCTTTGTTTATAGCACCCTTACAGATGCTACCTCAGGGGGCTGACCCAACTCTTTTTTGGGTCGGTCCCGTTTTTTTATAACAGGTAACTTATCGTTAAGTTACCCGGCCGCACCTACTAGAACAGTTCAGTGCCACACTCAGAGGGGATGTCGCGGCTGGGAGTATTACCGGCTTCCACCTATACCGGCTCTCTGGAAATACAAGTTCCAACCACTTTTACCTCGTCGTCGATTTGATTGTATCAAATTTTCATTATTCCGCCTGTACTTGCTGATGTAACTAGTTTTGCATATCGGGCTAAATAGCCTTTTTTGATTTTCGGAGGCGGTTGTTCAAAATTTTGCCTGCGCTCCTCTAACTCTTCTTCCGAGATCATCAGGTTGATTGAACGGTTTTCAAGGTCGATGAAAATTGAATCTCCATCTTTTACGAAAGCGATCGGTCCACCCTCTGCCGCTTCGGGTGATATATGACCGACGGAGATGCCTCGGGATGCCCCTGAAAAACGGCCATCAGTAATGAGCGCTACCCTCTTATCCAGTCCCCGTCCCGCAATGGCTGCGGTCGGGGCTAACATTTCAGGCATCCCAGGACCGCCTTTCGGACCTTCATACCGGATGACGACAACATCTCCTTCTTGGACCGTACCGTCATCGATGCCTTGCTGAGCCTCATCCTGGGAGTCAAAGCATATCGCTTTGCCTATGAATGTCCTGATGGATGGGTCGACAGCGCCAACTTTGATGACTCCGCCTTCTGGAGCGATGTTTCCGGTCAATACCGATAACCCGCCGACTTTACTATACGGATTATCTTTTTTTCGGATCACTTTGTCATTTTTGATATCGTAAGCTTCGACTGTTTCATATAACGATTTTCCAGTGACGGTTATCCTGTCACGGTTGATCAATCCATCTATTTTACAAAGTTCTTTGATGATTGCGCTTATGCCGCCGGCTTTGTGAACATCATCCATCGTATAATCTGATGCCGGGCTGATTTTTGCCAAGTATGGGGTCTTTTCAGCGATCTCATTGATTCGCTTGAAATCATATTCAACCTCTGCTTCATTCGCGATCGCAAGGGTATGAAGTACCGTGTTCGTCGAGCCACCCATAGCCATATCAAGTGCGAATGCATCATCAATTGCCTCTTTCGTAATGATGTCTCGCGGTTTGATATCTTTCTTGATCATATCGACGAGATGGTGAGCAGCTTCCTTTATCAGTCGATGACGCTCATTGGATGTAGCTACGATCGTTCCATTACCCGGTAGCGCTAAGCCGACCATCTCCATCATGGAATTCATCGAGTTCGCTGTGAACATCCCTGAACAGGAGCCACATGTCGGACAAGCGTTTTGCTCGATGTCCAACAGTTCTTCTGCTGTCATTGTTCCGGATTGGTGAGCGCCGACACCTTCAAAAACGGAAACAAGAGATAATGGTTTCCCCTCTTTCGATGTTCCGCCTTCCATCGGACCGCCCGAAACGAATACGGAAGGAACATTCGTCCTTGCCGCCGCCATCAACATCCCTGGAGTGATTTTGTCACAATTGGGGATGTAGAATACACCGTCAAACCAATGGGCATTGATCACGGTCTCAGCCGAATCAGCAATGATTTCCCTGCTTGGCAAGGAATACCTCATTCCGATATGGCCCATCGCAATCCCGTCATCCACGCCGATCGTATTGAATTCGAAGGGAATGCCTCCTGCCTCGCGGATCGCTTCTTTCACGACCTGTGCAAATACATTCAAATGCATATGGCCCGGAATGATATCGATATAGGAATTACACACACCGATAAACGGTTTTTCAATATCCCTTGTTTTAACTCCCGTGGCACGTAACAGACTTCTGTGCGGTGCACGGTCTATTCCTTTTTTGATCATATCACTTCGCATCTAATTCACCACCAACTTGCGATTATCCCGCTTGGACCTTCTTGTCTGAGTAAACTTTATATCCATCTTCTGTCACTGTTTTTCTAAACGCTTCTAAAAGCTTATTCGTATATTCACCAGGACGTCCGTCTCCTACCTGTCTTCCGTCGACTTTCACAACACCAATCACTTCTGCAGCTGTTCCAGTCAAAAATACTTCGTCTGCTGTATAAACATCATGTCGGGTAAATACCTCTTCCCGCATTTCAAAGCCTAATAGTTGAGCAATTTCGATAATGGCATTCCTCGTTATACCTTCTAACGCTCCCACATAGCCTGGCGGCGTTTTGATCACATTGCCTTTGACGATGAAGACATTGTCGGCAGAACCCTCTGCAACGTACCCTTGATCGTTGAGCATCAATGCCTCACTCACACCAGCGAGATTGGCTTCGATTTTGACGAGGATATTATTTAGATAGTTTAACGATTTCACTTTTGGCGATAATACATCCGCACGGTTTCTCCTGCTTGCGACCGTAGCGATTTCAATTCCAGCCTCATACAGCTTTTTCGGGAACAAAGCAAGCTGTTCCGCAATGACGATGATTTGAGGGTCTCTGCATGAACTTGGATCAAGCCCGAGGTTTCCGACTCCTCTTGATACGACTACACGTATATATGCATTACGCAAATCATTCCGCCTTAATGTTTCAGCGATGATTTCCGTCAATTCATCTTTACTTTTCGGGATGTCAAGCATGATTGATTTCGCCGAGTCATATAGGCGATCAACATGTTCTTTCAGGCGAAATATGTTGCCATCATACATTCTAATACCTTCGAACACCCCATCTCCGTATAAAAATCCGTGGTCATACACAGATACAACAGCCTCATTCTTGTTAACAAAATGGCCGTTCAGGTAAATCCATTGTTCGCTCATGTCGATCGCTCCTTTCATATCATTTTTTCTATTTCATATCTTTTCTTTTTTGCTATTTTGAATTTGGTTTCAAACCTTTTCTGACGGGCAATGAAGTTTTGTCAGAGAATTATGTTGATGACAATATTACTCCGGTGTTTTCAAAAGGTCAACCTTATTTTTAGATAATTTAGACTAATCAGTTTTTTAGTAAACGCTTACATTGCGTTGGCATAAGGGTTTTAGAGGATTCAAAAAAATTTTTTTCAGTAGTGTTTAGAGGTGAAAACGAACGGTATTCAGAGGGAATCGTTTCCAACGTTTCCAAGTATGACGGTGGTGAAAGTGGCGGTACTTAAGTTCCAGACGGTGATTGTGGGGATAAATGGAGGAGAACGTTCAGCATTTTAACAATAAAAAAGACCCTTATAAGGATCTCCAGAATTTGTGACAAATTATCAACTTTATTTTCGGAGTGGAAAATCGTAAAGGATTGGCTCATTTTGACGAAAATAAAAAAACACGAAACCGTTGTTTCATGTTAATGGCGGACCCGACCGGATTTGAACCGGCGATCTCCTGCGTGACAGGCAGGCATGTTAACCCCTACACCACGGGTCCAATTATGTATGTGTTTATTTGACTTAAAATGGTTGAACCAGGCACCACGATTTAAAACGAACTTTGATGATAACTCGACGTAGTACGTTTTATATTGGTTGCACCCCTTCGGGTACTCCATATGTTCATTGAAAGTTTGAAGTTCGACGTAGTACAATGAACTTTTATTGGTTGCGGGGATAGGATTTGAACCTACGACCTTCGGGTTATGAGCCCGACGAGCTACCAGACTGCTCCACCCCGCGACGATAATAGTATACGGACGATAATTTTGTTCTTGATGTCGTCCTTTCTCTGCGAGCGTACACTGTCGATGCTAGCTGCAAAGTGACGGTCCTTTTCAACCGGACAATTACTAATATAACACGTATTAGTTATGAATGCAAGTGAATTTTAAACATTTTATAAGGAGGGAAGTACTGCCAACAAAAAGCAGCACTTCCCGTCAATTTAAGATAATGCCTTGCTGAACGCATCCTCAATATCCTGGTAATCTTCAATCCCTACTGAAATACGGATCAATTGTTTGGTTATCCCTAAACGCTCCTGATCATTCGCTGGTAAAGCTCGGTGGGATGTCCCAATCGGATAGGATACAGTCGTTTCAACTCCTGCTAAAGTCGGAACCACACCAATCCAGTCTAGCTTCTCACAAAAATGATTCGGATCGATCTCCTCGTTTAAAACAATCGATACTATGGCTCCATTCCCTTTATCAGACGCTTGTTCAGGAAAATAAACCTTCTCTATACCAGCATGTTCTGCTAAAAAGCTCGCAAGCTTCTGAGCATTCATCGTATGCCTTTCCATCCGGACACTTAAGGTCTTCAACCCTCGACACGTTAACCACGCTTCAAATGGACTGAGGTTGCTGCCAAAATTCATGACCTTGCTCCTTGCTTTTTCGACAAGAGCGGTATCTCCGACAACTACGCCTGCTGTGATATCTGAATGTCCCCCGATATACTTCGTCGCACTATGGGCTACAAGGTTAACTCCTTTTAGATACGGCTGAAGCAGATAAGGTGTCGCAAATGTGTTATCAATCATCGTATAGACATTTGTCTCTTCAGCAATATTAACGATTAAATCTATATTCTCCACCCGTAAAAATGGATTAGTAATCGATTCAGAGTAAAGTAAAACCGTGTTGGACTTCATGGCTGAACGGATGCTCTCCTCACTTTCAAAAGAAGTGAAAGAGACTTCAATACCTAAAGAAGGTAATTCTTTTGCCAACAGTTGATAGGTCCCGCCGTATAGATCCTCACAAGCGACAATATGGGATCCTTGTTCCGCAACAGCAAGGATACCGGCTAAAATTGCCGAAATTCCTGATGATGTCGCAATGCCATTAGGTGCTCCTTCTAACTGTGCGACTCCTGTTCCCAAGTCTTCTGTATTCGGATTACTTACTCTGGAATACATATGAGGTGATTTACCTTCAAAATAACCCTCTAGTTCTTCGAGGTTTTTAAATTTAAATGCGGACGTTTGATAAATCGGTTGCGCTTTACTTGTTGACTCTGACTTAAGCCTTTTATGAAAATGTACTGCCTTGGAATCAAAACGGAAATTATTATTCAATTCTATCGCCTCCATCTATCAACAAATATAACATGAACGAAACCACACCGAAAAACCATATAACCTGGTATATTTTCTCACCATGTTTATTGGGAAACCATATTGTACAGTTTCCAAAATTCAATTAATCACGCAAGAATCGGACGGATTCGCGCCGATTTCCTGATAATCACGCGGATATTTCTGTAATCGCGCCAATTTCCTGATAATCACGCGGATTTAGGCCATATTCACGCCAAACAATAAAAAGGACCTACTGCTGTATCTTCTTCTGAGTACCTCAATTTCGCTTTTTCTCGATTTAAAACGCGGTCCTCTGCATCATGGCGCTCATCCCAACACCATTAATCAAAGGTTACTTGCCTATTTTGGGTAATCACCGATAAATTTCGGAATTGCACCGTTATATTTTAGATGTGCACCGTTATATTTCAAAATCGCACCGATAAATGTTGAATCCGTACCGATATACTTCAGGATCACACCGATATATTTTTCCTCTCAACCCTCTCCTTCAACGTTGCTTGATGTCCTTGCGGACATCGATTGAAACACAAAAAAGAGCAGTCTCTCGACTACTCTTGTGGTGCCCGGCGACGTCCTACTCTCACAGGGGGAAACCCCCAATTACCATTGGCGCTGAAGAGCTTAACTTCCGTGTTCGGCATGGGAACGGGTGTGACCTCTTCGCCGTCGTCACCAGACTGTATGAAATTCAAGGGATCTGTTCCCTCAAAACTAGATAATGGTTCTTGAAAACATCTTCGATGTGTTGTCTAGCTGCGACTCCTTGAAACTCGGGATCACTTCATCATTCCTGCGGCGGCAACAGCCTCCTCGTCATGACTCCAGTGCCTGTCGTTTCAGGACAGTCGTCTCGCTTTTCTTGTGTGGTTAAGTCCTCGATCGATTAGTATCTGTCAGCTTCACGTGTCACCACGCTTCCACACCAGACCTATCAACCTCATCATCTCTGAGGGATCTTACTCGC